>DBHK01000019.1:43496-111280 GCA_002295635.1 Alphaproteobacteria bacterium UBA830 | reverse complement strand
TTCTGCATAGTATTACTGAATAAAAAACTTCACTCCCACTCAATAAAAATACCCCATTTTATTCAATAAAATCAATAGTTTGGTTTTACTTTGAAACTGCTTTGAAACTCTGGTGGATTATAGCAAATCAATAAAGAAACTACTCATCACCGCTTTCATATCTCTTTCTTCTTTCGTCTAATATTTCTCCTTCAAATTTCCAATTAAGTGGTCCAGCAACGCTCTTCCAATTGAAACCAAATCTATTAGTTGCGATCAAACCGGCGCTCGAGAGTGAATGCTCGCTTCCTTCAAATTCAACCTTATTTTTTGATATGACTTTACAGGTGATATTTTCGTCGCGAATAAAATGAAGCATTGATCCAATTTTGATGCCCACCATTTCAAAGTTAAATCTCTGTCCAATTCTCGTTGCTCTCTCGAAAGCAACTTCGTCCTCTTTATCTTCAAATCGATCTTCTCTCGGGGTGATGTCTTCCCCTTCAACCATTTCCAGAAAATTAATTACTTCATCTTCTGCTATTCGAAAAAATTCACGATTTGGATTTTCTCGCATACTTCTTAAACCGTTATGAAGTTTAGACTCTACTTTTGAATAATTTTTTACTCTTTTTGCATATACACATCGAAATGGGATAGGAACACCTGTGCTGAACAGACTATTGAGTCGATTTTGTAAATTGTTTGTTTTGCCAATTTTAACTAATCCAGGCATTGCAGGGTTCGAGAGTATGTAAACAATTCCTTCGTCGGAGAGGGGAGTTGAACCTTGGTCTGTTCTAAACTCTATTAATTTGTTGAACGCAGCGCTGTACATACCTTTGCCTCGTTCATCTAATTCCTTATTCTCTGAAATCTGAAAATATTGACTTTTTAAATGCGTCAAATCATCTGGACTAGTTATTTCAAAAAGATTTTGGTTAGTCAGATCGAGTTCCAGAAGATCTGCCTCAATTTTCTTTACTCCACCAGCGTAATTCTTCATCGACTTTTCCGACAGATCGGTACTTAACTCCATCCATTTCTTGAATTCGATCATATCATTCATAAAAAAACGCATAACCTATTGATATTAAACAATAAATAAATCACTCCCACTCAATCGTACCGGGAGGTTTAGACGTGATATCGTAAACTACACGATTAATACCGGGAACTTCGTTTATAATTCTGTTCGCGGTTTGCCCCAGAAACGTCATCTCGTAGGGAAAAAAGTCTGCAGTCATACCGTCTGTCGAAGTAACTGCCCGCAAGGCGCAAACGTTCTCGTAAGTCCGAGCGTCGCCCATTACACCCACGGATTGAACGGGTAACAGAACGGCGAAGGCCTGCCATATATCATCATATAGTCCGGCTTTTCGGATTTCTTCTAGGTAGATTGAGTCTGCGTGCCTCAATATTCCGAGTTTTTCTGTTGTAATCTCGCCAGGGATCCGAATCGCAAGACCCGGCCCGGGGAAGGGATGGCGGCCAACAAAATTCTCGGGCAAACCCAGCTGACGGCCCAGAGCGCGAACCTCATCCTTGAAGAGCTCTCGCAACGGTTCGACTAATTCCATGTTCATACGTTCCGGCAAACCACCAACGTTATGGTGCGATTTAATCATCGCGCTTGGCCCACCGTGGGACGATACGGATTCGATTACGTCGGGATAAAGTGTTCCCTGCGCCAGGAAGCCCGCTCCTCCAATACTCCTCGCTTCTTCCTCAAACACGTCAACAAACGTAGCACCAATGACTTTGCGCTTCTGTTCCGGCTCGGTTACGCCATTTAGCTTTCGGAGAAAAAGTTTTGTCGCATCCCTGTGGACTAAAGCGATATTATAGTGATCTTGGAATAGGCCAACTACTTCGTCAGCCTCATTCAAGCGCATCATGCCAGTATCGACGAATACGCAGGTAAGCTGGTCGCCAATCGCTTCATGCAATAAGACTGCCAAAACGGATGAGTCGACGCCTCCCGAAAGGCCACAGATCACCTTGCCATCACCGACCTGCTGACGGACTTTGGCAATTTCCCGTTTACTAAAGGTGGTCATTGTCCAACTGCCGGTACAGCCAGCCACTCTATGGGTGAAATTCCTTAATAGCTCGGCACCCGAGGGAGTATGGATAACCTCCGGATGGAACTGAACGCCGTAAAATTTCTGCTCATCGTTTGCGATGACTGCGAACGGTGCTCCTTCGCTTACTCCAACGACACGAAAACCTTCGGGCAATGTATCAACACGGTCGCCATGGCTCATCCATACTTGCTCTTCGGAACCGACATCCGCAATACCGTCGAAAATCGCGCAGTCTTCCATTACCCTCACCACCGCACGTCCAAACTCACGGTGATCTGAAGTCTGCACTCGGCCGCCAAGCTGCTCTACCATGGTTTGCTGGCCGTAGCAGATGCCAAGGACAGGGACGCCAAGTTCAAACACCTCATCTGGAGCCCTTGGCGTATCAATATCGAGGACCGACGCTGGGCCACCCGAGAGAATTACAGCCCGTGGCGCGAACTTTGTCAGTAATTTTTTGGTCACACGGTTGAACGGGTGAATCTCACAGTAAACTCCGCTTTCGCGCACTCGGCGAGCGATCAGCTGGGTAACCTGAGAGCCAAAATCAATAATTAGAACGTTATCATCGGAAGTCACGGCTCAGAAGTTTCTCCCGTTCGGTACCTTGAAACCAGCCAAATGTGCAAGTTTTCCTGTATCAGAATTTTTCATCACCTAGTCTGGTGGCCTGTAATTCGGGGCTTCGCGCATAATCGACACATCATGAACGTGGCCCTCGCGGAAACCGGCGGCCGTCGCACGCCGAAACGTGCACCTTTGTTGCATATCGGCTAGTGTTCCGTTCCCGGTATATCCCATGGCAGCTCGGAGGCCGCCTATCAACTGGTGAAGAACTCCGCCAGCAGGCCCCTTGTAGGGCACCCTGCCCTCTATTCCCTCTGGGACCAGTTTGAGATTATCCTGGATCTCTTGCTGGAAGTACCGGTCCGCTGAGCCTTCCGCCATCGCGCCAAGAGAGCCCATACCGCGATAAGATTTGTAAGACCGTCCTTGGTACAAAAATACATCCCCGGGACTCTCCTCTGTCCCCGCCAAGAGCGAGCCAACCATCACGCAGTCGGCTCCTGCAGCAACTGCTTTCGCTACATCACCGGACAACCTGATGCCCCCATCCGCGATACACGGCACATCTGCCGCTCTACAAGCCTCCGCAGATTCCAAGACCGCGGAAAATTGCGGAACACCGACACCTGTGACAGCGCGAGTAGTACATATAGACCCTGGCCCAATACCAATCTTAACCGCATCAGCCCCAGCACCAATTAAAGCCTTTGCGCCATCCGGGGTAGCAATATTACCAGCAACTACCTGAATGCCATTCGACAGCTGTTTGATACGACCTACCGCATCCAGAACCCCCCGCGAATGACCGTGCGCAGTATCGACAACAACAACATCTGCTTCAGCATCTATAAGCGCCTCTGCCCGAACAAACCCGTCGTCCCCCACGCCGGTTGCAGCTGCAACTCGAAGCCGACCCATTTCGTCCTTTGTAGCATTGGGGTAGAGCTGTGCTTTCTCGATATCCTTAACCGTAATTAGACCGATACAGCGATACGCGTTATCGACGACTAACAATTTTTCAATCCGGTATTGGTGCAATAGGCGCCTCGCCTCTGCCATATCGACACCTTCCTCTACAGTGATCAGGTTATCCCTCGTCATGAGTTCGTTGATAGGCTGGAGAGCATTATCGGCAAAACGAACATCTCGATTCGTTAAAATTCCAACTAGCTTACCGCCCTTGCGTTCCACGACGGGAATACCGGAAATACGATAACCCTCCATCAGTGCCAGGGCATCCGCTAGAGTTTGGTCCGGCGCGATCGTTACCGGATTCACCACCATTCCTGATTCGAATTTCTTTACTGCCCGAACTTGATCCGCTTGCGCAGAAATATTCATATTCTTATGCAGGACCCCGATACCACCAGCCTGGGCCATGGCGATAGCCATATTAGCCTCAGTAACTGTATCCATTGCCGCCGATACGAGAGGAATACCAAGCTCGATAGAGCGGGTCAGCCTCGTACGTGTCTCTGCTTCGTGGGGGAGGATGGCCGATTCTGCGGGCACCAAAAGTATATCGTCGAAGGTAAGTGCGTCGCGGATTTTCATCCCACCACCTATTGTTTGAGTGGCGTTTTATAATATACACAGGCGAGTCGAATCCCAAATAAATTGGTGTTCCTAGGGAATCAAAACTGAGGGTCTTTAGGAATCCCTCTCTTGACGAGACCTGAATCCAGTTGCGACTATATAGGTCTCCGCGCTTTCTGGTCGCGATGCATCCGGCTTGACAGTATGTAACTTATTAAAATCCCGGTTCAGGGATCGCATCAAGTCAGCATGGGCGCCACCGGCGAATGCCTTCATTACTAGTATACCACCATCCACTAGCGTCTCCGTAGCCAAGGTGTGAGCTTCTTCGCAAAGTGCCATTGTCCGTAGGTGATCGGTAGACTTATGCCCGGTGATGGTAGCAGCCATATCACTAAGAATGACGTCAGCAGGAGCTCCTAGAAGCTCTCGAAGGGTACGGGATGATTCGGGTAAGCAGATATCAAGAACCAAGGTATCTACCCCGACTAGGCTTTCCATTTCCTGAATATCAACCGCAATTAATTTACCGCCGCTCTCCGATGGCTTGGTTTTCTCCATCACTATCTGGGTCCACCCTCCAGGGGCAGCGCCAAGGTCGACTACGCGTTGTCCACGTTTAAGAAAATTGAATCGCTCATCGAGCTGCAGCAATTTGAAAGCAGCGCGCGAGCGGTAACCGCGCTTGCGCGCTTCATGAACATAAGGGTCATTAAGTTGCCGGTCGAGCCAGCGCGTCGATGAGGATTTACGTCCGCGTGCGGACTTCACGCGAACACGCATATTACGCCCGGTCAACTCGCTCGCCACGCGCTTTCTCTTCTTTCCACCTTTTTTTCCGGAGTGCCGAGCCATACTAGCTCTCTATTCTGCGGCGAATGTCGCCGCACCATCGCAGGTCGCCTTGGACTGTCCAGACATCACGCTGAGAAGCCCTTCTCGGACGCCGCGGTCCGCGACTCTTAATCGCCCAGCAGGCCAAATTCGGCAAACCGCCTCAAGTACGGCGCATCCAGCAACGACCAAATCCGCTCGGTTGTGACCGATACATGGATTAGCTGCACGTTCATCATAAGACTGAGTCGAAAGAGCTTGGCTAATACGCCCGACTGAATCAAAACTTAACCAGCTTCCGTCAACACGCGAACGGTCGTATCGTGCTAAACACATATCGAGACCCGCCACCGTCGTCACCGTTCCAGCGGTGCCAACCATCTGCACTCTACCCCGGGCGATGTTATCCGATATCCCAAACTCCAAATCGAATGGTCGTACTATTTCGACCACGCTAGATACCAAAGACTTATACTCTAAAGGGGCAAACTCTTTACTACCATGCGTCTCTGTCAACGTGACAACTCCACAGGGAAGAGACGTCCACCCTAGGATCTGTGCCCCTCCCATTTTTAATATCCGTGCCCACACAAATTCCGCACTTCCCCCGCCAACATCAAACATCAGTACATACTCGTATGAAGGCTCCAAAAGAGAGAAACATCCTGTTAGTGTTAGCTCTGCCTCCTCGCGAGAAGAAATGATTTCCATTTCTATCCCGGTTTCATCCTTTACCCTGCGAATAAAATAATCGCTATTTCGGGCCGATCGGGCTGCTTGTGTGGCAACGTACCGACCATTCGATACCCGACGGCGGGATATTTTGTTGGCGCAGATTTTGAGGGCATCAATCGTTCTCTCTATGGCCGCCTCAGAAAGCGTCCCTGCTTCGCCGACACCCTCGCCAAGTCGAACTACACGCGAAAAACCGTCAATTACTCGGAATCCGCACCCTTCAGGCTGGGCAATCAACAACCTACAGTTATTGGTTCCCAAGTCCAGTGCGGCGAACAGGCGTTCTTTACGATCGACGTCTTTTCTGCCTACCGCGTTATTACCCGTTTTCTCCGGGCGATTTTTATGATGTGGCGGCGATGCCGACACGTTGCCTCTCCACTATGCAACGTCTCGGGCAAGGCGATGCATATCATAAATGTTTATCTAGTATACCGACTATATCGACGAATAATTCGGTTGCGAAGGAATTTTTGTCAGGACTGAAGAACTTATTTAAAAACGCGTATAGGCGATTATCATACAAAACTGTATGATAATCACACCGCCCCTTGCATAGTCGGAAGTGATAGCAATCTGTTGGGGAATAGTCTGATTGCAGAATGAGCGGCTCTGACAGGCTTAGTCATGGTTCAAACAGAGGTTTCATAACGATTTGTCGCGGTTCAAAATGTAATTCTTTGAACAAACTCGTGAAAGAATCGACCTGACCGCCTTCCAAATTAAAACGAGCGAGCCACCCGAAGAATGACATTTTCGCTCATAAACAGTCAGGAGAATAAATCTTGATGGAAACCATGCCTATCCTTTTAAAGGTTCTCGCAGAGAACTTGGATAATATCATCCGCAGTAATCTGCGCCCCCTCCTACTCGCATCAATGTTCTAGGATTTGAGAATGAGACGGTCAGTGATTTTCGCAGGTGTTTTAGCGGTCGGGTCTATAGTCTGGATTATCTCTGGACAAATTGGCGGTCACAAAAATCTTACAAACACGAATGACTTCAGAGCAACAAAACAAAATTCTATAGAATTAGTCTCTGTCCGAGTGCGCGAATTACATTCGCGAACGGAGCAGAACGCTGTCATAGTGAACGGGCAGACTGAGGAGTCACGAAGGATTATAATACGAGCGGAAACCGCTGGCCTAATCAAAACTGTTTCTGAAAAAGAGGGAAGGATAGTCAAAGCCGGTGAGATTATTGCGCGGCAGGATATCGGCGACCGAAATTCTAGGCTTATCGAAAAAACCGCACTTGTCCGGCAGCGCGAGATCGAGTTTGAGGCTGCCAAAAAGCTTGCCAAAAAGGGCTTTAGGTCTGACGCGAAACTCGCTGAAGCGCATGCTCTGGTAAGTTCTGCGCTCGCTCAAGCAAAAACGATCCGTCTGGATCTTGCGAGAACAACTATTAAGACACCATTTCAGGGGATTCTTGAGAATCGGTATGTCGAAAATGGTAATTTTGTAAAGATCGGCGACAATATCGCAAAAGTCGTTGACCTTGACCCAATCCTCGCAGTCGGTTTCGTATCTGAGCGCCACATCGAATCCTTGGAAGTGGGTCAGCTCGGTACAGTTACCTTGGTCAACGGACAGATCGCTGACGGTAAATTGCGTTTTATCTCGGCTGTAGCAGACAGGGAGACAAGAACATTTAGAGTAGAATTGGAAATACCGAATTCCGATTACAAAATCCGCTCCGGCCTAACGGGAAAACTTAAACTTCCACTAAATCCGGTTTCCGTCCATGTTATTTCTCCGTCCGTCCTAACACTCGCGGATAGCGGTAAGATTGGTGTTAGAATTGTTGATGATGGCGACATTGTGCGTTTCATGACCATCAAAATAATATCTGATACAACCGACGGTATCTGGGTTATCGGGCTGAGAGATGGTCAACGGCTAATCACGGTGGGTCACGAGTACGTCAAAGCAGGCCAGAAAGTTAGGCCAGTTCTCGAGCAAACAAAGAACGGGGCATGACTATTATTGATCTCGCAATGTCGCGATCTCGCACGATTATTGCGCTTCTCATTCTAATACTGATCTCCGGGTTCTCGACCTATATGGGCATTCCTAAGGAGGCTCGGCCAGATGTAAACATCCCGATTATATACGTTTCCATGTCACTGAAAGGTATAGCGCCAGAAGATAGTGACCGCCTACTTGTACGTCCCATGGAGGGCGAGCTCAAATCGATTGAAGGCATTAAGGAAATACGGTCAAGCGGGTATCTGGGTGGTGCCAATGTATTGCTTGAATTCGAAGCAGGATTCAATTCTGACAGGGCAATTAATGATGTTCGCGAGAAGGTCGATATCGCGAAGGCGGAATTGCCGGAAGACGCAGAAGAGCCAAAGGTTATGGAAGTTAATCTTAGCCTCTTCCCTATCATAACCGTAACACTTGGCGGTGACGTGCCAGAACGAACACTGCTTAAACTGGGCCGAATTCTTCAAGAAAAGATAGAGAGTATATCTTCGGTTCTTGAGGCAAAAATTGGTGGTGACAGGGATGAGCAGGTCGAAATCATAATAAATCCCCTTCTTTTAGACTCTTATGGCCTAGACCCGCGACTGGTACTGGACGCTATTAACCGCTCTAACAGGGTGATTGCAGCCGGTTCTTTAAATAGTAAAAAGGGCAGCTATGCGTTGAAAGTACCCGGCCTATTCGAGAATGTGGGCGATATCCTGAAAATGCCCCTTAAAACAAAAGGCGATTCCGTTGTAACTGTAGGCGACATCGCATCGGTACAACGCACTTTCGAGGACCGTGAAACCTATGCTCGCCTGAATGGTAAATCAGCCATTTCCTTGCAAGTAAAAAAACGAACTGGCGAAAATATCGTAGAGACTGTGAAAGCGGTTAAAGCACTGGTTGAACAGGAACGGAATAGCTGGCCCCGAGCGATAAACGTCACTTTCTCTGGCGATGATTCCAAGAACATTCGAAACATGCTTTCGGATCTTCAGAACAATGTCCTGTCAGCTGTCCTTTTAGTCATGATCATCATTGTCGCAGCGCTTGGCGTTCGGGCTGGATTTTTAGTGGGGCTTGCGATTCCCGGATCTTTCCTGACCGGTATCCTTGTGCTCGGGGCCTTTGGCCTAACTGTCAACATAGTAGTTCTTTTCGCCCTAATCCTCTCGGTCGGCCTTCTTGTCGACGGCGCGATTGTCGTCACAGAGTATGCCGACAGAAAAATGATAGAAGGCATATCCCGACGGAACGCATACAATGAAGCGGCCAAACGTATGTCCTGGCCTATAATTACATCGACCGTGACTACTCTCGCTGCATTCTTACCGCTGTTATTTTGGCCTGGCATCGTTGGGGAGTTTATGAAATTTCTTCCTATAACTCTGATCGCCGTGCTCGTAGCATCACTGGCAATGGCCCTTATATTTGTACCAACTCTAGGAGCCCAGTTTGGCAAACCAGGGGCACTTGACAGAAAAACTGTAGAACAAATGTCGTTAATGGAAGATGGCGACATTAGTAATGTCCGCGGCTTCACCGGTTTTTATATTAAGTGCCTAAATGGCATCTTGAATCATCCGGCAAAGATAGTTTTCCTTGGCGTTGTGTCTTTAATCGTTGTTTGGGTTGTATACGCAAATTTCGGGCGAGGATTCGAGTTTTTTCCAAAGGTTGAACCTGATCGCGCAATTATGAAGGTTTTCGCACGTGGTAACATGTCCGTAGACGAGAAGGCATCTCTTGTTGCCGACGTAGAAAGCCACATTCGTGATATTCAAAGAGAACGCGGGGAATTCAGCGCAATTTACGTCCTTTCGGGAAAACAACAACGTCGCGACGACACTCCCGCTGACATTATAGGCACGATTAATTTAGAATTCGCGAAATGGGATTCGCGCCGCAATGCCGATCTAATCCTTGCAGACATAGTAAATCGCTCGCGTGAACTTGCCGGGATTTACGTCGAAACGGCCAAAGAGGAGGCTGGTCCACCAGTCGGAAAACCGATCCACATTCTAGTCTCATCCCGCTACCCGGAGACTATTCAACCTGCCGTTTCAAAAATTCGCGCAAAATTAAACACCCTTACAGGGCTTAAAGATATTGAAGATGGGCGGCCGATTCCGGGGGTCGAGTGGCAACTCAAGGTCGACCGTGCTCAAGCCTCGAAATACGCAGCCGATGTCACCGCAATAGGGCAAATAATACGGTTAGTAACTAATGGCCTGAAGATTTCCGAGTTTCAACCCGATGACGCCGACCAAGAGGTCGACATCGTAATTCGCTTTCCGGAGGATAAACGTACGCTCGGACAGCTTGACCAAATCCGGTTACAAACACCCAAAGGGTTAATCCCTTTGAGTAATTTCATCCAGCGAGTTCCAAAGTATCGGACTACCGAATTACGCAGAACAGATACTCGCCGCTCAATGAGCATTAAAGCAGACGTCTTACCAGGGGTCCTCGCTGATATTAAGAATAAGGAAATTCAATCGTGGATTAATGAGGAAGCTAATATCGATCCTCGCGTCCAAGTCATGTTTAAGGGTGAAGACGAGGAACAGAAAAAAGCTTCAGCATTTCTAGGTCGGGCATTCGGGGTGGCGCTGTTCCTCATGGCTATTATTCTGGTTACACAGTTCAACCGGTTCTATTCTGCTTTCTTGATCCTCTCCGCAGTCATCATGTCGACCGTTGGGGTAATGTTAGGTCTTCTTTTAATCGAGCAACCATTCGGTATTGTGATGAGCGGAGTTGGCGTCATCGCGCTAGCAGGGATTGTTGTCAACAATAACATTGTGCTGATTGACACATTCGACCGTATTGTCAAAAAAGGGGCGTCACCGCGCGAAGCTATCATTCGAACCGGTGCGCAGCGCCTTCGCCCAGTACTATTGACGACCACAACAACAATTTTCGGTCTTCTACCTATGGTTACTCGGGTCAATATCGATTTCGTGACCCGAGAAATTTCTGTTGGTGCTCCTTCGACCCAATGGTGGCAGCAATTATCGACAGCGATTGCGTTTGGATTAGCGTTCGCTACCCTTTTGACGATGTTTGTTACGCCGTCGTTACTGATGGTCCGCGCCAATTTACTGGCCTGGCGTCAGCGTCGGAAAGAAGATTATCAACTGGCTCAGAGCAAAAGCTAGCCCGCTTGACCTGACCCAACTAACGCCGGTAAGTAGATTCGGCGGAAGAGAAGCAACCGTCACCGATCCAAAAACAACGTGAGCGCTTATGCCAATTGATATGTCCCAACAGCCTGAACTAGACCTCCCATTCGAGTCGACTCGTGGCTTATTGAAAAAGTGGACTGACCGTGATGCTGAGAAGGCCGCTATCGTCGATTTAGATCAGGAAAGTAAAAAGATAACTTGGGGCCAACTAGCTATAGAAGCAGACCGAGTAGCACTCTTCCTGAAGGAAAAGGGTATTCGGCCGGGTGATAAAGTAGCGCTTTTGTCTGATGAAAATATCGAAAAACTAATCGTCTGGATAGGTGTCTGGCGGTATGGCGCGGCAATCTGCCCTCTTAATGTAGAAATGAATGAAATTCACCTGGTAGAGATCATCGAAGGTATCGATCCTGCTCTCACCTTCTGGCATGCGGACCTTAACGCCCATACTATCACGGCAGCGCTTAAAATGCCGTCTGTCCGCTTTGCCGGCTGGGACAAAGAAAAATCCGTCGAAACAGACCCCGATGAACTTTTCTCAATACTCGCGGGATATGAAACTGGAGCTGGCCAAAATATCGATAGCGAAAACAGTGCTGAAGATCTTTCATGTATTTTTTGTACATCCGGGACCACATCCAAACCCAAAAGCGTTGTCTACAATCACATGGCTTACTGGCTAAATGGTCTTAACACATTGGATATGCTGGGGTTAACAGCAGATGACCGGACCCTTGAATATCGGTCTTTCGGTTGGAATTCCGCTCAAATACTGAGCCTGATGCCTTGGCTTCAAACCGGTTTAACAATGCATATCGCGCAACGTTTCTCCCGCTCTCGGTTTTTCAGCTGGATTCGTGATCATGGCATAACATTCGCCGCCGGGGTTCCAACGGTCGTAAATATGCTACTCAACGAACCTCCGCCAGAGTCGGACCGTGACCTACCATCTCTGCGACTGATGACCTGCTCCACCGCGCCACTGTCGCCAGATCAATGGAAACTTTTTGAGTCTATGTACGGGGTAACCCTGTTGCAGCTATATGGCATGTCGGAAGCCGGTTGGATCTGCGGTAACCGGCACTACCGTAGGCAAATGGGAACGGTCGGACCGCCGGCAAAACATCAAGAATTCAAAATTCTCGATCCCGACGGTCGAATATGCCCTTCCAATACAGAGGGTGAGATCACCATTGGCGGCCCCCAAACATGTATCGGTACAATTTCCCCGGAGGGGAAATTTGAGGATCTTTCAAACACAAGAATACATACCGGTGATCTTGGTTCAACGGATGGTGACGGTTTCGTAACGGTTACAGGGCGGACAAAAGATCTTATTATACGAGGTGGCGTGAATATCGCACCGCTCGAAATCGATAATGTCCTACTTCGAAACCCCAAGGTGCGGGAAGCTGCCGCCGTTGGTGTACCAGACCAGATCTACGGCGAGGAGATCGTCGTCTATCTTTCCTTAAAACGTGGAGAAAGTCTTAGCGAGGAGGAAGTAAAATCTTGGTGCTCGGATTCTCTACCAGATTTCAAAATGCCAAATCAAATATTCTTTATGGAGGATTTGCCAAAGTCTGACCGTGGCAAAGTGCGACGCGAAGATTTAAAGGACATCTGGGCGGAATCTAAAAAAATCTAAAGCAAACGATTTTCTATCTCTGCAGGCGTGGATATACCAATAACAACATAACCCTGTGTCTTTACGCATAGTTCTAGGGGAGTTGATTAAATTTAATCCTTTGCTTGCAATCCATAATCAACGCAACAATTCCTTGTTGAACATATTGACAGAGCTACGGCTCACACCGCACTACTTGGCGGTCTTAGGCAGAAAAAAGACCTGACCGGGGTAAATTAAGTCCGGGTCTCGGATCTGATCCTTATTGGCCTTATAGATTTCGGTATAGCGTAATCCGCTCCCGTACACATTACGGGCAAGACGCCAAAGGCTATTGCCTGGTTGAACGAAGACCACCTCGCTGTCTGGTATATCACCGACAGGTATCGCCCGCAGAAACGGTAACTCGACCCGCTCAAGCGTTTGACCATCGGGGCCTACACGATCAACGCGCAACCGATACAATCCGGTTGGAATATCAACACTGAGATTGAGACGCCAAGTCCCCTTTCCGTCCGCGCCGGTGCGCCCGATGTAATTGTTATCAAGGTAAACCCTAACCTCGGTGTGGGGTTTTGCTCGTCCCGATAACAATATCGCGTCAACGCGGGCCCCATAGTCAATAACGTCCAGTGTTAGTTTCACAGCGCTAATGTCGCCGGTGTTCGATAAAATAAAGGGAGTTTCTTCAGCGGAATTCGGAATAGCAACAGCAATCGAGCCTGTGTCTCTTGATCCAGGTTGATCGGCAATAACATTACCCGAATCCGGCACGACTAAGATCAACCTCTTCTCGGAAAATACCTCCGTCCCGTCAGGACCCGTCGCCATGACGGTGAGTTCATGCGTGCCACTTGATAGAATATTTTCTGGCAACAGAACCCACTGTCCTCGCTTATCCGCCTTTACGGTGCCAATGACTTCATTTCCCTTTCGGACCGAGATAAGTGAATTTGGCACAGCCCGCCCTGCAATTACCGCGTTCCCCTGCGGATCTACCCGAACAATATCAAAGGACGGTTTGACCATTAGGGAGCCCGCAGGATCGTGTTCCACATTAAAATTATCGCTCGCACGACTGGCATTACCCGCTTTGGGGGTAACTTGTTTCTTAGAAGCCGGTTGTTTAGGTGCAACCTCGTTAGGCTGGCTGGATATCGGCTCATCCACTTTCGGTGTCGGCGCCAGCGGTCTATCGGGCTCGCGATCAACAAAAAACGTCATCAGTATCGCCACCAGAACGACTAATGCACCTGCGATACCAACGATCAGCGGCCTATTCACCCTGCGAACACCATTCAATATTAAGTTATTCTACCGAACATAGGCAAAAACCGTGGAATCGCACGAAAAATCTCACGTAGAGTAATAAGTCTATTAGAACGTTTGTTTAAGTGGCGGTAACGACTTCAGATACAATGCGATCGCTTTCAGATCTTCATCGGTCATCTTACCTGTGCTGTGCGCTATCACGTCTGCCATCATCGAGCCCGCGAAGTCGAAATCAGGAGTTGCACCGGTTTTCAAGTACTCAACGATCTGCGGCACTGAAAAGTTTAAGCCGGTCTCAAGATCCGGAGTGATATTTGGAATATTTTTATCATCGGGCCCGATTACAGAGCCGGACATCCAACTCTCGTAATCTAGCCCCCCCAGTTTATTACGGGGAGTATGGCATTCACCACAATGCCCGAGGGTATTAGCAAGATACGCGCCCCGTTTAACCTCAATCGACCACTTCGGATTTGGCTTTCGACCCCCTTCGCGGAAAAATAAGAGTTTCCATACGAATTGGAGAAATCGCCAGCGAAAAGGGAGTGGAATATCATGCGAATCGGCCGACTTTTCTATGGGGTCTAGCGTAAATAAGTAGGCCTTCATTGCTCTCAAATCGGGGGTTGTGATCCCTGTATAGGACGTATAGGGGAAGACGGGAAAATAGTGGTCGCCATCCGGATTTATACCTTCGCGCATGGCGCGAATGAAATCGGCATCTGACCAATTCCCAATCCCATGATCCTTACTCGGTGTTATATTCGGAGAAATAAAAGTCCCGAAAGGTGTTTTTATCGGCGCGCCCCCCGCAAACGGCTGTCCCTTGGCTTTGAAATCGGTATGGCAGCTAAAACAACCGCCGGCGATTGTCAGATATTTGCCACTTCTAATTTCATCAGTTTGCTCACCACGGACGGAGAACCCGATCACGACGAACACTAGAACCGAGATGCAAGCGAACAAAAATTGTCTATAACTCATTCTCGAGCCTCTCCAAGCCGGATTAAAACGTCGACTTGATGACACTTGATATTCGTGTTTTGTAGTTTGGGGTCAAGGCCTCCTGATCATTAGACTCGAAAAAAATAAAGGATACTCCACATGCGCGACTCTTCAATAAAATCTGTATGCGTATTCTGCGGCGCTTCCGAGGGTAAATACCCGGTTTTTCGAACTGCGGCGGAAGACCTTGGCAGACAATTAGCCGAGAATGATATCCGGTTGGTGTTCGGCGGCGGCAATGTAGGAATGATGGGTGCAGTTGCAGACGCCGTACTGGCCAATTGCGGAGAAGCAATCGGTGTGATTCCGGAATTTTTATGCGATCGAGAACTTGCCCATAAGGGGCTGACAGAACTTCATATTGTTGACAGTATGCATACGCGTAAACGCATGATGTTCGAATTGTCTGACGCTTTCATCGCCCTCCCGGGCGGATTGGGAACACTTGAAGAAGTTTTCGAAATGATCACTTGGCGTCGACTTGACCAACACGTAAAACCAATCATCCTGATTAGTACCGACGACTACTGGGAACCCTTTGACAGCCTGGTACGCAATGTTGTCGAGAATGGGTTCGCTCACACCAACGCTCTCGCCCATTTTTGCTCAGTTGCAGACCCATCGACAGCCATTGATCGCTTAGTCAAACAATAAATCCGGGGAGGGGCTTTCAAAAGTTTCTTTCTTGAGGGCTTCAAACCGTATTACCCCAAGGTTTGATTGCCTCCTTGAGCGCAGCATAACCCTCTATGAAACCTGGTCGATTTCCACTGTAGACCGCGTCAAATTTTTCTAAGGCATCATCGAGCCACTTACGCAGGTCGACGTTTTCCGGGTTAGCATCTAGATACGCGTCCCGGATTAGTACGAAATGGATTCGTGGGTCGTAAGGTTGCTTTGTTCCGCCCATAGATTCATCCCCATCCAGAAGCCGCAGGAGCATCGCATCGGCGGAGCCAAGGGTTTGTTCGTGGATCGGGGGGCCATCCATACGATACATGACGGACGTCATATCGCGGCCGTTACCGGTGGTATAACCCATTTCGGACCACATCTCCCTAATATCAACTTCTCGGCCGAGATGTTTGGCAACCATACCGCCGAAAGTACGCAAAGGGTCTGAAACATCTGCAAGAAGATCCGTCAGACGATCGCCGTCAAGGTCGGTTGCAAGCACTATGGTATCGCGCTTTTCTATCAGGTCCCACAGCAGCAATCCGTAATTTGTATCAGCGATATGCTGTTCGATACGACCACCCCAATTCTCCATGCCGTCTTTGAAGTCGGACGGTAGCAATGCCACAATTTTCTCGATTCGATCCTTGTGTTCCTCATAGGGGTCAACAGCGTATTTACGCCCAACCTCGAACTTAGTGCCTTGCAACAGCCAAGAATGGAGCCCCGCGTTGATACCATCTTCCATTGCTTGGGTTGGTTTTGTCGCGACTCGTCCAAGACGACCGGTTTCGTGCACCATTTTAAGGAACAGGCGATTGGCATAGGCAAGCTGAACGCCAGGTGTATTCATCTCGGAATGTACAATGCCCATGTCGTCAACGTTGAATACTTTCTTGTTCTGAGAGTATGGCAAGCACGGCATACAACGAACCACCGTAATCGGTCCGTAGGGTCGCACGTTACAGTAGACCCCCGCCTGGGTACGCAAAGGCGCATTAGCCGACTTGCCCATTACGACGACTTTCCCACCTTTTCCATCGTTTACATAAGCATCGCCTGCCGTCGACCACTTTATCGATGTGCATGGCATATTGCCAAACCAACTTAGCGGGGCGAGTTCGGTATCGTGACGATATTGAGACCACATAGGCACGGCATAAAATGGAAGTTTTAGCACGTCGATGGCCGCAAGCGTTCCAAGAAGGGCATAAGCATCGGTGAACGAATGCGCTACTGGATTAACGTTACCAACAAAATTTCCTCCCTTCCATACGACAGCGTCGTCGAAACCTTCGGGCTTAACGTCGGCTGTTTCGAACAAGCCGTTGAGTACGCTGAACAGGTCGCCTCCATCAGCCTCTGTACGTGCAATAGACAAAAGATCAAACATATTCGGGTCTCCTAACGGGCTTATTCATTGTGACAGTAGTGATCGGAAGGGCGCCGGTTACGATCGCCGCTGGAAAGGATAACTATAAAATGCGTTTTGGCGGACGGTCTGTAAAGGCTCGGGTAACCCCAGCCGTAAATTTATAAAAATGAAATTATGCGTCGGCAATTGCCTCCGCTATCGCGTCAACTGCCGCTTGGGCGGCCGCACCATCGGGACCACCCGCCTGAGCCATATCAGGACGACCGCCTCCCCCCTTTCCGCCCAAGGCTACGGAACCAAGTCGGACCAGATCAACTGCACTTATCCGCTCCGTTAAATCATCAGTTACACCAACAACGATTGACGCTTTTCCCTCATCAACGGACACAATCACGGTCACGCCGGATCCGATCCGTTTCTTTATCTCGTCAGCCATGGGTTTTAGCTCTTTGCCCGGGATTCCCTCCATTATTCGCGGAGAGAATATCAGGTCAGAAATTTTTCGCTCGTCATCACGGCGGCCACTTGCATCGGATACACCCGCCGCCAACTTTCGGCGCAAATCCGACAGTTCTCTCTCAAAATTCTTCCGCTCGTCCAGCAGTCCCTTGACCCGACTAGGCACATTCTCCGCACCCGTCTTAAGTTCCTGCGCCGCCTGACCTAGTAAATCTTCTTGTTCGCGGGCAAAAACTTCCGCAGTCTCACCGGCCAATGCCTCGATGCGACGAACACCAGATGCCACCGCTCCTTCACCAACAATCTGGAAAAAACCAATATCACCGGTTCGCGAAACGTGGGTTCCGCCACAGAGTTCAACTGAGAATTGTTCTCCATCACCACCCATAGAAACGACCCTAACCTCCTCGCCGTATTTTTCGCCAAATAAAGCCATAGCTCCCTGTTCAATTGCTTCATCTGGAGACATTAGCCATGTATCAACTGGAGTATTAAGGCGGATCCTCGCGTTTACCTCTCTTTCTATAACCCGAAGTTCATCAGCCTGGATTGCTCGCGGGTGCGAAATATCGAACCGCAGCCGGTCGGGTGCTACCAGTGATCCCTTCTGGGTCACGTGTTCCCCGAGACCGCGGCGGAGTGCTTCATGTAGTAGGTGAGTGGCTGAGTGATGCGCTCTGAGTCCTGACCTGCGACCATTTTCGACTACGAATACGCCGGCATCTCCAATCTTAATCGTCCCCTTGGAAACAATTCCAACATGGACGTGAACGTCGCCAAGCTTCTTCTGGGTATCGATAACGACAACCTCCGCGCCATCAGTTGTAAGCTTGCCTGCGTCGCCTATTTGGCCCCCGGACTCGCCGTAGAACGGCGTCTGGTTAGCCACTAACTCGATTTTTGTTCCTTTGGTGGCTTCTTCGACCTCAGCGCCATCCATTAACATCGCAGCGATTATACCGTCAGCCTGCTCCGTAGTGTATCCCAAGAACTCGGTTGCCCCCACGCGCTCACGAATGTCAAACCACACGGTCTCATCCGCCGCTGACCCTGAGCCAGTCCAGTTCTTTCGCGCCTCGGCCCGCTGTCGTTCCATTGCGGCATCAAAACCGAGCTTATCTAGTGTGCGGCCCTGACTTCGAAGGACATCTTCGGTCAGATCGAGTGGGAAACCATAGGTGTCATAAAGACGGAAAGCGATGTTCCCGTCGAGTTCCTCTCCGTCGCCCAATTTTTTTGTTTCATCCTCTAACAAACGCAGGCCACGGCCTAGCGTTTCTTTAAACCGGGCTTCCTCAAGCTTAAGCGTCTCACTTACAAGCGCCTCGGCTCTCTCCAACTCCGGAAAGGCCGCGCCCATTTCGTTAATTAAAGCCGGGACGAGTTTCCATAATAGAGGTTCGTCACAGCCCATTATGTGCGCATGCCGCATGGCGCGACGCATTATGCGCCGGAGCACGTAGCCGCGGCCCTCATTTGACGGCAGTACCCCATCGGATATCAGAAAACTTGACGCACGCAAGTGGTCGGCAATAACGCGGTGGGAGAAGAGATTATCCCCGCCCGTCGGGACGTCCGAAGCTTCGGCTGAGGCCTCGATCAGGTTACGCATCAAGTCAATTTCGTAATTGTTGTGTTTACCCTGTAGAACAGCCGACATACGTTCCAGCCCCATTCCCGTATCAATAGATGGTTTGGGTAGGTGTTCACGGGTATCGGCGTCGATCTGCTCAAACTGCATAAACACTAGGTTCCAGATTTCAATAAACCTATCCCCATCCTCGTCAGGGCTCCCGGGTGGTCCGCCCGGAATCTCGTCGCCGTGATCGTAGAAAATTTCTGAACAGGGTCCGCAAGGACCTGTATCGCCCATAGACCAAAAATTATCGCTCGTTGGGATACGGATTATGCGATCTCCGGAGAGGCCACCAATCTTCCGCCACAGATCATATGCCTCATTATCCTCTGAAAATACGGTTACCAACAATTTTTCGGCCGGAAGGCCATACTCTTTTGTCACAAGGTTCCAAGCATGCTCTATCGCAACCTCTTTGAAATAATCGCCGAACGAAAAATTACCCAGCATTTCAAAAAAAGTATGGTGACGAGCTGTGTAGCCGACATTCTCCAAATCGTTGTGTTTCCCGCCAGCGCGAACGCACTTTTGCGATGTGGTCGCTCGCTTATATCGACGCGTTTCCAAGCCCGTGAAAACGTTCTTGAACTGCACCATACCGGCATTGGTAAACAGAAGCGTCGGATCATTATTCGGCACCAATGGCGATGACGCCACGATCTCGTGATCGTTCTGGCCAAAATAATCGAGAAACTTCGCCCGGATATCGTTTGTTGTCGCCGTCATTAGTCCGAAATTCGCCTGTTCAGTTCACCGGCCAACGGGGGGGGGGAACATTGCCTAAGACCGGCCGGAAAGCGCTTTTTTTTAACGGTCCAAATCGACACTGTCCAGACACAGAACAGGCTCCGCCACCGGAGCCTGTTTATCTGTAATTTTTCTGTTTATCGTTTTTATGAATCTGCTCCCTCTTCATCTTCATCTGAAATAATCCCGGGTGGATCGGTCATCGCCGCTTCATTGAGCACACCGGCATGCTCAAGAATTTTTTGCTGAAGTTGATCGGATATATCCCGATTCTCTAGCAAGAATGTCTTGGCATTTTCTCGCCCTTGCCCAATCCGCTGATCACCATAAGAAAACCATGATCCCGATTTTTCAACAAGTCCAGCCTTGACCCCAAGATCAACCAATTCACCCATCTTCGAGATACCCTCACCATACATGATATCAAATTCAATCGTTTTAAAAGGTGGCGCCATCTTATTTTTAACGACTTTGACTCTAGTCTGATTACCAACAATCTCGTCTCGATCTTTAATCGCACCTATCCGTCGGATATCTAGACGCACAGAAGAATAAAATTTAAGGGCATTGCCACCTGTGGTGGTTTCCGGGCTACCAAACATTACTCCGATTTTCATACGAATTTGGTTAATAAATATTATTAGGCATTGGGATCGGTTTATAGAGCCGGTCAGTTTGCGCAGTGCTTGGCTCATAAGCCGGGCCTGCAATCCAACATGAGTGTCGCCCATCTCTCCTTCAAGTTCCGCTCTTGGTACCAGCGCTGCGACAGAGTCAATCACAATCACGTCTATCGCACCTGACCGAACCAATGTATCTGCAATTTCAAGTGCCTGCTCGCCGGCGTCAGGCTGAGAGATCAACAATTCTTCAACGTCGACGTTTAGTTTGCGGGCATAAACCGGGTCAAGTGCGTGTTCTGCGTCAATGAAGGCACAATTACCTCCTTTTTTTTGAGCTTCTGCCACTATGTGAAGTGCCAACGTTGTCTTTCCAGAACTCTCCGGCCCGTAAATTTCGACGATGCGGCCGCGCGGCACGCCTCCAATACCAAGTGCAATATCAAGCCCAATAGAACCGGTTGAGATCGCCTCAATATCTACAGGATTTGAACCGTCGCCAAGCTTCATGATTGAACCTTTGCCATGGGCGCGCTCGATCTGGCTCAATGCTGCTTCAAGCGCCTTATTCTTGTCCGCTTCGGATCTGTCCATGTTTTCTCCGTCAACCACTCTCAGGTTCGCCTCAGCCATCTCAACCTCTCCTTATTCCATACCGATGTTATGGGTGCAATCTTCTATAATGAACCCAATGTACTCCTTTTGTTCTTTTCTTCAATAAAAAAACCAATAAATTGAAAATAAATAGAATTTCTCGCAGTTTTCCTGTTTTGTTCTCGCCTGATCGAGCTGCTGTTTTCCAACTTAAGCTGGTGTATCATCCGAATGATTCGGTGTTCCCGCTCAAGAAAATAGACCGAAAAGACAACCGGCTTCACGCCTAAGCGGGAAACTGAGTTGTAAGCGGATGCATAGGTTTAACGTCACCATCAGACCATGACATACTCGGTATGCACGCCGCGGACGTCCATCTCATATTCTAGACCAATTACCGGCGGCCTAGCATAGACCCAAGTTAAGCCGGCGTCGGCCGCACCGCGGGATACGAGTTCGTCACCAAGAAAAGGGTGAAGGTCATGAACCGTGTAAGCATGGGTCACTGTGGCATCTTCCCAACCAACGTCCAGCGCCGACATACGTTTTTCCATCGCTTGTATTACATATTGCGCTTTTTCAAGTAGCGCATCTTCGGACGTCTCCCCTAATCGAATAATTCGTTCCTCGTAAGTCGCGCCGCCCTCGGGTGATTCTGCAGACCCGGCGATCACGAAACTCCGTGACTGATCAGCCGCGGCTGGGACTGTATAACTGAAGGCATGGAAACTGGGCTCAGGTGGAGCATCGATTTCAGGACAGACATTCGAACGCGCAACCGGGTTTTCCTCATCTTTAAACAGCCCCCAACGTTCCAACGTGCCGACATAGACCCGGTTAAAATCAATGAAGCCTTGCTCGGAAAACGGTTCCGGCGAACGTAACTCGCAGGCAGCAAAAGAGGTGTATGGCCGTCCAATCCGGTCCAGGTGGCTTTCGATTCGTGCAAATCCTTCCTCCAGAGGTAATGGCGTCTGAAACCGAACCCGCTCTAGCGCAAATCCAACCTCTGCAACAACCCCACCGGAATACTGGAACGGTCCCCGGACATACCTATAACCGCCGGGTTCGAATATAGCTGTTTCTGTCATATTGCTTCCTTTTATTGAATTCGAACGGTATCGACAGTTTGAAGTTCTATCAATATCACTCTCGCGCCTCTCCCCGCGCGATGTAGTAGGTACTACCCACGATTATAAGAGCACCTACCGCAGTCCAGATAGAAGGAATTTCCGCGAAGAGTAAATAACCAAACAAAACAGCATAAATCAGCCTAACGTTTTCAACCGGTCCCACAGCATTAGCCTCACCAACCGCGAACGCCCGCATAAAGCAAAATATACCAAGCGTCGTGAGACCTCCAATACCGATCAACTTTAGCCAGTCAATTAAATCTGGTAAATTCCAAACCCACCAGGTAGGAAGGGCAAATACGGTCACGCCTCCAATATGATAGTAAAATAAAATGCGGCCTGTTGGCTCGGTCGTTGACATCTTGCGAATAAGAACGTTTGCAACAGCAAACGTTAATGCTGATGTAACCGCGACCAAGGCAATGGGATCAAACGCCTCCGCTCCCGGGCGGACCAAGACCAAGACCCCCATGAAGCCTAAGATCGTCGCTACCCAGCGCCGCCGCCCGACCACCTCGTGCAGAAGGATCACCGCGATTAGTGTCGTAAACAATGGTTTGGAGAACATTAATGCCGTCGCCTCGGCCAATGGCATATGGATAACAGTGATAAAAATTCCTAACTGGGCTGCAAAAGCGAGACACATTCGCATCAGATGAAGAGGTAGGCGACCAGTCCTCAGATTCGACGCACCAAGCCTAATAAATAACGGCATTAAAAAAATCAGACCGCAGCTATAACGAAAAAAGGAAATTTGCAGGGGATCAAACCGACCACCCAGTGATTTAACAAACACGTCCACAATGGCGAACATAAATGTGCCAATGCTAAGCCAGAGAATGCCTCGTAAGTTGGGCGGCAGACGAAGCCAAGTACTATAGAGTGAAAGAATAAAATGGGCCGGCAAGAGACATGCCTTTTAATGAATGATGAATTTCATTTGCACAGGAGTAACCCGACCTATTAGACGCCCGAAACAGCCGGGCATTATGTCGACCGCTCTAGTCGAACAAGGATTGATCTTGGTCTTAAACCGTCCAAACGCTTAGTTAACACCCTAGGACGTTGCCGATTCATGACAGAAGTCCGAAGTGACCTGCCTCTTCTGAAGTCATATCTTTAGCCTCCGGACCAAAAGGAATATTACCCGAACTTGTCGGCCGCTCCGGGAGCGGCTTGCTAATCACGGCCGCCGCTGTAAGGAAAAGGGAAGCTACTGAATTCGCTGCTTCTAACGCCGCGATCGCGATCCTCGCTGGATCAACGATACCGGCCTTGAATAGGTCGCGAAATTCTCCCTCCTGAGCATCAAAACCTTGGCACGGATCCATAAATCCCGCCAGCTTCGCAGAAATCATTCTGCCATCATAACCGGCGTTAAAAGCGATGCGCTCCGCGGGCGATGCTAGAACTCGACGCAAAATACCTACAGCAACGCTTCCTAATTCTGTATCATCATTTGTTAGCCGGCGAGTCGCGTGGATATACCCCGCGCCTCCGCCTGGTAAAATACCCTCAAGTGGAGCGGCGCGGACCGCGCTCACGGCATCATCGGCGCGTTCTCGACGCTCTTTAATTTCTATCTCGCTGGCGCCTCCGATCCGCACCACCACCACCCCGCCAGTGAGTCTAGCAAGACGTTCGCGGAGTATCTTTTCCTGAAACGGGGTATTCCGCTTCGCCCCCTGCTCAGCCCTGACGCTATTAGCGCGGCGTGCAACATCTCTTGAATCTCCTGCGGCACCTATGATCGTAGTAGTATCCTTATTTAAAATGACCCGGTCAGCAGTACCCAGAACCCCAGGGTCTATAGTTGATTTGTTAGTACCCCGGCTCTCGGATACAAGCGTAGCACCCGTCAAAAGCGCTAAGTCTTCCATAGTTTCTCTACGACGATCGCCGAAAAAGGGTCCCTTACCGGCCACCACCCGAAGGTTGTTTTTTATTTTATTGACGGTCAGTGTCTGAAGGGCCTCTCCTTTCACTGCCTCTGCCACTATCAGCAACGGGCGGTTCTCCCTGACCGATACCTCAAGCAGTTTTAACAGTTGAGTGTGCTGCTCTAGTGTATGCTCGGTAAGCAGAATCAGTGGTTTCTCATATCGACACTCGGTAGTTGTTGTGTCAGTCATAAAATAAGGGGAGACGTATCCTCCTTCCCATTGAAGTCCATTCAATTTTTCCCAAGTTGTATAGAAGCCTTCACCACCCTCGACGGTAACCACCCCATCAACGCCTACACTATCAAAGGCCGCAGCAATGATACTACCAAGATTACCGTCACCGTTAGCCGAAACCGTCGCAATACGCTCCAAGTCACTACGTCCTCCAACAGGTTGTGCCAGTTGTCGCAGTTCGTCGATAATCGTATTTACTCCATCATTTAAGGCCAGCCTTAGCTCCATAGGGTCATACCCTGCCGTTACAGCCTTAAGGCCCTCGGAAGCCAATACTCCTGCCAATACAATTGTTGTCGTGGTACCGTCCCCAAACTCTTCGCCTACACGCTGGCCAGCCCGCCGGATCAGACGAAGCCCTATTTGATCATATTGTCCATCGACTTGAAGAGAATCGGATACGGTCACGCCGTCCTTGGTAATGCGGGGAGGTCCAATACCACCCTCCGATTCGATCAGAACGTTTCTCCCCTTGGGACCCAACGTTGCTGCCACCGTTCGGGTAAGCAGATTGATTCCTCGAAGCATCTCGCGCTGTGCCTCTAACCCGAACTTTATAGCGACGGTTGCCATTAGCCCGGTTTAACGCAAACTCCAACCTCTGTGAATGCATAGAAATAGGATACTCCATAAATACACTACCTTCGACAAATATACGGCCTTGGAATTCAAGCTAAAGCGGGCTAGCGTTATAGGATCAGTTCTCTATAAAGGTGATTGGTGATACCAACTAAGATAATCTATTCTGACTCTGGATCGGGCAATCGGTTACGTCCGAAGTAATATTCATTTGGCTGCATACCGAGACCGTGTGCCATTCTATTGGTGTAGTTAAAGTAGGCGATGACGTCGGTAAGATCAAAAATCTCTTCAGGGCTCAATCCGGCGTCAGCCAAGGTTTGCCTGTCCGCTTCGCCAGTCTCACCCGGAACTGAAGTCATCTTCCAAGCGTGGTCAAGGATTGCACGCTGGCGTGGCGTCAAATTGGCCTCACGATAGTTGACCATCAATATATCGCCTAGCACCGGGTCGCCGGAGAACTCTCGCACAGCCTGACTGTGAGATGTGACGCAGTAAACGCATCGGTTTACGCATGAAACAACAACAGCAATCATTTCTCTTTCTAGTCGGCTTAATCCACTTTCATCGGAGAGCATCATCTCATTGTATTTAGCAATGAAGGTTCTCAATTTCGCAGGACGCAATGAAAAAACTTTTACAACATTAGGGATGTGACCAAGTTTTTGTTCACAGATTTCCATATATTTCTGAAGATCAATATCCAGCGTTTCCGGATCCGGAACGGGCAGTGCGCCAATTCCGTTTAATTGTTCAGGAGTTTCACCGCTGCGGTTACTAGAAGTCATATAAGGGGGCCTTCATCCTGCTCACAATCAGGGATAATTATAAGTCACCTATTACACAGGAACTAGTTCTGCTCTGCAATTCCCGAATAGAAACACACAGTCCCGATAATATGATATTATCGAAATGAGGTACGAAATCACACCGCCCATCTCACAAGAGTGAAATCTATCTGTCTCTATCCGCCAATTTCGACTGGTTCTGCTCGGCGCCGGATTTCCGCGATCACAGAATGGGCCGCGAGCGTCGATGTCTTCGGATTATCGGGCAGCGGATTACCGAGAATTTCAATATCTACGGAACCGAATGCTCCTTCTGCGCGCACCTGATGAAGGTTACCATCTCTGGTAGGATCGGCAACTAAACGCACCTCAGTCTTGGCAAAACCTACCCCTGCCAGGGCTATAGTTGCTGCTACATTTGCATTCTGTGGGTACCGCTTTGCGGCTTCTGCTGCACTGCCTTGGTATAGCGTTATTTCCTCCGTCAGTTCATCAAGGTTTGCGACATCCTCCGCCGGCGTGCCCTTCCAGGCCTTGGGCGGCTTTCGCGACGTATATTTTACCCGGTTCAAACCACCTACGCGGGCGGCGGCCAGCGCATCCGCGCCAGCGACGGCACCGGCAGCTAGAATCAATTTTGAACCAGCTTCTTTGGCCGCCAAGGTGAGAGCTGCAAAAAGTTCAGTGTCTGCGAGGGCTCCAATAGAGATCACTAGAAAATCAGTCCCACTACGTAACGCTTCGACGCCATATTCCCGTACCCCTGAATGCCCAGCGCACTCCGCTATCAAGTCTGGTTTGGCAGAAAGTTCGCTTAACGAAGAAACGACTTCTATCCCGCGTGACGAGACAGTATCGCGAACCTCAGAAACACGGTTGGCTCTAACAAGTATCGAGTTGATATTGGCCGCCTCACCAGGCTGGATCCGCTTCAGAACCTCTTGCGCTATTGCACCATACCCGATTAGCAGGACATCCATCATGTGCTATCAGACTTCGTTTTTGACGGTGGCCCGGCGAAGGCGTGCGCGAATTGACCAATCGAGGCCATGTCTATTTCGATCAATGAAGGACCATTCTTTGTAATGGCGCCTTTAAGGAGTTCGGGGAAATCCTCCGCCTCTCCCACTCGCCAATAGGGGATATCTAACGACCCACAGAGCTTTCCCCAGTCGGGTCCAAGGATATCCACGTAGGCGCGGCGTCCACCGAAATGCGCATCGGCTATATTCTTGATCACCCCGTATCCACCGTCATTCATCAAAATGATCACGATATCAGCATTTTCCTGTTTGGCCGTTGCGAACTCACCAAGGGTAACTGCAAACCCGCCATCACCTATTAGAACCAGTGTCTTGCGCCCTTCCTCCTGCACACCTAGCGCTGCGCCGATTCCCATCGGTAATCCCTGTCCAATCCCACCGCCGAGAGCATGTACTCCGTCACGCGGTCCATCAAGTAGTGGTAACCGGTTCCCCCAAATAGTGTTCGACAGAGTTATATCTCGAACCCAGACAAAGTCTCTCGGGACTGCATCAATCACTGCGTCAACTATGCCATCATAGGGGCCCAATGCATCGCGCACTTCCCTCTCGGCACGCTGTTGGGCCACAAGGATATCCTTAGTGAAGGACTTATCCGGGACAAACCTATTTTTTAGTCGATCAGCTAACATTTCAAGGGTACGCTTGGAATCCCCACAAACAAACATTTCCACTGGATAGGCTCGACCTCCTGCCAGCGGATCAGCGTCAATCTGATAAAGTGGCTCTGGCAGCTGTAACTTATAGGTCAGTGTCTCGTTGGACCGTAGCCTAGAACCCACAACAAGCATCGCATCACAAGTTTGGTAGAACTCCTCCGAGGCTGGCTGCAAGTTGAATGCGCCTAATGACTGATGATCGTCGCCTGGCAGCACGCCGCGACCTTGAACGCTTGTAACTATCCCAAAACCTATCTTGGCGAGTCGCGCTACCGGATCACTTGCATGGCGCGCGCCACCGCCTAGCCACAACATGACCCGTTTCTTCTGGGCGAGCGCTTCGGCGAGTGCGTCAACCGATGCCGTGTTTGGTGCAGATCTTGGCACCTCTAACGTCTCTATGCTTGCAGGAATTGTTGTCAAATCTTTTTGTACGTCTATTGGTATTTCAACACTGACTGGACCCATAGGCGGAGTAAATGCTAGACGAACGGCTTCCTTTAGGGTGCCGACCATGGTGTCGGCTGACCAAACCCGGAAAGCACCTTTCCCTGCCGCACTCAGCATCCTCGCCTGATCAGGTGCTTCGTGAATAAAACCCTTATTCCTATCTAAGTGCTCGCTCTCGATCTGTCCGGTCAAATGGAGTAGCGGCGTCCCCGCCGACAAAGCCTCAACGATAGCACCACAAGCGTTTCCAGCCGCTGTTCCTGTGCTAGAAATTGCTACCCCAAGACCGCCACGCACCCGGGCATTGGCATCTGCCATGTTGACTGAACCACCCTCGGACCGAGCCGCAACGAAATTGATATTATTGCGGCGCGCGATCGCATCAAGGATAGGCATATTGTGGATGCTAATCACACCGAAGGCATGTTTGACATCGCAACTTTCAAGAAAAATTGCGGCAATTTCGCCGGCGGTTACCCGATCAGACATTCCTTGCCTGCCCCCCTGTGACCTCGATCGTCTCCCCGGTGATATAGGATGCCATTGGAGATGCAAAGAAAAGGATCGCGTTTGCGGCTTCTGAAGGCGTGCCAATTCGGCCCATCGGAATATGGCGGGAATTTGCTAGTTCTTTAAACCAGTCTTCCTTTGACATCCCGTCCGGAATTTTTGTCCCGTCTGGTCCTTCACCTCTTTCATATCGGCTGCTCCATTGCCCAGAGTCGACAAGACCAATCAGAACCGCATTAACCCGTACATTTCTCGGCGCAAATTCGCGTGAGAGAGATTTTAGTAAGTTGAGTTGACCGGCCCTGGTAGCGCCTGTCGCGATTAGGAACGGCTCTGGCGTTCGCGCAAGCATCGCACTAGTGCACACTATTGAGCCGGCACCCGAGGCTTCCAGAAGATCAATGAATGCTCTAACAGGCCTCAACACAGAAAAAAACTTTAGCTCAAATTCATCAAGCCAATCCTTATCTCTGGTCGTATAAAAATTGCTTGTCCGTGCTTGGCCGGCATTACATATGAGCGCGTCGCAGCGACCGAAACAGTTTTTAACGGCACTAGAGAGACCGGCAACGGCTTCTTCGTCCAGTACATCACAGGGATGTGCGTAAACACTGTGAGACCCTGATATTTCGGTTAGGCTTTCCGCAGCAGAATTCAGCCGACCTTGATCGCGACCGCAAATCGCAACCTTCGCTCCCTCACGAAGAAATGCTGCAGCTGCTGCCATACCGATTCCCGAGGATCCACCGGTAATAACCACAACTTTATTACCCATATTTGCAGTCATTTCGTTTTGCATCCCTCATATTTAGGTGGCGCACCATATGCATTAACAATACTCCGAACATTGTTTTGCGAATACTCTCGCAGAGATTTGTTGGAAGGATCGTTCTGGCGAAAAAACAACCGTCGTTGGAGCACCGGCACCAAAGATACAAGTCTATTTGCTGCACGCCCTCTCATCTGTTCCTCTCTAGATGATTATCAAGTGCAAGATTGAACAAATCGGGCCCTTCGACGTAACTGGCATGGCCAAGCCCGGGAAGAATCTCAAAGTAGTGCTCTGCAAAAATCTTGGCGATAAATTTACAGTCCTTGGGCGACGTGACGGAGTCTGATTCCCCAACCACCACGGTGACAGGCATAGGAAATCCATAGGCATCCGCATTAATATCGCTGTTGACCAAGAGTTCAACCGCTTGTCGATATCCATCAGGGTTAAGTTGCTCCATCACTCCACGGACACGGTCCCGCGCCCATTGCGGAGCGTTTTCTGACAAAAGATTTCCATGGCGCTCGCGGGCTAACCCTTCCGGACCAAGATCTCTCATCATCGACATTCGTCCTGTTCGTCTCTGTTCCTGAATCTCCGCGCCTGCGGAACCGTATCCTGATGCTGGCGATGCGAGCATCAGACTTTTCAACCTGTCAATACACATCCCGGCAAATCCGGTGGCTATAATCGCACCCAGAGAATGTCCGACCAAATGGCAATCGGGAATCTCAAGCGCATCTAGCAGAGCTTTGAGATGCATTGCATATTCTGCAGAAGTTGGTACCTCTGATCCGACCGGATCAGAGGTACCATAGCCGGGCGCATTCCACGCGACCACACGATAGCATTCCGAAAATACCTCGAGTTGGGATGTCCAGGATGCCGCACCAGAACCGATACCATGCAATAGGACGAGGGCAGTACCCTCACCAGCTTCTAGGTAAGAGACTATCCCGCAGTGTGTCTCGACCGTTCTTTGTACAGCTTTCATAAATATTTCTAAGTTACGTCTGCGACGGATCTCAAACCCAGTCGATCCCCCCGGACAGAATTGCTATTTCTTATTCCGCTTAATTGAAGCGAGTGGGTGATCTGGAGGATAGGTCGGCGTTACCGGTTTCGTTGCTCCAAGCATAACACACATCAACGCCTCCTCCTGACCATCGTTCACAAGCCCGCGATAAACGCCCGGCGGCACCGATATCAGGTCCCGCTCCATGAGAACTGTTTCCCACGTGTTGTCACCTTCTATGACAGTTAGGTGAATACTGCCACGCAGCATGAAAAATACCTCCTCTACGTCGGTATGAATATGCTGCGGGCCTTCGCAGCCGGGAGGCAACACCATCGTCGAGAACGTAAAATGCTCAGAAGGAACAGTGTTATTGTCAGAACTTTTACCAGCCCCGCCAGTACCCATATAACGCATCTGTGCTCGCCGATATTTAGGATCAAAATCAGCCTGAAATTTAAGAACATCCCAATCATATTGACGTGTCCGGTATCGGGCCACGCGAGTGTCCATCCAGTCTTGGAAGGACTGTCCGTCTTCCTGATGCCAGCCGGGCTTATCTTCATTACGACCATCGGCGCCCTTTTTTATCACTGCATCTCCATCCATAAGTCTCTCCTCGGACTAATTGAAAACGAACCCGCCATTGACCGGTAATAATTGACCGGTCACGAAATCCGCCGCGTCTGACAAGAGGTACATCACCGCTCCCGTGACGTCATCTGGCTGTTGTTCACGGTTCATCGCTCGGCCATCGATGTATCGACGGCGCCTCTCTTCTGGCACGTATTCCGTCGCTTCCACTAAAGTAAGACCCGGCGCAATAGCGTTTACAGCAATCCCATCATTCCCGAGTTCGCGGGCCAGAGACCGAGTCATAGAAATAACGGCACCCTTTGACGCGACGTAGTGGAGCAATCTTGGAGCGCCCCACATCGCGGTATCAGAGGCAATATTTACTATTTTTCCGTTACCGGCAGCCCGTAGCAAAGTAGAAAACGCCGTTATAGCAAGCCAGGTACCACGCACATTGACCGTCATCACCCGATCCCAGGTCTCGATATCAATCTCTTCAGCCACTTTCCCACCGATTCCAGTGGCGATCGCAGCACAATTGACCAATCCATCGACGCCACCAAGAAGATCAGAGGCATGATCCGCAAGTGCAATGATACTATCGGGATCGGAAAGGTCGACCGGTTCGAAATACGCTTCGCCATTCGTTGACAATGCTCCAACAGTTGCCCTCCCAACGTCCTCGAGAATGTCGGCCACTATGACCCTTGCGCCGGCGACGATTGCCGCTTCCGCGAAAGCTCGGCCAAGCCCTCGAGCTCCGCCTGTGACAACAACACGTTTATTCGTAAGCGATATCGATCCCATATTATTAGTCCTGCTGCTTAGCTCAGCGCACCTACTCAGCCGCCTCCATAGCTCCGCCGACGTGGGCTGCAACTGATATCAGCTGAGCTTCCGCCTCCTTGGACAGGACACGGCGTGCACGCGCCAGACCAGTATCATGCTGATAAAGAAATTCCTTATCCCTTGCGTCGGAAGCCATACCCTCAAGGACGACGCGATCCTGTTCCAGTACATCCCAGTGGAGGGTTTCAAGCCGGTTACGGTACATGAACTTCCAGACGTCACGCTGCCAACCCGACACCTTCCGAGTCCGCCAGAAAAAAACACGACAGTTATCTTCATCAATCGGCGTAACGAAACCCATAATGCTGAAATTTCCGCCGGGTCCAGCCTCCTTACGGTATGGCAGTGGAGAAACCCGCAGCCAGAATGCGCCGGTATCTCCAAATTCTATCCAATCAAAGTTAATGTCACGCTGGCCCGATTTCCCGAAGATGAAACCTGTGTCCGTCTTGTCTAGCTGCATCTTGGCTGTAGTATCTCCTTCCGCCATCGAGTGTGAAATGGCATGTAGATACGCCCCATGCATGGGATCCATTACATTATCAAATGCATACGTCCAGTTACATTTCCAATGCGCTGTACAAAGCATCGCCGCCCATTCATCAGACACGAACTCCTCGGGAAGTTCGAACGCTTCCGCCTCCTCGTGCAACTCGTCACCGAACCAAACAAATATCCCCCCCATTTTTTCAAAGCATGGGTAAGCCTTTACCATCTTGTCTCCGACCATTGGGCATTCCGAAATGGCCGGAACCGACTTTACGACGCCATCGCCCCCTACCTCTACTCCGTGATACCAGCATGCAAGGCGGTCTCCGAGATTCCAGCCCATGGAAAGTCGTGCGCCGCGATGCGGGCACCGATCCTCGACACAGTGAATCGTGCCGTCCCTGTCGCGCCAGAGAACAATCCTTTCTCCAAGGCGGGTCAAACCCTGCGGATCGTCAGTCACCATCCAGCTTGCCGCTACAGGCCACCAGCGATTAAGCGGGCCAAGCGCAACGCGCCTCTCAATGTCTTTAGCGGAAATTTCTATGTCGTTCATATTACTTCCCTTGGTCAGAGCACCGTTACTCGCACCTACATTCTATTGTTGATACTCGGAATAAAATGAAGCACGAGACATTAAGTCATGCTCCAAGCTCTGCCATCAGCGTCCGAAAACTGCCGACCGTCCACTCCAAATCCTGTTCATCCAGAACGCCGTCTTCGTTCAACCGATCCACCAAGGCGTCAAGCTCTGTTACACCGTCGGCAAACGCCTTTTCCATCGCGAGTGACAATTTATGCTCGAATTCCGTTTGTTCATGGCCCCGAGTTTGCCATACCGTATTTTTAGGTTCCTGTATTCGCGCTGCCTGTTCCATTACCTACTCCTGCTGCTATTTAACCCGAGATTACTGGGATCCACATAGCATATTAATCTTTATATCATATATCAGACACTCGTTTCGTAAATGACACATGTTTTCCTATTTAGTTCAAAGATAACCAAAATTGAGATATCTAAAACGCTCAATTTTGATTCGATAGGTACATCGATACAATTAGCAGATGGCTAATCGGGGAACAGCCAACGATCCAAGTCTCACCGCGCGGCTTTACGTGCGGGAGGTTACTCGTGCCGCGGGCTCCTCGTTTTACTGGGGGATGCGGCTTCTTCCGGAACCGAAAAGAGACGCTATATTCGCGGTTTACGCATTTTGTCGAGAGGTCGATGACATTGCAGATAGCGATATGACGATTGCCGAAAAACGTGCCCGACTGGATCAGTGGCGACAGAATATTGACGCTTTATATACCCCAATTTCTGCGGCGCCGAAAAGTCATCTTTTGCGAGCCCTCGCACAGGCGATCTCGATTTACAATCTCGAAAAGGATGATTTTTTTGAGATCATTGCGGGCATGGAAATGGATACGGATGGCTCCATGCTAATGCCGAGCTGTGCACTGTTACAACTCTACTGTGAGCGTGTCGCCGGTGCTGTTGGATTGTTGTCTATCAAAATTTTTGGTGATTATGGCAATCCCGCAAGGTCCTTCGCGATTACTTTGGGAACAGCTTTGCAACTCACAAATATCTTACGTGACGTAAAAGATGATGCACTTATGGGACGGCTTTATCTTCCCCGCGAACAGTTAGACCTTCATGGTGTATCGATCGTTAGGCCTAACGACATTTTATCTCATCCAAATCTACCTGAACTGTGTGACTCATTAGCACGCCGTGCGCAGGAAAAATACTCGGAGGCCGAAAAAATGCTGGCCCGGTCGAACGCCCAAGCACTTAAACCAGCGGTTGTGATGATGATGAGCTACCGGCGAATTTTAGATCGCCTGATCGCCGGGCGATGGCAGAATCTCGATGATGACGCTAGCCTTTCCAAAGCGCGGAAATTATGGATTACTCTCCGCTACGGTGTGATGTAACGGATATTAAAAAAACCCGCAGCACGAAACCGAAGTAGTCAAATTTGAGTTGCCTTGTTGTAATGCGGCGATTTCCTTAAACGAATCAACATCATCACCATTATTCCGACATGTAAAGCGTTCCAAGCTATTCCGTGGATAAATGCCGCTTGGTAAGAGCCCGACGCGTCGAAAATCCATCCAGACACCCATCCACCAAACGCCATCCCAACAATGGTCATCATGATAAGAAAACCAACGCGTTCAGCAGCTATTTTTGCGGGCATGTATTCCCGGACAATGATTGCATAACTTGGTACGATGCCGCCCTGCGAAAGTCCAAACATAAGAGAAATTATGTAGAGCGACATCAGCCCGTCGAAGGGCAAATAGAAAAACAGCGCTAACCCCTGTAAAATAGAGCCAATCAGCAAAGTGCGTACGCCGCCGATATAATCAGCAATAAATCCCGATACCACACGCGTTATCGCGCCTCCTGCCAACATTAAGGAAAGCATCTCTGCCCCGCGTGCAGAACCAAACCCGAGGTCTGTGCAATAAGCCACGATATGAACCTGCGGCATCGACATGGCGACGCAGCAAGCGATCCCCGCGATAGACAAAAGTATCATCAGAGAGCGATGCGACAGATCAATTGTCTTTCGGTCAGTGATTGAAGATCCAACCGAAACGGCAGCCCGTTCTTCATTTAGTGGCGGCCGGCGGCGGAGTATCAAAGCAAGCGGGATCATAGTAGACAAGACAACAACTGCGATAATAATATATGTGAATCGCCACCCGTTCCCATCCATCAACGACTGAACTACCAGAGGCCAAATCGTGCCCCCGATATAGTTTCCACACGCGCACAGCGCGACCGCAACCCCACGTCGCCGATTGAACCAATGAGAAATGTCAGCTATCAAAGGGCCGAAGCTTGCGGCCGTACCGATACCAATAAAAACGCCCTGAATAATCGCAAAAACCCAAATTTGGGTTGCAGCAGCCGCAGCCGCAAATCCCGCGGCCATGGCGATCGAAGCGGCTATCAACGGCGCTACGATCCCCAGACGATCTACATACCTACCAAACAGAACATTACCTGCAGCAAAGCCGATCATGGTAAGCGTATAGGGAAGGGATGCATCGCCTCGGTCGACGCCGAATTCTGACTGTACCGCCGGCAGGATGACGACAACGCCCCAGAATCCGATGCTTCCTAGCGTGCCGATAGCGACTGATACACCGAGACGGAACCAAGCGTAACGACCGTCGATAGTGCTTTTGCTAGAACCTATGGGAGTGGCCTCGTTTGCCACGTCAGAAATCCAAGCCGAGAAATCTGGAAACTAACTCTGCAAGCTGTTGATGGCGAATTAGTCTCTCACATTCTTGGAAAATCTGAACGTGTTCTGGTTAAACGTGTTCTAATTACGGGCATATAATACCTCAATCAACTATGGATCGTCAGCCACATTTAAGTGAGCATCGACAGTGTGCCCTCGTTCAAAGTCGATATGGCACATCTAAGCTTATTGCGAGACTAAAAATGTGTTTGGAAAGCGGAACATCACTCTCACGCGTTTCTTCGTAACCCGGATTAAAAATACGCAAGCCTCAATAAGACCTTGGATATCATTACCGAGGTAATTATCAGGGTCGGGCATAGATTCCAACACTAAGCCATTAACATCACCCCATCGGACAATGAAGACCGGACTCAAACGTAGTTTGTAGCGTAAATAATTTTCCTCTCCTTACAGGGTTCGTGGACACTCGTTTTTTGCTTCCGGCTATAGCTATTACAGTCAAAGTCCGGATGAGATAATGAAGGAAAAAATAGCGTCGACGGCGGCACGCGGATCGAGGTCAGCGGGTTCTCAAAACTTCCTTCAGCTCACGCCGTAACACTTTGTTGGCCGCGTTACGTGGTATCGAATCAAGAAATGCATATTCCCTCGGACGTTTATAGTTAGCGAGGACAGAGTCTCGGCACCAGGCATCTAAGGCCTCGTGATCAACACCTTGACCCACCACGCATGCGACCACCCTTTCCGACCACTGATCGTCAGGCACACCGATCACAGCTACTTCACGAACGGCTTCATGCTGCATCAACACGGTTTCGACCTCTTCCGGGTGAATATTTTCGCCACCGGATACAATCATATCGTCGACCCGTCCACAAAGTTCAAGATCTCCATCCTGACGTCGAAATACTATATCTCCTGTCCAGTACCAGCCCCGGGTCAGTTTTTCCGCAGTAGCCTCTGGCCGGTTAAGATACCCGAGAAATGTCGCGTCGGCGGAAGCATCAACTATTAGCTCTCCCTCTTCGCCTGTACCACAAACGTCATCGATGACTCCACCAATTCGTACGACGCGGACGTTAGAATAAAAGCCAGGACGGAACTGAAGCGGTCTACCGACCGGATTTGGCATATAAAGTGCATTCATAACCTCGGTCGTTCCATATATGTTAGTAATCTCGGCATTAGGGAAGGCGGATTTCACCCTTTTTAAAAGTGGCGCCGGCATTACTGCACCAGCATATGCCAACGTCTCCACAGAAGACATGTCTTCTGAGACAAAACCAGGAACACCCAACATTCCATAAAAATGTGCCGGCGCACCAAATACGTATGTGATGCCTTGGGTTTTGATCGCTTCTACCGCGGCGGGGGGGTCAAACGCGGAATGAACATAATACGTGCCGTTGAGTGACAGCGTCGTGACGAGTGAGGAGTAGAACCCCACAGCGTGAAAAAGTGGCATCAGGCCAAGAGCTTTATTATGTATCCCATGACGCAGGCCGCACTGGACGGGGGCAAACAATACACGGCTATCCGTCGCCCGGTGTGGAATCATCACACCTTTTGGCAAGCCGGTAGTGCCAGAAGTATATAAAATGAACGCCACGGTCTCCGGATCAGGATGCTTCCAATCGGGCAATAGACTAGGATCAGCGCGGCACATTTCGAACGCCGAAGAACTTCCTTCTGCATCACCCACCACCAAGATCGGCGCGCCGTGCGGCAGCGACCTAACGGCTGCCTTCACGATTTCGTCATTGGGCGAACAAATGACCCCTGACATTTTTGCATCTACGATGAGTTGTTTGGCCTCATTGGGTTTCAACCGCGGATTAATCATGCAAACAACCGCCCCGAGGCGATGCAGAGCAAGTATAGAGATCACGTGTTGGAGGACATTAGGCAGGATAGTCGCAACGTACTGCCCAGGTTCGACGCCAATTTCCGCAAGACCAGCAGCAGCCGATTCCACCTCCTGTATTAAGCTCGCAAATGTAAATGTACTGTCACTTTTATCGTCGACGACCGCAATACGGTCGGGCGTCCTATCCGCAGCGAGCCGAACGTGATCCCATACAGTCTGAACACCCATATTGGCGATTTCCCCCTATTTAACTTCATCATAACCAAGCCACGGTTTCATCGGCAACCACAGTTGTGGTTGATATTCTATCTGCTGTTCGAAGTATAAATTTCAGAAACTCATTAACGTGGTATCTTCGCGATATCCCGTTATTATTTTCTAATCATATATGCCGAATTAGAAGGTATGTATTTTTCAGTTAAAGGAGATGGTCAACCAATGCTGCAACATAAAAAGAGACCTTAAAAAGTTGAAAATCAAGAATGTGACATATCCCAATAGTGTTTGTATAAAAAAGTGGCTTGGGCTGAGTAAAACGTACACGTATATGTTTCTTTAATTGAGTAGGAACTACTCGAAGGGACCAAATCTAACCGCCAGTCGCGGGCGAAGTGACACAGGAATGCATTGGACTTTTGTTTAACGATAAGTCCTTCGTTATTTCACGGAGATGCTACTGATGAGCGCACTTTCTGATACCATCGCAGCCGGTCATTTTGCAATTACGGCAGAGATAACCCCACCACTTTCGGCAAATCCGATAGACCTTCTAGCAAAAAGCGATGTTCTGAAAGGCAAAGTCGATGCCGTCAACGTGACCGATGGCGCGAGTGCCCGAGCACATATGTCGAGCGTCGCTGCGGCATACCTACTATTACAGTCTGGGATAGAACCGGTGTTGCAGCTGACCTGCCGGGACCGAAATCGAATAGCGTTACAATCCGACATGCTTGGTGCAGCAGCGCTTGGTGTTGAAAATTTATTGATCCTCGGGGGAGATGACCCATCGGCTGGCGATCAGCCCGACGCCAAACCTGTCTTCGACTACAAAAGCCGCGAACTTATGGAATGTGCACATCAGATGCGGAGCGATGCGACTCTCCCTTCAGGGCGGGAGATAAAAGTGCCTCCGAAGCTTTTTATCGGCGGCGCAGACACGCCTATGAATCCAGCAGACGATCGCTGGAATCCTGAAGCGCTTATTGCCAAAATTAACGCCGGCGCCGGTTTTCTACAAACGCAGTTCTGCTTCGATCCGGAAATTGTGCGGGAATACGCCGTGGGGCTAATTGAGCAAGGAATATCAGAAAAAGCCGGGGTATTGATCGGGATCGGTCCCCTTGCCTCAGCCAAATCTGCACGATGGATGCGGGAGAATCTATGGGGGACGACCATTCCGGACGAACTAATTGATCGGCTTGAGGGTGCTGAAAACCAAAAGGCGGAAGGCATAGATATCTGTGCCGAGCTTATTGCCAACTATTCAACGATCGAGGGAATCTCTGGTGTTCACCTCATGGCGCCACTTGGGGTTGATGCCATACCAATAGCCATAGAAAAGTCCGGTGTGCGCCATTAATCGGTGAACGTTATATGGGCAAACCCCTCAAACCGATTGGCCAAGCGTATCAAGGAGCCAAACCGCTTGGAGATAAATTTTTAACGGGTGTTTCGCTAACCAGATATAGAGGCTCTTTAGAGCAATTAGCCCTTATGCCAATTCCTCACGAATTCTAATCAGTTGTTCCATTTGCGCCGCGTCGTTGCTACCGGTGAAACGGATACACATGTGCGATGCGCCTGCGGCGACAAATTCACCTAACCATTCGACAGCGCCCGCAAGAGTGCCGGCAAAACAGTACTGTTGTTTCCGGATTTCGTCCGCCGGGCGAAGGTAATAGCCCTCCAGATACGCATTTAGCTCCGCATCCGCCGTAGAATGTTTTTCATTGACCGCGAGGGTCACGTATGCGGCCCCAATAATATCCGCCGGATCTCGGTCCGCTTCTTTGGCGAATCGCTGTACGCCTTGCCATCCTTCCGACCAATCCTTACCGTTGCCGGCGCCGGATGGAAACCACCCATTGAAATAACGTCCCGATCTTTTTAGCGCTGCCTCAACACCACCGCCGGACCAGATGGCTGGACCTCCTACGGTAAAGGGCCGGGGTGCTAGCTCACTCTTTTTAAAAGTCCACAGACCATCCCATTCAACCGGTTGACCGTCCCAGAGGGACCGGCACAGGCGCATCTGTTCAAGCATACGACCAATGCGTTTATCGAAAGGTACGCCGGCGGCGTCGAATTCGTTACGAATAGCAGGAACGTCGCGAGCAGTTCCGATACCAAGTATAATACGTCCTTCCGAAATTTGATCTAACGTTGCTACTTGGTGGGCCAAAAGAACTGGGTTGCGCAGCATCGGAAGTAAAACAGCAGTGCCTATCTTCACTCGGTTTGTACGGCCAGCAATAGCACCAATCAAAGTCAGGGGATCGTGCCGCGGCTTTGCTAATAAGGAATCGCCTATCCACACACTATCAACCCCAAGATCCTCCGCAAGATCGCCAAGCGCGAGAATTTCCTGAACATCATGATTGCCAACCATGATCCGTTCACGGGTCGGAAGTAAATATCCGAGTTGTAGACTCATTTCTCATTCCTTTTTTTCTTATCATGTCATCACAGAGAATCTCGCATCCCCGTCCGCTTCGATTTGGGCTGGCAAGTTTTCTTCCCATTCTAGATAGGCAAGCGCCGCTTCATCGCTACCCATATGGCGACGCGAAACCCAAAAAAGATAATCTATACAGTCCGCATCCATAGGTATTTCTGGCGATGCCTCAATCGGAAAACTCCCTGCATTCCAGGCGTCGCGGCCGCCTTCCAAAATAGCAATAGGTCCGCCGACCTCCTCCGACAGATCGATCGCCGCTAGTCTGGCGCGCGTTTCATGCTCGGAATAGAGCACGACCGTTACTCCATCCGGCACCTTAAGGCGCTCGATCCGCGACCGGGTACACCACACCGCGCCAGGTAGATGGCCCTCCCGATAATCCATCGAATTATCAACGTCGACCACAAAGGCTGAACCCGAGGTGATAGCATTTGAAAGCTCAAGAGGTGTCAGGGTATTCAGGTCCATCATACCTCTATCGATTTGAGGTATAGTCCCTTGTTCAGTAGCCTCAGAACTGTCAAGTCCACTCTCAAGGATATAAACATCCCAGCCCATCTGTTTCAGCCAGTGGGCCGTAATTGCAGCACGGGAGCAAGGAGCCGTATCAATCAGAACGACTCGGGCCTTCCAAACCCCGCACCACTGGTCTGTCGCCTGAACTAATTGCCCACCCGGGGCATTCACCGAACCCGGAAGGTGTCCGTCGATATATTCTCCCTCGGCCCGTATATCTAGCAGGAACAAGGTGCGGGTCTCATCGCCTTTCCATTCCGACAATGTTTCTCTGTTAACCGTCGAAATGTGGAACCTCTCAATAATATAGTCGGCATATGCTGCCGCTTTACGGGCACCGTCTAAACTGGGTTTTCCCGCATAACTGAGTGAAGAACCGTGATCAAGTTGAAACCCTGCCAGTCCCCATCCCATAGTACCAGCCTTAAGCGCTACGATACGGTTTGGAAGACCCGCGTTTATCAGGGCCTGAGCGCCGATTATCGATCGGGTGCGTCCTGCACAGTTCACGACGATAGTAGTGTCGGGGTCTGGAGCTAAATCATGAATTCGATAGATCATTTCGGCATTGGGCATGCTTACGCCACCCGGGATTGACATATTATGATGTTCCATCGGCGTTCGACCGTCGACGATCACCATATTTTCGCCCGCCTCCATCATCTCCTTAAGCTCTTCAGCCGGAATATTGGGGGTTTTTGTAACATACTCAACTACCTCACCAAATGCCTTTGACGGGACATTAACTCCCTGGAAGACCTCAAAACCTGCCGCCGCCCACGCTGCGTTTCCACCACGGAGAATCGATATATTTTTGTAGCCGATTCCCGCCAATCGCCGCGCTGCTTTTTGAGCGGTTCCATCATCTGCATCGACCAGCGCAACTCTCACCGAACGGCGGGGTGCCAAGATCGGTACACGCGTTTCGAGAATACTGTAGGGACACGGGATAGAGTGCAGCATGTGATCTGCACCAAACTGACCCGCCTCACGAACGTCAAGTAGCGCTATCTCTTCGGCGTCATTAATCCACGATTTTAGGGTCTTTGCGTCAATTAATTTTTCCATCTTCCCAATCTATATCAGAGGGTGCGGCAGGTGGCACTTGAAGGAGGCGAAGGCAAGTAAGTGGTATTATGAGTTAGACGCACCTATAATTGCTCTCTTGCTCTTCTAATATCCGGACAACACAAAACAAAAGTTATTAAAACACATACAAGATTGCGACCTTCAACTACTGCGGTCTTGCAAAAAGGGTGAAAAACCGTCCTTTATATTTTCCGGTGCAAACCCCTCGCCAATCCCCTCCAAACCAATGATTTCTATGACATTCCGATCCGGATCGTGAAAGTAACACTGCTTTCCATGAAAAATGCCCTCGTGACGATCCTCTTCGAAAATAAGGTCAACGCCGTGTTCCGCCAAGTGCCGCTTCGCCTGTTCATATTTGTCAACGTCGACCCTGAATGCATGGTGGACGAAGAATTCGTCACCGGGGTTCGGCTCCACGGGGGTCTTACTTTTGGTTAGTATCACGAAGTCTTCTCCCGACCTCATAAATACCATACCGATTGGCGGAATTACCTGGACGGTCTCTAGACCGAGAACCTTACGATAGAACTTTTCGCTGACCTCTGGATCAGTCACAGAGATGGTGAAATGAACGATGCCATTTGTCTCGATAATAGTATACTCCCCCAAGGTTTCGGTCATCACATAGTGATGGGATCATATCTTAAAAAACAGTGACTGCACGTAATCCTGCGTCACGGTTTCCTCGGACTTATGGTTTGGGTTGGTCAAGACTTTGTAAAACGTGACTACCACCGCTCAACAGAAGGACGAATATCCATTTCGAACGTCCAAGCATCCCTCGGTTGGACATACATCGACCAGTACGCCTCCGCAATATGATCCGGGTCCAACATGCCACCTTCGGGTAACGCATCAGTTTCTTCCGGAAATTTCATCCTAACCGCCTCGGAATCAATCATTCCGTCGACGATGATATGCCCCACGTGAACACCCATTGGACCGAGTTCCCTCGCCATAGACTGCGATAACGCACGAAGAGCATGTTTTGCACTAGCGAATGACGCGAAATTCGCACCACCGCGTACACTGGCGGTAGCGCCGGTAAAGATAATTGTGCCGCCCCCCTGTACTACCATGCGTCGTGCCGCTTCTCGACCTGTAACGAAACCTGCCAACGTCGCGCTTTCCCAAACCTGTCGATAAATACGCGTAGTCATATCGAGGATAGAGGAACGATGCTGCGCACCCATGTTAAACACGAGTACCTCCACCGCACCGATTTCTTCCTCAACGCGATCAAACATCGCAATTACTGCCTCTTCGTCGCGCGCATCGCACGGTATACCCGTGGCATGGTCACCGGCGGCCCTGATCTGGGCTACCAATTTATCTAACGGCTCTACCTTCCGACGGCATGGGACCGCCACTAATCCGCCCCTAGCGAAACGGCGTGATATAGCACCACCCAGCGCGTCTCCGGCGCCAATTACAATAGCCGCCCCTTGGTCAGCCATTAGAACGGTACCACGATGCCCCCCAAAGGGGCATCACAATTCAGCAAGTTTACGCGTTTCTGAACGATCTCATAGCCATCGTTAATAGGGCGTAATGTGTGCACATATTCCCCAAAGAACATACGCTGATCGTCACCTTGAAGATCGGCCAAGCTGAAGTTAGACCTAGCAATAATCGACTCTTCGCCTACCTGATCAATCATTAGATTACCGATAATCCGACGGGTTCTGACAGTCGGCTGATCAGCGTAATTCTCCGGATGTCCGAGGCGCCTTACTCGTACATCTATCAACTGAAGATCTTCATACGCTATCGACACCTCGCCAAGCGGGTCCGTCTGGCCAGGCGTCGCCGGGATCCAGTATATGCCATCCAGAGCAAACAAAGACATCCACTCTTCAAACCGACGCTCGTCTAGAAGATAGGCTTCTCGGAATATGAAGACTTCGATATTTCGGACCAATGCGGCATCGTTATTCATGACAAATTATATTAGTTCTGGCGATATTTTAAGATGGCCGTTACTTCGTCAACGGTTAAAACATCGCCGAACTGCTGGATCACATTCTCTAGAGCAGATCTGTGCTCCTCATCAGAGAGTGCCCCGTTACAGTCTTCAACCATTACGACGTTATAGTCGAGCATCATGGCGTCACGACAGGCACTTTCGCAGCAGATATTAGTTTTAGTACCACCTATCAACACATTCCGGATATCGTGGCTGGAAAGAATGCTTTGCAAAATAGAAGACCCTGGCGTTAGGCACGAATACCGATTTTTTCGAACAACCAGGTCTTCTTCTTTAACAACAAGATCCTTCCAGATCTTTTCGCCATGTCCACCGGGTTTCAGCGCCTCTATCGTACGTTCTTGGACCTCTTCCGCAACGAAATTGCGAATAAAGTGCTCCCAATCGCTCTTTCCGTTGGTGGATGTAGTCGCACTGGTGATCCAGATTATCAACCCACCCAAATCTCGGAGTTCCCCGCAAAGCCGGTTGATCGGCCCACAGACAGCCCTAGAAGCCGGTACCTCCGCCGGGGCACCAGGTTCGCAGAACATGTTCTGCATATCGATTACGACAAAAGCAGTTTGCTCCGGGTTCAAGGACTCATACAGGTGATAGCGACCCCGCCGCTTCAATACGCGATCGATGATTTCCTGCCGGACGCTAACCGGGTGGACCATTCGTCTTCCCCTATGATTTTCCCCAAAACCAGAGGAAGCAGAATATACAGCGATATTTGCTATATCAACGAGTGGCTTAAATCTATCCTCGATCGCAAAACCCTAATATTCATATTCCATCTTAGAAAGATTATCGAGACAGGACGAAGGTGAACGTATTGAAGTAACCCTCAACTGTTATCGTCCTAAAATGGGTAGTCGTTATATCCTTTCTCACCACCACCGTAGAAAGTCGCTCGGTAAGGTTCGTTATAAGGTGCGTTACCGCGGCAACCATATTTTCAAGACCGATCACCCCAGCAGCACCCAGCATTTAATCCTTCCTATATAGACCGCCACTGCCCGGTCACCCACCTAACAATGTTTTGCCAAAAAAGTAGACAACGTCTCGGTAAAATCCTCGGCTCGTTCTACGTTAGAAATATGTGCCGCTGGATTAAGCAGCACGTATTCCGATCCGGACATATTAGCATGCATCGCCGCCATCCCGGCGGGTGGTGTTCCTGCATCCTGAGCACCGGCTATAAATAATACCGGAATACCAGATATCTGCCCGAGACTGTCCAGATAGTCGAGATTTTGAATCGCGGCCGCGCACCCGGCGTAACCATTTACCGAGGTGGTTGCAATCATATCAGCGATCTTCTGAGCTTCGGTGGTACCTTTCCTCCGAAATTCTTCTGTAAACCATCGCTCCATTGTCGGCTCGATTAGAGGGTCCATACCTTTTTCATTTGATAGATCAATCCGATCCTGCCAGGCGCTGATAAATTCGGATGCCACCTTTCCCATAGAATTAGCAATTACTACCGATAATAACCGCTCGGGATGCTTAAGCATTATGCCCTGGACCGTCATACCGCCGATCGATAAACCCACGAAGTGGGTCTTTCTGATGCCTAGATGGTCCCACAGTCCCACAATGTCGGCGATAAGATCGTCGAAGCTGTATGCGCCGGGTACCGGTTCAGACTGTCCATGGCCACGCTTGTCATACCGAAGGATACGAAAATGCGTGTTAAGCGCAGCTTCTTGATCGTCCCACATATGTAAGTTGGTAGCTAGAGAGTTCGAAAATGTTAACCAAGGCTTGTCCGGATTACCTGATAATTCGTAGTTCAGCTCAACTCCGTTTATTTTGGCTTTCATCTTAATATTCTCCTCTAAAATGCCGTGTTATGGTGTCGAGTGACTGATAAAGCGTTCCGGCACAGGTTCACCCCACTGCGAATCCAGACCGTCTTCCGCAGCTATAAGGTTAGGTGGATTCTTGTCGTTAAGACGATCGCTATCTGTCCAGTGCTCATGCACGCGGCCCCACGGATCCTGCCAGTAATCGTATACCTGGCTACCTAAAACATGACGGCCAAGACCCCACATGTGATCGTATTTATCCATCTCGCTCAGATGAAAATGCCCCATAAACACATCATCTATATCATGGACTTCGAAGGCCATATGATTAAGGCCCGCGTTTTCCCCACCAATGCATAAAAATGTATGATGGTCCACGAAACGTTCTCCACCATCGATGCGATTAAAGGTAGCGATAATGTTATCTTTTTCGCCGGCATAGACATCGTCTGACGAAACAAGACCCAACGTCTCCCGAAACCATTTGGTTCCGCCAGCAACATCGGGAGTCATTATCACAGCATGGCCCAACCGTTTAACGTGCGATGGTCCACGCTTGATACGGGTCAGTTCACCGAGCCTAGATTCACGAGCCGCCGCGGTGTTCACGCCAAACCGTGGCACCGGTATCGGTTCTACATTTACCTGACCGAACACAATTTCAATCTGATAACCGTTCGGTTCAGTCAGTCTGACGCGTTTGCCACCGCCCGGTTCATCGAGATTCTCGATTTCCGATGCGCCATCAGCCTTCGAAATTTTTTCCAAGTCTTCTTCACTCTGCGCTCGAAAAGCCAGCCCAATAAATTTAGCATCACCTAGATGTGTGACGTGAATAAATGGCATCGGATCCGTACCCCGCATATACAAAGTATCTTTTGTTCGCTCCGCCCGAGTCATTCCGAAATTCAGAAGAAATTCTTCCGCGATATCCAGATCGGGTGACTGAAGGCGGCCAAATGCGATATCCTCAACCTTGATCATCTAATTTCTCCTAAAAACCCCTAATTTCAACTATTTGACGATAACGATATCGTCATGATCCCCTTTGTAAAGTCTATCTACCAGCGCTGCGCGGCGTTCGAGAACCGCTCGTTGGTTGATATAACCTTTATCGGTAATTTCTCCGGCATCAATTTGCGGCGGTTCTGACATAATTAATACCCTCTGGATACGGGTCGAGCTACCCGGATTTTCCTCATTGTGCGCCATCAATCCACCACGAATGTGTTCCTTAACAGCCGCACTAGAACTGACTTCATCCAAACCAAATCCTGCTCCAGCAATAGACTGACAACCGGCGTTGCTCGGAAACACAAGAAGCCCAACTTCGTTCTGGTCCTGCCCAGTGACAACGGCATCCTGAATGGCGGGGGAAGCAGCTGCAATCACCTGTAAGCGAAGCTGACCCGCATGTACCCAGGTTCCGGATAGGAGCTTAAAGTTCTCTGCGACGCGGCCATCAAAAACGATCCCTTTTGACGGGTCTTGGTCATCTTCAAATTTTCCAGCATCCCCGATACAAAAAAAATTCTCTTCGTCAAAAGCCTTTTTCGTCAGATCTTCCTGCTTATAATATCCGGGCGTAATATTTGGCCCGCGCATACGAATTTCTAGTTTATCACCATTCGGGATCAATTTTACCTCATGGCCCGGCATCGGGAGACCAATATTTCCAGCCGATTCTGGTAACCAGTTTAAATAGGTTGCGCCAGGCGCAGTTTCTGTCGATCCAAGCGATGTAGTTATGGGTAGGCGCTCGCCACGGGCTTCGACGGCCAGCGCATCTAGTCTCTCCCATACATTTGCGGGAAGCGCCGCACCAGCGAAAAAGAATTTCTTTAGATTTCTGAACAAACCATTCCGTGCTGCTTCGTCCTGCTCCAGAAGCGGCAGCATAAGATCATAGCCCCGCGGCACATTGAGATATAGTGTCGGTGAAATCTCTCGCAGATTGTCGATCGTCGCCTCAACAAGACCAGGTACCGGGCGACCTTCGTCGATATACAAAGTACCACCGTTATGCAGAACCATATTGAAATTGTAATTACCACCAAAAGTATGGTTCCAAGGCAACCAATCCAGAAACACCGGAGGCTCATCACGCAAAAATTCATATATCTGCGCAATAGAGACTTGATTAGACACCATCATACGATGGGTATTTAACACCCCTTTTGGCAAACCCGTGGAACCTGACGTAAGCAGAATTTTACCAATTGTATCCAGATCAATCCGTGATGCTGCATTTTCGAGTGCCGTTCGGGGCATCACTGATAACCACTCGGACAGGGACACCGCGCCTTTTATTCCGGCAGTACCTTTGCTTGTCACGAGAGTTCTTCCGGACCAATCAAGGGCGTCAATCGCCCCCTCGAACGTCTCGGGATTTTCGATGAAAATTGCCGACGGGTCGTTATGCCATATCACGTTTTTTAGTTTCTCATGATCCTGGCTCATCAGCGAATAGGCCGGTGATACTGGCATTACTGGAACACCGACCGTCATACATCCAAATATAACGAAAGCCTGATCGATAGAATTATCCGATAAGATGGCTAATGGACGATCAACACCGTGACCGCTGTCAAGCAGCGCCTGGCCGATTGAGTTAGCTGCTTTTAGAACGTCATCATAGGTTACTCGACGCCATTTTCTGTTGGCGTCCCGCTCACAGAGAAAATCCCGGTTCGGGTGAGCCGCGGCATGAGCCCGTAACATAGCAACTATACTGGATGGCAATTCATCAAGCGGTTCGGGACAATTGAGGATGATAGTACCGTCGCCGCGCCGCTCGATATCTACACCAAATGAATTCATATTCACAGGTGCGAGGTCAGACATCATCAACTCCCATCAGCCGTGAGCCAGTCGCAGCGCACCATCTAGACGGACGATTTCGCCATTCAGCATCTTATTGCCAAGAATACACATCACGAAATTCGCATATTCATCCGGTGTACCAAGCCGCGACGGAAACGGTGTTGCCACCTCCAACGACTCCTGCGCCTGTTGCGGAAGTCCACGTAACATCGGCGTTTCGAACACGCCGGGTGCGATTGCGATGACGCGAATTCCAAACCGCGCAAGTTCGCGTGCTGCCGGTAAGGTTAATCCTGCGATTGCTCCTTTTGAAGATGAATAAGCCGCTTGTCCAATCTGACCATCATAGGCGGCGACCGAAGAAGTGTTCACGATCACACCGCGCTCACCGTCGTCGTCCATCGTTTTGGTCTGACTCATCTTATGCGCGACGAGCCGCAACATATTGAAGGTACCTACAACGTTCACGTTGATACAACGAGCATAACTATCAAGAGCCTGAGGTCCCTCGCGGCCCAGGATACGCTCCGCCGGTCCAATTCCCGCGCAGTTCACGAGTACTCGCGGATCCCCCACTTCCAAAACCGCCTTTTCAATCGCGGCATGGGCAAATTCAGAATTAGTAACATCGCATTCAACGGCGATACCCCCAACTTCACCCGCCATTTCCTGCGCGATTTCAATGTTGACATCTAGGATCGCGACGCGTCCGCCTGCCGCCGCCAAGGCCCGTGCCGTCGCAGCGCCTAACCCGGATGCGCCACCCGCAACAATGGCACCTTGCCCGCTAATATCCATCCTGTCTCTCCCTCGGTGGCCTTGATAGCATTCCTTTATTGAACGCAGTTTACACCGCGAACCGGGCCACTTATAGAGGCGTCTTATCGACTGTCCATCTAGCCACGGAGGATCAACCCGTGATCGCCTTTTCATCCAATCTGATCAATTTCGAGATGCGCGGCAAGATAGCCATCCTAACACTGGACCGGCCAGAAAAGAGGAACGCGGTCAACGAAAACCTGATCGAGGATATCAATCGGTTTTTCAATGCACCGCCTAAAGAGGCTTTAGTCGTGGTGCTGCGCGCCAATGGAGACCATTTCTGTGCAGGTCTTGATCTTTCGCAACACAAGGAACGTGATGTGGACGAGGCGTTTAATATATCGCGCTATTGGCACCAAACGTTTGATCTGATTCAGTATGGTGGTATCCCAGTTGTTGCTGCAATGCATGGCGCCGTTATGGGCGGCGGTCTAGAACTCGCGACTGCGGCCCACGTCCGAATTGCCGAACCATCGACTATCTACCAGCTTCCGGAGGGTCGGCGCGGGATATACGTCGGCGGCGGCGCCAGTATTCGGGTTGCGCGAGTGATCGGGCCAGGCCGTATGACAGAAATAATGTTGACAGGACGGCGCATATCCGCAGAAGAAGGTCAGCAGCTTGGCCTTTCCCATTACCGAGTCGGAGATGGCGAAGCGTTTGACAAAGCGATGGAACTCGCTGAAACGATCTCCGGTAACGCCCCGCTGGCTAATAAGATGATGCTGAATACTATCCAACGAATCGACAGGATGGGTGAAAGTGAGGGTTATTTCGTAGAGTCCCTAGCCTCGGCGCTCACCCAAGCGTCCGACGATGCTAAAGAAGGTATGCGGGCATTCCTTGAAAAGCGTGACATCCGCTTCGATAAATAATCAAGCTCAACATCTATTTATTGCCCGCCACACCCGCTCCGGGGTCGCAGGCAATTCGATATGGTCGACACCATATTCCTTTAGTGCATCGACGATCGCATTTGCGACCGCCGCCGGTGCCACCGCCGTACCACCTTCGCTGCCCGGCTTAATTCCCAGCGGGTTCGATGGACTTGGGATTTCTAGTAGCTTAGTTTGAAACGGTGGCGAAGTGTCTGCTCTAGGCATAGCATAATCTGCAAATGTCGCACCGATCATCTGACCGGTTTCGATGTCGTAAGCGCAATCTTCCATCAACGCCTGGCCGACACCCTGCATAACGCTCCCGTGTGTCTGCCCATCCAGTGTCATCGGATTGATCGCGCGACCAACATCGTCGACTGCGGTCCAATTGAGAATATCCACTAATCCGGTTTCCGGGTCTATCTCAACCTCGCAGACATGGCAGCCCGAACCGATCACAGCACGTGGGAAATGTATACTGGCATCTTCCTTCAGGTCACCTTTCAGTTCTTCGGGTATGTCAGAACGATCACGTGCCATTAATGCTATGTCAAACAAGCTGATCCTACGATCCGTGCCTATGACAGTGAACATCGCGTCAGAATATTCAATATCAGTATCCGCTGCTTCAAACGCATAGGCAGCGATCCGAGTAGCTCGAGATATTAACTTCGCGCTAGCATCTGAAAGTACAATCGCTCCCATACGCATACTGCGTCCGGAATGCGTCCCGCCACCGTCTTTGAGTAGGTCAGTATCGCCATAGCCGACCTCTATGGTCTCGTATGGCGCTTGCAATACCTCGGCGACCATCTGGCTGAACGCGGTCTGATGGCCCTGCCCGGTCGGCATAGTGCCAATCTGGACCTCTACTATTCCCTCGGGTTGCACGGTAATCTCCGTCCATTCGCGAGGATAACCGGTCGACAGATCCGCATAATTAGCTATGCCGATGCCACGGAGCCTGCCACGCTTAACAGAATTTACCCTACGATCCTGGAAATCGTGCCAACCAGACAAAAAAACAGCTTCATCAAGAGCCTGAGGGTAGTCACCAGAGTCATAGGTCAGCCCAAAATTATTGGTATAGGGAATATCCTCCGGTGCGATCAAGTTTATGCGTCGGATCTCAATACGATCTAGCCCAATGACTTCGGCCGCCATATCAATCATCCGTTCCATCGCGTACATCACCTCGGGCCGCCCAGCGCTGCGATAAGGATAAGTCGGTGGCGTATTGGTCTGCACCGCAACGGCGCGTGCGGATGCAGACGGCACGCGGTAGAGTACGGTACTTATCTCGATTCCCTTGACTAATGGAATCCAGGAAGCGGAATGAGCACCGATATTTGACGTGTTATATGTATCGAGCGCGACGATTTTTCCGTCTTTGTCAAACCCGATGGTCGCATCGATCACGAGGTCACGCGCCTGATAGTCTGTCAGCATTGACTCGGTCCGGTCGGAGGTCCACTTGACAGGTCGCTTCAGCCGTTTCGCGGCCCATAGAACAAGAGCATGCTCCACATACAAGGCATTTCGTGGGCCATAGGAACCACCAGCATCGCGGATGATAATCCTGACGTCCTTTTCCTCCGAGCCCAACAGTTCAGCGAGCTCACGCTTATATCGGTATATGCTGCCAGCCGTTGTCTGAAGCGTATATCGCCCGTCAGCGTCGTATTCACCCAGCGACGATCGGGGTTCCATTGCAACACCTGAGACACGGGTCAGCTTAGTCTTCAATTTCACAACGTGCTCGGCGTTTTCAAGCAGCCGAGTCGTTTCAGAACGGTCGTTCACGTCGGCATCAATGCCGACATTGGTACCATGGTCCGGCCATATCGTAGGCGCTGTATCCGAAGCGGCAGTGTCGGTTTCTATGATTGGCGTAAGCGGCATATAATTGACTTTGATCAGTTCAGCAGCATCACGCGCCTCAGAATAACTTTCTGCGATCACCATCGCGACCGGTTCCCCGACATGACGAACTCGGTCTGCTGGCAGCGGGTAGTGCGGGGCAACGAACCGGTCCGTCCCATCTCGATTTTCAAGAACAATATCAGGAGGGCTGGAAAAGCCCATATTATGAGGGATTGGTCCCAGGTCGTCGGCGAGCCAATCAGCACCGGTCAGAATCTCTACAATTCCCGGCGCGGCCCTCGCTGCGAGAGTATCGATTTCATATAGCTCGGCATGTGCATGGACGGACGCAAGCATAAAGGCATAAAGTTGTCCATCAGACGAATTGTCGTCCGCGAACTGCCCCCTGCCCGTAAGAAGTCTCCAGTCTTCTTTTCGCCGGGGTGAGTCGCCAAGCCAATTCTTCATCCCTCCCCCTTTTTATGCCGAGACCCAAATGTTGGATCAAACGCTCGATTTGTATCAGTTCTTCAATCGCCCGCCGTTCCACAGCTCCGTATATTTACCTTTTAAAATTGCGCTCAGTTCCCTTTCAAAATATTTGAGCTGGTCACGTTTAAATCTTTTGCAGATCGCGCCTCGATTCAAACTAGCTATCGCGCGATTTTACACACCCCGCGAACGCGGAAGAACACATCTAGAACTATAAAATTCGGGAATCCAGACGGACTCCCCCTATGGAAAGCTCTAGCCACCCATGAGGCTTGGCAAATAAAGTGCCAGCATCGGAAAGATAATGAGAATTATGATAAGAATAAGGTCACACAATAAATAGGGTGCGGCCGCAAGAGAAACTTGGCCTAAGGTGGTCCCTTTGACCATGCCCATCATTATGTAGAGCAATAAACCGAACGGTGGTGTCGTCGCACTCATCTCGAGAGACATCAGGACTATCAGTGAGAACCAGATCAGATCATAACCTAACTCTCCGGCTATCGGATAGAAAATCGGAACAGTGATCAGCATCATTGATACCGGATCCATAAACATACCAAGAAGGATCAGTACCAAGAACATAGCGCCTAATATCACCAGCGGAGCGACCTCGAACCCAGTGGCCCATCCGACGAATCCACGACTTGCACCAGAGAAGGATAGCAATTGGCTGAAGACGGTAGAGTTCATTAAAATGAAGAACACCATACCGACCACACGGATCGTTCCAATCAACGACGTCTTGAAGGCCTCCCATGTGAAGGCCCGTCGCACTACTGCGAGGATAACAACCCCAACGACGCCAAAAGACGCTGACTCGGATGGTGTTGCCCAACCGAGAACGATAAAACCGATGACGAGAAAGATGACGAAACCCATCGGTAAAATGTTAACGACAACTTGATATAGCTTTTCACTCCAGTTTGTCGGTTCAATCTCATATGACGGTGCAGAGTCTGGGTTCAACACCAACATTAGCGTTATCATGCCGGCGTAAAGTCCCGCTAATACAAAGCCAGGAAGCAAACCCGCAATGAGTAGTGCTCCGACATCTACGCTCGCTATGCTGGCCAGGAGAACGCCTAACGATGACGGTGGAATGATCATCGCCAAACCACCAGTTCCAAGAATCGGCCCCATTGACATATGTTTGCTGTAGCCGCGGCGCTGCATTTCCGGCACCAAAAGAGAACCGAGCATCGCCGTATTAGCCATCGTAGAACCGGTGAGGGTAGAAAATAGAGAGCCACCAATCACCGTTAAATAACAAAGCCGTCCGGGGATTTTACCAAGTAATTTGTCTAGCGCATCAAATACCTTAATCGCGAGCCCGGTATGGAAAAATAGGGATCCCATCAGAATAAACATTGGGATTGGCGATAGCGTAAACGAAGTTATTAATTGCGGCGCATTGTCAACAACCTGCGGCACCTGCAACAGAAAACGGTCGATAAAGGCTGCAAAAGAATCTTGGCGGCCAATTACGAACACGCAAGTGCCAACAATATTGGTCAGAAGAAACGTAAACGCAACCGGTATGCCGAGGGCCATTCCTGCCATTACGCAGCCTAATAGTAGTGCACCTGCCCAATACCATTCCATAGTCAGACTTCGTCCTTGATTTCGCTCAGGTCGTAACTGTAGTAGTGCCGAAGACCGGCTAGGAACATTAGAAATTCGAGAGATACAAGAAAGAAACCGATCGTCATCGGCAAGAACTGTGCCCAGTAGGGCATATCCACGCCGCGAACATCCAGCTGTCCGGAGTACGCAGCGTCAAGAAATAATTGAAGCGCGAAATAGGAAAACAACAAAGCGGCCAAGCCGCATATCATGTACATGAATTTCGCCAGAATTAGTTGAACAGCGGGTCTAAGGATCGATACCAGTGCCTCGATCGCAACATGTCCTTTCTGCCGAACCAACCAAGGCGCGGAAAACATGGCAATGTACAATAACCCATATTCGACGATCGACGACGTAAACAGCGGCGGGGTAACACCCATCGTCCGGATGGATACATCAATCACGATCATCGTAAATATACAAGGGATGAAGGCGCTGGCCAAATAGGCCAGCGCCGTCACCACTTTCTCTAGGGCCTTATCAAAGGCCTCCATACTTAATCGCTCGCGATCAGATTAATCACGAAGTGCCCGGCCAAGATCCGCCTGGCGATTTGGCTTACCCGGCACGTACATCAGCGGCTTGAGCTTGTCATGATATTCTGACTTAGCCTTTAGCTGCTTCCAGATTTCCTGATGTGCGATATCAAGATACTTGGCGGCGGCAGCCCCCTTGAGCGCAATATCTTTCACACCAGCTGCTTTCAGTTGCTTTTCTTCGGCAACACGGGCTTTCTCCATCCAGAGTACTGACGTGGTTTCGTATTTGATCGCGAGATCCTTGAGTTTCTTTTTATCGCCGGAGCTGAGCGCTTTCCAGCTTGCCGGGTTCACCGTCACTACCTGATTAGTCTGGTAGTAGTTTGGCGTCACCCGATACTTAATAGCCTTGTGAAGCCCAATCGCGACAACCGCCACATCAGGGAAACCAAAGCCGGCAACCGTGCCACGCTGGATCGCAGTGAAGATCTCACTCGACTTGATGTTAATCGTTGATGCACCAAGCGCGCGGAACAGAGGGCGATACGTACCGGTCGCCCGCATCTTGACTCCCGTCAGGTCTGGAACACCGTCGGCACCCATCTTAGGCTTCATGTTGAGGTAGGTGTTATAGGACGTCATATTCTCGCCCCAGGCGAGCAGAATTGCTCCAGCCTTTTTTAGGTAGACCTCCTCCATGATTTCCCAAGCACCGTTCTTGCGCATTGCGGCCGGACCTTGGTTCGCTGCAAGCATGGCAAACCCTTCAGGGACGGTGCCGATGTAATATGCAGTTGGTGCGCTCAATACATCAAAGGTACCACGTTTCAGTGCACCTGCCGCTTTCCGAGGCGGAACCACTTCCTGACCACCGATGTATTTTATTTTCACACCTGCCTCATTGGCCGGCGCGATAAAGTTTTTTAGAAAACTTTTGGCCAACGTATTGGTCTGTTGAAGCGCGGTCACTGCCCCTAAATCTTTTGCTTGCGCCGGCGCTACTGCAAGCGCAGCGGCAGTGACGATAGCGGTACCTAGAATCCGTCTAGACATAGTTGTCTCCCATAGAACGTTTTTTGCTATCAGCGATAGGATAAAACCGACCGCCATTCTCGCGGACATACTGACGGTTGGATAAAGCCGTGTCAAACACCTAGGACAATCGGCCAAGGAACTCAAAAAACACCAGAATCTCGCCATTCTAAGCTCAATTATCGTCGAAAACGCGCAAATAATTATACAAAAATTTCTGATCTCCATACGGCAAGGTATGGTTTAAAATTAACATAGGGTTAATGACAAATTAGTTATGTATGTAAATTTGATGCTTTAGAATGGAATGGCGATGGGCAGGTGCACGTCATCGCAATTTATGATTGTAGCTTTCTTAAAAACAATTTTTAGTACGCGGTTATCTTCCGCTAACAGCTGGTAGTCATATTTTCCCCCGAAGCTGCGTTGTATATGGCCAGGGCGATATTCAAGCATTTCAAACTTCGCGGTCACTTGAAATCTCCCCTCTTTATCTGGCGTGTTCGCCGCGATATTTGAAACCATGTGACTGGTCCGAGAAGCAGGTATCTGGGAGTGCACCCTTGGGTGATTTAACCTAGCGAACCGAGTGCGCATCATAGGCACATCATCGAAAAATAAAGATACGCCCGAGGTTGGGTTTTCCTGATCGACTGTCGCTGGAGCCCAGTAATATCCTTTTTCGGTGAATAGATCGGTCCATTCCTCAAACCGCCTAGAATCAAGCAGTTCAAGTTCGTGATAAAGGAATAATTCAACATCCTTTGCGAACAAAATTTCATCGAGCGAAGATGTAAGGTTCCGGCTCATAATGAATCGTCTAGGCACATGTATCTAACCCAAGCACGGAATTGGTTTCGCATGCCCTCCTCGCTCGTACCGGTTGTCCGGATACGGCCGGTATCAAATTCTTCTTTTGGACCCTTTCGCGCTAATAAAATCCACTCGTTTCCCGATGTCAGCATGCCTTCTTGCGCCCGGGCGAACGCCTCGACATCATCGGTCTGAACCAGAGAAGTAGGCGAGTGCGTCCTATTCAAATTGACAAGCTGATCAGTAAACATTTTATCCGGTGCACCCTTTAGCTTGACCGGGTAAATAAATATTTCGGTACGATCAACAGCAAGAGGACGGATAACACGGATGTGCGGATTGAGCTCTTGCATCGCCATATTGGGATAGAAGATAACGTTGTGGCGCTTCTTTATAAGGATCTCTTTTGTTTTTTCCGGCCCGTGCTTTAACTCCAATGACGCCACATACTCCATATGTTCATCAGATGTATTTTCGACTGGCGGTAGTCCACCCTGCCAAGTGTGACCATTGGGAAGGGCGTGAGTACCGAGGTCATCCATTGACTTTACTCTGCCGCGTTTTTCAAAAAACTGTATTCCTCCCTTGTCCCCCCCCCGCCTTGAAAACTGTTGGCCACCTTTAGCGCTTGAAGACTCGTGACTGTAGGCGGGGTGATACATATCGATCAGGTTTTCGACCTGCATCTTCCAATTACCGTGATATAGATAGCGGTGTACGCCGCCGGTGACCTCTACCTCACCATCTGGTGCGCTCATCGCGACATCGTCAAGAAAATCGGCGTTCTCTCCGAGCCAATCCTCTAATCCCGGACCTTCCAAAGAAAGGTTGGCGAAGACAAAACCCTGGTGAGAGCCCCAACGGGCAACGCGCCCCATTCCATGTTCTACGAGATCAAACTCGAAATCAGTGTAGCCTTCCGGCTGGGTAACGAAGTCAAGATCGCCGTTCGTATCATACGTCCAGCCGTGATACATGCACATGAAGCGGCCTGTATTGCCACATTCTTCATTGACGACTTTTACACCACGATGAGCGCAGCGATTGTAAACGACATATACCTGCCCGTCTGTGTGTCTTGTCATAACGACGGGCTGACGACCGATGCGACTACAGATAAAATCCCCTGCTTCGGGCACCTGGCTTTCGTGACCCAAATAGACCCACGATCGACCGAATATCCGATCCATTTCCAAATCGAAGAGATCAGGATCTTCATATACGTCTCGGTGTACTTGGTTAGGACGAATGAGAGAAACGATTTGATCACTGGTGTATTTTGTCATGGGTTCCGTCGGATTTGCTCGTATTTCTCAGCCGTTTGCCATATCGATCGCGCCTCGTATTCGGGCGGGGGTCATGGGCATCGATATATCGGATACCCCAAGCGGCCGCAGCGCATCAAGAACAGCATTGACCGCGACTATCGGAGAAATCGCAACTCCTGCCTCCCCGACCGCCTTTGCACCCAGTGGATTTGTCCGTGTGGGTATCGGCCGCAATTCACAGACAAACGTTGAAACAGGTACATCATCAGCTCTCGGCAGACCATAATCCAAAAAGGATCCTGACATCACCTGGCCACTCGTGGGATCATACACTACATGCTCGGTAAACGCTTGCCCTAAACCATGCACTACGCCACCATGCAATTGGCCCTCAACAAGGGAGGGGTTCACGGGGGTTCCGCAGTCGTGAACCATTATGTAGCGATCAACCTCCACAGTGCCCGTTTCTGGATCAAGTTCCACCTCACAGCAGTGGGCACCATTGGGATAAGTGAAATCGTTGGGCATAAAGCGATCACAAGCGTTTATACCCCCGCTTTTTTCAACAACAACCGGAAAGGTAACAGTCCTATCGGTACCTTTGACGCTGTATGAGCCCTCTGTAAATTCGATATCCTCCTTGGCTGCCTCCAAAATACCTGCGGCTGTATCAAGACCGGCTTCGATAACCCGCTCCGTTGTGCAGACCACAGCAGATCCGCCAACTATGATTGATCGACAAGCACCAGTACCAGTTCCATAGGCGATATCATCTGTATCACCCTGGATAACCTTCACCGACGACATCTGAAGGCCGAGCTTTCCGGCAATGATTTGAGCATAAATCGTATCATGACCTTGCCCGTTAGACATCGACCCAATCCTCAGTTCTACTGACCCATCTGGCGAACAACGGATGTCAGCTTCCTCGTCAAGCCCGAAGCCCAGAGCCTCAATGGTGTTACATAGTGCAAAGCCCCTCAGTTTACCTTGATTGACCGAATGGGTTTGGCGTTCCTCGTAACCCAGTCGATCTGACAGCTCGAGAGCACGCTCGAAATTGGCGCCAAAATCGCCACAGTCATATTCAAGTTGGGAAATCGTCCGGTATGGTAAGCAATCCGGTCGGATCAGATTACGACGCCGAAGTTCAAACCTATCGACGCTCAGTTGTCGAGCAGCCTCGTCCATAAGTCGTTCTGGCGTAAATTGTCCCTCCGGCTCTCCTGCCCCGCGGATAGGACAAGTGGGGACGGTATTCGTTAAAACTCCACTCGCCTCCATATAACCGACTGGCACGTCATACACGGACGGTGCGATCTTGATTGAATTGCGTACAGGATTCCCTGCTCGGGGTCCTAGATAAGCACCCAAGCTCGCAAGATTTTTTACCCGCAGGGCTTTGATCCTATATTCCTCATCGAGAGCATACTCCGCCGCGGAAACCATATCCCGTGTATGCACATCGCTTATAAAAGACTCGGATCGCTCGGAAATCCATCGTACTGGTACGCCGAGTCTTCGCGCTGCCCAGAGCACCAGAACCTCCTCGGCGTAAACAATATTCTTCGCCCCAAAACCACCGCCGAGTCGAGGGACTAGAACACGGATATTCTCTGGTTCGCAAAAAAAGCAGAACTTTGCCAAGGTATTTCTAACAGGGTGCGGCTTTCCAGCGGTAGCATAAAGTGTGAATTTCTCCGCCTCGGAATCCCAGTCCCCAATATAACCCCGTGTTTCGATGGGTGCGCCGACTCCCCTATTTTGAACATGACGTATGCGGACGACATGCGCCGCCCGCTCGAATACGGCGTCGGTCGCATCCTTATCGCCGATTTCAACGGTAAAACAAATATTGTCAGGAAACGCGGGATCGACGGTGGGCGCATTACCAGAAACCGCTGTCTCTACGTCAATTACCGGCTCTATCTCCCGGTAGGAAACATGAACTTTTCCGGCGGCGTCGAGGGCGTGGTTTCGAGTGTCTGCTATGACCATGGCAAGAATCTGGCCGACATACTCGGTTTTCCTTGCCGGCATCGCCGGTTCGGGGCGAGCAATGGATGGATCACCTTGTTCGACTGGTTCATCGATATCGGTTTTCTCAACCACGGGTCTAACCTCCCAGGGCACCCCTCCGATCCCGTCCGCTTCAAGGTCGGCACCGGTAAGTATAGAAAGAACACCCACGGTCTGTAGCGCGGCTTCGGTATCGATATGAATAATATCTGCGCAAGCTAGTTCGGAACGCACGAATACTGCATGCATTTGTCCTGTAATGTTTAAGTCTTCGAGAAAAGTCGCAGCACCGCGTAGAAGATCTCCATCTTCGATGCGCGATACCGGCGTACCAACAAGGTTACCTAGGCTAGGTGGTTCATAATTACTGAGGTCCATTTGACAGGTATAAAGCGGATAGACCTAAAGGGACAATATCGCGACTATGCAAAAAACGATTAATCTTAGATATCAAGCGAGAGATTATTTCGTTGACGCTGCCGTGGCTAGATACTGCCAACTTTATGGCATTTTGAGAGTGATAATTACCCTCAAGTTGTGCTCGCGAAGTCTTTGCCGGTGTGACCTGAACGTCTTATAGTTCTGGCTCGCGTCTTTAATGGGCGATGAAACGTATCAGGAGCCACTCAATGGAACGGACGTTCGCGCGTGAAGTTGAAATGCTACGCCGGGGTGCTGGCGAATACTTTGAAGGCGAGGGCATCCTCGCTATTACCAAAGCGCTTCTACAATCGGGAGTCTCTTATGTCGGAGGTTATCAAGGCGCACCGGTTTCCCATCTAATGGATGTTTTAACATCTGACTCCAAGGGCTTGATGGCTGAATTGGGCGTTCATACTGAGGTGTGTGCTAACGAAGCAGCGGCTTGCGCGATGTTAGCCGCTTCCGTCAATTATCCAATCCGCGGGGCCGTTACATGGAAATCTACGGTCGGTACTAATGTCGCTGCCGATGCGCTATCAAATGTTGCATCCGTCGGTGTTATCGGTGGCTCGCTCATTGTCCTCGGTGAAGATTACGGCGAAGGATCATCCATCATTCAAGAACGTAGCCACGCCTTCGCTATGAAATGCTCTGTCTGGCTCGTAGACCCCAGGGTCAATCATCCACGTATTGTTGAATTGGTCGAGAAATCATTTGAGCTGTCGGAAACTAGCAATACCCCTGTTATGGTAGAGTTCCGTATCCGGGCCTGTCACGTGACCGGGCGTTTCGCAACAAAGGATAATAGGAAGCCCGAATTCTCGATGAACGACCCTATCCCGGAGCCGGAGTATAATCTGGACCGAATCGCCCTGCCTCCATCGACTTATCTACAGGAAAAAATGAAGGTAGAGCAGCGTTTTCCTGCCGCCATCAAGTTTATCCAAGAACACGGGATGAATGAGTTCTTTGACGGTGAATGCGACGAGGTAGGAATTATGTGCCAAGGCGGCCTATACAACTCCGTCATTCGCGGTCTTCAGCAGTTGGGGCTTGCCGACCCTTTCGGCAATTCACGTATCCCGATTTACTGCATGAACGTTACTTATCCTATGGTGCCAGACGAAGTTACCCGCTTCTGCGCTGACAAACGATCCGTCTGCATCGTCGAAGAAGGCTTCCCGGACTACCTTGAACAGGCGCTGAATGCGACTCTCCGAAAATTAGACATAAACACGACAGTTGTTGGCAAAGATGTCTTCCCTAAGGCCGGTGAATATCAATCCGAAGTCATGATGACCGGCCTTGCTAAATTCATCGAGGGCACATTGCCAAAGGGCATAGACCTTAAGCCAATCACCGACGTGATCAAGGCGGTCGCCGATAACAAGGCATATGCGGCAGAACTGCTCGGGGCACCGATACCAAAACGCCCTCCAGGGTTCTGTACTGGATGTCCAGAGCGACCGGTTTTCTCCGCCCTGAAGCTAGTACAGCAGGATCCAAAAATTGGCAAAATGCACATTTCGGCAGACATCGGGTGCCACACCTTTTCCACATTACCGCCCTTTAACATGGGTAACACGGTCACCGGGTACGGTCTCGGCCTCGCAAGCTCAGCGGGTGTAAAGGACACTCTTAAAGGCCACACAATCTCGATCATGGGGGACGGCGGCTTTTGGCATAATGGGCTATCAACGGGAATTACCGGCGCGGTATTCAATGAACACGATAACTTACTTATCGTAATGGCTAATGGCTATTCCTCGGCAACCGGACAACAACAGCTACCATCGTCCACCGCGGGCGGCTTGCGCCCACCGGATACGGTGGTCCCTATAGAAAAAGCGCTGAAGGGCGTAGGTGTTAAATGGATTAAGAAGCAATACACCTATCAGGTGGGGCATATGCGTAACCTTATAAAGGAAGCGCTTACGTCGACCGAAAAAGGACTTAAAGTCATCATTGCCGAGGCAGAATGCCAAGTCGCCAAGCAACGACGCGAAAAACCAATTTCTGCAAAACTCCTTAAGTCGGGTAAACGAGTGGTTCGCACTCGTTTTGGTGTAGATGAAGACACTTGTACTGGCGACCACTCTTGTATTCGCCTCTCCGGATGCCCGTCTCTTTCCGTAAAACCCAATCCCGACCCCCTCCGAAAAGATCCGGTAGCGACCGTTTTAAACTCCTGCGTAGGGTGCGGGCTGTGCGGTGAGGTATCTGATGCAGCAGTTTTATGCCCGTCGTTTTTTCAGGCTAAGATCATCCAGAATCCTAACGTGATCGATAAAATCGCTTATAAAATCCGTGGGGCCGTCATCAAAATGCTGCAAGGCGAACCGAATGCTCTAGATAGTGAATCCAGCCAAGATGACCCGGCCGAGGTCAGGATTGCGGCAGAATGAATAAGCTTCCCGAACGACCGATCTCAATGGTCATCGGCGCCCTCGGAGGAGAGGGCGGCGGGGTCCTTACAACCTGGATAGTTCGGGCCGCGGAGATATGTCGGTTTCCGACCCAATCAACCTCTATCCCGGGCGTCGCACAGCGAACCGGGGCGACTACTTATTATGTTGAAATTTTTCCCGCCCCGCACGAGGATTTAACCGGCCAAGAGTTGGTTATGGCCCTTTACCCCGCACCCGGAAATATGGATATCGTAGTAACTTCTGAGCTGATGGAAGCCGGTCGTATGCTCGAAAGTGGGATGGTTACACCGGACCGTACGACCCTGATCGCTTCGACCCACCGGGTGTATTCAGTGGTCGAGAAATCGGCGATGGGAGACGGCCTGTTCCGTGCCGACAAGCTTGATAACGCGGCACAAAAACTCTCGAAGCGCGCTGTTCTTTTCGATATGGCGATGCTCGCCGAAAAAGAAGGAACAGTTCTCAATGCGATCGTATTGGGGGTGATCGCCGGATCAGGTGAACTCCCGATCCCAGTTGATAACTTCCGAGAAGCTATCCGGGAATCCGGCATAGCGATTGACTCCAACCTAAAAGGTTTTGAGCTGGGCCTTAGCTATATGAGCGGCGAATTCCTATTGCCGGATGCGGCACCCGAGAAGAAGATAAAGAAAGCCCGTCCCAGTGCAAAAAACTTAATCTCAGACGTACAAGAGAACTACCCCGCCGAAACCCATGCGATTATGACGGAGGGCGTCAAACGGTTGGTAGAATATCAGAGTCCTGAATACGCCAAACTTTATACTGACCGGATGCGCAAAGTTCTTGCAGTTGACCTCGAAAGGGGCGGAGAACGTAATAGCTGGGCGATCACGGTTGAAACTGGTAGGTATTTGGCACTGATGATGTCTTACGAAGACATCATCCGGGTTGCCGACCTTAAATCGCGACGCTCCCGTATCCAGCGCGTCCGGGAGGAGGTTCTTGCAAAACCTGACGAACCAATCCAAGTGACTGAATTCTTAAAACCTGGCTTTGATGAAATGACCTCGGTTATGCCAACTTGGTTGGGGCGACCAATAATGAACTGGGCACGGGAGAACGAATGGGCGAGCAACTATAATTTTGCAATGCGCGTCCGGACGAACACTATAAACGGTTTCTTGAGGTTGTGGGCGCTATCAAAGCTGAGATTCTACCGCCCCAGAACTTATCGCTATAGCGAAGAACAGAAATCTATTGGGATTTGGCTCGACACTATTGTGAGCGCTGCAACACAGCATTATCAACTTGCCGTCGAGATTGCAGAGCTCGCCAATCTGCGAAAGGGATATTCCGACACGCACAAGCGTGGTTTGCAGAATTTCGCCCGGATTATGGACGAATTGGCAATACCGTGTTCGACTGGAGTGAGAGATCCTGCATGGGGAGCAGACGCAATTTCGAAGCTTCGTGCTGCGGCATTAACTGACCCGGAGGGCGATGCGCTAGAGAGAGCATTTTCAGAGCTGATCGATCGACCTCAGGTGGCCGCAGCGGAGTGAATAATACCTCGCGCTGAATACCTCGAGATTGAAGCGTTCACTACTTCCCCATCATCTCCAGCATAAACAAGTTGGCGACGTTATGATCGAGAATCTGTTTCTTAGCCTCCTCGTCGAGGACAGGTGGATCAGCAATAACCGTCGGAAGATCGAGATACAAATCTGGCCAATCCGAAGTGTAAAGTAGCTAGGTCGGCGCCTTAATCGAATCAAACGTCGGTTCCAGCGTATTTTTGTTGGTCTGCTCCATACGCTGGCACGTGAAATACATCTCGGAGATACATTCAGTTGGCAAGCGCTTAACGTTGGTGATTCGGAGGACCTCTTCAAATATTCAATGTCACGCCTTTGTTGAATAAATGGCAACCCAGATAGGCTCTATCCATAAGACTGGAATTTCTGGAAATCGCTTGGGCGGACGGTATTATAGCGGTCTTAATCATACTAGCATTCCAAGCTATGCCTCGCGTTATTTATCGTTCAGACTTGGCTAGCGCCGAGAGAACAGTTTCTGGTGTGATCGGCATCTCGGTGACAAGCCCACCAAAAGGTCTAATCGCATCGTTGACGGCACACATAATCGCTGCAGGAGCGCCGACCGTACCGGCTTCTCCAGCGCCCTTTGCTCCTAATCGCGTGCCTTCCACGGGGGTCTCAACATGGCCAATATGTATGTCAGGCATCTCCGCCGCCATTGGCACCAAATAATCAGCGAGGGTGCCATTAAGCAGATTGGCATAATCATCGTAGACGCAGTGCTCAAACAGCGCACCGCCAATTCCTTGGACAACACCACCACGGATTTGTTCGTCTACAAGAAGTGGGTTGATCACTCTACCGCAATCCTCGACAACCCAATGCTCGAGAGGTTTCACGATTCCTGTTTCGGTATCGACATCGACTAACGCGCCCTGAATACCATTGGCAACACAGAAAGGTGCTGCCGGCGCATAATGACGCGTCGCCGCAAGCTCCGGCTGGGTACCCGGCGGCAAAAGATCGTGGCGGAAATGACCGGCCTCCGCAATCTCGGCAAGGCTCATTCTATTTTCGTGGGTATCGCTATCCCATATCGCGCCGCCGGACACAGTCAGCCTGTCAGAGTCCCTTTGCAATATAGCCCCTGCGAGGGAGCATATATTCTCGGCTAGAGCATCAGCCGCTCTCCACGCGGCTTCGCCCCCAATCGTCAAACCACGGGATGCCCATGCGCCACCACCATAGGGTGTTACGGCGGTATCACCAGAAAAGGTAATAGAAATGTCGTCTATTGAAATTCCGAGCCGGTCACCGACAATTTGCATTATACCCGTAGAAGTACCCTGGCCCTGGTCAGTGGCGCTTGTGATAATCTGTATTTTACCTGACGGTTCTAGCTTTACCGTCGCCCCATCTTGGGTAGAAACGCGTGCCTGCGCTGGACCATAATAAGCTCCCCCAACCGCCGTCAGTTCGACGAATGTCGCCAACCCGATTCCACGCCATCTATTCTGTTTCCGCAAACTAGCCTGTTCTGCACGCAGTGCGTCGTAGTTCATCATTTCCATCAGCTGATCGAGGCATTCAACCAACGACAGTCTGGAAAGCGGTACACCGGTCAACGTTTTAGTCGGAAACCCTTCGTCCTTAATGTAGCTTTGGCGCCGGAACGCGGCAGGGTCGACCCCCGATTCTATTGCAGCTAGGTCCATCAGCTGCTCTGTGACCGCCGTCGCGATCGGTTGCCCTACTGCGCGATACATTGCGACGGTCGGCCGGTTCTGGAAAGCTGCTCTAAAATGCCCTTGATATTCTTCTAAGGCATAAGGTGCGCCAGTCAGATTCAAATTCATCATGCCTTCACCGATAGACACACGTCGATAGGCTGAGTAAGGACCAATTCCACCGACTGCATCCACCGACATTGACCGGACCACACCGTTCTCTGCCTTCGCAGTGGCAGCCACGACATGATCGCGGGAATGCATGTCACTGACGAATGACTCTAGGCGGTCGGCTATATATTTGACGGGACGATCGAGAAACCTGCTTAAGGCAGCAACGGTGATTTCATCGCCATACACGTGTAGCTTGATCCCAAAACCACCCCCCACATCTGGACAGACTACCCTTACCTTGTGTTCATCTATTCCAAGATGGCGGCTATAAACGTCTTGCTGCTGCCATGGGGTTTGATGAGAGGCATAAACGGTCAGTGTCTCGTCGCCGGGATTCCAGTCGGCGATAGCAGCCCGGGTTTCAAGGGATACTCCTGTATGACGGCCAAAACGGAATTCAGCCGAAACCTCTATATTCGTATCTGTCGTGATCTCACCACCACCCGCCCTAGCCTCAAATGCGAGATTATCTGGATCCGCGGGATGGACCGGCGGAGCGCCACTAGACAAAGCCTCTCGGCTATCCGACACAGCGGGTAACGGCTCCCATTCGACATTGATCATTTCGACGGCGTCTTCGGCGATCGGCCTGCTAGTCGCGACCGCGACGGCCACCGGTTCGCCCTGCCAACGCGCGACGTCAACCGCCATTGGGTGTTGGTCGTGTACACGAAGTGAGGCGATATGGGCCGCTCCACCCTGCCAGGGTGTACAGATTTCCGAGAGAGCCCGGCCGGTCAGCACAAAAACTACGCCTTCCAATCCTTCAGCCTTGCTGGTGTCAATGTTCCCGATTTTTGCATGAGGGTGCGGAGACCGCAAAAACGCCGCGTGCACCATACGCGGTAACTGAAGATCATCGGTGTAGCGACCCCGTCCAGCCACAAACTTTTTAGCGTTTGGTCGGCTTATCCTCTCTCCGATTAATCCGTTGATGTCAGAGTTCACTGTTAGTATCCGATAAGTATGAGGGTGGCACCAAAAGACGCTCCGTATGTGGAACGATAACTATCGGAAGGAACTACAAAGACTGTCAAGAAGCATAATAACCACCCCTTCCCAGTCTATTCGCGACCACGGCCGAGATTTTGCCATGAATCGACACAAACATCTTGCTATGTTAGACACTTTGAAATTGAATTATCGATATAATAGACCTTTACAGGGAGGTTCCTTAATGAACTACGTAAAACTTGCACTCGGTATGTTTACCGGTATCGCATTTGCCGCGTCGGCTTCTGCGCAAACTGTTGGTATCGGCTCCACAAAAGGCGGTGCTGTCTCGCAAATCACTGCAACAATTTCAAAAGCCGTGTCAGAGCACGCCCCCGGAGTTCAAATGCGGAAGCAGACTATGGGTGGCACACAACAGTACATTCCAGTGGTAAACGCAGGTGAACTCGGCTTTGGGATCTCTAATATCGCCCAATATTACATGGCGATTACAGGTACGGGCCTGTCAAAAGGCAATAAATACGATAACCTCCGTCTTATCACAACGATGATGAAATTTACTGTAAGCTTCGTTGTTCCTATCAAATCTGGTGTTACCAAGGTTTCGGATTTGAGGGGTAAGCGGATGGCAACCGGTTTCAAAGGGGCCCCTCTTTTCGTCAACATCCATAATGGAGGCATTTCAACCGGAGGTTTGACCGCTAGCGATATGAAGTCGGTGCCGATGGTTGGTCTTGTGCAACATTGGCGTGCGTTTATGGCGGGCAAAATTGATTTCGCTGTCGTCGCAGCAGGGTCCGGCTTTGCTAAGCAAATGCAAGCTAAGATTGATGGTGGAATACGCCATATAGGCTTCCCCAGAGGAGAGGCCTCACTTGCGAAAATGCGTAAACATTTTCCGAAGACAGAGTGGTCTGTTGTAAATCCACGAAAGGGTCTGACCGGCGTTGTTGAACCGACTAATTTCGTGAGCTACGACTACCTGCTGTGGACCCATAAGGGAATGTCTGACGAGGTTGTTTATAAGACGGCAAAGGTCATGCACACGCAGGAAAAACAGCTTAAAGCAGGCGGCCCACTTTGGCGTTCTTTCGAGGCCAATAAGCGCCTTGCTAAGTCTCAGGGTGACGATGTTCCGTATCATCCCGCCGCTATAAAGTACTACAAAGAAGTAGGACTTTTAAAATAACGTTGGCGCACCGTTAAAAATCAAAAACGGTGCAATGGTCTGACATATAAACGCCCGCGTCTCCGTTTTGATGCGGGCGTTTTTTTCCGTCTCTTGGTTTTTATAATCAATAAAGCTTTAGACAAGACCCAAAAATTTCTTCAATAATGCCTTTTAA
>DBHK01000019.1:3623-43176 GCA_002295635.1 Alphaproteobacteria bacterium UBA830 | reverse complement strand
TCAATAATGCCTTTTAAAAAGCGGAACGCTGCAAGGTAACAGGGAAAGTAGTGGAGGTCCTCACGTGGCCGACAATCAATCGACGTCTCAAGAACAAAGTGCCAATCAAAAAGGAGCGAAGCTCCTCGCTCAGCGAGAGGAAAGTGCTCTCGTAACAAATCTAACTCGAGTACTCGGGGCTTTAATAACATTGATAGTATTGACTTGGGCAGTTGAACTATGGCTCAAAATGGGCTTCGAATGGTTCGATGAACAAGCATGTCTCGCCTGTCTTGGCCTAACTCTCGCAATAATTTTTATAAGATATCCATACAATGGCGATAATAAACGGCTAAATCTTCCTTGGTATGACGCCTTTCTTGCGGTCCTTGGAATCATTTCGTGTTTTTATCTTTGTTATATTTATGGCGACATTGAGTTAAATCCCTACGCCATGCGGCCCAAAATGTTTATCCTCGGGCTCATTTTACTTCCACTCACTTGGGAGGCACTCCGTCGAACTACCGGATGGAGTTTAACAATCGTATTCTCTGTCTTCGTTGCGTATTCTTTCGTTGGCCATTATGTACCCGGAATTATGAGGGGCCTAGAGCAAGAACCGGTACGCCTGATAGCTGAATTGGGCGTCACCAATGTTGCTCTCCTCGGATTACCGATGAAAATTATTGTTCTGACGGTAGTCCTATTTATTTGGATGGGCCAACTTCTCCTGCATACAGGGGCTTCTGAATGGTTTACCGACGTCGCTGCGGCTTTGATGGGGAGGTCTCGCGGTGGGTCGGCGAAAATCGCTGTAGTCGCATCTGGTCTGTTCGGATCGATATCCGGATCCGCTGTTTCTAACGTAGCCTCTACTGGCGTTATAACTATACCCCTTATGAGACAGGCGGGTTACGACGCGAAAAGTGCAGGTGCAATTGAGGCAGTAGCTTCAACCGGCGGACAGATAATGCCGCCTATAATGGGCGCCGCAGCTTTCCTTATGGCGGAACTTCTTGAGCTTGAATATACCGAGATCATATTAGCAGCACTTGTCCCTAGTGCTCTCTACTACCTTGCTGTATTCGTTCAGGCTGACCTCGAGGCTGCAAAAAAGGGCATCGCTCCCCTACCGGAAGACCGAATTCCAGCCTTCACGCGGGTGATGAAAGAAGGTTGGTTCTTTGTTCTACCCTACATAGTACTGATCTACACGCTTTTCTCGCTTAATTTGCCCCCACAGGAATCTGCATTCTGGGCTGCTATAAGCGTCGCAATCGTTAGTATAATATTCGGATATCATGGCAAGAGGATTAATATAAAACAGCTTTGGGATTCTGTAGCCGGGGCCGGACGCTCGTCTGCTGATATTGTGGTTATCGGTGCTATGGCTGGCATTATCATAGCGATATTGGATCGAACTGGTCTCGGTCAAGCACTTACCCTAGTGCTGGCGGCTGTTGGCGAAGATAGCCTATTCCTGTTGCTCGTTCTTACGGCGTTAGTCTCAATTCTCCTCGGAATGGGGATGCCAACCTCTGCTATCTATCTGTTACTTGCAACGATGATCGCGCCTTCGCTGATCAAACTAGGGGTAAACCCAATCGCGGCACATATGTTCGTACTTTACTTCGGGTTGATGTCAATGATCACGCCGCCAGTTGCAATAGCCGCTTTTGCGGCGGCGTCATTGGCGGGATCGAAACCAATGGAAACAGGTGCAACTGCCGTTCGTCTGGGCTGGATTGCCTATGTAATCCCATTTGTATTTGTCCTATCACCGTCTCTACTAGGACAGGGCAGTGCTATTGACATTATTTCGACAACCGTCACAGCCTTTATCGGCGTTTGGATCGCTTCCTGTGGCCTGATCGGATATATGTTCGGTCAGCTTTCGATACCCGCTCGACTGATGTTTTTTGTAGCTGGTATTCTGTTGCTCTTGCCGGCTGATGCCATACCAAACGGATTAGTGATCAACGGTGCTGGTCTTTTGCTTGGTATCTTTGTACTCAGCAAAGATTACGTCACTAACCGACGGGATAAAAAGGCGACTTCGGATTCTGGAGGTAGTGTTTGACCGCAAGATGAGTTGATAGAAAAAGGCGGGAAAATGCCGGCCTTTTTCTAATTCTTTGGTCAATCAAGCTACCGACTGGCATCTATTGCAGCTAGTACACGCTCAGGGGTCATTGGCAGTTCCCTGATCCGGACGCCGATTGCGTCCTCTATTGCATTTGCGATTGCTGATGCCACTGGCAATATACACCCCTCACCAACACTCTTCGCACCATAGGGACCGGGTCCATGCCCCTGCTCCTGTAGAATTGAGATAAAACCATCGTTTAGATCCGTTGACCGGGGAACTCTATAGTCGAGACCATTACCATTAATTAAGACCGCCTCATCGTAAACCATGCAAGGAAATAAAGCTCCTGTAAGACCCATCACAGCAGATCCTTCATCCTGGCCACGGCAAACCCTCGGATTAATCGCCCGCCCTGCATCGCCGGATACAACGAGCTGCTTCAGCTGTACCAGCCCCGTTTCAGTGTCGACTTCAACTTCTGCAGCACCCCAGCCGAATTCCCAAGAAACACACTGGGTCTCTAACGGCGCGGAATGATCCATCTTTACTTTGTAAAAACCTTCCCCGGTGAATTCGTATCCAGTTCCGCCGTAATACCGCATAATCATAAACGGCAGTGGATAGGATTGATTGCCCTTTCGGATAGACCAATCATCAAGCTGAATGTCATCTATCGAACACTCCAGCTGATCAGCAGCAAAATTGAGCACTTTCATTTTCGCCTGGAGCGCGGCTTCCTCCACAGCTTTCGCCATAACAACAATAGCGGAGCTAGCATTAGTACCCTGATCGAAGGGCGTGTAGTCGGTGTCCAGAGCGGGATAACTCACTCGATCTAGCGGAGCGTTCAGCAACTCGGCTACTATCTGCGATAGCGCTGTGTGGACGCCCTGCCCAATTTCGACTGTCCCACACTGCAGATAAATACCACCATTTGTAGTTATCCGGACCCGGGCCTGTGCCGGTTTATTTACCCCACCGGCGTCCTTAAATCCTATGGAAAGGCCCATACCCCGACCCTCGCCCGACTTGCGGCCATTGTATCCAATTTTGCCAGCAACGAGGGACATACCGGCACTCAAATCGGAGTCCAAACCGCTTTCTCCCGGTACATAAGCCTCGCCTAAACTTTTTAAATTTTGGATGCGCAGATCCATAGGATCGCGCTCAAGCGCTCGCGCAATGATGTCTACCTGGGACTCCGACGCCCAACACGCCTGAGTACCGCCAAACCCACGGTAGGGCCCGGCAGGCGTTGTGTTTGTCAAAATACAGTCGCAGTCGATATCGAGGTGCTGCCACCTGTAGGGTCCTGGCAGCCGATAACCAGCCTTTTCCGCAACCAGCGGGCTGGCGTCTGAATAGGCTCCGGCGTTCAAAAGAATGTGGCCGCTACGAGCAACGAATGTCCCATCATCCATTACACCCGACTTTATTTCGAGAACCGCCGCATGTTGGCACTGGGTCAGAAAATTTTCTTCCATTGTCATGCAAAATCGCACCGGTCGACCCGACAGCTTCGCCAACAAGATCGCTAGTGGTTCCGCCTTGCAGTTATTTTTTGCTCCGTAGCCTGCGCCTATATAAGGCACTTTAACCCTTATGCGGTTTTCCGGGTGCCGGAATACTCGTGCCAACTCCTTTCGTAATGGGAACGGGTTTTGACAACTGCTCCAAACCTCTATTACATCCCCTTCATACCTCGCGACAGAGACAAATGGTTCGAGATGAAAATGCTGGTCTCGAGAAAAGACAAAGCGATCTTCGAAAACATGATCGCATTTATTGAACGCCGACGAAGCGTTGCCGGTTTCATATGAAAACCGATAACAATTATTCGGCCCGATCCGACGGTGACCACTTGCACCTTGACCGTAAGCAGGGATGATCCCTAGTGGCTCCTCTTCGAAGAGCTCAGCTGCACCCTTTGCCATAGCGTCTTCTATGTTCGCTAGCACCGGTAGTAGATCATACTCCACTTTGATTTTTTCGAGTGCAGCAATCGCTTGATGTTCGGTCTCGGCAGCGACCGCTGCAACTGGATCCCCGACATACCTGACCTTATCCATACCGATAATTGGCTGGTCCTTGATGAAATATCCGTATACTGGACTTAGACCGTCGAGCTCATCGCGCGTCAGAACGGCGTGAATGCCGGGCATCCCTCGAGCGGCAGACGCGTCAACTGACACCACGCGAGCGTGGGCATGGGGAGAACGTAAGACTTTTGCGTGCAACATACCGGGGAAACTGACATCTACCGTATAGACGGCAGCTCCGGTCGTTTTTGGAACCGAGTCGGTGCGGGGTAGATCGGCGCCAACTACGCTCAGTGCCGGCGAAGTCTCATTCATCAGAGATCTCCCGTTCGCGTCTGGCTGCGTCCTCTACCGCATCTATGATCATTTCGTATCCCGTACATCGGCATATGTTTGCCCCCATCCATTCGCGAATTTCATTTCGCGCCGGAGACAGGTTATAATCTAGTAATGCTCGCGCTAGCATTATCATGCCCGGAGTACAGTAACCGCACTGAAAAGAGCTGTGTTCTATGAATGCTGCCTGTACGGGGTCCAGTTCACCATTAGCGCCTGCGAGGCCTTCTACAGTTTTTACATCGCCATTCGCGGCCTGCCACGCAAAGGTGTTACAAGAGGCTGCAGGCTTACCGTTGAGCAATACCGTGCAAGCGCCGCAGGCGCCTACATCGCAGGAGAGCTTCGTCCCGGTAATACCAACCCGTTCACGCAAGACATCTATCAGCATCTCCTCAGAACTAACGTGAAAGGAGGTTTCCTCACCGTTAACTTGAAATGACACGAACACTAAATCGCCCGACATCAACTATATTCCAGCCAAAATTTTGTTCTTAAGACGTGTGGCCAAGACACCTGCCATCCGCCGCCTATACGCCGAGCCTCCCACGGGGTTGTCTATCGGGTCCGGCAGAAAATCAGAAATATCTGTGGCATCTATATCGCCAACACCAATCTGAAATAGCGGCTCGGGGAAGGCACAACCGATACCGATTGAATACCGACCCTTTTCAAAAGAAACAGCAACGCTCACCGACGGCTTGAGGGTACGGTCAAAAAACATTTTTCTATGTGTCACTATTGGGATATGCACAGAGGTTAGCAACCCACCGGCGGGAAATGCTCGTGTGCAATCATGAGCTGAGACAGTGATATCACCCTCACCAGTGCAGAAAACAAAATATGCATCCAGTACGCCTAAAATCACGTGGCCATCGTAGCTGGCTTCCCTCGCCAGAATATTACCGCCCATTGTACCTGCAATACGGACCCGGACATTACCGATAGTGGTCCAGGCAGCCTGAAAATCTGGCAATTTTTCCGCAAGAAGCACATTCGTTTCGATATCTCGATGGGTTGCCAGCGCGCCGATTTTGATACAACCATCTTCCTCGGTTATAGAGCGCATACGGTCAATGGAAGAAACGTCTATAATAGTTTCCCACTCGTCGCCGCTCCGCATGCGCCTGACTAAATCTATACCGCCGGCGATGAAAGTGCTTTTCGGCGACTGTGACAATGCCTCAACCGCTTCTTGAGATGTGGTTGGGCGAACAAGCCGGAATGGCGATATCGCACGGTGGGACCTAGAAATCCATCCAGATTTTATTTTGGTAATTCGCATAGGTACAAGTCCAAAATCGAACGGTGCTTTGTCAAATAAAAAAGTTGACCCGAAGGCTGGCCCAAATTACGGCATCGGTATTTCCTGTTGATTTTCCGGAACGTTCCAACCGCGGCGGGTAGCTGGCCTTTCGAGTATTTCCAAATACCAGCGTTTGACGTTCGGAAATTCGTTAAGATTTATGGACTGCCAGTCGAACCGAGCCACCCAAGGCCAAACCGCCATATCAGCTATGGTAAAGTCTTCACAACCTAGAAAACCTGATTTGGCGAGCCTGTCGTTCATGACCCCGTAAAGGCGCTTGGTCTCTTTGTGATATCGATCCTCAGCATACGGTACCTTTCCGGAATTATGTTTAGTGAAATGGTGGCACTGGCCAAAAATTGGTCCAACCCCACCCATTTGAAACATAAGCCACTGGATGGAGGACCACTTGCGCTCAGGGTCCTGAGGCAAAAATTTACCTGTCTTTTCCGAGAGATACATCATGATCGCTCCCGATTCCATCAGGGATTTTCTGGTGTCATTATCAACGATAGCTGGAATTTTGTTGTTTGGGCTAACTTTTAGAAATTCAGGCGCAAATTGTTGGTCCTTCGAAATGTTTATGGGGTGCGCCTTATACTCAAGTTCGCACTCTTCGAGCATCATCGATACTTTTCTGCCGTTTGGCGTAGCCCATGTATAGAGATCAATCACGATATAGTTTTCCCTCAATTCTTAGCGCAATTCGATAACGCAAGATGTCAGTCAGAAATGTCAACGGTACTGACATCTGACGAGATACCTCTGGCTTTTTCCGCGATAAAATTCAGTTCCACTTTTTCCTTATATGGATCCATAAGGAAACGTTGCGATAGTTCATGGTCTTCCACCTTACGCTCGGTGTACGCCATGCCGTTGACATCGAGATGCACCATCATCTCCCGAAGTCCCGACGCTCTATAAGTAACACAGTCGACCACGCCAATACTTTTGAGTACCGGAGTATTCCTTTCTAAATATTTTTTCCAGTTCTCTGACACAGGTTCACCACCCACCGTAACATGCTGAACTGCCTGCCGACCGATATATAGCCGACTGACTGCTATTTTAAAATCGGGATGCGGCCCTTCTTCCATGCCCAGCACATCGGTATGCTGGTTGACTGTACCTTCAAAGTCACCTGTCTGGATCAGAAAGTGTTCAAGGTTGGTGAGCGGCATATAAACTCCGATCTTAAATATCCCAATATTTTTTAAATCGTAAATGATTTCATAGGAATACCAACCTCATAGTAAGTGGGATATAGAAACCCCGGATTTTAACAGGGAGGTTCCAAAATGGCCGCATACTGGATTGCACGCGCGAAGGTCAATGATCAAAACGAATACATGAAATATGCAAATCAAGTTCCGGGGATTCTAGAAAAATTTAATGGAAAAATACTGACCCGTGGCGGCGACCAAAAGACACTGGAAGGACGTGAATATTTCGATCGCTTCATCGTGATCGAGTTCGCTTCGATGGAAGATGCGGAGTCATGCTTCAATTCAGAGGAATATAAATCTGCAGCAAAGTTTCGCCGGCAGAACAATGTCGGAGATAACGAGCTGACGATTGTCGAGGCGGGAGATTTAACGCCGAGGCCATAGGCTACTATATCACGGTGTCGAACCAATGAGCCCCCGTCACATTAAGAATAGTTCCACTGACATAGCTCGCCTCATCAGATAACAGCCAGCTGCCGCCGTCGTTATACTCGTTTTCGCGCTAATTGCCCGTCCACCGCCAGTGACAATCAAAATACCGCTCATTTGAGTCTCCACTATCCCAAATTAACGTGGTCAGTAACGCTCCATCGAAATAATATATAGAGGTTGACGGGCGGAGCCCGGCAAAAAAATATCTTTTAGTGCAATCTGCATGGCGGAATTAACTTGGAACCCATACGATTGAGACGCTTCAAAAGGAGGACATTCATTTGACCGAATGCAATGCTATAGGATCGCGCATTCGTTTAGCCGCCGATATCGGCGGCACTTTTACCGATGTCGCCGCATTTGACCCATCGGACGGACGTCTGGTCTTTGGCAAGACCCTCTCCACTCCTGACAGCCTGATCGACGGTATAGCACAAGGCGTGGACAAAACCGGAATAGCCTTTCCACAGGCCAGCCTTTTTCTCCACGGGTCGACCGTAGCCATTAATACAATGCTGGAACGAACGGGCGCCAGAACCGCTCTACTGATTACAGAGGGTTTCCGAGACATATATGAGATCGGCCGCGTGAACCGGCCCGACGCATATAATCTTTTCTTTCAGAAACATGAACCGCTGGTCGAACGCGCATTGCGTTTTGAGGTTGAGGAACGTCTCTACGCTGAAGGTGAAATATACAAACCGCTCGACGAAAACCGCGTCCGTGAAACATGTGCCCGGCTGCGTCTCGAACGGGTGGAGGCAGTCGCAATCCTGCTACTACACTGCTACGCAAATCCTGCGCACGAACTGCGCGTAAGGCAGATCGTGGAGGAGGAACTACCAGACGTATTCGTGTCAACCTCGCATGAACTGAGCCAAGAATACCGTGAGTTCGAGCGGTGTTCCACAGTGGTCGCAAATGCTTACATCGGGCCAAAAGTAAAAAGCTATATCGCAGGCATTGATGACCGCATCCGCAAAGATGGGTTCGATGGATCATTCTTGGTCGTCCAATCTACTGGCGGTTTGTATGACGGCGATCAGGCGCAACGTCAGTGCGTACGTATGCTTGAGTCAGGACCGGCCGCGGGGGTTATCGGCACTCAGGCCCTTTGCGATGCTATCGGACTTGAAAACGCCATCGCCTTCGACATGGGTGGTACAACGGCCAAGGCAGGCGTCATTCATGAAGGCCAAGCTCTCACTACCGGAAGTGCGTTGATTGGTGGATACGAACGCGCGCTTCCCGTTCAGATCGCCATGATGGATATTTTCGAAGTAGGCACCGGTGGCGGCTCGATCGCTCGCGTCGCCGACGAGGGGGGTCTGCGAGTGGGACCGCAAAGCGCGGGAGCCCAGCCGGGACCGGCATGTTATGGCCAGGGCGGCCGTATCCCCACAGTAACAGATGCCAACGTATATCTGGGACGTTTATCCCCGGATCGTTTCTTGGGAGGCGAAATGACGCTCGACTTAGCCTTAGCTAGCGAAGCAATCAATGAAAAAGTAGCCATTCCTCTCAACCTCGAAACAGCGGATGCAGCGCAGGGTATTCTCCGCATTGCGGTTACTTCCATGTCCCATGCTGTCAAGGCCGTAACTACAGAACGAGGGCTCAATGCAGGCGACTTCGCGATGGTCGCTTATGGCGGTGCAGGGCCGTTACACGCTTGCAATATTGCACGCGAAATGGGAATCCAAAAAGTCATTATACCTTATTCACCCGGGCATTTTTCAGCTTTTGGGATGCTTTTTTCGGACCTTCGCTATGACTATGTCCGTTCACGATTTTCCCGACTTTCCGATGCAAATTTCGAGGAACTAGAAACGGTTTTTAATGAGTTGGAGGCGGAGGGTATCTCCGAAATCAAGAGAGTATCAACCACGCCCGAGCGGATTGTAGTAAGCCGTGCTGCAGATATGCGCTATGTCGGACAGGAACATTCCGTGACAGTAGATCTCTCCGCAGATCTTTTTACCAATGAAGATCGAGCCGGGATCAAAGAACGTTTCGATGCCGTTCATGACCTACGTTACGGAACCTGCGCACCGCAGGAACGGAGCGAAATCGTAAGCCTTCGAGTGACGGTGACGGGTATGCTCGAAAAACCAGAACTTACACGCATCGACCGCGGCGGAGAAACGCCATCAGACGGTTCTCATACTGGGATGCGACAGGTTCGGTTCGGCCACGAAAAAGTTGATACCGACACTTGGGATAGAACTTGCCTATTAGCGGGCAACACAATCAATGGACCCGCTTTGATCGAGGAACACGCCTCGACCACCGTGCTTCATCCAGGCGATACGCTCGTAGTCGATAGTTATGGCAATCTGAACATCACCATTGGGAGCGATGCCTTATGAACTCTTCGATCGCAAGCTCAGACCCCGTCGTTACCGAGATCGTCCGCAATGGCGTTATCGCGATAACGGAGGAGATGAAGTCTAACCTGATGCGCACCGCCTATAATATGATTATATACGAAGCGTTAGACTTTACGGTGGGGCTTTTTACTGAAAAAGGAGAAACGATCTCCATCGGCCTCGGGTTACCTATGTTCATCCGAGGTATGGCAGAGACGATCAAGGCGAAACTTGAACACTACGGTCCAGAGAATATAAAGCAGGGTGATATCCTGCTCACGAATGACGCATATGTCACCGGCAGCCATCTGAACCATTTAACGTTCTCGATCCCTATCTTTCTCGATGATGAACTAATCGGATTCGCATGTTGCATGGCCCACTGGCCTGACATCGGAGGTACTTTGGACGGTATAACGACAGATATCTACTCTGAAGGCCTACAAATTCCGATTGTTAAATATCAGCGCGAAGGCAAAGTTAACAATGAGATCGTTGACATCATACGCGCGAACGTCCGGTTACCAGACCGTGCGATGGGAGACCTCAGGGCCCAAATAACAGCTATTACTACCGGCGAGCGCCGTTACCTTGAACTGGTTAAACGATATGGCCGCAAGCAAGTTGCAGCGTCCATCTCCGAAATCATGGACCAATCAGAACGCGCCGCCCGGTCGCGTACGTTATCCATACCTGACGGCGTCTATGAGGCAAATTCCTATATGGATGATGATGGGGTAAGCATTTCGGACCGCATCCCGATACGGGTTAAAGTGATTGTCGAAGGCGATGAAATGACTGTCGATTTATCGGATGTCGCGGAACAAGTACGCGGTTTCTATAATTCCGGTATAACTACTGGGTATGCCTGCTCGCAGGTCGCTTTTAAATGTATTACCTCACCCACCGATTATCCGATTAATGACGGATCTTTCCGTAACTTAACCGCGATCGTTCCGCCTGGGCGAGTCGTAAGCGCAGTCAAACCTGCGCCAATGCGTTGGTGGATGACATTCCCAATGACGATTGTTGATACGGTTTTCAAAGCGCTGACGCCGGCGATTCCGGACCGGACTATCGCCGGCCATCATGCCGACCTTGTTATTGCAATGCTCAATGGCATCAATCCTAAGAGCAACGAGTTTTATATCGCATTCATCGGACCAACCGGCGGTGGCTGGGGGGCAAAAAAATCCGAGGACGGTATTAGCGCGACCGTCTGTATCAACGACGGTGACACCCACAACAGCCCAGCCGAACAATTGGAATCAAAATATCCGTTTCTAATAGAGAATTACGCTTTACGGGAGGATTCAGGTGGCGCGGGTGAATATCGTGGTGGCCTTGGCTGCGAAAATACCGTCCAGGCGCGATCCGACTTCATGCTCAACGCACAAGTCGAACGCATGCATTGCAAACCATGGGGGCTTAACGGCGGCAAGGAAGCCTCAGGAAACTCAGTTGTCTTGCGAGCAGATGGCACGTGGAAGGAGGACTACCCAAATGCTAAACTACTGACTGCCCGTATTAAGAGAGGGGACGCTTTTGCAGTTCGCTCCGGCGGCGGCGGTGGGTTTGGGGATCCACACAAACGACCGGCGGAAACAGTCGCTAACGAGGTCCGACAAGGATATGTCAGCGTCGATTCCGCGCGCGACGATTACGGTGTCGTTTGTGATGAAGACGGTAACCTCGACCCCGATGCAACCAAAAAACTCCGATCGTAATATTTCAAAGAATCAGTCCAACGGAAGCGAAATCATGCCATCGGCGAGCTTAGGCTCGAACCAAGTAGATTTAGGCGGCATGATCATGTTTGCATCGGCAACGGACATCAGATCAGCTATGGATGGCGGATATAACGTGAAGCCGACCTTCATTTCGCCGGAGTCTACGCGCCTAGCAACCTCCTCAGGACCTCGAGAGCCCCCTACGAAATCGATGCGGATATCTGTTCTCTGATCCCCAACGCCCAACAAGGGGGAAAGGATAGAACGATATAAAAGCTGCACGTCTAAACTTTCTATCAGGCCTTCTGTTTTCTCCGGCCCGATAGGACTGATTAGCGACCAAGACCCGTCAAGATACATACCAAAGGTCTTCGCTTTCTGCGGACGAACTTCTGCAGATACTATTTCAATACTGTATGACTTTAATAACTCCATTCGAAAAACATCGGAGGTCATACCATTTAGATCTCGAACCACCCGGTTATAATCGAGGATAGTCAACTCATCATCGGGAAAACTCACGGCTAGAAAACCGTTATAGGGTTCCGTTCCATCATGATCCGGGTTTGCATTTCGCCGGGCCTCCGCTACCCGCACAGCAGCAGCAGACCTATGATGACCGTCGGCTATATAGATCGCATCCATGCCGTTTATGGCTGCGGAGATCGCATCAACCTTATCCGGATTGGAGACTACCCAGAGCTCGTGTCTTGCCCCGCCCACATCTGCAGCGACAGCTTCAGGAACTCCTGAGGAGGCAGAATTTATAAGAGCCGAGAGCTCGGAATGGGAGCGGTGCACCGTTAGAACAGGTCCCGTGATCGCGTTGATGGTGTCTATCTGTCGGACCCGATCGTCTTCCTTTGAGGGCCGTGTCATTTCGTGTTTCTTGATCTGATTTCGGTTGTAAGCATCCACGGATGCAGAAAAAGCCACGCCCGTCTGGGATCGACCATTGGCGGTAATCCGGTAAATGTAGAAACAGGGTACAGTGTCTCGGATTAAGATACCTGATTCTTCCATATTTTTTAGATTACCAGCCGCAGTCTGATAGACTTCAGTTGCATACGGGTCTGTTCCCGGCGGCAGATCAATTTCTGCCCGAGAAACGTGAAAGAAGGTATGCGGCTTTCCGTTTGATAACGAACGCGCCTCCTCTACATTTACTACGTCATAAGGAGGTGCGGCGATATCATCAGCCCGTCCGGTTACAGGCCTCATCCCCTTGAAGGGCCGAACGATAATTGGAATGTCATGAGCCATATTATGAAGCGCAAATCAGGTAAAGGGTGGTCAGGTAAATCTGAAAAGTGTTAGCAGCTATACCCGTTTGATACTCTATTTGTCACATTATCATGGTGCCTTCTGGACGGCGAGTCGCCCTTTGCCGAGATCAACGCTACAATTGAGAGGAACGAAGGAAGGATTTTCTATGGGTAGGTACTTTGAGGATCATTGCTGGAAAGACGTCATCTCTCCAGACGTTATGAGGATATACGAACCGTATCAGCGAGATTTATATGTCGGCGAGCGGCCAGCATTACTTGCTATTGACCTCTACAACTTCGTTTATCGAGGGGACCCAACAAAATATCCGGAAGAACTGGTTAACGAATTCCCAAATTCGTGCGGTAAGTTTGCCTGGGATGCGGTCGAGCCGACGAAAAAACTATTTGCCGCCTGCCGCGCTGCCTCCCTCCCAATAATTTATCTCACAGGGTCGGTTCGAAAAGGAAGGGTGCGTTCGACCAATCGACAAACCGGCTATGATGTCGGCGATAACATGATGGATATTCATCCCGCTTTCGAACCGCAAGATAACGATATTGTTGTCCGTAAGGAGCGTGCGAGTGCTTTTCACTCAACACCTCTAGTGGCACACCTCACGCGTCTGGGAGTCAATAGTTTGATCATTTGCGGTGAGAGCACTTCAGGGTGTGTCCGTGCCTCGGTCGTCGACGCCTATTCGTACGGATACCACGCTACAATTGCCGAAGAATGCGTCTTCGATCGATCGGAAATTTCCCACAAGATCAACCTTTTCGATATGCACCATAAATACGCAGACGTTATGGTTCTTGAAGAGATCGTGGCGCATCTTGAACTTACATATCCTCCTGCACAGGCAGCGGAGTAGAGATATGCCAACTTTAGTCGACAAATCAGAAATTCGGAAAGAATTGGAATCGTCGCTGACCGACCGGACGAAGACCTGTGCACCAAAGACTGAATGAGAGAGATAACCATTGGAGGCCTTTGAACTGGGCCAGACAGAGAATTTCTATATAAATTTAGAGAACTAGGTATTATGAGCGCAAAACTTAAACTGACGCTAGCCTGTGGCGACTATGAGATCGTAAAGTCGTTAAAAGATGGCTCAATCGCCCCTGACGGCGTAGAACTCAACGTACTAACAGACATGGACTCTTCCTCGCGCCACTGGCGCATGATACGGAACGAGGAGTTCGATGTGTGCGAGCTTTCCGGCTCGTCTTATTTAATGGCTAAAGACCGTGGGCAAGGGTTCTCGGCGATCCCTGTATTCTTACACCGAAGATTTCGTCACGGTTTTATTTTCGTAAACACCGCGAAAGACATTACGAAACCGGCGGATCTAAACGGTAGAAGGGTTGGTATCAAAACTTACCAGGCTACCGCAGTTCTATACTTGCGTGGTCTTCTTGCCGACGAGTATGGGGTCGACCTGACTAGCATCGAATGGATTACGGAGTTGGAGGAAGAAATACCTTTTGATGCGCCAAAGGGTATCAGAATAAACAACGCACCATCAGGTTCTGATATCTCCGAAATGCTGGCCGAGGGGGAGATCGATGCAGTCATTCATCCGGATATTATCCCGCCTATTCTGCGGGGAGATAAACGGGTGGACAGATTGTTCAAAGACTACCGCACCGAAGAAGAGGCGTATTATAAGCGGACTGGCATATTTCCGATTATGCATGCTACAGCTATCCGCGACACAGTATTAAAAGAGCACCCATGGGTGGCCAACAACCTCGCTCAGGCTTTCGAAAAAGCGAAGCAGGCGGCGTATCGTAGGATGAGTAATCCGCGCATTGTGCCTCTCGCGTGGTTTCTGGACGAATGGGACGCTCAGCGAGAATTATTGGGAACGGATCCGTGGGAATACGGCCTCACTTTTCCTAATCGGAAGAACCTTGACACCCTCATAGCTTATTCAAAATCCGGTGGCCTGATTACAAATCTCTCCAGCGTCGACGATTTCTATATGGATGTAATGCTTGAGTCCCGTGGGCGTGGCGAATGGACCAGTGGCTAGGACCTAAAACAACAAGCTAACTTGGGGCCTTTCTGCCCACTAGGGTCGTTCGCTGCAGGAGGCGGCGTTCCTCCTGTGGAAAATCGGTACGTGCATGTGTGACACAGCGATTATCCCAGATCACCAGATCTCCGTGCTTCCAGACATGCTCATAAACGATTGCCGGATCTTCACCAACAGCAAATAACTCCTCCAAAACCGCGTCGCTCTCCGTTTCAGTTAGCCCCTCTATTCGCGCAGTCATCAAACGGTTGACGTAAAGAGCTTTCTTACCGGTCTCAGGGTGCGTAATGAAGACAGGATGGGAGTGGTTCCCTATCTTTGTAAGATCAAGATCTACCCCCGGGCGCTCTTTTCGTTTGTAATCGTGAACCTGAAGAGCCCTTCTGCCTTCCAGCTTAGAGCGGGTTCCCGAATCAAGGTTTCGGTAGGCAGCATACATGTTAGCAAATTTTGTATTACCGCCATACGAGGGTAGGTCAACAGCGTATAGCATGGTCGCAGTGTGAGGTACTTCCGTGTAACACATGTCACTATGAAACCACATCTCACCGTCGTGCGCGAGGCCTAGTGGCTTACCGTCGACACGTACATTAGACACAATCATAATTTCCGGTGGCAAATCGGGGATGATATCCCTGACGGCTTGAGACGGCATTCTGGGTCGGCCCGGTTCACCGAGTTGAGCCGTGAACGCAACTAGTTGTTGCGGCGTGAGATTCTGATCTCGTATCACCAAAACCTGATTTTCGTACCATGCCTGCAATAGAGCCTCTATCGCAGCGGACGATAGCTTTTTAGTCAGATCGAGCCCGACTACCTCTGCTCCCAACGGCGCATCCGTCTTTTTTAAATCCAGCGTATCAACATTAGCCATGCCCACCCTACCTCAGTCTTCCCGCATCATCTCTATCATCGCGCGGTGCAACTCTCCATTTGGATCTCCGAAGTGCTCTACGATAGTGTAATGATGACAGTCTGGCGCCAGGATTTGTTCCACCGCAAGGCCTTTCGCACTCCAAGCGGAAAAAAGTTCTTTCTGATGACGTTTGAATTCATCGGTTTCGTTCTCACCAACGGAGAGAATGACAGGGATATTTAACAGTGGATCGAGATACAGTGGACTGTTTCTGATCACCGCGTCCGCTTCAAGACCAAGTACATCGTTCACAAAACAGAGACGGATCGGCTCCAGGTCATAAAGACCCGACAGGGCGCAGGCCCCAGCGATGGGATCAGGCGGTAGACCGCGATCGAACTTCGTCCAATCAGTCGCAAGCATCATCGCTGTTAGGTGTCCGCCGGCAGAGTGCCCAGCCAAATGAAGTCTATCGCGGTTTATCCCAATCTCCGCAGCATGATGCCAAATCCAAGCGACTGCCTGGCGGCACTGACGGACCATATCGTCCAACGTAGCGGCGGGGGCAAGAGTGTAATTCAGCGTGATGAAATTAATTCCTGCATCGAGGAATGCGGGCGCGATATAAGTCGTGTCATTTTTATCAGAGAGTTGCCAGTAACCACCATGAATATAGATCAGAGCGGGTCCACCGTTCCGACTATTTGAAGGTGGAAAAATATCTAGCCGTTCTCCCGCACTTTCACCATAAGCAATATCCAAGCGGCCGTTTATTCGCTCGCGCACCCGAGCACTTTCATTTTCGCGTCGGTCAATTACCGCCGGGACATCGGGCCAGAGTGATCTAAGATCATATTGCCTATCGAGGCCCTCTCGATCATATCCTTTGTAAATCAGCGACAAACCAGCATTCCCCTCTTTTTATTGGTAGACAACATGTAGTCAGTGCTTATTTTCAGTCCGTTATGTCGGTCAAACTCTACAACACGTTAAGCCGTAGCAAGGAAGATTTCGTTCCCATCAATCCAGAGCGGGTCACGATGTATGTATGCGGACCAACGGTTTATTCGTACGCCCATATCGGAAATGCCCGCCCCGCGGTTGCATTTGACGTTCTTGCGCGTGTACTTAGGCATCAATGGCCAAAAGTAGTATTTGCCCGAAACATAACAGATATCGATGACAAAATTAATACCGCTGCCGCCGAGCAGGGCGTAGAGATAGGTGAGATCACCAAAAAATTCGAGAAGATTTACCTAGAAGATATGGCGTCGCTCGGCGTCGAACCGCCCGATATAGAACCGCATGCGACAGATCATATCCCAGAAATGATATCTATGTTGAAAATTCTCATAGAAAAAAAACATGCCTACGTTGCAAATGAGCACGTATTGTTCAGCGTACCCAGTTATTCGGAATATGGGCAGCTATCGAGACGAAATCAGGATGAACTACTCGCTGGAGCACGCGTAGAAATAGCGCCTTATAAGAAGTCTCCATCGGATTTTATCTTGTGGAAGCCCTCCACACCTGATCTCCCGGGCTGGGACAGTCCGTGGGGTCGTGGCCGACCCGGATGGCACCTGGAATGCTCGTGCATGATCGAGAAGCATTTGGGTCAAACCATTGATATTCATGGTGGGGGGGCCGATTTAGTTTTTCCGCACCATGAAAATGAAATTGCACAATCGACCTGTGCTCACGGTAAAGACTTTGTACGTTATTGGCTGCATAACGGCTTCGTAAATGTCGACAAAGAAAAAATGTCAAAATCCACCGGTAACGTGCTTCTGGTAAATGACTTGCTGAAACAGGCACCGGGCGAGGCAATTCGACTTGCGTTACTGAATGCCCATTACCGACAACCGCTTGACTGGACAGACGAAGGGCTAGATCAAGCAAAACGTATGCTCGACAGACTTTATGGCGCGCTGCGCAAACTGTCTGACGTCAAAACCGATCCGAACGCGGAACCCAATGCCGACTTCCTTGCCGCGCTAAACGACGATCTCAACACCCCCAAAGCACTTGCGACGCTATTCGAGTTGGCCCGACAAGCGAATACAGCGACAGCTGCAAAAGAGAAAAGCAGAATCAAAGGTGAGTTTCTAGGATCCGCAGATTTGTTGGGTTTATTACAGCAGGATGCCCCCTCATGGTTCGCCGGCGAAACAAGGGGGAATAAAGGATTATCTGCAACTGAAATTGAGAGACTTATTGAGGCTCGGCAATCAGCAAAACAGGCAAAGGAATATGGGACCGCCGACCGTATTCGGGACGAATTAGCGGCACAGAATATCCTGTTGGAGGACGGGCCTAGCGGTACAAGTTGGCGCCGCACCTGATACTTTAACCTACCGAAACCGCCAACTCGAGCGTAGTCTGCATCTTGGGAGAGCTCAGAGAATGCGCTACCGCTCAATCGATAGATCTATTACCGATAAAAAATATGCCGATTGCACGCCATACAATATACCCCTTACTATTTATTCCGCTGAACTCCAGCTTCACGATGCCACGATCAGGCTTTGACTTCGATGTCCGGGCTTCAAGGACCCTCGTCTGCGGAGTAATAGGTTCACCCGCCCGAACAGGTTGATTCCATTCGAACGTCTCCAACCCCGGAGATGCGAGACCAACGGTTTCTTTCATTACCTCTTCGAGAAAAGGCGTAATACAATCCAGCGCAGTCTGCCACCCACTCGCGATTACGCCGCCGTAAACTCCCGCGGCAACTGAGTTAGAGTCTGTGTGAATAGGCTGCGGGTCGTATCGCATAGCAAACTCTATGAGTTTCTCCTCCGTCAGGGTCCAAGCTGGATAGGTCCAAGTCTGACCCACGTGGAAGTCTTCAAAATATCGTCGTGGCATTTCTTAGCCTTTAAAACGTCTACACCGAGTAATTATCGCGGTCTCGCCGCACCACAATCCAAATATTGCGCTGCACAAGATAGCTTGACCCACGCGTTGAAGGCGATAGGTTTCACCATACAACAATAGCAATATGAGAATGCCGGATAATCAGGAAATTATCTCCTCCATAGAGGGCACGATCGGTCGTATTCACCTGAACAACCCAAAGGCGTTGAATTCCCTTTCATTGGGCATGTGCCAATCCATGCTTGACCTTTTGAATCGGTGGCGCGATGAGAACTTGATCAATGCAATAGTTGTTACTTCGGAGGGGGAACGCGCTTTCTGTGCCGGGGGCGACGTCCGCGAGGTCTCGAACGTTGGTCAGAAGGATGCAGTCGCCGCGAGACGGTTTTTCGAAATCGAATACACCCTAGACACTGTGATCGCTGAGTTTCCAAAACCCTTTATCTGCCTGATAGACGGCATTGTTATGGGTGGAGGCCTTGGTATTTCTGTTAACGGGGCCTATCGGGTCATGGGAGATAATATCATGGCGGCGATGCCAGAAACCGGTATCGGTTTACTTCCCGATGTCGGTGCGACAAAATTTTTAAATGCCTGCCCTGGACGGATCGGGTTATATCTGGGTCTTACCGGTGCCCGCCTAGATACCGCCGACAGTCTATACGCTGGATTCGGAACACACTTTGTCCCAAGCATAAATCATCCTGACCTGCTTAAAGCCTTAACAACCACAAATTTTGACGGTGATCGTTTCGCCGCCGTCGACGCTATTCTGGGCGAATTTACCGCATATCCTGGGAAATCCATTCTTCAAGAGCAACAGGTAGATGTTGACCGTCTTTTTGCGGCCAGCGATATGGAAACTATAATTACCACACTTAAGAATGATGAATCAGAACTTGCTGCAAACTCTCTTATAGCACTATACAAAATGTCGCCAACCAGTCTAAAGGTGACGGCCCGGCAGATCACAGAGAACTCAGAAATATCCCTCCGGGACGCGCTTGTCCTAGAATACCGGCTGGTCAGCCAGGTTCTGATGCGTCACGATTTTTACGAAGGAATTCGTGCGGCATTGATTGACAAAGATCGCAAGCCCCAATGGACCCCCGGGGCGCTAGCCGAGGTGACAACCAATTACATCGATGAACATTTCGGATCCTTGGGTGACCAGGAACTCATCATCAATTAACCGCCATTCGCCAACAGGAGATCTTCATGGCTTACGAAAATATCATTGTCGAAACACGGGCCAATGTCGGCCTTATCATGATGAACCGGCCAAAAGCTCTTAATGCACTGTCATCCCCCCTGATGTCAGAGCTCACAGACGCTCTTGACGTATTTGAAGTCGACAACAATATCGGTGCGATGGTTCTAACTGGTAACGAAAAAGCGTTCGCCGCAGGTGCCGATATCAAAGAAATGCAGGAAAAGACCTGGAGCGAGGCGTACAGAGAAGACTTTATAACTGCCGGATGGGAGCGTCTTACCCGCTGCCGCAAACCCGTAATCGCTGCTGTAGGTGGATTTGCGTTGGGTGGGGGCTGTGAAGTGGCGATGATGTGTGATTTCATCATTGCCGCGGACAGTGCCAAGTTTGGTCAACCTGAAGTCAATTTAGGTATACCACCAGGAGCGGGCGGAACCCAGCGCCTGACAAGGTTCGTTGGCAAATCAAAGGCGATGGAAATGTGTTTAACTGGCCGTTTTATGGATGCTGAAGAGGCGGAGCGGTCTGGGCTTGCCTCTCGTATCGTGCCAGCTGATGAGCTGATTGAAGAAGCTGTAAAAACAGCGCAATCAATCGCCGAGAAATCGCTACATTCAAACATGATAATAAAAGAATCTGTTAACCGAGCGTACGAAACGACACTGTCAGAAGGAGTCCGTTTCGAACGTCGGATGTTCCACGCGAGCTTCGGTACAGAACAGCAGATAGAGGGAATGGCTGCTTTCGTAGAGAAACGAAAGCCTAACTTTAAGAACCAATAATTGCCTGCGGCGTTGCTAAAGAATTGCAAAATGCACTTATCGCAAATTCTAAAATCGACTTTTCGCAAAGAACGTAACCAGTCCATTCCTTAACTCAGGCGGCGAAAATTAATGCCAATTCAGACTAAGATTCCCTGTGTCATCCAGCGGGGTGGCACATCCAAAGGGCCTTTCTTTTTAGCGTCTGATCTACCCTCGGATACTGATCTTCGAGATCGTGTACTACTATCAATTATGGGTTCCCCAGACAGTCGCCAAATCGATGGGCTAGGCGGGGCTGATCCACTAACCAGTAAAGTAGCAATCGTGAGTAGGGCGGAAGAGGACGATGTCGACCTGAACTACCTGTTTTGCCAAGTTAAAGTCGACCAACCGATGGTCGACATCACACCAAACTGCGGCAATATGCTCGCAGGCGTGGCGCCGTTTGCATTGGAACATGGTTTGATTGATTCAATCGATGGCTGCACGACTGTACGCATTAATATGGTCAATTCCGGTAACCTTTGTGATGCTCATATTCAGACGCCGGGGGGTATCGTCACTTACTATGGGGATGCTCAGATTGACGGTTCTCCCGGAACATCTGCGCCGGTGATGATTGACTTCCTTAAAACGGCTGGATCAGCCTGCGGATCGCTACTCCCAACCGGGAATGTTGTCGACGAGATAGATGGTTTGAAAATTACCTGTATAGATAATGGCATGCCGGTTGTCCTAATAAGGGCGGAAGACGTTGGCGTAACCGGCTATGAAACGCTTCACGAAATGAACTCATCAGAAAACCTAAAGAAAAATCTGGAGACGATCCGACTTCGGGTTGGCAAGGCTATGAACCTCGGCGTTGTGCAAAACAAAGTTGTTCCAAAGATGTGCCTGGTCTCCCCCCCAATAAATGGCGGGACAATCAACACGCGCTGCTTTATCCCCCATGTGTGTCACTCATCGATCGGTGTGCTCGCGGCAGTCACGGTTGGTACTGCCTGTGTGCTCCCTGGTTCTGTGGCCTTTGAACTCTCAGAAACCTCAGATGAAAATCCTAAACTCATCTCCGTAGAACATCCCACCGGCGAATTTTCAGTTGAGTTAGAGACAAGGGAAACACCCGACGGCATCCCACATATCCAACGCGCCGCATTACTTCGGACAACACGCCGACTAATGGAGGGCTTCGCACTTATACCCGCGGACATATGGGACGGCAAAATCAGCTAGGCTAATGAACACTGTAGAATAGAAAATAGAACGCTCGCAGATAATATTTCAATGCGGGGCAGAGACCATTAAACTACGAGTATAACCTAAATGCGGGCAAGCAAATGGGCGAGCTCATAGGCGTCGAGAACGAAAGAATTATAATTTATTTTTTAAGCAGCGCCGCCACAATCCCCGTTAAACCACATAATAGAAAATCACGCTTTGTCAGCACCACGCTTTCGGCGATCGGATCACCTTTACGCAGTAAATCAAGCAAACGTTCCGCTAACCGAACGATCACGGATGCCTCCATTCTCAGGCGGCGGTCTGTAAGTTCCGAGGAGAGTCGGCGCGCGTCAATCATCAACCGATCGCAATTATCGAGACAGAGATCGATCACTGCCCGTAGTCCCGGACCGGCCGACTGGCCATTCAACTCTTCAACACCTACCCCCCGCATCGCCATCCAATCACCGGGAAGATATACTCGGTCCAGATTCCGATAATCATCCTTAAGATCCTGAAGATGATTCAGAACCTGCAGGACGTTACATAGTGCATCAGATAACGGATACTTTGCTGTATCTTCGCCATGAATGTCCATGAGAAACCGGCCAACCGGCGAAGCGGAAAGGTTGCAATAGGCAATCAGGTCCTCCCAGTCAGCGTAGCGGTGTTTAATCGCGTCCTGTTTAAAGGCATGTATTAGATCAACGACATGCCTGAGAGACACTCCAGTTTTGGCACTGCTTGCAGAAATAGCACGGACATTACCCAAATCCGGATCCTCGGTCTGTTCGTCGGTAATAGCTTTTTCGAACCGATCGAGGAGCGCTAACTTATCCTCCCACGAAATATTGCCATTATCAGCGATATCGTCCATCTCGCGAGCGAGGTTATAAAAAGATTCCACGTGCGGCCGCAGCGATCGAGATAGGAGAAGAGAGCCAACAGGAAAATTTTCATCTCTTACGGCTTTTCTCACGGGCGTTTCCATTTTCCTGGCGACAGTATTATTCATCGCTCCAACGCATCGATCTCTTACTTGCCTCTGAGATCGGCCGAGGGGCCGGCTCCGGCTGTTCGGCACTTTTTACGCCGCGAAAAAACCTTCACTTTCACCAAACTCATAATTCCACCTAAAACCTGTTAGATTCACACTCCAGTTATAAGTCCCCATACCAACCGCACTTCCATAAGCGCTATGATACCGACGATTAATAGGTTGAATGCTCGGCCGCTGACCTTACGGGTCAGCCGCATACCAAGCGGTATAAAAATCATAACCGGCAGAATAGCCAGAAGGCCTTGGACGACCCGTTCCTCGTTATACAGCCCGGCGACACCAACTCCGAATACGTGGGCGACAGAAATAGACATGAAAAGAAGTGAGGTGGCAAAAACATAGGTTTCCTTCAAAAAACCCATAGCGTGGGCCCACGTCGCTATAAAAGGACCAGACATACCCATAGCTCCCTGGCATATCCCTGCTCCACCAGCGATAACAGGCGAAAATATCCGCGCCGCCCTCCCCTCAGGTTTAATCTTGAGGTTGAGAAGCACTGTTAAAAGATAAAATGCTATCCAGACCGCCAAAAGGATCGTCAATGATCGTTCTTGAAGCGTAGCCAATATCCACGTACCGAGCCCGACCCCCAATGCCCCGGCCAACAGCGGCGGCCATATCTTCGGCATATCCTTGAATCTTTTGCGAGCCAACCAAACAATTTGAATATTAGAGAAAGCGACGGGAATGGTGGTCACAACGATAGCATGTTCGACCCCGAAGAATACTGCGAGAATCGCTATGCTCGTGGGTGGCAAGCCGAGACCCGTCATTCCTTTCGCAAAAGATCCGATCGCTAAGGCAATAAAGATGATGATCAGCGTTTCCAGCGTCATAGACCCAGACCTTCCCAGAGCAATTTAATTTCCATCCCTACGATCACAGCGATCACCGCGCCCGTAAAAACCCTAGGACTGGCATATCCCATGGTCTTCATCCCGAGAAACTGGAATGCACACAATGGTATTAATGCAAGGCACCCTTCCAGAAACCTCTCCATAGTAAACATACCAAGACATAACATCGCAATAATTTGCAGGACGTTAAATAGTCCGAAGACTAGACCGTTATAAAAAACATACGTTTCCTTCGGCAGGCGAAATGACATGATAAGAGTAGAGAACAAAGGTCCTGATACGCCTGCCGCACCTTGGACGAAACCACCAACCAGACTCGCAATAGGCGTACATATTCGGCCGATGAAACCATCCAATCTGAAAGAAGGATTCAACACTAGAAGTGTAAGAAAACAGGCTACCGCTGAAGCTAATAGTAGGATCGTGATACGATCATCTGAAACGGCAAGAAACCAAACACCAACCACTGTCATTATACAGGCGGGCACTATCATATCGTATCTAACCGGCGTCACCCGTGCCTCGCGCTGATGGCTCCAGACTAACCAGACGTTGGATACGAGTCCGGGTATCTGCATCACAACTATGGCATGCTCGGCGCCGAGAAATCCTGCCATAAAAGGCACCGCGACCAGCGGTAGCCCCATTCCAGTTAAGCCCTTTACAAAGGCGCCGAGTGCCAATCCCAATCCGATGATACCTAGGGAGTATAAATCGAGCCCAAATTCCATACGCCTGCAATAGCAGCCAGCCGAACGATTGTCAGTCTGACAACCCGTCTGATACCTGTTTTTCTTCTGATTTAAGATCCAGACCGGATGACTTGGCATGCATAGCTAGAAGAGCGGAAAAATCCTCTTCCGTATAGCCATTACCGATAAGCATTTGAACTACCTCGCGAGCCGCCGTGGTTACGGGCATTGGCACCCCGTTGGCTCGCGCTGCTGCAAGGCCAAGATCGAGATCCTTCAGAAGTAGTTTCGGGGTGAAGGTCACTGAGTAGTCGAGATTAATCAGTGACGGCGACTTGTACTTTGTAAACATCGAGCCCATGACACTGTTGTTGAGGAAATCCAGAAACGCGTGTCGTGGTACCCCAGCCTTTTCGGCTAAAACGGTAATTTCCACCATGTTCTGGATCACCACACCTAGCATCACGTTGTGGCAAATCTTAATAAAACGTGACAATTCACCCTCGCCGACATAGGACGAACCGCGCCCAATCGCATCAAGATATACTCGCGCCTCATTATAGGCTGATTCCGGACCGGAAACCGCAAAGGTTAACTTGCCAGACTTTACCACCTTAGCATTTCCGGAAACTGGCGCAGCCAACATTAGTACTCCCATCTCTTCTGCCGCCAGCCGGACTTCAGAAGAAGACGCCTCGTCTACGGAAGTTGAGTCGATCAATAGCTTTGGCTTCTGACCACCCGAAAGCACCCCCGCATCCCCGAGTGTCACCTCGACGAAGTCGACTGGCCCGCCGACCATAGTAAAGATGATATCCCTGTCTGCCAGATCCTCTGGGTTATCGACGATCACGGCGCCATCTGCCTTTAGAGGTTCTGCTTTTGATTTGGTCCGGTTCCATACAGCCAAGTCAGCACCACTTTTCAGCAAACGTTGCGCCATTGCAAAACCCATCCTGCCAGTGCCAATCCACCCAATTTTATGTTGCGATAAATCCTGTTCGGACATGTTGAACCCTTCTAAAACACATGCGTTATTGCGGCTTACGGTTAGACGTGCAATCTTTTGCCAAGTAGTCGTGCAATTTACCTTCGGCACCGTTGGCATAGCAAATAAAGCACCACCAATAAACGGAACGATAAATGTCGAATAAAAGCCGGGTAACGATTAGATAGGTTGCAGAAAGCGTCTGCGTCTATCCGTCAACGGTATCCCGCGGTCTCAATCCTGCGAATCGTAGCCGAATGACTCCGGAAATCTTAAAAAAGTTGTAACTGCAGCTGACCAGCTTCGCTTTTAACCGAACCACGCCGCCCGCGATCTGGGGACTAACCTTACTAACACCATTGGTGTCCTGATCCCGGATATAACTAATCCAATAATCTCGCCTATCATTCGCGGTATCGAAGATGGCCTCAGCGCTGACGGCTACACTGCCATAATCGGAAACACGGACAGCGTTGTTAACCGCGAAGCAGGTGCTGTCTCCGCAATGCGCACGCGTCAGATAGACGGGCTTATCCTCGCCACTACGTGGCGCGACGACCCTCTTGTAACAGAACGTATGAACAATTGTCTGCCAATCGTGCTAGTTGACCGAACGGCGAAAACCGATGGGGTGTCATCCGTTGCAAACGATGACGTGCTGGAGATTTCATTGGCCTTGCGCCACCTGACGGAACGAGGACATAAAAGGATTCCGCATATCGCCGGGCCATGCGCTTTGTCTACCGGCGAAGCCGGGAGAGCCGATTAGGAAATAATCGTCATCCAGTTCGTCGTTTCAATTACCTCACGCACTCGGTGCAGAAAGGCGGCCGAATAAGCCCCATCTATGGCCCGATGGTCAAAACTCTGAGCCAGCACCCCAACTGGCCGAATAGCGATAGAATCCCCATCCTCGTTTTCGACAACTACTGGCTTCTTGGTGACCCCGTCTGTAGATAGGATTGCTACTTGCGGCTGATTAATAATAGGTGCGGTTATCATAGTGCCGAATACCCCAGAGTTTGAGATCGTATAAGTGCCTTCGGTAAAATCATCTGGCGTCAGTGTATTCCGTCGTGCCCGGTCCGACACATCGCGGATGGCGCGCGCCAATTCGGGCATCGATAAACGATCGGCATTCTTGACCGCCGGCGCCACCAACCCTTCGAAATGAAGATCAACCGCGATACAAAGGTTCACGCGTCGGTGAACAATGAGACTTTCGCCTTGGATCTCGGCGTTCACACGCGGAAAATCCCGAATCGCAACGCAAACAGCCCGCGCGACAAACGGAAGGTAGGTCAACGAAAAACCTTCGCGCTCTTTCCATGAACGGGAGACGGTTTCACGTACCCGCTCAATGCGGCTAAAATCAGCCTCGAATGCCTGAAGTACGTGAGGGCTAGTCGCCTTCGACCGCACCATGTGCTTGGCCGCAGTCTTACGCAGGTTGCTGAACGGGATAACTTCTGTATCGTCACCTCTTTTTTGTAGCACAGACTTAAGGGTTGATTGAGCAACCTTCACTGCCCCGGTGCCTGATAAGTAGGCCAGTACATCCTTCTTTTTTAAACGCCCACCGGCCCCAGTACCGATAATCTCTATAGGATTGAGACTATTCTCCGCGACCAATCTGCGCACCGCGGGGGATAATGGATTGCCGTTAGAGTCTCGATTAGACCCTTTCACGGCATACTTACTGATCACCCCCTCGACAATGTTTTCTTCAGTCTCCAATTTCGTGGGAATCAAGTCCGGCGCTGTCTCGATTTCTTCGCCTGGCCTACCGATAACAGCAACCACTTCGCCGACGGGTACTGTCACCCCAGCCCCAACACGGATTTCCAGTAATGTACCTCTAGCCGGCGCAGTGACTTCCATTTCCACTTTGTCCGAAGACACATCGAACAAGGGTGACTTAGTCGACACCTCGTCACCGATTTCTGAATGCCAGACTGAAATAGTACCCTCAGAAACAGTTTCTCCCAGTTGCGGCATTACTACTTCCATTGCCATTTTTTCAGCCCTAATCCATTTTTTCGGCGATTTCACGTACAATACGTTCTGAAGACGGCATAGTAGCATCCTCCAGCGCGTCGGCAGCCGGCAGGGGAATATGCGGCGTGGTAATACGAATCACTGGCCCGTCGAGGTCCCAGAAAATCTCGTCCGCGACTATGGAGGCAATCTCAGCACCCCAGCCGCACAGACGCGGATTTTCCTCTACCGTTACTAGCCTACCGGTCTTGGAGACTTCGGACAAAATCGTCCGCGTATCTAGCGGTACTAACGAACGCACATCGACTACCGTCGCTTCAATACCGTACTCATCAGATAGCGTTTTCGCAGCATCCAGCGCCCGTGGCACCATGGCGGCGAGTGCAACGATGGTTACGTCGTGGCCGTCACGCAATACTCTTGCTGTGCCGAGCTGATCTACCAGCTCACCATCGGGCACCTCTCCTTTTGTGGGATAGAGAGACTTTTGTTCAAAAAACATAACCGGGTCCGGGTCGCGGATGGCGGCGGCCAGCAGGCCTTTAACATCAGCCGGTGTCGACGGTGCCACAACCTTCAGGCCGGGAACCATCATCGCCCAGTTTTCAACTGCCTGCGAATGCTGCGCGCCGAAACGTGAACCACCACCATTGGCCGTGCGGACTACCAGAGGTAGGCTCATCTGCCCACCAGTCATGTAGCGTGCCTTGGCGATCTCGTTAGCAACAATATCCCAACAAACTGCGAGGAAGTCAGAAAACATGATCTCGGCAATTGGCCGGAGGCCTGTCATCGCTGAACCCATTGCCGCGCCAAGTATCGCCTGTTCGGAAATTGGGGTATCACGCACGCGGACCGGACCAAATTCGTTAAGCAGCCCAACAGTTGCTTTGAAAACTCCACCGGCGGCCCCAATATCTTCACCAAGGAAGACTACATCCTCGTCGCGGCGCATTTCCTGCGCAATGGCATCAGCGACCGCCTCGCGATAGGTTAGTTCCGCCATGCTGTACCTCCATCAGCCCAGACATCAACATCAATCAAATCCAGCCCCGGCGGGTTAGAAGCATTGGCAATTTCGGTTGCCCTATCGACCTGGTAAAGAACCTCGGCTTCCATACCTTCGATCATGTCCTGCGGAATCCCGAATTCAGTTAGGCGGTCACGATACCGTGGCAAGGGATCTTTCTTAAGCCATGCCTCAAGCTCTCCCGGTGGGCGATAATCGCCGGGATCTACCCTGCTGTGTCCTGAATGGCGATAAGTTAGACATTCGATTAGTGACGGCCCTTCACCAGCACGGGCCTTGGCGAAGGCTTTCTGTGCAGTACGATAGACCTCATCAGCATCGTTACCGTCGATCACAATTTTGGGGAGGCCATAAGACGCTGCGCGGTCACCAGCAGGATTTTCAACCGCCGTGACGTCCCCGATCGGGGTGTATTCCATATAGAGATTATTTTCGCAGACAAACACCACTGGAAGTTTCCAAACCGCCGCCATATTCAGTGCCTCGTGGAACGCGCCGATATTCGTTGTCCCATCGCCGAAGAAGCAGATCGAAACCTGACCGGTGTTTTTGTATTGCGATGTCCATGCCGCGCCCATGGCTATAGGTAGGTGCGCGCCGACAATGGCATAGGAACCCATGGCGCCGTGCTCAACGGAAGTAAGGTGCATCGAGCCACCTTTGCCCTGCAGTAATCCGCATTCACGGCCCATCAGCTCTCCGAGGACGCCCTCCATTGAGGCGCCTCGCGCCAGCGTATGGTGGTGGCCACGATAGGTACAAAACGACCAATCATCTTTTTTCATCGCAATTGCGAAGCCGGCGGCGACGGCTTCGTGCCCTAACGCCAGATGTGACGTACCCTTGATCAAGTTCTGCAGGAAAAGGTCGTAGGCGCGCTGTTCGACATGCCGTATTTCAAGCAAGGAACGCCAAAGCCCGAGGCGCGTTTCCTCTCCGATATCATCATTTTTGCCACCACGCTGGCATTTTGATTTAGGTGATCTCTCTGCGTACCCCCCGCTCTTAGCCGCCTTCGGTTTGCTTGCCACGTTTGGCCTTCCCTTTCTCCCTCGTCCCTTTTCGGCGACATTCGGCTGAAAGCATACAACCGATTACCATTGTGTCAGTAGGCCTCGGTTTCCCCGTCGAGATGGATCATGGAGGTAAATATCTGCGAACGTTGGTTAATACTTTACTGAGATGGGCAGTTCCTCAGCCGGGTAAAGGCTAATGATCTTTGGCCCCTCCGGCGTCACGACCATTTCTTCCTCGATGCGCGCGGCGGAGAAACCGTCTGAGGCCGGGCAATAGGTTTCCAGCGCAAAAACCATACCGGTCTTGATTTCTTTCGGGTCGTCCATTGAACTCAAGCGCGAAATAATCGGCCGTTCGTGAATGGCGACGCCGAGTCCGTGGCCAAACTGCAGCGCGAAGGCTTCCATTTCATCCGAGAAACCAAACTCACTCGCTTTAGGCCAAACCGCGGCAATCTCGTCAGTGGCAACTCCAGGGCGTACGAGGTCAATCGAAGCGTCAAGCCATTCTCGGCACTGCTTGTAAGCGTCTTCCTGCGCGTCGGTAGCGCGGCCAACGTTGAATGTTCGATAATAACACGTGCGATACCCAGAATAGGCATGCAATACATCAAAAAATGCCTGGTCGCCGGGCCGCACCATGCGGTCGGTGAAATTGTGAGGATGCGGGTTGCAGCGCTCGCCCGATATTGCGTTGATTGCCTCGACGTCATCAGAGCCCATCTCGTAAAGCATCTCGTTCGCCTTGGCGACGATATCGTTCTCTCGCACACCCGGTTTGAGTTCCTCTCCAATCATGTGATAGACCGCATCCACCATACCGGCCGCCTGGTTCAGCAGAACGATCTCATCAATGTTCTTAATCTCTCGCGCATCAAGCATAACCTGCTGGCCATCACGCACCTCAACGCCCTCGGCCTGCAACGCTAGCATCATCGGCGGCTCGCAGATATCGACACCGAGCGGCATGTTTTCCAACCCTGCATCAACCAGCATCTGTTTTATTTCCTTGGCTGCATTTTCCATCAGTCCGGCTGCGGGCGGGACCGTACCACGTAGCCCCAACATACCGGCATGACAATGATCTTGGGGCAACCAAGGAGCATGCAATCGGTGATGCGCTGCCGCCGATCCAAAATCCCATAAGTGCGGGTCGACGTCACCCATTAGCATGGCGTAGCGGGCGACCTTGTCGCGCGACCATTCACCGATCACTGTGGAGGTGAGATAACGAATGTTATTGTTATCAAAACATAGTAAAGCACCAAGATCGGAGGCAGCCAGCGCTTCATGCGACCGCGCCAAACGATACTTATGCAGTCGGTCGAAATCGACACGTTTTTCGAAGTCCACTGCTGAGTGGCCGGGCGCCGAAATTGCCCGGTCCCAACTATAATTTGGGTTCAGATCGTCATCGCCGGAAAAAGCTGAAGTCTCGGACAGATCCTGCGGCATCAGTTTAGCCTCCCTCAAAGTCGGCGCGGTATTCGCTAAAGCTCCGCATAGCCCATTGTTGACCGGAACGAATTTACATGCGGCGTGGGGCCTGTGCAATCGATTGCACAGGCCAATTAGGAACGAAGTCTACCGGCCCCTCTTCAGATCCAGCAGCGATTCTCCGTCCAAGCAATCGAGCTCCATTAGGGAGAATCTGTGCCCTATCCCAATTCCGGCACCCGTCTATGTCCGGTTACCTGTTCGTAACCGTATGCGAGGCTTAGCATCTCTGCATCCGAATATGGGCGGCCCAGAAATGTAATTCCCACAGGAAGCCCACCGTCAGTGAACCCAGCGGGGACAACCACGCTAGGAACATATATTAAAAAGGTGTTCAGGTGCGGCGCACCCTTTTGATCGGTCCAAGGTGACGCTGTCCCATCCGCAATTAGGGTGGGGGTATGTTCAACTGCTTTATGGACAATGGCATCCAGCTTGTTCTCAGCCATCACCTTCAAAAAGCGCGTCATCAGTTCTTCGCGCGCGACAGTATAGACAGCGAATTTTTCTTGAGATTTATCGACGGCCCATCGGGTCTGCACACCGCGATAGGTATCAGAAAAATTAGGATTTTTACGAGCATCATCCATCGTATCAAACGGCGGATTGGCACTACCCGCCATATAGATTTTGAAGGATTCCTCTTCGGCCGCACCGTCGGCAGAGCGCTGAGCCAAAAGGTCTATCATCCCCGGAATCTCAACGGGATCAACAACCACCGCCCCTGCCTTCGACAGGTCGGCAACCGCATTGTCAAACAGTGCATCAACGGCGTAAAAGTCATCTGAATCGGGCTCAGAGTGATAGCCCATGACAGTCCGAAGGATACCTATGCGCTTGCCGGCCATACCGCCATCTCCCAATTCAGAAACGTAGGAGACTGGCGCCTTCCCCACTCCCCGACCAGTAATGGGATCATCAGCGTCGAAACCGTGCATGACGTCAAGCATGCGAGCAGCGTCTGTCACCGTCCGCGTCATGGGGCCAAGCGAACCATTGGTAGACGGCCAGCCAGCATAGACGCCGCCACGACTGACTAGCCCCGCTGTCGGTCGCATACCGACGATCCCATTCCAGATCGCTGGGCGGCGGATCGAGGCGAAGCCCTCCTGCCCCACGGCCACCGTGACCAGGTTGGCCGATACTGCCGCGCCAGACCCACCAGAGGATCCACCAGCCGTTCGCGAGGTGTCGTAGACGCAGGCAGTGGAGCCGAATAGCGAGCCGTGAGTGTCGCCCGCGCCCATTTCTCCTAGAGTAGTCTTGGCAATGAAGATGGCGCCCGCGTCGCGTAGCTTCGCGGCGACGAAACTGTCGCGTTCCGGCATATGCCCATCAAAGAGGACCGAACCCATGGTGGTGGGCATCTCCCTCACATCACCCTGATCCTTCATCGCAACCGGAATGCCATGCAGCGGACCAACAGGGCCGGACTTCGTATAAGATGCATCTAGCGCATCGGCCTGTTCCAACGCGCGCGGGTTGAGTGAAATGATTGAGTTGATCTTTGCGCCCGCCCGATCAATCTTTTCGATGCGGTCTAGATACGCCTCCACCAGTGCCCGACAGGTCAGCGTGCCGGCGGCATATGCAGCGTGGATATCAGCGATCGTGGCATCGATCAGAGTGAAGTTGTCAGCAGAATCAGGCGGGTTCATATCGGGGTCTCCGTAAGAGTAACGACATTGTTACAAATGCAAGGAAATGGTGCAAAAAAAACCAATTACAGTTGTCATCCGGCTGCCCGAGCCACCATAACAACTCCGAGGCAGATCAGACCTATGAGGACCCATCGGCGAAATTTTTCAAGAGACATCCGGTTGCGGATCATTCGGCCGGAGACCATGCCAACAAGGGCCGTGACTGTTCCGATTACCCCTGGTGCGATTACCGAGACAGGCAGTTCTCCGCGGGCACCAAGCCCAATAGCAAGGCCTATGGTTGCGACTAACACAGTGACCCCCATTGCCTGTATTAGCGCGTCCTTCTGCATTGTGTCATTGATGGCGCGGGTGATGTCGGCCCGGTCATCTTCATCACTACGCCGGCCCATAGAAAAATTCAGGGACTGTAAATAAGGAACAACGGGAATTACAAAAATCGCAGTAGCGCCCGAGATTAAACCAGTTGCAAAACCCATCAGCGGATTAAGGCGACGTTCAGATTGCACCGGTACAGAGTATTGTTTCCCGATCAAACTAATTGCCGCGAACACGATCAACATCGTACCGAGTAAGCCGGCAGCAACAGCAGTATCTACCCCAGCAATCAGAACAGCCGATACCAACGAACCGACCACCAATGCAAGTTGCAAAGTCCATAGACGGGCTATCACCAGTTTGAGCGCCGTACCGAAGAATGCCTGCCAAATATTGGTCACAATAACTGGAATGATCAGAATTCCGGCGGCCTGTTCTACTGGAAGCCACGCAGCCATCAGCCCGACGCTGACCGTGGGGAGACCCAGCCCGATACCGCCTTTCACTACCCCGGCGATTAAATAGATGCCGGCGATTACGGCCAGCTCCCATAATGAATAGTCCATAACTTCAGTACCTATCATGTCCCTGTTTAACGCGGGCACACGTCGTTTGACCAGTGTTGTCAAGTCTCGTGTCTGGTATCGGAGCGCTGCAGGACATATATTGCGCCACCACCATATTATTCCCCTATTATCCACCCACCAGGCCCCAACTTGATTGACAACTCTCGATACATCAAATCTTCGAGCACCTTTGCCCGAAAACGGCTACTGTCCGGATACGGGCTCCTGGTTTTAGCGGTACTTATGTGGGCCGGTAATTCCACTGTTGGGCGCGCAACAGTGGATGAGAACATCCCGCCTCTGGCATTTACCTTTTGGCGCTGGGTCACCGCCTTTTTGATCTTCGCTACCATCTTTGGCGCGCGCACCTGGCGGCAACGAAACGAAATTTTGCTTCACTGGAAATTTGTTGCTTCTTTTGCACTGATATCGGTCGCGGGGTTCAACGCAGTATTCTACATCGCACTGCAGAAAGCGCCGGCGGTTCAGGTCACTTTGATCCAGTCGATCTTACCGGTGCTGGTGTTATTAATCGGTCTAGCCGTACTGCGAGAGCGGATCGACGGCAAACAATGGCTAGGCATCGTTTTTTCCATTGCCGGCGCGGCACTCATTGTCACCCGTGGGGACATTGGAGTGCTGCTGACCCTGCAGCTGGGTGAAGGTGACCTCTGGGCGCTAGCAGCAGTGTTTATCTGGGCGTGGCAGGCCTTTTTAATGCGCTGGAAACCAAAGACAATTGATATAATGTCATTCATGACCACGATAGCCTTGATCGGGGTGATCGGCCTCTTCCCCCTATACCTCTACGAACACACCATCGTCGGCCCAATGCCGGTCACGCGAAACAGTGTACTATTCGTACTCTATGTAGCAGTGATGGCGAGTGTCATCGGCACCACATGCTGGAACGAAGGCACCTACCGCGCTGGCTCGGCCCGAGCAGGATATTTTGGGAATCTATTCTTCATTTTCGCTAGCGCGCTTGCAATCGTCATCCTCGGTGAAGATTTATTCTGGTACCACATTGCGGGCACCACCTGTGTATTAGTCGGCATTTGGCTTGCGACCTTCCGGCGTTCGTCAAACCTTACAAAAACCGCCTCCGCCAATGACTGAGTCTATTGCACCCGATGCCACCCCGACAACGGCGCGCGGCCGCCTAATCGCATATCTGATGTTAGCGGCAGTCGCTCTTTTATGGGCGGCAAACACAAATATCGCGCGCGCCACAGCCGATGAAGTACCCCCGATGGCACTTACCTTCTGGCGGCTGTTCCTCTCGGCGCTAATTTTTGCGCCCTTTGCACTCCGTAATACCTGGAGGCAACGCAACATCGTTTTACAATATTTTTGGCTACTCAACGGGATGGGGTTTCTTTCCATGGCTGCGTTCAACGGTCTTGTGTACATTGGGATGCAATATTCAGTTGCGATTAACGGCAACCTGCTACAGGGGGCGCTGCCAATCTGCATTGTACTTATAGGCATCTTGTTTGCAGGTCGGCAGGTAACGACGCGGCAGGGGATCGGTGTGGCACTCGGTATGCTTGGGCTCATAACGATCGTAATCCGGGGCGATATTAGTCTGCTATTACAGATGCAGATTAATCCCGGCGATCCACTGCTTTTGCTCGGCGTCTTCTGCTCTGCCACTTATGCAGTATTCCTATACAAGCGGCCGGCGGAGTTTGACCTGATGAGTTTCATGTTCCTCTGTATGGTTTTCGCGACTTTTCATATTTTTCCGTTCTTCATCGTCGAGTGGTTGTGGGTCCGACCAATGCCCATAACGCAGACGTCTCTGATGACAATCGCTTTCATCGCACTATTTCCGTCGGTGTTAGCGCAGACCTTTTTCGCTGAAGGTGTGCGTAGGATCGGGGCCGCAAAGGCGGGCTACATGATCTATCTGACGCCGGTATTCGGAGTTGTAATGGCGACCGCGATTCTGAATGAGCCGTTCAAGTCTTATCACGTGATTGGCATCACCTTGATCGCCGCCGGCGTCTGGCTAGCAACATTTTCTCGTCGAGGTAAGACTACCGCATTATGAAGAATTCCCCCATCTTTCCATTCGTCTTACTTACTTTCTGCGCTTTATTTTGGGCTGGTTCATCAGTGGTCGGTCGCCACGTTGCCGGCGAGATACCACCAATGGGGATAAATTTCTGGCGCTGGCTATTCGCCTTTTTGATCGTGTTGACCTGGACATCAGGTGAACTGTGGCGTCACCGCAAACTTGTTATACAGAAGTGGAGATATATCTCTTTTTTGGCACTTTCCTCTGCCATTGGCTTCGGTGCTCTGCACTACGTCGCTTTGCAATACACGACAGCCATTAACGGAGCTCTATTTCAAGGTCTGATGTCGATATGCATTCTAATCTCTGCATTTATTATTTTAGGTGACCGGTTTGGCATGCGCCAAGGAACAGGAGTAGTGTTGGGGTTTGCTGGGGTAGCGGTGATTGTAACCCGTGGCGATATAGACGTTGTATTTGGGTTAACCTTCAACACGGGCGATATTATCCTTCTAATAGCGACTATGTCGTATTCGATATACGCGGTATTCCTCCGCCGTGCACCGCAAGAACTGACTTCCAGCGCACTAATGGCCGGCATGTTCGGTTTCGCTGCACTTTACATGTTCCCGCTATGGCTAATCGAAGTATATTTTTTCGAACGCCCCCTGCCCGTGAACTATACAGCTATCTGGTCGATAGGGTTTATGACGTTGGGCCCATCAGTATTAGCGCAAATATTCTGGGCCTATTCCGTTTCGAAGGTCGGCCCGGGTACCGCCGGATATTTCATTTATCTTGCGCCCGTGTTCGGCGTTTTACTTGCAACATCTCTGCTCGGTGAACAGTTTTTCCTTTATCACGCCGTGGGGATTGTACTGATTTTTATCGGGATATGGCTCGCCACCCGGAAGCAACCCGGGTCCGGTTAAAAATTTACGATATTTGAGCCGACCTTAGCGTTCTACCTATTCGTCAACTGTACCCGAGTAGGCATCTGAAAGGTGGAGAAACTGTCGGCGGCGCCTCCATTTCAAACTCGGGGTAGAACAACCCCAACCATGGCGTCTCTGCTGACAATTCTTGCTAGATTTTCTTCAGACCAGCCTTCCGTGCCCTCTGGCTGTTGTGGCAAAACCAGGTAACGCATATCGGCATTTGAATCATGGACCCGAACAGTTTTTTCTTCGGGCACGTGGGTGCCAAACTCTTTAAGCACTAATCGCGGTTCTACGACGGCACGAGACCTATAGCTCTTGGATTTGTACCAGTCCGGCGGCAACCCTAACAACGTTCTCGGATAGCAGGAGCAAAGCGTACAGACAATCATATTGTGTACGTCGTCAGTATTTTCGACGACTACTAATTCCGCGTCACCCATTGTAAGGCCTAATTCTTGGACTGCTGTGGTACCGTTGCTTAGAAGGCGCTTCCTGAAATCCGGATCGGTCCAAGCCTTCGCAATGACGCGGCCGCCATCAACCGGATCTCGACTATCAAGAAATTCGAGATTGCGACGCACGTCGTCAGCGCTGACCACGCCTTTTTCTATAAGTAGTTCCTTCATCGCCTCGGCCATCAATTCGTAATAACCGGTCTCATTTATATCGGGAGTTGTACCAGGATGGTCATGTTCATGTGTATGGTCATGGGCGGTGCGGTCATCGTTGTTCATTTCTCTATCCTTCAGCTTTTTCAAGCCAATGATCATAAATTTCTAGGTCTAGCGTATCGCTTTCTGGCCCTTTGTAGTCATCCCAGATGTCGATCTGCGCTAGCCGCACGCGATAAAGCTCGCGTTTAGGCGTCCCGTCAAAACCATAAGCTAATTCTTCAGGGTTCTTGAAGTCTCCGCAGTAGCGCTCAACAACCCCGGTCTTGCCGCGCGCATAAAAAGGTGTTCGGCGATGACCGGGTGGATGGGAGTTCTTGATACGCACGCGTTCTCCTACACTGAAAATGGGCATATTCAGGCTCCTAGCTTATCTTTTATTGAATCCATCCGTCCGATAACTTCGTCCCGGCTTAAAAGTCCCTTTTCCTCGAGAAGGTTAACCATGGCTTCCGACCAGCGCTCAAAATAGTCTTGCTCATAAATTTCGGGCGGCAGATCTTCCAGTGCGCGGCGTAACTCATCAATGCGCATAACATCATGTTCGCGCATCGCGGCGGCAAGTGACGTGATCATTTTGGCCCAAGGTTCGGCATTATGAGCAGAATCCTCGACAGGCCCTGCATCCATTCCGCCCATGTCGTGCTGACGCTGGTTCATGATTTCTACCTCTTTTGCCTCATATTGCGTCGATGGGATAAGTATTTCAACTACGGTCCTGAGTTATTTCTTATCGCTATAATACGATCCTCAACTTCATTTTCAGTTAGAATACCCTTTTGCACCAAAATATCGTATATCGCCTGCATCCCCATCTCAAAATAACCAAGGGAATGATAGATATTATAGCTCAATTCTTCCCTGGCACGGCGACCCTCGTGCAGGCTAACGAGGCCTGCGCCTTTTTCGCCCAGCGCCCCGCGCAACGCTGTCGACAGTTTTGCCCACTCTGGCGTTTCCTTTTGACTTAGATTAATCGGCCCCCAATTTTCTCCGCCGATATCGTTGACGCTTTTCTTCATGACCCGCTCCCGGTATGTGTGGGCAGATTGTAAACAAGGAATTCGATATGCGCGACCAATCGCTGAGAGCCCACGTAGCAAATCTTGAACAACAAGGCGAGTTGATCCGTATTACCAAGGAAGTAGATCCTCACAAGAACGTCTCCGCCATTGGTTGGAAGGCATATGATCGTCTTGGTAAATCTACGCTATTCACAAATCTCAGAGGGTTTCCAGGTTGGGAAATCGTCAACCAAGTGATTACCGACAGGAGAAAATGGTCAATCGCGCTCGGTATCCGCGAAGAGGATTTGATTCCGACGTTGGTAGAGCGGATAAAACGCCAAATTGAACCGGTCGAAGTGAACAAAGACAAGGCTCCAGTTAAAGAAGTTATTCTCAAAGGTAGTGCAGCCGACCTAACCAAGGTCCCAGCACTTTGGCATGCGGAGAAAGACCCGTCTCCCTATATCGCATCGGGTATGGCGATAATTAAGGATCCGGAAACTGGCATCCGCAACATGTCGATACACCGCCAGCAAATCCAAGGTCCCGATCAGACTGGCTTTCTAATTTGCCCACGTCACGCACTAAGAATTTATCAGAAGTACCAGCAACGAAACGAACCGATGCCAGTGGCGATGGTAATTGGCGCCCACCCGGCGATATACTACGCGTCAGGATTCACCTCGTCTTACGGGCTTGACGAGCTAGAAGTCGCGGGGTCCCTGCTTGACGATCCAGTCCGTTTGGTAAAATGCGAAACCATTGATATTGAAGTCCCCGCCGAGGCGGAGATAATAATTGAGGGAGAGGTATTGCCTGACGGCACGGTGGAAGAAGGGCCTTTCGGGGAAGCCACCGGCACATACGCGATGGAGGGGTCTACCGAAATTTTTAAGGTAAAGGCAATCACCCACCGCAAGGATCCTATGTTTTATGCTATGCAGTGCGGTGCCCCCATGACAGACACTCAGTCTATAACCGGAACCTGTATCGAGACAGTTATAACAGACCATCTCAAAAATGTGGAAGGTGGCTTGGATCTGCTCGATGTCCGCTGCCTTGGCATTTCAGGCCTTATGGCTATTGTTTTGAAGCTCCGGCCTAGAGTAGAAGGCCAAGCAAAAACTGCCTTGATGTCTGCATTGTCTAGCCCTTATTTACACCCGAAGATCGCTATCGCAGTGGATGACGATATTGACGCATCCGATCTTCGCCAGATATTCTGGTCTATGACAACCCGCGTTCACGGTTCTCAGGACGTAATGAAGATACCTAATACAAGGATCTGGTCCTTGGACAATGTATCGGACATCGTACCGGGGATGAGTGCTATGTACCGGATCGGGACGAAAGTGATTATCGACGCGACCAAACCGGCGGTTACTCAAGCGGATGCAAGGTCAAGGTTCGCCCCCGCGATGCCGTTTGGCCATACCGGCGTCAATTTGGAGGATTATCTCCCGTAAATCGAGTTACTCCCG
>DBHK01000019.1:0-3231 GCA_002295635.1 Alphaproteobacteria bacterium UBA830 | reverse complement strand
GTTAGTTGTCCTATTTTATATCAAGCAATAAGATATATTGTGAATACAATTCGAAGAGCTCACAAATAGGGGGCGAATTTGAATCTTCCCCACGCAAAGTTCGAGGCCTCCGCATTTAGCATCAACCTGCGGCTCCAAGATAGTGCGGGTTACCTCATTCGCGACGCGCATCTAATGTTTGCGAGAGCTATCCGTACACGTCTTCAATCCCACCAGATTACCCCAGGTCAGTGGTATTTTTTACGGGCCCTCTGGGATGAAGAAGGACTCAGTCAGCGCGAATTGAGCCGGCGTGTCGGCACAACAGAACCGACAACGGTAAGTGCTCTGCGACTATTAGCCCGTAGCGGCATGATTGAGAGAGTTCGTAACTCCAAAGATCGCCGCACAATCAATATTTTTCTCACCGAGAAAGGCCGTAAAATGAAATCGGAGCTAATGCCGCTTGCGATTGAAGTGAACAACATTGCAACACAGGGTCTATCCGACGACGAGTTCATTCAGTTACGCGACCTATTGCAAAAATTGGGAGCCAATCTCGCCTCTGAGAAAGGTTAGAGAAAACGCATAACCGAATACTTGACGTTGGATACATTTGATTACTAAGGTCTCTAAGTAATTCGCTCAAATTCTGCCGCCTTTTTGGGCGACTAGGAGATAATGATATGAGCCAAAATGCAAAATTCATTGACCGAACAGGATTCAAAAACCCGAAAGAATTAGACCTATGGGAACCTATCCTGATTTCCAAGGAAGAGATGGACGAGGAAATAGCACGCCTGGCGGATCAACCGCGACCTGAAAATGGACGGAGACAATCGCTCATCGTTCACCCACGATGGCAGGAGCTTGGGGCAGGGCCCGGGCTGAATCCGGGAGTTCGCGTTACGATTGAGGTGCTTAAGCCCGGTGAACAGACATCCCCAATTCGGCACAATTCTACACAAGTGAATTTCTGCATTCAGGGCGAGGGCCACTCCATAATCAACGGTAAGAAAATCGCCTTCCGGGAGTACGATGTCTATAACTTTCCGTCGATGGGCACCTACTGGCACGTAAATGATTCCAAAGATTTACACGTGCGCCTGACATACTCTAATGCACCTCTGCTAGAGAAAATGAATGTCCACATCATTGATGAGGAACCACCTCCGATGATGGATCTTTTAGATGCCGCTAACAAACAGGCTGCGGAAGAGAAAGCCCGCGCAGAAGCCGACGCCGCAGATGCTACATCCAAGAGCCCCTATGGCACGTTTCAACTAAACGATGATGGTGCTTGGCTGATGCCATACGAAACGCTTATTAACCCAGCATCTGTGGACTCCAATGCACTGCACTGGCCGTGGGAAGATGTTAAGGCGGAACTGGACAAGCTAACCGCGCTGGGCTCTGACTATCGTGGAAGACGCCTCTACCTTCTGTTTAATCCCATGACTACACGGTTCAACGGCACCACACCTAACTTTTTTGCCACAATGACGGTTAGACCGCCAAAAATCGTTGACCGCCCTCACCGCCATGTTTCGTCGGCCATCAACTATTATTTCCATGGAACGGGTCGATCCACCGTAGAAGGCAAAGTTTATGAGTGGAAGGCTGGGGATCTAATGCTGTCGGCACCGGGCTGGGGTATTCACAATCACGCATCCTACGACGAATCCGTCTACGAGCTGACAGTCCAAGACCAGCCGCTAAACATATTCATGGAGAGCCTACTTTGGCAGGAGGAACTAAAGCACCCTTGGTCTGTTCTTGGTGCCAACTCGGGTTTCGAAACCAACGCAGAAGAGTTACGTCAAGCTGGTGAATAAAAGAGTTCCGTAACCCCATTTGTTTGTTGGGATCAATGGGCTTGTCAAATCGAGACAACCTGTTTTTTGATAATTCCGGGACGAAAACCCGTAATGGGGAGACCTCACAATGATAAAATTGCCGAAAAATTTCCTCTGTGGTTCCATACCACCGCTAATCACTCCATTCCGCAATGGGGAGGTCGACCTTAAGGCATACGCCGGACTGGTTGAGTTTCAGGTCAAGAATGGGTCACATGGCATCCTAGTCAACGGAACCACATCAGAGCCTGCGTCGTTGACGATTGAGGAACGTAATCGAATAGTAGATGTGGCCATCAAAGCTGCCGCCGGAAGGCTAACTATCGTCGCGGCCACCGGGTCACAAAATCTTCAAGAAACTTTAGCTCTTACCGAACATGCGGAGAAGGCCGGCGCAGATGCACTACTAATCGTTACACCTTATTACAGCCGTCCGCCGCAGAGAGGCCTGGTAGAGTATTACAAACTGCTAGGGAAACAAACTAAGTTACCGTGGATGATTTATCATATCCCCGGTCGGGCTGCGGTATCAGTAACCCTTGATACGCTGGACCAAATTTCGAGGGCTTGCCCGAATTTTATCGGCATGAAACATGCGGTAGACGACTTGGGTTTTGCGTCCGAATGTCTCGACCATTTCGGTATGGATTTCCGTATTTTCGTTGGGTTGGAGGATTTATCCTATCCGATGATGGCCGTGGGAGCGTGTGGACTCATGAACGCCGTAGGCAACCTGCAACCAAAAAAACTAGCTCAAATGTGTGATGCCGTAGCAGCTGGCAATCTTAAGAAAGCACAGAAACTTCACTACGAATTATTCGAAATCAACCAAGCAGTGTTCTTCGACACGAACCCGATCGCTATGAAATATATGATGAAAAAACTTAAGATCATGCCGAAAAACGAACATCGCCTCCCTATGGCTCCAGCAACGAAAGAACTCGAGAAGCGGCTGGACGGTGTCTTACGGCGGGCGGGGCTGCTTAAACAGCTGACGCGCCAAAAAGCGGTCTGATAGGATTTCGGTCGATTGATCGAAAAACGATATAGCTTCGTTTACATTCTCGGCAGTCAAGATGGAGGCGGTTGGCGAACATACGTGGGGTGGACAAAAGACCTAAATATTCGGCTCTTGGCCCACAATTCTGGAACTGGAGCTAAATCTACCAGAGGACGAACTTGGGAGTTACTTTATGCGGAAAGGTTTTTTTCCAGAAACGAGGCAATGAGCCGAGAATGGTCTCTTAAGCGCGATCGCGGATTTCGGAAAAAGGTCTTACCTGAGTAAGACGAGCGTTTAGCAGGGGCTAGAATGTTACAGGGAGAATAACCAAAATCGGCGGTCCTGCGGCAAAGCGCAATAATAAAATTAGGCAAAAAAAATGGCCTCAGCCGC
>DBHK01000022.1:0-111399 GCA_002295635.1 Alphaproteobacteria bacterium UBA830 | reverse complement strand
GGCCACTGGCACCTGAAGCCAGCGCGTCTACCAATTCCGCCACCTGGGCCTCCGTTCGCCGGTTACCCCAAAACGAAGCGTGGGTATGCAATTGGCTCAGGTCAATGTCAACTGATTTTGCCATATATGTTGACGCAATATTAACCACTCTTTATTAGCGTGACTTCTCTTTCGCCCCTTTCGGAATTGCACCGAGATACACTGTAAATAGCATGGGCATATCTTCTATGGATGTCGTTACCGTTTTCGGCGCTTCGGGCTTTATCGGCAGATATGTAGTACGTGAGATCGCGAGGTCCGGTGCTCGAGTACGTGCTGCCGTCCGACGCCCAGAACGGGCTGGGTTCTTGAAGCCTATGGGCGATGTAGGGCAGATTGTACCAATAGCGGCGAACATTCGGGATGATGAATCCGTAGCTGCGGCTGTAAAAAGCGCGGATACGGTCATCAATCTAGTCGGTATTCTCCAGAACAACCGCGCACAAAACTTCGTCAATCTTCAGGCGGAAGGCGCCACAAGGGTGGCAAAAGCAGCAAAAGCAGCAGGGGCAGACACGTTCGTTCAAATGTCGGCAATCGGCGCCAACCCAGCGTCTAACTCTGTCTATGCCTCTACAAAGGGGTTGGGTGAGGAGGGGGTAAAGGAATCCTTCCCGGGTGCGACGATTCTGCGTCCGAGCATAGTATTTGGCCCGGAGGACGATTTTTTTAATAAATTTGCCTCGATGGCTCGATTGTTGCCGTTTCTTCCGTTGATTGGCGGTGGCCACACTAGGTTCGAGCCGGTCTATGTAGGTGACGTAGCCAAAGCCGTCTCTGTGGTAGCCGGAGACCCTACCAAGGCGGGCCTAACATACGAACTGGGTGGATCCACCATTTTCACTTTTCGCGAACTGATGGAAATCACTCTGAAGACAATCGAACGACGGCGTTTACTGCTTCCGTTGCCTTTTCCGGTCGCCCATATTCAGGCAGCAGTCGCAGAACTCGCTTTTGCGGTACCTTCCGCCCTGAACTTCGGACCCCAATCACCAATCACCAGAGATCAGGTAAGGCTGCTTCGAAAAGATAACATTACTTCCGACAAAGTGCTGGGTCTAAAAGACCTAGGGATTCAGGCAACCGGCGTCGATTCTGTCCTGCCAACGTATCTACAACGCTATAGGCGCGGCATCTGGCATTCTTAACATCAAGCGGGGAGGGGTAGATTAAATTGCTGAAAACACTCCTTCTTAGCTGTAAACCCAGACCAGAATGGCAGTTCCAAGTAATATCCGATAAATCACGAACGGCGTGAAGTTGGCTCGTTTAAGCCAAGCCATCATCAATACTACTGCCATGAACGAAGCGATAAATGCTATTGCGCCGGCGAAAAGCGCATCGGTTAGCAAATGCAACATTTCGGCCTCGATTATTTTAAGCGTAGCGCCTGACCCAGCAGCGAGGATTGCAGGAATGGACAGAAGCATCGCGAAACGGGCAGCTTCTGTCCGCTCGAAACCCAAGCTTCGGGCCATTGTAATGCTGGTACCAGCCCGACTAGCACCGGGAATAAGAGCTAATGTTTGGGCTATACCAATAGCAAGCGCTCGGCCCCAAGTCATATGTTCAATTCGATTGACGGTTATATTATAACGGTCGGCCAGATATAGTAGTATCGCGAAACCCAAAGTCGCCCAGCCCACCACAGCGGCATTGCGCAACGAGTCACCGAGCTGTTCATAGACTATTGCACCGAAGATAATCAGAGGTAAGGTCGCGATAAACATATGAAAGACTAGCTTCAAACCTTGGTTTCGGCGAATTTTACCGGGTCGAATTAAGCCCTTGAGAATCATCCAAATATCTCGCCAGAAGTAAATAATTACAGCACCCAAAGTTCCCAAATGGACCGCTACATCTATAATCAAGCCCTGATCTCGCCAGCCGGTCAGGTCCGGGATCAAGACAAGATGGCCAGACGAACTAATTGGCAGGAATTCTGTGATACCCTGGATTAGGGCGATGATGGTGAGCTGAATGAGCGTCAATGCTTTCTCCGGAAAGGCAAGAGGAACAGCCCCGAAAACTATGAAAATGCTCTATACATCAATGACTGAGTCGACCCAAACAAACTATTAGTACCATTTTGGTATCATTCAGTTAAATGCTAGGGCATAATTTGCCTGACTGGGGGTTAGTTTATACCTTTAGATATTATTAAGACAGTTTATATGTCCTATTGGGGATTTTCTCCTCGCCTTCAAGACCCAGATGAGGTATTATGGCAGATACAGCCTAAACAGGAAATGCTGGGCGCGGCCGCCAATATGTGGCACGCGGTGGGGAAATATGGCCAACACAATGCTTCAGTTCGTCGACATCTCTCAGGAAATGCCTGGGAAACGCGCCGCAGAACAGCGCCGGGAGGATTTCGAAGAAATCTACAACCGCTACAGGCCGGACTCTGCGGCCGAGCAGGCCAGTAGGTGCTCGCAATGCGGAGTACCCTTCTGTCAGGTCCACTGCCCAGTTCACAACAACATACCTGATTGGCTTAAGCTCACAGCGGAAGGCCGACTTGAGGAAGCGTTTGAGGTATCCTCTGGCACCAACAACTTACCGGAAATTTGTGGCCGCATCTGTCCGCAGGACCGCCTCTGCGAGGGTAACTGCGTCATTGAACAATCAGGACACGGGACAGTCACAATCGGTTCGGTCGAGAAATATATTACTGATACTGCGTTCGAACGCGGTTGGGTAAAACCAGTCTCGCCACCTTTCGAACTCGAGATGTCTGTAGGAATTATTGGCAGCGGCCCTGCCGGAATGGCGGCAGCAGAACAGTTACGCCGGAAAGGTTATAGAATACATGTCTATGACCGCCATGACCGTATGGGCGGCCTCCTAATTTACGGCATTCCAAACTTCAAACTGGAAAAAGAAATAGTGCAACGCCGGGTCGACCTCCTAGAAATGGGGGGCGTAGAGTTCCACCGTAATTTCGAGGTTGGCCGAGATGCAACACTTCAGGAAATTCGCGACCGCCACGACGCCGTGCTCATCGCAACAGGCGTGTACAAAGCGCGGGACCTAAAAGTTCCTGGCGTTGGGCTCGACAATGTCGTCCCGGCACTAGACTTTTTGATTTCCTCCAACCGCAAGGGATTAGGCGATACCGTCCCTGCATTTGAAGACGGTAGCCTCAACGCGGAGAACAAAAAGATCGTCGTAATAGGTGGTGGAGATACGGCTATGGATTGTGTACGGACAGCAGTTCGTCAAGGTGCTAGCTCCGTGACCTGCCTATATCGCCGTGATCAAGCAAATATGCCAGGCTCCCGCCGAGAGGTGCAGTATGCCGAGGAAGAGGGCGTGGAGTTCTCTTGGTTGGCAGCACCCGAAGCATTCCTCGGCGACAAAACTGTCGCAGCAGTTCGCGCCCAGCGCATCCATCTCGGTGTACCCGATTCGTCCGGGCGTCAAACCCCGGAACTTATCCCCGGCTCCGGATTCAACGCCGAGGCGGATCTTGCGATCAAGGCTCTTGGATTCGATCCCGAAGATCTACCAACACTGTTCAACGCGCCTGAGCTTCAGGTCACAAAATGGGGAACCGTTCGGACTAATCACCGTACTATGATGACGAACCTAGATGGTGTGTTTGCCGCCGGAGATATCGTACGTGGCGCGTCTCTTGTCGTCTGGGGAATCCGGGATGGGCGCGACGCTGCTGAGGGTATCCACGCTTATATTAAGGCAAACGTAACTGCCATCGCTGCGGAGTAACAGGTATGAGCAACCTGAAAAACACACCTAGGACCCCCTTCACAGCAGCCAAGGCTTTCGTCAACCGCTTCGAGCGAGACGCTGCACGGCTGAAGAATGATGCGTTTGTCGAAACCGACGGACGCGACGCTTGCGGTGTCGGCCTAGTCGCAGCCATGGACGGAAAACCTAGCCGACAGGTCGTAGAGGCCGGAATCGAGGCCTTGAAGGCGTTATGGCACCGCGGTGCGGTCGACGCCGATGGTATGACTGGAGACGGCGCCGGCATACTAGTGGAAATCCCACAAGATTTCTTCCGCGATCACGTTGGGCGGACAGGACATACCGCCAGCGACGGACCGATTGCGGTCGGCATGTCGTTCCTCCCGCGTACAGATCTAGAAGCGCAAGAACGGTGCCGCTTTATTGTCGAGGCAGAGATTTTAAAGTTTGGCTACCCGATTTATGGCTGGCGCCAAGTGCCAATCGATCTCTCGGCGCTAGGAGATAAAGCATCAGCAACGCGCCCAGAAATCGAGCAGATAATGATAGAGGGTCCAACTGATGTTGATATGGAGAAATTTGAGAGAGATCTATTCATTATCCGCAAGAGAATAGAGAACCGTTCCCGGGAGGAGAACATCCCCGATTTCTATATTTGCTCTCTGTCGTGCCGATCGCTGATATACAAAGGTATGTTCCTAGCCGAACAACTATCAGCATTTTATCCTGACCTGCTGGATGAACGATTCGTATCGCGTTTCGCGCTTTACCACCAACGGTATTCAACAAATACCTTCCCAACATGGCGGCTAGCGCAACCGTTTCGAATGTTGGCACATAACGGCGAAATCAACACACTTTCCGGAAACGTAAACTGGATGCGTAGCCATGAAACGCGGCTGACGAACAATGCATTCGGAAAATATATAGAGGATATCAAGCCCATCATCGCGCCGGGTAACTCAGATTCAGCCTCTCTGGATAACGCCTTTGAGTTGCTGGTCCGCGGCGGAAGGACCGCTCCAATGGCAAAGTGTCTGCTGATCCCCGACGCTTGGTCGCACAAAACATCTATGAGTCAAAAACTCCGCGATTTTTATAGTTACTGTAACTGCGTAGTGGAACCTTGGGATGGCCCCGCGGCAATTACCGCAACGGATGGTCGCTGGGTGCTCGGAGGCGTCGACCGAAACGGCCTAAGGCCGATGCGATACACTGTCACCGCCGAAGGCCTCCTAATCATGGGATCCGAATCCGGGATGGTGCCGATTCGGGAAACGGAGATTATCGAAAAAGGCCGCTTGGGCCCAGGGCAAATGATTGCTGTAGATATGGCCGAGGGCAAACTCTACCGCGACGCGGAACTTAAACAAGAGCTTGCGACGTCTCAACCATTTGGCGAATGGTCTAAAAATATGAAACCGATTGATGCCGTCATCCGCCCGGAACAAGCAGCCGACGCAAAATTCACTGGCGACGAATTACGGCGCCGACAAGTCGCCGCCGGCTATACGCTGGAAGAATTGGAACTTTTACTTCAGCCAATGGTTGAAGATGCAAAGGAGGCCACGGGTTCGATGGGAGACGATACCCCGCTGGCTGTTCTATCAGATCAGTATCGCGGACTGCATCATTTCTTTCGTCAATCTTTTAGCCAGGTCACAAACCCGCCCATTGACTCGCTTCGTGAATACAGGGTGATGAGCCTGAAAACCCGGCTAGGAAACCTAGGAAACATATTGGACGAAAACGAAAGCCAGACACGGCTACTACAGCTCGACAGCCCGGTTCTGTCGAATGCTAGTTTTTCAGCTATGCGCGAATATATGGGGACCACCGCAGTTGAACTAGACTGTACGTTTCGTCCAGGAAAGGGCGAACATGCCCTAAGGCGGGCGATTTATAAACTACAAAGAATCGCCGAGGATGCGGTGCGCGGTGGTGCAGCCCACCTAGTCCTGTCGGATTGTAATATAAGCCCAGAACGCGCCTCTATACCCATGATCTTGGCGACAGCGGCAGTTCATACGCATCTTATAGATCAAGCGCTCCGTACCTATACATCCATCAATGTCCGGTCCGCGGAATGTATAGACACTCATTACTTTGCCGTTCTGATCGGTGTCGGGGCCTCAACGGTCAATGCCTATCTTGCACAGGAGACTATAATCGACCGCCATCGCCGTGGCTTGTTTGGGGAAGTGCCGCTGTTCGACTGCGTGCAGCGATACCGTGAGGCAGTCGATCAAGGACTACTCAAGATCATGTCCAAGATGGGTATCTCTATCCTATCCAGCTATCGCGGCGCTTATAAATTCGAGGCCGTCGGCCTAAGTCGTTGGCTAGTCTCGAGTTATTTCCCCGGTATGACTTCGCGAATTTCAGGTATCGGGCTATCAGGTCTTCAACGTAAAGTCCAAGAACTTCACGAACGCGCATTTGATCAGGAGATCATGGCGTTGCCAATAGGCGGTATATATCGATATCGCCAAAGCGGAGAGACGCACGGATTCGACGGCAAGCAGATGCATACCTTGCAACAGGCGGTCGCAACAGACTCCTTCGCTACATTCAAAAAATATGCGGAAGCAGTAAACAAATCAGCCCCGATCAGCCTACGTGACCTGATGGAATTCGATCCCAAGCAGACCCCAGTGCCGATCGAAGAAGTAGAGTCAATCACCGAGATCCGCAAGCGGCTCGTATCGCCTGGTATATCTTTGGGTGCCCTCAGTCCAGAGGCACACGAAACTTTATCGATCGCCATGAACCGAATTGGCGCCAAGTCAGACTCCGGCGAGGGCGGCGAGGACCCGGCCCGTTACAAACCAAGACCTAACGGCGACAACGCGTCTAGTGCCATAAAACAGGTCGCTTCCGGCCGGTTTGGGGTCACAGCTGAATACCTCAACAATTGCCGTGAGATAGAAATCAAGCTAGCACAGGGGGCCAAACCCGGCGAAGGGGGACAACTACCCGGTATCAAAGTATCGGAAATGATCGCCAAATTACGGCATTCCACGCCCGGTGTAACCCTTATCTCGCCCCCGCCGCATCACGATATATATTCGATCGAGGATCTCGCACAATTGATCTACGATCTTAAGCAGATTAATCCGGATGCCAAGGTATGTGTTAAACTTGTTGCGCAGACAGGAATAGGTACCATCGCCGCAGGGGTCGCTAAGGCGCACGCAGATACGATCCTAGTTTCGGGACATTCTGGTGGTACTGGGGCCAGTCCACAGTCTTCGATCAAATATGCCGGCCTACCCTGGGAAATGGGACTGTCCGAAGTACATCAGGTTCTTACACTGAATCAGCTGCGCCACCGGGTAGTTCTTCGGACTGATGGCGGATTCCGAACCGGACGCGACGTTGTAATCGCCGCACTTCTAGGCGCAGAAGAGTTCGGGATCGGGACAGCTTCGTTGGTCGCTATGGGTTGTATAATGGTGCGCCAATGTCATTCGAATACCTGCCCTGTAGGAGTTTGCACTCAAAATGACAAGTTGCGTGAAAAATTCATTGGCACTCCAGAAAAGGTCGTCAATTTGTTTAGCTTCATCGCTGAAGAGGTGCGAGAAATTCTTTCGTCTCTCGGTGCGCGCTCGATTGAGGAGGTAATCGGGCACACCGAACTCTTGACCCAAGTAAGTCGCGGCAGCCCACATCTAGACGATCTTGATCTAAATCCGTTGTTAGTTCAGGCAGATCCTGGTGATAGTGCACATTACTGCACGATCGCGGGCCGAAACGAAGTGCCCGAAACACTAGATGCCCAAATGATTGAAGACGCCCGTTCAGCGCTGGAAGATGGCGAGAAAATGCAACTTCAATACAATGTCCGAAACACCCAACGCGCTATTGGCACCAAGATCTCTTCTCTAATTACGCGTCGATTCGGAATGCAGGGTCTTCAGCCTGGCCACATCACGGTTCGACTACGCGGCTCTGCTGGGCAATCCCTCGGCGCATTTTCTGTACAGGGGCTAAAGCTTGAGGTTTTTGGAGACGCCAATGATTATGTCGGCAAAGGTCTTTCGGGGGGAACCATTGTGGTGCGCCCACCAACAGCGGCCCCTCGGAAATCCAACGATAACACCATAATTGGTAATACCGTTCTCTATGGTGCCACCGGCGGTAAGCTTTTCGCTGCCGGGCAAGCTGGTGAACGGTTCGCTGTTCGTAACTCCGGCGCCGAAGTCGTAGTCGAAGGTTGCGGATCAAATGGCTGCGAATACATGACTAATGGAATAGTGGTGATCCTAGGCGCTGTTGGCGATAATTTCGGCGCCGGCATGACTGGTGGTATGGCTTACGTCTACGACTCGGAGGATTCATTCGTCGATCATGTTAATGATGACACTGTCATGTATCAGCGCATTCAGACCTCCTATTGGGAGGACGTACTTAAGCGCGCAATCGAAGAACATCAGCGGGAAACCCAGTCCACTTTCGCTGAACAAATGCTAAATCACTGGAACACCGAACGCGAGAGGTTCTGGCAGGTGGTTCCAACGGAGATGATCCATCGATATGAACAACCAGTCACCTTGGGACAAAGCCACGAATTGCGGGCTTAGTTGCCTCGCAAGGCGGCTTGAAGCCAGCCATTTCCGAGACGCGGCGCTTTGGGTAGACTGACTGTCGATGCGCACACTCTATCATCTCTGGCTATCGCCTTTCTGCCGCAAAGCGCGTATCGCGTTAGCCGAAAAGAAACTCGACTTCGAACTGAAATCGGAGAATCCTATGGAAAGACGGGCCGAGTTCTTGGCACTGAACCCAGCCTGCGACATTCCAGTTCTCGTGGAGGACGGCGGGCCGGTAATTTCTGACTCCGGTGCTATTGCCGAATACTTAGAGGAAATCTGCCCTGATCCGCCGCTATATCCAGGGGGGGCATCAGAAAGGGCGGAAATTCGCCGCCTCATCGCCTGGTTCGATATCAAGTTCAACGTGGAGGTCACTGAAAACCTAGTCGGCGAGAAACTCATGAAGCGGCTTATGCGCAAAGGTGCTCCTAATTCCCGAGCTATCCGCGCCGGCCGCGAAAATTTCCATATTCACTTAGACTATATCGCATGGCTTACCGAACGTCGTAATTGGCTCGGTGGGGAAGACTTTTCCATGGCGGATATAGCCGCTGGTGCCCACCTATCTTGCCTCGACTATATCGATGACGTACCTTGGGCAGACCATGAACCGGCACGTCAATGGTACGCTAAACTCAAATCACGCCCGTCTTTTCGGGCAATTCTAGCCGATCATATTCCAGGCGAGCCACCGCCAAAGCACTACGCAGATTTAGATTTCTAACCAATTCCTTTTACCGTTAGTTTTCGCCGATCCCACTACCGTCGCACATCAGACCAAACCGATCGGCTGAGGTAATCCAGCGAAATACGTATAATGATCTCCGTCCGATGTTTTTTTGGTTGCATAACCGTCGCATATTTCGGCGGGTAAGTTGATGTCCAACACTCCTATCCGGGATACACTTAGGGCGAGTAACATACAATCAGCGTAGGAGGTCAAGCACGCGAAAAGTGCATTGGAATTAACAGGCTGGGGCCAGTCCTGAGATACTAGCGGGTGTATAATAAGGCAAAAAACCCGCCTTCAAGACCAAAGTAATTAGCTAATAATTGCGTGGGTCTTGCCGAGATATCCTCATAATGCCTAAATTTGTGATCACCAACGCGGAGGGCAAGTCTCTTGGCAATTTCAACGGCTCCCCCAACACCTGGCGTGTTGTTCTGTTTCGGCTTGGGATATACGGCCATGTCGCTTTCCCGACGCCTTGATACGGAGGGATGGCAAATTCGAGGTACCTGTCGTGGTCGGGATCGCCGACGCGCTCTGGCAGCTTTGGGTATAAAGGCCGCAATTTTTAATGGCTCAGTACCGATGGACCCGCCAGACCTCCTGAATGGCGCGACCCATGTTTTACTATCTATTCCCCCCGACGAGGAATGTGATTCAACATTTCTCCATCACGCCGACCTAATTGCAGAAACCACATCGGTAAAATGGATCGGATACCTATCCACTACGGGTGTTTATGGAAACCGTGATGGCGGATGGGTTGATGAAACGTCTAAACTACAACCCGGCAGCTCTCGAACCCAGCGGCGCGTAAATGCTGAGAGCACTTGGCTGGACTGGGGCGCGCGCCAAGGAATTGCAACCCACATTTTTCGACTCGCCGGAATCTATGGCCCCGGAAGGTCGATTGTGGACCAAGTAAAAGAGGGAACTGCGCGACGAATTTTTAAGCCAGGACAGGTATTCTCACGGATTCATGTCGAGGATATAGCGACAATTCTGTCGGCTTCTATCGCGAGTCCTCGAGCGGGTGGTATATACAACGTGTGCGATGATGAGCCGGCAGCCCCGGCAGATGTGACATCTTATGTGTGTGGTCTTTTGGGGGTAGCTCCACCACCTCTTATCCCCATAGAGGAAGCCGAAATGTCACCAATGGTAAAAACTTTCTGGGCCGAAAATAGGCGAGTGCATAACAATCTAATAAAAACTGAACTTGGCGTGAAACTAGCCTTCCCGAATTACCGGATTGGCATTCGGGCAGTGTTGGGTCTCTAATCATTGTAGGCGCCGTTCAAACTCCATCCAGTAATTCTTCTAGAATAGACGTCAGATAAACAATGTCCTGATCACGAGACAAACGGTGATCACCATCCTTTACTAGAAAAATCTTTACGTCCTCCGAGGATATTTTTTCGGCGAGCCGAGCACTTGTCATCCATGGCACAGATTCATCGCGCATACCGTGTAATAGGCGCACCGAACAATTCAGTGGAATCGATTTATCTAGCAGTAAATGGTCTCGTCCATCCTCAATTAGTTTCATCGTAATGATGTATGGCTCATCTCCGGATTCCGAAGGTGCATAATAGACTCCATCCCTGATCAACGTGTTTTTAACTTCTTCATTAAACTTTCCCCACATAAGATCGCGGGTGAAATCCGGCGCAGCTGCTATTCCGATCAAACCAACTACCCGGTCCGGTCGGGCTAGAGCAGTTAGCAACATAATCCAACCACCCATAGACGAACCGACCAACACCAGGGGTCCATCCGTACATTGATCTATTACCGCAAGAACGTCGGCCAACCAGTCACTGATGGTACCGTCTCTAAACTCACCTGACGACTCGCCGTGGCCGCTATAGTCTAGTCGTGTAAATCCGCATCCGGCGGCACGGCAATAGTTCTCAAGATTAATCGCCTTGGTACCTTGCATGTCAGACATCAAGCCCCCCAGAAACACTATTCTGGGAGCCTTGCCGTCAATCTGTCGGTAGGCGATTGTAGTGCCGTCTTCTCGTGGTAGGATCTCGGGCGGTCGTTCTATCATTTCACTCATGGGTTTTCGACACCTTTCATGATATCCGGGGACACGAAAATACTCTCAAGTCATAACGTCCTGGCGCGGGATGCGAAAGCGCCGGCGGTTATGCAAGTACTACCGCGCCTCGAAATCGGGGGCGTCGAGCGGGGCACGGTTGATATTACTGCTGCATTGACAGCAGCAGGGCGCCGAGCTGTGGTGGTATCTGCGGGTGGCCATTTGGTGTCCGAGATAGAACGGGCTGGCGGAGAGCATGTAATTTTGCCCTTGGATAGCAAAAATCCGCTCACGATGCGCAGAAATATAGGAGCGCTTACTAAAATTATCACAGAAAAGAATGTTGGTTTGGTCCACGCGCGGAGCCGGGCTCCAGCATGGAGTGCCCGACCAGCAGCTCTGCGGGCAAATGTACCCTTCATGACTACCTTCCATGGTAGATACAAATTCAATAATCCGCCTAAGAAAGCATATAATGCCATAATGGCACGGGGTGACCGCGTGATCGCTATTTCCGAATTTATCGGCCGTCATCTTTCCGAGGTATACGATGTACCCGAGGGGCGTATCCGGATAATTCCGCGCGGGGTGGACTTGGATGAGTTTAATCCGGCTGCTGTTTCAGCCGAACGGATGATACAATTATCGCGGAATTGGCGGCTACCCGACGAAGCACCGGTGATCATGTTACCGGGCCGCCTCACCCGCTGGAAAGGGCATAGCGTACTAATCGAAGCCGCAAGGCAACTGGAAAGGAATGATGTGCGTGTACTGCTCGTCGGTGATAGCCATGGCCGAAGCGGTTACCGGGCTGAGTTGGAAGCACAGATCGGCCGCAGTGGTGCAGAGGGAATCATTCACCTAACAGGGCCGTGCCGGGATATGGCCGCGGCCTACATGCTGGCAGATGTAGTAGTATCTGCCTCAACCGATCCGGAGGCATTCGGCCGCGTCGCCGCGGAAGCACAAGCAATGGGACGACCAGTTATCGCCAGCGATCACGGGGGGGCGCGCGAAACCGTCATCGCAAGTGAAACCGGTTGGCTTGTTCCACCCAATGACGCCGGTGCATTAGCTCTAGCTCTGCAAACCGCGCTTGCGATGACAGGAGATGAGCGCGAAGCTGTTGCACGGCGCGCCATTTCTCATATTCATGAAAAATTCACGAAGCCCCAGATGTGTGCCGCGACGCTGGCTGTTTACGAAGAACTCTTAAACAAATGAATTACTATTCGATAATCAAATCAGCCCATTACTATATAAAATCCGATGAAAAAATCTAGAAAGCGGATTCTAGTCATAAAGCTTGGGGCCTTAGGCGATTTTATTTTAGCCACGGGGCCATTCTATGCAATCCGTGCGGCACATCCAAATGACGAGATCGTACTTCTAACCACCGAACCTTTTGCGGAGATCGGCCGAGCATCCAATTTGTTCGACGATGTTTGGATCGATGATCGTCCGTCAAGTATCAACATAATTGCGATACAAAGGTTACGACGACAGCTTCGTGGCGCGCGGTTTACCCGTGTCTACGATCTACAAACATCTAGTCGATCGGCTTGGTATTTCCAACTGATGCGAAGCTTTTTCCGCCCGGAATGGTCAGGCGTTGCATTTGGCGCATCGCATCCTCATTGCAATAATAACCGCAACAACATGCATACTATCGAGCGCCAGGCAGACCAATTAGCAATGGCAGGGATACCGGAAACACCTTTTCCTGATCTATCTTGGCTAACGTCGGACGTATCGCGCTTTTCCCTCCCAGACAATTACGTGCTTCTTATCCCGGGAGGCGCCGCACACCGGCCGGAAAAACGCTGGCCAGCTGCCTCATATCGCGAAATTGCCGCCTCGATATCCGAAAAAGGTATCTTACCAATCGTGATCGGCGGGCAGGACGAGATACAACTCGCGGCAGATATTGCCGCCGATAACAACGCTAGATCGATCGCCGGCGAGACCTCGTTCGCGGATATCGCGGAATTGTCGCGCCACGCGGTCAGCGCTATTGGCAACGACACCGGACCAGCACACATTGCTGCAATTTGTGGCTGTCCAAGTGTGGTACTTTTTTCGAACGCGTCTAACCCAGATATCTCGGCACCCCGAGGCAAAGATGTTACTATCCTGAGGTGCGAAAATCTCAGGGATCTCAGTGTCTCAAAGGTTGCCGAGGCGTCAAGATTGCTTTAAATGCCCGGCTCTATGGTTTACTCGTGGATCCTATAAAATCATCATGAGCATTGTTTCTATAACGTTGCCGGACGGCAGCGTAAGACAATTTGATGGGTCAGTCAGCGGCACCCGGCTCGCAGCGGAAATAGGTCCGGGATTAGCGAAGGCTGCGATTGCCATCAAACTAAATGGAGAAGTCGTTGATCTTGAACGCGAAATTGACCATGACAGTGATGTAGAAATTATCACCCGCAAGTCCAATGAAGCACTGAATCTAATTCGCCACGATGCAGCTCACGTTATGGCCGAGGCAGTTCAAGAACTTTATCCCGGCACACAAGTCACAATCGGCCCAGCGATCGAGAACGGTTTCTATTATGATTTTGCCCGCGAAGAAACGTTCACTCCCGATGATCTGGAGAAGATCGAGACCCGAATGCATGAAATTATCCAACGAGACGATGCTTTCGTGCGTGAAGAATGGGACCGAAGCGAGGCTGTAAAACATTTTAAGGGCATCGGCGAGAAATATAAGGCCGAACTGATCGAGAGTATTCCTGACGGGGAAATCATATCGGTCTACCGACAAGGTCGATGGAAAGATCTTTGTCGCGGTCCCCATATGCCGTCTACCGGACATGTTGGTAAGGGGTTCAAGCTACAGAAGTTGGCGGGAGCATACTGGCGCGGTGATTCTCGTAACGAGATGCTGCAGCGAATTTATGGCACAGCTTGGCGCGATGAAAAGGAGTTAAAAGCCCATCTATACATGCTGGAGGAAGCCGAGAAGAGAGATCACCGGCGCCTTGGCCGAGAGATGGAGCTTTTCCATTTTCAGGAAGAGGCTATTGGCAGCGTATTCTGGCATCCTAAAGGTTGGAGGCTATACCGTACTCTTGAGACATACATCCGGGCGAGATTGGATGAGGCCGGCTATGTTGAGGTCAAGACGCCACAGCTGATTGACCGTGGGTTGTGGGAGTCATCCGGCCACTGGGATAAGTTCCGCGAGCACATGTTCACGGCCGAAACTGAGGACGACCGTATTTTTGCGCTAAAGCCTATGAATTGCCCAGGACATGTCCAGATATTTCGCCAAGGCATCACTAGCTACCGTGATCTACCCCTGCGGATGGCCGAGTTTGGTTCGTGTCACCGTTATGAACCATCGGGAGCGCTGCACGGGCTAATGCGAGTGCGCGCGTTCACTCAGGACGACGCCCATATTTTCTGCTCCGAAGATCAAATTACATCTGAAACGGAAGCATTTTGTGAATTACTATTAAGCGTTTACAAGGATTGTGGCTTCAACGACGTTATGGTGAAGTTCGCAGACCGGCCGGAAGTGCGTGCCGGCGAAGATGGTGTTTGGGATCGCGCCGAGGCAGCACTTACTAACGCAGTCGAATCATCCGGCCTAGAATATTCTCTAAACCCCGGCGAAGGCGCTTTTTACGGACCCAAACTGGAATTCGTGCTGCGAGATGCTATCGGCAGAGATTGGCAGTGTGGAACACTACAAGTGGATTTTGTTCTACCCGAACGGCTTGACGCATCGTATATCGGAATGGATGGGGAGAAACACCGTCCTGTGATGTTACACCGAGCCATCTTAGGCTCTTTCGAACGGTTCATCGGCATCCTAATCGAAAATTATGCGGGTCGCATGCCCCTTTGGATAACACCTGTTCAGGCTGTCGTAGCTACGATCACATCGGATTCCGATGCCTATGCCGTCGAGGTAAGGAATGCCTTGGATGCCGCAGGTATTAGGGCGGAACTCGATATCCGTAATGAAAAAATCAACTATAAGGTCCGTGAGCACAGCCACGCCAAGGTACCGGTGATGCTGGTGGTCGGTCAACGGGAAGTCGAGGATCGCAAGGTAGCTATCCGGCGTTTAGGCAGCAAGGAACAAGAATTTCTTGCGCTAAACGAGGCCGTCGCTAGACTTGCGAAGGAATGTCAATCACCATTGGCCTAAGGGTTAGAATAAAATGCTACGAAGGTGAGCTTGACAGGTTAGGGCGTTAAACGAGAACGATTAGAGGAGAAATTCGATCGTACGACATACAAGTATGGAGCCGCCGGTAAGAGACGAGCGGCCAATCAATGAAATGATACAGGAAGCAGAGGTCCGACTTATTGGTGCCGAAGGGGAACAGATTGGCGTCGTATCCCGTGACGATGCTCTAGATCGTGCGGTGGTTCTTGGCCTCGACCTCGTTATTGTTGCAGACAATGCAAACCCGCCGGTCTGCAAAATCATGGATTACGGCAAGTTCAAATACGAGGAACAGAAAAAAAAGAACGAAGCCCGTAAGAAACAAAAAACTATTGACGTTAAAGAGATAAAACTACGGCCCAATATTGATATCCATGATTATGATGTGAAAATGCGCTCAATGGTAAAATTCCTTAATGACGGAGATAAGGTGAAAGTCACGATGCGGTTCCGCGGTCGAGAGATGGCTCACCAAAATCTCGGGCTCGACGTACTCCACCGAGTGCGCGACGATCTAGAACAAATGAGCAAAATAGAACAATTCCCGAAAATGGAAGGCCGGCAGATGGTGATGGTTCTATCTCCTAAGTAAAATCCTTTGCTATCAGAGGACAGCATCCGGACGCACGATGGGATCGAACCTCAAATAATGACTAGACCTAAGCCCTTGCGTCGCAGTTATTTTCCTAATGCTCGTAGGTTTGCGCGATGCCGGATTTGAGAATAAACCTTGCGTCGCAGTAGGGGCACTCGACCTGTCCATCAACCAAGGTGAGATAGACCTTAGGATGCCCTAACGTGCCGCCGCCGCCGTCACATGAAACATTGACAGTTTCGACTTCAACGATCTCGGGGGTGGGTGGCATTAGCGCCATAGCCGTGTCGCCTCTCAGTGGATTTTTTAACTGGATCTGATGATACCCAAAAGGGCCGATCCGCGAAAGAAGTGTATATTACCCGAGTTCACAACTACCCGATAGCCAAATGGAATTTTATGATTGAATCTCGCCATCCGGATGATGCTGCTATTGAAGTAAACAGCCTCTATAAAACTTACGCGGGCAAGAACGGAGTGCTTAACGAAGCTCTTAAATCAATCAACTTATCGGTTCCACGGGGAGCAATATTCGGATTACTAGGACCGAATGGCGCGGGCAAATCAACTCTCATTAACATACTTGCCGGCTTAGTAATTAAGACTTCGGGTAACGCCCAGATTAATGGCTGGGATATAGTACAGGATATGCGCCGAGCGCGCGGCTCAATCGGCGTAGTTCCGCAGGAACTCAATCTGGATTCATTCTTTACCCCGCGCGAAACAATGGAACTGCAGGCAGGGCTATATGGCGTGCCCCAAAGTCAGCGGCGAACTCAAGAAATTTTCGAAGCGCTGGACCTAGAAGACAAAGCAGATGTCTATGCGCGGTCGCTGTCTGGCGGCATGCGTCGCCGCTTACTGGTCGCTAAGGCATTGGTGCATTCACCACCAGTGGTGGTTCTCGACGAACCGACCGCGGGAGTGGATGTAGAACTGCGTCAATCACTCTGGGAATACATGAGAGAGTTAAACCGCGCAGGCACCACTATCTTGCTCACAACCCATTATTTAGAAGAAGCACAGGGAATGTGCGATCAGATCGCTATCATCAATCACGGCGAGATAGTAGCCCAAGACTCGACCGCGGCATTATTGGCGAGGCTAGACCGAAAAGAGGCTCTCATCTCGGTGGACCGGGATATCGATAACCTACCCGACGATTTAAAGCGGGTCGGCATAGAGGCGAGGATCACCGGAAAGCGGGTCATCCTGATCCGGTTTTCACCTAGCCAAGTACAGATGGGGCAGCTTCTTGATGCTGTGAGGGTTGCCGGTTTCCATATCACCGACCTATCAACACGCGATACTGACCTAGAAGAAATATTCATCTCCCTAACCACTAATAGACCCGACGGTCCGCTTCACTCCGATATCATTGACCCCCGTACTGATCCGCTTGAGACATCACGTTCCCATCGGCAACCGTGCAACGGCGCTGAGAGGATATAAATTCGGCTACACACAGATTAGCCCGTAACATAGAATTGCCGGACCGACACGATCACGTTATGTTCTGACTGGTTCGGGTTGGTTATTACTCTCGACCGTAACTGTACAGTTGCACCCGTAGCTCAGTTGGATAGAGCGCTGGCCTCCGAAGCCAGAGGTCACAGGTTCGAATCCTGTCGGGTGCGCCATTCTCTTTTGAACACAGTGATTACACCATTGAATCCAAGAACTTTTCTAGGTGAAGCTGTTGGGGAGTGCTTGATGAGCTAAATTTTAGACTTAGAATTTACGGACATAGTCAGGTTCAATTGCGGAGATATAAATGCCGACACTCAGAATTTTCTGGGCTATCACATCGTCGCTTATTTTTTCGGTGGCGGCTAACGCCGCGGATGGCGAATTCAAAATTAATGTCAACAGTCCAATATCTATAGCTGCAATGTTGTCTGGTGATATGGGCAAGAACATTGATATTTCTCTAAAGTTCGAACAAATAGAAGCCATTCAGTCGAAAGGTTTGGCAGTTATTCTTCCGTCCAGTACCCCTGATATGGAAGATGAGTTTTACTACGCCAAGCAAATGCGAACGATGGGATTTAGCACCGTTGTTGTAGATGGTGCCGAGCCTAGGTTTGCCAAGAAATTTACTCGCTCATATACATCTGCGATGATTGCACAAGATCTGGCAAAGACTTTAGCATTCACGAATGAGAAATTTGGAACGCCAAACAAAGTAGTTGTTTTGGCAAGTTCAACTGGATCTCTGGCAATTCTGGCGTCTCAGTTATTGCCTGTTATAAATGCCATGCCGTCCCTCAGATTAATTACTCACATCTTTATGCTGAATGCAGCCTGTCCCGCTAAGGTCGGGCCTGCTTTATCACAAAATGCTGATATTTTTACGGTGAATGGTTTGCAAGATGACAGTACGCCCGCATTCGCGTGTCAGGAAATGAAAGAAAAGAACGATATGCCAAACGTCGAGATGCTCATTTACGACGGAGCACACCATTTCGAGAGTCCAAAATACAAAAGCGTAGGAAAAGTTAACGCTCCTCATATAATTCCGACTTGCACGATAAATTATGATAAAGACGTATTTATGTATGTGGAAAAACGAGACGGTTCCACAGGCCTTTCAGAAAAGAACGTTGGTATGATTGACTTGCAGAAATGGGTATATAAGAACTGTGTTAAGCGAGGTAATTTGCAGGGATATAATGAAAAGTCAGCGAGCATTTTTTGGACTGATGTGAAGCGTTTAACTCAGTAAGCGCTTAGTGCAAGAGATGCGTAATAACTTTTCGACCACAAAGTTAGATGTTCGGGCGCGAAAGTCCGGCTATCCTGCCGTTTCTTCGGTACAGCGTTTGTTAATACCGCCGTCATCGGTCCCGAAGGACTCAGTCTGTGTCCCTAGTAGCCCAGCGTTGAAAATTGCTTAGTGAGACACCGCAAGGTTGAAGAGATAGGTTTCTCATCAGATGTACGGGAGAGCCGCCTCCCCCCTTCCTTGATTTTCCTCCAGCCACAGTGAGACATAATTCTCTGTTTCCCGCTGGCGTAATTGTTCCAGCAAATTGGAATTTAAATTCTTGCAACTTCTCATTCCGGCATGGACTTAGCCGCAGGTTCGCCTGCCCATTTCTGAACGCCGCTTCCATGCAAATATCAAATGCGGGGAGAAAAAATTTGTTCTTAGTTAATTCGGTGGCATCAAATCCTTGATCAACGGAGATGCTTCCTTGGTAGGAGTAGCAAGTATGAGCCTGAAGCCCTCTTTCAATCTTCGCTCTTGTTTTGTGGCCTTTAATATCTAAGCAAAAGCCTCGTTCTTCATCTAATTGATTGGTGAGATAGACCTCTACTATCCGTTTTTGATCAGCAGCAATGGCGTCAGCTCCAACACCGTATCCGGCTATTAAGACCACCGACGCAAAAATCGCCAAGCTATGGATCGTTATAAAGACACGATCTCTCATTGAGTTCTGCTACTCCTCAAGTCACTAATTGGTCGGCATCCAAAATACGGTGATCGTTCTCTTTCCATCGATCCTGATGCGAGGTCGATAAAGAAGCGGAATGGACTGCCCCAGCCACCATAGAATCTTCCACCCTTCTACATCGTCAGAAGGCGAATCACGAATTCCTAGAAACAACTACCTCGAACACCCCCCTTTGATCTCGAAGAGATGTTCATACGTAAGTGTAATAAAATGGGTAGTGTGCTTATGCCTAAAGTTCAAAAAAATGTTCTCGGCACAGATTTGAAAATTTGTGGAACAAATCCGGTTACGGGCTTCTATCGAGACGGATGCTGTAACAGTGGCGATCGTGATGGTGGAACTCATACCGTATGCGCTATTGTTGACGATCAGTTCCTTGAGTTTTCAGCGAGTAGAGGAAATGATTTGATGACACCTCGACCAGAGTATGGGTTCCAGGGTCTAAAAAGTGGCGACCACTGGTGTCTCTGTGCGATGCGCTGGGAAGAAGCACGCAAAGCGGGTTACGCCCCTCGGGTCAAACTTGCATCTACAAATATGAAAACATTAGAGTTTGTGCGATTAGAACACTTGAAAGAACGAGGCGACCTTCCCTGACTTAACTAGGGGTCAAGAACACCACCGGGAATCCGAATACTAGTAGAGTGATTAGAGCTCTAATCAGCACACAAAATCTAATCATGCAACACAGCGCAATATGGTTCTGTGGGGGCATAATGATCACTTAGAAAGGATAGTCCCCCGCCCAAAACGAGCCATCCCACTCCACATCTAGATTATATTGCTCGAGCAAATACCTCTGTACCTTGACGCCATCAACAGTACTTTGTTACGGCGACTCTGTTAGGTCGCAAAATAACCATTGGTCTCCGTCTATTTTCCGGCAAAAAAGTTCAACGCGTCGTTCAGCCTTTGGATCTCCTCTTTTTGACAACCTTATCAGGACCCGCCCCACCTCATCTTTTTCGGACCAGCCGATATTCATAGTTAATTCACGATCTCCCAAAATTTGGCTTTGCGTTTGGTTCCTGACTATCGGGACCGCATTAACTGGTATTGGCGATTTATTTCTCGGGGACATTTTTTTGACGTAGGACGCTCTTTATTAATTGTGAAGAGCTTTTCTTCCTCGAAAGTAAGGATATTGGCTAGTCGAGGAAATTTGGATTGCCGTTTTTAACCACAATCAGCCTGGGAAAGTTACGCAAATGACTTCCCAATAGTTCGAAAGATTTTCAGCCGGCAAAATAGGGCATTGGCACCAAAAAGGACACGATTATCGATATTGCGTAGTACAAAAAGCATAAAAATTAAAAGCTTTTCACACCTTAACATATGGACAATCCTCTATCTCAAGCAAGCGCCTAAAACACCAACTTGGTAGTACCATGGCGGTAGTAACGCAGGAAATAAATTTCATGAACGGTTTTTTATTAGCTATTAGACGCACCCGCGACGTGAGGAAATATATGAAAAATCTCTCTATTCTGCCGCCTGCACCGGTTTTTCCGGCAGATCGGGAATTTCTGCTTCGTAAAACTGGTCCATGTCCGGCGTAAGTTGATTTTCGGCTAGCGCATCCTCGAATAGCGTCCTGACATGTTCGCTTTCGTCTGCATAGTCTATCTGATCCCCGCCAATGCGCGATGAAATCCACGCCTTAGGTACACCCTGGGCGTTGCGTACCGCTACACCTTCATACTTGAAAGCAAGATAGCGCGACGGCGTGGTCCCAGTGTTAAAATGCTGGTGCCACCACATGTTAGGCGGAACGATCAGCGTCCCGACTTCCCAAGGGTAGTAGTTTGGTTCCTCCCCGTCTGGCCACATAAGAGAATAACCCTCACCCGAGAGGATGATGACGTGTGCGCCGGGGCCATGGCGGTGCCCCTTTTTATAAGTCCCTATTGGAAATTGAGAGATATGCGCGTTCATTGAACTCTTTGCAAAGTTAAAGCGAATATGCCCTCCACCAGCGCCACGCTCTTTAGCCTCGATCAGCGGCAGATTTACAGCGTCGGGTACGAAGTTAGTAACCAATTTAAACCCGTCGGTTTCCGACTTCGCGGCAAAATAATCCGGCTCGCCGTTAAAACGGCCCTTGAAATCATAAGGCATATTAAAGATGAATTCAGGATCTTCGTAGATATTCATTGTCGGCGGCAGGTTCGTAACTGCGACGAAACGTGCCGCTTCCCGGCCTGATGCGTTGAAATGCTGGTGCCAGCAGTTGAGTGGTATAGCGAAGAGCGCACCAGGGCCCCACTCGAAAGTGATACGCTCACCCTCGTCGTTCCACACGCTCGTCGACCCGCGACCGGATAGGATCATGATCATTTCTTCAAACAACATTCGCTGGGGGGCTAGTTTCTTGCCGGGATCTATCTCACATATATAGCAATCGTTTGATGTCCGCGACGCATCATGGTTGAGGAACACCCCGTTTCCTTCACGGCGAGCCCAAGGTTTGAGCTCCAGCGTGTAGAGGTTGCGGACATAGATAGAAGAAATGATGTCAAGCCCTTCGTCTTTCACCCATTTGGTATAGGGCGTCTCCTTCTCAGAGGCGAATTTCTTCGCCATGGTATCGGAAACTATCGCATCCTTGCCGCCTTTGTCGGTCATATTCCTACTCTTCGCCTTTCAAGCGCATTGCACTTGGGGTTAAGCCTTTCTTCAATCTCGAATACTTTGATTGCCAATCTTTTTATACGTGGATGGAGATAGACGTTCAATCGTGCCCTTAACCATGATCTCTGTGATGATGATGACCGTATCCGCCTCTATGCCCATCAGAATGAGTTTGACCTTGTTAACCAGCACACCCGTGGTCTAGTCGCTGGCCAGTGCGCGGGTCATCGGAAAAAAGTAGCGACTTTATGGTAACCGGCACGGTGCGTGATGGTAAGCGGATCTTGCCGAGGTCAATATAGTCGAAGTCCCAGAGTACGACCCCGTCGATTACTAGAACCCCGACGGGGACTTCCAACTCGTCCTTCAGGATATGTCCTAGCGACTGTGCTATATCTCCATCGAGTACGATAAACAGAGGCTTTCCCGCGGCTATCATGTCGTCAAGGCCCTTACTTATCCCCTGAGCGAATGCATAAATTCTCTCATAGGCTGGCATGCCTTTCCAATGGAAAGACAAGGCTATTTCACTATCGGCACCATCGACTTCGAACGCTTTACGATGCGCCTTCACCGTTTTTGCAAGCTCGGTAGGGATGATTTCATCCGGGCAGTCATAGCGTGGCTGGATTACCTGAAGGTTACGTCGTGGGAGTAATTGGGCGTAGTCAGATACAAACGTAGTATTGCCGGATAGCTGTACCGAGTATTCCGATGCGCCTAACGCGGTCGCCCGGATACATTCTCCAGCTTCCAGTATCGGCCACGGCAAAGCACCATCTTGGAGACGCCGTGCCAGAGCTGTTCCGAGGCGCTTGCCCATATCACCAAAATCTCGTTCTTCTCGATCATAGACGTATTCTGCCACGCCGCCGGAGAACATTACTCCGTCGATCTGTCCCCAGTCGATGATTGGATCGGTAAGATAGAAATTTGCTATATCGTCGGGAATAGGACGATCGACAAGCGATGCTATCATGGTCTGCGCCATACCTTCTGCCACCTGATCTAGCTGGTCGGAGGTCACCGCATCGCCTATTCTCCAGTCGAAGCCGGCACGCTGCGCATGGGTCCGACCCGCCGGATCGAGGCGGATGATATTACCCGCCTCATCGACCACCTGTAGCCGCCCCCCGACATGGATCGCCGCCGTGGCCTTGACCTGTCCCACCTCCAGGATAGCGAGTTTTGCAGTTCCGCCGCCAATATCGACGTTCAAGATACGCTTGCCGGCATCCTGAGACGCCTTTGCCGCGCCAGAGCCAAACGCGGCCAGCATGCTTTCCATATGGTGGCCAGCTGTCGCGCAGACAAAATCACCACCCTTGTCGGAAACAGTAGCGGCGATAGCTTTTGAATTTTCGCGCCGAAGCGCTTCACCCGTAAGTATGACAGCACCGGCATCTATATCGTTGGGGCTCAGTCCCGCGGCAAGATAAGCGTCGTCAAGGATTTTACCTAACTCGGTGTCCGAAATACGTGTCTCACTCTCATAGGGTGTCAATATTACAGGTGACTGGAAAAGGGTCTCACGTTTAACAACGAAGTATCGGCTAGTCATGTCTTCGGCTAACCTCCGAAGATGTATGCGAGAGAATATTACCTGAGTACCTGATGAGCCTACGTCAATACCTACGCTATTGAGCCGGACGTTATCAGCGATCCACAGCGGGTTCTCCTCGATAGGACCATTGAAGAATTCGTCATCATGATCATGATCAGCGTCCGGACCATGATCATGGAAAAGCACATCACCATATTCATGGTCCACGAGGGTGTGACCCTGCAAAAATTGTTCGGGCGTCTTTTTGCCTGAAGCTAGATCATCGTCTTTTTCGTCATCGTCCATAGAAATATGATCCGTCGGTTACCGGTATAACTTGCGTTTACCATCATAGGATTAGTTAAAACACTAAACCTCCAATGTCGATCCCGGAACAATCTGTTAGAATTCCCCTCAAGGCACACCTTGCTAACGGGTTTTAGGAGATAATACCTACATGCTATACATGATATACGGAGTTGATGGCTGTGACGCTGCACGGATCCGCGCCGAGACCAAACCTGCGCATTTTTCCTATCTCGAAAAAAATGAAGATATTCTGGTCCTTGGTGGTGCAACGCTCGCGGACGATTCGAATGCACGTACGGGCAGCCTGTTGGTGATCAACGTACCCAGTCGCGCCGCTGCAGACAAATTCGCCAAGAACGAGCCTTTTTTCAAAGCTGGTCTGTTCCGACAACGTACCATCTCCCGCATGCGACGTGGTCAGTGGAATCCTGCAGCAGCGCCTAGAACTGCAGAGGGAGATTAGCCGTTTATCAAACGGCCAATCGATTTTAGCGCGGAAATAATTGGAATTGGCTATGAGCGGATTTTTCCGGCCATCTCAGAATAATTTACAGTCACCCAGGCCCGTACTTTAAGCTCTTACTTTTCGGCCTAGCCGCCCTGATTTAGAATGCCTTCGGGGCGTGGAGAATTTTTATAACAATTCCGGACCTGTATTAAACTAAACTGCCCTCAGGCCGGTTTTTGAAGTGCTGTCAGGTAACCGTTAACCGAAGCCCCATACTCTGTCCGGAGCGTATCAAATAGTGAGAGCTTTTCCTGGAGCCCAGCAGAATAAGCAGTCTTTCGAACATATGCCGGTTTGTGGGCATAACGACCCGACCCAGTTAGAGAATATCCCCGTTTGGACTGCGCCTCGACGGAAAAAATAAGATATCCACCAGGTGTCAGCGAGATCTCCGCAGCCTTCAGGGTCTCCGAGAGATCACCGATATAACAGAAAACATCCACCGCAATTATAATATCAAAGTTATTTGGGTGGTCTCGCATGAAGTTAGCCACTTCGGATTCGAGAAGTTCATCATATATATTTCTGTCTTTGGCGTATTTCAGCATCTCTGGGGACAGGTCGATCCCAGTCAGAATCGCAGAGTGGCTTTTGAAATCGATACCTGATAGGCCAGTTCCACATCCTGCATCTAGGATGTGGAGATCGTCCGAGGTTGCAAGCGGAAGACGCTTAAAAAGTCCATATATTAGCTCAGGTGCCTTGTACTCTAAGTCCTCAAGGAGTTGCTGGTCGAAATCTTCAGCGAAGTGATCGAAGGTTTCGCGGACGTAGGCGTCACTGGCACGTAGCGGTTTGGGGCCTTCACCAAGCGCCGCCACCATGTGCTCGGATTCTGGATCCTTGGGATAAATTTCTGCATAGCGCCGATACCAGTGTAAAGCTTCGTCTAGGTTTTTATTACCGTAGTAGGCTTCCGCGAGACCCCAGACGGCATCGCCGTGTTCTGGCGCAATATTCAGGATCTTTTTATAGCACCTTATAGCAACGTCGAAGCGCCCCTGCGTCTGCGCCATTTTGGCCACGCTATAAGCGCCCTCAGTCTCAATTTCGATGACGGCTTTGCGAGTTTCTGAGGCATCGCCCACCACGGCACCGGTTTCTACAAGGTTTGATAGTCCCTTGGCCGCGTCCAAGTTTTTCGGTTGTTGGCTAAGAATGCTGCGATATAGCGCCGCCGCAGCATCCATTTTGCCAACAGATGAAAGTTCCCGAGCACGCGCAACGCGTTGGGTATTGTCAACCATTTATACGTATGTTCGATGGATTAACATCGTGTTACCGTTCATAACGTGGTTAGCCTTGCCCCCCCGGTTACACAACTGTTTTACCTCTAGCGCAATATTTATTTACCAAAATTTCTGTTTTTGTTTATGTTATGTTCACAATGAGTTCTCATATAACCTGCCTCAGTACGCCAAAAAAAACTCTCCTAGTGACACGTGGCGTGTGCCGAATGTTCCAGAACCTGGGTTTTGGTACGCTCACCGAGTTCAAGCTATCCAACGGACGTCGGGTGGATGTAATTGCGATGGACCGGAACGGTGATTTCGTTATCGTCGAAGTCAAAAGCTCCGTAGCGGATTACCGGGCTGATGGCAAATGGCAACAATATCTGGCGTTTTGTGAGAGGTTCTATTTTGCTGTTCCCACCGGATTCCCCATCGAGATAATGCCGGATGATTGCGGCATAATCGTCGCCGATACATACGACGCAACAGTACGCCGTGAATGTATTTCTAAAAAGCTGAACGCCAATCGCAAACGTCGACAGCTAATCCACTTCGCGAGAGTGGCAAGCGACCGCTTACGGCGGATTGGCTGAAAAACTGTTGTGGGGCGCTCAATTACAATTTGAATTCGGTTTTCGTTGTATGCAATTTTACATGTTTGGAACGTTGGAGCTCTTCCCATATCAAGAAAAAAGTAGAGCATGAAAGAGTGCGCGTTTTTGAGAGCCAATTTCCGTAGTGAATGCGGTCGGGAAGACCTATATTTTATATGATTTAGGAGCGTTGGGACAAATCCCACCAGCGGGATTATACGGAAACCGCCACGCGGAACATTAGGACGAAGCCTAATAGAATAAGCTAAGAGGACACAGAAACAACCCAGAGGAAACCAACCGGTAGATTTCTAGAAAATACCGATCTGCCCGATCAGGATTGATCCAAACGAGCAATACTTGCCGTAGTACTGAATCCAGGAACGATATCTGCTAACACGATACGACCTCCGTAGCTCTGCACGAAATCGGCGCCTACTACATTTTCGATTGTATAATCTGCACCTTTCACTAGTACGTCGGGTCTGATTTCTTTTAACAGCCGTTCCGGCGTCTCCTCTTCAAAGAGGATAACAAAGTCGACTGTTTCTAAAGAGGAAAGTACGGCGGCCCGGGCGTCTTCAGTCTGGGCTGGGCGATTTTCGCCTTTCAGCTTTTTAACAGATGCATCGGAATTCAGGCCAACAACTAACCTATCGCAGGTAGCACGCGCCTGCGATAGAAGAGATACATGGCCAGGGTGGAGGAGATCAAAACATCCATTAGCGAAACCAACGGTCTCACCTCTTTCTCTCCACGTGCGTATGCGGTCAAGGGCAACATCAATGGTTGCCGGAGCGCGCAGATAAGAGGCTTGGCTCGACAACTCTATCTCCGCACGGATATCATCCGCATAGGCAACAGCGGTTCCAGTTTTTCCAACCACGATTCCAGCCGCTACATTGGCAAGCCTCGCTGATTCTGCCGGCGAGAACCCAACAGCTATTCCGGCAGATAACGTTGCAATAACCGTATCGCCCGCACCAGAAACATCGAATACTTCACGCGCCTGCGACGGAAAATGGTCGATGCTGTCCGCCGAAATTAATGACATACCCTTAGGACCTCGGGTAACCAGCATTGTATCGATTCCGGTATCGGACAATAGATCGCGGGCGGTATTAACTATTTCGCTCTCTGTCCCTAGTTCTTTGCTTGCCGCTTCTGCCATCTCTCTCAAGTTAGGCGTGATCAGCGTCGCGCCCGAGTACCTAACAAAATCACGGGATTTGGGATCAACAATCACGGGCTTACCTGCGTTATTTGCAATATCGATCATGTGCGCAGCCAAACGATCAGTCACCACACCCTTACCGTAATCTGAAATGATAAGTAATGCCGCGTCTTGTAGAGCGGTTCCTGCCTTCGTTGACAGTTCATCAGCGACAGAGTCGGAGATCGGAGTAGAAACCTCCCTATCAGCGCGCAGCAATTGCTGCCCTCCCGCCAAATAGCGGACTTTGCTTGTAGTGGGCCGATCGGCTTCGACGGTTAGTGTGTGCGATACACCGATCAAATCCCGGAGCAGCCGTTCGATTTCGCACCCGGTATCATCGTCACCAACGACGCCGAAAAAATCGACTGAAGCGCCCAACGCCACCAGATTCCGAACAACATTACCCGCGCCACCAAGCATCGCGGTTTCGTCTATTACTCGACAGACAGGTATGGGTGCTTCCGGCGATACGCGCGTAACCTCACCATAAACGAAGCGGTCGAGCATCACGTCGCCGAGACATACTACCCTCGCGGAGGCAAGGTTCGAAACATGATCAGATATAAATGCATTCATATTAGGTGCAACTTTGCTCGAGGACATCGCATAACATTTGACCGAGGAGAATGTGCATCTCCTGTATTCGCGCCGTTTTCTCGGACGGTACGATAAGGATAGGGTCCGCTAGGCCAACCAAATTTCCGCCGTTCTTTCCAGTCAACGCCGCCGGCATCACGCCCATTTCTCTCGCCGTCTCCAGCGCGCGCGTTACATTCGAGCTTTCTCCTGAGGTCGTTATCCCAATGGCAACATCGCCCTGATTGCAGAGAGCTTCAACTTGCCGGGAAAAAATTTTTTCATACCCGAAATCATTGGCTGTAGCAGTTAGAAGTGACGTATCAGTTGTAAATGCGATTGCCGGCAAGGCCCTCCGATTGACCTTGTATCGGCATACAAGTTCGGTTGCGAGATGTTGGGCGTCACCCGCACTACCGCCATTACCAAAAAATACGAGCTTATTACCCGCCTTAATTGCAGTCTCACTAACTTCTGCTAGCCGGATGAAATCCGCCTTTAACGCTCGTGTAACCGCTACTACCGCCTCATGCTCATCCAGTTCCGCATTAAAATAGGCGTCAAGATCCATGGATCATTCTCCCTTTTCACTGGATAGCGCATTTTGCAGTGGCACGGAATCCTATTCAACGGTAAATGCACTCTCTTCTCGGTTGAACTTCCAATGCAATTAGGAAGAGGTAGCAAAAAACGGCATAGTCTAAGAAAATTCAGCTTCTAGCCCAATTTATTATCTATAGGAATTGCCGAGCTCAACTGCTCGAAAAGTCGCGTTAATGCAGCGTCAGTCGGAGGTTCAAAGCCACCGTCCCACGTAAATAAAACGGCGGAACGTCCGCGGGAATGGTCGCGAGCTGGAATGAAATCGATGCGATACGCTGGTTCCTCCACACTAAATCGGACCCAATGATTTGAAATCTTTGATTCTTTCATAAACCCAACTAAGGATCGTACAAAAACCGTGGTCTCCCCGCAAACGAAGTCCCCCCGATCATTCTCCTCCCAAATACCCGGGATCCGGAAACTAACTACGGCGTTTTTGCCACGACCTTTCCAAAGATCGGCAACCAGTAACGCCTGGCCCGGCCAGAGCCCTACAAATCGTCTGATCTCTGTTCCGAGGTAGGAATAACCGCTCTGCCAACCCGCAACTCGAAGTGGTGCGATACCGTCAAAGTCTGAGAAATCCAGTAACCCGGCATAACCACGGCGGCCAACCCTGAATGATTTCCAAAATTCGATCGGTTCTTCTCCTCCAAGACGCGGTCCATTATGCGCCTCAGCCGAGCGACAATGATCTCGCGCCTTGCCCGCCGTATATGTCGGCACCCCCGTATCGACCAAAAAACGTTTAAAGTTCGCCGTGGCCTCAATGGTAAGAAAATCGGCATGGGCATGGCCAGGATTCTCTTCGGGTCCACAGGGGCCGCAATCAAACACCACGGAGTCTCCCCCATCTGACAAAGACACATAGCCGGTAATCGGTAATTTATTTGTTCTGCTAGCCTTCGTCGCCAAGACCATATCAGCGCGCGGCGCTTCCCCCGACCAAGAATCGTTCATCAGTGTAATTTCACCGTCCGCGAGACTCATAGCAGATACTGCCGCCGTCATTTGGTCAACGGTATTGTCCATTAGCGGCTGCCAAGCAGCCGGAAAAAGTCCACTCACTGAAAAAATCTGAACGTCAAGGAGAGACAGTATATGATACATCGGGCTGCGCTCTGTATGTCCTCCGTCGGCGAGGATATTCTGAGTGACGGACCCAGGCACTGCAGACCGAAGCTTAGCGAGGGAACACGGTACAGTTTCGCACATCGCAGCGTAAGAACTTAGCGCGACATAGTTTTTCATCAAATGGTTGAATTGCAGATCGCGCTCCAAGTTTACACTAACGAATGCTACGCAAAACCGTACGTGCTCTAAAATTTCTCCTTCGGCCTCAGGGTCGGAAGGTCCGCCAGCTTTTCGGTAAAGAGCAAGGCCAGATAATAGATTTATTACGCGATGACTGACCGTATATGAATTCCACACGTCGCGGAACACACCCTGTGTGGACCAAGAATTCTGGACAATCAGGGAGGCAAGAATTCTGCGGACGATTCCCAAGTCATAGGGATTACCACCGGCGAGCAGTGGCACTACATAGCCCATATAGGCAAGGTTCATGCGCCGCAGCGGATTATTTCCTTCATGAAATTCCCCACGCCAAGAGATGCCGTCGATACCGCCAAAATCGTATTCTCGATTTAGCAACAAAAATTTACCATCTCGGGCTCCTAAGAATGTTTCGCCATGCGTGATAGTTTGTAATTTCAAAATAATTTCAGCGATGACGGCCGCTTTAGGCGTGGAAATATCCGGCAGAGGTAGCCTTAACGCGGACCGTTTAACCCACAAATGGCTCATCCTGGGAAAACTTCCCATCACTGTGTAGCGGATTCGGGAGATAAGCCGATAGATCCATTGCTCTATCGTCAAGTGTCTAATTGTCCGCCAGAAACGACCGGGCGTCACGCTATTCATCCTGCAGCGGAGCCATCAGAGATCCACCGGACTGCCCCGTTGCAGTGACTCGATAACGGCTATTGTCGCAAAGCTAGTTTCGACAATCTCTGATTCATCGGCCGGAGCCGCTCCCCCCGCCGCGACCGCCCTCGCAAACGCCTCCAATTCAGCAGCATGGCCTTTATCCTGCTCGATAGATCGAATCGGCTTGTGTTCCTTGCCGGCTGAGGTAACCGTCATGCTGCGGAAATCGTTGATGTTTATTACCGTCCCACCGGCGAAGGCTTCAATTAGTTCTTTAGAATAGGCGGGGTCACCGAGCGCAGTGTATGCAATAGTCGCTAAACTACCATCGGAAAAGTTTAGAGAAACCGTGAGGTCATCACAGTCGCCGTGGGAAACTGATGCGGCCGAAGCCTGAACGGTCTTGATATTTTTGCCAACAAGAAACCGAGCCAAATCAACAAAATGGCACACCTCGCCTAATATTCGTCCATTACCCTCATCAATTTCGTTCTGCCACGACTCTTCAGAAAGCTGACCAGCATTAACGCGAAGTAGCACGTATTTAGTCCCCGCCTCCTGCGATAATCTATTGCGAGCCTGTACCGCCATGGGCGCGAACCGCCTATTGAACCCAACCGAAAAGAAAGCATCTGATTTCAAGCGTGCTCGGATAATTGTATTGAGCTGTTCTCGGTCGAGCGCCAGCGGTTTCTCCACCAGCACCGCCTTACCTGTCTCAAGCGCTCGGGTCGTCAGCTCGGCATGAGTGGAATGGGGCGTAGCAATTAGAACTGCATTAATATCGGCATTTTCGAAAACCGCCTTATCATCGGTGTCCGAGTGAATGAATCCGAATACCTCTTCGGAGTGGCCGGCCGAGATCCCACGCTCAGTAACCAAAGTGTGCAGTTCAACGCCATCAATCTTCTTTAAGCACGGCAACAAGACGGTGCGTGCGAAATTGCCAGCGCCGATCACACCGAGAATACATTTCCCCGCCGTCTGCTCTCCTCTAGAAACAGATACTGGCGTTCGCAGTTTCGGTGACATTTCCTGTTTATCAAAATCATACTCTAGAATAACGCCAAGATGAGATTCGGTATTTTGGGCGACCATTTCGTAGGCATGTTCTGCTTCCAAGAATGGAAACTTGTGCGTTATCATCTGTTCCACTTCGAGCCGATGGTCCCGCCGTCGCGACATAAGACGGACAGTTTCTTCAAGGTTACGAGTTTCGGTCCAACGGACGAAACCAACCGGAAATTTAATATTCCGGTTCTCATAATCTGGATCGTAACGCCCGGGCCCGTATGAGCGCGATACTACGATAGACAGTTCCTTCCTCATAAACGTTCGGTAATCGAACTCGGTCCCCGTAAGCCCTATAAGACTAATTTTACCCCTGTCTCGAGAAATAGTCGCAGCTGTATCAAACGGCTCGTTGCCATCGGTTGCTGCCGCGATCACGACACCATCACAGCCTCGGCCACTTGATAGGGCCATAATTGAGGCGGTCGGATCACCATCGCCGAGATTATATGCTAGTTCCGCTCCACCATATTCAGCGAGCTTTAAACGGTCGGCACTATAATCCAGAGCTATAACCCGACAGCCGGCAAGGTCTGCGAACTGCACCGCGAGTTGGCCAACCAGTCCAACGCCGATTACTCCGATGACATCGCCCAACTGTGGCTCAAGAAGCCGCACCCCGTTCATAGCAATTGCACCCAGCGTTCCGAAACAGGCTTCTTCGTCGTTGACGTCGTCGGGCACAGGCGCGCAGAGATTCGCCGGTATCGTGTTCAGTTCTGCATGATTTGCGAGGCCGGCACCCGCCATAGCAACTCGCTGTCCAACCCGGAACTTTCCTTCCAGACCGGTACCAACCTCAACCACAATCCCGGCCGCTGAATAACCCAGGGGCAACGGTTGATCTAACCGCGCCATCACCGCACGCATCGTGGCGCCTAGGCCATCGCGCTTCGTCTTATCGATCACCTTCTTTACCAAGTCCGGCCGCGCTTTAGCCTTACCTAACAGGCTTTTTTGAGCGAATTTGACAACCATACGCTCAGTTCCCGCGGAGATTAGAGAAGCCTTGGTTTGCACTAATAGATGGCCAGCCCGGACCCTTGCCTCAGGCACCTCTTTAAGAGCCAACTTGCCTGAGCGGGCGCTTTGAATGACTTGTTTCATTTATGTCACCAAACCAATTCCAACCATTTTTAATTTATGTCGCCTGACGAGGTCAGGCGCAACTATATCCATACATAAATTTCGCCCCCATAAAGACGTTTAAAGGATACCCGCTCATTAAGTACAGAACTTTGCTGGGGCAGGTTTTCGGGAAGTCGAAGGCTAGGTTGATCAGTAAACAAATTCTAATCATTGACAATCACGGTCTCCGTGTTTTCGAGAGCGCGGCACCATAGTTCCATTGCCATCATAGGAAATAGAGTGAAGGCCGCATCCACTCGACCAGCCTGAAAGTCCGCCTTGAGTGAAGAGACAGCATGAGGATCGAACAAACCTCGTGCAGAAATAGTCTTAGAGGATGTCAGTTCCTCCATTAGATCGCGGGCGACACCCTGAAGCCAGTTTCGTACCGGAACCCCGAAGCCTTGTTTCGCACGCGTCAGGATTTCGGACGGCAAGCGGTCCTTTTGTGAGGATCGCAAGATGCGCTTGGTCTGGAAAAGAGAAATTTTGGCTGACAGTGGTAGCTCCATCGCAACTGCAACCAGTCTATGGTCAACCAGTGGAACACGCACTTCTACGCCCGCCTGCATCGACATTTTATCAGTATAGTTAAGATTATGATCTGGCATGAAGCTGTTAAGCTCGAGATCGAGAAACCGTTCAACGGGATGTCGTCCCCGCGTTACTTCCAGAGAAGCACGTATGCCGGCCGCAATGCCATCAGCAGGTATTGCGTCCCGAACGCCTGCTGAAAGTAGTTTCAAGCATCCTCCAGCACCCACCGCAGAATAACTCATCCCATCGGCAAGCATCGTGTCCTCCTCCATCGCTAGAAGCGCGCCGATTCGCTTCAGCCGACGGCCAAGAATGGTAGACGGTGGAAACAGGCCCAGTAGACCGGCGCCCAAAGAGCGCATCCCCGGTATTTGGTTCGCGATGGCCCAAATTAGGCCAGCCGTGTGCCGGCCATATCCGGTAAACAAATCATCTCCTCCAACGCCCGACAACAGCACCTTGATTCCATTTTCGCGCGCTGCCTTTGCCAGCAAGAATGTTTGAACGGCAGCGAAATCCGCTGTCGGCTCATCAAGCTGCCAAACCATGCCGGGCAGTAATTCCACCAGATCAGCGTCGGTCGACACCTCAATCAATTTTACACCGAGATGTCTCGCAACGATCCGCGCATGGGTTTGATCGTCACCGAAGTTATCAGTACCAGACTCTGGTTTGTTAACTGACGCGCAGAACGTAGTAATTTTATCCGGGTCAGTAGCACGGCACATTGCAGCAACGATAGTGCTTGAATCAACACCACCGGATAGAAGCGCACCAACATCAACGTCTGCGACCAACTGTTCGGCGACGATACCATCAATCTGCCTTTGTAGTGCTCTGGGGTCGGCATCGCCTAAAGTTGTGTCGGGCTCAAAGTACGGCGTGCGATAATACCTTTCTTGTCTCACCTCACCGTCGGCGGAAACAGTCAGTGTGGATCCAGGGCGAAGTTTCTTTACATTTTTGAGCATTGTATTCCCGCCCGCCGTCCAAAGGTAGCCGAGATGGTCAGCCACGGTGGATGGATCTAAGTCGCGCGGTAGGTCGGGGCACAAAGTCAAGGCTTTCAACTCCGATGCGAAGAGAAACCCCATAGAAAGCTCTGAGTAATATAAAGGCTTCACGCCAAGATGATCTCGGGCTAACGAAAGCGTTCGGCTTTGCCTATCCCAAACAGCAAAGGCAAATATTCCGCTTAGCTTTTCAACGCAATCAAGTCCGTAGCGCGCGAACAGATATAACATTACCTCCGTATCTGAAGCCGTCCGGAACACAATCCCGGTCTGTTCCAACTCCATTCGCAACTCACGGTAATTATAGATTTCGCCGTTATAGGTCAGTAGATAACGTCCATCCGGCGTTTGCATCGGCTGTGCCGCCTTATCAGTCAGGTCGATGATTGATAGGCGCCGGTGGCCCAACGCTACGCCTTCGTCGGCCCACAATCCTTGACCGTCTGGACCACGGTGAGCGATTGCCTCGGTCATTGCAGCGACCAGAGAAGATGGCCAGGGTCCGACTAGACCAGCTATCCCGCACATAAGTTTCCGCCATTTTTAAACATTGGATTCTTACCTCTTGAATGCTGTGCGGGCTGGGAAACGGTCATTCACTTTTAATGATCCCCGCCAAACATTAGGAAGATATGAGAGATGGTATCCATACTTCATAACCTCTTCACCACTGCCCCCACAAATAAGTAAATTGAGGCCGGGCTTATGAAAATAATTAGTGTTATAAATGCTCATATCGTGTGCCTAACGTGCTTGTTGTGCGCACTATCCTAAATCCGGCACTCAGCAGGTCACCTGCCTGAGCCAAAGGGTCTGAAGTTGCATGAAGATTGCCCATGTTGTTGCGGACAACGCGTTAACGTTATTTGGTGTATGGTGACGCCCTGACCCGGCGTCAAGTAATTCCGATTGTCCTCATATGACTGTTATAGCCCAATTGACTCGCGATATCCCGCTAACCGAAATACATAAACCTCCTTTCTTTATGCGTTGGAAGCCTCTTTAATGTGTGGAATTTCTGGTATTTTCGCCTACACAACGTCCGCATCTACCTTAGATTCCGCCTCTCTTAGCCGTATGAGTGACGTCATGGCCCCCCGTGGCCCTGACGGTAAGGGCAAGTGGATATCAGCGGATAGCCGGGTCGGTTTCTCACATCGCCGGTTATCGATTATCGATCTTAGCGATGGCGGATCACAGCCAATGCTGTTTGACCACGGTCGCCTAACAATAACGTATAATGGCGAAATCTATAATTACCGAGAGCTTCGCAGGGAGTTGGAAGCCTCTGGACATTCCTTTCAGTCTGGCTCGGATACCGAGGTTTTACTCCATCTATATGACAGATACGGCCGGGCAATGGTTGAGCGTTTGCGGGGTATGTTTGCATTTGCGATCCACGATAGAAAAAAAGGTGGTATTCTACTTGCCCGTGATGGTTTTGGAATCAAGCCGCTATATTACTCGGACGACGGCACCACTTTATGGTTTGCCTCTCAGGTAAAAGCATTGCTGGCAAGCGGTAATATCGATACCTCGCCTTCGGCGCCGGGGCGGGCGGGTTTCTATGTGTGGGGTTATGTGCCGGAGCCATGGACTATGTTCGAACATATCCGCGCCTTACCAGCTGGATCTACGATGTGGATCGACGGTAATGGTGCTCGGACGCCACAACGCTATTTCGATGTAACTGCAGAACTGGCTGCAGCGGAAGGTGATTCTGCAGCATGGGCGGGAGCCGATCTGCGCGACGCTCTCCTTGATACGTTGAGGCATCATCTAGTAGCCGACGTACCCGTCGGCGCATTTCTCTCAGCGGGGCTCGACTCGGCTACAATCGTCGGACTTACTTCTGAAATCCAGCCTAAAGGGTTGCGATCGGTCACTCTCGCATTTGACGAATTCGAAGGTACAGAGTTCGACGAAGCGGCGTTGGCCGAGAGAGTCGCAACTCACTACGATACCGCCCACCGTACCCAGCGGGTAAAAGTTACTGACTTCCGAGACGAATATGATCGGCTGTGTATAGCCATGGATCAGCCTTCGATCGACGGCGTTAACACCTATTTCGTCAGTAAGGTTACGGCAGAAACTGGATTGAAGGTCGCCATGTCAGGACTTGGCGGTGATGAACTTTTCGGCGGCTACAAAAGTTTCAACGAAATTCCAAGAATTACCGGACTACTGGGCACGATTCCCGGCATGCGCCACGCCGGCAGGCTGCTCCGAAAACTAAGCTCACCGCTTATTAGTGCTGTCACATCGCCTAAATACTCTAGCATCCTCGAATATGGGACCACATATCCGGATGCCTATCTTTTAAGGCGCGCACTTTTCATGCCGTGGGAGCTACGAGGGTTGATGGATCCCGACATGGCGCAGATCGGCTGGGAAGAGCTGGAAGAGGGTTCATTTAGGCGCGGACAAGTCGACCGACTTAAAACGCCAAGGGCCAAAGTCTCTGCATTAGAGTCCACCTGGTATATGCGTAGTCAGTTACTTCGCGACTCCGACTGGGCGGGAATGGCTAATTCTCTCGAGATCCGCGTACCACTAGTCGATACAGTCTTCTTCAGAAAACTTGCACCCATGCTAGTCTCCGCCGCACCACCAGGGAAATTGGATATGGCCCATAGCCTAGCCAAGCCACTACCGGATGAGATTCTGAAACGTCCAAAGACCGGTTTTGCCGTCCCGATGCGCGACTGGCTTTTAAACGACGATCCAACAGCAACCGAGCGTGGTTTCCGAGGTTGGGCCAAGCGAATTGCAGAAGATTGCTACTCTTAAGAAATGGTATTTATATCAAGGTACCCCAAATACAATAGCAAAGCATGCTGGACGACGCGTCTATCCCATAGATGGGATCCCAAGAACTGATCGGAGCGACCCGGTGCACGAGGGAAGTGCGTGACGGTGAAATTTCCTTCTTGACCGGAGCTAACGATCATTTCGATAGCAGATGATCAAAGTAAGAAATGGTCCGCTCAAGCCCTTCGTCCAGTGCTATCGTCGGCTCCCAGCCCAGTTTTTCTTTCGCAAGGGATATATCGGGACGTCGACGGCCGGGGTCGTCATTGGGTAGCGGCAAGTTGACGATTTTGCTATTATTACCCACCGTAGAGATTATCTTCTTCGCTAATTCCAAAATCGTGAATTCTCCAGGATTCCCAATATTCACCGGACCGGTGAAATCGTCGTCGGTCTCCATGATGCGCACAAAGGCCTCGATCAAGTCGTCCACATAGCAGAATGAGCGTGTCTGGGACCCATCTCCATAAATTGTAATATCCTCGCCGCGCAATGCCTGGACAATAAAGTTGGAGACGACACGCCCATCATTCGGATGCATTCGGGGGCCATAGGTATTAAAGATGCGCGCGACTTTGATTTGTAATCCGTGTTGCCGACGGTAGTCGAAAAACAAGGTTTCAGCACAGCGCTTACCTTCATCGTAGCATGCCCGCAGCCCGATGGGATTAGTATTTCCCCAATAGGTTTCGTGCTGCGGGTGGACCTGAGGATCACCGTAGACTTCACTGGTAGATGCCTGAAAAATTTTTGATTCTAGGCGTTTAGCTAAGCCCAGGAGGTTTATCGCGCCATGCACACTAGTTTTTGTGGTCTGAACTGGATCGTATTGATAATGGATCGGGGATGCCGGACAAGCAAGATTGTAGATCTCGTCTACTTCCACATAAAGAGGGAAAGTCACGTCATGCCGCATGATCTCAAACCGCGGATTTTCCATTAGGTGAGAAATGTTGTCTTTGATACCCGTGTAGTAGTTATCTACACAAAGAACGTCTTGGCCATCATTTAAAAGCCGTTCGCACAGATGAGAACCGATAAATCCGGCGCCGCCAGTGACCAGAATTTTCTTGGGAACCGACATCATTGGCCCGCTATTGAAGTTTTTCAGTGCACACCATACCAAGGCTAACACTGAAAAGGGTTCAAAAGAACCCTAGTCAGAAAGTTGTATCAGCTTAGTTTTATGGATCCCAATCGCGAATTAGGCCGATCGGGCAAAGGAATATTTCGAGCCATGAAATAACCGATATTCATATCGATGAGGCGGTACGTAATTCTTGGGACAGAAGTACCGCAGCCTCCAAACTTTTAGAAAAACGAAGATTATAGAAATTTGGCCCCGAATCAGGCAGCGTCAGCCCGGACCAGAAATTAGGAGAAATCTCCTCTGTCGAAGTTGTTGTTAATGCCGCGTTCTTTATTAAAACAGAACCCGAGGTGGATTCGAGAACAGGTTGTCCGCTCGCCATATGGTCAAGAATTACAAATGCTTTGATTGGTGCAGTCTCACCAAAAGTAGCCGCTTCCCCGTCCCATAACTTTAGATAAGCCATATTTTCATCTTGCATAGAGGAATATCCGTGGACAAATTCACGGAATGCATCCCCGCAGTCGTCCGGCAAGGGAAGCCTGACCATAGGTAACAGGCCGAGGCAAGTGCCCGTCACTTGGTTTCCTCTCTTTAAGACCATGATTTTGCGATCACCAAAGAACCTATATCCAAGAACCGCCATATGTAGGGCTATATTCGAGCTTTCGAGACCGAAGTCCTCGATGAGGACTAGCAAACCATCATCGATCCTAACCGCCCCGGCGCGCAGACAGGTCGCCATGGGGTCGCGCGCGCAATAAATATTGATAAGTTCGGAGGCTAGTGAGCGCGCCGCGTCATAGCTGTTATTGAAGGAAAGATCCGCCGGTCGTAATCCGCTGTTCACCACTTTTAAGGACCCGTCAGCATATTCCTCAACCGCCAAATCGGGGCCGCCTTTAATGGATGTTCCTACCCATCGGATATCCCAACCGGCGAGAAAGTATGGCAGATATGGGAGAATAATATCCGCGTTTTCAACGGCCACGGGTGAATCGGGCGGCCCTATGGTCCAGTAATTGGGAATAACAGTATCTTTCCTGCCCAAAGTCTCACAATTCATCTAGAGGCGCTTCTCGGGGGGCCCGTTTTGAGAGGATGCGCTGTAGGGTTCGCCGATGCATGGTTAAGCGTCGGGCAGTCTCAGAAACATTGCGATCGCACTGTTCGTAAACTCTTTGTATGTGCTCCCAGCGTACGCGGTCCGCAGACATAGGATTTTCCGGTGGTGGTGGTAGCCTTTCACCACTGGATAGTAATGCCGCTTCGACGGCATCTGCATCTGTCGGCTTAGCCAAATAATCGAGGGCTCCCGCCTTCACAGCGGCCACAGCAGTTGCAATATTACCATAGCCGGTGAGCATCACGATACGCGAGCCGGGGCGGCTTTCCTGAATAGCTGGCACAATATCAAGGCCGCTGCCGTCCGCAAGGCGCAAATCAAGAACCGCGAATGCCGGAGGCACCGACTTTACAGCAGCAACACCGTCACGCACCGACGCCGCAGTAGAAACATCAAAGCCCCGCATCTCCATAGCCCGGGAGAGCCGCCCGAGAAAAGGCTCGTCGTCATCAACGATTAATAAGGTCCTGTCTTCAAATTGTCCCAATATGCTCATCGTCAAGCTCCGTATCCCGTATTTCAAGTTTATCGCGGTGCCAGACTATATCAACGACTGCACCCCCGTCGGGATCATTCCGAAAAGCGATATCTCCCCCCGACCGCTGCAGCAAGGTGCGACCGATAAAAATACCAAGACCCATGTGTCCTTCCGATCGTCTCCTTGAAGATATATAGGGCTCTCCTAGCCGTTCGAGTAGCCCTGACGCAAATCCTGGCCCGTCGTCTCGAACCCGAACACGAACATATTCCGCATCCCAACTCGTTTTTATTTCTACTTTTTGGCGGGCGAATTGAGCTGCATTCTGAATAATTGTACCGAGTCCATGGATAATTTCCGGACTCCGAGAAACGACTGGTGAAGAATGAATTTCGTCTCCCGGTCCACCGCTTGCGGTTAATTTGAAAGAAATATCCTCGACCTCGTGCCGCTGAACTGCTGCTTCAACAAGCACATGGACCGGCAGATGCTCGAAAGGAGACTCTTCCCCGTCTCCGTCTTCGGAACGGTCAGCGAGTTCTGCTAGTATGTCCCTACATCTTGAGGTTTCGCTAATTAGTAGCTGGACATCATCATATATTGGACTCTCTGGGTGGAGTTCCCGAGCTATTTCTCCCGATGCCACCGCGATGGTCCCCAAAGGACTACCTAACTCATGGGCTGCAGCAGCAGCCATGCCTCCAAGAGCCGCAAGCTGCTGTTCGCGCGCAAGTGCAAGTTGACTTGCGGCCAAGGCATTTGACATACGCCGCGCTTCCTCCGCCACCCGCCAGGTATAAATCGCAAAAAACAGGATGCCGATCGCAAGTGCAACCCAGATACCGAGTACGTATACCTGCGGAACAGAAAATCCTCCCTCTGCCCAAGGCAAAGGATAATGCCAAATTGCCACCATTGTTATGCTGGCGACAGATAGAATACATAGCGCAATCGTACTGCGAATCGTCAGGATCGTCGCGGATACTGCGATCGGCGCTAGTAGCAGAAAAGAAAAGGGGTTTTGGAGACCACCGGTCAAATATAAAAGTGCGGCGAGCTGGATAATATCAAACGCCAAGAAGGCGGCAGCGCTCCGCTCACCGAGGCGCACTGGCATGGTATATTCAGTCAAGACAAACAGATTTAATAAAAGAGACGCTCCCACTACCGAAAAGGCAGGGCCCAACGGAACTGGGAACCCCAATCCGAAGTGGACGACAAGGAGGGCGAGGGCCTGACCCACAATTGCTACCCACCTGATAAGAGTCAGTGTTCGTAGCCGAACCGGGTCATCGACCGCCGACCCATAGGCATAGTCCGAGAGGGGCAGCTGCGTCATTCAGATTACCGACTCATCATTGATCAACAACATTAAATTCTTCGCCTTCTAGTTTCGTCACGTCTATCGCGATAGCCGGCTATAGTGAAGCCCAAATAGACAAAAGAAAAATTATTCAATCGGGCTGGTCCTCCGGCGACTAGCAATCCATATTCCAGTTCATGGTCGATGCAGTGATAAGAGTATGTAGACTCGTCAAAAGGTTTGGCGAAGTCTTAGCCGTCAACGAACTTAGTTTCGATGTTATGGAAGGTAAAATATGCGCGTTACTAGGAGGCAATGGCGCGGGCAAAACCACCACGATTTCTATGTTACTCGGGCTTCTTATCCCAACTTCTGGAGAGATCGAGATCTTAGGCGCGGACATACTTCGTCACCGCTACAAGATACTACCAAGAATCAATTTCTCTTCGCCATATGTCGATCTTCCTAAACGGCTAACTTCCCGTGAAAACTTGATGGTGTATTCCAAGCTGTATGGAATTCCTGAACCCAAAGAAAGGATTACCGCTCTTGCCTTAGACCTCGATATAGACGATTTCTTAGATCGTCCGTTTGGTGAACTGTCGTCCGGTCAAAAAACGCGAGTATCTCTTGCAAAATCGTTGCTTAATGAGCCAGACCTTCTTTTTCTGGATGAGCCAACCGCTTCACTCGACCCAGACACCGCCGACTGGGTTAGAACTTACCTCATGGAATTCCAGAGGGATCGAAAGGGAACGATCTTGCTAGCGTCGCATAACATGTCTGAGGTCGAGCGTATGTGCGACGACGTAGTGATGATGAGAGAAGGCTCAATTGTAGACCGGGGAAGCCCAGCCGCCCTTCTAACTAGATACGGCCGCGGTACCCTTGAGGACGTATTTCTCGATATCTCCCGAGGACGCGTAAGCGAGGAAGATTCGGAAATGGCGGCAGAAAAATAACCGGGAGTACGGCGGCTGCTATATTTTTCCACCCAGCGAATTGCCGCGATGGTATTGCGGTACTTCTATCTCCTTCGCGGATCGATTCCGCGTATCATTGAACTCGCCTATTGGCCCACGATGCAGATGCTGATTTGGGGGTTTATGTCGCAATTTTTATACGAACATTCCGAATGGTTCGTGCGAGCGGGGGGAATCCTAATCGCAGCGGTACTTCTTTGGGACGTCATGTTTCGGGCTAACATCGGCGTCTCAATTTCTTTTTTGGAAGAAATGTGGTCGCGTAACCTAGGTCAACTTTTTGCAAGTCCACTTCGGCCTTATGAATGGGCATTGTCTCTGTTAGCTATAAGCGCAATTAGAACTTTTATTGGAATTATCCCGGCAGCTTTGCTGGCGATAGCTCTTTATCATTATTCTATTTTTGATATGGGTCTACCCCTGATTGCGTTTTTCGTTAACCTACTAATCTTCGGAGCAGCAGTTGGACTTGCCGTTTCGGGGCTTATTCTTCGCTGCGGCCTTGGCGCTGAAAGCTTAGCTTGGGCTGTAATCTTCGCGGTCGCACCATTAAGCGGAATTTATTATCCGATCTCCACCCTTCCATACTGGCTACAGCCCGTCGCCTACGCGTTGCCTTCTTCGCACGTATTCGAGGGAATGCGAGCGGTTGCTCTGGATGGCGTATTCATAATCGACCGGTTTGCTTGGGCGGTGGGCCTAAACATTCTTTATCTGCTTTTAGGGCTCGGGGTATTTCTTATAGCTTTCCGGGTTGCACGGCATCGGGGACAACTTTTGCAGATGGGGGAATAGACAACTTAAACAACTTGACTATCGACTTTACTGCCCGACCGCCGCCCATCCACCGCCTTCATTATCTATTTCCAAGCGGTTTATACTAAGGACAGTTATGGCGCTGACATGCAGTTCAAAAACTCCGCTGTAAACATTACCTATCGGGGGCGGGGAAGCCGCCAAAAAATGTCGGGACAATTCGACAAAATTAACCTTCTTATAAGACACAGTCATTATTCTGAATGTTTGTGCGGTAAATGACCTATTAACGATTTATGCCTACAGACCTCATATATCTCAGTATACCGCGGTGATTGGAACGATGGGCCCATTCCCAAGCCGTACGACCGGTAAAATCGGTCAGAGTAGGATCTGCCTTGCCGTCAATCAACACCTGTACTGTTGAAAGATTACCCTCCGATGCCGCTATCATCAGTGGTGTCAGCCCTCGTCGATTTTGAGAATCTAAGTTCGCACCGGACTCAAGTAGGATCTCGACTACGCCAACATGGTTGCCTGCCGCCGCATAATATATTGGTGAGTTTCCCAAATTATCGAGTGCATCGATTTTCGCATTGTGTTTGACCAATAGTTCTACGAAATCTTCGCTCCCACGGGACGCAGCAAAAAACAATGGCGTTCGCCCATCCTGCTCCCGACCTTCAATATTGTGTTTCCTGTGAAGTAGGTCTTGTCCAACCCTTAGATCTCCGGCTTTAGCGGCCTCGATCAACGCGTCATTTTTAAGTAGATTAATTTCCGTTTGTCCGGGTAACGCAGACAGCACCGACAGAATGAGTGCTATCAAAATCATTTTTATAGTGCCAAAATTTTTCATCGTACGAACGTGTTCACCAAATTCAAAGGGTAAAGGCGTAGTCTGGCCAATCTAATTAACCACTAGTATACCTCGGATCCGTGATCTGACCGTTAGAAATTTAAGAAATGCGCCCGTATCAAACCATCCTTATTTTTACCACCGGAATAATTGTCATTGCTATAGCAGTTTTTGTATTCTATGGCGGCGGACCGGGGGGGCGCGGAGTCGCAGCAATAGGTGGTCCATTCACTCTTACTGATCAGACCGGAAGAACCCGCACCGAGAAGGACTTAAATGGTTCTTACAACCTCATCTACTTCGGATACACGTTCTGCCCGGACGTGTGCCCCACGGCTCTGCAGGTCATTTCGAATGCAATGGACCTGCTGGAAAAAGACCTTCAGAACAGCATCACCCCGATCTTCATAACGGTCGATCCTACACGTGATACGGTTGAACATCTAAAATCTTATGTCGAAAATTTTCATCCGCGTATGATCGGGCTAACTGGAACGGAAGTGGAGATCGCAAAAGCGGCCCGAGCATACAGAGTTTTTTACTCCAAATCTGAGAATACAGATGACACTACGGACTATCTTATGGATCATAGTTCCATCGTCTTTCTGATGAACCCGGAGGGGGTTTACATGACCCATTTCACCCACACTATAAAGCCCGAGCGGATGGCCGAAGCGCTGAAACGGGAAATCGGAAAGTGACGTTAGTAGGAGAGGGCAAATCAAATCCGTTCTGGAAGGAAAAAGCCCTTGAAAAGATGAACCGCCAAGAGTGGGAATCTCTCTGTGACGGCTGTGCAAAATGTTGTCTTATTAAACTTGAAGATGTCAGTACGGGCGAGCTAGCGTTTACAGAGGTCGCGTGCCGGCTTCTCAATATAGGCACTTGTGCCTGTACAGATTATTCAGGGCGTTCCAGTCGCGTCCCAGACTGTCTTCAAGTGACGCCACATCTGGCGCGCACAGCGAAATGGCTGCCGACAACTTGCGCCTACCGTCTTTTGGCTGAAGGTAAGGAACTTCAATGGTGGCATCCCCTGGTATCGGGAGACCCTAAAACCGTACATACGGCCGGTATATCTACAAAGAATAGGGTTGTTCACGAGTCTCAGCGGGTCGATCCAGAGGACCACATAGTCACTTGGCCAGAATAAAGACAGCGCCTAATAGGCAGCGTTAAGAGTTATCTGTTTGGAAGCCCATGACTTTCAGCACTTCGAATTAGCGAGCGAAGTAATAACACCAATTCCCAAGATGGCCGGCACGGCCGTATCAATGCTAAGTTTACTGTAGATATCCTTCACCGCCATCATAGGTGCCGTTGTGGCTGGCTTCATCAACGGAAAAGTAATGCCGCTAGCATGAGCTGTTTTCTGGATCGGGCCGTCGATGCTGCTTGTTTTCTACCTGCAAGTACTTCGACATTCATCTGATAGTCTTCTTAGTCTGCACTAATGGGGGCTTCCTCGTGCGCCTGTACGTTGCGTTCAAGCCATTTCAGAATTGATGACCTTGACCCTGAAAGGGTCGGTGCCAACCTGGCCGAGGACATTAGTGGTTTAATCGGCAGTCCCCTTAGCGCCGCGCGTGTATAACTGCTCCACAACTCGGCTGGATAGCCCCCACCAGTAACCCGTTTCATGGGTGAATTATCGTCATTACCCATCCAAACGCCCGTTACCAACTCGTTGGTATATCCGACAAACCAAGCGTCCCGGAAATCCTGACTAGTGCCGGTCTTCCCCGCGGCCGGGCGGCCTGGCTTAGCGGCACGCCCGGTGCCTTCGGAAACGACCGCCTGCAACATATCGTTCACGCCTCGCGCGGTATTGGGATCCAACACCTGCGCTGCGGCCCCGTCCATTCGTCGATAAAGAACCTCACCACTGCGAGTCCGGATTTCAGTAATCGCGTGCGGCCATACCGCGATCCCGCCATTCGCTATCACACCATAGGCAGCTGTTAGCTCTAATAATGACACCTCGCTAGCGCCAAGAGCTAAACTGGGATGTGACTTCAATGGCGACGTGATTCCGAGCCGTCGTGCCATATTGATGACCTTCTGGCGACCCACTTTCTCAGATATTTTTATAGCAACGGTATTAATCGATCTTAAAAGAGCATCTTTTATCGTTACCACTCCCTCGTAGCCACCGCCGTAATTCCGGGGATTCCATTTCCCGATTTTCAACGGTCCGTCTATCAGCGTATCCTGCGGCGACATGCCGCTCTCTATTGCAGCGAGATATACAAAAACCTTAAACGCGGACCCAGGCTGACGTCTGGACTGCGATGCACGATTATACTGACTAGATGAATAATCGCGTCCGCCTACTAAAGCCCGGACCGCACCAGATTGCGACATCGATACTAACGCTGCTTGGCTAATATTTCGTTTTTTTCCTTGGCGTTTCAGTACGGCCTCTAGTCGGGATTGCGCTATTTTCTGAGAACGAGCATCCATCGTAGTATGGACAATCAGGTCATTCTCCGCTCGGCCGATAAAACTGTTGACTCGTTCTAGTGCCCAGTCAGAAAAATAGCGTGCCGTGCGCCGGCGTCCCGAGTGGCTAACCACCGTCAACCGGCGCGTACCGACCTCTTGCGCTGTCTTTTTATCCAAGAAACCAGATCTGACCATCATTCGAAGAACCACATTTGCGCGATCTTCGGCAGCTTTAACGCTACGGAGAGGTGAATAGCGCGACGGTGCCTTAAGCAAGCCAGCGATGACCGCGGCTTGGTGAAGCGAGACAGATCTTGCAGATATAGAGAAATATCGACGCGCAGCGGCATCCACGCCATAGGTTCCGGCGCCGAGATACACACGATTAATGTAAAGAGTAAAGATTTGTTCCTTAGAAAAATTAGCTTCCAACCAAAACGCCAGCAATAGCTCCTGCACTTTTCTCCGCAAGGTCCGATCGGGTTTCAGGAAGATATTCTTGGCGAGTTGCTGGGTCAGGGTACTACCACCCTGTTGCACCCGGCCAGCGCGGAGATTGACAACAAGGGCACGCACCAATGCCACGGGATCGAAACCGCTGTGAGAAAAAAACCGGCGGTCCTCGGTCGCAATGATCGCTTGAACAAGGTATGGCGGTACGTCGGCGAGCCGAAGCGGCTCACCATACAAGTCACCATAGGTTGCGATGTCGCGTCCGCCGGAATCGGTAATGGTGATACTTACACTTCGTGTTGGTGCCGAAAGATTTCCAATGTCGGGTAGATCCCAAGCATACCACGCAACAAGTATAGCCAATGCTAGGCACCCCCAGATTGAACAAACCAAAGACCATTTAAATAGGCGAACGGCTATCCATCTTCCGCCCGGACTTTTTGCTACCGCCTTGGTATTTTGCACTGATAAGGCAGACCCCCGGCCCCCGGTGCCTCGGTTTGGAATTCTGTCAGCCACCTTTCGGTCAGTTTTTTGGGTCTGCCTCGGTATTTTACGTTTTCCGTCGGTCATGCTGTTATATGTAGTAAGTTAGAAACTGCATCAATCGACCCCATTATTATGGCAACAAAAAGGCGCCCGTAACTGGAAATGGTAAAGCCCCCAACTTCGATTGACGTTCGGCCGGCAAGACGAGGAGATGCAAACAGCATTGCAGAAATGGCGCGAGCCCTCAGCATATCGGATGGCGGACGCATCTCGCGATTTTCGGCCGATGCGTTCCTGCGCGACGGATTTGGGGACGACCCCGCCTTCAAAACTATGGTTGCGATCGTAGAAGGCATACCTGCTGGCTATGCCGTCTATTATTCGGGCTACGATACTGACAGCGCCACGCGTGGGATCTACCTCGCAGATCTTTACGTTTGTGAGTCCCGCCGGCGCGGTGGAATTGGCACCGCATTGATAACTGGGGTTGCGCGCCGGAGCCGAGAGGACGGAGCGCGCTGGATTTTTTGGTCGGTCTTGAAGGGTAACCGGCCAGCGCGGCGTTTCTATCGTAGAATTGCACCCGAGTTGAAGGATGTACTTGTATGCGCCGCATTTGGCGCGAGTTTTGACAGGATTGCTGATATCGACGACTAGCTAAACGTCTAGATTGACGACCTTGAGGGCATTATCTTGGATGAATTCACGACGCGGTTCAACAACATCGCCCATTAGGGTCGAGAAGACATCCTCCGCCCGGTCGCCATGTTCGATTCGCACCTTCAATAGCGTCCGCACATTGGGGTCTAATGTCGTTTCCCAGAGCTGTTCGGGATTCATCTCGCCCAAGCCTTTGTAGCGCTGGAAACTTATGCCTTTGCGACCAAGATTCAGTACCGAATCGAATAACTCTACTGGACCGGTGACCCGTTGTTCTGAGCCCCGCGCCGTCAAGGTTGCCGGCCGAGCGTAGAGAAGCTGGAAGTCAGACGCCATTTCGTCCAAGCGCCTTGCCTCGCTCGATCGAAGCAATGCACCGTCGATGACCTGCCTTTCCGTCACACCGCGGCGGGTGCGCAGGAACGCGATGCCTCCGCCCTCAATCATCTCTGCTACCCAACCCCTATCTGCAGAGTCCGAGAGCCCATCAAGTCGTCTGGCCAACGCATCCGCAACGAGACGTGACTGTTCATCAGAATCTAACAACACCTGATTGAACGCCCCTAATACCGCTGCCTGCTCTGCGACCTCTTCATTGGTAAGCTTAGAAGACATAGGGTGGAGAAGCCGTTTTGCTCGCTGTGCCTGTTTGACGCGATCATAAAGGTCATCACCAGCGATTTGAGCGCCATCGCTAATGGTCATCACAGCATCCCGAATACCAGCACGGATTAGGTATTCCTCCATTTCCGGGTCATCTTTAAGATATGTTTCGCTCTCACCCTTTTTCGCCCGATAAAGTGGCGGTTGCGCGATATAGAGATATCCGCGCTCTATTATTTCCGGCATCTGCCTATAGAAAAATGTAAGCAATAACGTTCGAATGTGGCTACCATCGACATCGGCATCGGTCATTATGATGATTTTATGATAACGCGCTTTCTCGATATTGAAGTCTTCGGCCCCTATACCAGCACCGAGCGCGGTAATTAATGTGCCTAACTCGACCGAGGATAGAACCTTATCAAACCTGGCGCGCTCGACATTAAGGATCTTGCCACGCAGTGGTAAGACGGCTTGGTTTTTACGGTTTCGAGCCTGTTTGGCAGATCCGCCTGCAGAGTCGCCCTCTACAATGAATAGTTCGGAGCTCGCGGGATCCCTTTCTTGACAGTCCGCAAGCTTGCCCGGAAGTGACGAAATATCGAGGGCGCCTTTGCGTCGCGTTAGATCTCGTGCCTTCCGCGCCGCATCCCGCGCCACAGCTGCTTCGATCACCTTTCCAACGACGCGCTTGGCGTCATTGGGGTGCTCCTCGAACCACTCACCAATTTTCTCGCTTGCGACGCTCTCAACGATAGGACGAACCTCTGATGATACCAGCTTATCCTTGGTCTGGGACGAGAACTTCGGATCCGGCACCTTTATCGACATAACGCAGGTCAACCCCTCGCGAGCGTCGTCACCTGAAAGTGATACCTTCGCCTTTTTGGCCAAACCACTCTCGTTGGCGTAGCCGTTTACAGTCCGTGTAAGTGCCGCCCGGAAACCCGCCAGATGTGTGCCCCCATCAGATTGGGGAATAGTATTGGTGAAGCACAACGTGGTCTCATGATAACTATCCGCCCACTCCAGCGCCATATCGACGCTGACGCCGTCCTGTTCGCCAGTAATCACGATCGGGGACTCGATTAACGGTGTCTTGCCACGGTCGAGGTGTTGCACGAAAGCCTCGATCCCACCCTCGTATTCCAACTCCACCGAATTGGGCTCCACTCCGCGTGCATCCGTTAGCACTAGGCGAACACCCGAATTCAAAAAGGCCAGTTCGCGCAATCTGTGCTCTAGTGTCGACAGGTTAAACTCGACCATAGAGAAAGTCTCTGCGGAGGGCATGAACGTGACCGAGGTACCCTTCTTACCGTTGGCTTCCCCAACGACCTCCAACGGACCGTCAGCCTCGCCATTCCTGAAGCGCATCAAGTGTTCTTTGTCATCACGCCAGACACGTAACTCCAGCCACTCAGATAGGGCATTGACGACTGAAACACCGACACCGTGCAATCCCCCAGAGACCTTATAGGAATTCTGATCAAATTTCCCGCCCGCATGGAGCTGAGTCATTATGACCTCGGCGGCCGAGACACCCTCTTCCTCGTGGATTTCTACCGGAATACCCCGACCATCATCGGTTATCATCGCCGATCCATCGCCGTTAAGCGTTACAGTTACCTCCGAGCAATGACCAGCCAGTGCTTCATCGATGGCATTATCGACGACTTCATATACCATATGATGGAGGCCTGATCCGTCGTCGGTGTCGCCGATATACATACCCGGCCGCTTTCTCACCGCTTCCAAGCCACGCAGGACCTGAATTGAGTCGGCTCCGTATCCGGCATCACTGATTTCCGTTTCACCGGTTTTAGGGGGCGGTGTATCTGCAGGTGGCGTCATGCGATCCTCAAACTATATGCACGTGGGCATTCTCAACACAGAAGTATTGGGCCCGGTCGCCTAAATCATCGAACAGGGCTTTATCTGTGCCAGTCAGCCAGGCTTGCGCGCCAACGGCACAAATTTCATCGAATAGCGCGACACGCCGTGACGCATCAAGATGCGCAACTATTTCATCCATAAGGATCAAGGGTGTAACGCCCCGGTTGAGCGAGACAAGGCGAGCATGCGCTAGTACAATACTAATGAGTAGTGCCTTTTGCTCACCGGTAGAACACTCTGCCGCCCGGCGGTTTTTTGAAAGATGGACCACGTCGATATCTGAAAGGTGAGGTCCAATCAACGCGCGACCAGCTTCACGGTCAGCCGACCGGGATTCCATAAGAAGAGTACGGAATTTATCTTCCGTCTCAAGCGCGGCTCCCTGATCAAGCCAATTTTCTACATCACCGATGAGAGTAATTCCCACTGATGGGAAAGGAGTGACCACAAGCTCAAATGCTGCTCTAAGCTTTTTCACAAAATCTCGGCGCGCTGCTGCCAACGCGACCCCGCTCTCAGCCATTCGCTGCTCCAAAACCGAAATCCAAGCCATGTCCACATTACGAAAACCAGCCCGGTCTTCACGCAGAAGCCGGGTCCGTTCCCGCATGGCCCGCTTGTAGTCGCTAAGGCGGGTGGTATGCGCTGAGTCAAACGCAGCGGTCAGCCTATCAAGAAACCGCCGGCGTACGCCGGCTGAGTCCATAAAGAGTCGATCCATTTCTGGCACTAACCAGACCGCGGCGAGAACCTCACCTAATACCGCCTGACTACGTACCCTAGTCCCATTAATACGAACTACTCTGCGCCCACCACCCTCATCAACTCCCAACATTTCAAATCCAGTACCGATTTTAACCGTGCCGCCCGCCGTTCCGAGGCTCGATGCTACCGCCCAACGGAGCGCACCAGGCACGATATTAGGTCTCGCGTCGGTCCGCGTTACATCCGGCATCCGTGCTCGTCTCAGGCCCCGTCCTGGCACGAGGAAGGAAATCGCCTCTAGCAGATTGGTTTTACCCGCACCGTTAGCGCCGGTTAGTACCACCGGTCGCGCATCTACATCCAGTCGCAACTGCGCATAAGACCTGAAATCAGTCAGCCCCAATCGAAGGACCGCGCAACGTTCCAGAGTGGCGGTATGATCGGGAGAATTTGCCAGGGCATTCTGCAAAAGCTGGACCAGCGTCTCAGACCCGCATGGGCATCAGGACATACAACGCGCTTGTATCGCCCATATCCTGAACTAGCGTTGGCGATGCCCCGTCGGAAAGTACGAATTTTGCATCGTCGCCCTCGATCTGTTGGGTAATATCTAGTAGATATTTGGAGTTGAACCCGATCTCCAATGGACCATCGCTGTAATCCACGTCTAGTTCCTCACGGGCGCTTCCAGCCTCCGGGCTGGTGGCGGTAAGCACAAGATTACCATCTTCAAGAGAGAGTTTTATTGCCCGCGATTTCTCCGTTGAAATCGTAGACACCAGGTCGACCGCCTTAACAAATTCAGCGCGCTTTACCTCCAACGTCTTGTCGTTGCCAAATGGAATTACACGATCATAGTCTGGAAAAGTCCCGTCGATTAGCTTGGACGTCAACACTGCCTCACCAAACGCGAAACGGATTTTCGTCTCTGACAGAGAGATTTCGATATTTTCCTCAACTTCTTCGATTAGCTTGTATATCTCGCCCACCGCCTTACGCGGCACTATTATACCCGGCATACCGGCGGCGCCTTCGGGAAGCGCCACCTCTACCCGAGCCAGACGATGACCGTCTGTCGAAACAATCCTGAGTACCTCAGTACCACTCGCATCAGTAGCATGAAAATATAGGCCGTTAAGATAATATCGAGTTTCTTCAGTCGACATGGCAAACCGTGTACGGTCAATTAAACGACGTAGTAAGCTAGCCGCCACTGTAAATTGGTGCGGTAGGTCGCCGTCGGACATCACTGGGAAATCTTCGCTTGGCAACGTTGTCAGGCTTAGTTTGGAACGCCCGGACCGAATTTCAAGCTGACCCTGCTCACCACCGGCAGCTACCTCTACTTGCGATCCCTCGGGTAGCTTGCGGACGATATCGTAAAGCGTATGCGCTGGCACCGTCGTCGATCCGTCCTGCTGGACATCCGCGGGCACGCCCTCGATAATTGCGAGATCCATATCTGTCGCAGTCAGGCCAAGCTTGCCACCATTTGCCTGCAAGAGAACGTTTGACAATATGGGAATAGTGGTTCTTCTTTCAACGACCCCCTGAACGTGCGTTAGGGACTTCAGTAGAGTACTGCGTTCAATAGTGAATTGCATGACTTTAAATCGGCTCTCGCTCTTGTTGGGGCCAACTGGAGGTTCCCTTGCCGCCTAATCCGAAAGCCCTCGCGGGCCCCGCAGCTTCAGGGAAGCTTGGAAACCATCGCAAACTATACCACAAGCCCTTGAAATCCCAAGAAAACTCGGAGAATGCAGTCGTTCCGCTTGCGCTTAAAAGGCAAGCTTTATCAGGGGCTTACAAGATATCTGAAAATGCGATGAACAAAGCGCGAATCAATATGCCTATTCAGACCCTGAACGTGAAGATACCTGACTGTTCTAGACTGCCGTCGTGGCCTAACAAGACTTCAAATTAGCCTTCTAGCATGCGCCTCAGAAGGTCGACATCCTCCGCAAAAGTCGTATCGTTTGTTCTCAGTTCCTCGACCTTCTTGACAGCGTGCATCACAGTCGTGTGGTCACGTCCACCAAACTTGCGCCCGATTTCTGGCAACGACCGAGAAGTGAGTTGCTTGGCCAAATACATCGCTACTTGGCGCGGCCGGGCGATCGCCCGAGAACGTCGTGCCGAATGCATATCGGCAAGCCGGATATTGAAATGTTCAGCAACGCGTTTCTGTATTTCTTCGATAGAAATGCGGCGATCACTTGCGCGCAATAAATCATGCAGGACCTCTTGGCAGGTTTCCAGCGTGATATCGCGACCGATAAGCGATGCGTGCGCCGCGACACGGTTCAGGGCGCCTTCAAGCTCACGAACGCTGGACGTTATCTTGTGGGCGAGAAATTCTAACACCTTATCGGGCACAATCGCTCCAATTTCATCTTTCTTGGACTGCAGGATCCCAAGCCGAAGCTCGTAAGTGGTGGCATGGATATCAGCCACTAGCCCCCAACCAAGACGCGACCGCAGCCGTTCTTCCATGCCCTCCAAATCCGACGGGGACTTATCTGCCGACACCACAACCTGACGATTATTATCCACCAGGTCATTGAAAGTATGGAAGAATTCTTCTTGGGTAGACTCCTTTCCATTGATGAACTGGACGTCATCGATCATCAGAACGTCGACCGAGCGGAAGCGTTCCTTGAAAGCCATTGTGTCTTGAAAACGCAGAGCACGAATGAAATGGTACATGAACTTTTCAGCCGACAGATAGACCACCTTACGACCCGGTTGATGTTCACGAATGTGCCATGCAATGGCGTGCATGAGGTGGGTTTTGCCCAAACCGACACCGCCATAGAGGAAAAGCGGATTATAAGTGGCCGTTTCGGCATCTGCAACTCGGCGCGCTGCTGCGTAGGCGAGTTCGTTTGGCTTGCCGACCACGAAGTTCTCGAACTTAAACCGGGGATCTAACGCGGCACTTACGTCTCCCTCGACGCGATCAGGCGACACGCGCGCACCTACCGCCGCACTAACCGCGGTTTCGGATGGCGCCTTTGGCGTATCATGCGTCCGGGAATCCTCGGCCTCCGAGAGTACGAAAATTTCCACGTCGATCACAGGTGAATTACCCTCGCACCATAATTCGGATATCCGAGTGCCGTAATGGTTGGCTATCCAATCCCGCATAAACCGGGTGGGAACCGAGAGCTTTACTACCCCTTCTGAAAAATCGACCAAGCCGAGCGGTTTCAACCAGCTTTTGTAGGCAGAGTCACCAACCTCGGCACGCAGCACGCCACGAACACGCGTCCAGCGGGCGGTGATTTCCTGCGTGAGTTTATGACTCGCCATGACCTACCCCTGTACCCAAGGCAAGCCACGCGCCTTCCAACCGTCTGTCAGACCTCGATGCTGATCGGTATCATGAGGACCCTCGAAGCCCGGTATAATATTGAAGCACTCCTCATAACCAACCTGCGTCATCGCTATGGCGGCAGACTTGGAGCGGGCGCCCGAGCGGCAAAGAAAATAAATCGGTGCAGATTTATCAGGCGTTGCCTCAGCGACAGAATCGACAAACGCGCCATTTACATCCATCGTCGGAAAAACCTGCCACTCAACTAAAACTGGTTGTTTTTCTATAGAAGAGAGGTCGGGAACGCCGACAAAGTTCCACTCAGCAGCCGTCCGTACATCCACCAAGACAGAATTCGGCACCGATTTAACAGCTTCCCAAGCCATTATTACATCCACATCGCCGGCATAAGTGGCACCGCTCGCGCGCTGTATAGCGGTGTTGTCAGGTGCGGAAGAATCGTTCATTAACTGCCCCTTATGACCAGAGTTGACCCTCAAACCACGCTTTTTACTCACCGGCATTACTTAGGTTTTATTTCCAGTACTTGGTGTTTATTTCATCCACCAACAAGGGCCCCTTTAACAACCGAGGCTATACTGATTAAGCCCGAATAACGCGCATGTCAGTTCTTTATTTTGTCGGATCACCCTGTTGAGCCCACTCTGCAATGTACCCCCGACCGGTGGACCGTGCAACGGCTGGAACACGTGAAGACCATAAAAAAATTGCGATTCTTAAAAATTTATAGGGTTGACAGATTGGAAACCTTAATAACCTGTGGACGATCTCGAATTACCTAACGGCGGGGATTTCTGAGTCTTTTTCCAAATACAAAAGGCCGGCTAAAAGCCGGCCCCTTAAACCACCAAACTACTTCCGGATAACGAAGCCCTTGAGTCTAAAGGCTTATCTCCGAAATTTCGCAGAATCAAATTAATTTTATACGTTGAGACAGCCGGGAGATTTTCCGGGCTGCTGTATTTCTCTTGTAGACCCCCCGTGTCACACCGCGCATCAATTCGGGCTGTGCCTCCTTAAGTGCCACATTTGCCGCGTCTTTGTCGCCGGCCTCGATTGCAGTTTCGACCCTTTTTATATAAGTTCGAATACGGCTCCGCCTGCTGGTATTGACCGTAATCTTACTCTCGTCGCGCCGTACCCGCTTTTTAGCGGAGGATGTATTTGCCATGACTTTATCCTTTAGAATCGGGAAGGTTATTAAGGCGGACGCGTATCTACGTCAAGCATTTCAGGGCATTTTACTAGCGTTTTCTGGGGTGACCGGAACGACACGTATTCGTACTTCGACATTCGAAATCCCACGTTTAAGTTGAAGACGTAGGGTCTCTTTGTCACGCCTATACACATCTACCGCATATCGCTGCCAGCCCAGCGAGGGCAAAGCTTTGTCGTAGAAACCACGATATGCGGCGATATCTCCTGCTCCATAGGCTATCGCTGTGACGATCCGCCCATCCAAACTGTCGAAGCGAACACCTTCATCCACCGATTCGGAAAGCCCCGGGGCAAGGGGTAAATCCTCGATTGCACTAAAAAAAGTCTGGGATATTGCCGGACGCGTGAGCAGCGCAAGCAAAATGACTACAAGTACCCATCTGCAGATTAACAATCGCAACGGACTATCCTTTATCTCTGACACTTCGTGCATAGGAAAGTTGACCTACCTGCCTGAGTAATACGCTTTATTAACATAGTACAGCCGCATCCTAGGCAAGTTTCACCCTCACGCCCATAAACGCTGAATTTATATTGGAAATATCCGAGTTCGCCTGTGGGTGCAACATGATCGCGCAGCGAGGAACCACCAGCCTCGATCGCCGAACTAAGCACCGTGCGTAACGCAACCGCGAGCCGCGCGGCGCGAGTTCCCTGAATGGTGTAGGCCATTCTCCGAGGTGATATTCCTGCATCGAACAAGGCTTCACAGGCATATATATTTCCAACACCCGCAACCACACGTTGGTCTAGCAACGCCGATTTGATGGGTGTTCTCCTATCTCTGAGCCGCGCCGCCAAAATAGGCCCTGTAAAATGCTCGCCTATAGGCTCCGGCCCAAGATGACGAATTAACGGATGAGACGGAAAATCATGTGCGGTCGTCAGAAGCATCAGTCCGAAGCGACGCGGATCAGAGAACCGCACAATCGTGTCATCGCCGACCCAGAAAATGATATGTTCATGGATACCATGTGTGCCCAAGCCACGGAGGAAATGCCCCGGCGAACACCGGTCCTCCTGAGTTTCAATCATCATTCGACCAGACATGCCAAGATGAACAAGCAATACTGTTTTATCATCAAACGTACCTACAAGATATTTTGCCCGCCGCCTTAGAGACAATAGCGTTCGGCCACGCAACCGATCAGCAAAGTCGATTGGAACAGGAAAACGCAGGTCGTGACGTCGGACCTCAACGTGTTCGATACGACGACCCTCCATCTCTTGGGCCAAGGCACGGCGTACAGTTTCTACTTCCGGCAATTCAGGCATGCAGAGAAGGTAGCTGTAACCGCGCTGGTACGCTATCTTCAAACACATGGATTTGAATGAAAATGTTTCTCCAGACGGTACGCTTAGCGATATCGACTTCGGGTTTAAGAAGGTGAGCCCCGACAATCATAAAGCGATGGTTGGGGATGTTTTTTCATCCGTGGCCGGGCGGTATGACTTAATGAACGACCTGATGTCTGGTGGCCTGCATCGCCTATGGAAAATCGCACTGCTGAACCGGCTCAACCCACGCGGCGACGAATTGCTTATCGATGTCGCAGGCGGCACTGGAGATATCGCGGAGAGCTTCCTAAAACGCGGGGGCGGCTCAGCAGTAATCTGCGATATAAATTTTGAAATGCTGACCGCCGGCATAAACCGGTCTCTTGATCAAGGAAAAATCGAGGGACCGGCGCGGATTTGCGGCGACGCGGCGGCCTTACCTATCCCCAGCAAGTTTGCGGATTCCTGTACTATCGTTTTCGGTTTAAGGAACGTAAGCCACCGTTCTTCTGCACTGAAAGAAATGCGTCGCATCCTGAAGCCGGGCGGACACTTCATCTGCATGGAATTCAGCCCTGCGGTGTTGGGGCATTTAAAACCTTTGTACGATGCGTACTCTTTCCATGTACTGCCTTGGCTTGGACAGAAGGTAGCGAGGAACCGTGACTCATATAAATATCTTGCCGAGAGTATTCGAAGGTTTCCATCACCCGAGGTTCTGGAGACAGAAATGGCCGAAGCCGGGTTCGGCAATATAAATACTACACCGCTGACTGGCGGAATTGTATGGCAGCATTCCGGCTGGCGAATCTAAAGAATGTTCTCGTCGTTACGACATCTTCGCAGGTTAGTGACGGCAGTCCGGACGCTTGCTCGACACGATGCACTGTTCCCGATCCAAAATTTGGGCCTGCCCAGATTTGTGCCGGTTTTGATCCGCACGGTGTTTCTCGCGCCACGCAATCGTGGCAACGTAGCCTTGCGATCCGGTGAACGCCTTACTGCCGCACTTACAGAGTTGGGCCCGGCCTTCGTGAAATTGGGCCAAGCTCTGTCGGTTAGACCAGATCTTGTGGGCGACGAACTGGCGAACGATCTCAGCCTGCTGCAAGACCAGTTACCGCCGTTCGACGGTGTGCTCGCGATACAGGCAATTGAGAATGCACTGGGTAAGCCTATCGAGGGTTTGTTCGCTACATTCGAAGCCGAACCAATCGCTGCGGCGTCGATCGCGCAGGTGCATCGCGCCAAACTGACCGACGGCAGGCTAGTAGCCGTTAAGATTTTGCGCCCTGATATCGAATTGGCCTTCGCCCGTGACTTGGACCTAGCCCGATGGGCAGCGGTCAAGATTGAAAAGACACGCCCGGACCTTCGGCGTCTGAAGCCGGTGGCGGTCATTGATACAATTATTCGGTCGGTTGAAATCGAGATGGATCTGCGGTTCGAAGCTGCCGCTGCGGACGAGTTAAGAGAGAACTTCTCTTCCGAGTCTCGTTTCTCTGTCCCCGAAGTATGCTGGACCCACACAAGTCGACGCGTAATGACCACAACATGGGTAGACGCAACGCCAGTGAACAAGCTTGGCCTCGACAACATATCGGAAGAAGCTGCCGAAGACATCGTAGCCAATTTTGCAAAAGTCTTCTTTCTACAGGTATTTCGAGACGGTTTCTTTCATGCAGACCTTCATCCCGGGAATATTTTCATCGACGACGACGGTGTGTTTCATGCTGTTGATTTCGGAATCATGGGTCGACTGGACAAACGCACACGCCATTATCTAGCCGAAATGCTAAATAGCTTCCTGACTGGGGATTACCAGAGGGTGGCGGCAGTACACATCCGAGCGGGGTATGTACCGGCCGATCAGTCAGTTGACGAGTTTGCTCAGGCCGCGCGATCTATCGCGGAGCCGATTCTGGGACTCCCGCTCGGCGATATCTCGCTCGCCCGGCTTCTGGCCCAGCTTTTTGCCGTCGCGGAAAAGTTCCAGATGGAGGTCCAACCTCAGTTGTTACTGCTGCAAAAAACTATGCTAGTGGCAGAGGGCGTAGGGCGGCAGCTATGCCCTAAAGTAAATATGTGGGAACTTGCGCGGCCATTGATCGAGGATTGGATGATCGAACATATGGGCCCGGAGGCCCGTATTCGCGATGCTACTAATTCAATGCTGGATATCTTGGAGCGTCTGCCCTATGCCATTTCAGAAATGGAGGGTTCACTGAATCGCGCTACGCGATACGGTATCCAGATCGACCCATCCTCATTGGAATCTCTTGGGAAAGGCCGCAAGCGGCTTGGCGGATGGCAATTCTGGTTGGTTCCGTCAGCGGTCCTACTTTTCGTAGTGTCTTTCCTACACTAGCGACATTTGGTTGCCGAAATGCTTCTAAATCACTAGGTTACCGCCTTTCCGGCTATGGTGGAGGTGCTAAATGCTCCACGGCAAACGCATACTTTTAATCATCTCTGGCGGGATCGCGGCTTATAAGAGTCTCGATCTAATTCGCCGCCTTCGGGAACATGGATCGTCGGTACGATGCGTTGTTACTGAATCCGCAACCCAATTCGTTACCCCGTTGTCGATTTCTGCACTTAGCGAAGACAAAGTCTATCGAGATCTTTTCTCCCTAACAGACGAAGCGGAGATGGGCCATATTCAGCTTTCGCGAGATGCCGACCTGGTGGTCGTCGCGCCCGCAACTACCAATGTTTTAGCAAAAATGGCACAGGGTATCGGAGACGACCTTGCAACGACATTACTGATTGCTACAGACAAGGACGTACTGGTCGCGCCGGCGATGAACGTACGGATGTGGGAGCATCCGGCAACTAAGGATAATGTATCGACGCTAAAATCCCGCGGTATACTTTTCGCGGGTCCGACTAAAGGTCAAATGGCCTGCGGTGAGTACGGAGAGGGTCGTATGTTGGAGCCGCTGGATATCGTGACCACAATCGAAAGCTATTTTAGCGTTTCAGCTCCGCTCGCGGGGCGACACGCGATCGTAACTAGTGGGCCAACATACGAAGCAATAGATCCCGTGCGCTATATCGCCAATCGATCTTCCGGAAAACAGGGAAATGCAATTGCCACCAGGCTTGCCAGCCTGGGCGCTCGCGCCACGCTTGTAACCGGACCGACCCACGAACCGGACCCCAAGGGTGTGGAAATTGTCCACGTCGAGTCGGCGCAGGATATGTACGATGCCACAATTTCGGCTCTGCCGGCTGATATTGCGGTCTGCGCTGCCGCCGTCGCGGACTGGCGTCCAGCGCAGAAAGGCATCCGGAAGTTCAAGAAACTCAAGGACGGCTTGCCTCCAAGCCTTGATATGGTTGAGAATCCGGACGTTCTTCGCGCAATTTCAAACTCAAAAAACAAACGCCCAGAACTAGTTATTGGATTTGCTGCCGAAACGGATAATATTGTGGCCAATGCCTTGGCTAAGCGCACCAGTAAAGGATGTGATTGGATCGTCGCGAATGACGTGTCCCTCGGCACTGGTACCTTTGGTGGCGACGTAAATACAGTTCATCTCGTCACCACAGAAGGTGTTGAAAACTGGCCGCCACTTGCCAAAACCGACGTAGCCAACCGCCTTGCGGATCGCATCGTCCAGCATTTTAAAACTATGCCTGGGGCCTCGTAATGAATACAGTCGAAATTGCCGTCACCCGCCTCCCTCACAATGCTGACCTCCCCTTACCCATGTACGAGACCGCACAATCGGCAGGAATGGATGTCCCAGCCGCAGTCGATTTACCCGTCTCGTTAGCGCCAGGCAAGCGCGCCATGATCCCTACTGGTTTAGCGTTGGCGCTGCCCTCCGGATACGAAGCTCAAATTCGACCGAGATCTGGCTTGGCCGCCAAAAACGGCATCACCGTTCTGAATACACCCGGCACCGTGGACGCCGATTATCGCGGCGAGGTGAAGGTTATCCTGATCAATCTAGGCGATGAAGAGTTTATTATCCAACGCGGTATGCGTATTGCACAGATACTGATCGCCCCAGTCACCCAAGGCCAGTTCGCGGAGGTCGATACCCTGCCGGATACGGCCCGGGGAGGCGGCGGATTTGGCTCGACCGGCATCTGATTAGGCCCCACTGATGGATTTCTCGGAAGACCAGATTCGACGATATGCTCGACATATCGTGCTCCCTGAGGTCGGCGGCACAGGTCAGAGCAGGCTACTTGAATCGCAAGTCCTGGTTATCGGCGCGGGCGGGCTAGGCGCGCCGCTCTTGATGTATCTCGCCGCAGCCGGCGTAGGGTCTGTGGGGGTAGTGGACGATGACACGGTCGATCTATCTAACCTGCAGCGCCAAGTGATACATGCTACGGACCGAATCGGTGGGTCTAAGGTCGACAGCGCCGGAAAAACGGTGGCAGCGATCAACCCGGATATATCCTTCGTGGCGCATCACACGAGATTAACAGTAGATAATGTGGATGAATTGATGGGACCATACGACATCGTCGCGGATGGAAGCGATAATTTTGATACCCGCTTTCTGGTGAACGATGCATGTCATCTAGCGGGGAAAACACTAGTTTCCGGCGCGATACTGGGATTTGAAGGTCAGATCGCGACATTTCGCTCTGGTCTCGGCCATGGTGAGCCATGCTATCGCTGTCTGTATCGGGAAGCGCCAGCGCCCGAGCTAACAACAAGGTGCGCCGAGGGCGGAGTCTTGGGAGCGCTTGCCGGCACAGTGGGTTCTCTGCAGGCGGTGGAGGTGCTGAAAGAAATCATTGGGATAGGGGATAGCCTCGCCGGATCGCTTCTGATTTACGACGCACTTGCCATAAACTTCCAGAGAATGAAGCTTCCGCGGAACCCGTTGTGCCCACTCTGCGGAGATACGCCCTCAATCACCGATCTATCTGCCTATGCGGCATGATCACTTCTCCCGACAAACTTTCGCTGATTATCCAATCGAATGATTTCGACCGGGTTCATTACGGTCTTGTCCTAGCAAGCGCTGCGCTGGCCGTAGGTAAGCCCGTCACCCTATTTTTCGCTATGGAAGGTACACGGGCATTGGTTCCTCGATTTGCCGACGTGCCGCGAGAAAAAATACTTGCAGAGATGAATCTTGCAACTTTCGAAGGACTTGTTGCTGTGTGCGCCGAAATGAAAGCCCAGTTTATGGTCTGCGAGATGGGTATGCGCGCAATGTCGATTAAGCGCGAACAATTAAGAAATGATATCACCATCACTGAAGGAAGCGCCGTCAGTTTTCTTGCGGACGCGTCAAAGAATGGGGCCATGCTCTATATCTGATCCGCCAAGGCAGAGGTGACTCTAAACTTCGTAGACCCGATCCGGCGGTCGGTGATTATCTAAGAAGCTTTTGATATTTACGATTACCTTTTCACCCATCGCGATCCGTCCTTCCAGTGTCGCGGAGCCAAGATGCGGAGCAAGTACGACATTTTCGAGCGCTAAAAGAGCAGGTTCGATCTTGGGCTCTCGTTCATAAACATCTAACCCCGCGCCGGCAATTTTTCCTTCTGCAATCAGGCGTGCGAGGGCTTTCTCGTCGATGATTTCACCACGAGCCGTGTTGACTAAAAACGTATGTGGTTTGAGTAAGGCCAAGCGCTCCGCGTCTAGCAGGTGGTGGGTTTCCTTAGTATGAGGACAATTTATTGAGATGAAATCCATGTGTGGAAGCATTTGATTGAGATCGTCCCAGTATGTCGCTTCGAGCTCACGCTCACGGTCTTCATGCAAACGGCGACGATTGTGATAGTGTACAGCCATACCAAATCCCTTAACGCGTATAGCGAGCGCTTGGCCAATCCGGCCCATACCGATGATGCCGATCCGTTTACCGGATATACGGTTGCCAATCATAAACGTAGGCGCCCAGCCTTTCCATTTGCCGGATCGAATCAAACGCTCTCCCTCTACCAGCCGTCTTGGCGCAGCCAATAATAAACAGGCCGTCATGTCCGCGGTATCGTCGGTTAGTACGCCCGGCGTGTTGGTAACAACTATTTTTCTCGCGGCTGCCGATTCGATATTGATATGGTTTACACCCGCCCCAAAATTGGCGATGAGTTGGATCGAGTCGGGCAGTCGACCGATAAGATCCGCGTCTATCCGATCGGTGACCGTCGGGACAAGAACTCCAGCCCCGTTACATGCCTCGATAATCTGATTCGATGACATTGGCAAATCCGAAACGGTGAATCTTGGTTCAAAAAGCTCTTTCATACGTGTTTCTACGTCGCGCGGAAGGCGCCGCGTAACAACGACAACTGTTTTACCTTTGGCCATATTTCGGCCGCGCTCCATCAAGATCGCCTTTGGAGTATCAGGGAGGACAACAGTTGTCTAGGTATGTTTCCCGATAGAAGGAAGGGCCGTTGCAGTTTATAATTCGTTCATGTTGTATATTGTGAAGCGATTGATATCTACTATTCTTTGCGGTCTGATCCTTTTGTTGGTGCCCTTTGCCGCCGTTTCCGAAACGGGCTTTCCCCTGCCACGCTATGCGTCGTTACGCGCTAATGAAGTGTACCTTCGGACTGGACCTGGTATCCGGTATCCAGTCGATTGGATATTTATTTGCCGTGGTATGCCGGTCGAAATTACTGCTGAGTTCGAAAATTGGCGAAAGGTACGCGACTGGCAGGGTACAGAGGGTTGGGTGCACCGCTCTATGCTGTCAGGTAAGCGAACTGTCGTCGTTACAGGCGGACTCCAGCCTCTCCGTCTAGACCCTGATGCTAATTCGTTGCTGACCGCGCGGGTCATGGAAAAAGTCATCGGCTATATTCTCGAGTGTTCGGGGCATTGGTGCCACTTGGAAGTCGGTAAACGCCGAGGCTGGATGCGTCGCACCCATATCTGGGGTGTCTATTCGGATGAGACGATTAAGTGAGGCCGGTCCACGCCGTTCCGGCGGCCCCAGAGTTGTAAAAACCAAGATCGCCACCCCAATGACGAAAGTTCATGAGAATATCTATGGGATCGGGATAGCGTTGTGCCGTTCAATCACCAGTATGCAGGCGGTCCATCAGTTCCTTAACCGTCGGAATGTAGCCGTTCGAGTAAAACGGGTCCGCCCTAAATTTATAGGCGTTATGACCAGCGAACATCAGCTGCTGGTCAACATTCTCTCCGCGTACAATATCCTGCAGCGTTTTCTGGATACAGTAGGATCGAGGATCCGGACGACGGCCTGTCGTCCCCGACTCATTCTGAGCCCAGTTTGAAAACTTACACTGCGACAGACAACCCATGCAGTCAGACTGATCGGTATGTATTTGTTTCGCCATGCCCGACGTCACGAAGATTACCGTCGAGTCGGGGGTCCGCATACCTTCGGTGAAATCTTCGGACATCCAATCATTGGCCCGTTTCTTGTCTCTCGCCGCAACGAAAATCTTTCGGCCGCGCAGGCCAATCTGGAATTCCTCGTTTAGTTCCCCGATCGGGTGCTCAGCAAAGGTAATCTGCCGGTCGGAGCGCTCCTTTAACTCTCTTAGAAAATCGTTCCGCACCGCGGAGGAATAGAAACCAGTAGGACTATATTTATTCAAAAATACGTCACCTTCCTCTAGGTCAAGAAGACGGCGCTTCCACTGGTCTGAGATTGGGCTTTCTTGGGTCAGGAGAGGGCGTGTACCAAACTGGAAGGCAATGGGTGAAATATCTGGATCCTCTATCCAGTCTTCCCAGTCTCGGAGATACCAGACCCCACCAGCCATTAGGATGGGTACCTGTTGGAGACCAAGTTGGTTCATAACCTTACGCAATTCTGCCACGCGCGGGCGAGGACCTTCAGGGGTTTCTGGATCTTCACTATTTGATAGACCGTTGTGGCCGCCAGCACGCCAAGGGTCCTCATAGACCACGCCGCCAAGCCATTCGGGAAACTTATGATAAGATCTTTTCCAGAGAGCCCGGAATGCGCGGGCCGAGGAAATAATCGGGTAGTAAAAAACCCCATAGCTGGCTGAAATTTGTGCGATCTTGTAAGGCATACCGGCCCCGCAGGTAACCCCATGGATTAGGCCCCGAGCGCCCGTCAATACTCCGTCCAGTACCCTCTCCGCTCCACCCATTTCCCAAAGCACGTTCATGTGTATGCGCCCTTCCTCACCAGCCATATCATGGGCGATGCGTGCTTGGGCAATGCCACCTTGAATTGCGTAGGCAATGAGTTCTTCGTGCCGGTCTCGCCGCGTGCGGCCTTGGTATGTGACCGGAATTAGATTGCCATTTTTGTCATAAGAATCAGCATTGACACCGGAAAATGTACCAACCCCGCCAGCCGCGGCCCAGGCACCAGAGCTTTCACCGTTGGATACAGCAATCCCTTTGCCCCCCTCAACCAAGGGGGCTACCTCCTTGCCGGAAATGACAATGGGCCGCAGGGGTTTCAGGGCGTTTCTCCCGAAAAGCTATTCTATATAGACATTAGTATATGAAGCGTTTCGAGAACGACCAGTCCCCAATATGTAAATTAGTGGAGACTGATCGAATTAGGATAGGTCAGCTTTCAGCTTCTTCGGCTTTTATCTCATCTTTATCTTTACCGGAGATATCTTCTCCAGTTTCCTGATCGACAACTTTCATCGATAGCCGAACTTTACCGCGATCATCTACGGCCAGAACCTTAACCTTAACTTCATCACCCTCATTAACTACATCAGTCACCTTGCCGACCCGGCGATTCTCCAGTTCGGAGATGTGAACCAAACCGTCGCGTGAACCCATAAAGTTAACGAATGCGCCGAAGTCGACAACTTTAACCACCTTCCCCACATATATGTGGCCAATTTCCGGCTCCGCAACAATCCCTTTGATCCAATTGACGGCGGCTTCACTGGCCGCATTATCCACCGACGAAACCTTGATCGTACCATCGTCTTCTATATCGACCTTGGCCCCGGTTTCTTCGCAGATTTCCCGGATAACCTTACCTCCGGTACCGATAACTTCTCGTATCTTTTCTTTCGGGATAGAGAAGGTCGTTATCCTTGGGGCAAAATCGCTCACCTCTTCACGTCCGCTGGTGAGTGCCTTGGACATTTCGCCAAGAATGTGGAGACGACCACCTTTCGCCTGGTCCAGCGCAACCTGCATGATCTCCTCGGTTATACCGGTGATCTTGATATCCATCTGTAGGGCGGTAATCCCTTCTTCGGTGCCAGCCACCTTAAAGTCCATGTCGCCGAGGTGATCCTCATCACCAAGAATATCCGACAAAACAGCGAATCTTTCTTCTTCTTTGATCAGCCCCATGGCAATACCTGCGCAGGGGCGGCGCAGCGGAACACCTGCATCCATAAGCGACAGCGAGGTACCACAGACCGTCGCCATCGAAGATGAACCGTTGGATTCAGTAATTTCCGACACTACACGCATAGTATAAGGGAAATCTTCCTTGCTCGGGAGTAGCGCACGGATCGCCCGCCAAGCGAGCTTGCCATGACCGATTTCACGACGACCAGGGGAGCGAAGGAAGCTAGCTTCACCGACCGAATAGGGAGGGAAGTTGTAGTGGAGAAGAAAGTGTTCTCGATACTCACCTTCGAGTGCATCGATGATCTGTTCATCTTGGCCGGTGCCAAGCGTCGCGGTTATGAGGCCCTGAGTTTCCCCACGGGTAAATAGCGCCGACCCATGCGCACGAGGCAGAATACCAACTTCAGCCTCAATCGGACGCACAGTTTCGAGGTCACGACCGTCTATTCGCTTCTTGGTATCAAGAATGGCATTGCGGACGATATTTTTTTCCACCGTTTTCAACATTCCTTTGGCGCGGTCCTGAATAGCTTCATCCTCATCGGCGAAGGATTCCATGGCCACTTCCTTTGCCGCTCCTATTCTTTCAACGCGTACTTGCTTAACCGTTTCGGTATAAGCTTCTCGCAGACCAGATTCCGCAGCGGCAGCTACGCGAGCTAATAGATCTTCTTGATCCGCGGCTGGTTCCGGTAGGTCCCACGGTTCCTTGGCGCATTCCTCGGCCAAGCTGACTATCATATCTATCACCGGTTGGAACGACTTGTGTGCAAACATTACCGCACCCAGCATTACGTCCTCAGAAAGCTCGTTGGCTTCAGACTCGACCATGTTGACCGCATTCGTAGTTCCGGCCACTACCATGTCTAGGTCGGTGTTTTCCATCTGCTCCTGCATAGGGTTCAGCACGTAATCGCCATCTATATAAGCAACTCGCGCGGCGCCGATCGGTCCCATAAAGGGAATACCCGAAATCGTTAGCGCGGCGGACGAACCGACTAACGCGGCAATGTCAGGATCATTTTCCAGATCATGTGCGACAACCGTGCATATAACCTGAGTTTCATTTCGAAAACCTTCCGCAAATAGGGGCCGAAGTGGCCGGTCGATCAGACGCGATGTCAACGTCTCCTTTTCCGATGGGCGCCCCTCGCGTTTAAAGAAACCGCCGGGAATTTTACCGGCAGCAAATGTTTTTTCTTGATAGTTGATCGTCAGGGGGAAAAAATCGATTCCCGGCTTGGGCATTTTCTGTGCCACTGCGGTGCATAACACCTTAGTTTCGCCATAGGTTACCATGACCGCGCCATCAGCCTGACGGGCAATTTTCCCAGTTTCGATCACAAGCGGTCGACCGCCCCATTCGATTTCTTTCCGATTTACAGTGAACATCTCTTCCATTCCTTCCTCAGGTTCGCCGCCCTACGCGGTCAGACCGGGTTTCGCATCCACTGTTTGCAGAATACGGCCGACGGGCGTTCGAACCCTTGCCGGACTTCGCGCGGCCCCCATGGCCGCAGCAATTTTCCGATTGCGTTTATGTACCGATCGCCCTTCGCGGGATTGCGAACTCAACCGGGACATCAATGCAAATCGGCTTATGGATCAGCGCCGGAGCCCTAAGCGGCCAATCAGTGTCTCGTAGCGCGAGTGATCTTTGCGCTTGAGGTAGTCCAATAGGCGCCGACGCTGTCCAACCATCATCAGCAAACCACGACGCGAGTGGAAATCCTTTTTATGTTCTTTCAAATGCTCAGTCAGTTTACCGATACGTTCAGACAGAATCGCGACCTGCACCTCGGGCGAACCGGTATCATGTTCTCCAGTTGAATAATCAGCAATAAGCGCCGCTTTGCGTTCTTGTGTAATCGACATCTTCTACTCCATTTCCGCGCTTTCTTTAGAAGCGCCTTCAAGGTTAAAAACCCTCAACGGCCGAATTTCCTCTCCTTCGAGACGGGCGAGCGCGACCGGGGTATCCCCTGACATGGCACACAACACATCCCCATCACATATGGTATCCAACTGGGTACCATCGACGAAGATCGCGCTGCCGCTCCGCACCCGCACCGCGCGTCCATGACGCAGATATCGAGCCTGGGTTGCCGTCATGGCCAGCGCCGGGATGTCGTCCAGCGCGGTCATAACATCTAGTAAACTTTCTTGCGGAGGGGCACATAGCACGGATCCCGCTAATGTATCCAGAGAAATCGCATCTTTTTCATGGAATGGCCCACACCGCGTGCGGCGCAATTCCGACACGTGTGCCACTGTTCCGAGAACCTTACCAAGATCGCGGGCAAGGCTACGGATATATGTCCCTTTACCGCAATCAACTTCAAACACCGCGTGATCAGGATCCGGTCGGTCCACAAGCTCTAAACGGCTTACTTCCACAGGTCGGGCAGCCGGTAATTCAGCTTCACCCGCACGGGCTCGTTTATACGATCGCTGCCCTCCGATTTTTATCGCCGAATACAAGGGCGGCACCTGGGAAATCACACCCGTAAAGTTTCTAAGCGCATACTGAATTTCGCTATCGTCAGGTCGGCGATCACTGGTCTCAAAAACTCGACCCTCGAGATCATCGGTATCGCGGCCTTCCCCGAAACAAGCTGTAAATTTATAGGTCTTAACGCTTTCCATTACGTAGGGGACCGTTTTCGTTGCCTCGCCCAACGCTATTGGCAATACGCCGCTGGCAAGGGGGTCCAGGGTCCCGGCATGACCGGCTTTTTGAGCATCGAGCAGATTGCGGACGCGCCCTACCACCTGCATAGAAGAGAACCCAATCGCTTTGTCGACTGCTAGCCAGCCATTTACCGGCCGGCCCTTTCGGCTACGGCTCATCGTCACTGGCGCCGCTGACATCTTCTAGGTCGCCGTCCACATCCACGGCGACGGCCGGAGACCGCAGAAGCGAGCCGATATGGCTAGCGTTATCAAAACTCTCGTCCAACTGAAAATACAAAGTAGGCAGACGCCGCATATTGATCTGTGCCGCGATTCGGCGGCGGAAAAACGGCGCCGCTCGATTCAGACTTTCTAGGATAGGGTCTGCATCGGCTCCACCCAGCGGCATCACGAACGCAGTGGCGTTACTCAGATCAGGGCTGATTTGCACTTCGGTAACGGTGATCGACACGCCATCGAGACCCGGATCGTGGGCTTCACCGAGATTAAGCATCTGCGACAGCGCATGCCGAATGACTTCACCGACACGTAACTGCCGCTGGCTGCGGGATTTGGATTCACCGCGCTTCATTATGACCTCTCTTTAACGCCCTTGGCGAGGGCAGTGCCAGATCGAGCCAGCAGATCTAACTCAATCGAGTGTTCGCGCGATTTCCTCGACATCGAAACATTCGATCACATCACCATCCTTTATATCCTGGTAATTCTCAAACGCCATTCCGCACTCGAAACCCTGGGTCACTTCTCGGACTTCATCCTTAAAGCGCTTAAGAGTCGACAGCGTACCCTCGTGGATGACAACATCATCTCGAAGCAGACGCACGCTGCTACCGCGCCGCACCACACCCTCAGTGACCTCACAACCGGCGACACGGCCCACCTTAGTGATGGTGAACACTTCCTTAATAGCGGCATTTCCAAGGAAGGTTTCGCGGATCTGAGGAGCCAGCATTCCGGTCAGCATTGATTTTAGGTCGTCAACCAAATCGTAGATGATCGCGTAGTAACGAATGTCGAGACCTTCGGCCTCCGCGAGTTGGCGAGCCTGCGCGTTAGCACGAACATTAAACCCTACCATCATCGCGTTAGATGCCTTAGCCAAAGTGATATCAGATTCGTTGATGCCTCCTACACCGGTATGCAGCACCCGCACTGACACTTCATCATTGCTGAGATTTTGGGCGCTCTGGACAATGGCCTCGACCGAACCCTGAACATCCGCCTTCACGACAATAGGTATCTCCTTAACCTCACCTGCCTGAATCTGGCTGAACATCTCGTCCAACGTACCCCGGGCGCCGGCCTGAACCTTGGCATCACGTTCACGGCGCCGACGGAACTCGGTGATTTCGCGGGCTCGCGCCTCGTTCTCAACGACTGAAAATTCGTCTCCGGCATCAGGCGTGCCTCCAAGTCCAAGAATTTCTGCGGGAGTTGACGGGCCAGCGGATTTAATCTGCTTCCCGTCGTAATCCAGCAGGGCACGAACTTTGCCCCACTGCGCACCTGCAACAACGATTTCGCCGACTTTCAGCGTACCGCGTTTAACAAGAACTGTAGCGACGGATCCGCGACCCGTTTCGACCTTAGCTTCGACAACTACTCCTTCGGCGTTACGGTCAGGATTAGCCTTGATTTCTAGAATCTCAGCCTGCAGCACTATGGCTTCCATGAGTTTATCAAGATTGGTTTTTTCTAAAGCGGAAACTTCGACGGCAAGAACATCACCGCCCATGCTTTCAACCACAAGTTCGTGAGATAGCAGTTCGTTGCGTACTCGATCCGCATCGGCATCGGGACGGTCAATTTTATTGATGGCGACAATGATCGGAACCTCTGCGGCCCTAGCATGATCAATGGCTTCCACTGTCTGCGGCATTATACCGTCATCGGCAGCCACAACGAGCACCACAATATCGGTAGCATTTGCTCCCCGCGACCTCATTGAAGTGAAGGCTTCATGACCGGGAGTATCGAGAAAAGTGATTTTGTCACCGCTTTCGATCTCCACTTGGTAAGCACCAATATGCTGAGTTATGCCGCCGGCCTCTCCCGCCGCGACATCGGAGGCACGTAGTGCATCGAGCAGGGATGTCTTTCCATGATCGACATGACCCATGATCGTTACGACAGGCGGGCGCTGCAGTAGGTTTTCGTCTTCGTCGTCATCGCCTTTAAGGCCAATTTCAACGTCGGCTTCAGACACGCGGCGCGGCGTATGCCCGAATTCAGTCACCAAAAGTTCGGCAGTTTCCGCATCGATCGTCTCCGTAATCGTCGCCATGATACCATTGCTCATGAGTGCCTTGATCACGTCACCAGCACGCTCGGTCATCCGATTCGCCAATTCTTGGACAGTAATTGTTTCTGGGATCGTAACCTCTCGGAAAACCTTGACCGACTCCTTAGGTCCGGTTGACGCGCGTTTCTCTCTTTCGCGCCGCCGCCGCACTGATGCGAGGGAACGTTGACGTTCTTCATCGTTTAGCGCCTGCGAAATAGTAAGCTTCCCACCACGGCGTCGATCATCGCCGCGGCGAGTTGCAGGTTTACGTGCATCGGCACGACCAAGTCTTTTAGATTCTTCCTCGTCATTCAACCGCGTCTCGGCTTTGGCCTTGCCTTTCGGCTTACCCGTATCACTAGCTTTATTTTCGGCAGCTTCCAGCCGCGCTGCCTGTTCTTTGGCGCGACGAGAGGCCTCCTCCTCAAGCTTGCGGCGTTCCTCATCTTCCGCGCGCCGTCGAACCTCTTCTTCCTTACGGCGCTCTTCCTCGAGCTCGCGCTGGCGTTTTTCTTCATCACGGCGGCGAGTTTCCATTGCCTCTCGTTCGGCACGGTTCTCAGCCATGTCTGTCTCAGTCTGAAGAGCACCCTCCAATGCCCGCATCCGGGTAGCACGCTCCTGATCTGTTAGGGTCCGGACCGGTGCCGCGGGCGCTTCTTCTTCGGGACTAATCGGATTGGTAGGCTCGGGCGGCAATTCTTCCGTGATTATCGGTGCATCACGTACTTCAGTCATCGCACCGTCGTCCGCTTGCTTGAATGTCCGCTTGCGCCGAACCTCTACAGAAACTGACTTTGTGCGCCCGTGGCTGAAACTCTGTCGAACCTGGCCCGCATCAACCGTCTTATTCAACTCCAACTTGCCAGGGCGGGAGAGTGAAAGTTTCTTTTTCTTGCCGTCGGTTTCTTTTTGATCAGTCATATTCCGTCAGCTTTCCTGCAACTTTAGTCGCACGCCATTAACGACGTTTTCTCTTCGCAAACCTTCCAACCGCCGCCCTTCGCGGATAAGCCTCTTTGCCAGCCCGCCGGCGAGAACAGCGATATGAACCACCCGTTCACGCCCGAAAGGCCCGCCCATTTGACCTGCGGTCCATAGGGACAAAATTTCTACACCGGCCGCTTTGCGACCTATCTTTTCCCGACCGTGATCAGCGCCATCAGTCGCTTCCACCAATATAGAAACATCTCCGGATTCCAGCGCTCCAAGCACTTTCTCGAATCCTGATATTGCCCTCCCAGAACGACGTGCCAACGCGATCATTTCCATACAACGCCTGTCCAAGAGGGACACCAACCTATCGGCTAGATCCAATGGAACAAAGACGTTTCGCCTGGCCACCTTTGAAAATAAATTCTCGGTGCACGCTCTACGTACTATATCTGCGCGTGCAGTTAACCACAATCCACGACCGGGCAACTTCTCCTCTAGATCGGGCACTACCTCACCATTGGGCGAAATTACGAAACGGATCAAAAGATCACGCGCGCCTGACTTATTAGTGTAAATACAACGCCGTTCCGACATATCTTCGGCCAATTTTATCATCTTATCCGCTCAGCTCGGCTCAACACTTTCCGCGATCTCATCCGCGGGCTCTTCCTCATCTTCGAACCAGTGGGCACGGGCAGCCATGATTATTTCATTGGCTTGGTCTTCATCCAGACCATAATCCGCCAGAATTCCTCGGCCCTCGCCCTCTCGGTTTCCCGCATCTATAAGTTCGTCCGTAGCGAGATCGCCAAGATCGTCGAGTGTCCTGATCCCAGCTTCACCTAGAGTAACCAGCATCTGGGGAGTCAAACCTGGAATGGTTGCGACATCATCTTCAACGCTAAGTGATTTTCGTTCCTCGGTCAGACGTTCCTCTTGCTCTGTCAGAAAGATATTCGCACGATTACGGAGCTCTTCTGCGATCTCTTCATCAAATCCCTCGATCGACAAAAGATCCTCAATTGGTACGTAGGCAACCTCCTCGATACTCGAAAATCCCTCGGTTACCAGCAAATGAGCAAGAACGTCATCGACGTCCAACCCGTCGATAAACATTTGAGACCGGGAATTGAACTCATCCTGTCTACGTTCTGATTCTTCGTCCTCGGTCAATATCATGATGTCCCACTGGGTGAGTTGGGAAGCCAATCGGACGTTCTGGCCTCTTCGGCCAATTGCGAGACTTAACTGTTCGTCAGGTACGACAACTTCGATCTTCTGTTGCTCTTCATCTAAAACAACTTTGGTCACCTCCGCTGGGGCAAGCCCATTGACGATGAAGGTTGCTGGGTCGGGCGACCACTGGATGATATCAATTTTTTCTCCCTGTAATTCTCCAACGACCGCCTGAACGCGGCTACCACGCATACCAACACAGGCGCCGACCGGATCGATACTTGAATCGTTGGAAAGCACGGCAATTTTAGCGCGACTACCCGGGTCGCGTGCAACCGATTTGATCTCGATGATACCATCGTAAATTTCGGGGACTTCTTGGGCGAATAGCCGCGCCATAAACTGAGGATGACTGCGCGATAAAAAAATCTGAGGGCCTCGAAGCTCTTCGCGCACGTCATAAATGTAGGCACGTACACGGTCGCCAGGCCGCAAAGATTCCCTTGGTATCGACTCATCGCGCCGGATCACGCCTTCGGCACGCCCCAGATCCACAGTGATATTACCGAACTCGGTGCGTTTGACGATGCCATTAACTATCTCGGTAACTCTATCCTTATACTCTTCGTATTGGCGTTTGCGTTCGGCTTCACGCACTTTCTGGACGATAACCTGCTTGGCGGTCTGCGCGGCTATGCGCCCGAAATCAATCGGCGGCAGCGAGTCCACGATAAAATCCCCAACAGCAGCCCCTTTCTGCATGTTCGCCGCTTCATCGACTGTGACCTGCGTGGTCTCATTTTCTATTTCTTCGACAACTTCGAGGTAGCGAGCCAACCTAATATCGCCGCTTTTGCGGTCAATCTCAGCGCGAACATCATGTTCTAGTCCGTACTTTGACCTCGCAGCTTTCTGGATCGCCATTTCCATTGCAACCAATACTTCCTCAGCCTCGATCGACTTTTCCCTCGCGACCGCGTCAGCTATCTGCAATAGTTCGAGCCGGTCGTACCCAGCAACAGGAATATTCTCCATATCAACCATAATCGTTCTTTCGTTACCTTAAGGCGTTTTGACTTTTATGAGAATTCTGACTGGCAGCTATCAGCTCATCTGTCAGAAGAAGTTTCGCTCGATGGATACTGGCAAACGGAATTTCATAAATCTCCCCGTCGACATCAATCAATATATCGTCGCCGTCTATCCCCTTGAGAATACCGTTGAATTTCATCCGGTCTAACACTGCAACCTTGCTCTCCAACCGTGCGTCAAAGCCGGCAAAACGATCATAATCTGCTAACCTAACAAGTGGGCGGTCAATACCTGGTGAACTTACTTCTAGCGTATAGGCCTCGTTAATCGGATCTTCGGCGTCCAGTAGCGAAGAGATATTTCGGCTGAGTATCGCACAATCCTCGACGGTCATTGCGACGTAATCAATGCGTTCTGCCATAATTTGTAGACAACGGTCTTCTCCGCCGCTGAGCCGAACTCGGACGAGATGATAGCCCAAGGCGCCTAGTGCAGGTTCGACGAGTTTTTCAACTAAGGCTATCTGATCCATCGGGCCTACCGTTTCTCCCCAAGTCTTCCAATAACCCTGCAAAAAATCAGGGCAGCCCGTAAGCAATAAAAAAAGTGGGCTAGGCCCACTCTTGTAAGATTTTATTCCGCCTCAGAAAGGCGCGTGGTCTTTCGCTATCAACGTAGTCGCGACAACTGTTTAAGGCAAGCTTTTATCTGTCTTTAATTTAAAGCCGGGATCGTCGGATATAAGTTAAAAAGGTGCACTTACGGGCAGCGGCGATTGCCTTCTCCTGATAGCGTGTCGAGGGCCAGTCATTAGGTCTTTCTTGCCAATCTCCCGGCTTTGATGCGTGCCAGGCAAAATCCTGATGGCCACGGAGATGCCAAAGGATCCATTCGAGATATCCCGCATGGTCGGTAGCTACTCGAAGTTCGCTCTCGTCCCGAAGTGCGCTAGCCAGATGGCTAAGAAACTTCATGCAAATAACTCTCCTCTTATGGTGTCGCACTTTGGGCCAAGGGTCTGGAAAGAGTATAAAGGCTCGCCCCAATGAGCTTTCTGGAAGTCTCTCAACCAGTATCCGCGCATCGTCTCGATAGATCCGTACATTATCAAGTCCGGCGTCACGAACTCTTGACAGAAGCTTTACTACGCCGTTCATAAACGGTTCGCAGCCGACAATTCCGACACGAGGATGGTTTTCAGCCTGCCAAGCGAGGTGCTCACCGCTGCCAAACCCGATTTCTAGCCAATAATCTTCTATTCCTGCCCCAAAACAGGCCGGCGGATCGAATGGTGCCGTTAGCAGCGGGTCAATTTCCAGTTTCGGTAGTAGGTTTTTGACCAAAGCTTTCTGACCTGCGCGCAGACGTCGTCCGCAGCGGCGTCCATAGAGGACTCGTTGGTGATCCGGAGTTAACTTCTTTGTCGGCATTTTGCCTGTATCACAACGTGGCGGCCTTAAGGTCTTCAACTAGGTCCGTTTTTTCCCAGGAAAACCCGCCATCGCTATCCGGTTCACGGCCGAAATGACCGTAGGCTGCAGACCGAGCATAAATCGGGCGGCTCAGCTTCAATCCTTCTCGAATCCCGCGCGGTGACAGATCAACAACCTCTTGGATGGCCATGGAGAGCTTATCCTCCGCCACTTTCGCAGTACCTGAAGTATCGACGTATACCGATAACGGCTTCGCAACCCCGATTGCGTAAGCCAGCTGGATTACGCATTTTTCTGCCAGACCGGCCGCTACAACGTTCTTAGCTACCCAGCGTGCTGCATAGGCTGCTGACCGATCGACTTTGGATGGGTCTTTGCCAGAAAATGCGCCCCCGCCGTGTGGCGCGGCTCCACCATATGTATCGACAATTATCTTGCGCCCGGTCAGGCCGCAATCTCCGTCGGGACCGCCAATTACAAAACGTCCGGTTGGATTGACATAAAATTCATCTTCCGGGCACATCCAGCCGTCGGGCAGAACCCTCTCGACGTGAGGCCTTACGATGTCGCGAATCTGGTCTTGATCCAAGTCTTCGGAGTGCTGCGTGGAAACAACGATAGAGGTAGCCTTAATCGGTTTTCCCCCTTCGTACTGGAGCGTCACCTGACTTTTTGAGTCAGGTCCGAGACCGGAACAAGGGTCGGCGTGACGAGCTTCGGCTAATGATCGAAGTATTTCATGTGAGTAAAAAATCGGCGCAGGCATAAGGTTGGGGGTTTCGTTGCACGCATAACCGAACATGATGCCCTGGTCACCAGCGCCTTCGTCCTTGTTACCAGCAGCATCCACACCCTGCGCAATGTCAACAGACTGTTGATGAAGATAAACCTCAACGGCTGCATTTTCCCAATGAAAGCCATCTTGCTCATAACCAATATCCTTAACGGCTTCACGCGTGACTTTCTCAACCTCGTTTTCTGTGATCGACTCCGGCCCCCGAACCTCGCCAGCGATAACGATACGATTAGTAGTGGTCAGCGTCTCACATGCGACGCGAGACATTGGATCACCGGAAAGGTATAGGTCGACGACGGCGTCCGAAATTCTGTCCGAGACTTTGTCAGGATGGCCCTCGGAAACGGACTCGCTAGTGAAAAGATAATTACCCCGCGGCACTATTTGCCTCCTCGAAGTTGCCCTGCGGCCCAGTCGGTTAGAGCCGCGTTGAAACATGAAAAAATTATCACTCTGACGTCGCCCGGGGGTGACATAAACTTTTGTCGAAAGCCTCACTCAGGATAACGCCTCGCTTGTTGCGTTTTGGCAATATCGGACCAGAACGTCAAGACCCGCATAGTCAGCAGCATCGCCTAGGGATCGTAGAACGATTCCCCAAGTTGCTTTGTCAAATCTAATAAGCGTCTCCGCACCAAAGCGTCCTTGATCTTGTAATAGGACTGAACAAGCTCACTTACCTCCCGGTCCGAAATCGAATCGTGACTACACTCGGTCCGTACATCCGTCGGTCCAACCTTTTCTGTCCTATTGGATAACGATCGCGGTATATCCTTGAAAAAGTAATCGATCGGAACGTCGAGAATTTCGGAAATATGATATAGTCGACTTGCGCCAATACGATTCGCGCCACGTTCATATTTCTGAACCTGTTGGAAGGTTAAGCTGAGCGCCTCTCCAAGTTTCTCTTGGCTCAATCCGAGGATCTTTCGGCGCTCCCGAACACGGCTACCAACGTGTACATCAACAACATTCGGTCCACCTTCCGCCCCAAACGGAGAACCCTCTTTCTCTTGTTTTCGATTTTCTGTTTTTGTCATTTTTTAGAGGAGTTCATGTGTAGGCATTAAAGTATTTCATATGCTTATATTGTAGGCCCATATTTGAAATCCTATTGGATCGAAAGAAGAAGCAATGTAAGAGAAGGCGTTGTGGTTGTCCAAATTTAGGAAAATTTTTCTATCTTTTCCTATCTTTTTTTAATGGCCGCTCGAATACTACTAACTATTTCTTTTGTATGAAATCGTGGTCGTCAAACAAAGTAGAATCGCCAGCACCATAGGAATCGCGTTGCCAAACCGCGCAAAAAACGTCGGCAGGATAGGCGCCGGAAGAGCTACGTCCACTGCCCCCTGCCGCCCAAGGCCGATAGAAGAAATTACCCGCCCATAGGGATCGATAACCCCTGAAATGCCTGTGTTAGCGACCCTCACAAGTGGCAATCCTTCCTCAACCGCCCGCATCTGAGCACTGGCAAAATGCTGATAGGGGCCAGCACTCATCCCAAACCAAGCATCGTTAGTGACATTTAACAACCACTCGGGTCGATCACTATTCAGTGCCACCCGCCCGGGGAAGATCGCTTCGAAGCAGATTAATGGACTGAAAGGAGGGAGGCCAGGTAAGCGTAGCGTCTGGAGGCCCGGCCCCGGCTCAAAGTCAATGGGACCTGATGTGATCTTATCGAGGGAAAGAGTCGATCGGAGCGGCACGTATTCACCAAATGGGACCAGATGATGCTTGTCGTAAACAGTTTGCGATCGGCCATTATCATCTATCGTAACCAAACTGTTGTATGCGCCCACGGCACGTTCACCCTCTCGATCAATCCGCATCGCACCGGTTAAAAGGTACCCATTGGCCGGAACAATCCGACGCAACAGAGACTGGGCAGATGGATCGGCCAGAAAAGCGAAGGATACTGCCGTTTCCGGCCAGAGAACGTGGGCTGGTTGGATACCGTTCTTCGATAAGCTTAGCTGAATTTGATGTGCAAAATTTGCTGTTATCCGCGTTGGATTCCACTTCTCACGCTGCGCGATGTTTGGTTGAACAATCCGAAGCACCGGCGCGGTGGCTTGATCTTGGGGGGCGTTTTCTTGTCTGGCAGCCCCGGCGATGGCGAATACCATCAGCACTGCTAGCCCAGACACCGCAACCGGGACGCGGTGTCGGGATCCTGTATCCGGCAGCACAGCGGGGGCCGATGCAGCGAATACGGTTACAAGAGACAGGCCGTAAACCCCGATCCATGCAGCAGCCTGCAGCACGGATGGCACTATCGACCACACGTTACCAATGGGGTTCCACGGGAACCCAGTGAAAACGAACCCGCGGATCACCTCAAACAGCATCCATGCTCCAGCTAGTATGCAGATGCGAGAAACCCCCGGTTTCCAAAACAAGCGCACCGTAACGGCCATAAGTCCGGTAAAAATCCCAATACCTAGAGACAGTCCAAGTAACGCAAATGGAATTAGCCAAACGAAACGGGCCGCGTCGACCAATAGGGCATTGGATACCCAGTACAGTCCAGCCGCAAAGTAACCGGCTCCGAACAGCCAACCTATACCGAAAGCTGCTCGGCGCGTTTGTGCTCCATCCAACAACCAGACTAGACCCGGAAATGAGATAAAAAGTACTGGTAGCAAATGGATCGGCGGCTGCGCTGCAGCAGCCAGCGCGCCAATTAAAAACGAAATCAGCCACCGGCGCCAGCCGCCCAGTGAGCTCAGCCGCTCGGCAATTCCCTTACCATCTGTGATCAGCAATTTCATTCATCATTGGGTACGGAAATTTTTGATACCCGAAGCCTTCGGATGCGGCGCGGATCGGCCTCTAGAATTTCGAACTCTACGCCGGACGCGTAGCGAATGATCTCGCCACGACCCGGGACACGGCCGGCCAAGTAAAAGACCAGACCGCCCATAGTATCGATATCTTCATCACGATCCTCTTCGGCAAGAAATTTGCCGGTTTCGAGCTCAAAATCTTCGATCCGCAGACGCGCATCAATATTGATCTGGTCAGGTCCATTGCGCTCCAATCGAGGGCCGGCATCCTGATCATGCTCATCCTCTATTTCACCGATGATCTCCTCAACCAGATCCTCAATCGTGACCAGCCCATCTACTCCTCCAAACTCATCGACCACCAAAGCCATATGTAGACGTTGCACCCGCATTTGGAGAAGCAGTTCAAGAGCTGGCATCGACGGAGCCACGAATAATGGTTTCCGAACGATCTTAGTAATCCCCGTCCCCTGATCATCGTCCCAACACGCGAGGAGGTCCTTGATGTGGACCATTCCGATCACCTCATCAAGCTGACCCTTGTAAACAGGTAGTCTTGAATGGCCACTTTCACTCATAATCTTAGCAACATCGGCTATCGTTGTTTCCGCCTCAACTCCGCAGATGTCGACGCGCGGGACCATAACATCTTCGACCGCTACGTCACGGACACTAAGTACGTTCCGGAGTAACGAGAGTTCCTCAGCATTGTCGGCCCCCTCACCATCCTCTTCTAATTCTATTAGTTCTTCTATCGTATCGCGTAACGTTTCAGTGTCGTTTCGCGAGGCCAACATTCCACGCAATCGCGCGAAGAAACCATGCTCGATATCTTCTCGAGATCGTGAACCTTCGTTAGGATCGGTCATATGTTGATTTCCGAGTGTTTGATTTGACTACCTTTGTAAGGGTCGGAGACCCCGAGTGTTTCAAGTATTTCAGTTTCAAGGTCCTCCATTAGCACTGCTTCATGGTCAGTCTCATGACTGTGGCCTAAAAGGTGTAAAACGCCGTGGACGATCAAATGGGAAATATGGTCAGCCAACTCGATGCCACTGACTTGCGCTTCAGAAACAATAGTCTCGATTGCCAAGACGATGTCCCCTAATAGGGCGGGGCCGGGGCCCTCTAACTCGCCGGTAAAAGCTAGTACATTGGTCGGCCCGGATTTGCGCCGCCAATTTTCGTTTAGAGCGGCTATAGTGTGGTTATCAGTCATCAGAATACTTAGTTCTGCTTTTGCTTCAAGGCAGCCGCACGCCCTAAACGCCGCCTCTGCAGCAAGTTGGACCGTTAGTTCAAGACGCGGAACCACGTCTCGCCAGCCGTCGGCATCTATGTTGATATCGACATCGAGGACCCTCTCAATCATATCCAACCGGCCTATTCATCGGCAGCATCATAGGCGTTAACGATCCGAGACACGAGTTCGTGACGTACTACGTCATCGGCGGAAAGATGCACGGAGGCTACTCCATCGACGCCCTCCAGGGTCCGTATTGCATGATGTAGCCCGGAGGTGACTCCGGGCGGCAGATCGATCTGACTTAGGTCACCGGTTACAACCATGCGAGCGTTCTCACCCAAGCGGGTTAAAAACATTTTCATCTGAACAGCGGTAGCGTTCTGCGCTTCGTCCAATATGACGTATGCATTAGAAAGGGTGCGGCCCCTCATAAACGCGAGAGGCGCCACCTCAATCTCACCGCTTTCGAGCTTCCGATCCACCTGTTCCGGTGCCATCATATCGTAAAGTGCATCATACAGCGGGCGAAGGTAAGGGTCGATTTTATCTCGCATATCGCCGGGCAGAAAGCCCAGACGTTCACCCGCTTCGACAGCGGGACGGGAAATTATAATTCGATCGACCCTTCGCGATGTAAGCATTGACACCGCTATACCAACTGCAAGATATGTCTTGCCTGTTCCCGCCGGCCCTAAGCCGAAGCTCAACTCATTATCTAACAGTGCCCTGATATACCTTTGCTGGCCTGACGACCGCGCCGAAATGTGGCGTTTCGGTGTCCGAATGCCGGATTTTCCGTTAGCCGACTCGTCGAAACTTTTCCGGTCCTCTTCGGAGGCATTTCGCGCCAGCCTAATAGCAGCGTCGACCTCTCCAGTGGAGACTTCTAGACCCCGGACAAGGCGGCAATACAAGCTCTCCAAACATACGCGCGCGATATCGACGGCGGCTGATCCACCCCCGATGGTAACTGTATTGCCGCGAGACGCAACTGTAACATCAAGCACCTGCTCGATGCGCGCCAAATGCCTGTCGAAGTCGCCATACAGGAGCGGTAGCAGCTTGTTGTCCTCAAATTCCAAAACCACCGGCAAGACACCGGCGACATGAGTATCTACCTTGGTCAAAGGGCGGCTAACTCCTTCCCAGATTTTTCACTACCCGACTCCGGAAGAGCCGCCAGCGAGTTAGGGCCAGCAGAGACTACCCGCGCATTGATGATGTTGCCAAAAGCTCTCTCGGTAACGGCAGTACCATCAAAATTTACGTGTACTGCTTGCATCCACGGGCTCCGACCAGAAAGCTGACTATCTGCCCTTCCATGACGGTCGAGAAGCACCGGCAAAACTTGATCTACGCAATCCTTGTTAAATCTCGCCTGTTGCTGGTTTAGTAAATCTTGTAGTCTCGATAGTCGAGCGGCTTTAAGATTTTCAGGCAGTGCATTCTCCATCGCAGACGCTGGCGTGCCAGGACGAGCGCTATATTTAAATGAGTAGGCCTGCGCAAACCCTACCCGATCAACAAGCGACAATGTATCTTCGAAATCCTCATCGCCTTCCCCCGGATGCCCAACAATAAAATCCGATGATAAGGCAATGTCGGGTCTCGCGTCACGCAGCGCATCTATTATGGCCAGATAATCCGCCGCTGTATGCCGACGGTTCATGGCGGAAAGAACACGATCTGATCCAGATTGCACCGGAAGATGTAGGTACGGCATGAGGATATCGATATCGCGGTGCGCCTGGATAAGATCAGATGTCATATCACGCGGATGGGAGGTCGTATACCGTAGCCGTTCAAGACCGCGGATGCTTGCCAGCTCCTCAATCAATGCCGCTAGCCGCCACTCCCCCTTACCGGGGGAAAGGCCGTGATAGGCATTTACGTTCTGCCCAAGAAGGGTAATCTCGCGGGCGCCCGCATCCACGAGGTCACGCGCCTCGGCCATAACATCAACAACCGGACGGGAAAACTCTGCCCCGCGGGTATATGGAACCACGCAGAACGCACAGAATCTATCGCAGCCTTCCTGGACCGTAAGAAACGCCGAGGGACCCTGTGAGCTAGCCATCGGCAACGAATCAAATTTAGGGTTTACAGGAAACTCTGTATCGATCACGCCCCTACCGCAATTATTTTTTATTTCGTTCTCTCGATTCGCGCGGGCAATCATCTCAGGCAGTCGATGGTAGGTTTGCGGTCCAAAAACCATATCCACATATGGCGCTCGCCGAAGCATTTCTGCACCCTCGGCTTGAGCTACGCAGCCGGCGACCCCGATCATCATCGTTTGACCGGCATCATTACGTGCATCTTTTATGGCGCGAAGCCTACCAAGTTCCGAGTAAATTTTTTCCGACGCCTTTTCACGAATATGACAAGTGTTAAGGATTACTAGGTCGGCTTCTTCTGGCTGTGCAATGTGGTTGTATCCAAGTGGCGCAAGGACATCCGCCATACGCGTCGCGTCATAGGCGTTCATCTGGCAGCCATAATTCTTAATGTGAAGTCTTTTGGCCAAGGGTGCTATTCCGGATCCGGCTTTGGGCGTTTAACGAATCTATTTTCGCCCAGAGGTTCCCGCGAACTGTTTATATTGCTCAATTTCCGGAACCTATCATTGCATTTTAAAGTGTCAAGAAGTCACTAACCGGATAAATTCATCAAGCCGACCGGCATTTGCTGCGGAAACACCTCTGGCAACCTCAGCTTGGCAATGGTCGGCAAGCGCCTTACGCGTCTCGTATTTTTCGATCGATACCGGCGGATGAAAAATGACATCTACCGTTGCACATCCCAGCCCAGCAACCTCCCAGAAATGTTGAGCTAACGTCATGTCCCCATACCAAGCAAAATATGGGCGCAGCGCTCGTCCGACTGGCATGCCATCCAATAGCGTGTAAGCCAGCGAAACGGGCTGTACAAGAAGTGGTCTACCGTTCGGCGCCACCTGCGCTACACTAAACAACGCGCTCTTGAAAGGCAGAACGGCATTGCCATCAGAACTAGTGCCTTCGGGGAATAGAATCAGATTGTCGCCCGCCTCTAGTCGACTAATCATTTCATCGCGCTGTTTAGTCGCCTTCACAGCAAGCCTATCGACGAAAACCGTTCTCTGCAATTTCGCAAGTACTCCAAATAACGGCCAGTTCGCTACCTCTGCCTTCGCAACGAACGAGGCCGGTAGAAGAGATCCTAAGATTGCGATATCAGAATAGGACGTATGATTACAAGCAAATAGGACAGGGCCCTCGGAATGCATCTCACCATACACCCTAATACGAAATCCGAGTAGCCTTACGCATCGTCGGTGATAGAAAACGGGAAGCCGGATTGAGAGAAGTCTGTTGAATCTTAACGCGAAAGCCTGAATCGGCAATAAAATTACGGTCAACGCAAGGTAGGCAACGATCCGGACGAGCGCCCGAAGCGGCGACCCCACCGTTCAAGCCTCCTCTTCGCCGTCACGACGGCTTTTTCGTTCGTAGTGTTTAAAATACTTGTCTGTGACGAGGTCGGTCTTCACCACGATGCTTACATCAGTGGTATTAAAATCTCTATCAACTACCGCCCCGTCACCAACGAAGCCACCAAGGCGTAAATAACCCTTGATCAAGGGTGGTAGCTTAGCAAGCGCGCGACGCTGATCAATCTCATCTTCCGGCAGCAATCGCATATCCACGTATCGATCTTCCAGCGCTCGCGGCCTTAGTGCTGGCGGTGCCAGATGATAATGGTAGAGATAAGAGAGGGGTAATGCGAGGGCTACGGGATCCGTGCCTGGCATGCTAGCGCATCCAAACATAATGCTGACATCGTAGCGAAAAATATATTGCGCAATACTTTGCCATAAAAGCTGCATCGTCGGTCGATTGCGATACTCTTCCTCCACACAGGATCTGCCCAGCTCAAGAGTTTCACTGTCAGTGCCAACAATCCTTGAAATTTCATACTCGCTAGACGTATAGAAACCGTCGTTCTTGTTAGCGACGCTGCTGCGCAATAGGCGATAGGTACCTACCACACCGCCGGGTAAATCTGTACGTTGTGTATCGATCACCAAGAGATGGTCACAGATCGCATCAAAGCGATCAAAATCGCGTTTTGCGGCCTCCACCGCCGCCGAGGGGTGCGCTGACATTTCTTCGTAGAATACCCGGTAGCGGAGGGCCTGAGCAGCCTCTATTTCCGCATCATCAAATGCCAGCCTCGCCACAAGGTTCCCGACTTTTATCGGATCAAATGCGGCGGAAGATTTTCCTCCGTCCATTACAGCCTCTCCGCAGCACGCCGAGTCACTTCCGCCTCTATTTTTGAGCAAAATCTTGCGAAAATCACGGCTCGATTGGCAAAACCGGGAAAAAGATTCCCGCTAGCGGAGCCAGCCCAGTCCATCAAACAGGCTCCAAAGTATTAGGAGCCGCGCTCGGACGCGTCACTTATTCTTACCTTCATCGGAGTTATCGTCCAACGGGATACAATACAGCTCGAGCCGTTCTCCAACAATCTTGTACCCCAGTTCAGTTGCGATCTTTTGTTTAAGCTCCTCGAGCGCCGCATCTTCAAACTCTACGACCTCGCCGGTTCGCATGTTTATAATGTGATGATGATGGCCGTCGCCATCCTCAGCCGTTTCATATCGAGCGCGTCCATCACCAAAATCATGGCGTTCAAGTATGCTGGCCTCTTCGAAGAGACGTACCGTTCGATACACGGTCGCCATACTAATCCGGTCATCAATTAAAACCGCGCGTCGATGAAGTTCTTCAGCGTCTGGATGATCGTCGGACTCAGATAAAACCCTAGCGATCACCCGTCGCTGACCAGTCATTTTCAGGCCCTTATCTTTACAGAGCGCTTCGATGTGAGAGGGCAATGATGTATCCACACCAATAACTTATGCGAGGCAGCCGATTTAGTCAAAAATTGTCAAAGTATGGCCGGGTATCATGACCAAGCCTATCAGCTATCCCGCCGCTTTCCGAGGCCAATTTTTTTTGCCAGGGAACTCCGTTGTTTAGCATAGTTAGGTGCGACCATAGGGTAATCGGCTGGAAGCCCCCATTTTTCTCGATACACTTCAGGCGTCATACCATAGGCTGTCCACAAATGCCTTTTCATCATCTTCAGTTTTCGGCCGTCTTCGAGGCAGATTATATAATCGGGCGTAACAGATCGGCGGACCGAGACCGCAGGCTGTGGTTTTTCTCCAGTATATTGACCGGTTAGGCCGATTAGCGAATCGTGAACGGTTTTAATAAGCTGAGGCAGATCACTTATATCAACATTGTTGTTTTGCAGGTGCGACGCTACTATCTCGGCAGTCCAAGCAATTACGTCTTTGCTATCAGCAATATAAGTGTCAGCCATAGGCCTCACCTTTGCACAAATTAAAGGCCGAGTTTATAAGATTGTGGCCTGACCTCCGCAATATATTTTTTATAGTAATTGTTAGATGAGAATAAAAAGATCTGGCTCTGACTATTTCGTGGATATCACTGAAGAATCTTGCCCGATGACTTTTGTCAAAGTGCGGCTTGAGTTGGAGAAAATGTCGGAGAGTGAAATCCTAGAAATTAGGCTCCGGGGATTTGAGTCTCTTAAGAACGTGCCGGCTTCTGTCACCGAGTTAGGGCACACGGTTGTATCTGTGGAATCGGAGAATTCAGTCGAGCCGGCCGATAGAGAAGAGAATAAACAGGCGGTCCACCGGGTGTTAATCCGGAAGAATCAAATATAGATTTGCGCTATCTTCCCGCATTCAGCGTTTCGGTTTTAAGATAACGGGACATCGTAACAGCAGCAGCCGATGTTCCATCATTGCGAGTATAGTAGTTTTGCCGCCGTCCAACAGCCACAAACCCGCGGCTGACGTATAAAGCGCGGGCCACGTTATTATCTTCCGCCACCTCTAGAAATAGTTTTTCCGCTCCGCCATTTTTCGCTTGATGTATGGCACCATCAAGCAGCATTGCTCCCACGTGAGCACCCCGATGATCCGGCGCCACCGCCAAAGAAAGTATTTCGCACTCGTTGGCAGCGATACGTCCAAGCGCGAAACCAGCAATCGACCATCGTCTGCTCAGTTTGGCAACGATGCCAAATGACCCCGGTGTAGAAAGAATTCGTCGGATCATCGCACCGCTCCAAGCATCATCAAACGACATAGTGTGGATTCTCGAAATCATACCGATATCATTTTCCTCAATGATCGCTATTTCGTAACCTTTCATCTCTCTGTATTCCTCGTCTTTAGGCTTTTTTCTAGCCTAACCGCTCGGCTTATTCTTCAGGCGTCCACCCCAACGGGGTATCTTCGCCTCAGGGCTCCGAAGATATAAGGGGGCCAACGTATTCGAGGCCACCCTGCGACTATCTATAATTTTCTCTGCAATGCCGGCGACCAAGACTGGGTCTGGAACGCCATCACCACTGAAACTCTCGAAATCGCCCATTCCGGATATACTTTCCTCTTTACGTAGGCGGCCAAGCGCATTTCCAGCGACAACGGGCCGGTGTATGCGGATCAACTCCCGAATGCCTATAGAATCCATAGTTGAGGGGAGATCTATCGGCGTAGTATCACGATCGAATAGCTGGACAAAGTAATCAGCTCGGCGAGTATCTAATACAATCAATATGGGCTGAGCATCATTGGTTGGTACGGCTGCAGCAACAGCGTGCAATGAGGAAACCCCGATGGCGGGACAGTCAGCGACGAGGGCAAATCCCTTGGCCGCCGAGATACCGGTTCGGACTCCGGTAAAGGATCCTGGGCCAATGGTGACGCTAATCAAGTCGAAGGCAGATGGTGTGATATTAGCATCAGCGCATAAGTTCTTGACCAGAGGTATAAGCGCCTCTGCGTGGCCCCGAGACATCGCTAATGAGTGTCTCGATAGCACAGACTCACCCCGTAGGATTGCGACGCCGCAGAAATCGGCACTTGTATCGATTGACAGGATTTTACGCATTTTTAAAAGTGATAACTATTTGGCCCAATTCGTAATCTTGATAATAACTTTATGCTCGAACTTTAGGGGAAGAACCATATGAAACTTGTTGAAGTTACGCCCCCCGAGTTTGACGTCGATTTTCATATCGCGTACGCGACCTCTAATAATTTCACTGGAAAACCAGTTTATAGTCGGCCTGGATGCTACCTCCATCCAGACGCAGCTAAATGTTTGTCAAAGGCGGTCGAGCTTGCTGCGAGGCTAGGGCTTCGTCTCCGTATATTTGATGCTTTTAGGCCATCGGAGGCGCAATTGGCGCTCTGGAGTCATACGCCGGACCCTGACTTCCTGGCAAACCCAGACCACGGATCGCCTCATTCTCGGGGAGTCGCAATAGATCTGACCTTGTTGGATGAAAGGAAGAATGCGCTCGAAATGGGTACTACTTTCGACGCGTTTACACCCCTCTCGCACCATGGAAATACAGACATTTCCCCTAATGCCCAACGCAATCGGTATCTGCTGATGGGTATTATGACCACTGCAGGCTGGGACTTCTACCGCAACGAATGGTGGCATTATCAGCTCTTTAATTCCCGGCGTTACCAAATTCTTGGCGACGACTCGTTGAATGAGCCGATGATGCCGCCGAGGGAATAAAATGGCGAGACGGCGTGGAACAATCTATGCACATAGCCAGCTTGCAGGTAGAATTCCTCGTAGTTTAAATCCAGCTGGCGGCGAACCAACATAAATGTTTAGGAAGAAGATGGTTAGATTTGGCGCAATTACACTCGCAGTCTTTATCGGTCTAAAAGTACCGGTGATGGCCGCCGATTCTGCCGTTGTGATGATGTATCACCGGTTTGGCGAGAACACATATCCATCTACCAACATACGAATTGCCCAGTTTGAGGCCCACCTCAAAGAGCTAGCTAAGTCAAAATACGCCGTGCTTCCCATCCCGGAAATTGTCGCGAAGCTGAAGGCGAGACAACCGCTACCAAATCGAACAGTAGGCATATCGATCGACGATGCCTTTCTCTCAGTTTATCGTAAAGCTTTCCCTCGACTTAAGAAAGCGGGCCTACCGTTTACCCTTTTTGTCGCGACGGATCCGATAGACCGCAAGATCGGTGGTTACATGAGCTGGGATCAGATTCGTGAGCTAAAGGCGGCCGGTGTCTCCATCGGTAGCCAGACGCATACGCATCTGCATATGGCTCGGTCGGGCCGCGAGCAAAACCTAAACGATCTAAGAAAATCTAACGCCCGGTTTAGGGCTGAGATCGGAAAAACCCCCAGCATCATCGCGTATCCCTATGGAGAATACAGTCTTGCCGTGGGCCAAGTCTCCAAAGAAGCAGGTCTGATTACAGGCTTTGGACAGCATTCGGGCGTATTACATTCGAATTCGGATATGTTATACCTGCCACGGTTCGCAATGAACGAGAATTTCGGAAGCTTAAACCGTTTCAAACTAGCAGTTAATGCCCTGCCTCTAAACGTGGCGGAAGTCTCGCCAGCAGATCCTATGCTATCCCTCATTAATAATCCCCCCAACCTCGGTTTTACCGTTATTGGCACTGCCATCAAACAGCTGCCCCAACTTGCATGTTACAGTGCTGGTCAAGGCAAACTTCATATAGAGCGTTTGGGTCCAAGGATAGAGGTAAGGTTCCAAAAGGCGTTTCCGCCGGGCCGTGCCCGTATCAATTGCACCATGCCTACCACTTCAGGCCGGTGGCGCTGGTACGGTCTTCAATTTTTTGTACCCGGCAGATGATGGGAATTTAAGAAGAGTTTGAATTATGCGCCTGGTCCGTCGCTCTCAGCCATTATGCGCCTGCCCTCCCAAGCCGAATCGAACAACTGCAGGGCATTTTCGCGCATAATCACTCGTATTGTATCGATATAATCTTCTCCGCGTTCAGAATACCGAACCAGAGATCCTGCTAATTTATAGCCGTCGATACTATCGTTTTTAGCTCGCAGGTTGGCTCGACGATCTCGAAAGTCTTGATAGGCGAAATGGCTGTTGAGATTGTGCGCATATGCCTTCACGCCATCAATCAGTCGGTCGAATGCCCGTACGCGAAATTTCGAGCCGTTTGGGCGGTTTTTGGGGATAATACCCTTTTTGTGTTCGCGATAGGCCCGCTGTCCGAATAATGCGTTGCCCTCGCGGGCAAAACGCGACGTTCCCCAACCACTTTCCTCGGCAGCCTGAGCAAGTGCAAGTGACGGCGGAACGATATCAACGCGCTTGAGAAGAGAGGCCAGATCAAACCTTTCTAGATCAAATCTCTCGAGACCGTACCGGTCAGCGATCTCGGAGAGCCACGCGGTATCCGCAGGAGAGAGTTTCTGGCCTTTAGGCATCCGCTCTTTTAGATTGACAATTTTATGCCGCTCTATCTCGATTAGAGCATTTACCTTCAGAATCAGGGGCAGGGTAGATTTAATAAATGTGATCTTGCGCTGCTGCACGTGCGGTAATTTTTTTAACTGATCGGGCAAAATAGCTATTGATATACTTGATATTTGGTCAGTTTGAGGTGCTTCGTCTAACTCGTAACGCGCTTGATTAAGGAGACCCCGAGGTATTACCGTCAAACTTCTCGGAGTGACGCTGACATCATCTACTTGTCGTGGCAAAACCGAAACGGGGCTTTGTGAAATTTTTTCCTCTTTGCCGCCTTGATGTCGCATTAGAGGAGAAAAGTAAAATTGATAGAAGTTGATGAAGAACATCGACGTCACACACAGTGCCACTAACGCAACAAATTTGGTTTCGATCGAAAAGCGGCCAAAGTGATGGGGTGGTTTTCTCACGCCTACCGAGCCGGTCGTTCTCAGCTCTCCTTGCAAGCCCTCCCCATTTTCCAATTCGATTTTTTTAATCTTCCTGCTTTTCATCTGGCGGTGTATCTACTGAATCAACTAATTGTTAATAACGAGTCTTTACAATACAAGATGTTGTGGCCCAAGCGGAAGATCAACCCTGATTCTGTTCTTGGAGATTCGCTTAACGACAAACCATTGAAATCTCATTGGCTTTCATTTAATTCCGGATGCGGATTTTATTTAAAATGCGTAGGCGGATGTACGAGCCACGATAATTATAGGAATTTATACTTGGCCGGACCGTATTGCAGAAAAATATTCCATCTAACCTCAGAAACCAATTATTGTCTTAGAGCCGAGACATCCCCGGGGAAAAATTAATTTAGCTACGCCAGCGGAGTGTGGTCTCAGAAAGCGGATTCTTGAACGTTTTACCCGATTCAGTAGATCGCGCCCATTCATTCTTAAGCCTGAAATACCACTTCGCTTGCTGATCGGGCTGACCAGTAAGCCTTAGGGGCGGATCCCAGCGCAAACCCTTCGCTTGCTTTGCGAAAACAGCTTGGTCCTGAGCCAAGAAGGACCGAACAAACGGCACGGCGACTGGCCTAAGGATCGTTAGCCATCTCATGGACCACCACATCATATGTGTGGTCAATGTCCGGTTCTCATCGATAGGCGTGCAGGCGGTCATACCGCAGTAAAAATTCCTTCCCGCCCTAATATGTTCGATCCGTACCCCAGGAAGTGCAAACCGGATCGTAACCTGCGGTGCACCCCCAAGAATCCTGTATATTTTTGAGTTAGATGAAGCGCGATGGGCGGTCATATCAAAGCCAAGTTCGCTCGGAGCAAAATGCTTTTCCTTGTTCGACCGCTCCTCGGGCCGACGCCACCACCAGGATTCGTGCACATGCGGTGTATGCGCTGGATCTATAAGACCCACGACCGCGTGATCTATATTCACACCGAATTCAAGGGGATGAACTATCTGTGGCGGCCTATCACCTACATCAGGAACCAAGGGTATTGGTACGGTCGAACAGTCTCCCTCGCCGAACCAGATCCATAACATTCCTTGGCTTTCGCGTACCGGGAACACCTGCACGGTAATTTTAGATAGATCCACATAATCTTCCTGAACTAACGCGGGAATCGATACACACCTACCATCTATCCCGAAGATCCAGCCGTGATAGCAACATTCAACCCGATCTCCATCGATCCGCCCCTCAGAGAGCGGAACACCCCTATGCGGACAATTATCTCGTAACGCAAAAACTTTCCCGGAAGACGTTCGTCCGAACACGATCGGCACGCCGCAAATTTCCCGGTGAACTAATTTTCCAATAGGCAAGTCACGAGACGCGATGCCAAAATACCAGATATTCCTAAGCATAGTTGAACGCGACGGCCGATCAGGTCAGAAGATCTAGCTGTTCTTGGCTAAGATTGCCGGGAACAATTGTGATCGGGATAGGAAATTTTCCAGACATTTTACCTCCGATAGAGGTTACTAGTGGCCCAGGACCCTTCTTGTCCGTTCCAGCGCCGAGCACTAGGATCGAAATCCTCGGCTCCTCATTTATTAATGCAAGAATTGTCTCGGCTGGTTTTCCTTCACGGACGTACAAGGTAGGTATTTCATCATTCCATTCCTGGACTTTTGAAGAGTATTGCTGCAGGTAACTTTCCGCCTCCTCGCGCGCCTCTTCTCTCATCTTTTCTTCAACCGACATCCAGTGCTGAAACTCGGCGGGCTCCATGATGTAGAGCAATGCAAGCCGACCACCGGTCCTTGCGGTACGTCGCGCGGCGAAGTACACCGCGTTCTCACACTCGGCCGTGTTATCTACCACGCATAGAAAAATGCGATCATTGCGCCCCTTAGGTTCGGCGCACCTGTCCTCTGACTCAGGTGCGACTGGATCGTTGTTCATGTTCAGGTCCTCCTGAAGATCACGCCCGCAAGCCAACCGGCGACTAGCGCGATTACGATTGCAATCGCGCCATACCACGGCGCCTGGTCATGGGCGAAATTATAGAGCCTAGCCTCAAGCCCGACCTTGCGAACTGGAAGCGAGGTTGTCATCTGGCTAACCGGTTTTCCATTTTTGAATAAATGGACGTTCACTTCATAGTCACCAGTCGGCACATTAGCGGGGAATGGGATCGTCGATCTGAATAGCAGGTCGCGTATTATCTTAATATCTGAGATGTCCTCGCTATATAATAAAAGCCGTTTCTTATTTCGGATCAGCGCCTCTCGAAAATTTAGGATCTCTCTCGCTGGACGCGGCGACTGGGTAACCAAATCAATTTCGGCAACACCGATTCGGAGCTGATCAAGAATGTCGGACGAGGCTATATCATCGAGAGGCTTGGATGCCGCAATACGGTAATAGGCCGGTGCACTTTTAAAAGTTACAGATGATCCGTTAACCCAGATCCCAGCAATCCTCTCTTTACGCCGCACAACTTCATCGCGTCGCGGCCCGACTACCGTTACAACGATATCACCATAGCCTCCGGTCGCACCAAATAGCAGTAGCTCTGCGCCGTTAAAACCTGTGGAGATTTCTACCTCACTACTTGAAAGATCAACGGCAAGGCGTTGGGATTGCGCTAACGAAGAAAATGTCAGAAGGAAAAGAATAAAGAGGAACGATCGAAATAATATCATCCATGCCCCCCGATTTGACCCAGCGAAAACACATCGTCGGGTGTCGATACCAGGGTCCAAGCCACCCGAGCGCAAACAACCAAGACGATAAGACCTAGTGCAACCCGGACTTCCTCGCCGCGCAACCGCTCTCCAACGCGGGCACCAATCTGGGCGCCGACGACGCTACCAATGACTAGCAACATGGCCAGCACGATATCGACGGTCTGGTTGTTGACAGACTGCAAGAAAGTTACGTTCGCGGTGACGAACACGATCTGGAATAGCGAGGTGCCCACAACCACTGAGGTTGGCATTCCTAGAAGATAGATCATTGCCGGCACCATCACGAAACCACCGCCAACACCCATGATCGCCGCCAGAATCCCAACGATAATTCCGATACCCAGCGGTAATAGCGCGCTGATATAAAGCTTAGATCGACGGAACCGCATCTTGAAGGGCAACCCGTGCAGCCAGGTATGATAGTGCAGTTTCCGACGTGGGGCGCTAGGATTCCTGGCACGGCACCATGCGCGTGCGCTCTCGACCACCATTAAAATTCCGATGATGCCCAGAAACAGAACATAGGAGATTGCAATCACGGAATCGATCTGACCGATACTACGTAGGAATGTAAACAGCCAGACACCAAGCGAGGAACCTACCAAACCGCCAATCAGCAGTATTAGACCCATACGGATATCAACGTTTTTCCGACGCCAGTGTGCGAGCGCACCTGATACTGATGCCGCGACGACTTGATTGGCCTCCGTCCCAACGGCGACAGCCGGCGGAACGCCGATAAAGATCAACAGTGGCGTCATCAGGAAGCCACCACCGACACCGAACATACCCGACAAGAAGCCCACCATGCCACCGAGTCCTAGCAGCAATAACGCGTCGAGCGACATTTCAGCGATTGGCAGGTATATCTGCATGATCAGGGCATAGCCGGTAGTCTATCGGAATCCAGTTATCACAGGACTTTGTCTTTTTGCGCCCATCGGAGGGTCGGCGCAAGCGAAACTGGGTAGAAGGGCGACAAAATTAAGCGGATATCAACCCCACAATTTCGTTTATTTGCGCAATAATAGGCTCTGTAACTTCCCGAGCCCGGTCGGATCCCTCGGCTAGAATAGCATCAATGTGGCATGGATCGGCCATCAGGTGGCGCATTTCGTCCGAGATCGGCGCCAGCTTTTCGATCGTCAGGTCCGAAAGCGCGGGTTTGAAATCCCCAAAGCCGCGACCGCCATAATCTCTGAGAACTTCGCCGGCTGTTTGATCCGATAGGGCGGCAAAAATGCCTACCAAATTGGCCGCTTCAGGGCGACCCTCCAGCCCTTCAGTTTCTGAAGGCAAAACTTCGGCATCGGTTTTGGCCCGCCGGATCTTCCTCGAAATAGCATCCGCTGTATCAGTAAGTGTGATCCGTGACTGATCCGACGGGTCAGATTTGGACATCTTTTTCGATCCGTCTCGTAGGCTCATTACTCTCGTCGCTTCTCCGAGAATGAGCGGTTGAACTTCTGGGAAGAAATCGACTCCGAAATCGTTATTGAATTTCTGCGCAATGTCGCGGGTAAGTTCCAAATGTTGTTTTTGATCCTCACCGACCGGTACGTGGCTGGCTTTGTATGCCAGGATATCGGCAGCCATAAGATTAGGATATGCATAGAGCCCCACCGATGCATTTTCTCGGTTCTTTCCTGCTTTTTCCTTAAACTGAGTCATCCGATTAAGCCAGCCAAGACGCGCCACGCAGTTTAAAATCCAGGCGAGTTGAGTATGCGCGGCCACCTGACTCTGATTGAAAATCACACTGACTTTAGGATCGATACCAGAAGCGAGAAAAGCCGCAGTCACCTCGCGGGTGTTAGATACAAGCTGCTTTGGGTCTTGCCACAAGGTGATTGCATGTAGATCGACGACGCAATAAATGCATTCATAATCTCCCTGCAGATCCACAAAATTGCGGATTGCGCCAAGATAATTTCCAAGGTGTAGGTTTCCAGTTGGCTGCACGCCGGAAAAAATCCGGTACATCTGATCTTCCTCATAGTCATTGATGCGGGCGGGTTATCGCGTCAACGGGATGACCGGTCAAGCATCCGCTTGAAATCTGATATCCGGCTCGCGCCGAAAAGAATAGCAGCAAAGGCAAACCCAACTAACCCGATGACAATTAAGGTCACTAGCGACAACGCTCGCAAAAGGTCATCCCTACCGGCAAAATCAGTGAGGTACTCGGCAGAAAGTCCTACTATGGCTGCCATTATAACACTCGCTAAGACGATCCGGGGGAATGCCCGACGAAGGCGAGCATCAACCGTTAAAAATCCCCGGCGCCTCAAAATTATCAGTAAAAGCGCGGCATTCATCCAAGCAGAGATAGCGGTTGCTAGAGCGATTCCGACATGCAGAAATGGGCCCATAAGAAAAAGATTTAGCCCGACATTGGTGGCAACACAAATAGCAGCGATCCTGACTGGCGTGACAGTATCTTCGCGGGCGAAAAACCCAGGGCTAAGGACTTTGATCAAGACGTAAGCTGGCAGACCAACCGAATATGCTGCCAAGGCAGCGGCCGTTGCGCCTGTCTCCGCGGCCCCGAAGGCCCCGCGTTCGAAAAGCACCGAAATTATTTCATCGGGTATGGTCATTAGGGCCGCTGCAGAAGGTAGGGTAAGCAACAATGCAAATTCCATTGCTCGATTCATGCTACCCATCGCGCTATTATCATCGGCGAGCCTGAGCTGGCGAGATAATAGTGGCAGTAAGGCTGTTCCGACGGCGACGCCTATCACACCCAGTGGCAACTGGGTCACCCGATCGGCATAATATAGGAAGGAAATTGACCCGCGCGGCAGCAGAGATGCAATTACCACGTCGATTAACAGATTTATCTGTACTACCCCGGCCCCGATTGCGCCAGGCAGCATCAGCACTAAGAGGCGTTTGACCCGGGGCGTCAGCCGGGGGCGTAGAAACCGAATTTGAAAATCGATGCGATAGCAAGCAACTATGAGCCATATGAACTGCGCCGCCCCGGCGGTTGCCACACCCCAAGCTAAGGCATGTCCAGACGTTTCTACAAAACCGGATAATCCCAGAAGTGCGGCTATAAGACACAGATTGAGGATAATGGGCGCCGCCGCCGAGGCAGCAAATTTCCCAACCGCATTGAGAACTCCACCGAGTTGTGAGACTAGAGAAATAAATAATAGATAAGGAAATGTGATCTGAGCCATTTCAACTGCAAGCCTAAAACGAAGCGGATCATTCCCGAACCCAGGCGCAAAGCCGTGCATAATCCATGGCATCGCGATTTGGAGAACTGTAACCAGAAATAGAAGACCAACCACGAAGACCGACATAACTTCCTGAGCAAAATCTCTAGCGGCGGAGCGGCCACTTTCAGACATATGACGTGTGAACAAAGGTATAAAAGCCGCACTAAATGCACCCTCAGCAAATAACCGCCGGAAAAAATTCGGGAGCTTGAATGCCACAAAAAAAGCATCTGCGACCGGCCCCGCCCCAAGGATTCCCGCAATTAAGATGTCCCTTACGAAGCCAAGAAAACGGCTCATCATCGTGAATATGCCGACAGTAGCGATAGAGCGTAACAAAACCATTCAGGCAACCATCCAACTTATCTGCCACCGTGCCGGTGGGGATCGGGCAACACTCTTGTATCTAATGCGGCGAATTCGCGGCGAGCCCTAATCGCCTCGTACGCCTACCGAGCCACAACGTCAATTGACCTTTGGTACGGTTGGTCGGGCATCATTACAGCCAGCAGATGTTCACGAATCTGATCTAGTTTGCTCTCGTGAGTAATCTGCAGACCGAAAACATCTTTCACATAAAATACATCGACAGCGCTTTCTCCAAACGTGGTGATATGAGCCGAACCGATCTGAATGTTAAGCGATGAAAGGGCACGCGTCAGATCGTAGAGCAGGCCAGTCCGATCGCGCCCGTTTACCTCTATAACCGTGTGCGTACGGCTGGCCCCATTGTCCACAAGCACGCGGGGCGCAACCTTGAAGACGTTCGTCCGGCTGGGCAGGCCTGTATCACTCTCAAGTTCATCGCGGGGACGCAACTGACCCGAAAGGGTCTGTTCAATACGACCGTATAGACGAGAAATTTTGTCCGGTCGATCAAACGCACGACCATTTTCATCCTGTACCCAAAACGTATCTAGGGCCATGCCATCGGTCATCGTAAATATCTTTGCGTCGACGATCTGGGCGCGGCTCACCGCCATTGCGCCTGCTATATGCGAAAACAGGCCGGGATGATCGTGAGCGTAAATGGTGATCTCCGTTACGGCTTTGAACTCATCGACACGATTTTTAATCGTCAGGCCATCCGCTCGGGATTCTGCTTCATGAGCAATACGCGCGTGCCAAGCATGTGTATCGCAATCGAAAGATAGCCAGTAAGATGGATACCCGCGCGCCACATGCGCCTCGACTGCCGCGGTCGGCAAATCCCTAAGTAGCCTGCGCATATTCGCCTTTGCATGGTCGATACGCACTTCCCGTCCGCCAGTTGAATGGCCACTAGTGAGTCTTTCCTCGGCAGCCTCAAAAAGGTCGCGGAGGAGACCGGCTTTCCACGCATTCCAGACATTAGGGCCGACAGCCCGGATGTCCGCTGCAGTCAATACAAGCAGGAGACGCAGCCTTTCAACCGACTGCACTATGCTGCAAAAATATGTGATCGTCTGAGGATCGCTGATATCGCGCCTGAATGCCGTGTTGCTAAACAGAAGGTGATAACGCACCAGCCATTCGACGGTCTCCGTCTCCTCCTCGGTTAGCCCGAGGCGGGGACAAAGCTCAAGCGCGACGTCGGCCCCAAGTTCGGAATGGTCACCGCCCCGCCCCTTCGCTATATCGTGAAGCAAGACGGCCACATAAAGCGCCCGCCGTGACTTCACAAGATGCACGACTGTAGACGAAATCGGCATTTCCTCCGAATATTTGCCGCTCTCAATTCCATGTAGGATACCGATTGCAAATACGGTATGTTCGTCAACAGTGTAGACGTGATACATGTCATGCTGCATCTGCGCGACAACCCGCCCGAAATCGGGAACGAAACGCCCAAAAACGCCAGCTTCATTTAGACGACGCAGAGTCGTTTCCGGATCCTTGTCAGATATCAACATTTCGAGAAATAGTCGGTTGGCCTTCGGATCATTACGAATATTATCGATCACATTCAGATTACGTGTAATCGCCCGCAACGCCTGTGGGTGAATATCAAGTTCTTGGATTTGCGCGGTTCGAAACAACTCCAGTATTCTCACAGGGTCTTCACGAAGGTTGTAGTCGCTACTGAAATCTAGCCTACCTCCATCGATATCAAAGTCATCGACAGATTTTTGAAATATTCCGATCGACGGCAAGCGGAACCGGGGCTTTCGCTGGTGTTCAGCCTCCAAAGAAGCGCAAAATATTCGCGTTAGATCACCAATCTCCTTGGCAATTAGGTAATAGTGCTTCATAAAGCGCTCGACACCTCGCGCGCCCGCCCTATCCCTATATCCTAGCAAGGCTGCGATTTCGGGTTGCAAATCGAATGTCAGCCGATCTTCCGCCCGTCCCGCAAGAAAGTGCAGGTTACAACGCACGTCCCAAAGGAAACGATGCGCTCTTTCAAAACGACGAGATTCCTTATTATTAAGCACACCTCGGTCGACGACATTAGCAACCTCGTCAACCTTGTAGAGATACTTAGCGATCCAGTAGAGTGTGTGTAGATCGCGGAGTCCTCCCTTACCTTCCTTTATATTAGGTTCGAGCACGTAGCGCGAACCACCCATTTTTTCGTGTCGAAGATCGCGTTCAGCCAGTTTTTCCTCTACGAATTCAGGCCCACTATCGTCAGCGACCTCAACGTAAAAACGTTTGCGAAGTTCATTGAATAATCGACGATCACCCCATAGGTAACGCGACTCCAACATAGCGGTCCGGATTATGAGGTCTTTACGCGCTAGCCGCACGCATTCGTCAATCGATCGCGTCGCATGTCCAACCCTGAGCCTGAGGTCCCAAAGGAGGTAAAGAATGTATTCGATCACCTGTTCTTGCCTTGCGGTTTCTTTATATGGCAGAACAAACAACAGATCGATATCGGAGTATGGTGCTAGTTCCCCACGACCGTAGCCACCGACTGCGGCGACGCAAAGCCGCTCCCCTTCTGTTGGGTTAGCTGCTGGATAAACATGATCCGTCGCAAAATCGTATATAAGGCGGACAATTTGATCGGTCAGGAATGACAAACTCTCAGCAACTTGTTCGCCGTTCGCCTCGCCGGCATCGAAGCGCCGGCGGACCTCTTCTCGACCGTTTAACATCGCATTGTCTAGCAGTCTCAGCAAGTCGACCCGCATATCTCGCGCGGGTGCATTGTCTGCGATAAAAGCATCGAGTTTACCGATGAGGGCGGCGCGGTCGATAATGCGGCGCTGTTTAGGTATGGATGGCATTCATCGGACACCTTAATTTTCTCAGACATTTATAAGTTACTGAGTCGGAATATTCGACGGCAGTGAATAACTTATCTTTGGTCGCCGTAGTCAAGCAAGTTATCTGAAAGCTCGGACGTTGGTGTAACAATCCGATTTTGTTTGGGAAAAGCGATCGACCTGCTCCGATTTGGCCTAGAAACTCCAGTCGCTATCGGTATCTTAGGATAGATACTCAGATCTAATAAATTACAATTTTCGCCACGGTAGAGATACCACGCTTTCCATAGTCGCCGATGGTTGTATTAGTTGCTGACGATACTCATCTAAAGTTCATATTTGATGTAATGCATGCAGGCACAAGTAAACTCTTGACTCGCTTAGACGATTTATTCGTCCTCACGAAGCGCTTTAAGTCTGTAGAGAAATTCTAACGCATCCCGCGGGGTGAGTTCGTCCGGGTTAATGGCCGATAGCATCTCCTCTACTGCAGACTTTGCCAACATTGGCGGCAAATCTTGAGCAGCAATCGAGAACAGGGGCAGTTCTTCGGCTAGCCCAGCTAGCGACCCTGATTGTTCGCCTTCCTCGAGAATACACAGAACTTCCTCTGCCCGGGATACGACCGCGGGCGGTAATCCCGCAAGTTTAGCGACGTGAACGCCGTAAGACCGATCGGCAGCACCCGAGATCACTTCGTGGAGGAACACGACATCACCCTCCCATTCCTTGACCCGCATGGAATAGCACGACAACGCATCGAGGCGAGATGTTAGAGATGTGAGCTCATGGAAATGGGTCGCGAATAAGGCGCGGCAACGGTTCACTTGGTGCAGGTTCTCCAGCGTAGCCCATGCGATGGACAGCCCATCAAAAGTTGCCGTACCGCGACCTATTTCATCGAGTATTACAAGTGATCGATCCGTCGCCTGATTGAGGATAGTTGCAGTCTCGACCATTTCAACCATGAAAGTTGATCGGCCACGCGCCAAGTCGTCAGCTGCTCCAACACGACTGAACAAACGATCAACTACGCCAATATGCGCATCGTCAGCCGGTACGAAAGATCCGGCCTGCGCCAAAATCGCTATAAGCGCGTTTTGGCGTAAGAACGTTGATTTACCCGCCATGTTCGGGCCGGTAACTAACCACAGGCGTTGGCTCTCAGCGAGGTCGCAATCATTCGCGATAAAGTTGTTTTCCCGCGCGACGGTTAGCGCCTCTTCGACCACGGGATGGCGTCCGCCAGAGATTTTGAAGGCGGACGTCTCGTCGACCCTTGGTAGGGTATACCCTCGTACCGATGCCAAATCGGCCAGTGCGGCGTATACGTCGAGCCGTGCGAGGGAGTCAGCGGCAAGCGATATCGCCGCGGCCTCGCCGGTTACCACCGCTACAAGGTCCCCAAAAAGCTGGTGTTCCAGAGCCAACGCCTGAGCGCCAGCTCTCGAGAACTTTCCCTCCAACTCGCCCAACTCTACGGTGGTAAAACGCGTCGCATTAACAAGGGTCTGGCGATGAATGAACAGGCTACCGTCCCCAGTCGGTATCTTTTCAGCTTGTGCTGAGGTCACTTCGATAAAATACCCCAGAACTTTATTATGCCGGATCTTCAGAGAACCAATGCCTGTCTCACATGCATAACGTGACTGCAGGGCTACAATGTGCTTTCGGCTTTCGTCCCGAAGCTGTCGCTGTTCGTCTAATTCGGGAGCATAGCCGCCTCGGATAAACCCCCCCTCACGAGAAATCATTGGAAGATTATCGTCTAACGCTCTCTTCAACTTTTCAATTATCGTGCCATTCTCTCCAAGATTTATCGATGCTTCAGCCACCCCGGGTACCAGATTTTTCGCCGCGTTTAATTTGCCGCGCAAGGTAGCCGCAACGATCAGTCCGTCGCGAATCGCGCCGAGGTCACGGGGGCTTCCGCGTCCCAGAGTCAGGCGCGATAATGCTCGCTCCATATCTGGAGCACCCTGCAGCGCCTCGAGAATAATATCGCGGTCCTGGGTCGCGGACACAAACCAAGCAACAGCCTCATGGCGGCGCCGAATCTTCTCTACATCGGTGAGCGGCGCGGCTATGCGAGCGGCCAGCAGGCGTCCACCAGGTCCGGTAACGGTGCGGTCAATGACAGACAACAACGAGCCTTTTCGATCGCCGGACATCGTCTGAACGAGCTCCAGATTACGCCGGGTTGCTGCGTCTATTTCCATGGTTTCGCCGCTACCCAGTCGCCTCGGCCGCTGTAGCTTCGGCAGCTTCCCCTTCTGGGTCAATTCTACATATCCGACAACGGCGCCAGCCGCCGAAATTTCAGCGCGATCATAATCCCCGAAGGAATCAAGTGCTTTGACTTCAAATATAGCCTGCAGCCGCTTCCGAGCCGCTTCACTATCGAACCGAGAATTCGGGAGTAAAGTAATAACATCAGCGAACTCCGAAAATACCTCGGTATACTCAGGCCGGTTGATAAGTCTCTCCGGAACCAGCAATTCACCCGGCTCAATACGGGCAAGGGCAGCACCGATTGCAATGGCGTTTAGCGGCTGCGCAAAGAATGCACCGGTGGAAACATCTAGCCAAGCAAGACCAACACTATCAGTAACATCAGCAATAGCAGCTAGGTAATTATGCCGGCGTGCATCGAGGAGGGTGTCTTCCGTAATAGTACCTGGCGTCACAACACGTAAGACCTCTCGGCGAACAACGGCCTTTGATCCGCGTTTTTTTGCCTCCGCTGGGTCCTCGGTCTGTTCGCAGACTGCGACCCGGAAGCCTTTCGTGATCAGTCTCGAAAGATAGGACTCAGCGGCATGCACCGGTACGCCGCACATCGGGATATCGGCACCCTCGTGCTTACCGCGTTTGGTCAAGGTTATGTCCAGCGCATCGGCGGCCTTTTCCGCATCTTCGAAAAACATCTCGTAGAAGTCACCCATGCGGTAGAAAAGCAGGGCATCAGTATGAGCACGCTTTATTTCCAAATACTGGTTCATCATCGGAGTAGATGCCGGACTAGTCGGTTTTGCGTCCGGTGTTTCGCGCAAGCTTAATTTCGCCTCGGACTCGGAGGATTTGTTAATTTCGGTCATTATGTTTGCCGTTTCTGCCTCACCTTAAAATATCACAGAGGATCTTTCGTTCGAACCTGAATGGGAGAATCGGTTAAAAAATATATCAGTTTCCTTAGGTTTGTATTTCAGATCTAAAGATGAGCGGTTGGAGTCAGGCAAATTCGCCTTTATCCTATCGCCTATGAAGGTATAGAAACCGCAAAGGCAAATACCAGCATGACCAAGAAAAAATATAGTGATCTCGACAAAGCCTCACTCGCTATGCACCGGGCGGGACGTCCAGGAAAGGTTGAGATTATCGCCACCAAGCCCCTAACGACGCAGCGTGATCTCGCACTTGCGTATTCCCCGGGAGTTGCGGCTCCGTGTTTGGAGATCGCAGAAGATCCGTCAACGGCGTATGAATATACCGCCAAGGGAAATTTGGTTGCAGTCATATCCAATGGTACTGCGGTACTGGGTCTCGGTAATCTTGGGGGCCTTGCATCAAAGCCAGTGATGGAAGGTAAGGCGGTTCTTTTTAAGAGGTTTGCCGATGTGGACTCTATCGATCTTGAACTTGGGACCGAAGATGTCGATGAATTTGTTAACAGCGTTCGCTACCTCGGACCGTCTTTCGGCGGAATCAACCTTGAGGATATCAAAGCACCAGAATGTTTTCTGATTGAGAGCCAACTTCGAGAAATCATGGATATACCTGTTTTCCATGACGATCAGCACGGAACCGCCATCATCGCAGCGGCCGGCTTGATCAATGCATTGGATCTAACTGGGCGCAAAATCGAAGATACTAGGTTAGTGGTGAATGGTGCGGGTGCCGCAGGCATCGCTTGTATTGAACTTCTTAAGGCTTTCGGAATGCGCCACGACAACATCCTTTTATGCGATACCCGGGGCGTCATCTACCAAGGGCGTGAAGAGGGCATGAACCAATGGAAATCCGCCCATGCTGTTAATACTGACGCGCGAACCTTAGAAGACGCGATGGAGGGAGCGGATTCCTTCTTCGGACTTTCTGTTGCCGGTGCAGTTACAAAGAATATGGTTGGATCCATGGCGGATAGTCCAATCATATTCGCGATGGCCAATCCCGACCCAGAAATCACCCCAGAGGAAGCTCGCGAGGTGCGAAACGATGTCATCTTCGCGACCGGCCGTTCCGATTATCCCAATCAGGTGAATAACGTATTGGGTTTTCCATATATTTTCCGCGGCGCTTTGGATGTTCATGCTCGTACGATCAACGATGAAATGAAAATCGCGGCCGCCAAGGCGTTAGCTGAGCTGGCACGCGAAGACGTGCCGGATGAGGTAGCAGCCGCTTATTCGGGTCGCCGATTACGATATGGGCCCGATTATATCATCCCAGTACCCTTTGACCCCCGACTTATTTCAGCAATCCCGCCTGCAGTCGCCCAAGCGGCCGTCGAATCAGGCGTCGCTCGGAAGGCGATGCCGGAAATTACTGCCTACAAGAGGGCGCTTTCCGCTCGCCTAGATCCAACCGTATCCATGCTGCAGGCTATCCAAGAAGAACTTAAAGCCAACCCGCGCCGGGTTGGTTTTGCGGAAGGGGAAGAAGAGACCACCATCCGCGCGGCGATTGCCTTTGCTCAGGCTGGACATGGCACACCGGTGCTCATCGGTCGCGACGCTCAGATTAAAGAAACGATCAAGCGACTCGGTTTGACAGGGGCCGATTCGATTGAAATTTATAACGCTGCCGTATCGCGCGGGAATCGGCATTATACAGAATACCTATACTCCCGGCTCCAGCGCCAGGGTTACCTCTACCGAGATTGCCAGCGGCTGGTGAATCAGGACCGCAACGTGTTCTCAGCCTGTATGTTAGTACACGGCGATATCGATGCCATGGTTACCGGCCTGTCACGGAATTATCTGGTTGCTTACGATAACATCCGACTTGCAATAGACCAGGTGCTCGGGGCCGAGGTTTTCGGTTTATCTATGATGATGTCTCGCGGCCGCACGATATTTATTGCAGACACTACCATCAACGAACGTCCAGCCGGCGACCAGCTTGCCCGTATTGCCCGCCAGTGCGCGGAAAAAGCGCGCTCGATGGGACATGAACCCCGGGTCGCCTTTTTGTCCTACGCTAATTATGGGAACCCGCCCGGCGCCCTCGCAGCACAGGTTCGCGAAGCCGTCGCTATCTTGGACAACGAAACAGCGGATTTTGAATACGACGGCGAAATATCGCCCGACGTCGCCCTCGATATGAATCTGCGGGTCGTTTATCCGTTCTGCCGTTTAACAGGACCAGCTAATATTTTGATTATGCCAGGCCTTCACGCCGCAGCAATTTCTTCTCAGATCCTGCATAAGCTCGGTGGCGGTACAGTTATTGGACCGCTTCTAACAGGTCTCTCCCGTGCCGTTCAGATTGCGCCGATTAATGCTAACGATGCTGATTTGGTAAACTTCGCTTCGCTTGCCGCATACGACTCGCTTGCTATCTCCCGGCTAGAGCAAGACCAATCTGCGAGCCGCAAGAAACACGCGTCCAGCTCAATGGAAAAATCACGCGGCAAGAAAAGGCCGAGTAGCTAGGAAGAAAACCGGCACGGCTTCTCTAAGCTCTCCCATATCGAGAGTGTTTAAGATTTACACTTCTAGCACCGCTCAACCCTCTAAATGGCCCTCGCCCTATGACAGGAAGGCGAAGAATTCAGCGATAACGCGCTCCCGATCTCCACAGATAGACGCTGAAAAGAAACTACGTTCGAATCTCCAACCTCTATGGTACTAATAGTGCATCTATAGCGACGCTAGAAGCCGTATCCTAGTTAGCCAATCACTTACTGGATGGGACTCGTGCAGCGAAATTATTGCGCTAGTTTAAGTAAACATTCCTTTGAGCGTAAAATAAAAGAGTGCGGACAATATTCCTCCGGCCGGTAATGTAACGACCCAAGAAGCAAATATGCTACCGATCACCCGGAGATCGAGCGCTGCGATCCCTCGGGCCAAGCCAACCCCCATTACAGCGCCGACAGCGATATGGGTTGTTGAAACTGGCATGGCGGTTCGGGATGCCAGCACCACCACCAATGCAGCCGCGACGGTCGCGCAAAATCCACTTGTGGGTGTCAGTGCGGTAATTCGGGTACCGATCGTACGCATTACGCGATAACCGTAAGTAGCCAATCCTAACACTATACCAGCGCCGCCGAGAGCTAAGATCCAAAATGGCATCGATAGTTTTTGGGTAACCTCACCGCCAGATTGGACCAAACCATAAATCGCAGCCAAAGGGCCGACACCGTTGGCAACATCATTGGAGCCGTGGGCAAATGCCATCGCGCAGGCAGTAAAAATGATCATCGGAGCAAACACTCTTTCGACTCCGGCAGAATGCTCGGTCCGTTCACTACTTTCAGGAACTTTGACATTGTCAACGGCCCGTTTGCCGATTGCTGCTGTGATTAGACCAATTATGGAAGCCACACCGGCACTCTCAAAACCGTTAAGATCTATGTCCAGGTGTTTCAAGCCTTTAAAGATTGTGACAAGAGAGATCGTAAAGCCGACTAGAAAAAGATAATATGGGGCGTACATCAACGCTTTTGAAAATGGGGCATCAGATCTTAAGATCAAACGTTGAATGCTAAGCATTAGCAAAAAGGCGACTACACCTCCAAGCACCGGAGAAACAACCCAGCTGGCAACAATTTGGGAGATCTTACCCCAGCTTACCGCGTCTATCCCAATCCCTGCGATGCCAAACCCCACAATCGCCCCGACGATTGAATGTGTGGTAGACACAGGCCATCCTCGGAAAGATGCAAGTGCAAGCCAGCATCCAGCGGCCAGAAGCGCGGCCAGCATGCCAAAAACTAGAATCTCGGGCCGGTCGACAATCTGAGTGGGATCAATGATACCCTTGCGGATCGTGCGGGTCACACTGCCACCAGCCAAACTTGCGCCAGCGAATTCGAATATCGCAGCTACGATAATGGCTGTTCTAACCGTGATCGCGCCGGAACCGACGGACGTGCCTAGTGCATTAGCAACATCGTTTGCACCTATTCCCCACGTCATGAATAATCCGAAAATTAGTCCGAGAATTAGAAGCACTGAGCCGTACTGGAGAATTACATCCATGCGATTTTTCGTTGTTCTACTATTTTAAAATTGGCTCGGTTTATGCTTGTTAAAATTTCCTAACGCGCAAGCAAGAGGCGATGGCGATTACCAGCCCTTTCCGCAAAATTTGCAAGATCGCCTACCCAGTGGATGACCCGATCCCACATGACGGTAGACACAGCACCAATCTCTTCTTCGTTTTCGAAAAGTAATTTCATTAATCGGACGGCGTGCTGATCGGTATCGGTTTCGATCTTATTCAATTCATCAATCATATACATCACCTTGTCCGCCTCCGCTCCACGAAACCCGGTACCTACAAGTTCATCCACTTCTTCCATTATCTTGCCAAGCTGATTACACGCATCAACACAACGACTAGTTAGTGACATAAGCGGATCGTGCATCGATTGTGGCAACTTCATATCACGCACTACCATCATGCCCGCGATGTCCTGAGCGGTGTCAGCAATCGAGTCTTGGAAATCGAGGATTAACAGAAGCTCGCGACGGTCCACAGGTAAAAACATCGTTTTCGGTAATTGGGATCTGAGCTCATTTTTTATATCATCGGCCTCGGTTTCAAGCGCACTAATCCTATCGCGCATTTCTAAGACCTTATCGGAATCGCCTTTTTGGGCCGCTATAAAAAGGCCCGGCACCTGATTAGCGCAATCCAGAACGATACTAAAATGTTCTTGGAGCGGTTTGAACGGCGACTCCCCAAATAACTGCATTAAAGGGCTTCTAATAACCAAGCTAATTCTCCGATATTTTATAGTCTCTGATGAACCAACCTATTCAAATTTTCAAGGATTTTTTCATCTAGTTTTGATTCTCTTTTTTTCTGTGTTGAGCATTAGACATTTGTCGGGCAAGCAACAAAAGCATAAGTATGGCGGGGATCGACATGGTCGCCACAAATACGAAAAAGAGGGTCCAGTCTCCGCCAAGCTTGTCCACCGCCCATCCAGAAACTGAACCGAGTTGGATCCGCGCAAAATTACCGAGAGATGCCAGCAATGCATACTGCGTGGCTGTGAACGCAACATTGCAGAGACTGGAAAGGTAGGCAACGAATGCTGTTGTTGCCATCCCACCGGTCAGGTTGTCGAAAAACACAACTGCGGCTAGCAGCTCAAAATTTTTACCACTAGATGCCAGTAGCGCGAAAGCTAGGTTTGTAGTCATCATCATGAGCGCGCCGAGAAACATTGCACGCATGATACCGATCCGGATACAAATCCAACCGCCTATACCGACACCTAGAAGAGTGGCGAACAAACCAACCGTTTTAGTATAGTTGGCAATCTCAATCTTGGTGAAGCCAAGGTCGACATAGAATACCCCCGCCATCCGGCCCAGCATTGCATCACCGAACTTGAAGAAAATAATTAATAATAGAATGAGTGCTGCGAGCCAACCAAGCCTGGCGAAAAAATCGGTCAGGGGTGCGATAGCCGCTTGCCTTAGCCAATCGACTATATTTCGTGCCGGCGCGAACGCAACCGCCGGGCGCTCCGGTTCGCGAGCGAGGAGCGTCGCAATGGAAACTAACCACACAATCACGGCCGAGGCCAGATAAGCCATCGTCCAGCCACCGAAAGCAGCAACATACAAAGCACCCGCGCCTGTAATAAACGCGCCGGTATGCCAACCGTAAATCGCTATGGCCGCGCCAGCTCCATATTCGCGAGGTTCCAGTATCTCGACCCTATAGGCGTCGATAGCAACATCCTGCGTCGCCGAAAGGACCGACACAGCTAGTGCAGAGAGCCCAATTAGTAATGTTGCGGTACCTGGTTCCTGAATACCCATAACCAAGATGCTGGGAAATAAAAGGACCTGACAAACAAGGATCCACGATCGTCGCTGTCCCAGAAGTCGGTGCAGAAACCCAAGCCGCAGTCGGTCTACAAAAGGTGCCCAGAGGAAGTTAATCGCATAAGGTGTCGCCGCCACACCGATCAGGCCAATCGAGGTTCTAGATACACCCTCTTCTCGCAGCCAGATTGACAGGGTTGCAAAAACAAGGGAAGAGGGCAGCCCGCTGGCCACGCCCAAGAAAAAAATGGTGCGGAAACGGGGATCCGCTAACTGTTCTCTCCACGGCAGCTTTTCAAGGTACGCCATTATTAGATTCTAGACTTCAGTTCAATCATTTGGCTAGAGTCCGAATGAGGGGGTCAGTCCGAAACGTTTTGCGATGACCCCCAAAACCTGCTCTAGAAAACTTCACGGTACCCCCGAAAATAAATGCCTCTGAATCGTAACAGTCACATTTGCTGAGGGAGAGCCCGGCGTGTTACCCTATGGGTCGTAAAAAGATGTGCATCGAATTTTTCTTTGCGCGTCATAGGGAAGTTTATCAACTCGGAGACGAAAACATGAAGTTAATGACAGCAGTTGTCGCCGCAGCGGCAGTGTGTTTGGGGGCGACGGCGATCGAAGCCAAAACCTACAAAATGAAGATAGGAATGGTCACGATTAACGACTCAAACCATCTTTTAGCGAAATGGTTCAAAAAGGAATTAGAACCCAAATCCAACGGGCGGCTTCAAGTCGAGGTGTACCCGGCCGCTCAGCTTGGGAAGATCCCGCGCCAAATAGAGGGCCTGCAGTTCGGAACGCAGGAAGCATTTCATATTCCTCCAGGATTTTTTCTAGGAATTAATAAGGCCTTCATGGTTTCTGACGCACCGGGGCTATTTGACAGCATTCACCATCAGACACTGGCAATGAACCACCCAAGCGTCCGCGAAAAGTTTTTCGGGCTTGCTGCGAAAAAGGGGATCAAAGGAAATATTTTATGGGGTGCGGGTGATACCTCAGTTGTCACACGCGAACCGTTTAAATCGCTGGCCGACATGAAAGGGCGCAAGATCCGAGTATTGGCCACCCCACTCGAGAGAGCAGTAATGGAGAAAATGGGTGCGACAGGCGTTCCAATGCCCTACTCAGAAGTGCTTCCGGCACTACAGCAGAAGGTCATAGACGGTGTCCGGAGCGCCGTGTTGGTGATGTATCCATCTAAATTTTATACCGCTGCTAAACACATCACTCTTACTAATATGGGCCATATCTCATGTTGGCAGGCCCTCAGTCAGGCATGGCTCAAAAAGCTGCCTTCAGACCTCCGGGCCATGGTGGTTCAGGCCGGCAAGGATAGTACCGCTCAGGCGTCTATCTGGGCAGATGAACTAACTAAAAGCAGCGAGAAGAAATGGGCGGATGTAGGAACCATTCACCGGCTACCCGCTGCTGAGCAAAAGGCTCTGAAGGCATCTCTCTCGCCAATCGGAGATCAGATCCTAGCGAACGATCCCAAAACTAAAGAAATGTGGGGGCTCCTTAAGAACGCGGCTGCCGCCACTAAAGGCATGAAAATTGGTCAGGTCGGTAGCCTGATTAAATAAAAATAACACCGTTAGAGAAACCCCGGAGATTTTCTCCGGGGTTTTTTTAAGAGTTAAGATGATGAAAAATTTATACCCAACGCTAGAGTGGATGAACGCGTATCAGAACGCTGTAAACGCAGATATTGAAATGGGCATAGTAGGAGATTGGTTCTCAGTCGATTTTAAAATTTCATTCGGGGACCAGGAATTTCTTATCGGCGTCAGACAAGGCAAGATAATCGAGATTGAGCAAAGTCCGCGATTCGACCGACCGATCGCTTTCACGTTACGAGCCCCGATATCGGTTTGGAGAAAATTTATTAGTACTAAACCACCCCCTCTATATCATGATTTTTTTGCTATGCTGATGCGCGTTGAGGAATTCCAATTAGATGGCAATAGTCTGATTGCCATGCAGAATGCCAGGGCCCTGCACAGAATGATGAATATATTGAAACAGATGAGTCCGCTAGATGTCAGCGCTTGATATACATGAGCCAATCATAGGCCGCTATATAGGTATTTCGAGCCTCGGCCGAAAATATCGTGTCTTTTACGAAGAAGCTGGGGAGGGCTTGCCGCTGATCTGTTTGCATACAGCAGGCACTGACAGCCGTCAGTTCCGCCATGTATTGAACGACACAGAAATTACGTCTCGATTTCGCGTCATTGCCTTCGATATGCCGTGGCACGGGAGATCAAATCCGCCGGACGATTGGTGGCTAGAAAAGTACCAGCTTACCACTGAGGTCTATACCAACCTGATCCACGATTTCTGGCGAACGCTTGGCCTCGAAAACCCAGTAGTAATGGGTTGCTCAATGGGTGGTGCGGTCACCCTGCAGATCGCCGCAGACTATCAGAACGAAATTACCGGAATTATTGGCCTAGAAAGTGCAGCTTTTGCCGAGGGTCGCGATAATGACTTCCTACATCACCCTGCCATCCATGGTGGAGAACTTGCGGCCTGTTATACATACGGCCTGAATGCCCCCTCCTCACCAGACGCCGGATGTCGAGAGAATTGGTGGTATTATAGTCAGGGCGGTCCCGGCGTTTATAAAGGCGACGTGCACTATTACTGTGTAGACTGGGACGCCCGTGAATCAATTAAAACAATAGACACCCAACGCTGCAAGGTTTCTCTTTTAACCGGAGAATACGATTATTCTGCGACACCTCAAATGACAAAAGCAGCCGCCGAAGTTATCAGCGGCTGCAGATTTACGGTAATGGAAGATATTGGCCACTTCCCAATGATCGAACACTACCAGCGTTTCCGCCCCTATCTACTAGCTGAACTTGAACAGATGCTTTGAATTAGATTAAAGAGAAAATCACAAAGGATATTGTAGGGGGAAGAATTGGTCCCCTCCGATTTCGTTTTCGGGGCCTCCCAGTGTAAGGCTGTCTATTTTGACGGAATTTGGGCAAAAAAAAT
>DBHK01000017.1:0-94090 GCA_002295635.1 Alphaproteobacteria bacterium UBA830 | reverse complement strand
AATTTCTGTTAATGTTACAGAATGAAAAAACTAACTCTCTCACTCCTAACCTGTTTGATATTTCTCAAACCAGTTAATTGAATTGGTATAGATTAGAAATAACAATCCTTTTAATGAACGGACTTTTGGTGAGGTTTTTACCTAGTGTTCAAGTGTCCTTAAAAATGGGGGTCAAAAAGTGGGAGAAATCCAACATTCCATTTTACCCAAAACAGTCCGTTCATGTCTTTACACTGGAACACTGGATTAGACACTTTCCCCATCTCTAACATTTTCCAAGATTTCTGCTAAAATTGCAGAATGAAAACCCTACTCACCATATTCACACTCGTATTCACCGTGATGTTCTCATCCACCAGTTTTGCTGGTTGGACGAAGGTGGGTAAAAGTGTGGATGGAGTCACCTTCTATGTGGATTATGAGAGAATCAGAAAACACGGTGGGTATGTTTATTGGTGGGAATTGACTGATCACTTGAAACCAACCAAAACTGGGAGATTGTCTAGTAAAGTATATAAGCAAGGTGACTGTAAATTATTTCGGAATAAGATTTTGAGTGATACCTATTACAACTTACCATTGGGTCGTGGGGAGGTTGCATCAGGTAGTAATAAACCACAAAAAGATTGGAATTATCCTCCTCCTAACTCGGTAAATGAAGCAATTCTAACATCCGTCTGTAGTCGGTGAGTTAGACACTCCAAGAAGACATACTGTTCCTTCGTTTCTTCTGCTGGGAGATAGACTCAAACTTCTCCCTCACTACCATTCTACACCCTTCCTTTATCAAATCGTTGAAACTGGAATTGGTATATTCCTTAATCGTAGTTAGGTCGTTCCAAGTCTGTGGGTCTATATGACTTACATAACAGTAGAATAGTGGGGTTCGGTGGTAAGTCATCCACTGAATCCAACACAAAAGTTTATCTAACATTTCATTTGAAAGTCCGTGCATCGCATCTGAATGCTCAGACTTACTCTCAATATCAGCAATTTCTATATCAAGAGATCATCTACCTACGGGAAAAAGGTTGGACGTTCACCAAAATCTCTAATTGGTTGAATCGCCGGGGATATTCTACCGTTAGAGGGAAGGAATTTAAGAGTTCTCATGTGCATTCGATAGTTAAGAAAAAGAGAATAAGAGATGAACGACTAACCAGACGGTATAAACCGAGACCCTTTAACTTTGCGTTACGATTTGTGGACAAAACCCTCATAAATGAAATCTGATCTACTTAACTCGAGGAATCTCTATTATAATAGAATCGCTGTGTATTATCCTTGGTGCACTTTCGTGACGTGAAATAGCAGTTCCTAAAAAAGAAATATGACAGATTATCTGGAAATACTTAATCGCTTTGATCTATCTAACGCCAACCGAACTGGACTGCGTGTACTAGATTTATTCGCGGGTTGTGGGGGTCTTGCTCTCGGATTTGAGGCAGCGGGATTCGAGACCATCGGATATGAGAAGGATGAAGATGCAGTCTCGACTTACAATCAAAATCTTCACGGGCAATGTATTCAAGAATTTTTGACAGTAGAAACGGAATTTCCGCAAGCAGATCTCATTATAGGTGGACCACCTTGCCAACCATTTAGTGTTGGTGGTTTACAAATGGGACTACAAGATTCTCGTGACGGATTTCCAGTATTTATTAAAGCAGTTGAAAAAATTCAACCAATCTTTTGGATGTTTGAGAACGTCAGAGGAATGATGTATCGGAATAAGGCGTATCTCCATGAAATTATAAAAAAAATGGAAGGTTTTGGTTATCAAATAGATGCGAAAGTTATAAAGGCAGTAAATTTTCAAGTACCGCAAAATAGAGAGCGACTATTCGTTATCGGTCATAAAGGGGGATATTCATACCCCACTTCATGTGCTGAGCAATTCACCGCAGGCGATGCTGTCGCGGATATTGCTTATAATCTTCGTAATGATGACGTTTTCTTAACTAGCAACCAAGATGAATACATTGCGAGGTACGAAAAGGCGTCAAAGTGCGTAAATCCAAGGGATCTGCATATGGATAGACCCGCAAGAACTATTACTTGCCGAAATTTAGCAGGTGCAACTGCCGATATGCAGCGGATCAAGTTACCAGATGGACGAAGAAAGCGTCTAAATGTGAGAGAAGCGGCAAGGATACAGAGTTTTCCAGATTGGTTTGAATTATGTGGTGCTAAAAATTCGCAATTTAATCAGTTGGGAAATGCAGTGCCACCGTTGTTATCCTATCACCTCGCTAACTCTATTCGTGCATTTCTTCTGGAAGAGAAGGTTCTGGAGTCTAGGGGCGAACAAATGTCAATGTTGTAAAAATAAATTCATATGAATGAGAGAATTGAAGAGGCAATTTTAATTATTAAAATGTTAGGATTGCCGAGAGAACAGCAAAATGAACGCTCCGCGCTTACTTTACTTGCGCTCCTAGACTTGCATCCAAATGGTGCATGGTCGCAACTAAAAAAACCTATGCTTGGCGTGACGCCAATTATGGATTGGTGTGCGAAAGTTTATGGAAAAAAATATGCACCGAACACACGTGAGACCATTCGGCGACAAACTTTACATCAGTTTGTTGACGGTGGCGTCTGCCTCTATAATCCAGACCAACCAGATCGTCCCGTAAATAGTCCTAAAGCGTGCTACCAAATTGCCCCAGATGTTTTTCAAGTACTCCAAACCTATGGTACAGGTAAATGGTCTGACGCGTTGCAAAATTGGTTATCAGCACGTGAAACATTAGTTCAACAATACGCAATGGAGCGTGAGCAGGAACTCGTTCCCGTTACTTTGGGTGAAGGGGAAGCAGTCTCTTTGAGTTCCGGCGCACATAGTAAACTTATTAAGGATATCGTAGAGGAATTTGCGCCACGATTTTTGGGTGGTGCTGAGGTTATTTATATCGGTGATACCGGTGCTAAAGAGGACTTTTTCAAAAAAGATAGATTGAAACAGTTGGGTATAGTTGTTGACCGAAAAGGAAAAATGCCAGATGTAGTTCTTTATCTGGAAAAGAAAAACTGGTTGGTCTTAATAGAGTCAGTCACAAGTCACGGACCTGTTGACGGTAAACGCCACAGTGAGTTGAACTCCTTGTTTGAAAAATCACTCGCTGGGTTGGTTTTTGTTTCCGCATTTCCCGACAGAAGAACAATGATGCGATTTCTTGCAGAAATTTCTTGGGAAACAGAAGTATGGACTGCCGACGCTCCGTCACATTTGATTCATTTTAATGGTGATAGATTTCTAGGTCCCTACGAGGAAACGTCGAGCAATTAGTTAGGTTTGATTACGATATCCAATTTTTGAGTTACCAAACTCCCTCTTGGAACAGCAGAAACACACAAACCTACCTAACATTCCACCTTACAGTTCGTGCCTCACACTTGTGGGTTGCACCGTATAACGAGTATCAACAATACCTCTACGACACGATCATCGACTTTCGTGAGAAGGGGTGGAATTTCCAAGAGATTGCTGATTGGTTCAATGACAGTGGAATGAAATTCACTATATAAAATTTCAAATCGGAGAAATATTTCGAGAGAAGAAATATTAGTTTGCAAAGGCATTTCTCGGGAGGAAAAATTTATGAGGAAAACTTCATTAAAGGCAGTTTTATTAACTGTGTTTTGTTTTTGTATGACATCCACGAATCCAAGTGCGGTGTTAGCAGAAACACCAACAGAAAAAATTGGGGTAATCGTTCTTCATCCGAAATGGGGAATGCCCGCCAAAATTCTCAGTGATTTCAAGTGGTACGGCCTGGAAGAGAAGTTTAGAAAGTTTCAGGGGTGGTGTAGAAAAGATACTTGGATTTGCTCTGATGATAAAACAATAGTAGCGAACAAAAGGAACGATTCAGCGGTCTTAACAATCGATATTTCTACAAAAGGATTTTTAGTTACGAGCCCACAATGCGCATGGTCTAAATTTAAGAAATATTCTTTACCAGTTGATAAAGCATTAAAAAAATGTGTCGCCTCTCGAATAGAAAGGCTAAAGAGTTTGGGTGCTGAAAAAGTAGTAGTGCTCGGTAAATCTTTAGGTGCCAATGCAGCTATAAGAGCGGGCGTTATTATTGAGGGAATAGACGCCATCGTTGCTATGGCACCCGGTCATCGTCCAGAAATAGAAAATATGCAACAAAAATACGCAGCTGACGTTAGCCATGCTCGAGAAAAGGTCAACTCAGGGAAAGGAAAAGAGAAGTTTAAGTATGAGGACTTTAATCAGGGCGAGACAAAAATGTTGGAAATTTCCGCAGCCAATTTTTTGAGTTGGTTTGAACCCAAGGGGAAAGCGGTAATGGAGCTAAATGCACCAAAAATAAAAGGTAATATACCATTTCTGTGGATAGCTGGTAAGGCCGACTTTATTTCAAATGGCGATGGTAAACGTATTTTTGACTCTGTACCTACAGACCCAAAATCCAAATTTGTCCTTGTTGAGGGAGGTCATAATGACGTGCGTGATAACGGAAGAGATATCATAATTGAGTGGATAAAAGCTCTGTAAAACGTAATCATTTCCATAATAGGAACTGGCAAACGCTCTAAAATAATTTTGAATGAAAGCTTGATGTTAAAGATCATAAACCGGTTAATTTTATTTTTTTCCTGTGCCGTTCTGTTTGGATGTAAGGCGGATATTCTAGAGACTAGATTGACAACGTCAGACATAAAAAAAAGTATGTCGGGAAAGTTAATCACTGTTCCATTTTCAGCAGTCATCCAAGTGATCGGTGACGACGCGAGTACCCGCGCTCAAGTAAAAAGATATGAACGGATAATTGAAAATTATGTCGATGTGGAAGATTTTGAAATTTCAAAATCTATGATGGGGATGCAGATTAAAGTTTTGGGAAATATACCTCTCCTGTCGGGGAATGATCTGAGGTTGGATGGAAAGCATCCCTGGGCAATCCACATAAAGAAGACCGCCAACCGCACACTCAAAAAACGCTACCCTTACCGAATGTCTCTGAAGACGACTGATTACTTTCCTTCCTTTAAAAGTGAGTTCAGTAAACTGAACATCATGCTATCGCCGGACCCTTATCAACCGTTACTGATGAAAATTCGGAACAAGGATCAATCAATGTTTCGCGTATTTACTGGATCTGTCGAAATCCAAGGTCGACATCATTCCATCTATGAGGGTGAAGTTGCAAAAAGGGTTTCTTTAAAGATGAAGGGTGGTGTTTATGACCACACAGCCCCCGTAATATTTTTCGGTATCGAGTGAGAGATTTGGCGAGTCAAATCTCAGGCGATTTATTGCGGACTTCCTGATCCGAGTCGGATTGTTACGCGGACATGAAAAGACTGCTACCAGCCCTATTATTAGTGGCCTTGATACTTTCGGGGTGCCACGGGTCAGGCGAGAACGTTTTCGAACCAACTGATAAGGGGAGAAAATACACTGACCATGACTGGAACTTAGAATTCTATGACAACTGCGGTCTGCCCACAAATCGATCAGTTCAGTGGATCAAAGAAGGTGAAAATAAGTTCATCCGCTTCCGTTTGGATACTAAACACTATGGTAGGTGCTCTAGTGATAGGAACGCCAGAAATAAAGCCCCATATTGGGAACGTGCAGAACTGAAACAAGTCGATTCTCTAAAAAGGGGTGTAGGCTATAAGTTAGAGTTCCACGCTCGGTTTATGGAGGGTTATGACGGGAACCGAGAGGCTTTCTGGCAAATACACTCTTGCAGTAGTCGTTCGTGCTGCCGCCCTCCGATTATCATAAAATTTAATGATGGGGTGTTAATGCTATCTGCCATCAAACCAAGTGGGGAGAGGAGTTCTAATCACATTTCTAGTGTTAAAATCACGGACCTACTGGGTAAATGGAGTGACATAGTTCTAAAATTTAGCACCAATGCGTTCCCAAAAATTTCTCTAGAACTCAACCAGAAAACTATCTTTGACAAAATTCGTTTTACTATTCCAAAATGCGGTATTCCCCACTTTAAGTTTGGAATTTATAGACCCGGTAGTGCTAGTGGGACTAACCAATCTATCGTTGATTTTGATAAAATAAAACTCTCACTTCTATAAGATGATTAAGGTGTGGTGATTAGATTTTGGTGAATAAGGTGCTTAAGAAGGAACGGCTCCCAACGATTATTGATATTTAAATAAGTAAGAAATAGCGTCACCGCTAAGAAAAAAAACAAAACACAGTAGGCTACGAGAGCCTCGCAAATCAACTTCTTCATGTTATCCCTTCTGCTACAACCGACCTCTACTCTTACGCGGCTGCAATTTTCCTAGATCACCTATGCTTATCAGATTTAGGCGGAGATAGTGGGCGCGTACTTAGAGTGTGATGCCGAGGGGGAAATTTAAAAAAATAATAGAGACTCCTACTCTTTGCTTTTTTTTGTAACCATTTGAGTTCAAACTCGCGGAGTCAGAAACCTTTTATGGAATTTACAATGGACATTCATATTATCGTTAATCTCAAATCCTCATACGAGGCGTGGCATGAGCTGTTTGTGAATGATGCAGAGAACCGATCACGGATATGCGACGAAAACAAAACTTTGGTTGGTCAAGCAAACGACACCACGGCAATGGTGACCCTCTTCGACGTAGATATGGCTGCGATGGGCGCAATGATGGAAGATCCTGATTTTCAGAAGCTGACTGAGGATTATGTTGTCGAGCACATTCCCTTCTCGATCTCTCCGCTAGCCCCGCCTGCGTGATACGCACCCAGAGTGGCTCCTGACAAAATGTTCCTTGTCGAAATTCCCGGCAGTTGAAACGCTTAAGAGAGTTGGGTCGGGGAGTAAAAAGAACGGGACCTCAAGCGTATCGGAGAATACTCAGAGATCCATAGAGAGCCAGTGATCAAAGAGGTATGACATGGAAGGTCTGATTGGAGTTCTGATCCTTGGCCTTATTATTTACCTGATCTTGAGATACCCCCTTCGTAAAATGTCCCTTGGATTTAAAATTCTTTTCACGCTTATATTTGCGTGCGTCGGGTTATTGGTTCTCTTTCTAATTCTTGGATATCTCGTGCATCTGGGGGCAAAGTCAGAATAGGGCCAGTTTCTTTTCATTTTCGCTATGATCATATCCGATGCAAATAAATGCGGAGAATTTGTATGATTTTGCTTGTCTCCCTATTACGGGTTGAATCTTTCGACATCTGGGCGTGTCCTCCTGACTCCCGATGACTGGCGTTGTATACTCTGTCTCGGAGACATCTTTTTAAACCTTATTATTAAGCCTTAAGTTGGCCACAATGGGAGATAGCCAGATGACATCGCTAGACCTCAAAGACCCAAGCCTTTTTCGAGAAGCCTGTTACATCAACGGCGAATGGGTTGGCGCCGGTTCTAATGAAACCATTGATGTTGTTAACCCGGCATCAGGCGAGACGATTGGGACAGTACCTAAAATGGGTGCTAATGAAACTCGCGAGGCAATAGAGGCGGCAAACACGGCTTATCCGGAATGGAGAGCGAAAACGGCGAAGGAACGCGCTACAATATTGCGCATCTGGTTCGACCTGATAATAGAGCATCAGGACGATCTGGCTAAGATGATGACTGCGGAACAAGGTAAGCCGCTGAAAGAATCCATGGGTGAAATTATTTACGCCGCTTCCTTCATCGAGTGGTTTGCCGAGGAGGGTAAACGAATCTATGGCGACACCATCCCACAACATGCGCCCGGTAAGCGTATCGTAGTCACGAAGGAGCCTATTGGCGTCTGCGCCGCGATTACGCCATGGAACTTTCCTGCTGCGATGATCACCCGCAAATGCGGCCCCGCTCTGGCCGCGGGCTGTACTATGGTTGTAAAACCGGCAACTGCGACACCGTATTCCGCGCTTGCACTAGCCGAGCTTGGCCAGCGAGCCGGCATCCCCAACGGGGTGTTCAGTGTGGTAACCGGCTCGTCAGGTGCCATTGGCAGTGAGATGACGTCGAATCCCATCGTCCGTAAGCTAACCTTTACCGGTTCGACGGAAATCGGGAAGCTTTTGATGGAACAGTGCGCGGCAACAGTTAAAAAGACATCGATGGAGTTAGGCGGAAACGCACCATTCATCGTATTTGATGATGCTGACCTCGACGAGGCTATCGAAGGAGCTATGGCGTCCAAATTCCGGAATACTGGCCAGACTTGCGTCTGCGCTAATCGTTTGTTGGTGCAGAACGGTGTGTATGATGAATTTTCTGAGAAACTCTCGGCCGCGGTCGAAAAAATGCGGATTGGTGATGGATTGAAGGGTGAAACTGAGCAGGGCCCATTGATCGATATGGCCGCGGTGGAAAAGGTAGAAGAACATATAGAAGATGCACTTGCTAAGGGGGCAAAGGTGATTTCTGGCGGTGGCCGGCACGATCTCGGCGGGACCTTTTTTCAACCGACCGTACTTTCGGAGGTAAACACCGATATGAAAGTTACTCGAGAGGAAACATTTGGTCCAGTTGCGCCACTCTATCGTTTCGAGACCGAGGAAGAGGCGCTTGAGATGGCAAATGACACAGAATTCGGCCTTGCGGCCTATTTCTATAGTCGCGACATCGGCCGTATATGGCGGGTTATGGAAGGTTTGGAATACGGTATTGTTGGGGTCAACGAAGGTATCATTTCCACAGAGGTAGCACCTTTTGGGGGTATGAAAGAATCTGGCACCGGCCGTGAGGGGTCCAAATACGGGATTGAGGACTACCTCGAGATTAAATATGGCCTGATTGGAGGGATCGGCGGCTAGGCTGCAGACCACCCAAAGCATTACATGAGAACTGCAGAAGGGCGCTCGCCATGTCCAATTATGATTATGATCTATTTGTTATCGGCGCAGGATCTGGCGGCGTAAGGGCCGCACGAATGTCTGCTTCCTATGGCGCGAGGGTTGCTGTCGCCGAGGAGAGGTTTCTTGGCGGCACGTGTGTTAATGTCGGCTGTATTCCGAAGAAGCTGTTCTCTTACGGCTCACATTATTTGCATTATGGTCAAGAGGCCCGCGCGTACGGGTGGGACTTTGCAGAGCCGACCCTTAATTGGTCTCGACTTATTGAAAATAAAAATAGAGAAATAAAGCGTCTCAACGAAATCTACCGGAATTTGTTGAAAAATGCCGGTGTGGCGCTTTTCGAGGCACGTGCAGTCTTGATTGACACCCACACGCTTGACGTAGGAGGCGAAAAAGTGACGGCCGAGAAAATTCTCGTCGCCACCGGGGGAAAGCCGTCGCGTGATGAGGTGCCCGGAGAAGAAAATGCCCTCGTATCTGACGACGCTTTCTACCTTAAAGAATTACCCAAACGCGTTCTTGTTGTCGGCGGTGGGTACATCGCGGTCGAATTCGCTGGAATCCTCAACGGGTACGGGGCGGCAACCTCATTGGTTTATCGACGCGATATGATATTACGTGGTTTTGACTTGGATGTACGCCGCCACTTGGCCGCAGAGATGGAAAAGAATGGAATTAAATTCATCTGGAATAGTGCTATACAGCGTATCGACAAAGTAAATCTTGGGCTCGACGTCACGTTTAGTGACGGATCACTTTCTCAGTACGATCAGGTATTGTACGCCATTGGGCGGGTAGCCAATTCAGCTAACATGGGGTTGGAAAACGTGGGCGTAGAGGTGAGCGCCAACGGCGCTATCAAGGTTGATGACTATTTCCGGACCAGCGTCGAAAATATTTACGCACTTGGCGATCTCATCGACCGATATCAGCTGACACCGGTGGCGATAGGCGAAGCAATGAAACTGGCCTCAAACCTATTCAAGGGTACCAACGATAAGATGGATTATGCTGATATACCAACTGCAGTGTTTTCCGATCCCCCCATCGGAACCGTCGGATTAACCGAAGAGGATGCGCGCGCTCAATACAAGGATATCGAAATATATCGTTCTACGTTCCGAGCTTTAAAAGATACTTTGACCGGTTCATCTGGGCAAACGATGATGAAGCTTGTGGTCGACAAAACGTCCGACCGAGTTGTGGGCTGTCATATGGTAGGACCGGACGCGAGCGAAATCATACAGGGCCTAGGTGTTGCACTAAAATGCGGAGCGACCAAGGCACAGTTCGACGCTACTGTCGGTATTCACCCTACGGCTGCGGAAGAGTTTGTTACGATGCGCGAGCCTGTGCCGGAAAAGGAGTCAGATGAGGGCACTCAATAACCAAGGATTGCGCCCACATCTTAGGACAGTAGCTGGTTATCTTGGGTGTTTGGCCGCATTGCGCAGTTTTGCTGGAAAAAGCCGGATAAACGGCGTATACGCGATCCTCCCAAAGAGATTAAGATAGAGAGGTTGGCCATGTCGGGGAACTGGTCGCCCGAAAGCTGGCGAGACAAACCTGTGATTCAGGTTCCGGAATACCCGGATTCAATCGCCGTGGAAGCGGCGGAAAGCAAGCTCAGTAGATATCCACCATTAGTGTTTGCGGGCGAGGCGCGTAAGCTCCATGCTCAGCTTTCTGATGTCGCGGAGGGTAGGGCCTTCCTATTGCAGGGGGGTGATTGCGCCGAGAGTTTCGCCGAATTCCATCCCAACTATATCCGCGATACATTTCGTGTTCTGCTGCAAATGGCTGTGGTTCTAACCTTCGCATCTGGCAAACCCGTTGTAAAAATTGGACGTCTGGCGGGGCAATTTGCAAAACCGAGGTCTTCCGACGTTGAGGAGCAGGACGGCATTACTCTGCCCAGCTATCGAGGCGATATGGTAAACGACATGGAGTTCACTGGGGAGGCGCGTACGCCTGATCCAGAACGTATGGTCCAAGTATACAACCAATCCGCGGCGACCCTGAATCTTCTACGAGCCTTCGCACAGGGTGGTTATGCAAATCTAGAAGAAGTGCACCGTTGGAATCTCGAATTTGTTTCTTCGGGAGAACAGGCCCGGAAATATGCTGAATTAGCAGACCGCATTGATGAAGCTATGACATTTATGGCGGCCTGCGGGCTGACGCCCAACGCCGCGCCACAATTACGTGAGACCGATTTTTATACGAGCCATGAGGCTTTGTTACTGGGGTATGAACAGGCTATGACGCGTGTAGATTCTACCTCTGGCGATTGGTATGACACGTCGGCACATATGTTGTGGATTGGTGACCGGACCCGTCAGCTTGATGGCGGGCATGTCGAATTCTTGCGGGGAATCGCAAATCCCATCGGCCTCAAAACTGGACCAACGCAAACGCCCGATGAATTGCTGAAAGTCATCGATGCGCTCAACCCAGATAATGATCCGGGTCGTCTAGTTCTAATCAGCCGAATGGGGCACGAAAAGGTAGAGCAGACCTTGCCTAACCTCGTCAGAGCTGTTGCTAATGAAGGTAAGAAGGTTGTTTGGACCTGCGACCCGATGCACGGTAACACAATCAAGGCCAAAAGCGGCTTTAAGACGCGCCCCTTTGACCAAATCTTGCAGGAAGTACGTGGCTTCTTTGCGGTGCACGAGGCCGAGGGTACCCACGCCGGTGGGGTTCATATCGAGCTTACCGGGCAGAATGTGACTGAATGCACCGGTGGTGCTCAGGAGATCACCGATGAAGGTTTGTCAGCTCGTTATCATACGCATTGCGATCCTCGTCTAAACGCGTCGCAGTCCCTAGAACTAGCGTTTCTTGTCGGCGAGCACCTTAAGGCAAAGCGTGATAGCGAACGGAATGATCCACCCAAATATGAGGCGGCCGAATAAGCGGGGAGATCTTAATGACCGATACGCTCAATATTTCTCTGGCTCAAATCAATCCTGTTGTCGGTGACATTGTCGGTAACGTCGAACGACTCCGCCAGGCCCGTCTTGATGCGGCAAAATGTGGCGCTGATCTCGTCGTAACGAGTGAACTGGTCGTTTGTGGGTACCCGCCGGAGGACTTGGTATTTCGGCCCATTGTCAACGATACTATCCAACGCGAAATCGAGGCGCTTGCCCGCGAGACGGTGGACGGTGGCCCGGCCATGCTAGTGGGATCGCCATGGCGCGATAATGAGGATCTCTATAATGCCGTCTTGCTGCTTGATCGAGGGCAGATCTCGGCAGTACGGTTTAAACACGATCTGCCAAATTATGGTGTGTTCGACGAAAAACGTATATTCAGGTCGGGCCCTCTGCCCGGGCCAATCAGCTTCCGCGGCGTTAGGCTGGGGGTGATGATTTGCGAGGATATGTGGACCGACGAGGTTGCCGAATGTTTAGATGAATCTGGTGCAGAGATCCTCGTGGTGCTTAACGGCTCACCCTACCAACAGGACAAGTGGGATACTCGCATCAATCTTGCCGCCGCACGTGCCATCGAGTGCCGGATGCCTCTGATCTACGTTAATCAGGTGGGCGGTCAGGATGAGTTAGTATTCGATGGTGCGTCTTTCGTGCTCGGCGCTGACGCGTCATTGCGGGTGCAAGCACCAGCTTGGGATGAAAGCCTAATAAAAACCATTTGGTCCCGTAATGGCAATACTTGGGTTTGCGATGAAGGGGAGAAAAGCTCACCACCTGACGGTGACATGGCGATCTACTCAGCAATGGTACTTGGACTTAGAGATTATGTCACTAAAAGTGGTTTTCCAGGCGTATTGATTGGTATGTCCGGTGGAGTAGATTCTGCGTTGACAGCGGCGGTGGCGGTCGATGCCCTCGGACCCAATCAGGTTCACTGCGTTATGATGCCTTCCCCCTTCACTTCACAAGAAAGCCTTGAAGATGCTGCGGAGGCGTGCCGACTACTCGGCGTGCCGTTAGATTCGATCTCTATTGAACCGGCCATGAAGGCATTCGAAGAGATGTTATCGGAAACCTTCGCAGGGACAGAGGCCGGGACCGCCGAAGAGAATGTTCAGGCACGGTCTCGTGGTCTCACGCTAATGGCACTGTCCAACAAAACGGGTGCAATGGTGGTATCGACGGGTAACAAGTCTGAGATGTCGGTTGGTTACGCCACGCTCTATGGCGATATGTGTGGAGGATATTCCGTATTGAAGGATGTTTATAAGACGAAAGTATTCCAACTTTGCCATTGGCGTAATGCCAACCTCTCAACAAGATTTCTAGGCCCCGGCGGTCGGGTGGTTCCGGAAAACATTATAGTGAAGCCTCCGACAGCCGAACTTAAACCTGATCAGAAAGACGCAGATAACCTGCCGCCATACGAGCAATTGGACGCTATCCTCAAAGAATTAAACGAGGGGGACCTAGGCGTAGACGACTTGGAAAAAGAGGGGCACGACCGAGCATTGGTGTTAAGTGTCTGGCGTATGCTCCTCGGCGCTGAATACAAACGGCGTCAAGCCCCACCCGGTGTCAAAATTACTGGCAGATCGTTCGGACGTGACCGTCGTTATCCAATCGTAAACGCGTTTCGGGGTAGAGCTTAATCGTTTACGTATTGAGCGGACTTTGGTAGGAGTTCGCGCCCTTATGATTAAATTGAGCGGGACCCGCAGGAAGATGGCGAACGATAACCGCATTTATCTATTTGACTCGACGTTGCGTGACGGGGCGCAGACGCAGGGCGTAGATTTTTCTGTTGCCGACAAGATTGCGATGGCGAGCGCGCTAGATAATCTCGGTATTGACTATATCGAAGGCGGCTGGCCAGGCGCCAATCCGACAGACGACGCATTTTTCCTAAAGCCGCCGATCTTGAAACGGTCCAAGATCGCTGCTTTTGGTATGACTCGCCGTCCCGGTCGCTCGGTTGAAAATGATCCGGGTCTTGCCGCCTTGTTCGACGTTAAGCCCGCGGCTGTTTGCATGGTGGGAAAGACTTGGGACTATCACGTCGATGTAGCTTTGGAAATTCCGAGGGAAGAAAATATAGAGATCATTGGGGACTCCATTGCTTATGGCAAAAATCGAGTTAGCGAAGTTTTGTTTGATGCCGAGCATTTCTTCGATGGCTACAAAGAAAATTCTGAATATGCGCTTTCCTGCGTAAAAGCAGCCTATGAGGCTGGCGCTCGGTGGATCGTTCTTTGCGATACCAACGGTGGAACTTTACCACATGAAATTGATCGCATAATCCGCGAAGTATCCGACTATGTTCCCGGTACACACCTCGGGATTCATTGTCATAATGATACTGAGAATGCCGTTGCAAATTCCCTCGCCGCAGTCAACGCTGGTGCACGGCAGGTCCAGGGAACCCTTAACGGTCTCGGCGAGCGTTGCGGTAATGCTAATCTGACTGCAATCATCCCCAACCTAATGCTCAAAATGGGTTTCCATACTGGTCTAGGTGATAATGACTTGAGACAGCTTACCCACATATCACGTGTTTTAGACGAACGTCTCAACCGCTCGCCGGTCCGTAATGCCGCGTATGTCGGTGATTCGGCATTTGCGCATAAGGGTGGATTGCATGTCTCAGCTGTCGAGAAGGATCCGAGAACCTATGAACATATCGATCCTACTCTGGTGGGGAACGCTCGTCATATCGTCGTATCAGACCAGTCGGGTAGATCCAACATTCTAGCGCGGTTTCGAGAAATCGGACTTGAGATTGACTCAAATCACCCAAGAGTGCCCCGTCTCCTGAAATTGGTAAAGGAACGGGAATTTGAGGGTTACGCCTATGACGGGGCCGAAGCCAGTTTTGAGCTTTTGGCGCGCCGGATCCTGCAACAAGTACCTGAATATTATACGTTGCATTCTTTCCGAGTACTTGACGAGCGCCGTTGGAACGCTCGTGGAGAATTGGTGACCGTGTCAGAGGCGACGGTGAAGGTCGATGTAGGAAACCGAAACCATATGGCAGTGGCCGAGGGTAATGGGCCGGTCAACGCGCTCGATAATGCTCTTGGTAAGGTTTTGCTAGAGAGCTATCCAGAGCTCGAGGATATGCGATTGGTCGATTACAAGGTCCGAATCCTAACACCTGGCGATGGCACGGGTGCCGTAACAAGAGTCATGATCGAAAGTGCGGACGGCCAAGATCGACGCTGGTCGTGTGTAGGACTATCGACCAACATCATCGACGCTTCCTATAACGCGCTGCAGGATTCGATATCGTATAAACTGTATCGTGATTGCGCCAAAGCGGCGTGACGGAATCCCTTGACCCTGTGACCAACGTAAAACCGCCCCCAGCTATCATAATGGTGCGTCCCACGTTGGGTGAAAACATTGGAGCGTCGGCGCGAGCGATGATGAATTTCGGGCTGTCTGAGATGCGTCTGGTCGAACCTAAGGGTGATTGGCCGAACCAGAAAGCCATCAACACTGCATCCGGTGCAGAGCGCGTTCTAGAGCAGGCCACGATCTATGATAATACTCAAGATGCTGTTTCCGATCTAAATCGGCTTTACGCGACGACGGCCCGTGTACGAGATATGGAAAAGCCGGTACTGACGCCGCGTGATTTGGCGAAATCTCTTCATGCAAACAACGAAAAGGGCGAAAGATCAGGTATTCTTTTCGGTCGCGAATCTAAGGGACTAAATAACGACGATGTAGCGATCTCCGATGCCATCATCATGGTTCCCGTAGATTCAGAACACCGCTCTCTAAATCTCGCGCAAGCGGTTTTGTTGATCGGTTACGAATGGTTTCAGGCGACCCAACCAAAAAAATTGGATGGTGTGACCCGCAAGGGCGGGAGGGTAGCATCTAAAGATGAGTTAGTAAATTTTTTCGAGCACTTGGAGGCAGAACTGGATGCCTGCGGCTTTCTATTCCCGCCAGAAAAACGACCACGTATGGTTCGAAATATCCGTAATATTTTTACCCGTTCGAGGCTCAGTGATCGAGAAGTCAAAACTCTTCGCGGCATCGTTGGTGGCCTTTCACGCCCACGCGATCGTTCGAGATAAAGAGCCCGAAAACTTCCGTGGCCAGATGGCGTCAATAATGACGAACGGCCACGAAAAATCCGTGGAGGGGAATAAAACAATCCACGTATACAGTCGAATGGTGCCAAAGATAGTACAGCAGGAAACCTCGGGGAGGTAAACAATAGTATCGATGATACCGCCAAAAATACCTAACCAATCAGTAGCGCCATCAAATAAGATCAGCATTTTTGACTGAATTCATTTCATATTCGCAAATTTTTTGGTCGAAGCAGCCTCTTTACGCAATTCGTTGACACGGCGGGTGCGATGCATATACTCCGCCGCCACTCCCGGGAATGAGGATGTTGCCTGAAAAAGGCAGTTTCCCGCCGCCAGCAAGGTCTGGAACCGGACTACCGGGACAAATAGAGAGAACAAAGGAGATAGGGCCATGTCAAAACGCGTGCGCTCGAAATATAAGATTAACCGGCGCTTAGGCTGCAACCTATGGGGTCGCCCAAAAAGTCCTTGGAATAGCCGAGAATATGGCCCGGGACAGCACGGTCAGCGGCGGCGTAGTAAGATGTCTGATTTCGGATTGCAGTTGCAGGCGAAGCAGAAACTTAAAGGCTATTACGGCAATATTACCGAGAAACAGTTTCGCCGCATCTACGGCGAAGCGGTCAAGCGTCGCGGCGATACCGTTGAGGCGCTTATCGGTTTGCTCGAACAGAGACTAGACGCTGTAGTCTACCGCATGAAGTTTGTGCCGACAGTTTTCGCGTCTCGTCAATTTATCAATCATGGCCACGTTCGCGTAAATGGCGCCCGCGTTACTATCCCCTCTTATCGAGTAAAGGAAGGTGACGTGATTGAAGTCCGAGAGAAGTCTCGCACCATTCCCATGGTGCTTGAAGCCGGCCAGCTACCGGAGCGGGATGTACCGGAATACATGGAAGTTGATCATGGCAAAATGCAGGGCAAGTTTCTACGCGTACCAGGATTTGCTGAGGTGCCCTATCCGGTCCAAATGGAACCCAACCTCGTCATAGAATTCTACTCACGTTAATTTGATTAGGGATATCAGTGAAAAACTGCGCAAGCTTGTCTGTAGAGGTTTTTCTACTGCCGTGGCCGGAATCCTAATTTCTACGCCCCAGGAAATCTAATTTGACTCGTTCCAACACATAGTTGGCGGGGCAACTGGCGTTTCCATTTAGGTGCCAGATAATATCTGTAGTTTTCGGGGTGGCAAAAACGTTTCTGGGTTTTGTGCGGCACTCGCATAAGATTGTTTGGCAAGCTAAATGCAACTTTGGGGAAACTTTCGCGAGGTCTTTGGCACCGCTACAGCCTGTCAGAGCCAGTATGATCAGCGGTAGCTGTGCATGGAGAATTAAGGACTTTTTTCGCATCCGGCGCATCGGTGAAAATCGACTCGGTTCATACCCGGCTAGTCACTCTGGATTGGCAAGCTGGACGTTAATTCCATTGGTATTGAAGTATTCCAAAAGTTCACCGGATTCGTACATCTCGCGAATAATATCGCAGCCCCCCACAAATTCTCCTTTCACGTAGAGTTGCGGAATGGTGGGCCAGTCCGAATAGGCCTTAATGCCCTCTCGGACTTCTTGGTCTTCAAGCACGTTGACGCTCGTGAAGGGAATACCAAGGTTACCTAGAATCTGGACACAAACCGAAGAGAATCCGCATTGCGGAAAGACGGGTGTACCCTTCATAAAAAGAACGACTTCATTTTTTTCGACTTCGTCTTTTATACGTTCGAATACAGGGTGTTCGCTCATTGCAGTTATTCCTCTAAATTGGGTTCCGGATTAAGTATCCTTAGGGGTACTAGTCTGGAGAGCCAGCGCATGGAGCTCGCCGCCCATACGTCCCTCTAGTGCCTGATAGACCATTTGATGCTGTTGCACTCGGGTTTTGCCGTTGAATGTACTGGAAACGACCAAGGCAGCGTAATGATCGCCGTCCCCCGCGAGGTCCTGAATGGTGACCTCCGCATCAGGAATGCTCTCCTTGATCAGGCCTTCAATCATACCTGCATCCATCGGCATAGCTTGTTTCCCTTATCTATCTCTCTAATTCGTTCGTGTTTGTTTCCTCAGCCTTTAGTTGGCCGTCATATAGCGGGGAAGCCAGTTTTCATGAGCATTCCGTATATGTGAGAGGGGTATAGAGTTGCCATTAGCTAGGGTCAACTCCGAGCTCCCAGTACGTCCTATCAATCGGGCCGCGACGCCGCGAGTATTGGCCGCGGTTAGTAAGTTCTTCGAATTTTCGAGGGTAATAAGATACCGTGACTGATCCTCTCCAAACCACCAGGCGAGTGGAGGTATATTGTTGGGCGCGGAGAAGAGGTGCGCACCTATGTTTCCGGCGAGCGCCATCTCAGCAATCGCGACCAACAAACCTCCGTCCGACAAATCGTGACAGGCCGTTAATGCATTGATCTCAGTATGTTCGTGAACGAAATCACCATTTCGACGTTCCGTAAAAAGATCGACCGGGGGAGGCGCGCCGATACTTTGTTCTTTATAGTGGCGTAGGAAGAGGGATCGGCCGAGATGGCCCACGGTTTCGCCGATCAACACTATGTCTTCGCCCTCTGCTGCGAAGGCAGGCGACACCATCTTTGTTGTGATATCCTCGATTAGCCCGACACCACCAATAGCTGGAGTAGGAAGGATTCCAGAACCGTTGGTCTCATTGTAGAGGGAGACATTTCCTGAGACGACCGGGAAATCCAGCGCGATACACGCCTCTCTCATGCCTTCGATGCATCCGACAAACTGACCCATGATCTCCGGACGTTCGGGGTTCCCGAAATTCATGTTATCCGTAATAGCTAGTGGTTTTGCACCGCATGCTATTAAGTTACGCCATGCCTCGGAAACTGCTTGGCGCCCACCCCCGACAGGGTCGGCGACGCAGTATCGAGGTGTACAGTCTGTGGTGATAGCAAGACCGCGATCTGTGCCGTGAACGCGTACTACTGCTGCATCTCCGCCCGGTCTCTGCACCGTATCGCCCATCACCATGTGGTCGTATTGCTCCCATACCCAGCGGCGAGAACAGAGGTCAGGAGATGCCATCATCTCGATCAATGCTTCCTCCGGGGTTAGGTCGAATCCGTGCAAAGCCTCTTCCGCTGTTAAACCCGGAGATGGCGGGGTACGCACCCACGGGCGTTCATATTCAGGCGCTCCAGCGACTAGCGGTGGGACCGGAATATCGCATACAACCTCGCCAGCGAATTTCAGGACAAGTCGGTTGGTATCCGTCACCCGACCTATAACAGCAAAATCGAGTTCCCATTTTTCGAAGATTTTCTGCGCCATTTCCTCTCGGCCGGGCTTGAGAACCATTAACATACGTTCTTGGCTTTCCGAGAGCATTATCTCATACGGTGTCATGGCCTCTTCACGAACGGGTACTAGGTCAAGGTCAAATTCAATACCAACGCCACCTTTATCCGACATCTCTACCGACGAAGAGGTTAGTCCCGCCGCGCCCATGTCCTGGATAGCGATAATCGCGTCAGTCGACATCAACTCAAGGCAGGCCTCTAATAAGAGCTTCTCGGTAAAAGGATCCCCCACCTGCACCGTGGGCCGCTTCCCGTCTGAATCTTCATCGAACTCGGCTGAAGCCATGGTGGCACCATGGATACCGTCACGGCCGGTCTTGGAGCCGACATATACGACTGCATTACCGACCCCCGCCGCGGCGGAGTAGAAAATCTTATCGGTATCGGCAATCCCGACCGTCATGGCATTTACAATGATATTGCCATTGTAGCTCGAGTCGAAATTTATCTCTCCGCCAACGGTTGGAACGCCGATACAGTTACCGTAGCTACCGATTCCAGAAACCACACCGTTAACCAAGTGGCGGGTTTTTGGATGACTTGGTTCGCCGAAACGTAGTGCGTTCATATTAGCAATCGGCCGCGCTCCCATTGTAAAAACGTCGCGTAGGATGCCACCAACCCCGGTTGCTGCCCCTTGGTATGGTTCGATAAATGACGGATGATTGTGGCTTTCCATCTTAAAAATACAGGCCTTACCGTCCCCGATATCGATTACGCCAGCGTTCTCTCCCGGTCCACAGATTACCCAGGGTGCTTCCGTCGGCAGCTTTTTCAGCCAGAATTTTGAAGACTTATATGAACAATGCTCAGACCACATAACCGAGAAAACACCCAGTTCGGTATGATTTGGTGCGCGGCCCATAATTTCGAGAACGCGATCGTATTCCGTAGGCGTAAGGCCATGATCGGCAATGATTTGAGAGGATATCTCGATCATGAGATCCCCGACAGTACTTCGACGAGACTGTCAAACATCGGCCGACCATCAGTTCCGCCCAACGCGGTATCAGCGAGCCGTTCCGGATGTGGCATCATGCCGAGGACGTTGCGATTTTCGTTCAGAATTCCAGCAATATTTCGGGCGGCGCCATTTGGGTTGGCACCGTCGATTATATTACCATTCGGTGTGCAGTAGCGGAATGCTACTCGGTTTTCCCCGTCCAGCCGATTAAGCGTATCGTCGTCGGCAAAATAGTTTCCCTCGTTATGAGCAACTGGAATCCGAATGACCTGTCCATCGAGATAAGAACGCGTAAACACGGTGTCTGCGGCCTCGACACGCAGGTCGACGTCGCGACAGATAAATTTTAGTTGGGCGTTGCGCATCAGGACACCGGGAAGTAAGCCACATTCGGTAAGAATCTGAAACCCATTACAAATTCCTAGGATTGGAACACCGCTTTTGGCACGGACTATGACCTCGCGAATTACTGACGAGTGAGCGGCCATCGCTCCGGCGCGAAGGTAATCGCCGAAGGAGAATCCACCAGGTATCACAATCATATCTACAACCGGTAGATCAGGATCTTTGTGCCAATGCATGATTGGCTCGACGCCCGCGCTCTGTCGCAATGCCACCTGAATATCGCGGTCGCAGTTGGAACCTGGGGAGACAATTACGGCTGCCTTCATCCTTCAACATCAATCTCGTAATTTTCGATGACGGTGTTGGCAAGAAGTTTTTCACACATCTCCTGCACTAAGGTTCGTGCCGCCGCGGCGTCATTTTCAGCAAGTTCGAGTTCGATATACTTCCCCTGACGAACCTCGTTAATACCGGAGAACCCAAGCCGGCCGAGGGCGTGTTCGATAGCCTTTCCTTGAGGGTCGAGCACACCAATTTTGAGGGTGATATGGACTCGCACTTTCATCACTACCTGCTTAGCGCAGACGGCGGCGAATCTCACGCGGAATCCCGCTTGAAACTCCGGAAAGGTTTAGACCGCCCGATTTTAGTGTTCTGAGAAGAATTTACCTTTTTGTAAAAATTTCTTCTAAGGACGTGATATGGCGTGAGTTTAATGTCCCTTATACCTGGTAGATTGAGAGTAAATATCAAAGCCAATGCTACCTAATTCGAGATATTAACCACTTCTTGGTTGAAGTCTGGGATGCGTTGTAGCCGTCTCAATAATGCGGTGGAGGAGGTCGGTCAGTGTGGTTGTCAGAGGGCTCTGCCTCTATTTCCTGCAATTTATCAATGAGCACCTTGAGATGCTGTTTTAGGTCGATAATCTCTGTCCATTGTTTCGCGGCCATCTCACTAAGTTCATCTATTATTTGGTCTTGGTGAGCGATATGCTCTTCGAGCGCGTCAAATCTCGATTCTTGATGTTTCGATCCATTCATATTTGAGCTCCTTCTAGCGGAACCCGCCGCCACCATTTATATATATCGTATCTGCTGTCATAAATTCGCACGCGTCAGAGCAGATGAATAGCGCCATTTCGCCTATTTCTTCCGGTTTTCCCATTCTTTTCATCGGCACATCATCAGTCATCCTTTGCTTGAGATCCGGAGAGGAAATCGACTGAAAAGCAGTATCTATTGGCCCCGGGGAGATAGATACTGCGCGAATACCCTTTTCTACAAACTCCCGGGCAACCCCCATAGTCAACGTCACCACGGCGCCTTTAGCGGACGCATAATGTGTCGAGTGGCCGGGACCGCCTCGGCGGTGAGCCATACTAGCGATATTAACAATTACGCCGTATCCGTTGTCCAACATGTGCGGAAGGATCGATTGCATAGTGTTAAAAACACCATCTACGTTTAGACTATATGTTTGCCGCCACAGATCGGCGTCAATATCGAGAAATGACGATCGTCGGCCGGCCGAACCAGCGCTATTAAAGAGGTAGTCAATCCGATCGAAAGATGCCACCCCGGCGGCGATCATGTTGTCTACGGAGCGTCGATCGGTGACATCGACCGCTACTGCTTCGGAACTAACATTCGACGAGCGAATACTCTCGGCAACGATCTTGGCGCCGTATCCGTCGATATCAGCAACGATCACGTTTGAGCCTTCGCGCGCGAAAATTTCTGCTGTCGCGCGGCCGATCCCGCTAGCGCCGCCGGTGACCAAAATGGTGCGGTTATGGAAGAAACCCGGTGTTTTCGGCATATTGGCTTTCCATTGGTTATTTTCGGCTGGCATTATCGCTAGACTGGAATTACTCGCATAATGGTATTATTTCAGACCTGTCAGGCGGTGTAGGTGATAGAATGTCCGGCGATAAGATGAAAATCAACCTGCCGAATTCGGCAAATACAGACCAAGTATCGAGTTTTCTAGCAAAAGTTGCGGCCACTCCAAAGGTCCATTCAGGTCGTGGTCGCGGTCGTCTGCTATTTGCGATGGATGCTACAGCCAGCCGAGAATCTTCTTGGGATCAGGCATGCCACGTACAGGCTGAAATGTTCAATGCGGCAGGTAGCTTGGGTGGATTAGACGTTCAACTTGTTTTTTTTAGAGGGTTTGGTGAGTGCAAATCCAGTCCATGGCTTTCTTCATCAGTCGAGCTTGTAAGACGAATGACTGGCGTTAGGTGCCTTGGAGGACGCACTCAGATAAAAAAAATATTGCTACATACAATCCGCGAAAATAAAGCAAAACGCGTCAACGCCCTTGTGTTTGTTGGTGATAGTTTTGAAGAAGGAATAGACGAAGTCTGCGACGTAGCCGGCGAACTTGGCGTAGCCGGAGTCCCCGCTTTTCTCTTTCAGGAAGGTAATGACATTATCGCAGAGAGAGCATTCCGCCAGATTGCCAGAGTAACCGGCGGGGCGTACTGCAATTTTGATCTGTCGTCGGCGAAGCAACTCAAAGAACTACTATCGGCAGTTGCGGTTTTCGCTGCTGGCGGTCGAAAAGCTCTTGAAAAATATTCAGATAAAAAGGGCGGCGCGGCAAAAATGATTACAAACCAAGTTCGCTAAGCCGTCGCTATGTCGTATTTTATTCTCGGGCTTGCGATTGTCCTTGGTATCTTTCTAGTCATACGCGGCTTGCGGAAAACGCGATCTATAAATATGCAACGTGTGCTGGTGGCCCTCGTTGGTATATCTGCCGCGGCAGTGATTGCATTCCTCGTGATTAGTGGGCGGTTTGGTCCGCTTGCTTGGTTGTTGTTTCTACTACCGATGATATGGCGATGGCGCTCCATCATGCAAATTCTTAGTAATATGCGAGGCCCTACACCGGGAAGACAATCTGATATTGAGACCGCCTATCTCCGCATGATCCTGGAGCACGATACTGGAATTTTAAGAGGGACAGTTCTGAGGGGCACCTTCGAAGGACACCTTTTGGAGGAAATGCTGGTCGATGACATTGTAGATTTGCTTCATGAATGCCGGGTGCAGGATCCTCGGTCGGCAGATGTCCTAGAAACCTATCTTGATCGCGTTCACGGTACAAAGTGGCGTGAGGGATCCGGTGAGGCTCGTAGTAATGACAGGTCGGCGGCCAGAGATAGCTCTATGACTCCGGGTCAGGCGTATGAAATTCTCGGCTTGCAACCCGGGGCAACAGACCATCAGATAAGAGAAGCCCATCGGATGTTGCTCAAATCTAACCACCCTGATCGCGGTGGATCAACTTGGCTCGCTGCGCAGATCAACCGGGCCAAAGATACACTCCTTCCCTCCGGCTAGCTATCGGTACTTGTTGGTTAAACCACGGTACTTTCTTTAATCGCCTTGGCGTTGCTTGCATACCCGAATGGCCCGTGGCACAAACTCGGTCGAATTCATGTGCTTCAAAAACTCAAGATCAGTGCCCGCATTCGATGGGGAATAGCCAGTGGTTAAAAGATTAAGAAAGGCGGTATTTCCCGTCGGCGGGCTTGGCACCAGGTTTTTGCCTGCGACCAAAGCCATGCCTAAGGAAATGCTCCCAGTAGTCGACAAGCCGCTTATACAGTATGCGGTCGAAGAAGCTTTAGCTGCCGGGATCGAGGAAATAATTTTCGTCACGGGTCGTGGTAAGGCTGCTATCGAAGATTTCTTCGACTACAGTTTTGAACTCCGCCAGGTTCTGGGAGAGCGGGGTAAAGAAGCGGAGCTACATGCAATAGATATTCCAGTACTTGAGCCTGGCCGAGTTGCCTACACTCGTCAGCAGGAGCCTATGGGTTTGGGACATGCGATCTGGTGTGCACGCGAACTGGTTGGGGATGAACCGTTTGCCGTGCTGCTAGCTGACGATTTAGTAATGTCGGAAACCCCTTGTATTAAACAGTTGATCGATGTGTACGACCAAACCGGTGGGAATGTGGTCGCTGTCATGGAAGTGCCGAGGGAACAAACTAGACGCTACGGTATCTTGGAGGTCGGTTCCGATGATGGCGTTTTAGTTGAGGTTGCCGGCATGGTAGAAAAACCGGAACCTAACGATGCTCCGTCCGCCATCAGCATCATTGGTCGCTATATTTTGCTACCGGAGGTATTCGAGTACTTGAGCCAGCGGAAAAAAGGCGCCGGTGGCGAGATCCAACTGACAGACTCTATGGCCCGGATGATTGGTGATTCGCCGTTTCACGGGCTCCGCTTCGATGGTATTCGTTTCGATTGCGGGGACAAGACCGGTTTTTTTGAAGCCAATGTTGCGTTCGCTCTAGAGCGAACGGAACTCCGAGATCAGGTTCAGGAAGTGATAGACAGATACGCGGCACATTCAGAGCGTTGATCTGAGATGGAGTGAACTATGCGAATTGCGATGATTGGAACGGGCTATGTGGGACTTGTGTCAGGCGCATGTTTTTCTGAATTTGGTACAGAAGTAGTATGTGTTGATAAGGATGCCGAAAAAATTAACCGCCTGAAGGCTGGTGTCATGCCTATTTATGAACCTGGCCTTGATGCTCTTGTCACCAAAAATGTTGAGGCTGGTAGGTTGGGTTTCACCACAGATTTGGATGTCGCGGTTAAAGGTGCGGACGCTGTATTCATAGCCGTTGGCACGCCGACAAAAGAAGACGATGGGCATGCCGATCTTTCTTACGTCTACGCGGCCGCTGCCGAGATTGGGAATGCGATAGACGACTATACTGTCATAGTAACCAAATCGACAGTCCCGGTCGGGACCGGCGACGAGGTCTACCGCATCATTAGAGAAATTCGTTCTGCCGACAAATTTGACGTTGCCTCAAACCCAGAATTTCTGCGCGAGGGATCCGCTATTGAAGATTTTATGCGTCCGGACCGCGTCGTGATAGGTACTGATGCCGAAAGAGCTTCAGATGTTCTGCGGCAACTCTATCGGCCTCTATATTTGATGGAAACGCCGATCCTCTACACCAAGATCGAAACCGCCGAACTTATCAAGTATGCCGCGAATACTTTTCTAGCCGCGAAGATTACCTTCATTAATGAGATTGCCGATCTTTGTGAGAAAGTTGGCGCCAATGTACAAGAGGTTGCACGAGGGATAGGACTAGATGGGCGCATCGGTAGTAAATTCCTGCATGCCGGACCTGGATATGGTGGATCCTGCTTTCCAAAGGATACGCTAGCACTTGTAAAAACGGCTCGGGATTTCGATGCGCCTCTGCGAATTGTGGAGGCAGTCGTTCAGGTGAACGATGAACGAAAGCACCAGATGGTAGATAAGATTGTTTCTGCTTGTGGCGGATCAGTGAAAGGTAAAACGATCGCGGTTTTAGGGCTGACATTTAAACCAAATACCAATGATATGCGTGACAGCCCTAGCCTCGTGATTCTGCCTTCCCTCCATAAAGCTGGGGCGATGGTGAGGGCATTTGACCCGCAGGGGATGGAAGAAGCGAGGGAAATGCTTCCGGAAACGATTTTCTGTGAAAATGCCTATCAGACAATGGATGGTGCGGACGCACTCGTGATTATTACGGAGTGGAACGAATTTCGTTTACTTGACTTGGGGCGTGTAAAAAAACTAATGGAAACGCCGCTGCTGGTCGATCTCCGAAATATTTACAAATCGGATGAAATAATCAAAGCGGGGTTTGATTATTATAGCGTTGGCCGTGATCCAGTGATCGCCCGGCCATGACGGGTTTTGCAGGCCAGAGAACGCCCCATAACCTCAATTCGACGATCCTTCGCGAGTACGATATACGAGGAATCGTAGGAGATACACTGACCGCGGAAGATGCCTATGTGATTGGGCGCGCATTCGGTACAGAAATTTCTTCCGCTGGTGCAGGTGTAGTATGCGTGGGATACGATGGGCGCCTGAGTTCGCCGGAAATGGAGTGCGCTACAGTCGATGGACTAACGGCGTGTGGGCTTGAGGTAGTCCGTGTAGGTCTGGGTCCCACACCAATGCTATACTTTTCGGTTAACAGGTTGAATGCGGCCGGGGGAATCATGATATCCGGATCACATAATCCCCCAGAGTATAACGGTTTTAAGATGATGCGGGGTGCTAAGCCCTTCTACGGCGCCGATATCACTAACCTCGATCGTATCGCTTCGGCGGGTAGATATGCATCCGGCGAGGGCACGGTTCGAAAAAACCCGATGCTTGGCCACTATGTTGAACGCATTCTACAAGACTATCGAGATGGCCGCGATCTAAGGGTGGCGTGGGACGCCGGAAATGGTGCCGCAGGGGAGGCGATGGTTCAGGTGACCGCGCAGTTGCCCGGCGAGCATTTCCTTTTAAATGAAAAGATCGACGGCAGCTTTCCGGCGCATCATCCAGATCCCACAGTGGTAGAAAATATGCGGCAGTTACGTGACGTCGTCTTGGTGCAAAACTGTGATCTTGGAATAGCCTTTGATGGCGACGGTGACAGAATTGGGGTTATCGACAGCGAGGGAGAAATCTTGTGGGGCGATCAATTGATGACCATCTGGGCGGAAGATGTTCTGACATATAATCCTGGGGCAACAATTATAGCGGATGTCAAAGCCAGCCAAGTTTTGTTCGACCGGGTGGCAGAGATGGGCGGCAGGCCAATGATGTGGCGCACGGGGCATTCTTTGATAAAAGCTAAGATGGCAGAGACTGGGGCGCTGCTGTCGGGTGAAATGAGCGGTCATATCTTTTTTGCCGATCGATATTTCGGATATGATGATGCACTCTACGCTGCCGTGCGACTGCTTGGCTGTTTGGCAAATCGTGAAGAAACACTTGCTGATATCCGGAGGTCTTTGCCGAAAATGTTAAATACGCCGGAGCTACGCTTTCCATGCGCAGAGGACCGCAAGTTGGCGGTAGTTGAGGAGGTCCGTGACCGGCTGTCTAAATTAGGCGCAAATTTCGTGGATATTGACGGTGTCCGCGTAATATCAGAAGACGGTTGGTGGCTTCTTCGGTCATCGAATACGCAAGATGCACTCGTCGCCCGGTGCGAGGCCGGAACGCTTAAAGGGCTAGAACGTGTAAAAAATGCGCTTGTCCAGCAGATCCGGTCCAGCGGGATAGAACCGCCTGATTTCTGATATTTGGTCACAAGCCGCGCGGGAAAATTAGTCTGTTTTTTCTAATCTATCCTAATTAACCCCTGCTTCAGTGGGGCAGTACTCATGGCTAGGGCCTCACGTCTTCTCGTAAAAAAGGATATCGGCCGGATCGCGCTCCGGCTCAAACCAAGAGAAGTCCTAACAGGATATTAAGCGGCAACCGGCCGGCCGATTAAAAAATGTCAGGATTGATATTACTCTCCCAGAAACAAACCTCGATTTGTTATTAGGATTTCGGTCCCATCCATACAACCATACAATCAATTTTGCGGCGTTTGAGTGCCCTGCAAGAATTTCGAGCATTGGATTCAGAGGATACCAGCAGCCGGGCTTTGTAAATCTTTAAGCCTCGCCGAGCTTTGCTCTTCTGGTGCAGGATTTGGAATTTATTCCCGAGGAGGCTGGGAACTGCACGCGCGGCTCGATTTACTGCGAGATGGGCCGGGCCGTAACGATTATAGGCGCCGACCTGGATAGCCCAACTCCGAACTCGACCTGTTTGAGCTCGTAAAGGCGTGACAAATTTTCCCGAAGAGATTTTATTAGGATTGCCTGTTACAAGTTTCTTGAGCCTAGGGGAAGATGCACCCGATATTTTCCGCTTACTAGTTCGAATAGTGGCAACTTTCCATTTTTCCGAGGTGGCGCCTGCCCGGTCAAGTCTTTTGAACCCGCGGTCAAGAAGACGCGCGACTTGGCGATCACGAGTTTTTGAAGTCTTGCCACCAAAGACGACTGCAATAACTCTTTTCCCACCGCGTGTTGCGGAGGCGACTAGGTTAAATCCTGATGCCCGAATATAGCCGGTCTTAATGCCGTCCATACCCTTGTAGTTTCTAAGTAGGCGGTTGTGCGAATAATAGGTCCGCCGTTTGTAAGTAAACTTTTGTCGCGCGAAATGGTGATACATTTCTGGATGCTGAGTCAGCATCGCTCGTGCAAGAATAGACATGTCTTCGGCAGTGCTAAGTTGCGCTCGATTGGGTAGCCCGGAGGCATTCTTAAATGTAGTGTTTTTCATTCCGAGCGCGCGTGCGCGGCGAGTCATCATAACCGCAAATTTTCGCTCGGTACCGCCTATCGCTTCGGCGAGGACGGTGGCGACGTCGTTTGCAGATTTTGTGACTAATGCCTTGATTGAGTTGTTCACCGTAATCCTCTCGCCTCGGCGCAGGCCAAGTCTTGAAGGGGAGCGCCCTTGTGCTACTCGGGAAACGGGAAGATTTTGGTCGATAAATATTGTACGTTTCTTAAGTGCCTCGAAAGTCATGAATAGTGTCATTATTTTCGTTAATGAGGCGGGATAATTTTTTGTCCGCGCATTCAGAGAGTTCAGAACACGGCCGGTTTTCGCGTCAACGACAATATGAGCATATTTTGCGCAGCTGGCACCGGGGAACACCAGCGACCCCGCCACAAAGATAGTAGACATCGAGATCAGAACTAATAGCAGACGAAACAAGTTAAATTCCCGCACCTTGTCCGTGTCCGTTTGATTTCTCGTTAACACTAACCGAACGTCTGATACAGAAATTTCCGTTGCCCAGAGTGCTCATTACCTGATGGATGACAACGGATTGACTGCTGTATTTTATTAAACCATATCATAAGTGAGCGACTCAAACAGTTACGACCTGCTAAAAAACTACGCAGATCTATCGTTTCGTTTTAACGGTTTAGAGAGAGAACCCTTTTGATGGCCAGAACGGAAATAAATCAGCCTTCGGGCCGCATTATGCAGCGTGTTCTCACTTTACCTGAGCTAATCGGAATAGTCGTTAACTCAACTTTTGATATCAGCGAAGTTACTTTGATCAGTGAACGCAGATCTCATATGATCAACAGCGATGGTTAATTTTGCTCTAAATCACACAGTGATCCCGGCACGTTCGGTTGGCGGCGATGATGCTGTCGGCGGAGACGGCGACGGTGGATCGAATACTGGACTTGCTGTCCGTGCAAAACCTAAAACCAAAAAGCCGGCTATGTATAAGGTCATCATGCTGAATGATGATTACACGCCGATGGAATTTGTAATTTTAGTTCTTGAGCGTTTCTTTGGAAAAAATAGTGAAGAAGCGACACGTATTATGATGCATGTCCATCAGAAAGGTGTCGGCATCTGCGGTGTCTACACTTACGAGGTTGCCGAAACCAAGGTGCAGCAAGTGATGGATCTCGCACGGCAACATCAGCATCCTCTGCAATGTACTTTGGAAAAGGCCTGAAATAATGCTCTCTCGTAATCTAGAAAAAAGTCTTCATCGCGCATTGGCGCAGGCTAACGAACGCAACCATGAATACGCAACGCTCGAGCATCTTCTGATGGCGCTGACGGAGGACCAGGATGCCATTGCCGTTTTAAAGGCCTGTGGCGTTGATATCGATAAGCTCACTCAAGACCTTAAGACTTATCTTGACGAAGAGTTATCTAATCTTGCTTCAGAAGATCATGACGATCCCAAGCCGACTGCTAGCTTTCAGAGAGTTGTACAACGCGCCGCTATTCACGTTCAATCCTCCGGTCGCCAAGAAGTCACCGGAGCTAATGTGTTAGTTGCTATGTTCTCTGAACGTGAGAGTCATGCAGTCTTTTATCTGCAAGAACAAGATATGTCTCGATTCGATGCTGTGAATTATATAAGCCACGGAATAGCTAAGGTACCCGGCAGATCAGAGGCTAGATCTGTACATGGGTCGGACGACGATAGCGCTGAGGCCGAAGCGGCAAACAAAGGCGCTGGAGAGGCGCTTGACAACTATTGTGTCAATCTCAATCAGAAGGCAGCCGATGGTAAAATCGACCCCCTGATAGGTCGAGAGTCCGAAATTGACCGAACAATTCAGGTGCTATGCCGTCGTACCAAGAATAATCCGCTGTATGTCGGTGACTCTGGGGTAGGTAAAACGGCAATTGCCGAAGGGCTGGCGAAGCGAATTTATGATGGCGATGTACCGGATGTGCTGAGAGAATCCACTATTTTCTCGCTGGATATGGGCGCGCTACTGGCAGGTACTAGATATCGGGGTGATTTCGAGGAACGCTTGAAAGGAGTAGTCACCGAATTGGAGCAGCAAGAGAACGCAGTATTATTTATTGACGAAATTCATACTGTCATTGGCGCTGGGGCTACTAGCGGCGGGTCGATGGACGCGTCCAACCTACTGAAACCGGCCCTACAGGGCGGCACCTTAAAATGCATTGGCTCTACCACCTATAAGGAATTTCGCTCGTATTTTGAGAAGGACCGGGCCTTGGTGCGCCGATTCCAAAAAATCGATGTTCCGGAACCGAGCATCGAGGATGCTGTAAAGATACTCCGTGGTCTAAAACCATATTACGAGAAACACCACCGTGTGCGGTACACCGCTGCTGCTTTGAGAACATCTGTGGAACTTGCAGCCAAATATATCAACGATCGTAAGCTTCCAGATAAAGCGATCGACGTGATTGATGAAGTTGGTGCTGCACAAATGCTGGTGCCGGAAAGCCGACGCAAGAAACTGATCACTGTAAAGGATGTAGAGGCAGTGGTCGCAAGTATCGCGCGCATACCTCCAAAAAGTGTATCACGGTCTGACAAGGAATCGATGAAGTCTCTCGACGCTGATCTTAAGCGTGTAGTTTTTGGCCAGGACACTGCGATCGACGCTCTAGCTTCTGCAATTAAACTTGCGCGCGCGGGGCTTAGGGAGCCTAACAAGCCGATCGGATCCTACCTATTTTCCGGTCCGACCGGTGTAGGTAAGACCGAGGTAGCTCGACAGCTTTCCCATACAATGGGAATTGAGCTAACACGTTTCGACATGTCCGAATATATGGAGCGTCATTCGGTATCGCGCCTGATCGGTGCACCACCCGGCTATGTTGGATTCGATCAAGGTGGACTGCTTACCGATGCCGTCGACCAAAATCCGCATTCGGTCTTGTTACTTGATGAGATAGAAAAAGCACATCCGGATGTATTCAACATTCTGCTTCAAATCATGGACCACGGAAGGTTAACTGATCATAACGGAAAAAGCGTAGATTTTAGGAACGTTATCCTGATCATGACTACCAATGCCGGTGCGGCCGATATGGCTAGGCCCGCTATTGGTTTCGAACGTTCGGCCCGCATAGGAGAGGATGAAGAAGCTATTAAACGCATGTTTACCCCGGAATTCCGAAATCGTCTCGATGCGATAATCCCGTTTTCGAGCCTTCCGAGGGATGTGGTTATGTTGGTGGTTGATAAATTCATCATGCAACTTGAAGCCCAACTCGAAGACCGCAACGTCACGTTTGAGCTCAACGCTGCTGCGCGATACTGGCTGGGCCGTAAGGGTTATGACGAAGCCTATGGTGCGCGCCCGCTTTCCAGAGTTATTCAAGAGCACATAAAGAAACCGTTGGCCGACGAAATTTTGTTCGGCAAGTTGGCCAAAGGCGGGGTGGTTCAGGTTGATGTCAAGAAAGAGGAAGACAGGCTTACCTTTGTTATTCAGTCTGCTCCTCCGAAGGGGCAGAAAGGTAAGGACCCCGATAGTGATCCGGACGATGGGGCTGATGATGGAGACGGCCTTGAGACGGAACTAGTGCAGTAGCTCGCCAATTCTTGTCACTAATTCAGAACTAATTACACTTTTATTAAATGTGAGCCTAAGGATCTAATAAGGTGACCGCTAAAAGGTTGGTTTGCTACACCAATTCCAACCGGGTTCATTCAGACGCCAAAGAGTAACTCCCTGATAGACACTAAAACCACGTTGGCGACTTTTGAACCCGAATTAGCAGGAATAAGTCTGTTCAGCTCATCAGCGAAATTTGGAACTTCCACCTTTCAGTCTTTTGATCGGTAGAGGTCAACAATTCGTCTCGCTAGGTTAGTTCGACATTTTGGTGGTTGGTAGCCTGAAAAATAAGTATCGGCAGCAGATGACTTTCCAAATCCGACGCCAAGAGGCTGTGAAGGTTGCCCATCTCTATCTTTATCCCATCTCGAAAAGGGGTAGCCGACCACGATCACACACTCGTTTTGGTTATTCGAACCAAGTAATAACGCCGCAAATGATCAAATATTTGCCGCGCATCGATTATAAAAACTGACTGTTATCAGCGTTTTTAATTACAGGTGACTTTAACGCCCAGTCTCGGCCTCTCGGACAAGCCACGACTAAGCCTTACCGCTTGGCACCGCGGGCAGATGCAAATTCTTCGATGATTTAGCCTGTTATGTCGAGGTAACCGAGATTTCCTTGAACCGCCTCAAGCCCCAAGAAACGTCCTATACTGGTAGTGGGTATTTTGCGATGCCAGAAATTCAAAATCTCACCGCAAAGACACCTATTCTGTTGGCCTCGAGATCATCGTGTATGAAAGCAATCTTCAGGCGATCGGCCGATTTAGCCAACCGCGCAGCAAGTTGCCGTCGACGGTTAGATAGGAAATGTCTTCGTAATTGGTCACGGTGGTGCATTTGAGATCTTGAATGGGGAAAGTGCTGATAGCAAATCCATCTCGTGTTCAACTCCGCAACGTTCTCGATCGACGAAGTCGGCGACCGCACGTCGGAAAGCATCGTCACGTATCCAATGCAAGCTATAGGTAGCGGAAGGCAGGTAGCCGCGACTGATCTTATGCGGTCCTTGAGCGCCAGCCTCGACTTTAGAGAGCCCATTTTCAATCGCGAATTCTATGCCGCGGTAGAAACAGGTCTCGAAATAGAGCATCTTGAAGTGTTCAGAACAGCCCCAATTGCGACCCCATAGAGTATCCGGCCCTCTCATGTTAAGCGCTCCAGCTACATAATCCCCGTTACAGCTAGCCATCATCAAAACCACATTCTTAGACATGCGCTCGCGTAGCAGTTGGAAGAACTCGTAGGTCAGATAGGCATGGGCCCACTTGCGATCTACAGTGTTGCGGTAAAAATGATAAAACGACTGCATGTGGTGCTCGGTTAGGTCATCGCCAGTTAGAACTTCGATATTGACGGCGGCATTAGCGGCATCACGTTCCTTGCGGATCATTTTTCGTTTGCGTGAATTGAGTGATTCTAAAAAGTCTTCAAAGTTCTTGAAACCTTGATTGTGCCAATGGAATTGTTGCCCTTGGCGGATTAGGAAACTCATTTCCTTTAAATCTTGGCATTCTTCTTCTTGAGTGAATGTGATGTGTAGCGACGAGGAATTGTGCTGCTTAGCCAATTCTACGAGGCCAGTTGCAAGCATCTTCCGGGTATGGATTTTATCCTCTCCATCCCGAACTAGAAGGCGGGGCCCGGTAACCGGGGAGAAAGGGACTGAGACCTGCAGTTTGGGATAATATTTCCCACCTGCGCGAGTATATGCATCCGCCCAACCCCAGTCGAAAACATATTCCCCATGGGAGTGATATTTAAGGTAACAGGGGGCAGCACCTATCAACCCTCCGGCTGGGTCCTCAATCACAACGTGTTGCGGGAGCCATCCGGTTTCGTTGCACGCCGCGCTCGAGTCCTCTAGGGTCTTTAGAAACATATGAGAGATAAACGGGTTATCAGGACCGGCACAGCCATCCCAATCTTCGGCCGACACCTCACTCAGAGAAGAAAGAATCTTTACGGTAACGGTCTCGCACGCATCCACCATCTACTCGATCTCAAAAATTGCGTCTACCTCGACAGCCGCACCACCTGGGAGAGAGGCAACGACGACGGCGAAACGCGCATGCTTTCCAGCATCTTCGCCCATCACATCGATTAGAAGGTCCGACACACCATTGATTACGGCGGGTGGCTGAATGAAATCGGGCAGAGCATTCACAAAACCTCCCAACTTAATCGCCTTGGCGCGATCAATATCTGCTCCGACGCAAGCCTTCAATTGAGCAAGGATATTCAGCCCGCAAAGACGCGCTGCGGCGTAGCCTTCCTCGATAGATAAATCGTGACCGACCTTACCTCTTACGCTTTTGTCGTCGGTAATTGAAATTTGCCCCGCAATAAAGATGTGACTTCCAGACCGCCGAAAGGGAACATAATTTGCGGATGGGACAGGTGCGGATGGTAGGGTGAACCCTAACTCCGCAAGGCGTTGAACGATTCGTGTGCTCATTACGATTCTCCATTATATAGGTCGAACGTAGCGATATGTAGCAAGACGATCTAGTGTCCAAAATCACGAAATGATATCAGGTAGATGACTTTTAGCATGTGACAAAGATACAAGTGATAAAGAAGTGTAAGACTGGACGAAATCGACGATTATAAGATACAGTTTAGTCGGCCGTTGACCGAAGAATTACTCGGAATCAACCTTTGTTAGAGGTACGTATGACCATTGGAACCAGATTATTTACGATATTTAACGGTCAGCAGGTGGGCACAGATACCCAAGGCAATGCGTATTATCGGACTAAGCGCGGAACGCGTTCGGTTCGCGAGAAACGGTGGGTGATTTATAAAGGAAATCCTGAGGCGTCTCGCGTGCCGCCAGCGTGGCATTCATGGCTGCACCACACTACGGATGATATTCCGGAAGATGATGTGGGGCGCCGCTGGGAATGGCAAAAAGAGCATCAGCCAAACATGACAGGGACAGAGAATGCCTACCGTCCCCCCGGTCACATCCTGAATGGTGGTCAGAGGGATGAGGCGACGGGTGATTATGAACCTTGGCAGCCTTCTTAGAGTATATGGTTAGCCGATAGGAAGGAGACCTAGCGGGAATGCGGAAAAACCTAATTGAGACTGTGATGGGTGCGGTGGTGCTCTTGGTGGCGGCATTGTTCATCTTTTTTGCGTATAACAAGGCTGAGGTTGGCAAAGTTCAAGGGTACGAGATAACAGCGAGCTTCGATCGGATTGACGGTATTCTCTCTGGATCGGACGTCAGGATGAGTGGTATCAAGATTGGGACAGTTACAGCATCTTTTCTGGATCCCAAAACCTACTTTGCAAAGGTGTCCATGAATATTAGTTCTGATATCAAGATCCCGGAAGACACCTCAATCTCGGTTTCTTCCGATGGGTTACTGGGTGATAAATTTCTGGCGCTTTCACCGGGTGGGTCAGACGAAATGCTTCAGGCGGGTGAGGAGATCACCACTACCCAAGGGTCAATCGATCTTATGGGACTTGTTGGACAGATGATTTTTAGCCAGACCAATAAGGATGGCGAGAAGGCTAACTAAACGTACCGGTTTGTTGGCCTCAAATCCGAGTGGCGTAATACACATGATACGTTTGGGAGTCCATATCCTGATCCTTTCGGCCGCCCTCTATTTGCAGCCTGCGATTGCGCAACCGCAAAAATCAGTCGTTACGGTCCTTCAGGGTTTGGATAAGATCACAGCAAGGATTTCAACTATAGAGGCGCCGATTGGTGAGGATGTACGGTTCGGAACCCTCGAAATAACCGTGCGCAAATGTCACAAACGGCCCCCGACGGAAACCCCAGAAACGACAGCTTACCTTGAGATACGCGAACGCCGCCTTGGTGAAAGTGCTATTAATTTGTTTGCTGGCTGGATGTTTGCCTCCAGCCCTGCCGCATCATCTATGGAGCATCCGGTCTACGATGTGTGGGTGGTAGACTGCAGAAAATCTTCTAGTTCTGACTGACGCAATTCGGTAGGGAATATAGCCGAGCGGTCTAGTGCCGACGAAAGTTTCTGGCGAAAACCAGACCGCGGCATTTCGACGACGCCGAACTGGGCTAAATGTCTATTCACGAACTGGGTATCGAGAAGCGTGAATTTCCCTTTTTTTAGCCTAGCAACCAGATGGACCAAGGCGACTTTACTGGCGTCCCGAACAGTGCTGAACATACTCTCGCCGAAGAATACTGCTCCGAGGGCAACGCCGTACAATCCCCCGACTAGTTTACCATTATGCCAGGCCTCGACCGAATAGGCTCGACCCATCTTATTAAGCATCGTGTAGAGGGAGATTATCTCCTCATTAATCCAGCTTTCGTCGCGACCCGCCCCAGGGGCGGCACAGCCGCGGATTACGTCAGTGAAGGCAGTGTTGCAGTATACCTCAAATGTGCCGGCTCGAACCGTACGGCGTAGGCGCCGAGGTATATGGAAGTCGTTCAATGGCAATACACCGCGCTTTTCGGGATCAATCCAATACAAGGTGGTGTCTTGACGGTTTTCCGCCATTGGAAAAAGCCCCACGGCGTAGGCTCGAAGTATGATTTCAGGTGTTAGTTTAGTCATAAGCGGCTGGCGCGGGTGTTTTTCTAGCTATCCGCTATCCCCCCTGCAACAAAGCGCTCTAGCCAATGGATATCATAATTGCCATCGACAAAGTCCGAATTTTCGATAATTTTTGCATGCAGTGGAATTGTAGTCTCTATACCGCCTATCACAAATTCTTCGAGCGAACGTCTAAGACGCATTAGACATTCATTCCGGTTGCCGCCGTGGACTACTAACTTGGCAACTAGACTATCATATTGAGGTGGAATCTCGTATCCGGCGTACAGGCCAGAGTCCACCCGCACCGACATGCCGCCTGGAGGATGATAGTCGGTAATGCGGCCAGGTGACGGAACGAAGGTATCCGGGTTCTCTGCCGTGATACGGCATTCGATAGCGTGCCCTTCAAAGTTAATCTCTGACTGTTCAAACGAAAGGGGTAAACCGGCTGCTACGCGAATTTGTTCCCTCACCATGTCAATGCCGGTTATCATTTCGGTGACAGGATGTTCGACCTGCAACCGCGTATTCATCTCTATAAAATAGAACTCACCGTCCTCGTAAAGGAACTCAATGGTGCCTGCGTTGCGGTATCCAATTCGGCGCACCGCGTCTGCAGCAATCTTACCAATTTTTTCTCGTGCCGGGTCATCTAAAGCGGGAGAGCGCGCCTCCTCCAAAACTTTCTGATGACGCCGTTGAAGGGAGCAGTCCCTTTCTCCTAAATGCACGGCACCTCCTTGACCATCGGAGAAAACCTGAACTTCGATATGACGCGGTTTTTCCAGAAATTTCTCCATATAGACAGTGTCATTTCGGAAGCTGGCCTTGGCTTCGGTCCGTGCCATCCGGTATGCATCTTCTACATCCTCGGAACGCCGGACAATTTGCATTCCGCGGCCCCCCCCACCACCAGCAGCCTTTATCAAAACCGGATAGCCGATCTCATCCGCTGCTTTGCAGGCGTCCGCCGCGGTTTTAAGGGCGCCTCTGGATCCGGGGACAATTGGCACGCCATTTTCCTCCACTGCGACCTTTGCCGCCACCTTATCGCCCATCAGGGTAATGTGTTCGGCAGAGGGCCCTATAAAAGTGAAGCCATGTTCCTTTAGTATAGAGGCAAAACTTGCCTCCTCAGATAAGAATCCATAGCCGGGGTGAACAGCATCGGCACCTGTAATGGTAGCAGCGGAAACGATTGCAGGAATATTCAGATAACTATCTTTAGCTGGGGCTGGCCCGAGGCAGACACTCTCATCCGCAAGCCGAACATGCATTGCATCTGCGTCGGCCGTTGAATGCACGGCGACGGTCGATATACCCATTTCCTTGCAGGCACGATGAATTCGCAGTGCAATCTCCCCACGATTAGCAATAAGGATTTTCTCGAACATCGCTTTGTCAGACCCGATTGAAGCTTAGTATTACTCGATCAACAACAATTCCTCGCCGAATTCGACAGGTGTCGAATCCGCAACGAGTATTTGTGTCACTTTACCGCTTTTCGTTGCCCGGACGGGGTTGTAGGTTTTCATCGCTTCTATCAGCATTACAGTCTGACCTTCTGAAATAGTATCGCCCACTTGAATAAACTGCTCTGCCCCTGGCTCCGGCGATAAGAATATGGTTCCGACCATTGGGGCAGTGATCGATGTGCCTTGGCGTTGTTCTATCGATAGTTCGGCGCTCGCGGTCGTCTGGGTAGTGGACGGCGACGCGGCAACCGTTACCGCTGGAGATGTGTCCATCACGGATCGGGCGACGCGGATACGTTTCCCCGTACTTTCGAATTCGATTTCACTCAACCCGGTCTCTTCAAGGAGACCTGCAAGCTTCTTAATGAGGTCAGGGTCTATGTCGAATTTATTCGCCATTAGAATTCCTTTTTGGCCGCTAATAAATTTACCAATGCATCGATGGCCATAATATAACCACTAGCGCCAAATCCTGAGATAATGCCTGTCGCACCCATCGAAACATAGGAGTGCTGTCGGAAGCTCTCCCGGCGAAAGATATTAGAGATATGTATCTCGATGACCGGTATCTCCGTCAGGACGAGCGCATCAAGAATGGCTATAGACGTGTGAGTAAAAGCTGCTGGATTGATGATTATGCCGTCGGCACTTTCAGGCGCCGCTTGGATCCAATCGATCATCTCCGCCTCGTTGTTTGACTGTCGGAAATCGACAGCCGCGCCTATTCCTGAAGCATGGGTTTCGCAGTCGGCGCGGATTTCATCGAGGCTGGTATTCCCGTAGATCGCCGGCTCTCGATTGCCTAACATGTTAAGGTTTGGGCCGTTAATGATTAGAAAGCGAGAAATATTAAATCATCCTAAGTTAAGTTTCCAAATTTATACGACAAGCCTTACCGCAGGATGTCTCATAAGAGCAATGCCGTTTATCCCTCGGAGATCCGAGGTTTGCCGAAATTGATTCGGCACATTTGTGTTTCCCTACGCTTTAACTACGCACTGTTATTCCATACCATAAAACCGATTTGTTCGGACTTTAAAATGAATCCACTCAGATTGTTTAAATGTAGTAATCATGGAAAAGTAAATTATGCTTAATCCATACAATATACCAATCAATGGAATTAGGCACAGAATACTGTGAAGATATTTATCTTCTATCGTCCAAAAGACGAAAACTTGGCGGAATTTTCTTTCCGCAGCTGAGGCGGCAAGCTAAAACGCATCGGCAATGACGAAAAAGATTCGAAATTTTCTCAAAGAGAGTAGGCCGGATACGCCATGTCTTGTTGTCGACCTTGATATGGTTGAGGCCAATTATAAAGATCTGACACGTGCGTTACCCGGGTCAGATATCTACTATGCGATGAAGGCAAATCCCGCCGGTGAGGTCCTTAGTCTTCTAAATTCACTTGGGTCATACTTCGATACGGCAAGCATCTATGAGATCGAATCCTGTCTTGATCGGAGTATTGGAGTTGATCGGATTGGATACGGTAATACGATAAAAAAAAAGCGAGATATTGCGCAAGCTTATGATTATGGAGTTAGACTTTTTGCCTTCGACAGCCTTGCCGAATTAGTGAAACTTTCGGAGGTGGCGCCGGGCGCTCGGGTCTATTGCAGGGTTTATGTGGATGGTACGGGATCAGACTGGCCCCTCTCCCGCAAGTTTGGATGCGAAGCCGATCAGGCAGTATGGATGCTGAGAGAAGCTGGCGAGAGAGGAATGGTGCCAGCAGGCCTTTCATTTCACGTCGGGTCCCAACAGCGAGATCCTCTGCAGTGGCATCGGGCAATTAAACGATGCGCAATGATCTTCGAAGAACTTTCGCGGCTTGGCATTCACTTGACAATGCTGAATATTGGAGGTGGCTTCCCCGCTAATTACAGTCAGTCCGTAGAACCTTTGAATGTCTATGCCAACCAAATAAAGGATGCACTGGAGCGTTGTTTCGGGGATAAGCCGCCACGCGTGATCGCGGAGCCAGGACGTTATATCGTTGGGGACGCGGGAATCATTCAGACAGAGATCATTCTCATCGCAGAAAAGTCGCGGGAACCCGATCGTCGGTGGATTTTTCTCGATATTGGGAAATTCGGGGGTCTTCCAGAGACCTTTGAAGAGGCGATCCAGTATCGTATAACTACGCTGTATGACGGCGGCCCGACGGGCCCCGTAGTTCTCGCTGGCCCCACCTGCGATGAGGTGGATGTCCTATATGATGCTGCTGGGTACTCGCTTCCGCTTGATCTTTCGGCTGGCGATCGGATCGAGATCCTTAGTACCGGTGCTTATACCGCAACATATTCCTCTATTGGTTTCAACGGCTTCCCACCGCTTACTGAATATTATATCTAACGTCGTGGCAAATTATTGGTCGCGGTGTATGGATTGCAAACGGCGTCACCCGTAAACTCTAACAACAATCATTTGGAGAGACCCATGAAACTTTATGGCTTTTCCCGCTCGTCTGCTGCCTTTCGGGTGCGCATCGCGCTTAACCTTAAAAAAATTGCGTGGCAACATTTCAATATTAGTTTGCCAAACGGCGACCAGTTCGATGAGAGTTATAAAGAGATCAACCCGCAGGGGCGCGTACCAACGTTGGTTGATGGAGATAAAATTCTTTATCAGTCAATGGCCATAATTGAGTATCTGGATGAGACAAATCCAGATCCTGCATTTCTGCCCGATGATCCACTAGGACGCGCTCGTGTCCGAGGTCTAGCCGATATCATCGCCTGCGATATACATCCGTTGAACAATCTGGCGATTTTGAAGTTTCTTGGCAGCCAAATGGGAGCCGCACGAGATGCCGTAGAGGTCACCTGGTACCGGCATTGGATTTATGAAGGGTTCAACGCGCTGGAGTCGCACCTAGCAACAGACGGGGGCATGGGTGTTTTTGCTCACGGCGATACGCCTGGGCTCGTCGATATTTGCATTGTACCCCAAGTATTTAACGCTCAGCGCTACGAATGCGAGCTATCTTCCTATCCGAGGCTAATGGGAATTTTTGCGGAGTGTATGAAGCTTACCGCTTTTGATAGTGCTCAACCGTCCAAAGAGCCATATTAAGAGTCAATGTTAATTCTTGGAATTAAGTACCTTCGTGACAATTTTACTCTATTTTTTTACGGTTTTTGGCTACTGCCTAGTAGCGTGGCCACGATCTTTCGAATTTCGGCGTTAGAATTTGTTTATTATCTGGTACTTTGGCGCTCGCGGGCACGCCTTGCGGTAGCTTTGATGTCCTGTGCGCGCAGCCATCCGGGTGAATTCGTTGGGAGCAAACGGGCAGCCTTGCGCGCTTGTCCTTGGGCATCCAAAAACTTACCTAAAAGCAAGTTGTATTCGGCTAATGCCAAGGATGATACTCCGAGTTGACCGTTCCTACCATACGCAGTTGCGGCTAACTGCCATGAAAAGGGCATCAGTCTGTCATAACGCTGCGCCTGTTCTAAGTTGTTGATAGCCGACTTAATCAAGTCAGGACTGTTTAGCTCAATCTGTACATGCGCGAGACCAACACGCAGCAATGGTTCTCGCGGTCGAAATTCGACTGCCCGCTCGTAGGCAGGCAATGCCCCCTTCAGTCGAGCATTTTCGAACAATATCTGCCCTAACAACTCGTGAAAATAGGGATCATCTGGCGCTATTTCTATTAATTCGTCTACCAGCTCCAGCGCTTTGTCTACTCGGGCGTCTCGATAGAGTGCTATTGCACGTGCGTAGCGAGAACTGATAGCCGGGTCATCCTCAGAATACTCTAATAACGTTTGGCGTGGCGGATTTATGAAAGCTCTTAGCTTTGCAACCATCCGGTCATGCATGACCTGAATTCGATCCGGAAGACGATTAGCAGAAAAACGTGAGTTATCTATGTGTTCCCGTATGAATGCGATCCTATCCTGAGTTAGAGGATGAGTTACAGCATAATTATCCTGCCGCGCCCGTACTAGTAATTCTTGGTCCTTTAGAATCTCAAAAAATTCTAGGAGGCCCGAAGCGGAGGTGCCTGTATTTTCAAGGAGATCGGCTGCAACTTGGTCGGCAGACCTCTCCTGTGTTCGAGAAAATTTGAGCAAACCCTGTAGGGCAATATCTGAACCTTTTAAACTTGTTGCAGCCAGCACACTACTATCCTTTGAGAGGACCCCCAGCGCAAAACCCACAAGTTGTCCGATGAGTGCCTTATTCCGTGCATCAGCTACTGCGCCGTTCATTCGCGCAAGGTGTCCGCCGATTATGTGGCCAATTTCATGCGCGAGCACGCCGACTACCTGCTCTGGCCGGTCAGCTGACATTAGCAGCCCGCTAGTTAAGAATATGCGCTGACCGCCAGCGACGAACGCATTAACGGCCTTATCGTTTAATATATGTAGACTGACGTCCGATGGCTCTAAACCAGCAGATTTCAGAAGTGGCGAAGCATAAACGCGAATGGTATGTTCTATCTCTGCGTCGCGGATGCTGGAGGCCTCAGCCGGAGTGGGTGCCAGGGCCCATTTTAGAGATAGAAACGCGACAAAAGCAGAGATAACTAGCAAGGAGGACTTTGCATTGCGCACGGGCGGAACTTTCTATCGTAACCTTATAAGTAAGGTTTGCTCCCGGGTCCGTCAATCAATCGTAGTATTAGCAGTCTCTCTGATATCCGGAGCTTGCGGCGGCGGCGGGCCGCCTGCAGGACAGGTCGGGTTCGTGACCTCGGGTTTCGGAGGTGTTGTATCTGATGAGCCGAAGTCGGCGTTGATCGGACGAGATATTCTCTCTTCGGGAGGGAACGCAGTTGATGCCGCAGTTGCTACCTACTTCGCCTTATCGGTAACCTATCCGGGGGCTGCGAGCCTTGGCGGGGGTGGCATGTGTATGATTTTCGGCGGGCGCCAAGATGTTGTTGAGGCGATCGATTTCAGAGCGCAGCTATTCGAAAAGGATGGTAAAACCATCATGGTACCCGGCGCTGTAAGAGGTATGTTTGCGCTACACGCCCGTTACGGAAAGTTAAAATGGGAATCGCTTATATTGCCGGCGGAACAGTTAGCCCGATTTGGAAATCCGATCTCGCGGGCATTTGCACGCCGATTAGTTGCCGTACCACTCAGGTTATTGACGGACCCCGCTATTCGACGTTTGTTTGTTTCATCCGGCAAGATAGTTGGGGAGGGCTACAACCTCAAACAGTTCGAACTGTCCTCATCCCTCTCCCGCATACGTTTAAGGGGTCCAGGTGATTTTTACAGTGGAGAATTTGCAAAACAGCTGGCCCAAGGCCTCGGAGCCGCTGCGGGGACGGACATACCATTGTCGGTGCTACGCGAATATCGTCCCAGATGGCTCAAAACGCAAAAATTTAATTTGGGTAGAGATGAACTACACCTACCGGCGAACAGGTGGGGTGATCTGGCGGCCGCGATCTGGCGCGGATCCGGATCTATGATAGACCGCGATTATCAAGCTGACCAGGAGAGTGCCGGATTTATAACTGTCGATCGCGAGGGCGGCGGAACAGCTTGCGTCGTTTCAACCAACGGAATATTTGGTGCAGGGAGCATGATCGGGCCAAGCGGAATACTAATGGCAGCACCTCTGGCGAGCGGCTCTTTCTCTGGAGTGCCGATGCTTTTTCTAAACAGGGCACTCAAGGATACCCGGGGGGCTATCAGTGGTTCGGGTGGCCGAGACGGTGCGGAAAGAGCAATGAGTACCGCGCGACGGATTTTTGACGCCAGGGTTCTTCCCAAGACGCTTTTCGGCCCGATTAAAGACACTAATGGTCGGGCTAATGTAATTTATTGCCCAGAGGGCGCTCGTGAGAACACCGATTCCTGCATATTCAGCGCAGATCCTGCAGGTCACGGCTTGGCTGTAAGCGCAACGCTCTAGATTATGGCTCTTAAGAAATCCTCGCGGGGTCAAGTAGCACCCTTCATTGTCATGGACGTTATGCGTGAGGCTAACCGCCTTGAAAGTATCGGCCGCAATATCCTTCATCTGGAAGTAGGACAACCCTCGACCGGAGCGCCCTCTGGCGTGATCGCAGCTGCACAGCGTGCACTGGCTACTGACAAACTCGGATACACCGAAGCACTTGGAATTGATAAACTTCGTAAAAGGATCACGCAACATTATCGTGAGACCTATGATATCGACCTTGCCAAAGAACGTGTCGTAGTTACTACCGGGTCGTCTGGTGGTTTTATGCTGGCGTTTTTGGCGGCATTCGATTCCGGTGACCGAGTAATACTCGCGGATCCAGGCTATCCCGCTTACCGTAATATTCTGGCGGCACTCGGAATAGAATCGGTCGGAATTCCTGTAACCGCAGAATATCGTTATCAGATCACTCCCGAACTGCTGGATGGGATCGACGGTGATATTGATGGTCTCGTTGTGGCTAGCCCGGCTAATCCGACTGGTACTATGATCTCTGCGAACGAGATGGCCGCGCTCACAATGTATTGCGATGATCGAGGTATCCGGCTCATCTCCGATGAGATCTATCATGGTATTACATACGAAATGCCCGGCGTCACAGCATTGGCCTATACCCAGAACGCCGTTGTGATTAACAGTTTTTCCAAGTTCTACTCTATGACTGGATGGCGTGTGGGCTGGATGGTTATTCCGGAACAGCTTGACCGATCAATTGAGTGTTTGGCTCAGAATATTTTTATTTCCGTACCTGCTTTATCCCAGCACGCGGCAAGTGTGGCCTTTGACTGCAAAGAGGAGCTGGATCAAAACGTTGCGCGTTATGCTGCGAACCGGGAACTGTTATTAGGCGAGTTGCCCAAATTAGGCCTAACTAAACTGGCGCCGGCCGACGGTGCATTTTACATCTATGCTGATATTTCGCATCTTACCAATAATAGCGAAGAATTTTGCCGCCGTATGCTAAATGAATCCGGCATCGCAGTAGCTCCCGGCACTGACTTTGACCGCTATCGCGGAGGTTCTACAATCCGGATTTCATTTGCTGGAGATACTCCCACAATAGACGAGGCGGCACAGCGATTGAACAGATGGATCGACAGGTGATGGGTTATGCTTGGTTCCGATCTTATATTAGTTCTAGTCAATTATTTTCTGCCACCAGCCCCGGCGTCTGGGTTTGTCATCGCCTGTTGCCGTAGTTTCGTTATTATCTGAGAGCTCTTTTCCACTGTCGAAGGTATCAATTAAAGTAGATTCTGCGATCTCTCCCGATTGGTTTTTGGAGAGGTTGACTTGTTTTTGTGTCCCGACTGAAACGGTTCCGGAAGATGGCGTCTCTTCGTCCAACGCTTGATCGTTTCCGGTTCGTGCATTTTGCTTTCCTGTTATTATGCTATCTTGGGTTTCGGAATTGGCATTACGATTCCGACGTCTTCCTCCTCGGCGGCCTCGACGGCGACGCTGAGATCCTGATTTTTCATCTGCGTTGTCTTCTTGGTCAGCTTTAAGTGCGTCCGGACTTTCATCTGCTCCATTTTTCTTAGATTCTGCTTCGGTGGGGGCATCGCCATTATCGGGGCGTCGGCGACTTCGGCGCCGGCGACTGCGTTTAGGTCTATCAGATTTCTCTTCTTTTCCCGCATTTTCTATAGAAGCATTGTCAACCGAGTTCTCAGGTTCTTTGGTATCGGTACCCGTAATATGTTGCGCGGTATCCTTGCCTCTGGCTACCGGTTCCGGCCGTCCTTTTATACGTTCGATATCAATATCAGGCGGTACGATCGTATCGTCACCTTCTAGGATTACCTGAAAGCCGTACCTTTCTTCCATATTCACCAACGTAGAACGCTTCTGATTTAGGATGTACAACGCCACTTCTGTCGGGATACGGACGGTGATCTCGCTCGTCCGCATCCGAATGCCTTCTTCCTCTATTGTGCGCAGGACGCGCATTGCCATTGATTCCGTCGACAGAACATATCCCGTACCCCGACAATTTGGGCAAATCTGAGTACTTGTTTCTAGCAGGCTTGGGCGAAGACGCTGGCGTGATAGTTCTAATAAACCAAAATTACTGATACGCCCTATCTGCAATCGGGCCCGATCTGTTTTCATTGCATCTTTAAGACGCCTTTCAACCTTACGGACATTTCGGCCGTCTTCCATATCGATGAAGTCTATGACAATGAGGCCAGCTAAATCACGGAGGCGTAGTTGGCGTGCAACTTCCTCTGCCGCTTCGATATTTGTCTTAACCGCTGTTTCTTCAATGTTGCGTTCTCGGGTGGATTTTCCGGAGTTCACATCAATAGCAACAAGGGCCTCTGTGGGGTTAATCACAATGTAACCACCCGATTTCAATTGAACTTCCGGGTTGTGCATTGCATCTAACTGCTGCTCAATCTGGTATCTCTGGAACAACGGAATTGTGCCGTCGCGGTACTGTTGCACCCGTTTGGCATGACTCGGCATCATTAATCGCATAAATCGCTTAGCGGTCTGGTATGTCTCCGTGCCCTCAACCTGTATTTCTTCGATATCTTTACTGTAAACGTCGCGTATCGCGCGCTTAATGATGTCTCCTTCCTCGTAAACCATATTAGGTGCGGTAGACTCTAACGTTGTCTCCCTGACTTGGTCCCATGCGCGGATAAGGTATTCGAAATCGCGTTTGATCTCCATTTTGCTGCGTTCGAGACCAGCTGTCCGGATAATAACGCCCATCCCGTCTGGCATATCGAGTGAGTTGAGTGTGTCGCGGAGCTTACGGCGTTCCTTAGGCCCGGTGATCTTTCGTGATATTCCTCCCCCGCGCGAGGAGTTCGGCATTAGAACGCAATAGCGACCGGCGAGGGAGATGTATGTGGTCAGCGCTGCCCCTTTGTTGCCTCGCTCCTCCTTTACCACCTGAACCAGAAGGATCTGCCGGCGTTTAATTACTTCTTGGATTTTATAGCGTCGTACGCCTCGGGTGTTCCGGCGTATCGAGGCCTCTGAGACATTGTCGGCGTCGGAGCTTTCACCTCCCGAGTCGCGAGACCTCGTGGCTTCTGAAGGGTCTACTTCGGTATTTTCTGCGAGAGTTTCATCATGGGATGTGCCATCGGACTCTTTAATCTCCTCTGGGTAGGACTCAACCTCTAAATTGCCGTCATATTTCGGTTCTTCGCCGTCAATTTCTATTTCTGAAGAATCACCTGCTTCGTCCACATCAACGTCATCGGCGTCCTCTCCGACGTCGCCGTCAATGTCTTCCAGATGTTCTCGGGCGGCACGGGCTTCACGTTCGAGTTCCTCCTGCTCCTCAATGAGGGCTTGCCTATCCTCCATGGGAATTTGGTAGTAGTCAGGATGAATCTCGCTGAAGGCGAGGAATCCATGACGGTTACCGCCGAAATCAACGAATGCAGCTTGCAAAGACGGTTCTACCCGAGTCACCTTCGCGAGGTAGATATTACCTTTGACCTGTTTCTTGAAACTGGTCTCGATGTCATATTCGTCGAGACGTTTGCCTGTTGTAACCACAACCCGAATCTCTTCAGGGTGCGCACCATCGACAAGCATGCGCTTAGACATATTTAATTCTCCATGCCGACAGCTCCCCCAAGGTGCGAACGACCGATTGGGTTTGTGCCGAGCCTGCAAGACCATCCGCGCCACCGTCAACCTGCCAAATGGGGCCTCCCTAAAGGGGCGCCACCAGGGCAAGGACGCAAATTGGTCGCGGAACCCAATATATTATCGGGCTCGGCCTTAGGTTCTATGTACCGCGACTGAACCGCGCCGCCTTCTGCCGTTTCTAGCTGCCGGTCGACAATTTTATAGTATCGAGTCGAGGGGCGCTGATTGCATGGAGGCCGCGTCAGCGTCGGAGGGCTTCTCCGTCTCATCCGCGGATGTTCGCCTGATTAGGATAGACTGCACACCCTGTTGGTACAACTTATAATCAACAAATATCTGAAGGGATTTCACTGTATAAATCCAGCGCTTACGGATATATGTTGTGTCTAAATTCTGACGGTCCGCAATATGTGCAAGATACGAGTTACTTTCGACCGTTTCGCAATCGTGGGAGCAACTATGTTCCTAGTGCAGGCTGCGGTTGCGGCTCCGCAGGTTTCCGACGTTAGAGTCGGTGTTTACGCGAGTAAAACACGGGTCGTTATGGAAGTTTCGAGGGCGCTTGATTTCCGTACATTTACGCTGCCTAGACCTTATCGTGTGGTCGTTGATATGCCCGAGGTGACGTGGTCACCGAAACTTCGGGCCCCGCCTAGCGGTGGACTAATTACTGGGATGCGGTTCGGGCTATTCAAGCCGGGTTTGTCCCGTGTTGTTCTGGACTCCAAAGGACCAGTTCGAATCACCAAAGCATTCATGATTCCGCCGAATGCCGCGGGACGCCCGCATCGTATTGTTCTGGATATCAAGAGGGTAACAGAAAACGCATTCATGGCTGCTTACTCGCGAATTGGAAAACGGTCAAAGCCAGGGCCCGACGCTACCCCTCGGCTGCGCCCGCCGGTGCTTAAGCCGAAGTCAAAGTCAGGTGAGAAGATAGTGATTATGATCGACCCTGGACACGGAGGAGTTGACCCGGGGGCGATAAGTCGGTCCGGGGTTTGGGAGAAACATATAGTCTTATCCTTTTCTAAGGAATTGCGACGACAATTAAGGGCGACAGGCAAGTTTGAGGTTCGTTTGACGCGGGGTCGAGACGTGTTTATTCGACTGCGTGAGCGCATTGCCCGTGCGCGTGCCGCAGGCGCAGACCTTTTTTTGTCGATCCATGCAGATTCGATCCGCAATCCTCGAGTGCGGGGCATGTCAGTTTATACTCTCTCCGAAAGGGCGTCTGATAAAGAAGCAGCTGCTCTTGCAAGGAAGGAAAATAAATCTGACATGATTGCTGGTTTGGACTTGAACGAGCAGTCAAACGAGGTTGTTAATATCCTTATCGACCTCGCTCAGCGGGAAACAATGAATGAATCCACGGTTTTCGCCCGCCAATTAGTGACAGAGTTATCCAAAGTCAGAAAAATGCTGCGTAATACTCACAGGTTTGCCGGTTTTGCGGTGCTTAAGGCGCCGGATATTCCCTCCGTATTGGTCGAACTTGGATATTTATCTAATCGTTCGGACGAGCGGTTGCTGCGGGATCCTGGCCAACGCCGGAGGATGGCGACAGCGATGACTCGGGCAATACGCCGATATTTTGACCGTCAGGAAGCTCTTAATCAGCCTTAATATAGCCATATTCTTAGCGCTCAGTATCGAGGGGGCGGACCGCGGTGCCGCTTGGAGGTGAAATATGAGAATTTTGGCTGCGGCATTTCTGATGATCGTAGTACTGACATTCGCCGGCGTGGGTGGCCTGCTTTATGGCTTTTATTATTTTGGAAAGGATCTTCCGGAATACCAAAAACTCGCTGACTACAACCCGCCGACGGTGACCCGTATCCATGCAGGTGACGGCCGACTGATGGCAGAATTCGCGCGCGAGAAACGCGTCTTCGTACCGATTTCGGCGATGCCGAAGAGGGTAATTGAGGCATTCCTATCGTCGGAGGACAAAACTTTCTATACCCATTGGGGAATCGACCTTCCGGGTATTCTCCGAGCGACGCTGACAAACCTTCGCCGTATAAATACTGATCGGCGCCCCATTGGGGCTTCGACTATTACGCAACAGGTTGCGAAAAACTTTCTACTGACGAACGAGGTGTCCATTGCCAGAAAGGTTAAAGAGGTTATCCTCGCGCTTAGGATAGAGCGAGCGTTCTCCAAAGAAAAAATATTGGAACTTTATCTTAACGAAATTTATCTAGGCTTTGGATCTTATGGGGTCGCGGCGGCGGCGCTGAATTATTTTGATAAATCGTTAGATGATCTCACTTTAGCAGAAGCTGCGTTCCTTGCGGGTTTGCCCAAAGCCCCAAACAACTATCATCCAATCCGCAAACCTGCTGCGGCAAGGGCGCGTCGTAACTACGTGTTAAACCGAATGGCAGAAAATGGTTATATCTCAATAAAAGCTGTTTCTGCTGAAATGGCGGATTCTGTAGATGTGCGTCCACCGGGTGGAGCGGATGCAGCGAGAGCCGATTACTTCGTTGAAGAGGTACGCCGAGAACTGCAGGATGCATATGGAGACCGCGGACTGTATGGTGGCGGTCTTTCGGTGAGGACGACATTAGATTCACGGTTGCAAAAAATCGCTGACACGTCTTTACGCTTGGGACTGTCCGCCTACGACAGGCGGCATGGTTGGCGCGGTCCGCTCGGCCAGATCGATATACGCCCGGGCTGGCATAGTGAGCTTTCTAGGCATGCCCTCCCGGAAGACGTGGAACAATGGAAGACCGCTGTTGTACTATCGTTATCTAACACAAGCGCAAAAATTGGTTTCTCTGACAAATCCTCGGGTATTTTGCCATTGAAGGGAATGAACTGGGCACGACGTTTTGACGAAAAAGATCAGCCCGGTCCAGCCCCTAAATTACCCCGAGATGTATTGAGTTTGGGAGATGTCATCGCGGTTGAATCGGTCGCGAAAGAAAATAATAAGGATCCCTCAAACCTCGACATATACGCACTCAGGCAAATCCCACAAATTAGCGGCGCGATTGTGGTGCTGGATCCGCATACCGGGCGCGTACTTGCGATGTCAGGAGGCTTTTCTGCCGAACTGAGTCAATTCAACCGGGTGACTCAGGCCTTTCGTCAGCCAGGCTCGGCGTTTAAGCCCTTTGTCTATCTGGCCGCTCTGGATAAGGGCTTCACCCCATCTAGCCAGATCCTGGATGCGCCGTTTGTCATAGATCAGGGGCCCGGCCTCGGACGCTGGAGGCCGGGCAACTACACAAAGAAATTCTATGGTGCCAGCCCACTTCGTATAGGTATAGAGAAATCGCGTAACCTCATGACCGTTCGCCTAGCCCAAAATATTGGAATGGAGACTGTCGTAGACTATGCAAAACGCTTCAATGTTATCGATGATCTTAAGCCTATGCTTTCGATGTCCTTGGGGGCTAGCGAAACTACTCTGATGCGCATGACGACGGCCTATGCGATGCTGGTCAATGGCGGCAAGCGTATACAGCCCACGTTGATTGATAAGATCCAAAATCGAACAGGGAAAACTATCTTCCGGCACGATGATCGCCGCTGTGTAGGCTGCGACGAAATCGCTTGGGAGGACGAAGATCTACCGCAATTGCCAGACAACCGAGAACAGATAGCAGACCCAAGAACAGCTTACCAGTTGGTCTCGATGCTAGAGGGAGTAGTCAAACGCGGTACTGGTAGGCGAATAAATATTATCGGAAAACCACTTGCTGGGAAAACAGGTACCACAAATGAGAGCCGAGACACTTGGTTCGTCGGTTTCTCCCCTGATTTAGCGGTTGGGGTCTACGTAGGGTTTGATACACCTAAGCCCCTTGGTAAGCGGGAAACAGGATCATCTGTTGCAGCACCTATTTTTAAATCTTTTATGGAGGCGGCGCTTTCGAACAAACCCGCTATCCCTTTTCGTATACCACCCGGTCTTGAACTCGTTCGCGTCGATTATCGCACAGGAAAACCAGTGCGGTCCGGCCGTCGAGGGGTGATTCTTGAGGCCTTTCTCCCGGGCACTATACCGACCGGAACCGGAAAAGTGCTCGACGGCAGCGGCGGGGAGTTTCAGAATGGAAATAGGGGTGTGACTCCCACGAGGAAGCTTCGCGGTCTATACTAATATATACACATAAGTGGGATACTGCCTGCCTTGTGTATATGACTTCAATTCGAATGGGGAAAACAAAGAAAGATGCGCGCTGAAACGCAAGCTCTGGCCGATAAAATCGAGCAGTCACTAGAACTGCTGAGGAGGCACCTTTGACCCGGACCATGCAGCTAAACGACTAGACGAGCTCAATTCTCAGGCCGAAGACCCAGAACTCTGGACAAACCGAGAGCGCGCGCAGAAAATTATGCGCGAGCGTAATCAGGTTGAGAGGTCGCTTCAGGAATACTGGTCCCTAGTGCAGGATCTAAACGACACAGTTGAGTTAATAGAAATAGCTGAAGTTGAAGGCGACAGAGAAATTATTAATGAGGCTGAAGAGACGCTCCACGAGCTCCAGAAATCAGCGGCTAAACAGGAACTTCAGACCCTTCTGTCCGGAGAAGCCGACTCCAATGATTGTTTCCTCGAGGTGCATGCCGGCGCTGGAGGCACAGAAAGCCAAGACTGGGCTCAGATGCTGATTCGGATGTACATCAGATGGTCGGAATCCCATGGGTGTGAGGTTGAAGTGATGGAGGAAAGTCCAGGGGAAGAAGCCGGATTGAAATCGGCTACCATCCGGATTCAGGGCCATAATGCATATGGCTGGCTAAAAACAGAAAGTGGCGTCCATCGTTTAGTGCGAATATCACCTTATGACTCCAGCGCTCGGCGTCACACTAGCTTCGCTTCGGTTTGGGCTTATCCGGAGATTGATGACGACATCGAGATAGCGGTTGATGAGAAAGACCTACGCATCGATACCTATCGATCTCAGGGAGCTGGTGGACAGCACGTCAATACTACGGATAGCGCGATCCGTATCACGCATATTCCCTCTGGCATCGTCGTCGCATGCCAGAACGACCGGTCTCAGCACCGTAACCGGGCTGAGGCGATGCGGATGCTGCGAGCACGCCTGTACGAAGCGGAACTACAGCGCCGCGAAGAGGCGGCGCAGGCGGAGCAGGATGCTAAGACAGAGATCGGCTGGGGACATCAGATCAGGTCATATGTGTTACATCCTTATCAAATGGTAAAAGATCTCCGAACCGAGGTTGAAACCTCGAATACTCAAAACGTTCTCGACGGAGATCTCGATGACTTTATGGCAGCCGCCCTAGCCCAGCGGGTGGCCGGAGATGGCGTTGAAGAAGACACGGGTAATTCAACCTAATATCAGATATACTGAAACTAACGGCCGATAGACTGACCAAATGATAGCGCGAAAGTGCGTACCGGAAACCCGGATCCTTTTGAAATATCTGCTTCTGTGGAATTATAAAGTGGAAGAATTCGTGATCATACGGGGGGCGGGGCGTTTTTAGATCGACCGTAGCAACTTTTAAAAACTTGTCAGAATATTCTTAGCTAGTCCGTGCCAGCCTGCCTCCTGTAGTCGGTTCAGGTACCCCCGTGGTCGATGGGAGGCTTAAAGGTAAACCACGTAGTGAGCGGACAGCTAAGAAGGCGAAAGCCTGTGCTTCAATAGCGTCGCCATCCCAGTTGACCGCTTCTACTGGGGAAACTGGAAGCCCAGCTATTTCAGCTAAAGTTCGCATTATGTTTGGGTTGTGTCGACCGCCACCAGTAATTAATAGCCTTTTCGGTTTAGATGGCACGTGCGCGAAATTACCTGCGATGGTTTCGCAGGTAAAATGTACCAATGTTGCCGCGCCATCCGCAGGAGAGAGGCCATTTACGAGCTCTGTATTCAAAGATAGCCGGTCGAGTGACTTGGGGGGCGGTCTATCAAAATACGGGTTGTTCATTAGCTTTAAAAGGGTATCTCTGTGAGGTGTGCCACAGGAACTTAACACCCCGTCTCGATCGTACATCAAATTGCTAGTACTCCTGACCCAGTCATCCAGCAGGGCATTGCCGGGGCCGGTGTCGAACGCTATCGGCGGCATGTCTCCCGCTGGATCAATCCAAGTGATGTTCGATATTCCACCAATATTGACGACTTCTATCGGTCCGTCTAAATCCCGGCCAAGGGCTTCGTGGAAAAGCGGAACTAACGGAGCACCTTGACCGCCTGACGCTACGTCAGCAAAGCGGAAGTCGTATACAACGTCGTAACCAGTTTTTTTTGCGAGTCTCTCTCCATCACCGGCCTGGATGGTGACACCTTCGTCTGGTGAGTGAAATAGGGTATGGCCGTGTAGGCCTATTAGCTGGATTTTTTCCTTATATGTTGGGTGTTTTGAAAGGATGTTTTCTACGGCGGACGCATGAGCATCCGTAAGATTGCGGACTAATTCCCCGTTTTCACTCTGCTTTCCGAGAGCTGATCTAATCGACTGCTCAAGGGCGAAGGAATAGGGCACGGTGCACGCCGGCCCGAAATTGAAGATCTTTTCGCCATCTGTCTGGACTAGGGCAGCGTCTATACCATCTATAGACGTGCCGCTCATAAGACCTAGTGCCCATATAGGCCGGAATTCTGTCACCCTTAAAAGGTCTCGCCCATCAGGTAGTGCTCTATGATCTCGGTACCGGTTGTTTTCCAAACTCCGTCATGTCTACTGATGTAAGACAGGGCATCTTCCAGAGCCTGAATGCGATGGGGAACTCCAATAACGAACGGGTGCAAACAGATAGCCATCACCCGTCCTGAACCGCTTTCTAAGCTTTCGCGATAAAGGGTATCGAACTGATGACGTATCATCTGAGTGAACTCCTCGCTCGTCCGATTCATCCTCAAAAACTGCGGAAGATCGTTAATTTCTGTTGAATACGGGATTGAACAGATTTGGCGGCTGTTCACATTCATCAAATAGGGTTGATCATCGTTGATGAAATCTGCGACGTATTTGACGCCGCAGTCAATCAGCGCGTCCAGTGTGGTCCAGTTTTGCTGAAGTCCACTCGACAGCCATCCTTTGGGCCGGATACCGGTCGATTGTTCAATCCGATCAAGGGTTTCCGAAACCAGTTGACGGCCTAGTTGATCCTCCATCGTATGGATATAACGACTATTCGATTGGTTATGCCCCATAAACTCCCAGTTGCGATCCATGGCGTCATCAATTATCTCTGGATAGTCGTCGCAGACTTCGCTGTTAAGCGCGACCGTCCCCCGAATGCCATGTCTATCCATCACTTCCATAATTCGAAAAATACCTACCCGGGCGCCATAATCCCGTGATGCCCAGTTGATCACGTCTGGCGTAATACCCGTTCCCCCTGGTATCGGTTCGTTCAACGGAAATGTTTCTATATTGGGCACTATCCAGAGAGCGATGTGGTTACCATCTGGCCAGACAACTTTAGGCCGCCGGTTGATTGGTTTATAGGAGAAAGGTCCGTATCTACCAGGTTCCATCAATCTCTACCCTTCATTCATTATTCAGTCTGGCGTTAGGAGTTGAAGTCTGCAATTAATTTTACGGCTGACCCAAGAGAGTCTAATAACGACGGTTCCAATAGTATAGGCCCGGCGTGGATTTCGCGGGACCCCTGTGATAGGAAACAGCGCTTATCGAAATACGGACCCTGACTATGACCGACCCAAAATCCGACTTTTTGAGAAACGTAACAGAGCGGGGCTTCGTGCATCAGTGCACCGATATTGTGGCTCTGGATGAAACACTTGATGAAGGGCAGCCAAAGACTTGTTATATCGGCTTCGACTGCACGGCTGATTCCTTGCATGTGGGCTCACTACTGCCAATTATGTTGCTTCGGTGGTTCCAGAAATCCGGACATAAGCCAATCGTATTGATGGGTGGCGGTACTACAAAGGTTGGTGATCCCTCCGGGAAGGACGAGGCACGTCAATTGATTACCGACGAAGCCATCGCTTCTAACAAAAGAAGCATTCAGGGCATATTTGAAAAATTTCTTAAGTTTGGTGAAGATTCGACTGACGCAATCATTGTCGATAATGCGGACTGGCTAGACAGGCTGGCCTACATCCCATTCCTCCGAGATTATGGACAGCATTTTTCCGTTAATCGAATGCTTAGTTTTGAATCGGTAAAACTACGCCTATCGCGCAAACAGCCCATGTCATTCCTAGAATTTAACTACATGATCCTCCAAGCATACGATTTCATGGAGCTTAATCGACGCTACGGCTGCATCCTACAGATGGGAGGGTCAGATCAATGGGGCAACATCGTGAATGGGGTAGAACTTGCTCGCCGTGTCGATAAAGCTCAGACGTTTGGTCTTACCTCGCCACTAATTACCAACGACTCCGGTACAAAAATGGGCAAGACGGTCGATGGTGCTGTTTGGCTTAATTCTGACCGGGTGAGCCCTTACGAATACTGGCAGTTCTGGCGCAACACCGCTGATGCGGATGTTGGGAATTTCTTGCGCCTATTTACCGATTTGCCGTTGGATGAAATCCAAAAACTGGAGACCCTGCGGGATATGGAAATCAACGAGGCCAAAAAGATCTTAGCGACGGAGACCACCGCGATGTGTCACGGACGTTCTGCCGCCGAGAAAGTTGCTTTTACGGCGGCAGAGACATTTGAACATGGACAAACTGCAAAGGGACTACCGACGGTCAATATCTCGGCCATTGAGCTTGCAGATGGGATCGCTGCATTTTCCATGTTCGCTCGAGCTGGACTTGTTAAAACTAACGGTGAAGCCCGCCGACTGATCCGCGGGGGTGGCGCGCGGTTAAACGATGTAAAAATCGTTGATGAAAACTCGATAGTTTCGGCCGCCGATGCGGATGGTGATGGCGTAATAAAACTATCAGCCGGCAAGAAGCGACATGTGCTGATCAGACAGACCTGATTCACCGGGGATAGCCGCATGAAACTCTATGTCACAACCACGTCCCCTTATGCTCGTTTAGCTATGATTGTAATGCATGATAAGGGCCTATCGGACCAGGTCGATCTGGTTTGGACACGTACCCGACAGCCCGAAGATCCGCTCCTGTCGGTTAACCCGTCAGGAAGGGTCCCGTTTCTTATGTTAGCCGATGGTACTGGAATGGAAGAAACAGACCTTATTGTAGACTATTTCGATGCACTGGTGATGCCACGCAACTATAGCGTCCCAGAAGGCGACGAACATTGGCCATTTCGGCGCTTCGAAGCGACTGCCCGGAGCATGCTCGATGGCACTTCGGTCTGGGCGCGTGAGATAAAACGTCCACCGGAGAAACAATCCTCCGAGGTACTTGATCATGAAAGACGCCGCGCAATTAGGCTCGCCGATTACTTTGAAGGAGCGATTTACGATAAGGTTTTTCAAATTGGTTTGACTAAGCCTCAGATTCTTCTTTTCTGCGCGTTAGATTTAGAACGCCGGATACCGCATTTCAGCTGGAGGACGGAGCACCCTAATCTTCGTGGTTGGTTCCAGCGGATGGAAGATCTTCCCGCGGTGATAAAGTCGTTGCCGCCCGAGAACACGTAAAATCGGTGAGTCAATAAAAGCGTCTTCCACCGAAGTATTTTTTCTAATAAGGCTAACGTGGGTTCCGCTACACTGAATGCTTCATCTAGTAGCAAATGCTCGTGACGATACGCGCCGTTCCACAGCATACCACGCTCGCCAACCTGCAAGAATTTTTGGTTAGAGAGCAGCAGACGTAATGGTACTGTGGAATCGAAGAAGAGTAGTTAACCCGGATAACTATCTAGCGCGAGATTGATAACGGACTTGGTATCCATTTGGAAATTTATTTTTCTAGGTTTTCTTCCTGGCTAGGCGTTTTGCCCTCATTGAGCCCCTCTCTACCTTCCAAAAGCTTACGCAGGAACCCCGGAGCTAGAGCAGAAAGCGGGTTGACTGACATGGTAGGATTTTCAATCGATCCCGACACCTTATATGAGGCGGCGAAGATGCCGCCTCCTTTTTCACCGCTCAAAATATTGCCGATGACTGGAATTTTTCCCAATAAGCTGTTAATTGTGTACGCTGGGACCATGGTCCCGTTTAAATCGATCTCATATTTCCCGAAATCGATCTTACCAGATCCAGTGACCCCCAGCTCAGAACCAAATCCCTGCGCCCCCTTTATGATCGCGACATCATTTTCGAATACGAATGGCAATCGGAAGCGTTTAAATTCGATCCCTCGTCCAGCCACTAGATTACCGAGTCCTGTAAATGACGCGATACTGAAAAGTCGGGCTATACCGGGTGCGTTGGCAATGCGAAACCGTTTCATTTCTGCCGTTCCAGTCCAGGGAGAGTCGGATCCATCTTTTCGAATACCAGCTATCTCTATTGATCCACCGGAGATCGTATCGGTAATGTTCATGGCTTTTAAAAAGAGACCTGCATCGGCGGAGTAGAGTGCCATCACATGTCCACTTTCATCTGGGAGCATACGAAATTCGAGGGTCTTCCCTCCGCGAGGCAGTGCTCCCCTAAGGTTAATATTCTGCCAGTGTTTTCCATCGTATCGAATCTTCAATTCAACATTATTTGCCGGCAGATCCGAGCCAATCCAGAATTTGTCAAATTTGCCGGTTAGTCGAAACCTTGGCAGGTTCGGAGCGTGAAAGTCTTTGAGGGATCTGCGAAGGAAGGGTGATGCATCCAAACCGCGACCGTTAACTGCGATTGAGTAACCTTCGGGGTCCTCCTTCTGGATGTTTGCTGAAAATTCGGTCAATCCGAGCTTAAACTTTTTGAGTCGTAATGTAGCGATTTCCTGACCCTTTCTCTCTTCACGCGTCGCGAACGTGATTTCTCCTATCATCGAGAAAATGCCGGAGTCGAGCTGGAAATGATCAACGGTAATGATTGCACCATCCCGGAGAGATGCGGAAACTTGCGCAGTTCCCGGGAGCCCCGGAAGCTTTACCCAGTCGAGACCGGGCAATGAAATTTTGACGTCTTGGAGGTCAAGGCCGGCAGAAAGCACGGCTGTATTATCCCGCCGTTCCTCGTAAACTAATTGTATAGGTGCTGAACCGTCGAAAATCTCCGGGAAGTGTATATCGAAAAGCTTCGCTTGCTGGGTTCCCGCGATAAATCGAGTGTCAAGACGTCGCTTTATAGGCCTGCGGCCAGAGAAGTCCTCAGTCCATTTAAAGCTGGTGGCTGTATTGGCGTAAACAGCCTCTCCCGACGCGCTCAAAGATTCATTGTTAACCGTTAGTGCTATGCGACCGTTATCAATCGGCATACCCCTGAACGCACTTTTGACCGACAGGTCTCTGATATCCGATGTTGCTGAGAGCAAAACGTCCTCGGCTTTCAGATCTTTTAGAAGGGGGAACGCTATTTTTAGTCGAGTTGCCTGTCTTCCTTCTACCCCATCCATCGTGAGCCCTAAACTTTGGAGCAAGCTGAGCCGTGGATGCGCGATCATGTCGAGTGCTGATTTGACAGGCCCACGCACAAGACCGGATATATCCGTCGCCACGGATTGGGTGCCGATATCGCTTATATCTACAGTACCGTCCTCGATAGTGAGTTCACCGCTGTGTCCGCGATGTATTTTAAAATTTAATCGTTTATTGTTGAAAGTGGCGGAGGCTGCGGCATTGGTTATCGGCGGCATTGGGGAAAGGTAATCGATGGTCGCATCTTCGATCGTAAGCTGACCATTAATCGATTTCAAATCGACATCCCCAATATCCTCGCCAGCAAGGTCGATCTGTGCCGAAAGGCTGGTCGAAGCTCCTTTGATCAACCCGTTTCGCACATTCTTAGTCACCCAGTTGCGGGCGTTTACGCTAATGCCGGGAAGCCAGAATTTCTCTAACGCATTAATTGGAAAGGTTGGTATCTGTATAAAAGCATCTACCGTGGCGATCTCGTCCATCCGCGTGATAAGGCCCTTAAGTTCGGCAGTTGCATCGGCGAACTCCGCACTTAGATTTGTGATGTGAAGTTGATCAGGAGTTCTACCGAGGTGGCCTTCTGCCGTAATTTTCCTAAATGTGATAGGTGGAGCGTCGATGCCGGGAATCCTGATGGAGCCGCTGGCCGATTTGAGTTCAAATTCTGCACGCTCGACTCTACCTTCAAGCCCCACGCGGGCCCTGATTTCGCCGGAAAATATGGCGTCCAATGGCTGGAGCACATCGAAAACCTCGAAGCGATCTGCGAGCTTATGAGTTATTAAATTTTTAAAGCGCGTCGAGATATCAATCGTCTGTTTGATGCGGTCGTAATGTGCTTCACCAATAAGTTCAGGTTTAAATGTCCTGAAATCGGTGGCCAGATCGAAGGATGCGCGAATTCCGGAAGGTACTAGTTCTAAGGAGATATCGGCGTGTTCGGCGCCCCAGTTAATGTCCATTTTCCGGTCTTCGACGCTAAGGGCGGCGCCAATTACGCTGATCCGTTTGAGATATTCGATACTATCTTTGTTATGGTATGGTTCGGACAGTTGGTCCAATAACTCAGCCAATAGCCCCCCATTTACATCCTCCGATGTGCTAGTGAGCTCTCCCATACCAAAACGCAGGTTCCCGTCCTTCTCCCGAGAAAGTCGGATAAACGGACGAATAATCTCAAGATTAGTAGGGGCTATTTTCCCTCGAATCAGCGCATGTGCGCTCAGAGTGACGGATACCTCTCGAATGTAGGTCAAACGCTGTCCGGTGTTTTTTGAATTGACCTTTACTCTCAGCGCCCGGAGATCCAATGCCCGGTCCCAGCCGGCCCAGGTAACTATTAAGTCATCGAGGTCTACCCCGACAGGGCTTTCGGTGCGGTACAATATATCCCCTACGTAGGGAAGCAAAAACTTTATCGAGACCGGCCCCTGTGATAAACGCCACGCAGAAACCGCCCCGAGAATCCCGAGTACTACTGCGAGTCCTAGAGATACTTCTAGGAAAATGATGGATATCTTACGAAGCATGCATGGAGAATAGCTGAATTCAGACTAATCTTGACCTATAAACGTCCAACCCGCAGTGTGCGATAATCCAATCCTCTTTGGAACGGGGTAATTGACAGAATTTTTCGAAAAATGGGGTCTCATCGCCGAATCCCTTCCGATAGCTGCAAGTGAGGATCATTTCTCCGTCCATTTAGAGCGCTGGAATGAGTCAACGAAGCGTGCTGACGACGCCGCTGTTGCAGCATTTTCAGCCGCTGCTTTGGAAGACGGGGCTACTTACAAACTACTCTCGTCTATCTTCGGTAACAGCCCGTTTCTTAGTCAGTGTCTTATATCCGATCAACAATTTGCGCGTGTTTTATTGATCGATGGGCCGGATGTAGCATTTGCCGCCGCGCTAACGGCAGCTAGAGATTGTTCAAAACTCGGAGACGAGACAATTGACGCGGTGAAAGCCCGCTTGCGGATCGCGAAGCGACGGGCAGCGCTATCGATAGGTGTGGCTGACATAGCAAACATTTGGTCGCTGGACGCAATTACAATTGCGCTTTCGGACTTTGCGGCGGCCGCACTTGGTGCAAGCTGCAAATTACTGCTACGACAGATGCACGATAAGGGTGACCTCGCTCTACCCGACCCTGAAGATCCTGAGAAAGATAGCGGATTGATTGTTCTAGGTATGGGCAAGCTCGGTGCGCGCGAACTGAATTATTCAAGCGACATTGATCTTATCATTCTCTATGACCAGGACGTAGTACCGTATACCGGGCAACATGCTCTACAATATGTATTCACGCGACTCTCGCGGGACCTTGTCACTTTGATGGAGGAGCGGACTCGGGATGGTTATGTATTCCGCACTGATCTGCGTTTACGGCCCGACCCTGGAGCCACCCCACCCGCGATGTCGGTGCTAGCTGCCGAGATGTACTACGAAAACACAGGGCAGAATTGGGAACGAGCTGCTATGGTTAAGGCACGCCCGGTAGCCGGTGATAAAAAAGCCGGCTTCGCGTTTCTTGAAATTCTGCAACCTTTCATGTGGCGCCGGTCTCTGGATTTTGCGGCGATACAGGATATCCAGTCGATTAAGCGGCAGATCAACGCTCATCGGGGTGGTGCAAAAATCGCTGTGGCTGGACATAATATCAAGCTTGGCCGGGGTGGAATACGCGAAATCGAATTCTACGCGCAGACACAACAGCTTATTTGGGGCGGTAGGGATCCCGATCTACGGGTGCGTGCGACCTTGGAGGCAATCGAACGGCTGGTTGTTGCAGGGCACGTTACTAAAGATGCCTATGCGGACCTTAAAGACGCCTATAGGTTCCACCGGCGCGTCGAACACCGTCTGCAGATGATTGAAGACCGGCAGACTCATGAACTTCCTGAAAGTGAGCACGGGCTCAAGGCGTTAGCGGTATTTCTAGGGTATGATGGCCTTACGGGATTTGTCGACGATCTGTTGCGGCATCTAAAATGCGTCGAGCAACACTATGCGGCATTGTTCGAGGGAGAAACGGATCTTGGTGGGCCCGGGAATCTGGTTTTCACAGGGGCGGACGACGATCCCGACACGTTAAAAACGCTGTCGGAGATGGGGTTTTCAGAACCAGCGACCGTGTTAAATACCGTACGCACTTGGCATGCTGGACGTTATCGCGCGGTGCGCAGCGCTCGCGCCCGTGAGTTGCTAACAGAGCTCGTGCCGACAATTCTGGAAGCTTTCTCTTCTTCTCCAAACCCCGATCTCGCCCTCCGAAGATTCACCGAATTTCTCGAAGGCCTTCCCGCCGGCGTACAGCTTTTCTCGCTATTCAGCGCGCATCCAGGCCTTTTCGATCTCGTCGCCGAGATTATGGGCGCCGCGCCGCGGCTAGCCAGATGGCTCAGCCGATATCCGATTCTGCTCGACGGCGTTTTGACCCGTGATTTCTTCGACTTCGTGCCGCGACGCGAGGAGATGATGACGGGGCTGGCCGAAGCAACCTCTAAGGCTCGGGATTTTCAAGATCTTTTGGATATCCAGAGACGGTGGGCCAATGACGGCATATTCCAGATCGGCGCCCATATGCTGCGCGGTCGGCTAGCTCCGGTGGATGCCTCCATTCCGTTGTCGGATATCGCAGATACGTGTCTGACATCCCTGTTGCCGGAGATCGAGAAGAATTTTGCCGAGATGCACGGTAAGGTGCCGGGCGGGAAGATTGCGGTGATCGCTTTTGGCAAGCTCGGCAGCCGCGAAATGACGCCGGGCTCCGACCTTGACCTGCTTTTCGTGTACGACTGTCCCGCCGAAATTGAGCAGTCGGACGGCAAACACCCGCTGGCGCCAGGTCAGTATTATAGCCGTTTGTGCCAGCGTTTCATCGGGGCGGTCTCCGCCCCCACGGGGGAGGGGCGGTTGTATGAAGTAGATATGCGCCTGCGTCCTGCTGGAAATGCGGGACCGATCGCTTCGTCGCTCGAAGCGTTCACTAAGTATCAGGAGACAGATGCTTGGACTTGGGAACATCAGGCATTGACGCGGGCGCGTGTCATCAGCGCTGAAGGCGGCTTGAGGGAAAGGTTGAATGACGTGGTAAAATCCGTGCTTACGGCAGAACGGGACCATGTTAATCTTGCCGGTCAGGTCCGTAGAATGAGGGATCGTATACGGAATGAGCATGGTACTGAGGATATCTGGTCAGTAAAACATATACCCGGCGGGATGGTGGATATTGAATTCATCGCGCAGTACCTGCAATTGCGGCATGCAGCGGAGGTGCCGGAAATACTGGCCGGAGATACGGCCTCGGCGATCACCGTTGCGGGTAAGAAGGGTTTCATCTCCAACGATATCGCCACGGACCTAGTAGCCGCGACCATCCTGTGGCGCAACTTTCAGGGTATTCTTCGGCTGACCGTTGATGGAGAATTCACGGAAGACGGTGCTGCGGTAGCGCTAAAGCGCGTCGTCACGCGGGCCTGCGGGGCGGCTAACTTCAGGGCTCTTACGGAAACAATGATATCTACCGCGGCCAAAAGCGCCGCGCATTTCGAAACGTTTTTCGAAACGATTGAGAACGACTGACTATAACCGGTAAGGGAGCCCAGAATGCCTTCCAAGGACATCACCTATACGACGCGGAATAACGAGATATTATCAGGCTATATGGCGGAGCCGAGTTATGATGGCAAGATTCCCGGAATCCTGCTGATCACCGCGATTTTCGGCATCGATGACGAGATGAAAGAGCTGAGCGACGCCTGGGCGGCGGACGGCTTTATCGTGTCGGTGCCGGATATTTTTTGGCGCGTCATGCCGGGTCCGACGGCTGACATGGAAAAGGCCTTCAACCGCTACAAGGTGTTCGATTCCGAACAGGGATATAAAGATGTCGAGGATTTGTTGAATGCCCTGCGGGCCCACCCGCGCTGCAACGGTAAGGTTGGCGTGTTGGGTTTTTGTTTCGGCGGGCGATATGCCCAACACGCGGTCTCACGCCTTGGCGCGGATGCGGCGGGGGCGTTTCACGGTACGCTTATAGATCAAGAACTCAGTCTGATGCCGCCGTTGGACTGTCCGGTCAGTTTTCATTTTGGCGCTGAAGATCCGGTCGTTCCGCCGGAGGTTGTCGACCAAATCTCTGCCGCCTACGCAGATCATCCGGATGCCGAGATCGTCTCCCATAACGGCTGCGGTCATAATTTTTCTATGCCCTACAAGGATGGTTACCATGCCGCTGTGGCAGCAACGTCACGGCAGGCGGTTCTTGAGACATTCATGAAGATGAAATGAGGATCCTGAGAAAAGGAGACACGGCACCGGCGTTCGACGGCATGACGGACGGCGGCAATAAGATCGAATTGAGGGAACTGAAGGGTAAAAAGGTTGTTCTCTATTTTTATCCGAGGGATATGACTCCCGGTTGCACGGCTGAGGCCGAGGGGTTTCGCGACGCGAGCAAGGAGTTTGAAAAAGCGAACACCGTAATCCTAGGTGTGTCGAAAGATAGCATCAAGCGTCATGAAAACTTCAAGGCTAAGTACGATCTACCATTTATGCTTATCAGCGACGAGGACGGTAAAATCTGCTCGGCATACGGCGTCTGGCAGAAGAAAATGAACTATGGCCGCGAATATATGGGGATCGTCCGGTCCACCTTCCTAATTGATGAAAAAGGAAAGATTGTCGAAATATGGTCGAATCTGCGCGTAAAAGGTCACGTCGAAATGGTGCTAGACGCAGCCCGGGCCTAGTGACGGTACCTCGATGACACAGACCCTATCGGACCGCGTTGTCGGCGTCCTTGGTACTGGGGATGCGGCGGCTAAGGCGATGGCTGCGCGGGCCGTAGCCTCCGATTGGCGGTCTGGGGTTATCCCTGAGATAGGACGCGCTGTACCCCGCGATCGACCACAAAGGCCTATGAAGCCGGATCTTTTGATGCCGCGCGATATGCCGAGGCGCGGTAAGGCGCAGACCGAAGCGGGCCGTATCGCGCTGCTGCATGCTATCGCCCATATCGAACTCAACGCTGTTGATCTCGCCGCCGATATTCTGGTGCGATTTCCGGACCTGAACGCGCCGCTCAACTTTTATAACGACTGGCTCAGCGTGCTTGACGATGAGGCGAAGCATTTCTTACTGTTGTCTAAACGCCTTGCCGATTTGGGTGTGGCCTATGGTGATCTTCCTGCCCATGATGGTCTCTGGCAGGTGGCACAGGATACGGCAAAGAACCCGCTGGCGCGCCTCGCCATAGTGCCGCTGGTGCTGGAGGCGCGCGGTCTCGATGTCACCCCGCAAATTATCGCTAGCCTTTCTAAAGCGGGCGACACGGATTCGGTTAGCGTACTAGAGGTGATTTACCGCGAAGAGATTGGCCACGTCGCGATAGGTTGCAAATGGTTTGAATATTTCTGCGAAGACGAGCCGGAAGTCACATGGAGACGGTTAGTGAAAAAACATTTTCGTGGATCAGTCAAACCGCCGTTCAATTACGCCGCAAGGGCAGAAGCGGGTTTCCCAATAAACTACTATTGTATTCCCGTTTAGCCGAATTCTAGCAAAATCTCTGCCAGCAAATCCGGCCTATCAATCATCACGTCATGGCCCGATGGGATTGGTCGGACGTCCCAGTCGGGCTCGTGGCTCAGTGGCGTCGCGAACCGATCAAAGTTGCTATTTGGGTGGTATTCAGCGAGTAGGTACAGTTTCTTAGGCACATATTTCCAATCACCCGTTAGACGGATCGGTTGAGAAAAAGTTTTGATGGGCTGTGGAACGCAACGTCGTTGTACCCAGTCGGCATCTTGTGGATCCATCACGCCAAAATAAGCGGGCGACATAGGATTAACCTTCCAACCTTCTCCGGTTTTAGACACTTGCTCACGAGTAAGTTGAATACGCTCTGGCGGCCAGCCGTCCATTAGGCAATCACCATCTTGAGGTACGAACGCATCAAGCCATATAGCAGCGGAGAATTTACCCACTTGTCGGTCTAGGACAGCGCTAATTACTTGACCACCGTAGGAGTGGCCACAAAGGACGATACTATCGAGTTCTTCTGCTTCAATAACACCGAGTACGTCGTTGATATGGCATTCAATATCAATATCGGGAGTGGCAAGGTGTGCACGTTCACCGAGCCCGGTAAGCGTAGGGGTAAAAACATTATGGCCTGCGTCGCGCAAAAGTTTTGTGACCCGTTTCCAGCACCAACCCCCATGCCATGCTCCGTGCACCAGAAGATATGTCGTCATGTTAACCTCCATTCGCTTTAATCAGGATATAGATTGACGAAACGGCCGGATTCCGAGAGCCCGGCCAGCTTTTTATCTTACTATAGGGATTGACGAAGGTTAGGTGCATTCGTAGCGTTAGTGTAAAGAAGTCGGATTAATCCAAGGGAGAAGGGGGAAAATATGCCAAATATCGATGCGGCTTCGCGCGGCTGCGAAGATGGAGAAATACGGGGATATCGTTAAATTGACCAAATCTATAGAAAACCAGCGCCTGACAATATTTCCTTCAAATTGTACCTTCGTCGATCAAAAGCCTCAAGAAATGGCAAAAACATCGTATGGGGCGGTGTGAGATGAGTGAGATTGTCGGCAATCACCCGACGGACGGTGTCGCTTTTATTACTGGTGGCGGCGGGATCGGCGGAGCAACCGCTGTGCATCTGGCCGCAAACGGCGTGAAGGTTGCGGTGGCGGATTGCGATTCGAGCCTCTCGGAGGCGGTTGCTGAAAAGATCATTTCCGCCGGAGGGACTGCGGAACCACTAACCCTAGACGTCACCGACCCGCACCAAGTTATATCATGCGTTGAGGCGGCAGAGGAGGTCCTTGGACCAATCCGATATCTTGTCAATACGGCTGGCATCTTTCAGTGGGCGAACGCGGAAGATATTTCGGACACGGACTTTGAGACTATGTTCCGTGTGCACGTGTTCGGTATGCACTCGGTCACCCGAATGGTTTTGCCAGGAATGCAGAAGCGCAAGGCAGGTGCGATCGTCAACGTAACATCTATCCATGCGGTACGTGGCCAGTCGCTGACCGCACATTATTCCGCAGCTAAGGGTGCCATACTCGCTTATACAAAATCCCTAGCGCGCGAAAAATCACCGCTTGGCATCCGGGTGAATGCTGTGGCGCCGGGACCTATCGATACACCATTGTGGCGGGGTGACTTAGCCGAAGACGAGATAGTCGAAAAGATGTCTCAGCGTTCTACCGTCATTCCTTTGTCCCGCTTGGGCACCGCGAACGAGATTGCTGCAGGAATTGTTTTTTTGCTATCCCCCGGTGCGAGTTACATTACCGGACACATTATGACAATCGACGGAGGTGAGGTCATGAATTAGCAGAGGGTTGGGCTATGACGAGTGGCATTAACTGTGATACGTCGACCCAATGCTAGATCTAGCTTTCAATGAATACGGGAAAGATGGTCCACCATTAATAGTGCTACATGGGCTGTTCGGTTGCGCCCGCAACTGGGCCGGCATCGCGCGCTCACTTTCGGAAACCCGACGTGTTTATGTTCTTGATCTCCGCAATCATGGTGCATCACCGCATGCTCCCACCATGGCCTATGACGAAATGGCTCAAGATGTGGGGAGGTTCATTGCCGCCCACGGTATCGTCGATCCGATCGTTATGGGTCATTCGATGGGAGGCAAGGTCGCAATGCGGCTAGCGCTGGACCAGACCGATTTACTCAGAGGCCTGATCGTTGTTGACATCGCGCCAGTGACGTACCGCCACGACATGATGGACTACATCGTCGCAATGCAGGTACTCGATCTGTCGGGTAAACAGAATAGGGCGGAGTTGGAAGACAAGCTGCGTGAAGAGATCGGGGATGCTGATATTGCGGCGTTTTTGATGACCAACTTGGAGCGCGTTAACGGCGAGTTCCATTGGCGGATAAATTTACCGGCGATATCTGCCGAGATGAGCAGTATCTCGGAGTTCCCAGTGCCAGATTGCACCTGGTATGGCGGGCCGACGGCGTTCATAGCCGGGGAGCACTCCGTATATATCAGGGTGAATCATCGAAGTCGCATTCGCGAGCTGTTTCCAGAGGCTTTTACAGTCACGATCAGGGATGCTTCCCATTGGGTTCATGCGGACCAGTCTGAGGCATTTATCAAGACGGTCACAGCATTTTTGCAATCAGTGCCCTGATTATGTTTTGTCATTTTCCCGCAGGTGATAACCGGTTTAAGAAAAGAAACGGCCGAGAAAACTGGTGTTATCCTTCCCGCGGGAGCTTTAGTTCGTCTAGTTCGGGTAAGTCATATGCGTCCCAGTTTTCGGCGACTTCCCGCATCTTTTCTAGTGGCGGCAGTGAGACTGCGGGGTAGTCCCATTTTTTCGTGGCGTCGATAACCATTTTAGTGCCGCCGATATCAGCTTGGGTTTTACCGGGTTCGAATGACGATGGGTCGAGTTCGACAGATGCCGTGTCCGGGATGGTCTTGATATCCCGGTCAGGACGGACACGCCAGGCCATTACCCAGTCGCGCATAAATGGGTCGTTAATATCGATATCGTCGTCACAGATTATGATCCATTTAAAATAGCTCATGCCGAAATGCCCCATGGTACCGAACGCTGTCTGATCGACATGACCAGAATACATCGTCTTCATACTGATCCAGAGCGTCGCTGTGCCGCCACCCGCCTCCAGGGCGTGTACGTCGTGGATGCCGGGTATGTTAAGTTCCTCGGTCAAGTGTTTCTTAAGCCCAGCTTCCAAGAGGGCTCTCTTAATCATTGAGGACTCCGATGGCGGGAACTGGCTAATGACGCCCATAACAATCGGATCCTTCCTATGGGTGATACATTTAACTCGGAAGACGGGTCCCTCCCTGCCACCGGCCATATAACCTGTGAACTCTCCGAATGGGCCCTCGGGCTCGGTATGATCCGCCAACACTTCGCCTTCGATAATAATTTCCGCGTGAGCGGGAACCTCAAGATCAACGGTTTTGCATTTCACCATCTTGATGGCTTCTCCACGGATTCCGCCAGCTACGGCTAGTTCATCTGCTCCGTATCGAGCTGGTGCCACTAAATACTGGATTGGATCACCGCCGATGACGATCGCTGCCGGCATGTGTTCTCCCCGCTGTTTATATTTCTCGTGGTGGATAGCGCCGCCGCGATCGGGCGCACCAAACAGGATACCCGTGGTGTTTTTACTTTTTATCTGGCAGCGGCGGATGCCGATATTGCGGCGGCCGGTATCAGGGTCCTTCGTTACCCAGAGCGGGGTTAAATAGGGACCGGCGTCTTTCTCGGGTGTCCAGGTTGGTACGGGTAACTTTGTTAGGTCGACGTCATCGCCTTCGATGACGATATCTTGGCAGGGTCCAATGTCGATTAGCACAGGCTCAATGGGTGAATTCATACCGCTGGTCACTCGTTTATGGATATCTTCCAAGTTGGGTTCACAGTTGAGCGCTGCGGCAATCATCTTACGGGAAGATGCCACAACACCGCCAACTACTCGCCCGCCCTCATAGCCCTTTACATTGCGGAAGCCGATGCCATAACGCTTGTCCTCGTCCATGGCGCGAAAAATCATTCGTAGAACTGCACCTATTTCCCAGTCCTTGTCGACTTCCTTGTCGACCCATTTAAACATGCCCTGTTGCTCTAGCACCTGCAGCCAGGGCCGCAAGGATTCGTATGCCATCGGTGGCTCCCTATTTCCCATAGTGGGATGTATAAAAAAATATGAGCGCTTACAAGACGATATGCGAGAAGTCGAGTAATAATTACGAACCGGCCAGCCGGAAAGTTAGTTTGCCATTCCAGAAAACAGTAAAACTCGTTTTACGCCGGTAAGCGTATTCCGCTCAATTAGCGCTAGGCGCGCACCCAGCCACCATCTACATAGATTGTTTGGCCGGTAACGAATGAAGAATCGTCGCTAGTCAGAAACGCCATTGTGCCTACAACGTCGTCAGCCTCCTGTATTTTTTTTATCGCCTGCATATTGGCAACCATCCTGAAACGTTCCTCGGACCGCGGTTCGGTGATCTGCGTACCAGTAGTTGGTACGAGGCTCGGCGATACGGCGTTGACTGTAATGCCGTAGGCTGCCAAGTCACTCGCCAGTGCGCGTGTGAATCCGACAACACCTCCTTTGCTCGCGATATAATGAACGTATCCGGTCACTGGCGTCGCCAGTGTGCTCGAAGACACATTTACGATCCGGCCCCAGCCCCGTTCTTTCATACCCGGTACAAATTTTTTTGCGGTAAGGAACAGTGCGTCGAGATTGAGTGCCATCACCCGCCGCCAGTCATCGAACGAAATATCATCGAAATCTACGTTCGGATAAATCCCGGCATTGTTTATTAAAATATCGCACCTCCCGAAGTCGGATAGGGCAGTTTCCGCCATTGCGGCTATATCCTTATGCGAACTAACATCGCAGATATAACCTCGACCCAAGCGACCGGATCGCATGATTAGGTCGACTGTTTCCTCGGTGTCGGAAATATCGATAACGGCGATATCGACACCCTCTTCGGCTAGACGCTTTGCATAACGTTGACCGATTCCGGTCGCAGCCCCAGTTATAAAAGCAACTTTATCCTTATGCCCCCTGCCCATCGAATCCTCCTTTTAGTACCGATATAAATTCAAAGTTGCCGTATTGGCCACGAGTAGGGTTTATATTTCAGCCATTATTTCACAGAAAAGGGAGTTGAGAATACGTCTTTAGTCGGTTCTTCTACCTCGGTATAGTCACTGCGGCCGAGACAACATGGATATAAAAGACGAAAATTAAGAGCTTCGCAGCCTGCTGGTCCATAGAGAAAGTAGTCTGTAACTGGGATCTGCTAAGTTATTTATCTCGTTCCTTCACCAAGTTTGATCATCTAGCCATCTGGGTCGCGGTCGAAGGCTGTGATTGGCGCGTTCTGTCCCCGTTTCCGGCACAAACTTTCCTGAGCTACTCCGGGTCGCAATTTATTAATCCGTTCCCCGGCGGATGCTTTTTCCTTCACGATAACTCACGTAATATGTACTGGTGCAAATTACAGCCGCGCCGACCCAGGTCCAAATGTCCGTAGACTGTGCGAAAATCAGCCAGCCAAAAAGTGCTATAAGCGGTAGCTGCACGTAGTTGATAATTACGACTAAACTTGCTGGCGCTGCCCGGAATGCTCTTGTCTGGCATTGTTGTGCGCCGACGGTGCATACGCCGAGGGCCAGTAGTAAAGGAATGTCGTTTAGCTCCGGATTCGTCCAGCCAAATATCGCCCCGATAGCCGCAGGCGGGATCATGAGCGTGTAAAGATAAAAAACCATCGCATTCGGATTTTCGGTCGAGGTTAACATTTTGCTACCGATTAGCGCGCCAGAAAACATTGCCGCTGCAAAAAGCGTTGCTAGAGCGGCTGGCGATACTTCAATCATACCTGGCCGTAAAATTATTAGCGCACCGGCGAAGCCAAAAATCGTCGCGCAGAGCCGTCGGCCACCTGGGCGCTCAGATAGCCAAATCTTAGCAAGGACCACTGTGAACAAGGGCATTGTAAACATTAGAGCGTTGGCATCAGCTAGTGGCATACCAGAGATTCCATACATCCAGGCAACTGCGCCTGCGTAGCTGAAAATCATACGCCAAAGATAGGTCGGCATTCGACGTGTATAAAGCGCGCCTAGCCCAACTGTGAATAACCAGGGTAGCATAAAAGCTGATCCCAGAACCGCACGGAAAAAGACAATCTGATTAACCTCAAAATTGTCTGATAAGCCTCGGACAACTACGTAAATCAGTGCGTAAAATAGATTGGACAAGAGCATCCAGAGCACGCCTCGGACCGGACCCGGCAGGTATCCGAGATGAGCGATAGATAGTGTCACTTTGCCATGATTTTTTATAAAAAAGATAAACTTATTTGATCATAGAATATTTCTTGCCAGCGTAACATTTGTATAGACATAAAAAAATCATAACATCTGGGGATTATGTGTGCGTATAAAATGCCGCGATGGTAGTTGGGCGATTTCGGTGCTTTCCAGCATACTGATGCGGCGAAAGGCTCAGCCACATAGAAGAGAAATGATTAAAAGCCCGCTTGGTCGTCCATAGCCGAGAACCTCTCCGGTGTTTATTCAGAGGGCGTTTAGCCTAGCCCTCCGCCGCTAGCTTGTTTTCTAATCGTCAGGCTTCCAGTTTCTGACCCGATATCGTGTAGCGTCTTAGCATGCGGGTCTGGTCGCGAGGGAAGTCGGTGCGGGCATGCATAGTGCACCAATTATCCCACATCATAAGATCGCCCCGTCGCCACTTATGGTCGTATATCACGTTAGCCGCCTTCACGTGATCGTTAAGCCGGTCGATGATCTCCCGGCTCTCTTCCTCACTGTATCCATCAATAAGCGCCGACATCAATTCATTTACATAGAGTGCGCGGCGACCGGACTTCGGGTGGGTAACCACAATGGGTTGCCAGTGATGATCGAATTTTTCAATCCCATCGGTTAGATCGACTGGTTCCGTCGGTAGGTATTTATATATGTGCAGAATCTGCCGACCGTCTATTTTCCCCTTAAGGTCGTTCGGTAGCGTGTCCCATGCATCGTACATGTTAGCGAATAGAGTGTGTCCGCCGAACCGTGTAACCTCCATTGCATAAAGTATGGTGCCCCAGTCCGGCTCTGCCGAATAACACTTATCGTGATGAAAAAACATCTCGCCATCGGGCAGAGATCCGATTGGCACTCCGTTCTTTCGGATATTTGTGACTAGCATAATGTTATCGGCATCGTGGCCTTCTGGTCGATCTTCCGCCTTTCTAAGTCGTCCCCCAAGTTTTCCGAACTGGGCGCAGAATTCACGCTGTGCTTCAGCTGTCAACTCTTGGCCGCGAAACAATAGGATTAGATGATCAAGCCATGCCTGCACCAATGCTTGACGCGTGTTGTTAGTAAGGGGCTTTGAAAGATCAAGCCCAAGTACCTCAGCGCCAAGAGAATCATGCAGCTTTCGTAGCGTAAAACCAGTCATTCAATCTTTATAAGAGCGGCCCGAACCCGGGGTCAACTTTATCAAGTTTTAGCCGCTGAATAAATGCCTGCGCTATTGTAGCTCTTCTTCCGCCGGAATATCTGCCTGAACTGGATTGACGCCGATGATTACCTGATCGAGATAATCTTCGATTTGTTCCGTCATCTCGTTGACCCTCGTGTTGAAGAAATGGTCAGCACCCTCGATGATTCTATAATCGATAGTGATTTCCCGCTGGTGGGAGAGTTTTTCGGCTAGGGCGCCAACAGATTCCATCGGGACCACTTTGTCCTCGTCCCCATGTAGAAATAAACCGGAGGACGGGCAGGGGGCGAGGAATGAAAAATCGTATAGGTTGGCCGGCGGAGCGACAGAAATATAGCCCGTAATCTCGGGGCGGCGCATCAGGAGTTGCATCCCGATCCAAGCGCCGAAAGAAAATCCTCCTATCCAACATTGTGGTGCGTCTGGATTGGCAGATTGTAGCCAGTCGAGCGCTGCGGCTGCATCCGAGAGTTCTCCAATACCTTCGTCGTATACACCTTGAGAACGTCCGATCCCCCGGAAATTAAATCGAAGCACGGAGAACCCGCGGCGGACAAAACAGTGGTACATTTGATAAATGACACGATTATTCATCGATCCACCGTATTCTGGATGAGGATGAAGCATCAGGGCAATCGAAGGGTTTTCTTGCTTGCTGTGATGATAGCGGCCCTCAAGCCGGCCTTCGGGTCCGTTAAAAATGATTTCCGGCATCGAGATTTTCCTATCAGTTAAGATTAAAACCGGTTTGTCGTCCCTTCGGGGCGTTTCCGGTGCTGGTTGACTAACCCGTCCCGGGACGTAAATTCCTAAGCATTAGAGGCCTTGGCACTAATACAGTAGGTAAATTCATACAGGTCGGATGTTTAGCCGGCGGAATATAGCACGATCGCGGGTAGCGTTTTCAAGCTTTACGAGGACTGAGGAAGAACTTTTCTACCGCTACGCTTCAGAGGCTCGCGGATTTGAGGCATTTATGAGCGACCGTATCTATCTTGACCATAACGCAACGGCCAAAATTAGGCCCGAGGTGATCAAGGCACTAGCTGATGCGATGGTGTCAGTGGGAAATGCCTCATCAGTTCATGGCGCCGGCCGCAATGCGAGAAATTTGGTCGAAAAGGCGCGTAGGCAGCTGGCGACGCTTATCGGTGCGGATTCCAGTCAAGTGGTGTTCACCAGCGGGGGAACGGAGGCGGATAACCAGGTTATGCAGCCGTGTGACCCATTGCGGACCTTTGTCAGCGCCGTGGAACATCCGGCTGTGTTGGATGCCTGCCCGGGTGCCCAAAAGGTTCCGGTAGATAGTGATGGTGTGGTGGATCTGTCAAAGCTAGAATCGATGCTAGCGATGGCAGAGATGCCGCAGATGGTTGCGCTGATGCTGGCAAACAACGAAACCGGCGTACTACAGCCTGTTGCTGAGGCAGCCGAGATTGCTCACCGATATGGTGCTCTTCTTCATTGTGATGCCGTGCAAGCCGTCGGGAAAGTCCCCGTAAATTTCGGTGCACTTGGAGCAGACACAATGGCTATGACCGGCCATAAATTTGGCGGTCCCCAGGGGATTGGCGCACTTGTCCTTCGGACGCCGGAAAGTGCCGACTGCCTGATACGGGGCGGCGGACAGGAACGTGGTCTACGCGGTGGTACAGAGAGCGTTGCACACATAATTGCGCTTGGTCGCGCTGCGGAAATTGCCCTAGAACGCATGGAGGGATATTCCAACATCGCAGATCTACGCGATCAGATGGAAAGGCGAATTATTAAAACCACCCCGGGGACACGGATTTTTGGTGGCCGGGCTCACCGATTACCCAATACCTCTAAACTTATGATGCCTGGGGTGTCCTCTGATACACAGGTGATATCTTTCGATTTGGCTGGCATAGAGGTCAGCGCGGGATCTGCCTGTTCGGCCGGAAGAATAGAGCCGCCTTACGTACTCACCGCCATGGGTGTTCCGGACGACGACGCGTTATGTGCTCTGCGCGTAAGTCTTGGGTGGGATACAAGCGAGGCGGACATCGATCGCTTCGTGGCTGAATGGGGACGGATTTTCGAACGTGCGAGTTCATCGCACCCCTTGGGGTAGGAATATGCCGCGGATTGTTTTTAAGACTGCCGCTGGAATCGAGATGCCCGTTGATGTTGAGTCGGGCACTAGTGTGCTACAGGCGGCTTGGGATAATAAGATTGATATCGAAGGCGCTTGCGAGGGTGTGATGGCCTGTTCTACTTGCCACGTCATCGTTGGGCAGGCGAATTTCGATAAGCTCCAAGATCCCTCGGTTGAGGAAGAGGATCTTCTAGACCTCACCTCGGGTGTACGTCCTACATCCCGGTTGGGGTGTCAGATCGTTGTAACGGACGAACTTGACGGGATGGAACTTATTTTGCCGAGATCGACCAATAACCAGATGTGAGGCGAAAATTTTTTCTATGACCGTCCAAGATAATTCTCTGTTTCATCGCCTAAAAATTGTTTGCAGTGACGACTGGCAACAGTATGTCGGACACGATTTTGTGCGTCAGCTTGCAGACGGTTCACTGCCGGAAAACTCTTTTCGTCACTACCTCATCCAAGATTATCTGTTTCTAATTCAATTTTCTCGAGCCTGGGCGCTGGCCGCGTTTAAGGCCGATAACCTTGTCGAAATCCGTAGCGCAACGACGTCCCTATCAGGGATTGTCGATGTTGAAATGGACCTACACGTTAGGTACTGCAAAGACTGGGGGTTAACGGAGGCAGAAATGGAATCCGCGCCAGAAGCGATCGAAACGACAGCCTATACCCGGTACGTGTTCGAGCGTGGTATGGCGGGAGACTTGCTGGATCTGCATGTAGCACTCGCCCCATGTATTGTCGGGTATGGTGAAATTGGTACGGCGTTGGCTTCCGACCGATCTACGGTTATGGAGGGAAATCCGTATCGTTCATGGATTGAAATGTATGCGGGCGATGAGTACCAGGGGGTAGCCAGCGGCGCCGTTACGCAGCTGGATCGTCTTGGAAAGTCCAAGGGAGCGGATGCTAGGTTCAATGACTTAGCTGCGAACTTCATCCAGGCGACGCGGCTTGAAAAAGCATTTTGGCAGATGGGCCTAAACTTCTGAAATTATGTCACGTTGAAGATCCTCTATCTCTTGTCATAAATGGAATAACTCCGACAATTAATGTACATATCGTCAAGACTGAAACGACCAAAGCCATCGGATAGGGCGTTCCGTTTGCGATAAGTCCATATATCTGCGTCGAGATACCTGCAGCGAAAAGCTGGATAAAAACTCCTATGCCGGCCGCTGTACCGGCAAGCGTTCCCGCGGTGTTTATTGCGCCAGCCTGTGCGCTGGGGAGCGCAATTCCCTGCGACATAATCGCGAAGTATCCTGGTAAAAAGATCGTCAATGGCGTGATTACACCAACCAGAATAAACCCAACTTGAGTCAATGCTCCTAAGGTCATTATTATACTGCCAATTAGAACCATCGTTTCTATACGGACCCGGCCGGACATCTGGCTGGATATCAGTGATCCCGTTAGAAAACCTGCTGGGAAGCAAATGAACCACATTCCGTATTCTGATGCTGGTCGCCCGAGGTAGTCGATCATCAGAAATGAACTGGCTGCCGCCATTGTGAAGAATACTGATGAGGTAAAACCAGATTGTAGAACGAACGAAGTGAACCTAAAATTTCCTAACAGCTTAATATAACTTCGAAAAATGCTCATTCTAGCGCCAGAGGAGACGGTATTCTCCTGAGTTTCGAACATCCGTAACCAGCATAAGATTGCGATCAGGACGCCAAAAGCGCCAGCCAAGATTAGGCAACTGCGCCAGCCCCATTGATCTACTAAAAAACCGCCAATCGGTGCGGCTATCATTGGTCCCATCGCGTAAGCCATCGTCAGATATGATAAAACCTTCATTAATTTGTCGGCTCCAAACACATCTCGGGCTATAGTTCTCGCCAGCCCAAGCCCGCCACCACCACCGGCCGCTTGGAGAATGCGACCCGCGATCAGAATCCAGATCTGATCGGCCAGCGCAGAAACGATAGAACCTGAAACAAACAATGCAATGGCGCCCAATAAAACGGTTCGGCGACCCAATCGATCGGAAAGTGAGCCATACACTAAAGATGCAAATGCCATCACAAACAGCGGTAAGCTAACTGTTAGATTGGCTATGCTTTCGGTAGTTTTGAAATCGTCCTTAACCGACGGTACAGCCGGAAAAAAAAGATGTAGAGATAACGGCATCAGTGTGGTGATAGCAGCCAAGACTATCAGAAAGACGGGTCCGGTATTAAAGGTTTTGGGACTAGGCAATGGAATTATTACGAATTTTATTGCATTGCCGATGGACCATCTAGATCCCCGACTGTTCCGCTTTCAGGAAGGATTCCGAGGCGCCGGGCAACCTCTTGATATGCTTCCTCCACTTTTCCGAGATCTCGCCGGAACCGATCTTTGTCCATGATCTCGTTGGTAGAGACGTCCCAAAGGCGGCAGTTGTCAGGGCTTATTTCGTCGGCCAGAACGATGCGTACTTCATCATTGTTCCACCAGCGACCAAATTCTAATTTGAAGTCAACCAACCGAATACCGATTGCCAAGAAGAGACCATTTAAGAAGTCATTGACCCGTAACGACATATGCATGATTTCATCCATTTCTTGGGCTGTTGCCCACCCGAAAGCCGTGATGTGCTCCTCAGAAATCATTGGGTCGTCTAGCTCGTCTGACTTGTAGTAGTATTCTACGATCGACCGAGGCAGGGGTGATCCTTGCTCCATACCAAAGCGCTTTGTCAAAGATCCAGCGGCGATGTTCCGAATCACTACTTCCACAGGAATAATCTCCACCTCACGAACCAGCTGTTCGCGCATGTTAAGCCGGCGCACGAAATGCGTTGGAATACCGATCTCACTTAATTTGATCATGAGGTGTTCCGAGATCCGATTGTTCAGTACGCCCTTGCCTGTGATAATTCCCTGCTTCTTATTGTTGAAGGCGGTAGCGTCGTCCTTGAAATACTGGACCAGAGTACCAGGCTCCGGCCCTTCGAAAAGGATCTTTGCCTTGCCCTCGTATATGCGTCGGCGGCGAGCCATTTTCTGCCTCGGTTCTCCATAAATTCGGGCACGAAACTAAGTACTCTCAACGTTCAGATATAGCGGATCCGCGGGGGTGGTCAATGGCGAGGGTAGGACGATTTCACCGCTTTGAGTAAAATTAGCGGCGGACGTGTTTCGTCGAGTATCATAGCTCAACTGGATTGAAGGATACGTCACCCGGCGCACCATCTGCAAAAAGCCAGACCGGCTTCCGGTCTTGAAATTCAACAGAAGGCAGCGCCATAAGGCTGCTCGATAACGTTCGAAATCCCGTATCGGTCTCAATCCGCATTGCATCCCGAGAATCTGTATCCGAGCCGTGGTCGGTTGAGGCGAGTAGGTTCAGCCATTCGGACCAGTCACCTCCGTCAACATCAGGTTCAGCTGCGGCTTGGAATAAGGGCATAAAGTGTCTAACTCGACCTGATGCATTGTCATTCAGATCGAACGCCGTAAGCATTGAAAGTCCCTCTGAAAGCTCGGTGATCTTTATATGACCGCTTTCGGCAGCGCCAAGCCCCTGCAGCCAATATGCATCTCGATTATCCGCTATAACCAAATTGAACGAGCGATAGCTGCGACCGTCGAGACCGACAAGGGCCTTAGCGGCATCCGCTGCGTCGGCATGATCTAGGGCCTCAAGAACGATTTCTCCTCTAGATCGGTGAGTTGGACTGGGCCCCAGTGAATCATGGCGGTTCAAAATACACGCGACTATTCCCTGTTCGTTAACCCCCATCCAGGTGCCACCTGCTAAACGATCAATCCCGGCAACGACGTTTTCTCGGTCCGGCCAGTGGCGTGCAGGTGGGTCCCATGGACGTTTCTCCATTTCATCGCGATTTGCCGCTATCAGAACAGGCCAATCGTGGTCCGGACGCCTTAAGATAATAACAGTGCACATTCCGTCTCGATAACAGGTTAAGGAAGTAAGGGCTATACTCGGAATGAGTAACTTGACATGGTGCGGCTGTGCGTCAATCTATACAAAATTATTTTTCAAGACTTGGTAGGCAGAAATGTCTGGATTTGAAGAACGCGAAAAAAGTTTCGAAACGCAGTACAAGCGCGATCAGGAAAACCTGTTCCGTGTAACATCTCGCCGTAACCGACTCCTTGGTCTTTGGGCGGCGGAACAGTTTGGTATGCCGGATAATCAAGCTCTAGATTATGCGAAAGAAGTAGTATTGGCTGACTTTGAGGAACCTGGTGACGAGGATGTGTTTCGTAAGGTGTTGGCGGATTTCCTTAGCAAGGGGATCGAGATGGACGAGCAGACCCTGCGGAATGAAATGGTTCGTCTGATGGATGAAGCCACTCGACAGATTAATGCAGAAAATAGCTAGATCTGCTAATCTCGAATTCTATTCGAAGACGCGTCCGAAAATAGTATCGATATTTTTAGTGTGGTAGCCAAGGTCAAACATCTCTTCCAGTGCCGCGTTGTCCACCAGACAGGACACTTCGCTGTCTGACTTGAGTAGGTCGAGGAAAGAGGTTCCATTAGACCAGGAATCCATTGCATTCCGTTGTACTGCAACATAGGCATCTTCGCGGCTCATGCCGGCTTGAGTAAGGGCCAACAGAACACGCTGTGAAAAGACAAGACCTCCGAGGGCCTCCAAGTTTGCCTGCATCTGCTCCGGATAGACAATGAGATTTTCAATTACCGTGGTCAGACGGGCAAGCAGAAAATCGAGCGTAATCGTCGTATCTGGGGCGATCATGCGCTCGACCGAGGAGTGCGAGATATCGCGTTCATGCCATAACGCAACATTTTCCATCGCCGGAATGCAATTAGATCGCACTAGCCTCGCCAATCCGGAGATATTCTCAGTCAGTACAGGGTTGCGTTTATGCGGCATGGCGGATGAGCCTTTTTGACCCGGAGAAAAAAATTCCTCTGCTTCTCGGAGTTCTGTGCGTTGCAGGTGTCGTATTTCCACAGCTAGCCGCTCTGCAGACGACGCAATCACCGCCAGAACAGAGAAAAATATTGCATGTCGGTCTCGAGGGATCACCTGCGTAGAGACGGTTTCCGGAACGAGGCCCATTTTCTTAGCAACATGTTCCTCAACAGCCGGATCAATGTTGGCGAAGGTTCCAACGGCACCTGAGATTCCACAGGTTGCGATTTCATTGCGTGCAGCTTTAAGGCGTTCGCGATTTCGGGAGAACTCCGCATAGTGGCCCGCCAATTTGATGCCGAACGTAGTTGGTTCCGCATGTATGCCATGACTACGCCCGATCGTGGGAGTAAGTTTGTGTTCTATAGCGCGGGTTTTTAATGCTACTAACAGCTTTTCGATGTCGTCCAGGAGGATATCGGTCGCTTGTGCCAATTGAACCGCGAGACAGGTATCGAGAACATCAGAAGATGTCATGCCTTGGTGGACAAAACGCGCGTCGTCTCCAACATGTTCGGCAAGGTTGGTTAGAAAAGCAATTACGTCATGTTTAGTTTCGCGCTCGATCTCGTCGATTCTTTCGACCTCGAACGCGCCGCGATCCCAAACGGCCTTTGCCGCCCCCTCGGGAATGACACCCAATTTAGCCTGAGCGTCGCAAGCATGCGCCTCGATTTCAAACCATATCCGAAACTTATTTTCGGGTTCCCAAATAGCGCTCATCCCGGCTCGAGAGTATCTTGAAATAGCCATGACCCGGGTTTATCAGAATCACGGCCCTACAGAAAGGGAGTGGATCACCCACAGGACAAATAAGCGCTCATCAGTATACTAGATAATCCGATAGTTTCGGACGGCGGCAAAATAGGTCAAAAAACCAAAAATCGCCCAAAATAACACCCCAATTGCCATAGATACTTGTGTTCCGTCGGAGAGCACTGCGACCAAGACGCCCGTCAGAGCACCCATGAGCTGCTGGATAAAACCAACCAAAGACGATGCAGCGCCGGCGATATCTGAAAAAGGTTGAAGTACGCCGGCGATTGATTGTGGAAAAATCAGAGCAAATGCCACCATGCAGAACGCCATCGGACCCATTACAGAAAACCAGTGATCCACCCGAGCCCAAGCAAGGCCGGCTAGAACGAGGCTAAAAGTAGCGGCTAAGAGAACGCCACAGTACAGTAAACGGTCGCCACCATATTTCGCGACCAGACGCGCACCCATAAGCATACCACATACCGAACCAACCATCACGCCAGCGAACATATAGCTGTAATGGAGTTCAGATTGTCCAAGGTGTGAGATAATTACATCTGCCGACGCACTTAGGAACGCGAAAAGCATTCCATATGCGGCAGTCGCACAACCTGTGTAGGCCCAGAAGGACCCTGTATTAGCAATTTTCCAAAAGTTTCGAAAGATTGGTCCTGGGTTAAGGGCATCCACAGCTTTGGCCGCGATTGTCTCTTTAAAAAAGACCGAAAAAAAAATGGCGACGGAAAGGGAATAAACCGACAGAAAGATAAACATAGCTTCCCAACCGATATAAACCGTCAGCGCCGCGCCAATGATTGGAGCAAGCATTGGCGCCGTGCTGTGAAATACCATCATTAGCGACATAACTCGGGCTGCGTCCTGATATTCATGTCGATCACGGATTATAGCTCGCGCGACCAGCCATCCACTGGAAGCAGCCAGACCATGTACAAACCGAAATGCTATCAACATTTCGATTGAACTCGATAATGCACATCCGGCGGTGGCGGCCGATGTAATTATAAGTCCACCCACGATAGCCGGCTTTCGGCCGAAGCGGTCTGAGATCGGCCCGTGTATCAGTTGGCCGACGGCGATGCCAAGCATAAACATTGTCAGTGTAAGCTGGACTGACTCCCGGTCGCCATTTAAGGCGCTGCCAATCATTGGCATCAGTGGCAGTATCCCGTCAATTCCAGCCGCACTCATCACGGTAGTTAGGGCGAGGAGGGCGGCGAAGCCCGCATTATCAAAGGTTTTCATTTTGGGGTGATCAATCCGGCGTACTTTTGAAATCCCGAATTGGATATACTAAGACACGATAGGCGATCAGGGTCGATACCGTGAAAGTGCAGATAATTGCCGCCATTGGGAGGGGCGAGCCGTCGTTGAGAAGTCCAATTACAGCTGTTGCCGCCGCTGCGATCAGAAATTGCACAAATCCGAGCAGGGACGATGCTGCCCCGGCAATGTGAGCAAAAGGCGACATTGCCCCCGCGGTTGTGCCCGGAACGATGAAAGATAGCGATACGAGCAGCAAAACTATCGGACCCATCAAAGTATAAAGTGTAATGTTGCCTGATAAAACGAACATAAGCATTCCGATGCCGGAAATCGCCGCAAGCGCCGACCCTAGACGGATTAAAATATCTATGCCCACTAGAGAAGCAATCCGAGCAACCGCTATCTGAGCGGCTGTATAGCTAATCATTGGAATGGCCATTGCAACTCCGAACTCTACAGGTGAGAGGCCAAGATATTGAATCAGTCCAATCGGCGCGCCAGCGAAATATGCCATCAAGGCAGCATACATGAAGCTGCCACATATGGCATAACGAAAGAACGATTTCTCGCCGATGACATAGCGATAATTCAGGAGTATCGCTCCGGGACGAATTGATCGGCGTTTGGAGTGAGTGTTGGTTTCTGCAAGGCCGAAGAAAACAGCTAAGCCCGCGAGCACTGCGAAACCGGTCATTGCTAAGAAGACTGATTGCCAACCGAGTGTATGATTCAGGTAGCCGCTGACGGCGGGCGCTATTGTGGGCATAAGCCCGTGAATGCCCATCATAAGGGCGAACAACCGCGCTCCAGCCTCCCGGTCAAATAGATCCCGTATTACGGCGCGGGCAACGATTACACCTGAGCAAGCGAAAAATCCTTGGAGGAACCGCAGGACTATCAGGATCTCGATCTCTGGTGCGTTTGCACAAGTAAAGGTAACCGCTGCGTAGGCCGCGATCCCGGCAAGTATTACTGGTTTACGGCCAAAATAATCAGATAGTGGCCCGTAGATAAGTTGTCCGAACGCGATCCCCGCTACCAACGCGCTCAAACTGAACTGTGCCAAAGCCGTGTCGGCGGAAAAGTGCTTAGCCACGGCGGGGACGAGGGGAACCGACGCGTCCACCGATAGCGGTAATAGCATGGGTAGCAGGCTCAAAAGTGCCGCAAGTAGCGCGTAGCGGCTGCGGCTCATGATATTAAACTTTGCTGCTGCTGGTTAGAAAGACGATTCTCAGTATAAGGCTTTCCGCCCAAAGCTAAGTACCCGCAATTGTGTTGCGGATACGCTTAATCACATCCCGGAAATTTTCCTGCTCGTCGCCGGTCAACGTACTCATACAATGCCCGTTCTCGGTTGGAATAACCTTGCGATAAAATTTTTGGCCTTCACGGGTCAGATATACGTTGATCTTGCACGCATCCTTCTTGTTTTCGTCGCGGCGGTCACGGCCGCGCGCTTCCAGCTTATTGAGGGAGGCGATCGTTGTAGGCCCCTTCATACGGACCCTCTCGAATAATTCCTTTTGTGTCAGTCTGTCTAGTTCCCACAAGGCTCGACGAAACGTTCATAACCCCAGAGAAACACCGTGTCGACGGATTCTGTCCGAAAACTCTCGGTTCATGGCTCGGTTTGCATCCCATATAAGGAAGCCCACCGTATTTTTTGGATCAAAATAATCGTCGGGCATCATAAGCCGGATTTACCCGCCAACCGGTTGAAGGGCAAGCACCATCGGCTTGACAGATGTATAGCGTGGCGGGACACTTCGTTAGCAAACTAATAGATAAAAAATGGTCAAAGGATTTAGGAGTGGCGGGCGAAGATTTTCGATATGAATACGAAACGTTGCTGGTCGCATTCGAGGACGGTGTGTGTTTATTGACCCTCAATCGTCCTAATAAGCGCAACGCGATGAACCCAACTTTAGGTGAGGAAATTACCGACGCCTTGGAACGCCTTCGCAACGACACCCGCTGTCGCGTGCTAGTTATCACTGGCGCTGGAAAGTCTTTCTCCGCTGGCATGGACCTGAAAGAATTCTTTATCGAGCTGCAGGATAAGCCGGCAGAATATGACCGAGCACACCGCGTGGCTGTTGAGTGGCGTGGTCGCACCCTACGTCGCTTTCCCAAGCCCACTATAGCAATGGTCAATGGACACTGCTTCGGCGGCGCTTTCACTATCGTCGAAGGATGTGATCTAGCGGTGGCTGCCAAAGATGCAAAAATGGGGCTTAGCGAGATCAATTTTAAAATGTTTCCCGGAGGCAGCGTCGGAAAATCCATGGGAAACCTTCTCCGTCCTCGGGACTATATGTTGTATGCACTGACCGGTAGGCCGATGAGCGGCCAGACAGCTGCCGAAATCGGGTTAGTGAATTATGCGGTCCCCGGAGAGCACCTGCGCGATGACGTGATGGCACTCGGTCGAGAAATTGCTAACAAGGATCTTTCTGCACTCCAGGGAACCCTCGAGATCTATCGTAATTCTATGGATATGGAGTGGGATGTTGCCATGGACTACGCATCAACATTGCAATCGCAGCATACGGCAAGGCAAGCAAATGCTTTCCGCGAAGAGGGGATCGGCGATTTCCTCGACAAGAAATACAAGCCTGGCCTTGGCGGGCATGAAAACGCATCGGAATAACGGAGAAAACCGGATGGCAGACTGCACCGAAAGTAAAATCGATATTAGGGGAACCGAAGTTCATCTGCGCCAAGGCGGATCGGGCGAACCGATGCTTTTCCTGCACGGTGCCAGTGGTGTTGCGGGTTGGATCCCGACTTTTCAATCCCTCTCTGAATCTCATGATTTAATGGTGCCGGACCATCCGACCTACGGCCTGTCGGATGAACCCGAGTGGCTGGATAACATGGATGATCTTGCGATGTTCTATCTAGATTTCTTGGATCATATGGACCTAGACGGGGTCCACTTGGTTGGTAACTCCCTGGGAGGCTGGCTGGCAATGGAAATAGCGGTGCGCAACTGCACACGGCTAAAAAGCCTGACCTTAGTTGGTTCCGCCGGCATTCGGATCGCGGGCAAACCCATAGCCGATATCTTTATGATGGACCCCGACGATTTGGTGCGGGCAATCTTCGTCGACCAATCCTTCGCGGACAACATCCTGAATATGGAGCTGACCGAGGAGCAGGTTGACATCCAAATCCGCAACCGGGTGGCTACCGCCCGGCTAGGCTGGCAACCGCGCCTTTTCAACCCGAATTTACGCAAGTGGTTGCACCGTATCACGTTGCCGACCCATGTTATTTGGGGTGATACCGACAAGATCGTCGACCCGGTCTATGCCGATGAGTTCGGCAAGATTATTGCAGGATCAAAGGTGACCATGATCGAAGAGGCCGGTCACTTGCCGCACGTAGAGCAGTCTGGACCCTTTGTTGATGCCGTTTCAGGTTTCCTACAAGCGAATGCGGCTTGATCAATAGAGACCACCCTTTGACGGGGGGAAAACGATGAAGGCATTTATGTTCCATTTGATGCCCTACGCATCGCTCGATATGGTTGAACGTGACAAGCACCCGTCAGCGTGGATCACGCTGCCAAATTCATTGTACGACCCCAAGGTGGGTCACGAGCTGTACAATCGTTATCTGGACGAGTTGGAGTTCGCTGCGGAGGTTGGCTTCGATGGCGTAGCGGTTAACGAACACCACCAGAACGCCTATGGTCTGATGCCGTCTCCCGTTGTAATGGCGTCATCGCTTGCCCGGAGAACCGAAAACTGTAAACTCGCCATTCTGGGCAATGCCTTTGCGCTGCGGGAACATCCGCTGACGCTCGCGGAAGAGCATGCAATGATTGACTGTATCACCGGTGGGAGACTGATTACCGGTTTTGTGCGCGGCATCGGCGCGGAATTCTATTCGCTAGCGGCGAACCCAACTTTCAGTCACGAGCGACACATGGAGGCGCATGATCTCGTCATTCGCGCCTGGACAGAAACCGGACCCTTCGCTTTTGAGGGCAAGCACTACCACTTTGAGTATGTGAATATGTGGCCACGTCCCTACCAGGAGCCACACCCGCCGATATGGTGCCCGTCGCTTGGCTCGACCGAAACAATCGAATGGGCTGCGCATCCCGAACGCAAATATGTCTACACCCAGAATTACAGCCCGTTTTCCAATGTTTGCAAATTCCTGGATCAGTATCGCCAGGTGGCGGCTTCGCAATACGGATACGAGGCTTCCTCTGACCAAATCGGGTGGACTGCCCCTGTCTATATTGCCGACACCGACGAACAGGCTGTGGAAGAAGCGACAGAACACATGGAAGCTCTATTCAACAAATTCTTGTACCTGCCGTTCGAGCAGCTTTTCCCGCCGGGATATATGTCGGTTGAGTCCTATAAGCGGGTCGCGGCTCACAAGCGCAACATCACTGGCGGCGCGAAAATGGAAACCCTGATTGAAAATGGCGTAATCCTTGTCGGCAGCCCGGAAACTGTGCGTAAAAAGATAATCGAATGCCATAAAGTTCTGGGTTTTGGCACCTTCGTTGCACTGCTTCACTTTGGGACCTTGCCCGCTGATAAGACTGAACGGAACATCCGGCTATTCTCGGAAGAAGTGCTTCCGGCGATTCAACCGCTTGGAGAAAAGGAATATCGAGGTTTTGAACCGACACAGGTGGCCGCCGAATAGATTTGGGCATTTGTGCCGCATAATTCTGGATGAGTACATAATCGCTGTTGGTGACGCACCTCTTTCATAGGAATCTGTTGCATGAAGGTATTTGCATTTCACTTGATGCCATATGGCGCCCTCGACATGTCCTATGCCGAGGAATACAGCTCCGTATGGCTCAAGCTACCGAATAGCTATTTTGATCCAAAGGTCGGCCATGACTTGTACAACCGTTATCTAGACGAATTGGAATTAGCCGCGGAACTGGGTTTCGATGGAGTGAGTGTTAATGAGCACCATCAAAATGCCTATGGATTGATGCCATCGCCCGTAGTGATGGCCGCCGCGCTAGCTCGAAAAACGGGAAACTGTAAGATCGCTATTCTCGGTAACGCGTTTGCGCTCCGGGAGCACCCCCTCACTCTCGCGGAAGAGCATGCGATGATAGACAATATAACCGGCGGTCGGCTTATCACTGGTATGGTCCGAGGTGTCGGCTGCGAATATTTTTCGATGGGCGTGAATCCAGCATTTTCGTTGGAACGCCACATGGAGGCTCATGATCTCGTAATCCGAGCTTGGACTGAAACCGGGCCTTTTGCATTTGAGGGAAAGCACTATCACTTGGAATACGTGAACATGTGGCCACGTCCTTATCAGGCTCCCCATCCGCCAATTTGGTGTCCGTCTCAGGGGTCTACAGAGACTATAGTATGGGCGGCGCATCCCGATCGAAAATACACCTACTTACAAGCCTATTCGGCCTTTGATAGTGTTCTGAGATATTTAAATCTGTATCGATCCGTCGCTGAGGAGAAATATGGTTATACAGCCTCTTCCAGCCAGATAGCGTGGAGCGTTCCGGTATACTGTGCCGAGACTGACGAGAGAGCGGTTGAGGAGGTTCGCCCCCATATTGAATCGCTGTTTAATACGTTTTTACCGAAAATATCTCAGTCTATGTTTGTGCCGCCGGGTTACATGACCACATCTTCAATGAAAAAAATATTTGCCCACAAAGCAGCCCTTCGCGGCGGACAGAAGGTCAGCGATTTGATGGAACGTGGCGTTATAGTGGTCGGAAGCCCTGACACCGTCCGCAGAATGCTCATAGAGCGGCATCGGCAGGCAGGGTTTGGGCATGTTTTGGTCATGCCTCAGTTTGGAACATTGCCGGCGAACCTCACAGAAAAGAACATACGTCTACTTGCTACCGAGGTAGTTCCTGAATTACAGACACTAGATGAAAATAACTATGCGGGGTTCGAGCCCGCGATAGCAGCGGAGTAGATGAAAATGTTGGAAAGCCTCCAGTTCGACGGCGCGCCAGTCCTTGTTACTGGAGGCGGGCAGGGTATTGGTCGATCCACCTGCGAGGTCCTGGCGGAACTTGGGGCGCTGGTAATTATTGTCAGCAAGACCGAAGAAAATGTTCATCAGACTGAAAAACTGTTAGCCGATGCTGGTGCTGCCTGTGAAGGACATGTCGTAGACGTATCGATAAAAGCGGAGGTCGACGCACTAGCAGCCTCAGTAAAGAAACATCACGGCCATGTTAAATCGATTGTTAACAATGCGGGCACTAATTTTGTCAAAAAGCTCGAAGAACTGGAAGAAGATGACTGGCACCGAATAATCGGTATCGACCTGTCGAGTGTTTTCTATATGTGTAAAGCATTTCTCCCTATGCTGCGTAAGGCGCGGGGAGGGGGGTCGATAATTAATGTTGCGTCGACTTTCGGCATTATCGGGCATCCCGAAATGCCGGTCTACTGCGCGGCTAAAGGGGGTGTTTTGTCTCTGACCCGGCAACTAGCTGTGGATTATGGGCATGAGAATATAAGGGTAAACGGGGTCTGTCCCGGAGCAACGCTATCGCCAAGGGTAAAACAATATATCGACTCTGGTATGGTGGATGGAAAAATCGTTGAGGAGCTCGCACTGCTAAACCGGTTAGCCGAGTGCGACGAGATCGCCAATGTCATAGCTTTTCTGGCGTCTGATGCAGCGTCCTATGTGCACGGTGCCTCGATCGTTGTTGATGGGGGACAAACCATTCACTGAAATACCTTGGGGGCTGTCCAGACGGGTATATTTGGAATTGTAATACAGGATGGTAGGATGCTCCGAGCAGAGTATTCAGATTTTTCTGGAAATCATTTTTTGGAGAGCTGTCCAATGAAGACCCCAGGGTTAGTTGTTCCCCCACTTACCCCTTTCAACAAAGATCTCAATGTTGATTTTGACGTTCTTGAGCATGAAGTGGATTACATAATCGAGGACTGTGGCGCGATGATGGTATCAGCCGCTGGTGTCGAAACTACTGAATACCATTTTCTATCTTTCGAAGATCGCTGCGAACTAATTCGTCGGACGGTTGAATTCGTCGACGGGCGGGTGCCCGCTGTCGTCGGAGTATCCCATGCGAACGTCAAGACAGCGATCGAGTTGTCTCAAATGGCCCAGGATCTAGAAGCTCACGCCCTGCAGATCCTTGCTCCTTTGCGGCCCTTCGGGGGAGCACCGACGCTTGATGACCTGATATCTTATTATGAGGCGATCTCGGATGAGACCGACCTGCCAATCATGCTATATCTCAATCCGGGGCCGGGTGCAGAAGTCAATCCATTCTGGGCGTTAGAGCTCGCGAAGTTGGATCGCGTCAAATACGTAAAAGAGAGTTCCCGGGATCTGGCACGTGTATCCCGCCTTATCGAAGAGATCGATCACGGAGGGCATGCGCAATATTTCACCACCATGCAAATGCTACTAGCGTCGATCCAGCTAGGGGGATCCGGTGCGACAATGCCACCACCCGGCGCATATATCGCTAATGCGATCATAAATGCATTTAATGCCGGCGATCATACCGAAGCGGCCCGTTTGCAGAGACAATTCGCACTTTGGCCCGCGCGCTGGATGTCGTACGGTTTAGCACCAGCACTTAAAGCAGCGATGGAAGTAGTTGGCATGCCATTGGGGGATCCTTACCCACCCTTTAAACCTGTTTCCGACGGTGATAAGGCAGCCATGCGAGAATATCTGCAGGGGACCTACCTGTTTGAAAACGCACATCAGGAGGTTATGAGAGCTCGAGCTGCCTGACTGTAGGAGTATTTTTGGGCATTCTGCTCTAACTTTCCAAGTCAGCAGCGGTCAGTCGGCCTCTTTCGCCTCTATTTCCGCGAGAGCCCAAACACGGCCGATTGGCCCTCGTGTTTTCAGCATTTCGCCAGAGATTTCATCCATTTCTGCTTCGCCCAGAGTTTCGTAATCGCCCATAGATGCGGCTATGGCGGTGCGTTTTGCATTGTCTTCCATGAAGTAGACCCCAGTGGTCATCTCCTCGACGTCCGGGCCAGTGACTACGATGCCGTGAGCACGCAGGAGCATTGCGCGGCAATCACCTAGGGTCTCTGCCATGGCCCGGCCGCGCTCCTCAGTCATGATTAGTCTCGAGTCGGGATGTACTGGAATACCCTTGTTGAAAATAGATGCCATGAAATAAGTGGGTTTCAGATTGTGTTCAGACATCGAAAAGCTGGTAGCATTGTGAGTATGGAAATGCGCCACCGAATTGACGTCCGCTCGCGCTTTGAAGACCTCTAAATGGATCGGTAATTCGCCAGGCAGTTTGCCTTTTTTTCCGATCAGGTTGCCATCGAGATCACAGAGAAGAAAGTCCTCCGGATGAGAGACCTTTCCGAGATCGTGCGGCGTCATCAGGACGATGTTTGGGTCATCAGTGCGGGCACTAATATGCCCAAAACCATCAACAAAACCGCGACCGTAAAAAAACCGCCAAGCTATGCTCAATTTTTCGCGAAGGATATTTTCGTGCTCTGACACAGCTTTTTCCTGTTTTTAATTTCTAGTGTTGGTTACCTGACGAGAGAATTGTATTAGTTAGAAGTGCACTAGAAAAGTCTGGAATATTATGAGTAGAGGTATCGAATATGAAGTTCGGTCTATTTTACCTTCCCACCTACCTTCCGGATCAACGCGACGTCAATATGCATATGCACAATATTGTCCAGCAGGTCGAGTATGCCGACAATATCGGGATCGATTACGTTTGGATGGTGGAACATCATTTTGTTCGCCACGGCGGGTTTTTGTCAGCCAACTACGCGTTCCTAAGTTACCTGGCGGGTAGGACGCAGAATATACGTCTCGCTACCGGGGCTACAGTGATGGCTTTGAATGACCCGGTCAGGGTTGCCGAACAAGCAGCAACCCTTGATCAACTTTCCAATGGTCGGTTTGATCTCGGTGTCGGGCGGGGTTTCATTAGAGACGAGTTTGATTCCTTCGGTGTGCCTATGAAAGAAAGCCGCGATCGCGTCAAAGAGGGGCTCGACCTTGTGAAAAAGGCCTGGTCCGGTATGCCTTTAGAGTTCGAAAGTAAGTTTCGGCCGGATATGTCGGGCCTGCCCGTTCTGCCGCCTACATTGCAGAAAGAACCCAAAATCTGGAATGCCTGCCTAATGTCTCCAGAGAGTTTTGAGTGGACAGCAGAGCAGGGCTTAAACCTCCTTTACGTAGCCTATCATGTTGATCACGAACTTGCGACTGAACGTATCGCCTGGTACCGAGATGCACTGCCTAAATACGGTCGGGATGTTGAACACCACGAGGTTTGCTGTGTCTATCATGCGCATTTCATGGAAAAGCAAGATGACGACAGGTTAAGAGAGATAGTGGATGGACCGATGGGTGAATATGGTCTTGCCGGTAAGGAGGCGGCCAGCAAGCCGCCGGACCCAGAAGCCTACAAGGGTTACGATCAAAGAGACAAGGGGACGGAACAGCTAACTTTTGATCGGTATTTTCCCGGCCGCGTCGTGATGGGTGGCCCAGACCAAGTAATAGAGCGGATCGAAGAATTAAGACGTATAGGTATCACTCAGGTTTCTTTTCTTCTCGATTTCGGTTCCCTTTCGCAGGATGAAATCATGAAATCATTACACGTTTTTGGCGATAAGATCCTGCCCGCGGTGCGGGATATCTGAATGGCGGGTCCACTCGATGGTGTTCGCGTTCTCGACCTGACGTCGGTAGTTTTGGGTCCCCTGGCAACTCAGACGCTCGGTGATATGGGTGCGAATATTATAAAAATTGAAGGGCCCGCCGGGGATACCACGCGGTACACCGGTCCTTCGAGGTCTGAGGATATGTCGGCGTTGTTCATGGGTTTGAACCGTAATAAACGGTCAATCGTTCTTGATCTGAAGAAGGAGGAGGCAAAAGAGATACTTTGGCGATTGATCGATGAAGCCGATGTATTCCTGCATTCTATTCGACCACAGGCGATCGAGAGACTTGGGTTTGGTTATTCTACCGTATTAGATCGAAACGTAAGAATTATCTATGCCGGCGTACACGGGTTCCGAATAGACGGGCCCTATTCAGGCCGTCCCGCTTATGACGATGTTATTCAGGGCTTGAGCGGCAGCGCGGATCTAATGGCACGTTTGGTTGGTGAACCGCGCTACATGCCGACCATCATGGCCGACAAGACCTGTGGCCTTGTAACTGTGAACGCAATCCTTGCCGCGTTATATGAGCGGGAGCGATCAGGAAAGGGTCAATTCGCTGAAATCCCGATGCTCGAAACCATGGTTGCCTTCAATATGGCCGATCATATTTTTGGACACGCCTTTCAACCTCCAGAGGGCCCAATGGGATATTCCCGGGTTCTGGCGCCTTCCCGCCGACCCTATAAAACAAGGGACGGTTATATTTGTCTCCTTGCTTACACCGATTCACAGTGGGAGAGGTTCTGGGCCGAAGTTGGAGAGCCAAACCTCAAGGATGATCCTCGTTTTAATAACCTCTCAAGTCGGGCTGATAACATCGAAGTCGTTTACAGCCTTTCCGCAAAGTTCATTTCTACTCGCACGACCGCCGAATGGTTAGAAGTGTTATCACGGTTAGAAATACCCTGCGGTGAAATAATAGAACTTGAGAGCTTGCCGGATGACCCACACTTGCAGGCAATCAATTTTTTCCGGACTGAGCATCACCCGACAGAGGGGGCGATCACGATACCGGATATTCCTATTCAGTTTGACCGAACGCCGGGAGCAATTAATAGGTTACAACCGAAGCTTGGCGAACACACCAACGAGATTTTACTTGAGGCGGGATACGATTTTGTGGAGATCGACAGTCTGCGGGCTAGCGGTGCGATAAATTAGATTAGGGAGAATGGCGCATGAAAACCCTCGGTCTTGGGCTTTACTGGGATAATCTTGAAGTTGGTGAACAATTTAAAACACTGAACCGTACCGTCACAGAACCGGATATAGTAAATTTTATCGGCGTTACTGGTATGGTAGAAACCCTGTTTACGGATCTGACATTTGGAGATCATGGGGGTGGTCCTATGGGCGGTCGCGTAGCACCGGCAGCTTTAGTCTATACCCTTATAGAGGGGCTTCTAGTCCAATCGACAATGCAGACAACCGGCCTTGCTTTGCTGGAAATCGAAAAGAGAGTGCTGGGCCCGGTTTTCGCCGGGGATACGATCCATGCAGAAGTTGAAGTCCTCACCGTGCGGCCAACTAGCAAGGGTGGCAGGGGAATTGTTACCACAATGAACAACGTTATTAACCAGGACGGCGCCAAAGTCATCGAATATCGTGCTGTTCGAATGATGGCGGGGCGGCCTGTGGGATAGAATAGTCACTTTGAAGGTCTATCACTTGCATATCTAAGTATTTTCAGGCTACACAATTACCTAACTCTGGAGCGTGAAGGGGATGATAAATTCCCCGATACGTGGTGGCTTGACCCAGAAATTGCGACTTAAAGCGCGTCGCAGGATGTCTGTAAAACTTCATCCAAAACCAAGCACTTGAGCAGCTTGCCGGGCAGCACATCTGGCTAGCTATGTCCTGCCGCCGACTAACGCGGCTTTTTATACCGTTCTCCCGCCGACAAACGCGGGGGCTAAAACGGGAAAAAGGAGAAACGACATGTGTGCAGCAGAAATGAAGATG
>DBHK01000015.1:196326-196552 GCA_002295635.1 Alphaproteobacteria bacterium UBA830 | reverse complement strand
TGCGTCGATGAACGCATCTGTCGTCAAGTTTCCACGAGTGAAGGTTCCAACCAGATGGCCAAAACCTAGAACCCGGGTTTTCTGGGCGGGCTATCGCTACATTGGCGGTGAATGTGACCCATTGTATCGATTTAACAAGAGGTTCAAATCACTTTTAGTACCTAGCTTAGTACCTGGCCGACTAAAAACCGCAGAAACTGGGAAAAAAGTGGCGGGAGTGACGGGA
>DBHK01000015.1:188480-195994 GCA_002295635.1 Alphaproteobacteria bacterium UBA830 | reverse complement strand
CGGGACTCGAACCCGCGGCCTCTGGCGTGACAGGCCAGCGCTCTAACCAACTGAGCTACACCCCCACAATGCCTAATACATTGATCAGGCTATGTTTTTCGGAATGTCGAAAAAATCTTTCGCGACTTTATTTTCCGCGTCACATCCCACTGTTTACCATAGTTTCCCGTGCTGTCACATGGCAAAAGTCGCGAATATTAGAGCGCCTTTTGTCTACCCCGTTCCCAAGCCCAAAACGCTATCAAAATTCCAGCATACCGATGGAAACTTGGTCATTGTCCGGGAGTGCAGAGCCCAAGTTGTTCTATCTAACAACTGGCCCCGATTGCAAAGCCAGCATTCGCCATTTTCCACCATCCCGGCTCCACACCGCAAGCAGCCGATTGTCCAGATGGCGTTCGATACCATGGAACACCACATCCGCCTCTAAATGGTGAAAAACAAGACCTATATTGTTGTGGACCCGAATAGTTCTGTCATTACAGCGAATCATTTTATAAGCTGATGTACCCTCGCTTAGGGAAGAGACGTAGCTCTCCTTATTTTCTAAATCGCCGGTCGAGTGCATGTATGCAAGATCGTCGTGCAGGAGATCTTCAAGTACAGCAACATCCGCATCCAGCATTGCTGAGTAGCGCTTTTCTTCGAGGTCTTCCAGTTCCGTTATATCAGTCATCTGTTTCCTTATTTCTTATGGATAGTACTGCTACAAAACGAGCCCGTATTCATAGAACTCAGTCATCATCATAAGACACCGCTCTTTCAATCGGAAAATAGGCGAGTCAATTCCTAAGCAGGACTAACGGATCTCGATCGAACGTCGCATTCAGTCTTTTGCGCACTTTTATAGAGCTAATGATACGTTAGTAGGCTTATTATCTCGTGGTCTCACTATTTTCCGCAATGGACCTGATTTTGCTCTCGTCACGAGCGATAAAGTAGGTACTACCGATAATAACAAGTGCCCCAGATGCAACCCAAATAGAAGGTAGCTCGGCGAAAATGAAAAATCCCAGCAAGGCTGCGTAAACGAGGCCTGTGTATTCTGCCGGCGCAACTGCATTCGCCTCACCCACAGCAAACGCCCTAAAATAACAAAACATACAGGCTGTCGTGCCACCCCCGATTGCAACAAGCAACATTAACTCAAAGTTAGTTGGGGATTGCCAGAACCACAGGGCTGGTCCCAAAAAAACAACCACACCTCCCACATGATAGTAAAATAGGATCCGCGTAGTCGGCTCAGTAGTCGAGAGCATCCTTATGAGAACATTTGCGGTACCCCAGATTGCGGCAGCGATAACAGCGATCAGGGCAATAAAATCTATACCATCCGACCCCGGCCGAAGCATTATCAAAACACCACCAAAACCTAGTGCTGTTAAAAACCAGCGCTTTTTAGTGACGGCCTCATGCAGTATCAAAACCGCCGCAACTGCAGTAAATATCGGCTTTGTAAACATAAAGGCCGTGGCATCGGCAAGGGGTAGATAAATAACCGATAGAAAAACTAAAACCTGTCCAACGAAGGCTAAGCTCATTCGCATTAAATGGAGGGGTAGTCGCTCCGTGCGCAGCTGTTCCCAGCCCATCCGGACGAAAACCGGACTAAGAATAATAAACCCTACGAGGTATCGAAAAAATGCGATTTCTATCGCGTGGAATTTGCTTCCCAGAATTTTTACGAGAACGTTCACCCCCGACAAAATAAAGACACCGACTGTTAGCCATATAATGCCGCGGAAATTGCCTGGAAGGCCCAGCCAGATCTCTCGCATACTAGAGCCTGATGACAAACAAAAAGTACATACCGTAGGTTCGGTTTAAATCTCCCACCAAGTATCCTCACGACACCAGCTTAAAACACAAACGGCGCATACATTAGTCTTGATAAGGTGTCTGTTATCGGTATTAAACATTTTTGCCCACTGTTCCTTTTTGTTTCCCGATTGTTTTCCACGCATATCGGTATCGTGGAAGAATAAAAGGTTAAGTGGTGGGCGGTGACGGGTTCGAACCGCCGACCTACGCGGTGTAAACGCGTCGCTCTCCCAGCTGAGCTAACCGCCCCTTAGACGTATGTATACAAAAACCCTTGATAGATTTCCATACAACAAGCCGATAAAACAAAACCGGCCGCCCATCGGCGGCCGGCATGTTTTTCTGGTGGAAAAGCTGTTTAGTTTACCGCGTCTTTCAGACCTTTACCGGCCTTAAACTTCGGCTGTTTCGATGCTGGAATTTGAATTGCCTCACCGGTGCGAGGATTACGCCCAGTTGAGGCTTTCCGATTAGCTACACTGAAGGTTCCAAAACCGACGAGACGCACGTCGCCTCCTCCCTTCAGAGCCCCCGTAATGGAGTCAAACACAGCGTCGACAGCTTTCGCTGAATCTGCCTTGGATAGGTCTGCACCGTCAGCCACGGCAGCCACGAGATCATTTTTGTTCACGACACGCCCTTTCAAATCATGAATCCGTAATGCCGCTGTTTTTCGAGTGCATCGGATAGCGGCGGAAATCTCCAATACATATCATCAGTGTAATGGCGGTTTTTCTCCGGGGTCAATCAAGAAAGTCCCAGTTTTCTGCCGGTTTAAGCTGTTTTTCTACCGCGAATCGCCCAAATCGATTCGGTAATAGGAATTTGCTGGGTTTCGTGGGGTCCTTCACCAATTAAAAAAAGGCCCCCGCCAGACTGCGGGGGCCCAAATAAATGCTCAGCGTACAGATTAATTAATGGGTTACTACGCCCTCGGTATCTTTATCACCATCGGCGCCGGAGACGATGTCGTCCTCGTCTTCCTCAAGATCAATGGGTACTGGTTCACGCGACAGTGCCTCACTAAGAACTTCATCCACAGTGCTCGCAGCAATTATTTTTAATCCTTTTTTAACGTTGTCGGGAATCTCCACTAAATCCTTTTCGTTCTCCTTAGGGATTAAGACGGTCGTAATACCACCGCGGTGGGCAGCCAAAAGCTTTTCTTTGAGCCCACCGATTGGAAGGACCCGACCACGAAGAGTGATCTCACCGGTCATGGCCACATCACGACGTACTGGAATACCTGTAAGAGACGAGACAATGGATGTGCACATCGCCACACCAGCGGACGGGCCGTCTTTAGGTGTCGCGCCCTCTGGCACGTGGACATGAATATCGCGTTTGTCAAAAAACTTGCGACTAACGCCAAATACCGACATCCGTGACCGGACGTAGCTCCGTGCCGCCTGGACTGACTCTTGCATCACGTCTCCCAGCTTACCAGTTTGCGAGACGTTGCCTTTGCCCGGCATTAAGAGGGCTTCAATAGACAATAACTCTCCGCCAACTTCAGTCCATGCTAGACCCGTAGTAACACCTACTAGGTCTTCACTTTCCATTTCGCCATAGCGATAGCGGGGAACTCCGGCAAATTTGTCGAGGTTTCGGCGGGTGACCCGAATTGATTTTTTATTTTTCGTAGCAAGATCCTTGACAGCCTTTCGTGCAAGATTTGCGAGTTCGCGCTCTAAATTCCGCACTCCCGCTTCTCTAGTATATAAACGCACCAAATCACGCAGGGCGTCGTCCGAAATCGACCATTCATTTTTCTTCAGGCCGTGCGATTTTAGCTGCTTAGTAATCAAGTGTCGTTTAGCTATTTGAACTTTCTCATCCTCTGTGTAGCCCGATAATCGAATGGTTTCCATTCTATCGAGCAATGGCTGCGGCATCCGCAAGGTGTTTGCCGTCGTTACAAACATTACATCGGATAAATCATAATCGACTTCCAAGTAGTGATCGGCGAATGTATTGTTTTGCTCTGGATCCAATACCTCAAGCAACGCCGAGGAAGGATCACCTCGCCAATCGGCACCAAGCTTATCTATTTCATCCAAAAGAAAGAGTGGGTTAGACGTCTTAGCCTTCTTCATACCTTGAATAACTTTACCTGGCATTGACCCGATATAGGTACGCCGATGGCCACGAACTTCCGCCTCATCACGAACACCGCCAAGAGACATACGAACGAAGTTCCTGCCTGTCGCGGTAGCGATGGATTTACCCAGCGAGGTCTTACCGACGCCCGGGGGGCCTACTAAACAAAGAATCGGGCCTTTTATTTTGCGGACGCGAGTCTGAACAGCAAGATATTCAAGGATGCGCTCCTTGACCTTTTCCAACCCGTAGTGGTCTCTGTTAAGGATCCTCTCTGCCGCTTTGATATCTTTCTTAACGCGGGAACGCTTGCCCCAAGGTATGCTGAGAAGCCAGTCAAGGTAATTGCGCACGACGGTGGCTTCAGCCGACATCGGACTCATCGCCTTTAACTTCTTCAATTCTTGCCCTGCTTTCTCCTTAGCCTCCGCCGAGAGCCTAGTTTTCTCTATTCGTTCCTCAAATTCACTTGCCTCATCGCGACCGTCTTCAGTTTCGCCGAGTTCTTTCTGGATCGCCTTCAACTGTTCATTGAGATAATACTCACGCTGAGTCTTCTCCATTTGGCGTTTAACTCGACTGCGGATACGCTTTTCAACTTGCAGCACACCGATTTCTGACTCCATAGATGAGTAGGCTCTTTCCAGCCTTTCGGCCGGCGACACTAGTTCTAAAAGCTCCTGTTTTTCCGAAATTTTTAGAGCAAGGTGCGAGGCAATAGTATCCGACAGTTTCGACTCATCTTCCATTTGATTTAACGATACAAGAACCTCGGGAGGTATCTTCTTGTTTAATTTTATGTATTGCTCGAACTGGCTTATGACAGAACGACAAAGTGCTTCTATGTCCTTATCTTTGTCTGCTGTCTCAACTATTAGTTCGGCTTCAGCCTGAAAAAATTCTGCTTTGTCTGTATATCTTACTACTTTGGCCCTCTGACTCCCTTCAACCAGCACCTTAACTGTGCCGTCCGGGAGTTTAAGTAACTGGAGTACTGTACCGATAGTCCCGACATCATAAATTTCATCAATTGCAGGATCGTCTTGACCCGCATCTTTTTGCGCTACTAGCAGGATTTGTTTATCGTCCTGCATAACATCTTCAAGGGCTTTAACAGACTTATCACGCCCCACGAACAGCGGCACAATCATGTGCGGGAAGACCACGATATCCCTAAGTGGCAACACCGGGAATATGGTTTTTTTTGCGGTATCCGACATATTTAAATCCTATTTACACTATGCTTTAGGGGGCTAAAGGTACACTTGCACCAATTTTTTAAATGGATCTATTGGGCGTGAAATCAAGACAGCAGTTATCAAGCGGAAGTTCCGCTTTCCTCCAGTTTGTCTGCGTAAATATAAAGTGGCTGTGACCTGCCCTCTACGACTTCACCGTTTACAGCGATCTCCTCAACGCCTTCCAAGCTCGGGAGCTCGTACATCGTTTCGAGCAATATACTCTCCAAAATAGAGCGCAAACCCCGCGCACCCGTTTTTCGACCAATCGCTTTTTTCGATATCGCTGAAAGTGCATCTTCCGCAAATGTAAGTGTGACACCTTCCATCTCGAATAGGCGTCCATATTGTTTAACCAATGCGTTTTTTGGTGTAGTCAGGATTTGGATGAGTGCGGCTTCATCAAGATCCTCCAGCGTCGCTATAACAGGCAGACGTCCCACGAATTCTGGAATTAGCCCAAAGCGCAGTAAATCCTCGGGCTCGATATCGCGCAGTATTTCTCCGGTCTTTCGATCGTCGGGATCGCGCACATCTGCGCCAAAGCCGATACTGGTACCTTGCCCACGATCGCTAATTATTTTGTCGAGCCCCGCAAAAGCCCCGCCACAAATAAAAAGAATGTTAGTCGTATCGACTTGCAGGAACTCCTGTTGAGGGTGTTTACGCCCCCCCTGCGGCGGGACTGACGCAACCGTGCCTTCCATTATTTTAAGTAACGCTTGCTGAACGCCCTCACCCGACACGTCCCGCGTGATGGACGGATTATCTGATTTGCGAGAAATCTTGTCTACTTCGTCGATATATACAATACCACGCTGCGCCCGTTCAACATTGTAATCCGCTGCCTGAAGAAGCTTGAGGATTATGTTTTCAACATCTTCACCGACATAACCCGCTTCAGTCAGCGTTGTTGCATCAGCCATCGTAAACGGTACGTCTAATATCCGAGCCAATGTCTGCGCCAGTAAAGTCTTACCGCATCCTGTGGGTCCAATAAGGATGATATTAGACTTCGCGATTTCAACGTCATTATTTTTTTGTCCGTGGGACAGCCGCTTGTAATGGTTGTGAACTGCAACCGATAGCACACGTTTCGCGTGAGCTTGGCCGATCACATAGTCATCTAAGACAGAGCATATTTCTTTAGGGGTTGGGACCCCTTCGCGCGACTTTACGAGTGTCGTCTTGTGTTCTTCGCGAATGATATCCATGCAAAGTTCTACGCATTCATCGCAAATGAATACAGTCGGCCCGGCAATAAGTTTCCTGACTTCGTGCTGGCTCTTTCCGCAAAAAGAACAATACAAAACGTTTTTTGAGTCTCCGCTACCGGTCTTGCTCATGGATTACCCTTAATGCCTCGTACACTCGAACACATGTTAACCAGTGCGTCCGCCTGCGTCCATCTGCCAGCTTGCGGAAGCCACGGCTCAGATTTCTTGGTCGTAAAAGTCATACCCGAGCTCTCATAAAGTTCTTTTCCGTATTAGGTACGATGTTTTCCGCATTCCAGACTTCCAAATTATTACTAAGAAAACAAATTCTATCTCAATCAGATGGTTTCTCCGATTCGTCATCTAGGGCATCCGGAACTGGCCGCTGATTTACCACTTCGTCGACTATACCGAATTCCTTGGCTTCTTCTGGGTCAAGGAACTTATCGCGTTCCATAGCCTCCTCAATAACCTTCAGGTCTTGGCCGGTATGCTGAACATAAATATCGTTCAACCGTGCCCGTAAAGACAAAATTTCCTTCGCGTGAATTTCGATGTCAGTCGCCTGCCCCTGGAATCCACCCGAAGGTTGATGGACCATAATACGAGAATGGGGAAGTGAGTATCTCTTACCGTCAGCACCTGCCGCTAGAAGCAGTGACCCCATCGATGCCGCCTGCCCGATACACACTGTGGAGATATCTGGCCGCACATACTGCATGGTATCGTAGATTGCGAGTCCTGCGGTCACCAGTCCACCCGGAGAGTTAATATAGAAAGAAATATCCTTGGTCGGATTTTCTGACTCGAGAAAAAGCAATTGTGCACAGATTAGGCTGGACACATGATCCTCGACTGGTCCTACAAGGAAAATTATGCGCTCCTTGAGGAGCCTGGAATAGATGTCGTAGGCTCTTTCGCCGCGATTGGTCTGTTCGACCACCATCGGGACAAGAGAGTTCATTCTGGTTTGATTGCTGAGGTTCATTAGGTCTCCAGCGATGTTAGGCACGGCGTGCAATATAAACCGCGCGAGTTACGAATTTGGGCGCTATATACGATTTTAGTCATTTACCTTTTACGCTTGTTATGCCTTTGCCGACTTTTTGTTCACAGCCTTCTTAGCCTTCTTAGCCTT
>DBHK01000015.1:0-188144 GCA_002295635.1 Alphaproteobacteria bacterium UBA830 | reverse complement strand
AGCCTTCTTAGCCTTCTTAGCCTTTTTAACGTTGGAGTTTGGATCACTGACGCCGTCTCCGCCCGGGTCAGCTAGAAGTTCCTCAATGGCCACATTACGTTCCGTCACCTTCGCGAGTTCAAGGATGTAATCAACAATCTTTTCCTCAAAAATTGGCGCCTGCAAATCCTGCATGGCCTGGGGATTTTCTGTGTAAAACTTCATGACCTGAGCTTCCTGTCCCGGAAAACGTTGGGCTTGTTCCGCCATTGCCCGATTCAGATCATCCTGATTTACAGTCAGGTCGTTAACCCGTCCGATCTCCGACAACAGAAGACCGAGGCGAATCCGTCTCGCGGCAATCTCCCGATAGCGCTCTTCAAGTTCTTCATCCGACTTACCCTTGTCGTCCTCATCAAGTCGATCCTGCTCCTTTGCCTCTTGAAGTTGCTTCCAGATAGTCTGGAATTCGTTTTCCAACATGCTGGGGGGCACATCGAAATTCACGGTATTGGAGAGCTTATCGAGAAGTTCTCGTTTTAGCCGACCACGCGAGACCTGCGTATACTCTGACCCAATCTGATCCCGCACCATTGATTGAAGACCATCCAAGTCTTCCGCACCCATCGATTTAGCAAATTCCTCATCAATCTGAATTTTGGCAGGGGCTCTGACCTCGGTCACGTCAACCTCAAACTCCGCCGCTTTTCCAGCTAGAGTTTCCGATCCGTAATCCGCCGGAAATTCGACATTGACTGTCTTCTTTTCACCGGCCTTAGCGCCGACCAATTGTTCCTCAAACCCCGGTATAAACTGGCCACTTCCGAGCAATAGTTCCATACCCTCGGCGGTTCCACCATCAAATGCTTCTCCGTCGATCCGGCCAAGGAAGTTCAATAACAGTTGATCGCCATCTTCGGCGGTACGACCCTCTTCCAAAGCATAGGTCTTTTGCTGATCGGCCAGGCGTTCAATTGATTTCTGAACGTCCTCGTCAGGCACTTCAGCGACCATTCGTTCGAGTTCTATGACGCTAAAGTCGATAGGTTCGATATCTGGTATCACCTCGATCGATAGTTTGTACTCCAGGTCTGAGCCGTCTTCGAATGTAACGAGGTCGACCTTTGGCTCTGTTGCTGGGCGAAGATCTTTATCCTGCATTAGGTCCTTAATTGAATCCTGGACCGTCTGTTCTAAAATTTCTCCGCGCACCGCATCACCGAAACGCTTTTTCAGTATAGCTAAGGGTACTTTCCCGGGGCGAAATCCGGGGACGTTTACCGTACCACCCACCTCGGTAAGGCGTGTGTTCATGCGCCCGTCGATATTCTCTTTAGGAATAACGATCGCGTATTCGCGTTTCAGGCCTTCGTTAATGGTTTCTGTAACCTGCATAAATCTCTCTTTTCATCACCATTCGGGCGACATAAAAAACAACCCAGAACACGCAACGTTCTGGTGCGGGCGAAGGGACTCGAACCCCCACGGCTTGCGCCACAGGTACCTAAAACCTGCGTGTCTACCAATTCCACCACGCCCGCTGGTTTGGGGCGACACTAATAATCGTGGCACCCACGTCCGTCAGCCGAAGCTCTCAATCGGCCGGGGTCTACATCAATCAGCGGCTTCGAGCAATGGTCAGGTGGTGATAAATCAACCCCCAAGGCGCCGAACACAGGCCCGTGCCGCAGCGTCGAGTATCGCGCAACTGTCAATTCCATAGTGATGATATAGGTCGGGTAGATCTCCTGACTGTCCAAACTCATCGACACCAAGAGGATAAATACGATGCCCAGCGACCGACCCCATCCATCCAAGCATACTGGAATGGGCGTCACAAATCGTCACGAGAGCGGCGTCTTTCGCAAGCGGCGATAGCATTTTCTCAATATGCGCAATCGACTCTACTTGACCCGACATACGCGCTCGGCGGGCTCCAATCCAGTCAATATGGATACGGTCCGCCGAGGTGATAGCGAGCAGCCCAATACCCGGGATGTCCTCGACAATATCTTCATACGCGGAGACAGCTTCGGGCATTACCGCTCCACTACAGGCAATAATCAGGCTGCTTTCCTTGGCGGGTTCTCGGAGCCAATATGCGCCGGACGTAACGTCTGCACGAAGTGCCGCCGTCATCTCTCGACTGGGCTGTTCAAGTATGCGGGTTGATAGTCGAATCGCAACACACCCGCCATTATCAGCCTGCATAAATTCGAAGCCCCAGCGCATAATCTCCGCTAGCTCGTCTACGTAGGCCGGTTCGAAAGCGGCCATATTGGGCTGAGCAAGAGTGATTAGCGGTGTTTCGGACGACTGGTGAGCACCACCCTCTGGCGCTAGAGTAATACCCGAAGGTGTCGCCACCACCATATATCGGGAGTCCTGATAACAGCCATAATGCATAGCATCCAGTCCGCGGCGGATGAAAGGATCGTATACCGTTCCGATAGGAAGTAGTCGTGCACCAAACATACTGCTTGAAAGCCCAAGTGCGGAGAGCTGAAGAAAAAGATTTGTCTCAGCAATGCCAAGCTCAATATGCTGTCCCGCCGGGGTCATCTGCCATTTCTGAGCAGAAACAACCTCCTCCTGGGCAAACGTATCCGAGGTTTCTGACAGACTAAAAATTCCACGGCGGTTCACCCACGGCCCAAGATTAGTCGAAACCGTAACGTCTGGAGATGTCGAGACTATGCGATCGGCAAATTCGCTGCTGCTTTTACCAATTTCATTAAGGATTCGCCCAAATCCCTCTTGGGTCGACATTTTAGATCGGGGCTGGATATCAAGCGTCGGCACTTTGATTTGAGGTGTTTTGAACCTACGCGGATATTGCTGCGCGAAAGGTACATCAGCCAAAAACTGCTCAAGTTCTTCTCGACTCTGATCTAAACCTGAAAAATGTTCCCATTCATGCCCCTTTGGGATATTCATTTTCTCCCGAAGTTCGTTGATTTGTTCGGAATTCATGAGCCCGGCATGGTTATCTTTATGGCCTGCGAAAGGTAATCCGAATCCTTTCACGGTGTAGCCGATGAAACACGTTGGGGCATCGTCTGTTACTCCGTTAAATGCCTCAAGGCAGAATTCTAGATCGTTTCCCGCTAGGTTCGTCATAAGCCGGTGAAGCATGTCGTCATCATGGCTATCGAGAACCGCTTTGATACCACCAACGCCCGCCAGATCGCGTTTTAAGTATTCGCGCCAGGACTTACCGCCCTTGAATGTCAGAGCGGAATATAGAGAGTTAGGGCAAGTATCGATCCATTCTCTCAGAGCATCCCCACCGGGTTGGGCAAACGCCTGCTCCAGCATTTTCCCATACTTCATCATCACCACACGCCAGCCCATATTTTCGAACAAATGGTCGATACGGCCGAACAAGCGGTCAGAAATTACAGAGTCCAAACTCTGCCGATTGTAATCAATCATCCACCAAACATTATGAATGTCTTTTTTCCATCCCTCCAGCAACGCCTCGTATATGTTGCCCTCATCAAGTTCTGCATCACCGACGAGCGCAACCATGCGCCCTTCTTCTATATTTTTAGGTGATAGATTTTTTAATCGAACGTAATCTTGCACTAGAGACGAGAATACCGTGTGCGCAGCACCAAGCCCGACAGAACCAGTCGAGATATCGACATCATCGGTATCCTTTGTTCGCGACGGGTATGATTGTACACCCCCAAATGCACGAAATCCCTGTATCTTCTCTAAGGACTGGTTACCGAGCAAATACTGGATAGCGTGAAAAACTGGCGATGCATGAGGTTTAACCGCGACCCTGTCCTGCGGGCGAAGAACGTCGAAATAAAGCGCCGTCATCATCGTCACCATAGACGCGCTCGAGGCTTGATGCCCTCCAACTTTCAGGCCATCACGCGCTTCTCGGATATGATTTGCATTGTGAATTATCCAACTTGACAGCCATAGCACTTTTCTCTCGAGGGCACCGAGAACCTCTAATTTGGTCCCCTTTTCCGAGGCTGGCTCCGGATTACTGACTAGACGCAAGGGTTTCGCCATTCCTCCAATCCCGTGTAAAACAAATCAAATTTTAACATTTAAGTCCGCAAGGCATGTTGCGAAGTGCTTGCCAGATTCGAATTTTAACGCAATAAAATTGCTCGAATTGTATCTATGGTATTCGAAAATGCCTAAAATTGGATTAGATATTTTTGATAGGCGTATTCTGGATCAGTTACAGCGTAATGGTCGGATCAGCAACGTAGACCTAGCTAGAGCGGTAGGACTATCACCGTCTCCGTGTTTGCGCCGCGTACGCGACCTTGAAAACGCTGGCATTATCGATCGTTACGCGGCGATCCTAAATCAGGGAAGTGCAGGATTTTCGCTGAGTGTTTTTGTACAAGTTACCCTTGAACGCCAGATAGAGTCAGCCCTTGAAACCTTCGAGCGCGTCATTTCCAAACGGCCGGAGGTAATGGAAGCATATTTGATGACCGGAGATGCCGATTATCTCTTGCGCATCGTTGTGCCGGACGTTTCAGACTACGAGACTTTTCTAAAAGACCATCTTACGCGGATACCCGGTGTCGCCAGCATCAAGTCGAGTTTTGCACTCAATCGAGTAAAATACGAAACTGCATTACCCCTGCAAACTGACTGATCTTGACCGCTCTAGTTTATTTCAGTGGCCCATGGGCTCAGCTTTAGAGACGCGTTCCCGATACCGGTCGGCAAACGCTTTCAGGGCAAGCATGCGGGCACCACCGTCAACTTGATTCTGATCAGGTCGATCAAAACTCACCTGGAACCGGACGTGCGGGATACCGTGGAGATCCGTGGCCACCGACAATATACGAGCGGTTTCGATCAAGCCATCGCGCCGCACGTGCCGAAATTGCGATCCTTCCCGAACGTATTCTATATCTTTTCCACGCTTAAAAAAGAAACTATTCAAAACACGTACACAGTCACCTTTGAGCAAGTCCATCACTTTCTGCTTCCTGGCCAAAAAACGCACACGCAAAATACCAAACTCAAAATTCGGATTTCGGAGACCGATCTTAAAAACCATCTAAAAACATAAGACTATGCGATACTTTGCATTTGTTAGTCTAACCGCTCAATCCTCCACAAGACACCTATTTTTTTTATAAGTAGAAAACTAAAATCGATTAGTCGATACCTGCCAAATCTCTCAGCCTGCGCAATGCGGCTGGGAAATGTACCGGTAAATCCTCAGCAATAAGGCCAGGACCAAACGTAGTCGCGACATCTCCATTGAGCCAACACGCGGCGCAAACCGCCTCAAAAACGGGGAAACCTTGTATTATCAGGCCAAGGATAGTTCCCGCTAGCACATCACCTGTACCCGCTGTCGCTAGGGTCGGTGGGGCGTTCTCGTTGATTACGGCCCGTCCATCAGGAGCCGCGATAACCGTATCAGCGCCCTTTAGGAGAATTATTGCGCCCGCGATTTCAGCAGCCTTACGCACCCTCGTTAGCTTGTCCCCCGTCACTCCAAACAATCGCGAGAATTCTCCCTCGTGCGGCGTAAGCACGCAGGGAGTTTGGCTGATCGCCGCAAACAATTCCTCGGGTCCGTCCTGAAAGGTCCTTAACGCATCCGCATCAAGTACAAGCAGACGCTTTTTTTTTGCAGCAGCTAGAATAATATCATGCGTCCTTCGACTGACCCCACACCCCGGGCCAATCAGAACCCCGTTTTTTCGGTCATCTTCCAGAATGTCATCGAACTCGGCCGCCGTCCGAAAAGGTAATGTAAGAAGACCCGGTTGGTCGACCGTATAAGCTCCAAGGGATTTAGGATCAGCGGCAACGGTGACCAAACCTGCACCGACCCGCCGAGCCGATTGGGATGCGAGTCTGGCGGCACCACTCATCGAGTCCCCTCCGACAACCAGGCCATGACCACGTGTATATTTATGATCTTCGCGCTTGGGCCAAGGATATTGGTCTATCCATAAAGAATGATCGTTTGATTTCACCTTGGGTCCAATATTCTCGAGCGTTGCTTCCGGAATACCGATATCGGCAACCACAACCTGCCCCGCCCTTTCGCGGCCTGGCTGAAGTAAATGTCCGGGTTTTCGTCGGAAAAATGTAACGGTCAACTCCGCCCTAACTGCCGCTCCCATCACCATCCCAGTGTCACCGTGTATGCCAGACGGCAAATCGATCGCGACGCACGGCACATCCAGGCCAGAGATGAGATTGACCACTTCCGAGGCCATACCTTCAAGAGGGCGCTCGAGCCCAGCACCGAAAAGAGAATCGACTACGAGTTCCGCGCCGTCTAACGCCGCAGGTGAGAGCATCTCTATAGCCCCACTCCAACGCTTTGCATTTACCGCAGCATCACCCGAAAGACGATCTTTCGCGCCGAGGAGATATACGGATACCGGCCAACCGGCCTGATCAAGGTGCCGAGCAACAACGAAACCATCACCACCGTTATTGCCCGGCCCACAAAGAACAGCAACTGGACGGCTCGCCCAGCGCGACCGGATTTCTCCAGCCACCGCTATTCCGGCAGCTTCCATAAGCGCGTCACTAGAAATGCCGCTCGCCATTGCGGCAGCATCCGCTGCATGCATTTGGCTCACAGTCAAAAGTTCGTTCTTTGCCAAATTCTCGTCCTATCTCATCGCGGGCTTGACTCCACAACAGCGCCCCCCTATCCGCGATGCTATATCTCATATAGGAATATATTTTAATGGAATATACCAACATCAAATTTAGCATCAAAAACGGCATCGCACACCTCGTGCTAGCCCGGGACGATATCCGTAACGCGTTTTCGGAGCAGGATTTTACTGACGAGATAGTGGATGCAATTGATAGGACACAGGTAAGCGAAGAGGCGCGCGTCTTGGTGCTCTCGGCCGAAGGTTCTGCATTTTCGGCCGGAGGAAATATTAAAGATATGAAGGAAAAAAAAGGTATTTTCGGTGGCGGACCGGCAGGAACTCGCCGCGGATATATAGAAGGTATCCAAAAAGTGCCGAAGGCGCTGTATACTCTTGATATCCCCTCTATCTCGGCCGTTCAAGGCCCGGCGATCGGCGCTGGCTGCGATTTGGCGATCTATTGTGATATTGTCATCGCCTCCGAAAAAGCAAAGTTTGGTGAAACGTTTATCAATGTTGGGATAATCCCCGGTGACGGCGGTGCTTGGATCATGCCTCGTCGGGTTGGACTGCAACGCGCTGCGGAACTGATCTTCACCGGTCGGATCGTAGGTGGTGAGGAAGCAGCCGAGATCGGTCTTGCGCTTGAATGTGTAGCATCCGATCAGCTAATGCCACGAGCAATGGATCTTGCGAAAACTATCGCCGGGCGTCCTCCGGTGACGGCGCGTATGTTAAAGTCAATGCTTCGTCAGTCGCTTAATTCGGGCCTCTTCGACTTCCTCGACAACTGCGCCGCGCTACAAGCTATTTGCCACAGTACAGATGATCATTTAGAGGCGGTGACTGCCATGCTGGAGAAGCGTGATCCGACTTTCAAAGGGAAATAGGTATTCGGTTCGAGGTCCGAAGCAAATAATCGGTCATTAATTTAGCAGTATGAGAATATTGCTGTAACGTCGCGATCCATTTTATCGTGGACACTTTAGCGCGCCGACTCCAGATGTGAGATGATATCTAACGTTGGAATTACATCGGCATACTTATGGTGTAAATCAAATAAGTTTACCTTATGCGACAAGATGGAACGGTCAAACACGCACTCCTCAGCTATAGAAACGTGAAATCCTGCCGAATATGCGTCTACAGCCGAGGCACGGACACAGCCCGATGTACTCTCTCCGCACACAATCAGGCTATTGACCCCTAGGCGGTTCAGTTCCGGTAGAATGGGGGTTCCAAAGAACGCGCTTGCCCTCTGCTTCACAATCATTACATCGCCTTCCTGAGGCGCGAAGGCATCGAATATTTCGTAATCGTTATCCGTTGTCCCCAACCCATCTTGACGGTTCGTCGCCACTACGTCCGATGTGGCTGGTGCCGTCGTGTACATTACTGGAATACCAACACTTCTAGCCGTGGAAAAAAGGCGCTTAGTAGGCTCTATGGCCTCCCATGCGTAGCGTCCACAGGTGCTGGGAAATTCATCCACTATCTCGTGTGGTTCTCTCTCTCCGCCCCTATAAACCAAGTTGTAGAGATCGATAGCTAGGAGTGCGGGGCGGTCACCCACATATACCTCGCGATGATAAGGCTCATATATTTTTAGGATTTCTTCCGACATGATGTCGGCCCAGCAGTGATCTTCGAATTCAGCCCTCATGTCATCGACCCCGTTTTGTAATTTCAGCCATTTTCATAGTGACTTGATCGCGCGTCAGAAAACCTCTTTCAACAACCATTTCTAACAATGCGATCACGCGTATTTCGTAATAGGTGACGCTTTCATATACATCTTCGCCGAGTTCTTCTATCTTTCTCCGCTGTTCGTGAAGACGGTATCGATCACCGAGCGCTGTACGCAGCGCGTCCGTCAAATGTGCCCAGCCTGGCGGTTCCATAGACTGGCTAGACACAGATGTGGCATGACGGGGGTCACCACCGATATCGTGATATCCGCGTTCTTGATTAGGCATCATTCGCTCCCGGGATCTCAAAGAAAGCAATCCAAAAAGGCAATATAGTTGATCGCATTACGTTTTGGAGCCCCGCTGTTCTAATATGAACATAACGGATACGATAGTCGCTAAATTTTTAAAAAGGTATAAAAACGTGTCGGATTTATCGCGCCGACTGGAGCTATATGCACCCGAAGGTTTGCCTGAAATCAAACCGATGGATCCATTGGCGCAAATCATAGCAAAAGTATTCCCTATAGATGCTGGCGCTCTAAAAGAGGGCGACATTTTGGTCATCGCTCAGAAAGTCGTATCCAAATCGGAAGGCAGGCGTGTAAGGATTGCGGATGTCTCACCATCGGAGGAAGCTAATGCACTTGCCATTGAAACTGGCAAAGACCCGCGACTAGTCGAATTGATCCTGCAGGAGTCAATTGAGATAGTGCGAAAACGACCCGGCCTGATAATTGCACGACAAAAAAATGGATGCGTAGTCGCGAATGCAGCAATAGATCTCTCAAACACGGGCGACGATGGAACGGCCGTTCTGCTGCCCGAAGACCCAGATGCATCTGCGATGTCGATCTCGCAGGAGTTAGAGGACATCACCGGTCTCCCGATAGCCGTAATCGTTATTGACAGTATGGGACGCGCCTGGCGCAACGGGACCATCGGTACCGCGATCGGATGTTACGGTTTGCCTGCGTTGTTCGACCGCCGTGGCCAACAGGATCGCTCAGGAATGGAACTCCAGTCCAGTGAGATCGCGTTGGCAGACGAAATTGCTTCGGCAGCATCTATACTAATGGGTCAGGGAGACGAGGGTCTGCCGGTCGTGCGGATTCGCGGTTTGAATTGGATCCGAGGCAAGGGGGTGGCATCAGATCTCGTTCGTCCTCGTACCCAAGACTTATTTTCCTGAAATGACTTTTCTGGCACTCGCGGGCGGTGTAGGAGGAGCACGAATGGTCAATGGCCTTTCTATGGTTCTTCCGCCTGAGGATCTTCTAGTAGCAGTCAATATCGGTGATGACTTCACCCATCTTGGCCTGCGTATCTGCCCAGATCTCGATACCGTGATGTATACACTCGCTGGCCTCGCTAATCCCGACACAGGTTGGGGTATCCGCAACGAAACATGGAACGCGATAACAACGCTTGAAACGCTCGGGGGGCCCTCCTGGTTCCGACTCGGAGACCAAGATCTAGCAACACACTTGGAGCGCACCCGGAGATTATCCGCAGGCGAATCGCTTTCAGAAGTAACAGAATCTATATGTCGTAAACTAGATGTCTCCTATCGGATAGTTCCCGTTTCCGATAAGCCAGTATCTACAATCGTCGCGACAAAAGATGGTGAGCTATCCTTCCAAGATTACTTCGTGAAGCGCAAATGCCAGCCCGTTGTAACTGGTTTCCGCTTTGACCGAGCATCTGAGGCAACCCTGTCGGAGCCACTACATAAAGCGATCAATCACGACGAAATAGATTGTGTCATAATCTGCCCCTCCAACCCGTACGTAAGTATCGATCCGATTCTAGCCATTCCAGAGATGCGAAAATTCCTAAGTACAAACGTCCCTGTTCTGGCGGTGTCTCCAATTATCAACGGTGAGGCGATCAAGGGTCCAGCCGCTAAAATGATGTTGGAACTCGGTCTCTCTCCGTCAGTCCTCAATATCGCAAATCATTATCACGGAATATCAGATGGAATTGTTATTGACATCGCTGATAAGTCGGAGGCGGACGTCCTGCGAGCGAGAGGCTTAAAGGTTCTTGTTACTAAAACGATAATGAAAAATGAAACTGCCAGTAGGTCGTTAGCAGAAGAAACCCTCTCATTTGCTCGACGGCTTCGTGACTGATCCACTAAATATTATTGTCCCTATCAAGGGATTGCGGACCGGCAAATCCCGCCTCGCCGAAGTTCTGAAGGTGGATCAGCGTGTCTCGCTAAATAGATATCTTGCTACCCGAACGCTCAACCTTATCGCCATCGCATTTCCTGATGCGTGTGTGACGATTGTCACCATGGACTCCTCTCTAAATCAACTCGCCGGTTTATATGGCGCCTCATTGATCAAACAGGTAAGTACCGGTCTAAACGCAGGGCTATCAGAAGCTACCGCTGCACTTTCCCCGTCTCGGACCGTGATTGTTGCCGCCGACCTTCCCGATTTGAATGTGGAGGACTTAGAACAACTGGTGCTTGTGAAAGAGATCGGGATCGCACCAGACGAGAGGGGAAACGGAACGAACGCATTATCGCTCCCAACCCCGAAAACAATCGAATTCCAGTTTGGTTACAGCAGTTGTGATAGTCACACATTGGAAGCGGCAAAAATGGGATACGGTGTCGAGTTTATTCGCCGATCGGGACTAGCATTCGATCTCGATACAAAAGAAGATTTATCGCGTTTGGAGGGGTGGCCGTAGGCTATTGTTCCGCGTAATCTGCATTCCTCGCAAGAATGGCAGGCGTCCTGCCTAGCGTTCGAAAGGAAAACAAAAATGTCGGATCAGATACAGGCGTCGCACATACTTTTGATGTATGATGGTTCACTACGCTCCACAGCGACGCGTTCGCAGGACGACGCCAAACAGAAAATTGAAGCGATCAAAGCTGAACTCGATGGGGGCGGCGATTTCGGTGAGGCTGCCAAGTCTAATTCGGATTGTCCTTCGTCAGCCCAAGGCGGTGATCTTGGAAGCTTTGGCAAAGGTATGATGGTGCCAGAATTCGAAGATGTAGCGTTTGGCCTAGATGTGGGCGCGACCAGCGGCGTGGTCGAAACCGATTTTGGCTACCACCTGATCATGCGGACTGGCTGACGAACTAAAAGGCAAGCTTGTAGGGTGTTTGAACCGGCCCATCATATTGGGTAACGGCTCCGGCTGAAGGATCAAATCGGTTTTGCACAAATGTGCCAGATCGCTGGCTGCGGACAATCAACCCGATGGTCCTTTTCTCCTTATTGTGCTCCTGGTGGATTTGCCATGGAGGAACAAAGTCTATGTAGCCTGGGACCACATGGTGTGACTCCGTCTCGCGGACGTTAGCCATTTCCGGAACTTTTGGACCGTCATCAATACGATCGAAGCGAGTGACAGTCTCTCCACCTTCAAGCACACCATATAGAGTCCACGATCGGCCGTGATCGTGTATAGAAGTTTTCATGCCTGGTGCCTTGATCAGTGCATTAAGAACGAAACCATAATCAGGATCCTCGTAAAACAGGAGGTTCCCAGGTCGGCCCTCCACCGACAGACTATCTGGCCAAGTTGCTGCGTGTGTTCTCAGATCTTCGTCACCTAACAATTCTCGCAGATATTCGGCGGCTGCTGACCAAATGTCGGCTTCGTCGTTGCCGGCTTCAAACAGGTCCCGAACGCGGGTGACAAATGTCTCACCGGCGGGCAACATACCCTGCGTAGTCGAAAGATATGGTTCTAATGTCTGCATAGTTAGACCGACCTTGAAAGATCATTCGTCAACATTCTAGCCGATTTTCTTTTTCCGGTGTCAAATGATCGTATACAAATAGAGGTAATTACATCCGATAGGGGATAAATATGTATTACGACTTCGTACCGATGCCGGAGCGGAAACCGCTGAAGTGGCCTGATGGAAAACGTCTTGCCGTGTTCGTCACGTTTAATCTCGAGTACTGGGATCTCACCAAAGATACCGAAGAGTCGTATTACGCAGGCGGACCTTCGATCCTCCCAGACCCGCTACCTGGTAATGTTGCAGACATTCCAAATTATACCTGGCGGGAGTACGGCCAACGGGTCGGCATTTGGCGCCTGTTCGACATCATGGATAAAGCAGACGTCCCGGCCAGCTGCACAATGAACGCCAAAATGGGTATAGAGCGACCGCAGGCGATCAATTATTGCGTCGAGCGCGGCTGGGAGCTGATCGCCCACAACTATGTGCAGACCGATCTTCTTACCAACTACTATTTTGACGAGGAAGGCGAGCGTGAAATCGTGCTCGAGACGGTTGACGTATACAAAGATGTCGTGGGCAAGAAACCGGCAGGATGGCTCTCTTCGTCGCTTCGCACTAACCCGTCGACCGTCGATATTCTCGCCGAACAGGGGCTTCTATACACCGCTGATTTCCTCAACGACGATCAGCCGTACCTTATGCATACCGATCACGGTCCAATCGTATCGGTACCGTATACGGTCGAGATTAACGACTTCATGATGTTTATGCGTCGGGGTAATTCGACCAGCGAGGCTTTCAATGTAATGAAGGAGCAGTTCGACGCACTTTACATGGAAGGTGCCGAGAGCGGGCGTTTAATGAACCTCGGTCTGCACCCGCACGTGATCGGGCAGCCATTTCGTGCTCGCGCATTACGCGAATTCGTCGACTACGCCAAGCAATTCCCAGACGTCTGGTGGACGACCCGAGAAGAGGTTGCAAATTGGTACCTAAAGAACCACGAAAGCCACATACCGTCCAAGAGACGGCGCAAGGGTCGAACAGAGACCCCAGACAACCAGAAAAAAGGACGAAGAAAAAAGAAATCCTAAGTTCTACCAGTCAAAATTATTGAGGATGCCGACTGAGCAGAAGTTTGAGCCGGCGAAATACCGGACCTGCGACTGGGCCACAAAAATATGAAAAACTTATTCGTTACGCTCCAACTTGTCCTCATATTTAGTGTCGCAAATTCTTCATACGGATTTTCTCAGATAACTAACGTTTCGGAATTCTATCAAAATAAAAACGTAAATGCCTCACTATGGCACGACGGAAAAAAAATAGATTTACCGAATTTCCGATTGGATCAAGCAGGAGAAAAGTTAATAGTTCTCTATAGTCACGGCACAAATAACAGCTTTGATGGAACAGGCTGCTATGCCCCCCCTAAACCTGTAAATTTAACAAGGGTAGTATCTTTCCTTGAGACCCAGGTGATTGAGAACAAATCATTTCTAACATTATATTTGTGCAGTCGCTCTTTTGAAGGCGAATTTAGCCTGGGTACCTTGCATAAAAAACGTGCGGAAGAAATAGCACTCTCAGTGAAATTCTTGACCACCATTGGGGTCCCATCCAAACACATAGTGATCGCTGGTCAAAGTTGGGGAGGCTGGAGTTCTCTTTATTATTTGGCGAAATATAAGCCAAAAGTCTTGGCTATCTTGGCCTTTGCTCCTGGTGTTTTTGGCCAAAATTGGAACCAAAGCGACCAACTTTCTATTATTGAAGAGGACATCCAGCTATTCAAAAAAAATACTATCACGGGCTTGGTATTTAGCCACCCTAAGGACTGGCTTTTTCCGACCGACCCTTATCACAAATTCGTAAGTGATGTGGACGGGTTAACCCTTGTCCCAGATACTCATTGCTCAGGACTATCAGGTTACAGCAAGCACGCTTTCATGTTTAGAGAATGCAGTGATAAATATAACGAAGTTATTCTTCAATTTATTAAAGACCGTTTAAAGAAATAGCTTAACACTCTGTTCTCAAGACTTATTATATTTCAAAGATTGTAGCGCCGCCGTTAGGTTACAAAATCTGACCAGTCAAAAACGTCGCTCTTCGGAATCCAGCCAAGCCGCCACCGACAAAATATCGTCCAAGGTACCGGTACGTCACATAGCAATATCTTTTGCGAGCCATTCGATGCCCCCCTTACCAATCGATTTAATTTTTATTTCAGTTTCGATTACCCCAGCATAGTTAATCAGGATGTCAATCGGCCCAATTTCGGCTGACGTATCTGTAATGGTAGCCTGCAAAGCCGATATTTGGGTCACATCTACAGCACCGCCAGTGCATTGGCTCCGATGATGCCAACGGCATCGTTGGCCGCCTGCTGATACCGGCCCAATACAATCACCGACCCACCCCGAGCTACCATTAATAAGGCGAGATTGCGCCCCATACCGTTGCCCGCTTCAGTAATAAGCGCAATCCTGCCATCGAGTGAATCATCTGAGCTGTCTATATAATGTTCTCCCCAACACCTACTATGGCGAGATCAGCGCGCGGATCAATCGAGTTTGACAGTTTAGGTTTCATAGCTTCTAACCGCATTATGAATCATGTAAAGGATACGTTCGCGGATCTCCTCCAAAACTCCCCCACTATTGCGTTGGCGGTGTTTGGAGGTTGGTTGTTCTCGTTGGTAGAAGCTCCATTGCCATGGTTCTTCGGATCGCTGTTTTTTGTCGCTGGCATGAACCTTGTCGGTAAGTGGCGTATGCAAGGGCCGCGTGGCGTTCGCCAGACAGGCCAGATATTCATTGGGACCACAATTGGTCTTTACTTTACCCCAGTTGTCGCGGCCATCGTCTTAGCTCACCTGCCTTGGATGCTTCTTGTTTCAATTATTTCCATTTTGCTCGGTGGCTTCGGAGCGGTAATTCTACATCGTGTCTCTGGCGTGGACAGTGCAACCGCGTTCTTCGGAAATGTTCCCGGGGGGATGGCTGAAATGTTGGCACAAGGTGATCGATATGGTGCTCAGCCGGTTCCGCTCACAATCTCGCAGCTGACCCGGGTCACTATCGTAATACTCGCCATCCCTCCGGCGCTCACCCTTTTTGGAGAAAGTGGGGACGATATCTTCGTGCCTCTAACAGCAGAGGTCGATTATCTAGCACTTATCATTCTTCTCGCCTGCTGCACTGCTTCTTCTCTAGGTCTTTACTGTGCTCGTTTGCCCAATTGCTGGATGCTCGGGGCTTGCACTTTCGCGAGCATTCTCACCGTGCTCGAGTTTACGCTATCGGCAATGCCCCGCGAACTTCTGAGCACTGCGCAGGTATTTATTGGTATAGCGTTAGGTGAGAGATTCGAACGACGCACCATGGCGACCGCGCCCAGAGTTATTCTGGGGTCCGCCATCACAACAATCATAATGATGGCGATCGCATTAGTGCTTGCAGTCGTGATAGCCCGGGACACCGACATCAAAGCCACCGCCATGATCGCCGCCACCGCGCCCGGCGGACTAGCCGAAATGAGCCTAACAGCGGCGGTTCTGAACCTCGGCGTGCCATTGGTCACAGCCTATCATATCATCCGTATTATTATGATCACGGTGCTCACGCTACCTGCCTACCGGCTAATACAAAGGGTCTTTCTCACTCACCGCAATACGCTCTCATGACTAATAGCGATATCGTCTCTTTTCTTCACCGTTCTGGTCTCTCCTCGGGCGGGGAAACTCTTGACATCGAGCCCTTAACAGGCGGTGTTTCCTCAGACATTTGGAAGGTGACAACTCGCGGGGGACCGGTCTGCGTGAAACGTGCGCTGTCGAAGCTGAAAACTGATAAGGAATGGCATGCACCAGTTGAACGCAACGCAAACGAAGTCGACTGGATCCAGACGGCAAGTATGATCCTCCCTAATTCAGTTCCGAAGATATTGGCCGAGGATGGGGGAGCCGGCATGTTTGCAATGTCTTTTATGGAACCCGCTGAATACCCCGTATGGAAAGAGCAACTGCGCGACGGTATCATCTCGACAAAAACGGCTTACGCGGTCGGAGATACACTTGGACTCATCCACGCGGCCACCGCGGATACCGCGTCCGTGGCGCGGCGTTTCGCGACTGACGATATTTTTCACGCTATACGGATAGAACCCTATCTGCTGCGAACAGCAGAAACTTGCGACGATGTCGCCGAGCGACTTATTACACTAGCGCGAACCACTGCCGAAACACGTCGGGTTCTGGTTCATGGTGACGTAAGCCCAAAAAATATACTTATCGGCCCCGACGGGCCTGTGATAATCGACGCAGAATGCGCTTGGTTCGGAGACCCAGCATTCGATCTTGCGTTTTGCCTGAACCACTTACTTCTGAAATGCATATGGAAGCCCACAAACACTGCGTCTTATCTCTCCGGTTATGACGCACTAGCGAGTGCGTATTTAAACCATATCTCTTGGGAGCCGCCGGCCAAATTCGAAGCCCGAACGGCCGAGCTACTTCCCGGCCTCCTACTAGCCCGGATAGACGGAACATCTCCGGTGGAGTACATCACCTCCAATGAGGACAAACAAATCGTTCGTCGGGCAGCACGGCGGGGGCTGAACGACCCGCCCGTATTATTATCTGAATTCCGCGAAACCTTTCGGAAAGAGTGTTCCTGATGACCTCGACGAAGATTAGCCAGATTATCGGACGCCGTGTTTGGGACTCCAGAGGGCGACCTACGGTCGAAGCCGAGGTAATTCTTTCCGGCGGCACTATCGGCCGAGCGATCGCCCCGTCAGGAGCGTCACGTGGAAGCCATGAAGCCGTCGACTTGCGGGATGGCGGCGACGAGCTTGCCGGGTTCGGTGTTGAAACAGCGCTGGATAATCTCTCGCAACTGATCGCACCGCGATTGACTGATATGGACGCGATCGATCAAGAGGCTGTCGATCTTGCCATGATCGATCTCGACGATACCGATACGAAATCATCGCTTGGAGGCAATACGATGATTGCGGTCTCGATGGCAGTTCTCCACGCCGCGGCTGCGGCCGCGGGGCAGCCATTATGGCGATATATCGCGGGCGATAATGACGTTCGCATACCGATGCCGGAAATACAGATTTTCGGTGGGGGGGCGCATGCCGGGGGTCGTGTTGATATTCAGGATTTCATGGCGGTTCCCATCGGTGCAGAGAGTTTTGATGATGGGATAGAGATGATTGCCGAGGTTTATATTGCCGCCGGTCAATTGATGGCGAATTCCGGAAAGTTAGCAGGGCTCGCCGACGAGGGTGGATGGTGGCCTGAATTCAATACAAATGAGGAAGCTCTCGACATGCTCGTTCGCGCCATCGAAGCCGCCAATCTCACCCCCGGTGAAGACGTCGCGCTATCCCTCGACATCGCAGCGTCGGGGTTTGGAAAAGGCGGCCTCTACACTCTTGGACTCGAGAAACGAGAACTTGACAGCGACGGACTGATCGAAATGCTGGCGGGGTGGATAGACCGTTATCCAATTGTTTCGATCGAGGATCCTTTGGGGGAAGACGACGCCGCAGCCTTCAGAGCATTCACGGACAGTTTTGGAGATACTCTACAGATTATCGGTGACGATTTTTTGGTTACCAGCGCGGAGCGGATCGACGCGGCGGCCGAAGCTGGGATTTGCAATTCCACGCTCATCAAACCCAACCAGGCCGGAACGATCACCGAGACGAAAGCCGCTCTCGATGCTGCCAAAAACGCCGGTTGGGCGACGGTCGTGTCTGCAAGATCTGGGGAGACTGAGGACGTCACCATCGCTCACCTGGCGGTAGGCTGGAACGCCGGCCAGCTAAAGGTTGGCTCCTTCGCGCGCTCAGAACGCATGGCTAAGTGGAATGAAGTACTGCGGATTGAAGAAGAGCTGGGTGACACAGCGCGGTTGGCAGGGACATGAAGGCGGTCTTACAGTATCGGGCAAGCCCCGGCTTCCGTAGGCAAATCGAAAAAAAAGCGCCGGACTGGCTAGACGTCGTAGTTATCGAAGAAGACGATAAAAAGAACTTTGCAGACGAGATGGTGGAGTCCAACATCCTGCTGCACGTCCTTGAGCAGGTAACTGCTGAGGTTATTACGAATGCACCCAATTTAAAGCTTATCCAAAAAATCGGTGTCGGCATAAACACCATCGATCTTGATGCCGCAACAGCAAACGGAGTTGCCATCTGCAATATGCCGGGAACCAACTCCCGCGCCGTGGCCGAAATGACGTTGATGCTGATGTTGTCAGCGCTGCGACGTCTTTCCTATTTTGATCCTCAGATGCGCGACGGACATGGCTGGACATTAGACGTTAAAACCTTCGACAGGCTGGGCGAAATAGCCGGGCGCACTGTCGGCCTCGTAGGTTACGGCGAAGTAGCCCGCATCCTTGCGCCTATTCTGACAGCGATGGGTGCAAATGTATTGTATACAGCCACTGCGCCGAAGCCTGACGCTAAAGCAGACTGGAGGGATTTTTCAAATCTTCTTTCGGAGGCGGATATCGTCTCGTTGCACCTTCCTTTGACCGCAAAAACTGAGAACCTTTTTGATGGTGTCGCTTTCGCTTTGATGAAGCCTGGCTCCGTACTTATCAACACATCTCGTGGTGGGCTTGTAGACGAGGCCGCAATGACCGACGCATTGGTATCTGGGCATTTACGCGCGGCCGGTCTCGATGTCCTATCAATCGAACCGGCTTCCTCCGGGAACCCTCTCTTCAGTATGTCAAACGTAGTGGTGACCCCCCATATCGCGTGGCTAACTCCCGAAACTTTGGATCGCAGCCTCGGGATCGCATTCGAAAACTGCCGGCGTATTCGGGACGGTGAAGAACTAAAGTTTCGGGTAATATAACGGCCAAACCGGGCGGATGGAGAAAATGAAACTTGTCAGCTTTGAGATCAATACTGCTCTGGGTCAAGCCCGTCGTATTGGCGTGCCTATCGATGGCGACGAAACCGGCCGTATCGCGGACCTAACGGGCTGCTACGCTGCCTATCTCGCCAGCGAAACCGATGAGCCAACACCACGCCAAATTGCTGCTGTACGGTGTCCACCCGATATGATTGGCTGGTTAAAAGGCGCACACAAATCCCGGGCGGCAGCAGAAGAAGCAGCGGGTTGGATTTCAGAGAAACTGATAACTGCAAAAGACCCAACCGGAATACGCGGAGAGCGGCTTGTTTTTCCACGAGATGAAGTAAAGCTGCTCGCACCGGTGCCACGTCCGGGCGCTCTTCGGGATTTCTCAATTTTTCAGACGCACATGTCTAACGCCGATGTTCCGTTTAAAAAAACTAAACATTGGTATGTGACACCGCCTTATTATAAAGGAAATTGTGACACTATCACCGGTCCAGAAGAACCGGTGCCATTCCCCTATTACACTGAGCGATTGGACCTCGAACTTGAACTTGGAATTATCGTGGGAAAGAAAGGAACGAACCTAACGATAGACGAGGCAAAGGATCATATCGCCGGCTATACGATCCTAATCGATCCGAGTTGTCGCGACGGATATAAGCGCGAGCCGTTCGGCCCGAATAAGCGAAAGGATTTTTGTACGCCCATGGGCCCGTGTTTGGTCACCTCAGATTCAATTGATGAGCGCAATATAGCCTGCCGTATTGAGGTGGATGGTGAAACTTGGTGGGAGGGGAATACAGGCGAGCCTCGCTCATTCTGGGCGGAGCATCTCGTTGCCTACGTATCCGATAACGAGACCGTTTTCCCCGGTGATATCATTGGCACTGGTACCATAGGTTTAGGTTGTTCAATGGATATACACAAATGGCCACAAGTCGGACAGAATATGACATTTACGATGCAAGGCATCGGGTCGATGACCCTTGCAATCGTAAAAGGCGATGAGCGGGTGCGCCATGTCGACGGAATGAGTGGCCTTTTAGAATATCCGGGGGAAGATATTTAAGCCATCATCGTCGACTTTTTTACTATATAAGTCGCCAGCGCAATTGGCGGAATACTAGCGGCAAAAAACCATAATCTAATTTCCGTTGTGGCGTCTGCTATCCGCGACGCCTTCATAACCATTACCTCTAATGCGACGAACAACACGACGGTTGTTTCGGAAGCGTACACGGTTGCTATCAATCTTCCAAACGAGGATATTCCTGCAAATATAATCTAAACAGGCCCGACGAGGTACTGCTATTCTATTAGCAGTTGCCAGGGGGCTTCCAACATCGAAAATTGCTTGGAGAAAATCGCGAGTTCTCGCAGGTCTATTATTGGCGAAAAAACTCCTAAGCCGAAACATATGAATGCCGACAAACGGAGTACCGGCGGAGAAAGATTAATCGGCATTTATAATTCGAGACATATAGGGCGGTGTAGTCACATAATCCATTTGAGATCTTGCCTCGTATATGTTTTCAGAATTATAGAGGTTGCGATGTTAAAAAAAGTGTTTGAAAAAATCTTTGTCCCTAAAATCGCTGTAAACGACGCAAACTTTCGAAGAAAATGCGCACTATATTACGATGATCTGTGTATGTGATATGAAATCGCGTTTCCCGCTCCCGAGATGTAAGTCAAGGCCACGGCCTTAAAGTTGTGCGGATCAGGCTTGTGATCCGTTTTAAACAAACGTGAAGGGTATTTTTATGAGGCAATTGCTTATTTTAGGTGTTTTGATGCTGGCTTTTGCTACGGCACCTGCCTTCGCGGTGAACTGTGAATTCGAGAAAAATACATTCGATTTGTTTGGAACGTCTGCACCTTAATTCGAAGACCCGAGGTGTCGCTTCGTTCATCAACTTTGCTCATCTCATGAGGTGTAGTAACCTTGTTCCTCAATCGGTAAAGCCGACCTTTTTGATCTCGTCGGGAGGATAATACTTCCAACGTCTATTGTGAGTATCTTTGTTAGCTGTTGGAATCAGAATTTTTTCTCTCAACTACGATCGATTACCTTTTCATTCCTGAAGACTTTGATTGTAGTTTTTCTATAACACCGTAGCCATCAATCAGGAGCATGTGGGGAGTAGTTAAGGCCGCCAAAACAATGAAGGTTGACTGAATCATACCTTCGTCAAAAGTTTTGGTGTCTGCCCACTGGAGAAAAACCACCACTAACCCCGCGCTGCAAAATGTTAGGGCAGCAATTGAAAACCACGCTTCTCGTCTTAAGGGCGCGACTACCGTAAAAATCTTTTTGAAGTGCCGGGGGCTATGCAATACACAGAAATAAAAAGCGAAACCCCAAATAGGAGGGAGAATGATTAACGCCGCAGTCAGACCCGTCATTTCCGCTATCATCCGTAGCTGAATGGCTCGCTTAAAGATCATTAGCCAGATTAAAAGAATCCCCCAAATCACAGATATAGTCTGGATTGACAATGTTATCGACGCGCCGCCTTTCCCCGAAATAATTTGAAAAATGCGTGTCACTTCATCCGGGTGCGCCAAGCTAATAGTAATGATGGGAAGGCTACCAAGAACTATTATACGCTGTATTCTATATGCTGAATTCCTGCTTTTCAGCGTATCTAATAGACCAAAGTGATAAATGGACAATAAAAGAAAACTGCCAAGCCCGATCCAAGGTTGAAGAAACCAGATTATTGCAGTGACCGCGGCAACAAATATATAAGCGACGAAAATTGCGGCAGAATAGAGCTTGCGTTGCCTTGCAAACCTAAAGATTAACACGCCATCAGCCGCACCATGAGGAAAGCCGGCCAATATAATAAGAAACATTGGCAACGAATATTCCCAACTCACGTAATTTCTCCACGGAGTGCAGACTTCCAAAAAGGGGCCAATGGCAGGCTTTTCATAAGACGCAACCGCCCTAACCAATCTCCGTGGCCCCGCATAAACCTAGCAAAACTATCGCCGTCGAGCGATGACGCCAACTGAACAAAAATGCTCGATGCACTCTCGGGTGTCTCCTGCAGAACTCGCAGCAAAACTGTGTCCATCCAACTTTCGATTTTATTGCAGCCTACTTTCGGACGCGGAATTTTATAAAATCCGGAAGAACCAATGCGGCTTTCGTCAAGTATTTGAAAAATCTGCCTCTGGATCTGTGAAAATGCATACCCACTAGACGCTCTCAACGCCCCGGCTCTAACACCTATTGGCGTTCCGAAAGAGTGTTCATCCCTGACTGAAATTAGTGGGATAATACCCTTTTCAGAGCTGACAGTTTTTAAACTTGATTTCGGATATTTAGTCGAAAGATAATCTTTAATCTGTCTTTCGTACCAACTGTCCGGGAGCGACTTAAATGAGAATACGGTGGATTCAACGAGTGCCTCAGTCGAACTGAAGGGTAGCAAATAAATAAAGTGAATACCTGCCTCTTGAGAAACTCGAAAATCCATAAGGGTCGCAATGTTTTCATCAAAAGTCGGTTTATCAGTACGAACCCTCCAGCCCAAGAAATGTTGAAGGAATGCGCCCTTAGGAACGATAAAGGGGCGGCTATCAAATACATGTTTTGATTGAAGCTCTTTTCCACTCTCTAGCTTGAGAATATAGATCCCCGAACTACGGTCGACGGAGGTAACCCGTGTCTGAACGCGCTCTACCTGCGGCATGCTTCCCCCGAGGTGGGCCTCGAACCTCTCAGAAGATATTGCACGATAAAAAAAATAATCTCCTTCAAGGCATACCCGTTCATTTTCGTTAACGATTTCCCATTTCTTCCATTGGCCCTCCGTTAAATCTCGGGCTAACGATAAATCCTCTCCGCCGTCATCCCAATATGCCCATATATGATCTGGCCGCGGATCACCGGGGTCGACGACAACTAAAGGGCGAATGCCACGTGTTTGCAGTCTATACGCCATTGAGAGACCCGCGCAGCCGGCACCTACTATCGTCGCTGATGCGAGACTTTGATCACCAGTTAGCATTGATATGCCCTGTGGACTGCAGTGGTCTGTGGAGGTTTAAATCGTGTGTTGGCATCTCTCGATAAACTCTCATCAAACGGGGTAAGCTGGTCGCAGAAGCAAGTAACTTACCACCGGGCCCAACGATTTCTCTCCCAAGCCACCAAGCGCCTCCCTTCTGCTTTAATCTTTTCCCAATAGCTCGATATACAAAAGCCGCTATGCCAATGGCGATGTTATTTTGTAGCGGTAGATAAGTCAGACCGGCCAGCCCCGAAGCGTAATAATTCTCAGCAAGCTCAATGGTATTAGAAACCGCATCAGCAACACTCTTTCGGCATATCGCATCTGGGTTTTGAATGCCCTCACTAATATCAGCAGGTGTGAATGGCCCGCGCCAGCTTGAGGGTAAGTAGCACCGGTTTAAAAGCGCGTCTTCCGCTACGTCGCGCGCGATATTCGTCAGTTGCATAGCAATGCCCAAGTCGACGGCAAAAGCGTCTGCTCTGCTATCCGTACGACCCAAAATCGGCGCCATCATCAAACCCACTGTACCCGCCACTTGATAGCAGTATTTGACTAATTCTTCTTCATCTCTGATCGCGACAGTTCCCTGGTCAAAAATAAGCCCCGCGACGAGATCTCGTGCCGCCGTTATTGGTATCCCCACTTCTTCGCATAAGCATAGGAAAATCTCTACTTCCGGTATAAGTTCTTGAGTAGCCGTACTTGCGCCGCGGCACAGCTCCTCATCTACTCTCTTCAAAATCTCCGGACCATCAGGCCGATCACCGTCCGCTATATCGTCAAGGAAGCGACAGAATGCGTATAATAGTGTTGCTCTACGGGCCGCGGTTTTACCGAGGAACCGTCGTGCCCAATAGAATGATTTTCCATTCTCGCGCAGTAATCTCTCTGCTTCTTTTTCTGATGACAAATCTCTCGATCGACTTGCACCCACGATTACCCTCACTTATTTCCTACTATCTTTGGAGAGGTTCTCTTTTAACAATGTCTCAACGACTTTTGCCGAGCTGATAACGCCCGGAAGACCAGCGCCCGGGTGAGTACCAGCTCCAACAAAATAAAGGTTTTCGATATGAGGGTCACGGTTCCGATAGCGAAACCAAGCCGATTGGCGGAAGATAGGTGCTATGGAGAATCCCGCCCCATGCCGGGCGCGATAATCATTACGAAAGTCTGTCGGATCCATCCAGAACTCTGCCGTAATCTGATTTTCTAGATCAGGCAAAATTGTCTTCGAAAGCGCTGAGACAATGCGATCCCGCAACGACTTGCTTTCTACTAGCCAATTTATTTTTGACTTTAAGTTGGGAACTGGACAAAGGACATAAAAGCTGTCGCAGCCGGGCGGTGCGAAAGTTTCGTCGGTCGCTGTTGGGCGATGGATATAAAGTGAAAAATCTTCAGAGAGAATTCCTTTATCGAATATATCTTTAAGGAGGCCCTTAAATCTCTTGCCCAGCCAAATAGTGTGATGGGCTACATCAGGATACTTTCGGTCGGTACCGAAATAGAGCACGTAAAGACCCATAGAATATTTAGTCAGAACTTCCGGAAACGGGCGCTTGGGCCGAAAATTGAAAAGGCCACGTTTCTTCAGCAACTCTTTATAGACCATTGGTGGATCAGCGTTGCAAATAACGTTGTCCACGGGGATTTTAATTCCATCTCCCAAAGTAACGGAGGTAGCTTTTCCGTCAGTCAATTCTATCTGCTCAACATCCATACCGGTTAAAATCTTAATACCCTGTCGCTGCATTAAATCAGTTAGAGCGGCAACCAAAGCGCCGGTGCCACCCAAGCAAAAGAAAACTCCCCACTTCCGCTCCAGGTAATGAATTAACGAGTAAATAGATGTTGTAGAAAATGGGTTACCGCCCACCAGCAACGGCTGGATGGAAAACGCCCGACGCAACATCGGATCAGAAATATGCCGGTTTACCAATTGACTAACTGTTCGATCCGCTCGCAATCGTAATAGCGCCGGGACTTGAGCAATCATTTTGCCAAAGTTCGTAAAAGGCTGGTGGGCTAATTTACTGAAGCCAACATCAAAAATACTTTTCGACGCTGCCAGCAAATTCTCATAACCCGAAACATCTGAGGGATTGAACTTTGCAAGTTCTCCTTTTAGCGTGTCCATGTCACGCCCGTAATCAAAAATTCTGCCATCGTCGAAATAGTATCGATACCATGGATCTATAGGCACGAAGGTTAGATGATCAGATATGTTTTCATTGAATAATTGAAATAATTCTTCAAACAGAAACGGTGCCGTAATCACCGTCGGGCCAGCGTCATGTCTGAACCCGTCAATTTCGAAAACCTGCGCTCTTCCACCTAACTGGTTCAGTCGTTCAACCAATGTGACGTTGGCCCCAAGACGCCTGCAACGTAACGCGGCAGCGATGCCTCCAAAACCGCCACCTATAATTAAAGCATGAGGAGGGTGTTTATGTTCAGAGGAGATCAGTTTAATTCGAGCTCTAGCTTAGCTCGGGCAGTCGTAGAAGATGTTAGGCCTTCAAGATATCCCACCATGGGCTCGAGCGCGGCCATTAGATAGTCGGGAAGCACTGCGCAATTGTAACGGAAATCCTCCAGTTTTGTTTCCAGCTTTTTAGAGCAAGCCTCGAGCGCATTGCTGGAAGAAAAAAGAGTAATCCATTGCTCTGTTGACCGATCTGAAAGACCGCTCATCCAGTCGTCAAAATCGATACGCTCTTCTTTGTCCAGTAGATCTCTAAAGCACACCGAAACTGCATTCGGCGCCCCTTTTCGAAGATCATTAAAACCAGTATTTCGCCCATCTTTATTCATAACATCCAGCATATCATTCGATATTTGATAAGCTATACCAAGTGCTTCCATGGCCTCCCGAACAGCCGCCAGAGCTTCTTCACGCCCTGTCAACACGAGAGGTCCTTCTATGGGTGCCAAGATTAAAGGCACCGTCTTCTGCAATACAATCCTCTCATAAAAATCCCAATCTAGCGCTGGCACTCCCGAAAATTCTGAAGCCTCTCCCTCGGACAATCTTCGCATCGCAGAGGCTAGGAGGGAAATTGCAGAAATGCTTGCATTGCTTCCAATTGCCGACAAAGCAGATTCAAAACTTCTTGCTACCAACCAATCTCCAAAACACACAGCCAGTGGCGTACCGAAATTCGCCATAATAGAGGTCCTGTCTCGACGAAATTTGTCGTCATCGCAAATGTCATCGTGAACGAGAGATGCGTTATGCATCAATTCGACTGCAACGGCCCAGTCAATTGCTCTCGACCGTTCCAGACCAACCACCTTACCTAGATCCAGAGCGGTCTTTCCTCTCAATAACTTACCGTAGTTCTGAAAATGGAAATGCGCCGCATCAAATAAAGGTGAGCCGCGCGCCGGCAGGACGTCATTTATCGCGTTCTTTAAAATCGGACCGACGTCGTTGGGAGGTGGCCCGCAAACAGGTTGAGTTGCTAGAGACGATGCATTATCCGCAAGCCTAAGCACGTCAATCTCCCTTAAATAATGAGTCAGCGGCGTGTCCACACGTTTCGGAACACGCCGCCGACTGCAAAGTTAATTAGGACGCTGACTTAGTAGAAGTAGTCGAAGTAGCCGCTGCCCATATCACGACACCAAATGCTATCTTGTTAACAAAGTCCGCAAGATTGTAGATGATATTGAGCGCTGCCGCATCTCCACCACCAGCGTACCCCCAAAGGTAACCGAGTGGATAGATAGCCCAGCCTACGGTTACAATTATTCTCAATGCGTTGAAAGCCTTTTGTCCGGCCTCGGTACCCTCCGCGGCACTAATCTTACTTGCCTCACCGGCAAAGATCTCATAGAGGATGTAAAGCCACCCAGCCATTCCGATCACGAAACAGATCCAAAGAGCTGATGGATTGGCAGAATTGACCTCCCCGAGGTATCCCGCAACCAGCATCACTATAGACGCAACTAAAAGGCGCCAGAACAGGCCGGCAGCAACTGCCGTCATCGCGGCCAAAATTAGATAAAATTCCACGATTTGGAGTGGGACAGTTAAAAGCCAGTCGACATAGCGAAAGACTGTTGGGCTCTCATTTGTTCCAACCCAAACTTCTCGCATGTAAAAATAGTGGATTGCGGCAATACCCGTGACCATCGCCGCAACAGTCAAAGAAGTTTTCCATTTCCCGACAGCGCGATCGCGTTCTACCCAGAAGAAGAATGTTGCAGCAACCATCGCTGCTGAAATGATCCAGAAAGTGACCCCGACGTAATCTGACGGGTTTAAGAGTAATGATTTGTCCATGAGTTTTCTTCCCTTTTCTCCAAAAGCACTTGCTTTATACGATTGTCGCGATAAAAGAGATTTCCAACCAATAGAAAAAAAATTTGCCGGATAGATATTTTTTTTTTGTCTTTGAATCTGAAAATGAACTTCAGCATTCTAATATGCCGGCGGCCTTAACGAAATGAATGCTAACTGTAGCGCCCTACATCGCGAAATTTGATTCCTTTTGTTTGCCTAACAAATTTAAATCTTCAAGACTGAGGAAAATAAGATAAAGAAAAAGTGAGAGAATTCTTCTCCTAATTTTGACCCGCAAGCGCTCTCGGTCACTTTGCCGTTTTTTGTCTTCGTAGATTTGATCAGCCGGTCCTTTGTCAAACAGGTTGATTTAAATTGGAAATCTCGGGATTAATGCGTGCCAATCACTCTAAATCTAGGCTTTGCTGAGCTGCATCTAGGTGGGGATACCGCTCTGCGATTTCTCCATCATTACGAAAACCTTCCAAAACCATCTGGCTTTCCGTTGGAAAATTGTCGAAGGCTTCATCGATTTCGCGCCTGTCGTATATTCTTCGACGCCCTACGGCTTTGGGTTGCGGCATCATGTCTCTCCGGACTAACTCCGCGAACTTTGTCTCACTAAGGCCGATGTAGGCGGCCGCCTCTTTTCTATTGAGGCCACGTTTTTCGATCGTTACTGCAGGCGTCGGCTTCTTTTTCACAGCACTAATCCCCTCGTAATCAAACAACTATATTCTGCCATATGGCTCACCTCCTCGCGATTACTTTCGAGGCCTGACAGATCACGCCAACCCGCCCTTTTCAAACCTGTTTACGAATCGCCCCCGAATTAAACGATCGGGTTGCACGTTGATTGCGCTCAGTAGACACTTACGATAACAACGAACCTAGGAGGATAATCAAATGACAAATCCAAAAATTTTCGTCTTCGCGCCGAACGACGAGTCAGGCGAAAATCATCCCCGGCTCGAGAGCTACGGCTGCGAGTTGGTCATCGGCGAAGCTAACTGGCATACGCCGCAGGGTAATAACGAAGGCGAAATGATTGGCATCGCTAAGGATGCTCAGGCGCTGATGGGAACCTCGATCCGTTCAAGCCCGATCACGCGCAAAATATTGGAAGCGAGCCCCGAACTCCGAATTGTCGCCAAGTGTACCGTCGGCACAGACGACATTGATGTCGACGCTGCGACCGAGCTTGGGATACTCGTGACTCACGGTCCGACCGAATCGAATTGTTACGGCGTGGCCGAAGGAACCGTTGCTATGATCCTAAACCGGCTAAAGAAACTAAACGAACGTGATGCCAACGTTAAGGCCGGGAATTGGCGTGATCCTTCTTTAATGGGCCGCTATTTGGGCGCCCGCTCAACCGATGGATATGAGGGTCTCATACTTGGAATTATCGGACTAGGACGTATCGGCGCTCGGGTCTCTCAACTATTTCAGCCTTGGGGAATGCGAATCATTGCTCACGATCCGTTCATCGAGCACCAAAGGTTCGAGGAAAAGGGCGCCGAAAAAGTCGAGCTCGACTACCTATTAGAAAATTCCGACATCGTCTCTCTCCACTGTACCCACAATAAGACGACAGATAAGTTCATGAACGCAGAGCGGTTTGCCAGAATGAAGCCGGACGCGGTGTTCATTAACACTTCTCGGGGTGGTAATGTCGACGAAAATGCGCTGGCCGATGCGCTTCAGAATGACGTAATCGGAGGCGCTGCCATCGATGCTTTTGCCGACGAACCCCTACCCGTAGATTCCCCGCTGCGAAATCTCGGCGACAAAATCTCAATGTCCGCCCACATGGTCGCCTCAAACCTCGAAAGCGGGCTTGGTCCCGGTTACAAGTGGGCGACCCAGGCGGTTTTGGAAGCGCTAAGTGGCACTGTCCCGAATAACGTTTTCAATCCAGAGGTTATTGAGAAGTGGAAAGAGAGATTTGGTGGTCGGAAAACACTGCCATCAAACCAGGTGGTTGAGGGACACCCCGGCTTTGGGCCGCCCGATCCTTAAGGAGCCATAGTCAACTGCCTTCAATTGAACGGCCTTAGTGGTGCTTAATGAGAATCTAGATCATAACGACTTTTGGGTCTCGGAAGACCCAGGTTTTCTCGTAAAGTTTTTCCCTTATATTCTGTCCTAAAACGCCCGCGTTTTCGAAGTTCCGGTAACACCAGGGCGACAAAATCATCAAGGGATCCAGGAAGATAAGGTGGCATTATGGTAAAACCGTCACAAGCGTTATTGACAAACCAATCTTCCATGTAGTCTGCCACCTGCACCGGATCGCCGACAAAAACATTTTTGCCGCGCGCACCTGCTACATGGGCGCCTAGCTCTCTTATTGTCAGATTTTCTGTGCGTCCCTTTTTCGTTAGTTCTTCGTAGTGCCCTTTGTTACCACCCCAATGTTCGGGCAAATCGGCCGGCAGTGGCTTATTCAAGTCATAACCAGACAAATCAACGCCAAGCATGGTCCCCAATATTTCTCTAGCAACGATCGGGTGAATCAGAGACTGAATGTATTCAAAGTCCTCCCTCGCCTCGGCCTCAGTTGGTTTTACGTAGATACTGATACCCGGGAGGATACGACAGTGTTCCGGTTCACGACCATGGCCGATCATCCGGGATTTAACATCATCATAATATTCTTTGGCAGACTCCTGGTTTAAGTGAGGACTAAAGATAGCTTCGGCCGTCCGTCCCGCCAATTCCTTGCCAGCGTCCGAGGCACCCGCTTGTATAATTACAGGGTGCCCCTGCGGTGGTCGAGAAATGTTCAAGGGACCACGGATCGAATAACGCTCACTCCGATGATTTAGCTCATGCATCTTTTCCGGGTTAAAAAACAGTCCGGAGTCGTTATCACGGATAAAGGCGTCATCATCCCAGCTGTCCCAAAGCCCCTTTACAATATCGACCACCTCATGGGCCCTATCGTAGCGATCAGCATGAGCGTATGCGCGTTCACCACTAAAATTTTGAGCGTCAGAATCGTTCCCAGACGTTACAACATTCCATCCGGCCCGACCACTTGAGATGTGATCCAAGGAGGCAAACTTCCGGGCAATATGATAAGGCTCATTCCAGCTTGATGACGCTGTTCCGACTAAGCCAATATGGGTTGTGACTGCTGCCAAGGCCGAGAGTAGAGTTAAGGGCTCGAAATGAGCAATGAATTGTACTGAACGGCTTAGTGCATCGATATGCGCTGGGCGAACGGAGTTCGAATCGGCAAGAAACAATAGATCAAATTTAGCGCGTTCGGCGGTCTTCGCTATCTCAGTATAGTGCTGGAAATTCTCGTGTGCGTCGGCTTGTGCCTGAGGATGTCGCCACGAGGCAACATGGTGTCCGGAGGGATTATAATAAGCAGCCAAATTCATTTGGCCTCGATTAGGCATTAGATCGACTCCTACTTAGTTACTTTGATTCCGTCCCTCCCCGGAAAACAAACTCATTGATAGCATTTAATCAAAAAAAATGAACCGGGGCTATTCGACCGGCCTGATTTTCTCGCACTGATGCTATTATATCTGAGTTAATTCCCACTATTATCATTTCCAATGATGCGTTCAAAATAGATCAGCTAATGATGGTTGGATTAATCACATCAAAAGCACTCTGCGATATGCCACACACCACACGCAGAAAAAACTGGAAGTGATGGATCAGCTGGCACAAATGCGCGAAGAAAGTCTCGCAAATTGGCAAAGCGGCAAATACGAGAAACAGCTAAGTCATTGAAAAAATTGGGGTGGCTGAAGGGATTTGAACCCTCGACCCCCTGAACCACAATCAGGTGCTCTAACCAACTGAGCTACAGCCACCACTTCAAACGGCGACGTAATTAGCCCCCGCGTTCTAGAACGTCAACCCGCAACAAGCGCCATCACGCAAAATGGTTTTTTAGCCTTCGAAGCGCCTCGTCAATTGTCTCGGGTTTTTTACAGAACGAAAACCGCGCGAAATAACTAGTGTTTTCAGAGGTATAAAAAGCGCTGACCGGTACAGCAGCGACCCCTGCCTCAACCGTCAGATACTCGCAGAATTCTGTATCCATCTCATTGTATCCAAGCGGCCGGAAATCGGTCGTTAAAAAATAGGTCCCCTGACATGGAACGACTTCAAAGCCAATTTCTTGCAAGCCCTTGGCGAGATGATCACGCCGAGCCTGCATGTCGGAATTGAGTTCTTCGAAATATACATCGTCTTTCCTTAACCCATAAGCGACTGCCGACTGCAGGTTTGGTGGAGTGGTGAAGGTAAGATACTGATGCGCCTTGGAAATTGGATTTAAAAGATCTGGCGCGGCCGTAATCATACCAATTTTCCAACCAGTGAGAGAAAAGATTTTGCCGGCAGACTGGATACGCACAGTCCGCGTCCGCATGCCTGGCAGCGTTATCATAGGAACGTGAGATAGGCCGTCAAACGCCAGATGCTCATAAACCTCGTCGCACACCGCGAACACATCATATTTCTGGCAAAGTGCCGCAATGAAATTCAATTCATCGTCACTGAAAACCTTAGCACATGGATTCATAGGGGTATTCACCAGAATCAGCTTTGTTGCATTGCTGAAAGCAGCCTCTAACTCAGCACGCGGCAACGCCCAATCTGGCGGACGCAAGCTTACTAACTTTGGGATACCCCCGGCGCGCTTGACTATCGGCAAGTAGGAGTCATAAAGCGGCTCAATTAAAATTACTTCATCACCCGGCTCTATTAAGCCGAGCAGAGTCGCACATAGCGCCTCTGTGCCGCCTGAGGTCACCAAGGTCTCCGTCTGCCAGTCTATTTCAAGCCCGTAAAACCGCGATGCATGTTCTGCCACGGCCGTGCGTAATTCGGGAAGTCCGAACATCGAAGGATACTGGTTGACGCCGTTGCGCAGATACTCAACCGCTGCTTCTACCACATCAACTGGACCGTTTCCGTCCGGAAAGCCCTGCCCGAGATTGACGGCTCCATGTTTCTGAGAAAGACGCGACATGACCTCAAAAATTGTCGTACCAAAACTGGATAGAATCTTGTTACCGACGTTCACACTCACCTTCCGCTAAAATATTGTAATTTCTCTCGTAGCACATCGTGAACTATTTACACCAGACGAGGTTGGCTTGATGCTTATTAGCGATGAGATGTTTGAGGTCATACTGGAAAGGATAAGGCAACGACGACTAGCAGATTGAGTAAGTTTCTAACTTACTTCACGGTTTGATACGCTAGCCCAGAAAATAATTGGTAGATTTCAGTTTATAATGACCAAGAATTGTGCAAATTGGCTGATTTTTGATCATTTAGAAGGCACTTAGGGTGCTGAAAGAGTTTAGAACTCAAACTAACCGCGCTTTACAAACCAATCGAGAGTTGGCACGAATCCTGCATCTAATAAAATATCTATCTGGGTGGGGTAGTTGGCTGAACTCAGATTTTAAAAAGGATGCGCTAGAGTCATGAAAAAAATCGAGGCAATCATAAAACCTTTCAAGCTTGATGAGGTCAAGGAAGCATTGCACGATGTCGGGGTTAAGGGGCTTACAGTTACCGAAGCAAAAGGTTTCGGTCGTCAGAAAGGCCACACCGAGCTATATCGGGGAGCAGAATATGTAGTGGACTTTCTACCAAAGGTCAAAATAGAGGTCGTTATCGAAGACACTTTGGTCGAAAACGCGGTAGAAGCGATCCAACAAGCCGCTCATACCGGCCGTATCGGCGATGGCAAGATATTCGTTTTGAACGTCGAAGAAATACTTCGTATCCGGACGGGAGAAAAGGGTGCAGAAGCTATCTGATCCCTTACAAAACCTACTTCGCAAATAGTCAATTGACCGAAGCGATTATTCGTAAAGATCGGCGGGATTCGGTTCGATGAACAGCACGTCACAGAAAGGAATAAAGCTATGGCGGACGACATGAAAAACGTCTTCAAAATGATTGAAGACAACAACGTAAAATATGTGGATTTTCGGTTCACTGATCCGCGCGGTAAGTGGCAACACACGGCTCAATCCGTCGGTACAGTCGACGAAGAGATGCTCACTGACGGTATCATGTTTGATGGATCGTCAATCGCAGGCTGGAAGGATATCAACGAGTCCGATATGACCCTTAGTCCCGATTGCTCGACCGCAGTCATGGACCCATTCGCCGCACAAGAACAACTAATCCTATTTTGCGACGTGCTGGAGCCCAGCACCGCACAGCCTTACAGCCGCGATCCGCGTTCGACAGCTAAAAGGGCTCAGAACTACCTCGCTCAGACCGGCATCGGTGACACCGCGGTATTTGGACCGGAACTCGAATTCTTCGTATTTGATGACGTTCGTTTTGACGTCTCTCAGAATCAGACGTTCTACGCACTAAATGAGGAAGAAGGTGATTACAACGCCGGCTCCGTACTCGAAGGAGGAAATATTGGTCATCGGCCAGGTCCGAAAGGCGGTTACTTCCCCGTTCCGCCAGTCGATTCAATGACCGACCTCAGAGCTGAAATGCTTACGGTGATAGAAGAAATGGGCGTAACAACCGAAAAACATCACCACGAGGTCGCCCCTAGCCAGAACGAGCTCGGTATCAAATTCAATCATTTACTGAAAGTGGCGGACTGGGTGCAGATATATAAATACTGTGTCCACAACGTCGCACACTCCTATGGGAAAACTGCCACTTTCATGCCGAAACCGATCCTCAATGACAACGGATCAGGTATGCATGTCCACCAATCAATCTGGAAGAACGATAAGCCAACCTTCGCAGGTTCTGGCTATGCCGACCTTTCGGAAACAGCACTCTATTATATCGGGGGCATAATCAAACATGCCAAAGCTCTCAACGCGTTTACCAACGCGTCGACTAACAGCTATAAGCGCCTAATTCCCGGGTACGAAGCGCCGGTGCTCCTTGCATATTCCGCACGTAATCGGTCTGCGTCTTGCCGTATACCTTATGCTACGTCACCAAACGGAAAGCGCATTGAAGTCCGTTTCCCGGATCCGACTGCAAATCCCTACTTCGCGTTCTCGGCCATGCTTATGGCGGGTATCGATGGTATCCAGAATAAGGTACACCCGGGAGATGCGATGGACAAAAATCTTTACGACCTACCGCCAGAGGAGTTGTTCGGAGTACCCACAGTCAGCCACAGTCTTCGTGAGGCAATCGAGTCACTTGAAGTTGACCACGATTTCCTTACTCAGGGAGACGTATTCCCGACCGACCTTATCGAGGGTTATATGGAGTTAAAATGGGAGGAGATTTACACCTTCGAGCAGACGCCACATCCAGTCGAATTCTCAATGTACTACAGCATATAGGTTTCAACGACGGCAACGCGACGAGAGCTGCCTGAAGGCAGCTCTTTTTTATCTTAAACCAAGACAAATCTTGTCGTTTGTCTCCACCAACAATAGCCAGCCGTAATATCGCGGATCAACGGGTAGTTGGAATATCACTCAGCTATCTAAACAGATTAGACATCGTAGCCCGGGAGCCGAAATTCCGGAAAAATCTGGCGCCGTCTTTCCTACCCGCCACCTCTTCCCATAAGAAGATTGATTCGCGATCTACCCTCTTTATACGATCTTTCCACATCATATAGTGCTATTAATCTCCGATTATACTTTATGCTGTCGCTCCGCTTCTCTCAAAGTTTGTTTTATGAATGCAGTTATATGCGTACACACAGGATGCCATGTCTGATCTTTTCGAAAATTCTGATTTAAAGCAAAAACGTTATTCTGCGAACGACATTGAGGTTTTGGAGGGGCTGGAGCCCGTTCGGAAGCGGCCAGGAATGTATATCGGGGGCACCGACGAGAGAGCGATGCACCACTTGGTAGCTGAAATTCTCGACAATTCTATGGACGAAGCCGTTGCAGGATACGCGAACTGGATTGAACTTAATCTGTCCGAGAACGGATTTGTAACTATCCGCGACAATGGCCGCGGAATCCCGGTCGAACCGCACCCCAAATATAAGAATAAGTCGGCGTTAGAGGTCGTACTAACAACCCTTCACTCAGGTGGAAAATTCAACGGGGATGTCTACAAGACCTCGGGAGGGCTTCATGGCGTAGGCCTGTCAGTAGTCAATGCTCTTTCCGCCGAACTCAGGGTTGAAATTGCTCGTGACAAGAGAGTCTGGGCCCAAAACTATCAGCGAGGAAAACCAAAAGAGAAGCTAAAAAATATTGGTAATGCAGTAAACAAACGAGGCACCACCATCAGTTTCCGGCCGGACCCCGAAATCTTCGGAGAGACAGCAAATCTAAATCCGTCCAAGCTTTACAATATGGCCAAAGCAAAAGCTTATTTGTTTAAGGGAGTCGAGATCCGTTGGTCCTGCGCACAACAGCTAACCCAAGGGAGCGCAGAAGTTCCCGAAAAAGAAACCCTCCACTTTCCCAAGGGCTTGTCGGACTACCTGAGCAATGCTCTTAACGGCCGTGGAATGGTAACAAATCTCCCCTTTGACGGCCAAGCGGAACTTGGCGGGCATAGGGGGCGCGCTGAATGGGCATTAGCATGGGCCGAACAGGGAGACGGCGCCATAGTGTCCTATTGCAATACGGTTGCGACGCCGGAGGGTGGCACTCATGAGAACGGCCTGAAAGCATCCCTCGCCCGAGGCTTGAGGTCTTTCGGTGAAATGTCGGGCAACAAACGAGCCAACATTATTATAGGCGACGATGTATTTGGCGGTGCAACAGGTATCCTATCGGTGTTTATCCCAGATCCCGAGTTTCAGGGCCAGACCAAGGAGAAGCTGTCTTCCCCCGGTCTTTCGAAACTCGTCGAAAATTCAATCAAGGATCACTTCGAACATTTTTTAACTGGCAATCCACAGGATGCCGATGCGCTGCTGGGACACATTCTTGAACGTGCGGAGGAACGAATACAGCGACGTAAAGATCGAGAGTTTGCGCGCAAAACACCGACCCGTAAGGTCCGACTCCCCGGGAAATTGGCTGATTGTGCTTCAGGCTCTGCTCTGGGGACAGAAATCTTCTTAGTGGAAGGCGATTCAGCTGGAGGTTCTGCTAAGCAAGCGCGCGACCGGAAAACACAGGCGATCCTGCCGCTCCGCGGAAAAATCCTAAATGTCGCTAGCGCCACGGAGGAAAAGATTCGAGCTAATCAAGAAATCATGGATCTAGTCCAAGCGCTCGGCTGCGGATACGGAGGTCACTACGACCCAGCAAAACTTCGCTATGAACGCGTCGTTATTATGACGGATGCGGATGTCGACGGAGCACATATCGCGTCTCTTCTAATGACCTTTTTCTTCCAACAAATGCCGCAGATGGTTGCCGATGGAAATCTTTTCCTAGCGATGCCACCCCTATACCGGATATCTCAGGGAGCATTGGTCAGCTACGCGCGCGACGATACGCATAAGGCAGAATTACTTGAAACCGTGTTCTCAGATAAGAGGAAAGTAGAGATCAGCCGGTTTAAAGGGCTTGGCGAGATGCCTCCAGCTCAGTTGAAAGAAACAACTATGAATCCAGATAGCAGAACTTTGTTGAAAATCATACTTCCAATAGACGATGAGGAACACGCCGCTGGTAGAGAAAAATCCACGGAAAACGCGTTAGGATCTACAGCTGATCTCGTCGAGCGTTTAATGGGCCGTAAACCAGAACAACGTTTAAAATTTATTCAGCAAAACGCCGGTAAAGTTCACTATGTCGACATTTAAAATCGGAAACTACGGTAATATAATGGGAAGAGTCCTGAGTGCTTATCAAAAACCTATTCCGCCGATTACCGTTTGTTTTATTGATTCGCCAAGTGTGTTATAGCGTAATAATCTAAAATGGGTCGCAGCAAGTTCTAAGATGTTTTACCGACCTGATTTTTCAGCTACATGCAAGCAGGTATGAGTTTTTCAGATCTCGGGCTGAGCCCGGAAGTTTTAAAAGCGATCGATGACGCAGGATACGTCAAACCGACGCCTATTCAGCAGGAAGCCATCCCCTACGTGCTCATGGCCCGCGATGTGCTAGGGTGTGCGCAAACTGGCACCGGCAAAACGGCATCTTTCACCCTTCCCATGATCGATATACTTTCAAGTGGTCGTGCCAAGGCCCGGATGCCCCGTTCATTAATCCTCACCCCCACACGAGAGTTGGCAACCCAAATAGCGGAAAATTTTGAGATATACGGTAAGCATAATAAACTGACTATGGCGCTGCTCATCGGTGGAGTTTCCATGGATGAACAGACGAAGATGCTGGATCGCGGCGTCGACGTGCTTATCGCAACCCCGGGACGCCTACTCGATCATTTTGAGCGTGGCCGAATTCTCCTAAATGACATTAAAATTCTTGTGATCGATGAAGCTGATCGGATGCTCGATATGGGCTTTATTCCCGACGTCGAGAAAATTGTTTCGTTGTTACCGAAAATTCGACAGACACTTTTTTTCTCAGCAACGATGCCCCCAGAGATACGTCGGCTTTCCGATGCATTTTTGATGAACCCGAAAGAAGTGACTGTCGCTCCTCTATCACAACCCGCTGCGGAAACGGTATCGCAGACTCTTTCCGTCGTCGATCAGCGAAAAAAGGGAGAGGCACTAAGAGGTATCATAAAGCAAGAAAACGTTGAGACCGCGATCATTTTTTGTAATCGAAAACGTGACGTAGATATTCTTGAAAAATCCCTGCGTAAATATGGTTTCAACGCAGCCGGTTTGCATGGCGACATGGACCAGGCAAGCCGAAGCGAAACCCTCGAGAGGTTCAAACGCGGTGAAATCAATTTTCTAGTTGCAAGCGATGTAGCCGCTCGTGGCCTCGATATAGACGATCTACCCGTAGTGTTTAATTTCGACGTACCAATGCAGTCTGAAGACTATATCCACCGTATAGGACGGACGGGACGCGCAGGCCGCGAAGGTCGAGCATTTACCCTAGCCACACCATCTGACGGCGTTTTCGTAAATGGTATAGAGACGCTTTTAGGTAATCCTATTCCCCGAATAGAAATTTCGGGATTAGGGATGGAGAAACTTGAGGATATCGACAGCAAACGGCGAGGACGATCGCGCAGAAGTAACGGACAGGCACAAAACAAGGTAAATAACGCGGGGAATCCGCAGGCCCGAGGCAATCAAGAAAAATCCGACAGCAGGGTAGATGGTGAACACAAACCTCCACGGCGATATGACCACCGTAAAAAGTCAAAAACGTCAGATGACGGTGCGGCCAAAAATAGAAAAGGTAAAGCCGATAGTCGGCGCAACAAAAGTCATACGGGCGTTGATAGAGAACCGGATAATTCTGTTGTCGGATTGGGCGATCACATGCCAGATTTCTTAAAGAAGCCAGCCCGCCCTCGTTGAGTGCTGGCAATCTTACTGGGGAGATAAGAGATGCAGACTATTTTTGTTATGGTGAAATGCCAGCTCGGCAAGGCCTACGATGTCGCCGCTGCGGCGGTTGACAAGCTTGATCACGTATCTGAGGTATATTCAATATCGGGTCAGCATGACCTAATGATGAAATGTACCCTCGACGACGATATGGATATCGGTCATTTCGTGACTAGTGAGCTACAGCTTATCGATGGAATCACAGATACTTTTACCCTCATCACGTTTAATGCTTTCACATAGGTGCTGCAGTCCGGCCAAGCTATTAGGTTTTCTGCCGTGTTTTATAAAGGGGTTCTGAACCTTCCAATTTTAATCTGGGTAAAGGCCCATCAAGTTGGGTCAGCGCTTCCGTCTCCATTAGTGAGTGGCGGCAACGCTCCGTAAGTTTATGATAATCGTGGTTCCCTGCCACCTTCCATTTCTTCTCTTCTTCGGTAAGTTCGCGCATGATTTTGGCGGGTGTTCCCGCTGCAATAACGCCAGCGGGCACCTTCATCGCCGCCGGGATAAACGCTAGCGCCGCTACTAGAACGTCGTCATGTAAGACTACGCCGTCCATCACCACTGCATTCATCCCTACAAGCACACGGTCGTGTATGACCGCACCGTGAATCACCGCTCCATGGCCAATATTACAGTCTTCACCAACAATAATTTCTTCTCCAACAAAACCGTGCGCGGTACAGTTATCCTGAAAATTGCTACCGCGGCCCATTTCGAATCTGCCAAAGTCGGCGCGAATAGATGCTCCCGGCCCTACATAGCAGTCAGGACCTATCACGACATCACCAATCAGGGATGCGGTCGGGTGGATAAACGCGGTGGGGTGCACCACCGGCGTGACACCACCAATCGAATATACCTTTACCATTAACATTCCCTTCATTAAATTCAAAACGGCGGGAATTTCCCGCCGTTCATTTCTCCGAATGACCCCTCTTTGATCAAGTATGAAAAGATTCGCCGCAGCCACAGCGGCCTTTCTCGTTTGGATTGTTGAAAACGAAGCCCGACTGAAGCTTATCCTCAACGTAATCCATCTCTGTTCCGATGAGATACATCAGCGCCTTGGAGTCAACGAAAAGTTTTACACCTTTTTCCTCCACAACTTCGTCAAGTGGCTCCTTATTACGGGCAAACTCCATCGAATAGGCCATCCCTGAGCATCCGCCCGTCCGAATTCCAATTCTTAATCCGGTCGCGGGCTCAGTTCGCATTTCCATCAGTTGTCTCACCCTTGCCGCTGCCGATTCTGTGAGTGACATTACCGCTGTGTGCATCTGTTTAGTCCTCTAGTCTTCTATGCAAGTTAGGGTCCGCCACGCACGGATCACATAAATCCAAGTTCAAGCTTCGCCGCTTCAGACATTTGGTCAGGCGACCAAGGAGGATCCCAAGTCAGTTCGAGATCCACCTCATCAACACCGTCAACGCTTTCCACCCGCGATTTAACCTGCGCGGGGAGAATTTCCGCGACCGGGCAATGTGGTGAAGTTAATGTCATAACAAGGCCAACTTTCGACGTTTCGGATACATGCACCTCGTAAATCAGCCCAAGGTCATAGATATTTACCGGAATTTCCGGGTCATAGCATTCACTAATTGCGGCAATGACCCTTTCTTTTAGTTTAGCAGTGACGTCATCCGATTCTTGGACAATTTTGTTTTCCACCGCCTCTGGCACCTGAACAGTCTCTTCCATCGGGATCAATCTATTCTGTTGTTACGATTTTAGCGCTTCCGTCTATTGCCGCGACGAGTGTCTGCCAAGGTAAGGTTGCGCATTTGATACGGGTCGGGAACTCGCGGACACCCATTAAAGAGGACAGTATCTCATCTTTAGGAATGGAAGGGATGTCACTTGATGTCAGAAGGTCGACAAACCGTGCATACGCCCCCTTAGCCTCTTGGATAGTCTTTCCTTTTAACATCTCGGTCATCATCGATGCACATGCTACCGAAATAGCACACCCTCTCGCATCAAATTTTGCATCCACGATAATTTCTCTGTCAAGTTTCACGTAGACTGAGATCTTATCACCACACAGCGGATTATTGCCATTGGCTTCAGCATTAGCATCATCCATCTTACCCACATTTCTGGGGTTCCGACTATGTTCCATGATAACGTCCTGATAAAGCTGACGGAGAGCGCTACTCATCGAAACATCTCCTGAACGCGATTTATCCCGTCCACCAGTGCATCAACCTCTGACCGTGTGTTGTATAGACCAAACGATGCCCGAACGGTCGCCGCAAGATCGAAACGGTCCATGACAGGTTGCGCACAGTGATGTCCAGTGCGTACAGCAATCCCATCATAATCTAAGATAGTACCAACATCGTGTGGATGTATGTCCTTTATATTGAAGGATAATATTGCCGCCTTTTCAGGCGCGGTACCAATCAACTCTACACTGTTTATTGCTGACAAGCATTTGGTCCCATAGTCAAGCAAATCTCTTTCATGCAAGGCTATAGCGTCAAATCCGATCTTATTTATGTAGTCGATGGCGGCACCGAGCCCGATAATTCCCCCAATGTCCGGCGTGCCGGCCTCAAACTTAAAGGGTAACCCGGAATACGTCGTGTTTTCAAAGGTCACCCGATCAATCATTTCTCCACCACTCTGATACGGTGGCATCGTTTCTAGCAGTTCTTCCTTTCCATAGAGTACGCCAATGCCGGTAGGCCCATAGAGTTTGTGTCCCGAAAATACATAAAAATCGACATCCAACTCCCGGACGTTTAAGGGCATATGAGGGGCTGCCTGACATCCGTCGATTAGGACGAGCGCCTCTTTTTCCCTGGCAAGGCGGACAACATCTGTAACCGGCACCACTGTACCGAGGGCGTTGGAAACATGAGTGACGGATACCAATTTAGTGCGTTTGGATAAAAGCTTTTCGTATTCGTCCATCAGGAATACGCCGTCATCATCTATCGGCACGACTTTGATTATGGCACCAGTTTGTTTGGCAATGATCTGCCATGGCACGATATTGGAATGGTGTTCTAGTACCGATAGGATGATTTCGTCACCTGGCTTGAGGTTTGCGCCACCCCAACTCGAGGCAACCAGGTTGATTCCCTCTGTCGCTCCACGCACAAAGATTATTTCTTTTTCATCCGCCGCTTTCAACAGATCTTTTACCTTCCGCCGCGCATCCTCCATCGCATCAGTGGCGATTTGGCTCATGTAGTGAACACCACGATGAACATTTGCATAACCGGTTTCATATGTCTTTGAAATCTGTTCGATTACTGCGGAAGGCTTCTGCGCACTTGCACCATTATCGAGATAGACAAACGGTTTACCGCGAACTTTCTCTGATAGTATTGGAAAGTCTCCCCGAATCTGACCAATTGGGTAGTCGCCGTTTGCACTCATAATGCTGCCTCCGACATCCAACCTGAAACAGCGTTGGAAATATGATCGCCGACCGGTCCACCAGCTAACCCGTCTGAAATCTCGGCAATGAATGCCTCAATCAGCAATATTTTTGCCTGATTTTCGGGTATGCCCCGGCTCTGTAGATAAAACAGTGCATCCTTTTCAAGTTCGCCAACGGTCGCACCATGAGCGCATTTGACGTCATCCGCGAAAATCTTTAGCTCTGGTTTTGAGTCGGAGTGCGCACCCGCTGACAATAAGAGATTCCGATTTGACTGGAGTGAGTCCGTTTTCTGAGCATCTTGCCCCACGGTGACGCCGCCCTGAAATACGGAATGCGAGGACTCATCTAGGACATTACGAAAAACTTGTTCACTACTAGTATGCGGGACCATGTGATTGGCTTGGGTTGTGGTATCAGCGTGCTGTCGTCCCCTCAGCAACGCGCCACCTGCCAGCGACGCCTCCGCCCTCTCGCCCTCAAATGACACTCGGGTTTCATTACGAGAGAGACGAGCGCCAGTTACCAACGAGACTGAACTGTAGCGCGAGCCTGAGCCTAATCGCACTTGAGTTAAAGCGGTGTGATACGATCTGAGCGACTCCTCCTGCCTTTTTACGTGGCGTATCGATGCATCACTACCCACCCGTATTTCTGTGACAGCATTAGTCCAATAAACTTGTTCTGAGACACCCGCAAATGTCTCAACAACCGTTGCTGAACTTTTGTCTCCTGCAATGACAAGATTCCGCGGGTGAACCACCAGAGCCTGGTCTCCCACATCTATTAAATGCAGAATCTGAACCGGTCGCTCAAGCTGCACACCATCCGCGAGATTCACGACAACACCATCCTGCATAAAGGCAGTATTAAGGGCTACCAACGGCGCACCTTTGGTCGGGGCAATTTTTCCAATCTCCCCCTCTAACTCGGGATCAAAGTCCTCAAATGCCTCTGATAAAGATTTGATGTTCGCACCATTCGGAAGCTCATTGATTTCCGAGGCATCGGCGTCATAACTACCATTTACAATTACGATACGGTCTGCGCCTTCAACAAACAAAGATTCCCAACGAGATATATCAAGGTTATTGAAATCTGCTACGACATCGAAATCTGAGCGCTTCAGAGGATTCAGATTGGTATATTTCCACTCTTCTGTTCTGGGTGTCGGAAACCCCTGCATCTCAAAGGATCGAATTGCACATAATCGCGTTTCTGACAGCCAAGGGCCCGGCAAAGTATTCCTGACCTGCTCGAAGCCCTCTAAAAATGGACCTGTATAATTCGTTTTTAACATCGCATCGGTCCCTCAGGCAGCCTGCGGGGTATCACCACCAATGCCGAACTGGGCATAGCCCTCTTTCTCAAGCTCCAGCGCCAGTTCCTTGCCACCATTAGCCACGAACTTGCCTTTAGCGAGAACGTGGACGAAATCCGGCACAATGTGGTCCAAAAGACGTTGATAATGCGTAATAACGATCATAGACCGATCATCGGCTCGTAGTTTATTTACGCCCTCAGAAACGATACGGAGTGCATCGATATCGAGCCCCGAGTCGGTCTCGTCCAGAATTGCGAGGGTCGGTTCAAGCATCGCCATCTGAAAAATTTCATTGCGCTTCTTTTCACCACCGGAAAATCCAACGTTGACCGGGCGTTTTAGTAATTCGTCCTTCATTTCTAAAATTTCACCCTTTTCACGGGCGTATTTTAAAAAATTTATAGCATCGAGTTCATCTTCACCACGAGCAGTCCGCACGGCATTAACGGCAGTTTTAAGAAATGTGAGGTTCGATACACCGGGTATTTCTACCGGATATTGAAAGGCCAAGTATATTCCCGCGCCCGCGCGTTCATGCGGCGCCATATCGAGAACGTTTTCCCCTTTGAAGAAAATTTCGCCCTGTGTAACCTCGTAGCCTTCACGTCCCGAGAGTACATAAGACAATGTGCTCTTCCCCGAACCGTTGGGGCCCATAACCGCATGGATTTCGCCAGACTTAATTTCAAGGTCGATCCCGTTTAGAATTTTTTTTCCATCGACCGATACATGCAAGTCTCTAACCGACAGCAAGTTCATTCTTCCATTCCTTATCCCACGCTTCCCTCAAGCGTCACACCGAGTAATTTTTGGGCTTCGACCGCAAATTCCATCGGTAGTTCTTTCAAAACTTCCTTGCAGAAACCATTCACTATCAAGGATACTGCATCTTCTGCATTCAGACCCCTCTGTTGGCAATAAAACAGCTGGTCTTCGCTAATTTTTGAAGTGCTTGCTTCATGTTCAACTTGCGATGTTGGGTTCGAAACCTCTATGTAGGGCACCGTATGTGCACCACATTCATCACCGATTAAAAGGGAGTCGCACTGAGTAAAATTACGCGCCCCCTCCGCCCCAGCAAGCGTCTTGACTAATCCCCGGTACGCATTCTGTCCCTTACCTGCAGAAATCCCCTTAGAGATTATCGTACTTCTCGTATTTTTTCCAATATGGATCATCTTGGTGCCGGTATCGGCCTGCTGAAAATTGTTGGTAATAGCAACAGAGTAAAATTCACCGACTGAATTGTCGCCCTCAAGGATACAACTCGGGTATTTCCAAGTCACCGCTGAACCGGTTTCAACCTGGGTCCATGAGATCTTCGAATTGACACCGCGGCAGATACCTCGCTTGGTGACAAAATTATAAATTCCGCCCCTGCCTTCTTCGTCTCCGGGGTACCAATTTTGAACGGTCGAATATTTGATCTCAGCGTCACCCAACGCAATCAGTTCAACTACGGCAGCGTGAAGTTGATTTTCATCGCGCATAGGCGCTGTGCAACCTTCAAGGTAACTAACGTAACTCCCTTCATCAGCAATAATCAATGTACGTTCGAACTGACCCGTATTCGCGGCATTAATGCGGAAGTATGTACTAAGCTCCATTGGGCAACGCACGCCCTTCGGCACATATACAAACGTACCGTCGCTGAACACCGCCGAGTTAAGAGAAGCATAAAAATTATCGGTATATGGTACCACAGTGCCGAGGTATTTCCTCACTAGCTCGGGGTGCGTTTGCACGGCTTCTGAAATCGAGCAGAATACAACGCCCGCTTCGTTAAGTTTTTCCTTAAACGTCGTTGCTACCGAGACGCTGTCGAAAACTGCATCGACGGCGACACCTGCCAGTACTGCCTGTTCAGCCAGTGGAATACCTAACTTCTCATAGGTTTCCAAAAGTTTTGGATCGACCTCGTCTAGGCTTTGTGGAACATCGTCATCCCCCTTGGGCGCCGCGTAGTAATAGGCATCCTGAAAATCAATTTCCGGATAATTAACGAGGGCCCATTTTGGCTCCTGCATCGTCAGCCATTGCTGATAAGCAACAAGCCGCCAGTCAAGAAGCCAATCCGGTTCACCCTTTTTGCCGGAAATATATCGCACGATATCCTCGCTCAGGCCTTTAGGGGCAAACTCCGACTCTATGTCTGTGACAAAGCCATATTTATATTCCCGCGTTGCGACTTCTTCAAAGACAGGAGCGTTTTCTGCCGTGGATGTCATCATCGGTATCCTAGGCTATGGCTTCGGCGACAGCCGTCGCTGATTCTATTGGCGGGGGAAACAAAATCGGTTTAGCCATTTCGGCAAGGGAAACATTGTCCAGCGCGGTAATTAGCGCATGATTGATTTGTCTCCAGTTTGAGCGAGTAGGGCACAACGCCTCAATCTCACACACCGTACCCTCGGCCGTCATGCACTCTGTCAGAGCGATGGGGCCTTCTACGGCCGATACAATATCTGCAACCGTAACGACTGTCAGTGGTCGGGAAATTGCATATCCGCCCTTGGTTCCGCGGCGCGATTCCAGCAGTCCTGCTCGCGAGAGCAGTTTAAGAAGTTTGCTGACTGTCGGCACCGGAAGTCCAGTCGCCTCCGCAAGCGCGGACGCGGTGGTCACTAGCGCTGGCTTACGTGCAAGTTGGACCATTAAGATGACACCGTAGTCGGCCATTTTGCTTAATTTTATCATTATAATTCAATCTTTTAATTGAAATCGAACCATATCAGTACTATTAGAAAAATAGGCCAATCGGGCGGTGTGTCAAGCATTGAGCAAAAATAATTTATTTATGTTTTACAACTTTTGATCGAAAAAAATAATCAGGTACACCTAGATGAGCGGCCACCACATTTAATTCAAAAAGGTTTTAAAAAGACCTAACTGGGTACGAACTTTTCCGCATGAACCCTTGATTTATTTACCCCGTTTTCAAATAGCCACGTCTCGGCCGCATCAATCATTGGTGGCGGTCCGCACAGATACACGTCACAATCTCCGCCATTTAGCATTTCTGGCCTCATTAAATCGGTGATGTGCCCGGTTATCCCTTTCCAATTGGAATCGGGATCGACAATGCTTAATTGCGTAGAAATATCTAGACCCTGATTTTTGTAAGTAGAGATTTGATCGAGACCAAAAAGTTCATCGGGTCGATTTGCACCGTAGAGCAGATGAACCGGATGACGCATCCCGTCCTGAGTAACCATTGTATCCAGCATACTTAACATTGGCGCAAGTCCAGTGCCGCCGGCAACCATCAGCACTGGTCGCTCGACCGGTCGCAGATAGAATCTGCCAAAAGGACCGGTTAAAGTCATCTGATCTCCAGACTTCGCCTCGCCGGAGAGGTAGTCACTCATTGCTCCCTGTTGTAGGACCTTAATGTAGAAGGTGTATCTTCCAGTATCGAATGCCGCATTAGCGAACGAATAAGAACGGGTTTGATCGCCCCCGGGAATAGACAGATGTACATATTGTCCCGGCATAAAAGCTACCGGTTCGGTGTCCGGATCCGGCTCTACCACTAGCTTGGCGACAGAAGAGGAAATCATTTCGATTTCTACGACAGTAGCACTCAGCTTGTCTGGTTCGGATTTCAGGGCAACCTTAGACTCATATGGTAACTCTATTACGCAGTCAGAAGTGACGTGCATTTGGCAGGTCAGCACTTCTCCCCTACCGAACTCCTCAGATGTGAGAGCCTCCTCTGTATATTCATCCAGATGATACGTCCCCGAGGTGCAGAGCCCTTTGCAGGTAGCACAGGCGCCTTCTAGGCAATCTGTCAATATCCGAACTTTATTCTTCAGACATGCGAAGTAAACATTGTCTTCTTCGCTAGCATCAAAATTGACAATTCGACCGTCCTCGAAAACTAAAGTTACCCTATGCGTGCTAATAACTCTATCCTCCCATCAAGAGCAGCGGGTTAATTGTTCCACCCCAATGTCCATCGAAAACATACTAAAAACTATCCGTACCATCCGCAAAAGCTGTATATGCAAAATTACTAAAGCCAATCCGCATGGCCCGGCGGCAAACGGAATCAAATCAGCAATAGCGTGCCAGTTTTGTTTTATCGATATCTACCCGGGACCCAATTAAAGGTGGTATACGTCGATTGGGCCCTCAAGTCGGTCATCAATGAATGTGATCTTCTTCCGTGTGATCTTTAGCTCACCATCTTGCCGACGCATTTGAAAGTCATAGAGAGAGGCGCGTGTAATGCCGCCCTTTTTACCATACGTATGAATTATACAGTTGGCGGTAGCTTCGACTTGGTCTGCATTTTCGCTACCGACCAGCACATTACCAACAACGTGCACTGTGCGATCCAGTGGCACCGAGGCGTATGAGTCGCGACTTTCTATTCGAAAGATGCGGTCTTCAAGCCCACCTCGGTTCCGAAGATATATAAGATTTAACTGAAGTTCGGGGTCTTCTGTCGTTTCTTCCTCGTTAGCCCAGGATGGCACCCAATAAACTGCGTCCTCAGTGTAAAGGTCGATCCATTCATCCCACTCCCGCCTGTCAAGCAGCGTCGCCTCCTGATAAATCAGGTTCGTAACCTCCTGTTGCAGATTACTCATCCAGATAATTCCCCCTTCATCATTTTGAGCCAATGCCGGTAAAACCCGTGATATAGGATCTCGTGGTCCCAGTTACCGGTACAGGCGTGCGGCTCAAAACCAAGCGCCTCCGCCTCCGCGTCGGCTCCGTAGGTTATTTGGGTAATCCCACGATTGAATTCGCTCCACTTTGCATCCCGCGCCATCGATCCTTCATGGGTATCTTCCAGTGCTGCAATATCGTCAGAGGTCGCCATCCCCGCGGTAAGATAAAAATCTTCGAACTTTCTCAAACGGCCAGCCCTAGCCTTGTCACTCTCCCCCTTTGGTGCGATGCAGTAAACGGTGATATCGACCCTATTGGCTGACACCGGCTTCATAATCCGGATCTGGGTAGAAGGATTATCCATAAGCATCACATTAGGGAATATATAGAGATTGCGGCCTTTCGTTAGAATCCATTCAACTTCTTTAGGCGATAATTCTTTCTCAAGTCGTTCCTTCGCCTCCCAGATCGGTCGTACTTCGGGCGTGGAGTGCTGGGCCCAAATCGACATATGCCCGTTACCCAAGTCGTAGGACGCCGTCGGAACGCCGCCAGATATGCGCCCCGCCTCCGTTTTACCGATCCCTATGTATTCCTCTCTACTCTCGCGGGCAGCGATGGTGTGAGCAAACACGCGGTGAACGGTCGATACGTGATAGCCGTCAACGCTGTTTTCCGCCTGCAGTTTCCAGTTACCATCGGTTTTGTAGGTAGAGTTACCAGGCACAACTTCGAGTCCTGCTGGCGACTGCACGGCCATTAAGTCGATCCAAGTTTTCGCTGCCCCCAGCCACTCTTCAAGAGAGGGAACGTGGGAGTTGAGACTGCCAAAAATAAACCCCTGATAAGAAGCTAGGCGTGCGATCTCACGCAAGTCAAATTTGCTTCGGTCAGTTCCTTCTTCCTGATTCTTAATCCGGATGCAATTTCCAGAGCACTTATATGTCCAACCATGGAACCGGCAAGTCAGCGTCTTTGCGTTGCCCTGTCGAAAGGGGGTAAGGATAGCTGCGCGGTGGGAACAAGCATTGATAAAGCACTTTAGGGAGCTATCTTCCTGGCGGTGCACGTAAACCGGCTGGCGGCCGATTTCCGTCCAAAAATAATCTCCGTGGTTTGGAACCTGGCTTTCATGGCACAGGAATACCCAGCAACTCTCAAAAATATTAGAAATCTCGCGCTCAAAAATTGTTTCATCCGTGTAAACTTTCCGGTCAACACGGAACATACCTTCGTCGACGCGGTCGTCTACCAGCTCCGACAAGTTTTCGGTCAAAATGCTTCCATCCATCTCATTCCCCCTTCCTGGCAGTAAGCTGGTCACGCCACTTGCGGTAAAAACCGTAATAGAGTGTCTCATGGTCCCAACTTGTATTACTAGTTTCGGGGTTAAATCCGCCCTCTTCAGCGGCGTCGTCAGGTCCCGAGACCATGCTTCCAATACCGCGGTGGAACTCGCCCCAACGTGCTAAACGAGCCCGACTGCCCTCATGGGTTGCCTCAAGCGCAACCACATCATCCGATGTTGCCATTCCACTAGCCATAAAAAAATCCTCAAACTTACGTAGACGCGCGTAGCGCGCGTCACGACTTTCTTCTGACGGCGCAAGACAATAAATTGTCACCTCAGTCTTATCGGCAGATATTGGTCGGAAAGTTCTGATTTGTGTTGCCGCAAAATCGTTAATCATTAGTGATGGATAGACGATAAGATTGCGGCCCCTGCGAAGCATCCAGTTTACAGTGCCGGTGGTATGATCATTTTCCAGTTGGTCCTCCACCTCCGAGAGTGGTGAGCTAGAAACGGGATCTCGATCAGCCCAAATCACCATATGCCCCTGCCCCAGATCATAGCAGCCATTACGAACCGTTTTTTTTGCTAAGCGACCAGTTTCTGTCCGCATCATGCCTTCGTAACCTTCTCGCGCCTCGCGTTGTTTTACAGTGCTCGCAAAAACACGGTGGACAGTACTGGTATGATAACCATCAACGGCATTTTCCGTCGACATCTTCCAATTTCCCCCGATAATATATTTTTGCGAGCCTGGCAGAACTTCGAGGCCGGCCGCGGATTGGTTGGCCACGAAATCTATAAATGATCTCGACTCTCCCAGAAAGTCGTCAAGTGAAAGAACCTCGGCGGATAGGCTACCGAATATAAAACCTTTGTAACTGGCAACAGCGCCGATTTCTTGTAGGTCGTATACGCTTCGATCAAAACCCTCTCCATAGCCACCTTCTTGCTCCTTGATTCGAATACATTCGCCGTTACATTTGTAGGTCCAGCCATGGAAACGGCAGGTCAATGTTTTTGCCTTGCCTCTAACCGTCGGGGTCAGGATTGCACCCCTATGCGAGCAGGCATTCAAAAAACCCTTGAGACTCCCGTCCTCTTGCCGGTGGACAAATACCGGTTGTCGTCCGAGATATGCAGAGAAGTAATCCCCAGGTTCCCTAACCTGACTTTCGTGGCATAGGAATATCCAATCTGCCTCGAAAATGGATCTCATCTCTGCCTCGAAAACGTCCGGATCGAGGTAAATTTCGCGATCTACTCGGAATATGCCGTCAGCAGGCCTGTCGTCTATCATATTTGTCACGCGGGCCGGGCTGACCATTCCATCCATGATACTGTCTCCTATTGTCCCGCGGCTTGGACCGAATGACCCATCGCAGATGAAATTTCGTGGGATGCTTCACGGACCTGTTTAATGCAATTGTCACGTCGGCTATCCGACAGACGAACCTCAGGTCCAAAAATACAAACGCTTCCCTTAACCAAACCTTCCCGACCGAAGACCGGGGCTGCTATCGCGACCGCACCTTCGATGATTTCTCCCTCTGAGACCCGAAACCCTTTTAAACGGACGTCATCATAATCCGGGTCACCGGCAGCTGTATCCGTAAAGGCCAGAATTGCTTTGCCCGAAGCTCCGACAGTTAGTGATTCGATAAACCCGACGCCGCGTTTAAACGTCAGCGCTTTCCGGCTCTCCAACTCCTCGATACAGATCTTGCGACCATCTTCGGTAGCTACGAATAACGCTACAGTCTCATCCGTCTCTTCCCATAAGCGGCGCAAGACCGGGCCAGCGGCACGTTGAAATTCATTCTGCCCGATCCAACTGGCGGCCAGTCGGCTGGCTTCGTGACCAAGTGCAAAACGCTGCGGATCACCATATGAACGTATAACACCTTTACCCTCTAGCGTTGTCAGTATGCGATAAAGCGTGGGGCGACTTAGACCAGTAAGTTTCTTCAGTTGGGTAACACTCAGTTCGGGCCTCTCATGATCGAAACAAGCCAGCACGGATAGCGCCCGCTCGATCGAACGGATAGTTTTTGTATCGTTATCGTCACGAGATTGAACCATTCATATGTACGCTTGGTGGACATAGTGTCCAAATTACATACTTCCTGTTCGACGATCTGTCAAAGCGTGTGTCGTCCGGGATCGAATTCTTGGCGAACATTATTATATTTAAGCCGCATCTTGCGTGTCGATGGTGGCGTGTTGCGTGACCGATGAATGAACCGCGGGATACCATCGGTAAATACGGCCGGTATCGCCGGATAGTCGCCATGCTTAATGGCATCTAGTGCTGTCTCTCCGCTACTACCGAGCGGTGCGTCGACAATCATAATGTCCGCGTCTTTACCCCGCTTTATGAAGCCCGTATTCAACTTATAAACATTGGCGTTGTTGCCGGTTGCAGCACAAACCATCATTTCCGGCGAATGATCGGTAAGACAAGCCATTTCAACTACTGTCTTGATCATGCCTAACGGCATCATTCCTGTTCCTGTGGGAGTATCGGTCGCGAAAATCAGCCGGTCGAACTCTTCCGCTTCAATAGCCATATTCAGGCACATCAGCGCAGTCCGAATGTTACCCGCTTGGCAGATTTGCATCGCGATATCACTCTCGTGGACAATTCTGGAGAAATCCCGATCGGGCATAGCAACAGGTCCCCCGTTGATATGAAATGAAACCGTCGGCTGCATATGCAAAAGATGATCACCAGTTATCGGGGATGAATCCGGGATAGATGCTCCGCCAGTATGAACGTTCACGATCATGCCGGCCTTTTTAGCCATTGCTACATAGGGCTTATAGTCAAACGGCGATTTGAATTTTCCAAATCCCGCTTTGGCAAGCCATACGCCCTGTTTTGCCGCGTCGTTTAAATGTTTTTGAGTCAGCCCAGGCTCAAGAATAATTGCTCCAGCGTGCACGTGCATGCCTCCAGGCGAGTAATTATCAAAACTTTTCTTAGCGGCGACTGCAAGCGCAACCACCCCGTCTGGGTCCGATGGCCGGCCGGGTACGTGAACCTCGCTCGCGGAAATCGAGGTCGTTACTCCACCATGCAGATAGCTCTCCAGAAACCCGATTGTACGCTGTCTAGGCGTATAATCGGCGAATGCGACATGAACCTGTGAATCAATTAACCCCGGCATAGCAGTCATTCCGCCCGCATCAAGTACCACGTCGCAGGATTTTTCTTCCCTAACGCTTAAGGTACCCACCTTTGTGATCTTTCCATTGTTCATCAGGATGGAGTTACCTTTAGCAAATGGTCTGCGCCAATCGCCGGAGACGATAGTCTTGAGGTTTACAATTGCCGATTTCATATTAACTCCTTACCTGAGGCCATCTTCGCCGACGATCTCGTCTTTTTTCGGTCCGCCGACCCTGTGATTTAGCCTACCGCGATTAGCAAAGCAGCAGATTATGCAAATTTCGTCCTCCAAAGGAGCATCGGGCACCATGATTGTCATTCCGTCATAATGCGACCGCACGAAAAGGGCATCTTTATGCGCCAAAGGGATATCTACCGAGTCACCCGGCCTTGTGCGCTTCGTAATAGACGAAATCCAGGCCTTTCCGCCCCCTACAGCATCTCGCAATGCGTTACCGTAAACTGTGGTGAGGCATGCAACACCATGCTCCTGCTCTCCCGCCGTCCCGATAAGCGCCGCTTTGCCATAGGAGTCTACGTTATATGGCTCCATTTGCTCAGCTCCCATCGCGGCAATCTTTGCACCCAATGATGCGCTGGCATTTGTCAGGTCGCTCAAGTCATCAACGTATCCATTTCCAGCATGAGGATTCTTAATCACAGCGACTACCGCGACTTTGCGTAAGGGTTCCTCTTGGACCTTACCCAATTCATGCAGGGTTTCTTCGACTACCGTGTAAAGACGACGAATTTCCATCTTTACCTCCCTTCGTATCTTTGTTTTTATCATATTATCTTATCGGTTCGGTTTCGAAACCATCAATAGATGTCTTATCTCAAACACTCAGAAATCTATTAGCCCGAAAGTCGCATCTTGCCGAATAATAATGCTTAAATTATTTAGTAATAATATGTCAGTACTAGGCGGGTAGTGAAAGGTGGCAAAGAGAAATAGCAGCTAGGCAATCCGTAGCCTTTGCACTCAAATCTCACGATAGTGCTATTGGCCTCAACGCATTTTCAAAACTTGCGCCCTTCGACTCCAACAATTCTAGCAGCCATAGTGTTTCGTCACACGCTCGTGCGATATAATAATTTCCATTGCGTCTAAACACAACGCACTCAACCTGACTGGCGTAATTCAGAATTGGAAAAAAGGAAGGGTTAAATGTCGTCACCCATCATTAACGAAAACCCACTTTTTAACGATAATAAAATGAAAATTGGAATCATCGCGATGAACTGTTCGCATGGCTCTACCATCACTCAGGCAGAGAATTCATGGGAGATGACTTGGCCTGATACTAAGGAAGTTGCGGTGATGGCGGACACGGCCGGTTTCGAGGTTTTATTGCCCGTAGCACGTTGGAAGGGATATGGTGGGCCGACTAATTTCAATAACAGGACCTTCGAGACTTTTAACTGGGCAGCCGCGGTCGCGGCCGTCACGGACTATTCCTGCATATTTTCGACCTCACATGTCCCACTTACTCATCCGGTCGCTGCTGCTAAGCAATGTGCCACAATCGATCATATTTCGGGTGGTCGATTCGCGCTGAATATCGTTTGCGGTTGGTTCAAGAACGAATTCGAGATGTTTGGCGCTGAATGGAATGAGCACGACGTACGTTATGAGTATGCCAGAGAGTGGTTGGCGTTTGTCCGTCGTCTTTGGACCGAAAAGGGGGAATTTAACTTTACTGGTAATTGGTTTGATTCGAAAAATGTTTGGAGCGAACCAAAGCCAATCCAGTCACCAATGCCTCCCATTATGAACGCAGGTGGTTCAGAAGCCGGGCAAAAATTTGCTGCTACACAGGCGGATATGAACTTCGTTATTTTAAAAGAGCGCGATATTGACGGCGGCAGGGCCCAAATTGCACATTTGAAAGATATGGCTAAAGAGGCCGGCCGCGACGTCAAAAGTTGGATCCATGTCTATGTAGTTTGCAGAGACACCGAGAAAGAGGCTCGCGATTATTTGAAGTACTATGTCACAGAAAAGGGTGATTACGAGGCCGTTAACAACCTTTTAGAGATTTTTGGTATGCAGTCCGAAACACTTCCGCAACAAGTGTTAGACGAATTCCGGTTTCATTTTATCGCCGGCCATGGGGGTTACCCTCTGATTGGGACGCCAGAGCAAATTGTGGACGAAGTTAGCAAGCTCGTGAAGATCGGTGTGGACGGTATGCTCATTTCATGGGTCGATTACAAATTAGAATGTCGACAGTGGATAGACGAAGTTCTCCCGCTCATGGAACAGGAAGGCCAAAGGATGCCAATGTCCCGCTGACTTGATAGATATAATAATTCTGTTAGAAAGCTAGAGAAGTTTTTACTGGGAGAGAAAAATGAAACTTGGGCTTCAAAAATTAGCCATCTCGTCCGTCGGGATTGCTGCAATAATTGGGTTAGCATCATCTGCACAAGCTCAGATCGATATGAAAATCGGTTATCCGACTACGGCTGACCCTCAACATGACTATGCCGTGAAATTCGTGGCTGAGGTAAACAAACGAACTAATGGCCGGGTAAAGGGCCGCGTATTCCCCACCAGCCAACTTGGGAAAATTCCGCGCCAGATCGAAGCTATCCAGCTTGGAACTCAGGAAGGATTCTTTGCGCCCCCCGGATTCCTTCAAGGCGTTAATAAGGCCTTCCAAGTTGCTGACGTACCTGGATTTTTCGCCGATCATGCTCATGCATACAGGGCTTTGAATGTTCCTCGCTTCAAAAATCCCTTCAACGCGCTGGGCGTCGACAAGGGTATCATAAGCGGTAGCCTCTGGGTTTATGACGGCGCTTCGTATATGGCAACCAAGCCAATCGCCAAGTTGTCCGACTTTAAGGGAATGAAAATTCGTGTCCTCGCAACAGAAATTGAGCGGTTGGGTGTTGCAACGCTCGGAGCTACCGGTGTTCCAATCCCGTTCACCTCTGTTGTTCCATCCCTTCAGCGCAAAGTTGTCGATGGTGCTCGAACCAGCCTCGTCGTTGCGGCGAAAGCTAAGTTTCCAACTGTTACCAAGCACCTGACAATTACCAATGACTATTACATCCCCTGTATTTCTGCTTTCAGTATGAAATTCCTGGACAAGCTGTCTAAAGGAGACCGTAAAATAGTCATGGAAACCGCGGATGAATTGGGAGCTTGGGCATCAGCTCGCTCTCAGAGCTTCGTGGGTAAAATGATTGATGAGTGGAAAAATGCAGGAGCTACGGTCAGCTATTTGTCCGCAGAGGAGCAAAAACTTCACATGTCTAGACTTGCCCCATTGGCCGACCAAGTCTTCGGCAAAAACAAAAACCCGACTATCAGGAAGTTGTATGCAATCCTGAAGGAAGAGGCTCAACGGATGGATGTCCGCTAAGAAATCTAACTTTTAGCTAAAACGCCCTCTCCTAGTGAGAGGGCGTTTTTTTTATGCCAAAGAGTTTGCCCTCTCGAGGGCTGTGATCATTGACGATTGCCGTAGATACTCCCGTGCCAGTTTCGGGTCGGCGACGGTCGCCCGCATCTCATCATGCTTGGCCCGTCTAGCTTCTGGATCGGTCTCTTCCAACATGGCCTTGTTTCTAAGTGTGGTTTGTTGGACATATTCAATCGCAATTGGACGCCTTTGAGCATTGTATTTATCAAATTCGCCATCTGAGACTTCTCCATTCCAGACCCGCACGATCTTATCGGAGAGATTGATTGCATCATGGATTCCCCCGTTCATGCCCATTCCACCCAGCGGATTGTTTATGTGAGCGGAATCCCCAGCAAGAAATACTCTGCCCTTGCGATACGTCTCAGCAACTCGCTGATGAACGGCGTAAGCGGTGCGATGGAAGGTATTATATTCCTGATCAATCGGACAGACCTGATGCATCCGATCTTGCACAGTTTCATCAGAAACAAGTGATTCCGCCGTTTCGCCTGGGCGCGAAGGTAATAGCAAACGCCAAAGCCCCGGCACCCTTACAAAGACAAACCAGAAAGTTGGATCCGCAATATAGGCAATCGGTGCTAAATTCTCGAAATGATCTTCGAAACTAAATTCTGAGCTCGTGCAAAGCCAAAGTTCGGGGAAAGTGAGACCAGGGAAATCAATACCCTGAGAAATACGTATCGCACTCGATGCCCCGTCGGCGGCAATTAGGTACCTCCCATTCAGTTCATCCATTCCATCAAGCGTCTCTACAGCGAGGGTCACTCCGTGATCGTCCTGAGACGCCGAAGTCCCTCGTACCTGAAATAGAATTTCCACATTATCCAATTTTTCGAGCTCACGGATAATGATACGCGTCAGTTTGTATTGCTCACATTGGATGCGGTAAGGATGACGAGTATCCCCCTCAAGGACTCCTAGGTCCCACTCTGCAATAACTCCTTCTCGGGTATCACGGTATTGCCATTTAGGACAAACTATCCCCTGCTCGATTAGCTGATCGACAATCCCAAGTTCTTCAACCATATCAAGGGTCGGTGGATGGAACGTAGATGCGCGTAGATCTTCGGGAAGTTCCGCCGCTGCTTCTAGAAGCGTTACAGGGATACCTCGTTGAGCGAGAAAAAGCGCAGCACAACATCCAACCGGTCCAGCGCCGGAAATCAATACTCGTTCATTTTCGGACATACCAAAGTTCTCTCAATTATTAGGGGCAAGATAACTTTCGCCTATGGCCTGTCAACTAGTGTTGCCCCAAGTCTCCAGTGTTGGCAAATTGAAATGATCTAACATGAGGGTACGATTTATGGTCGTATTAAAGAATGCCAAACCAATAGGATGGCGATCGAAAATTGGAGTGATCGTTCCGCCAAGTAATACGGTGAATGAAGCCGAATTCAATCGCGTTACACCAGATGGGGTAAGCTTCCATTTCACCCGTTCTCCACTTCATTCCGATCCCGCTGCCGACGATTTCACCCAAATGCTTGAAGACGTCACGAACGCTATGCATGACTTGGTTGCGTGTAATGTCAACTTCGCCACATACGCCTGTACCGCTGGTTCGATGGCTTGCCCTTCAGACCGGCTACTTGGAAAAATGACTGAGATCGGTAATGTCCCGGCAAACTCCACGGCCCAGGCTATCGTTGCTGCCCTTAACAAGTTAGGAGTAGAAAAAATCTCTATGGCATCGCCGTATACCCCGGAAACCAACGAACACGAAGCGCATTTCCTCTCGGTTCATGGTATCGACGTACTATCAACCGCCGGCCTCAGCCTAAATACGTCACTTAAGAGTATTCAGAAAATTTCCCAAGTGCCGCCTCTCGACGTATTTAACCATGCTCGTTTGGTCAACCATCCCAATGCAGAAGCGGTACTTATTTGCTGCACAGATTTCAATACATTTAGCTCTATTGAACTGCTTGAAAATGAATTGGGAAAACCCGTTTTATCTAGTAATTCTGCCACACTATGGCATTCCCTGCGCAACGCGGGTATCGCTGATCAAATCAACGATCTGGGCACCTTGCTTAGGGATCACTGATAATTTAGAGAAGATCTTCTGTGTTCTCCTGGTCTAGCGCCTCTCGAGCGCTTCGGAATGCGTCTACGCCAGCGGGTATCCCACAATAGACCGTAGCATGCGCCAAGACCTCAGTAATCTCCTCCACCGTACAACCGTTTCGCAGCGCGCCACGCGTATGGGATTTTAATTCATTCATTTTACCAAGTGCGGTGAGGATAGCCAAGTTGAGCATGCTACGAGTTTTGTGGTCAAGCGTATCATCTGTCCATGCACCGCCCCAGCAATACTCTGTTACCATAGTCTGAATCTTGCCGGTCAGATGATCTTTTTCACCCTTCTCAATATTGGGATTTACGTATTCTTCGCCTAAGACCTTCTTGCGCGCGGCAAGACCTGCTTCATACAAATCCTGGTTTGACGGTTCAATCGCCATGAGTCTCTCCCTTGATTTAATAGTTCAAATGCGGGAGCGTGAAAGTCTCTGCCCCCGGCTCACCCTTGTGATAACGTTTACCGTGACGGTGATACAGGACTGGATGGGTTTTGAACCAGTCGTTTTCCGCCAACCGGTTACGCCGCTCGGTTACCCGTGCCGCCGCCAGCTCATCGCTTTTCAGAGCGTCTTCACTCTCTATATAATGAAGAAACATATGGGTGAACGGGTTCGGATCCGCATCTACGATTTGCATATGCCGCACCATCCGCCAAAGTGGGCTCTCGAGCACCATTGACGTGTGCTCAGCCCGATACCAGTCAATAAAATCTTCGACTGCGTCATCCGGGAGTTCGATAAATACACCCAATATAATCGGCGCATCCAACGCATCTTGGATCGTCAGCTCGTCGCGCATCTGGAAACTGAGTTCATCCCCAACATAGCGGGTGAACGCATTCACCTCCGATAACATCTTCTTGGTGGGAGCATCCGGTTTATATTTTCGGTTAACATATTCATCGTCTTTCAAGGTAGTAGGCGATTCCAGATCGTAAATCGCAAGATAGTCTGATCTGTTCGGCACCTTGTACCTCTGGCCAGAACGGAACCCCGGCACTCCATACACATGGCTGGGCATGTGATGATTGTTATACCAATTGTTGAAATGTTCTTCCGCGCCCTCCGGGGGCGTCATTTCCGAGAAAAGTACCCCGCCGCCCTTTGTGTCGGACATCACAGACGCTTGCAAGCCGCGTCGAGTGCGCGGACAGTATCCTCAATGTCTTGGCCCGTGTGAACGGCGGAGACGAACCGCCGGACGTTGGGCAAAACATAAAGACCCTCATGCATCTGTGCCAAATCTAACGCCCGTGCAGACGCAGCATCAGAGTTCATTACATCGGCATGAGTACGGGGTTCGCTGTCCATGAATAGAATCTGCCAGAATGAGGCTTTCCCAGCCACGATCGCCCGAAGATTGTTTTTGTTTAGCACCTCTTGGCAGGCTTTTCCCACATCATCCGACAACGCATGAAGATCCTTATAAAAAGATGGCCTCTTTAATTCAGCCAGCGTGGCGATGCCCGCGGCGGCCGCAACAGGGTTGCCGTGAAGTGTACCGTTTACATAGGAATAGCTCGCCTGACCCTTGTTGCGTGGGTTCATAAGGTCCACGTACTCGGCTTTTCCACCGACGAAGCCAAGCGGCCCGCCACCGCCGACGATCTTGCCGTAGCTGGCTATGTCGGGAAGTACGCCAAAATATTCCTGAGCACCGCCAAGGGCTAGTCGAAACCCGGTAACGACCTCATCGAAAATCAGCAGGACGTCATTGTCATCGCAAATCTTTCGCAGACCCGGCAGAAAACGGTCATCTGGGAAGATAATCCGCTGAACAGGTTCTACGATAATACCTGCAAGGTCGTCGCGATTTTCCTCCACGATCTTTCGAACCGTATCTAGATCGTTGTAGGGCGCGACCAGTACGTTCTCGCCCATATTGGCCGGCAGTCCGCCAGTATCGGGCCGCCCTTGAGGGTAATTTGACAAGGCGGTCGGAGTAACGCTGAATGCTGAATAGTCGTGATTTCCGTGATATGCCCCCTCAAATTTTAAGATCTTGCTCCGCCCCGTAGCCGCCCGGGCGGTGCGCATAGCATATGCCGTCGCCTCTGAGCCGGTAGTCGTGAAGGCGATGCGATCGGCGCAAGGAACAATATTTTTCAACTCCTCGGCTAGTTGAATGCATTGCTCGTTCAGCGTACCAAAAAAATGAATGCCGCGTTCCGCCTGATCTTTCACAGTATCGACAACCGTGGGGAAGGCATGCCCGAGGATCAACGCCCCAGCACCTCCGACATAGTCGATATACCAACGTCCGCGCACATCCTGCAGGCGTGAACCCTCGCCCTTATGGATGACAAACCGCACATCGTCTGGCAGGGAGTAACTACCTAGTCCGGCGCCAGGCAAGCTATCAGTCGCCACCTCGTAGTAATCGTCGTGCGCCCTAGCGCCGACGAGATCTTTGGGCCCCGCCATAGCGGTATCTGCAGGAGTCATGTAAATACTTTCTGCTGGAGGTTTACGCCTTAGAAGCTACCCTCGGGCTGATTTGGAAACAAGCATACTCAATCATCATATTGACGTCGGCAATCAAGAGAGCCAGAGCCATGAACGGTGACAGTCCAGCGTGGCGGCACCACTGATGTCCCACCCGCCTCTTCGATGATCATCGGTCCGTGAAAGATCTCGCCGGCTCCCATCTTCGTGCGATCCATAATCGGACAATCTACCCAGTCATCACCGAACCAAACCTGCCGATTCTCGATAATAGGGTCGCCGCCCTCATCGACCGCGAAGCTGAGTTCCGGTTTTTCGATTAAACCCAACGAAAACAGTCGTATATTAACTAACTCGACGTCGCTATGCCGGTCGGCGCGACCGAAAGTCTGCTCATGACGACTATGGAAAGACTCACGAAGATTATCCCATGTCGTCGTGTCGGGGTCGCACGGAATCGAGAGCGTGAAAGACTGGCCGACATAACGCATATCAACCGTGAACGCATGTTCGTGCCGGTCCTCACCAAAACCGTCAGAGGAGAGAAGAGATGCGGCCTCCTCCCTTAGCACATCCGCCTTGACTTTAAATTCGGCAACATCGAGCCGGTCCAGCGGACCGCCCCACGCTGTGACGAAGTCGCGACGTAGGTCAGCAAGGAGTTGTCCCAGCGCCGAGAGATGACCAGGGAAGCGTGGCACAATGACCTGCGGGATCGATAGTTCTTCTGCTACTAGAAACACGTGCATCGGGCCAGCTCCACCAAATCCAAGAAGTGCAAAATCGCGGGGGTCGAAGCCACGATGGACCGATACTTCACGTACTGCACCCGCCATCTTTGAGACGGCGATTCGGAGAACCCCATCAGCCAGTTGAATCAGTGAGCCGGTATCTTCACCCAACCTCAGAGAGAGGTCTTCGAACGATTTCTCCGACAATTCTATTGAAAGCTGTAAACCTCCGGCCAAGGTGCGATCCGTCGGCAGTCGACCAAGCATCAAATTGGCGTCGGAAATTGTCGGTTCGGTTCCACCGCGTTGATAACAAGCTGGCCCAGGCATCGCACCAGCGCTTTGTGGGCCAACCTCCAGCGTGCCATCAGTCTGAACCCAGGCAATAGAGCCACCCCCGGCACCGATGGTATGTATGTCTAGCTGCGGCACCTGCAGCGGATAAGCATCAAGCTGGTTCGAGTGACTGATCCGCGGTGTCAACTGGTGAATTAACGATACATCTGTACTTGTCCCACCCATATCGAAGGTAATGCAGTCATCGACACCGGCCATCTCGCAGATCCTTACCGCGCCGCCGGCACCGCCGACAGGGCCTGACAAAAATGTCCCCGCCGCGAATTTTGCGGCCTGCTCCAGCGTCATCACGCCACCGTTGGAGCCCATGACGTTTACCGGCGCAGATATTCCTTGCTCCCCAAGCTCCCGCGCCAAAGTCTCGAGATATCCGGAAATAACAGGAGTCAGGTATGCATTCAGGACACATGTGGAAAATCGCTCGAACTCACCTTTCTCGGCGACTACGCCCGTCGATGCGCATACAGGGATATCACCGGCTAACGACTGCAGCTTTTCAAGTGCCGCATTTTCATTGGCATCGTTTCTAAAGGCGTTAATAAAAGCTATCGCGATCGCCTGAACGTTTTTTTTCCGGAACAATTCAATTATTGGGGTAAAATCTATATCATCCGCAGATTTCAAGATTTCACCATCTGCGGCCACGCGCTCCTCTACTTCGATCCGCAGGTCACGCGTCACCAGAGGCTTTGGTCTTACGAACTTTATGTCAAAGAGCCCCCCAATCAGTCGTCGGGTGCGTCCGATTTCTAGGGTATCTCTGAAACCTTCTGTCGTGACTAAACCGGTCTTCGCACCTTTTCGTTCGAGCAGTGCATTGGTGGCGATTGTTGTGCCATGCACAAAGGCGTGGATCTCTCCATAATCGATACCTAATTTTTCCAACGCACTCAAAACTCCCTCCCACTGTCGGCCCGGTATGGAGGGTACTTTTTCGGACAACAGTTCCTGGGAGTTTATGTTCAAACACAAAAGATCAGTAAAAGTGCCCCCAACGTCGATGCCAACGATGAAATTTTTCTTAGACATTTTTTATACTCATGCTGCCGTTTCAGGTCGCGAGACCGTCGCGCGAATGCGTACCCGGTCGCCTGGCGCCGCGTTCAGAATATCCAGGCTTGTGGAACTCACACCGACTGCTTCACCATCGGCAGAAATGGTAGCCCAAGCCCGAAGCGGCGCACCCCTGCCAGTAACCAGTTCCACAAGACCACCTTCAGAAACACCCAGTTTTTTTGCTACGTCGTTGGGGATTGAGAGCTGTCGACGTGGCCCGTCCATCATTTCGTTATTGGCCAATTCCAAGTTTACGACCACACGTTTATCCGCCATTGCTTGCCGCCGGGACTCGGTTGCGGAAACATCAAGTTGACCATCGGAAATGACTACACCGAAGCGTGCAAAGGCATCAGAATTCGAGAGGTAGCATTCCTCTACATCGGCGAGCACCATAGCCGGATCTCGCTCCAGCGGATCACCATAGCCGCCCCCACCTGCTGTTTCCTCACGAACGATATCGCCCGGTGCTAGGGTGAAACCGGAGACTTTACCGGGCACATCTGAAGGCTGTACCACTTCGCCATCGCGAATAACCGTAAAGCTGTTTGCAGCGCCATTTGAACCGCCTTCCACACCGTAGGGTGGTATGACATTTTTCTCTGAAATAACCGAAAGAGCACCCCGGCCCGATAGGATACGAACGTCTCGCCGAAGCCCAAATCCTCCTCTGAATTCGCCGTCGCCACACATTCCTTCACGGACCTCGCAACGTTCCACTCGGAGCGGAAACTGTCCCTCTACAGTTTCCACTGACTGAATTGAGTTAAAATCACCCTCGTTAAAGCTTCGTACCGCGTTTGATCCGTCAATCCCGTCTGATGCGCCGGTACCGCCTGCTGGCCATTCATAATGGATGTAATTTCTGCCATCCGCGCCGGAGCCGGATATGATCACGTGGTTGGCACCACCCTTAAGGTCGCCAACCGTCATTTCGGGCGCGACTTTACCCATGGCCGATGCAACTACAGAGTCTATCAGAAACTTGCACTCTGCCATGCCGCCGCAGGGAGCATCGTTATGCGCGTTAATAAAGGTCCCTTCTTCTGAGATCACAGTTATAGGATTAAAAGACCCTTGATTTATAGGGGTTTTTGGATCGAGGAAGGATTTCACAATCGTTCCAACCGCGTTGAGGGCCATAGCAGGGCCGCAGTTTGTCGGGCCGTTGGTTTGAGCGGAGGTACCCGTGAAATCAGCTATGATTTCGTCATTCTGGACTGTTAATTTAAGCTTGACCACGAGAGGGTCCGGATTGGTTCCATCGCTTTCTATGTACCCTTCGGCGAAGTAGTCTCCGTCGGGGCGTTCAGAAATCTTGGTTCGTAACTGACGTTCAGAGCGCTCGATAAGTTGCTCTATACCACCCAGTAACTCTTCACCGAACCTATTGTATAGACGCTGCAAATGTTCCTCCGCTTTACGTCCAGTCCCCAACATAGCGTTGAAATCACCCAGCCGTTCTGAGCGGGCTCTCATGTTATTGAAAAGTAGGCCCATAAACGGCTCGTTAAGTACTCCACGGTCGCAGATTTTTGTCGGCTCAATCCGGATACCTTCCTGAATTATTTCATTTACCCGCCCGGACAAACTGCCCGGCGTCATCCCCCCGACATCATTCCAGTGGCATCGCATGGCAGCGAACATGCCAAGCTTTCCGGCAAAAAACACTGGCTGCAACATCAAAATATCATTGAGATGAGTCCCGCCGGTGTAGGGGTCATTATGAAGAAACAGATCACCTTCGTTGATATCATCCTTAAACGTGGCAACCACCTGCTGTGTCGAATAAGGCACAGCGAAGATATGGATAGGATGATCTGCAAGTCCCTGCGCCACCTGACGACCATCCGCCGACATCAGCGCGCAGGAAAAATCATGACCCTCATATATGATGGGTGCATATGAGGAATGGATGATATTTGCACGCATCTCATTCACCACTGCAATCAGCGACTCACGGATGAGCTCTAGCTGTACAAGATCTTTCAAAACGGCCTCCAAGGGGTTTGACGGGCATTTTGGCAGCCCCGATGTAGCAGTCGTAACGCTTGATTCCAAGAAAATTTTACACTACCGTAAAATTTGTTACCTTAACAAAGAGTAGCCGGCTAGGTACATGTCTGACAGCCATAGCCGGAAACTATCGGCGCAGTTAAGTTTCGCATTCTAATTTCGGAGTAAGAAAGCCGAGGGCGAATGATAGAACAAACATCCCATGTGGACACTTTTATCCGCGACAGTATGCCGAGCCCAGACCTATGGCCAGATATGGACTATTCCGTTTTGCCCGAACTATCGGAGTACCCTTCGCGATTTAATATTGCGGATGTTTTGATTGATCAAAAGGTCACAGCTGGCTACGCAGATACACCAGCAATAATTTTCGGCGACGATTCTTGGACATATAAAGAACTAATGCATCGCGCAAATCGTATCGCAAATGTTCTTGTAGAAGATCATGCTTTCTTACCAGGCGAACGGGTTCTTATCCGCAGTGGAAATCATCCAATGCTAATCGCCTCTTGGCTCGCCGTTTTGAAGGCCGGAGGCGTCGCAATTACGACCATGCCTGTTCTTCGAGAACGCGAGCTGGTCTATATGATTACAAAAGCCAAAGTGCGTTTTGCGATCTCGCACGATAATTTAGCGGCTGATATTGACAGCGCTCAAACGAGTGCCGCCGAACTAGAGCATATTCTATATTTCGGAGCTGAGAGGGAAGATGCGCTTGAGCGGGCGATGGATGATAAATCTGACAAATTTATAAATGTTGATACCGCCGCTGATGATCCTGCAATCATTGGTTTCACGTCTGGTTCGACAGGCACACCTAAAGGGACGCTACATTTTCATCGGGATATCCTAGCAGCGGCCGATTGTTTTATTGGCCATATAGTGAAAATCCGGCCCGGCGATATCGTCTGTGGGAGCCCGCAAATTGCGTTTCTATACGGACTCTGCGCTTTTATTGTCGATACATTCCGTTTCGGGGCGACAGCCGTCCTACTTGAACGCGGTACTCCGGAAGCCGTGCTAGAGACGATAGAAAAACACAAGGCGACAATCTGTTTTTCCACTCCGTCGGGCTACAAGTTGATGCTCGATAAGGCACGCGATTATGACCTCTCAAGCCTTCGAGAATGCGTGGGCGGCGGGGAACCGCTGCTGCCCGCGATTTTCAATGAGTGGAAAGAGATTACGGGTGTCGATATGATCAATGGACTGGGGATCTCGGAACTGTTGCATATTTTTATTTCTGCCAGCGGCGAAGACATAAAGCCTGGCGCAATTGGCAAGGCTGTGCCGGGCTTTGAGGTAAGAGTGGTGGATGAGAAATTCGAAGACGTCGCACCCGGTGAAATCGGTCTGATGATCGTCAAAGGACCTAACGGTTGTCGCTATCTGGACGATATCGACAAACAGAAGGCTTATATTCAGGATGGATGGAATAAATCGGGCGATCTTTGCCGTATCGACGAAGATGGCTATTTTTTCTACGAGGCCCGTACCGACGATATGATCCTTACTGGCGGCTACAACGTCTCGGGTCTGGAGGTAGAAGCAGTTCTTTTGGAACATCCAAAAGTTCACGAGGCTGCCGTAGTTGGTAAACCAGATAAAGATCGAGGTCAGATTGTTAAAGCCTTCATAATACTTACAGAGGCAGATATCCCTGAAAACGAGCTTGTCAGAAAGTTGCAGGATTTTGTAAAATCACAAATATCTGCGTTCAAATACCCACGGGCCATCGAATTTGTAAAAGAACTACCACTGACCGCGACGGGAAAAATTCAGCGCGGCGCACTCCGGCAACTGGAGCATAAACGTGCTGAAAAAGATGGTATCATTTAATACTGTTAAAGATGAGAGACCGATTATGTCAGATCTGAATAACCTCGACAGTGAAACTATAGATTTTCTAACAACGCGCCGCTCCACGGTTGCGAGGATGATGGACGGTCCCGGCCCGGGTGACGAAGATCTTCAAAAAATTATGGAATCTGGCATGCGCGTGCCAGATCATGGTCGTCTCACGCCATGGCGCTTTATCGTTATTCGTGGCGACGCCCGGGAAAAGATTGGCAATGTGATTGGGACTTCATTCAAGAAAAATAAGCCTGACGCTATCGACGAAGAATTAGAAATGGAGCAGGAACGTTTGACCCGTGCACCTATCGTTATTGCGGTCATCTCGAAAGTTCAAAAGGAGCATAAGATCCCTGAATGGGAACAAATCCTGTCTTCAGGTGCTGCCTGCCAGACAATGCTGATCGCCGCTCAATCAATGGGATATGCGGCACAATGGCTAACTGAATGGTATGCTTACGATGTCGACGTTAAAAAAGCGATCGGCGCTGGGCCAGAGGACGAGATTGCTGGCTTTTTATACTTAGGAAGTGGCACCGGCGAACTTAAGGATCGTGCACGGCCGGCGTATGAGGAGATCGTTTCAGAGTGGTCGGAGAGTTAGGCCCTAAATACCCTATACATCCAGATTAATTACTACTTTACCCTGTACCTTACGGTCGGTAATGATTCGGCAGGCTTCGACCACTTTATCCATTGGAAAAACTTCCTGAACGGGCACACTTATCTGACCTGCGGCGACCATATCAAATAGTTCAGCCTGAACGCGCTGCACCCAATCGGCGTCACGGTCTCGGTATTCAGCCCAGTTTACGCCGGTCACAGCAATATTTTTCAAGAGCGCGTAGTTTACCTTGAATGTCGGAATTGTTCCGCCGGTAAATCCAACCACAACCAGGGTGCCGCTAAAGTTTAAGGCACGAACGGAACCATCAAAGACATCACCTCCGACAATCTCTATCACAATATCAACGCCGCCGCCGCAGGCATTTTTTACATCTTCGCGTATAGTATCTCGCACGCCTTCCCGGGATAAATCTATTACATGATCGGCGCCATTTTCACGGACCAGACCTTCTTTAGACATGGTCGTTAGTCCTGCGATGACATCGCATCCCCAAGCTTTAGCGAGTTGTATCGCAGCGAGGCCAACACTGCCAGATGCGCCGGTAACAAGCACTTTGTCACCTTCTTTAACTTGCGCGCGAGCAATAAGCGCGAAATATGCTGTCTGATAAGCAATACCGATTGCTGCTGCCTCCTCGAAGGATACATTTTCGGGTACGAGATAGCACTGCGATTCCTCCGCTAGCACTTCTTGTGCATAAGAACCGTATTCGACCTGTACCATCACTCGGTCGCCCGGCTTCAACTGAGCCACTCCCTCGCCAACCGTCTTTACAATTCCGGCTCCTTCCTTACCCGGCGAGAATGGTAGCGGTGGTCGAACCTGATATTTTCCCTCCATGACTAGCAAGTCTGGGAAGTTAATCGCTGCCACTTTATTATCCACGACAACCTGACCGGTTCCCGGCGTTAATCCCGCCAATTCCTCGATTACAAGGTCTTCAGGCGGCCCGAGCTTTTTGGCGACGATTGCCCTCATATTATATCAATCCCTAATGGTTAAATGCGTCAGGTCACAATTCTATCGGAAAATTCTTATTTCTTAACGTATTTTACACTAGTGTAAAAGTATCTTTGGATTATCGAAAAAGCGCGCTACAAACTGAACAAATTTAAATGGAGATGAAAAGGAGCGGTATGTGCTTATAGGCATCCCCAAAGAAATTAAATCGTATGAACATCGAGTTGGCATGACGCCTGCGAGCGTAAGGGAAGCGGTATTAGCCGGCAATGACGTGATCGTGGAGAACAACGCCGGTCACATTATCGGGTTTGACAACTCCGATTACGAGGCAGCAGGAGCAAATATTTCTGGCTCCGCAGCCGACGTTTTCGCGACTGCCGACATGATCGTAAAGGTCAAAGAGCCACAAACATCCGAAATTTCGATGCTTCGAGACGGTCAGGTCCTCTTTACGTATCTGCACCTAGCCCCGGACGAGGCCCAAACGCAAGGCTTGCTCGATAGCGGCTGCACAGCGATCGCATATGAAACGGTGACCGATAGCCGAGGCGGTCTTCCACTACTAGCTCCGATGAGCGAAGTTGCTGGTCGAATGGCCGTCCAGGCGGGCGCGAGGTGCCTTGAGATCGCTAACGGCGGACGCGGTGTTCTTTTGGGTGGCGTGCCTGGAGTTACGCCGGGAAAGGTTGTGGTGATCGGCGGTGGTGTCGTCGGAGCGAACGCAATATTCGTGGCAACTGGTATGGGAGCGCAAGTAACGGTTATCGACAGAGATATCCGACGTCTCGCCGAGATTGATACACAATACAAAAGCTTGATCACGACCCGCTTCTCTAATCAAACGAATATCGAGGAAGACGTGCTAAGCGCCGACCTTTTAATAGGGGCGGTTCTGGTGCCTGGAGCCGCGGCGCCTAAACTGGTGACTACGGATATGGTAAAAAAAATGAAACGCGGTTCGGTCGTTGTCGACGTCGCAATTGATCAAGGCGGATGCTTCGAGACAAGCCGGCCTACTACCCACGATAATCCTACCTATGTAGTCGACGATGTCGTGCATTATTGTGTATCCAATATGCCCGGATCTGTTGCCCGAACATCTACCTTCGCTCTGAATAATGCCACTTTGCCCTTCGCGTTGAAGATAGCAAACCTTGGCGTGCGGGAGGCACTGATCTCCGATCCACACCTAATGGAAGGCCTCAATATTTTTGAAGGAAAACTGACATATCGAGCTGTCTCAGTAGCTCAGAACCGAGATTTTACGCCTCCACAAGAGGCGCTTCATGCCTAACTCGCACCCAATGAGCGTAAAACCATCCGATTGTACATCTCGATAAGTTCCGGTACTGGCATCGATTTGCCGGGCTTATACCAACGGGCCGCCCAATTACAGAGACCGAGAATACCGAGATGGGCTATACGCGGATCAAGCCCTTCGTCGAACACTCCCGTTCCCTGTCCTTCTTTTATGATCAGGATCCAAAGTCGCTCGTAGTCATCCCAAATCGGGCGCATTTCGGAAAGCACTTCTTCGTTCTCTAAAAAATAGTCGTCGCGGAGCGTAATCTGTGACTCGGCAAACCTATTTTCAAAACGCATGAGGTGATTCTCCACCGAAAGTCTCATTTTTTCCTCAGGCGGCGCATCGCTCTCCTGGATTTCCTGAACACGGTCCCGAAGTTGCAATCCAAGCGGCTTGATGATCTCAATCAAGATCTGTGGGCGATTTGGAAAATAGTAGTACAAACCCTCTCGTTTGATACCAACGGCACGTGCAATATCGTCCAGGGAGGTATTCGAATAACCATGTCGCAAAAAAAGTTCCTGTGCGGCGCTCACAATTTCCTCGCGCCTGTTCTCACGTCGTTGCTCAACGGCGGTGAGTTGGTTTGTCACTCGGATCCCCTTTTGGAAATATCTTTTATGCGAACGTAAAGTTTTTCAACTTCAGTATAGACCGCATCAACCGCCAAACTAGCCATCAAGGATCTTTGACTGTGATGATCGAAATCGTCAGCGAGGACGATATCCTTAAAACCTTCAGGAGTTCTTACCGATGCACAATGATCACCCCAAGGTCCATATCGGATTTCTGAAGAAGGTCCGAACAAACCAAGGGTAGGAGTCCCTACGGCTGCCGCGACGTGCATAAGACCTGAGTCATTACCTAGATAGAACGAGGCCCGTTCGATACATGCTGCCCCAATCCGCAGGGGTTGCCCTATAAGATCAAGCAGCCGATCCGCCGGCAAATCATCCAGAATTGGACGCGCCATATTGCGCTCGGACTCCGCGCCAAAAACGGCGATTCGGGCACCTGGAAGCAGCTCGTCCGCTGCCATCAACCTTTTCGCGAGGGAGACGAAGCTCTCAGCGGGCCATTGTTTACCCCCCCAATTTGCGGTGGGTCCAATAGCTATTACTGGTTCTGTATCTGGTACTAAAGATTGTGCTGTAGCACGGTCTTCATCTGACAGCCAAATACGAGGCTCGGGCGGTGGATATATGTTCGTCAGTCGCCCGAGTTCCTCTACCCGATGTACACTCTCGTCACGATGCGTACCGATTATACGGTTCCCGGCCCAGAGAAATCGTGAGAGCGCAGAGCCTCGGAGGTCACAGACAATATCCCATCGGGTCGCTGCAACGGATCCCCACAATCTAAGCCAATGAGCATGTAATGGCATCTTATCCATCACAATAAGCCGGTCGAGGTTGGGTACTGTCTCGAACAAAGGTGCCGCGGGTGTTCCGCAGGCAACACTGAAGCGTGCCTCAGGATAGCGGTCTGCCAAGACCGCTATAACACCACTAGATAAAACGGCGTCCCCAATTCTTGTTGCAGTGACGAAAAGAACATTCAAGTGGATATTATCCTGAATCTTTCATTAGACCGTGAGCCAATTTATCAATTTGCTTGGATCCACGGAAGAAGTGTACAGCCGTTTTCATTGAACACGTGGTGGTGGTCTGTTACCCAGAGGTAATTCAATTTCTATCTGAATATCCGGAAAGAATAGCATTTGAACGCTCCCGGCGCCTACCAGCCCAAGCTAAACAACGTGCGCGGCATTCTTTGGATGTTAGCGGCCGTCACGACGTTAACTCTTATGTTTGCCATCGTAAAACAGATGTCAACCGAACTTCCTGTATTCGTGGTTGCGCTCGCCCGGACCTTCTTCGCTTTATGCATGTTAACCCCCTGGTTGATCAGGAACGGAAGCGCTGGTATCCGTACTCAACGCCGAGGTCTACATTTCATTCGGGCGTTTTTTGGAATCAGTGCCTTTGTTTGCGTTGTCTTTTCTTTAGAGCACCTTATCCTCGCAGACGTGATGGTTCTAGCCTTTACATCACCCTTCTGGTCGATATTGATTGGAGCGATCGTGCTTAACGAAGTGATTCATGGTCGCAGGGTCGCCGCAACCTTCGTTGGTTTCTGCGGGGTATTGATGATCGTCAAGCCTCACGGTGGTATTGAATTAGCTATGCTACTAGCCCTACTCAGCGCGGTCCTTACTTCCTGCGCCATGATCTCTATGAAGAATCTTTCTTCGACCGAACCGCCGACGCGCATCGTCTTTTACTTCATGTTTTTCGGTACACTAATCATGATTCCCGGCGCAGTCATAACATGGGAAGCTCCGACATTAGTTCAGACAGGATGGCTTTTGTTAGCGGGTATCCTCGGCGCTATAGGTCAGGATTTTCTTGCACGGGCCTATGATGCCGGAGAAATTGGCATCGTCGCGCCATTTGATTTTATGCGCCTCCCCGTTGCCGCGCTATTAGGTTACATAGTCTTTAATGAACTTCCTGACCCATGGTCCATAGCCGGCACAATTGTGATTATCATTTCCGCGCTATACCTTATGCGTCAAGGACGTTTAAAGTAGTACCGGCCCTAATCAATTTAAAAGTATCGACTTATTTGCGTTTGGAAATCGGCTTCACCGTTCGTTGTTCCACGCCGCGATAGAAACTTAGCGGCCTAATAAGGCTGTTTCGTGCGTTTTGTTCTAACACGTGGGCCGACCATCCCGTGATACGGCTCATTACGAAGATCGGTGTATACATATCAATCTCAAAACCCATTAGGTAATAAGCGGGCCCTGCAGGAAAATCGAGGTTTGGATGAATTGCCTTCTCATTAATCATAATATTCTGAAGAATATCCGAGATCTCCAGCCACTTTGTATCTCCCTTCCAGGCGGCTAGAGCCTCTAGCGCTGCCCTCATTGTTGGTACACGAGAATCACCCTGCTTGTAGACCCTGTGACCGAAGCCCATGACAAGTTCCTTATTAGACTGCTTTTCACGCAGCCATGCTTCCGCCCTGGCAGGGGTTCTTATCTCAAGTAGATTATGCATCACGGCTTCGTTTGCGCCGCCGTGAAGTGGGCCTTTCAAAGATCCAATCCCGCCGGTAATGGCACTATAAATATCCGACCGAGACGATGTAATAACCCGGGCGGTAAATGTCGACGCATTGAAACTATGTTCAGCGTATAGGATTAATGAAATATCGAACGCCCTGATCACCTCTTTCGGCGGTACAGCGCCAAAGCACATGTAGAAGAAGTTCTCCGAAATCGAGAGGTCTTTGCGTGGCGCCTTGCGGGAAAGTCCTTTACGAAACCGATAATCAGTCGCGATCATAGTGGGGATCTTTGCCAACATATTCATGGCTCGGTTAAGGTCTTTTTCTGGAGGCTCTCCGCCCCAGGCGGTTTCCGAGGTCCCGAGATAACTCACGGAAGTTCGAAGTGTATCCATAGGATGTGCGCGTTTTGGGTATTGACGAATTACATCTATGTGAGCACGGGAGATATTGCGGCGACCTCGCTCATCCCGCTCAAACTTTCGTAATTGCGAGCGGGTTGGCAGTTCACCGTGCCACATCAAATATGCCACCTCCTCAAATTTACAGTTCGCAGCAAGGTCCTGCACCGCATATCCGCGATAGGTCAGCGAATTAGTTTCCGGCATCACCTTCGAGACCGACGTGGTATCGACAGTGACACCAGCGAGTCCTTTGTAGATCGTCGGTTCCGAGACCTTAATTTTTTTCGATTTTATCGAGCCTGTTTCATTCACTCTTCTTTTTTTTGTCGCGGACTTAGCCATCACTCTCCCCCGTGTCCTTCGCTTCCAAAGTTGAATATATCCTTGTCGAACTTATCGTAATCCCCGTAACGGATGAGTTCGTATAATCGAGTTCTTGTCTGCATTCGGTCCACAATCTCGCGCTGCGTGCCGTCTTTCCTAAGCTTAGAAAAGCCATCCTCAACCGCCTTCATTGACAAACGCAGAGAGGTCACCGGATAAATAGCAATGTTGTACCCAAGCTCTTCGAGTTCGTTCTTTGTCAGTAATGGCGTTTTTCCGAATTCTGTTAGGTTAGCAAGCAAAGGAACGTCGATAGCTTCACGAACTTTTTCATATTCTTCCCAACCCTGAAGTGCTTCGGGAAAGATTGCGTCGGCACCTGCATCTGTGTACGCCTTGCAGCGATCAATCGCCGCATCCAATCCCTCCGATGCGCGGGCATCTGTCCGCGCCATCAGGAGAAAATTAGGGTCCTTTTTAGCATCCGATGCGGCGCGGATCTTCATCACCATTTCTTTCGTCGGTACTATAGATTTGTTATCCAGATGACCGCACCGCTTTGGGTTTACCTGATCCTCTAGATGGCAGCCCGCGAGGCCGAGTTGTTCTAACTCCTGTATGCTGCGGGCAGCGCTCATTGGCTCACCAAAGCCAGTGTCAATATCAATCAGTGCAGGTAAGTCTGTCACACGTGATATCTGGAGCCCTCTCTGCGAGACCTCAGTCAATGTAGTCAAACCAATATCTGGCAGGCCAAGCTCCGCCGATAATGCGGCACCCGAGATATAGACTCCATCGAAACCTTGTTCTTCGATAATAAGCGAAACGATAGGCGCATGGGCGCCCGGAAACTGGAGCAGGCGGCCAGTTGCAAGTTCTTCGCGAAACGCCGCTCGTTTTTCATAAGCAGTCTTTCTAGATAATAACATCAGAAAATTCCCTGGTCGTCTCTCGCGGCATGATCAAGTGCTGATGCGTCAAGTGTGACATGCAACCCACAAATTTCGTCCGCAGTGAGATCAGGCAGGCGCTGGACTGTATCTATAAAACGATCGCGTTCGCCGGGGCTTACAATGCCCTCGACCAACGTGTTGAACTTTTTTATGTAGTTCTCCCGGGCGAATGGCCGAGCCCCTGCAGGATGTGCATCGGCCACCGCCAACTCGTCCTCAAAGATCGTTCCATCCTTCATAGTGATAACTACTCGACCACCGAAAGCTCGCTGATTGGGGTCAGAATGGTGGTAGCGCTCGGTCCATATCGGATCTTCAATCGTCGAGATCTTATGCCAGAGTTTAACCGTCTCGGGTCGCTGCGCCCGCTCAGGCGCATAGGATTTAACGTGGTGCCATGCCTGATCCTGTAAAGCGACCGCGAAAATATACATTATCGAGTGATCGAGCGTTTCGCGGCTTGCATTGGGATCCATCTTTTGTGGGTCACCAGCACCCGTTCCAATGACGTAATGAGTATGATGGCTGGTATGAATAACAATACTATCGACGGCATCGAAATCGGAGATATTGACGCCCATTTTACGAGCAAGGTCGATCAGCGCCTGACTTTGGTACTCTGCAGAATGTTCCTTCGTGTAGGTCTCAAGGATCGCGCGCTTGGGCTCTCCATTTTCTGGAAGTGGCACCGTGTAGTTAGCCCCAGGACCATCCAACATCCAAGCGAGCACACTATCCTCTCCCTCGTAGATTGGTGATGGCGCACCCTCACCACGCATACACCGGTCGACCGCTTCTATCGCAAGTTTTCCGGCATGGGCAGGAGCGTAAGCTTTCCAGCTAGAAATCTCACCTTTACGCGACTGTCGCGTGGTGCAGGTGACGTGCAAACCCTGCTGTACAGATTGGTATATCGTCTCTGTGTCTAGCCCGAGAAGTGTACCGATCGCCGCCGATGCGGATGGACCGATATGCGCGATATGATCGATTTTATGTTCGTGGAGGCAAATACCCTTCACAAGATTAACTTGGATTTCGTACCCAGTCGCTATTCCTCGCAACAATTCCTTGCCGGTGCGCCTCTTCTGCTGGGCTACTGCCAGCGTCGGGGGAATGTTATCACCTGGATGTGAATAATCGGCGGCGAGGAATGTGTCATGATAGTCTAATTCCCGGACTGCCGTGCCATTTGCCCAGGCGGCCCATTCCGCCGAGAACCTCTGACCTAAAGGCATGCCAAATATCGTCGCGCCGCCGTCGCGAGGATGGCAGATCGCCATCGCACGGGCGTTTGCCACCGACCGTCTATTTACGGACGCCATGGCCACCGAAGCATTATCGATCATCCGATTGATCACCATATTAGAGACTTCGTCTTCGACCTCTACTGGGTCAGAAGCGACGGCCGCGATCTTCCATGCCAGCTGATCTTCGCGTTTAAGCTCCTGCTTCGATGGATAAACCTTTATAATATGATTTTTCACTTGCGAATGGCTCCGTATTGATCTGGGAGTGGTTTTGGCGGGTCATCATAGCCCTAGCCTCGATTGCGTCAACGAAACGCACTCCATGCCTTGCGGATGAATGAACGCTATGAGACGGTTAGTCTGATTATTCAAGGTTTAGTGGATGCTCACCTTTATGAAACGCGTTTAAATCTTATGTTATGACCTAGAAATTTGCGTCCTCGACACCCATCCTCATGCAATAACGAAAGCATAGCGGCTTGCAGCCGCAGTTTGGGTTTAAACCGATAAGGAAAGAACCATGGCCGATACTACCTCTTCTAACCTCCGAACAGGTGGACAAATCCTAGTCGACTGCCTGCGCCTTCACGGTGTTGATAAAGTGTTCTGCGTGCCCGGTGAGAGCTATCTGGCAACTCTGGACGCGTTTCACGACGTTCAAGACAAGATAGAACTAGTCGTCTGTCGCCAAGAGGGTGGAGCAACCAACATGGCAGACGCATGGGGTAAGATGACGGGGAAGCCGGGCATTGCTTTCGTTACGCGCGGCCCCGGCGCAACCAACGCCTCGGTCGGCATTCACACCGCTCGACAAGACTCAACGCCCCTTATCCTGTTTGTCGGTCAGGTCGCTCGCGACACGGCGGAACGCGAAGCTTTCCAGGAGGTCGACTATCGCCGTATGTTTGGCGAAATGACGAAGTGGGTCGCGCAGATAGATGACCCGGCACGAATCCCGGAAATGGTAAGCCGGGCCTTTCATGTTGCTACGTCTGGCCGGCCGGGCCCGGTCGTGCTCGCCCTCCCGGAAGACATGCAGACAGAACATGCAGACGCCGTCGACGGCGAAGCGTATTGTTCCTCGCACGCTAGCTGCAGTTCTGCGGACTTGGATAAATTCCGCTATCTGCTCACTGTAGCAAGAACACCATTGGTGTTGGCGGGTGGCGGGGGTTGGACGCAAGAGGCTTGCGACGACCTTGCCACTTTCTCGGAAAGAAATCACCTCCCCGTCGCCGTCGCCTTCCGCCGTCAGGACCTGATGGATAACCGACACCCCAATTATGCCGGCGTCGTTGGTCTCGGTATCAACCCAACCCTTAAAGAACGGATAGACAATGCCGATCTATTGATAGTGCTTGGTACGCAGCTAGGAGAAATTGTCAGCGGTGGATATACCTATTTCACTTTTCCAAAGCCGAGGCAGACGATGGTCCACATCAGCGCTGGGGTAGAGGAACTTAATAAAGTTTACCAGGCCGACCTCAGTATCAACGCCGGTATGTCGGAATTCTGCGCTGCAGCCAAGTCGATAGAACCTGTAGATGCGCCCTGGAAAACTGAGACAGATGCCGCACATGCGGAATATATGGCCTTTTCCGCCCCTTCTGACATGCCAGGAGATGTTAATTATTCGGAGATCATAGGCTGGCTAAGCGATAATCTTCCAGAGGATGCATTGATCACTAACGGTGCTGGCAACTACACAGTCTGGCTACATCGATTCTTCCGATATAAGCAATATGGAACCCAGCTTGCGCCGCAGTCGGGCGCCATGGGATATGGTGTTCCGTCAGGAGTAGCAGCAAGCATCCGGCATCCGAAGCGCGTGGTCATCTCATTCAGCGGAGATGGTTGTTTTCAGATGAACGGTCAAGAAATCGGAACCGCCGCCCAACAAAGAACCAACACAATCTTCGTTGTTGTGAATAATGGGATGTATGGCACCATTCGTATGCATCAGGAAATGCACTACCCCAAGCGCAAATCCGGTACCGATCTTTTTAATCCCGATTTTTCAGCTCTCGCTCGTGCCTATGGAGCCCACGGCGAAACAGTCTCAAAAACTGAGGATTTCAGAGGCGCTTTTGAACGATGCTTGGAGAAGGAAGGTCCATCGCTAATTGAACTCATTGTAGAGCCCGACGCGATTTTACCGACAAATACTCTGACAGCCATTCAAAAGGCTGCACTGTATCCTTGAACGGGGTACGTTTTGCCGAAGATGATTATTCGGTCAGCATATTCATTTCCGGGTGGAGAATGTTACCTTCTCCCCACCCCAGAGTACCGGTGTCGTATAGTTCAGCACAGGCCTCGCGAACTTGGGTATAAATCATCAGGGAAAACAAGCCACCTATACTGACCCGAGCAATGCCAATTTCGCGCAATTCATCGAGGCTAGGGGCAGCAGGATTAGCAAGAACGTTGACGGGGCCGTCAATGCCAGAGACCAGTCTTTCCATCGTTTCTCGTTCGCGAACAAATGGCACGAAAACGCAACCTGCGCCAACCTCCAAATATGCATTGCAACGTCTGATGGCCTCATTCAGAGAATCCTCATTTCCTCCGCCACGAAATACGTCGGTCCGCGCGTTAATAACGAATGGCACGCCCGCGGCCTCCGACGCTTCCTTTCCAGCTCGGATCCGGGCTACGGAGCGATCATAGTCAAGAAGTCGGGGACCTGAACCCTGTGACGACGAATCCTCAATATTGGCTCCCACCGCGCCCGCCGCTAGCGTTGCGATCACAGTATCCGCTACCGCCTCTGGCTCCTCTCCATAACCAGCTTCCATATCTGCCGAAACCGGCAAATCAACACGATCTACTATCCGGCGGATGACAGACAACATATCGTCGCGGCTTATCACTTCTCCGTCGGGATAGCCTAACGACCAAGCTACGCCTGCGCTTGAAGTTGCTATGACAGGATAGTCGGCATCCGCTACTACACGGGCGCTTCCAACATCCCAGACATTAGGTAGGACCAGCATATCCTCATCATCAATTAGTGCCTGTAGTTTCTCGGCTTTTACGGTTAGTGCGGCTTTATCCACTGCTTACCCCTTTAATCCTCAATTCTGATCACCGAAACTGGAATAAATATGCATAGTCAAATCTGAACGTTTGGAACACCACCGCCATCCGCCATCGAGAGTATCCCATTGACCACTCCCTCAACGTCATTGACCATCGCGAAGGAGAGGAGTTCTCGCGATTTATTAATCATTTCCGTCCGGTTTAGCGGTAATTCGGGATCACCTTTGCAGGCACCGCGGGATGCTGTAACCGAACCTCCGTCTTTTAGATGCAAGGTCACCTCTCCACCCCAATCCCTCGGATATGCCGCGTTATATTTCTCGCCGGCCTGAACGTCTATGCAGTCTCGCAGCCTCGCTGCCCGATCCCGCGATGACGGGTCATAAGATTCGAAAACGTTTTTCCCATCCAACAAACTGATTGCGACGCAGTGCTGCAAAGAGAACTTCGCCTCGTATTCACTCTCCGGTTCAGGGCGATTGCAAACATCTATTGCCGCCTGGTAGGCAGTAACATCTACCCTGTCGATATCCTCCACATTTATTTTAGAAGAAAGCTCCAGAGCCGCGTCAATAACTGGGTGCGTATGCCGACAGGACGGCCATGGCTTGATCGACGTTAAGTGCACCTGCCAGGGCGCTTCCTGATTACGCAAGACGGCATCCGGATCCGCATCCGGACACGCACCGGAAAATAACCCTTTCGGACCTTCGAGGATTGCGGGCGGCCCAGTGAACCCGAGCTGAGCGAGTTGCGCGGCAACAATACCGGCTTCGGCACCTCGTCCCGCATGAAGATGTTTACTCATCGCACCGGTATTCAGAAATTCCCAAAGACCTGCAGACTGTGTACCCGCATTACCTAAAGCATGAACGGTCTCTCCGTCAGATAGGCCCAGTAACGTCGCGGCCGTCATTGCGGAGCCAAACGTGCCGCAGGTAGCGGTATTGTGCCACACCCTATAATGTTCCCTGCCAACCGCCATGCCGACCCGGGTACATGCCTCAAAGCCATAGAGTATGGCTTTGAGGAAGTTTTTTCCGGACGGGATTGCGTCTTGAGCCAGCGCGAGCGCAGCTGGAATTGTTACACAAGCCGGATGAACGACCGATGACTTGTGAAGATCATCGACTTCAAGGATGTGGGTAAGCCCCCCCATTACGAAAGCGCGTCGGCCGCTATCTGCTTCCCTGCCCTTTAGGAATGTCAGCAGCATTTTGCCGGGGGTCGACCGCCGGCCAGCTAGCATATTAGCAACACCATCTAGTGTAAAAAGTGCCATCGCTTCTAGATCGGCCTGATCTATGTCCTTGTCACGGATCAAGGATACCAATTCTTCAGTCAGGGTACCTTTGAGCTGGGTTTCGTTACAGTGTTTCAGTTCTGTATTCATCATCTCTATCGGGATTAGTTCATCGCGGGTGACTGGGGGTCTACTTCACCCAAAGCTTCGAAAAGATAGGTATCAGTTGTAGACGCCCATCTCAACATGTAGGCCTCTTCGACAACACAACGAGCTTAATCATGGCGGCAAATTCCTGAATAGAAAATTTTACAAAATTTCCGTATTTGGCCATGTAAATGCCGCGGGCGCTTAGATCTAAATCACCCTTTGCAAGCTCTCGAAACATGGGATGGCGCTTCGTATGCCAGCGGTCGCGAATAGCTACTATATTATCGATAATATCATCGCTGGATGCGACTGCTCGTTCGGGTGGCATTTGAGACCCTCCTTTTCTTAAGTAGCCGCGGTATAATCTGGGTATCTCTCAGATACATCTAGCTTGAAAAGCCGCCGCGCATTTTCACCGATTATGTTTTTCCGCTGACGATCATTAAGGAACGGGAGATCCCAGATGACACTTGGTAAATCCATATCCCAGTGCGGGTAATCAGAGCACCAGCAAAGTTGTGTTTCGGCATTTATCATCTTGAACGTCATCTCCAAAACGTCTAGATCGTGTGGCATTTCCATTGGTTGGGACGAGTAATACATATTCGCCATGTACTCACTGGGTAGGCGTTTCAGTAGCGGCGCTTCCGATGACCGCATGCGGTAATCGTTATCGAGGCGCTGCATTAGCCACGGTATCCAGGCAAGCCCGCTCTCAATCCACATTACGTCAAGATTTGGAAAACGTTCCGGCAATCCGTTTATAATCCAGTTGCAGAGATGCACCGCGTTGTAGACAGTGAAACCCAGGGCATGGGTTACGAGGAACCGGTTCGTGTTGCCAAGCAGTTTATCGTTCCAGCTATAGGAGGCGTGAAAAGACAGCGGCTTTCCTATCTCCTGTATCAATGCATAGGTCTTCATGTAGGCATTATCATATACTGGCTTATATCGCGTTGAGACCACCATAAAGCCCGCTACACCAGGCGCGTCGCCGAAGTCCCGAACTGTTTGATACGCCGCCTCCGGGTCATTGAACGGCAGATATAACATGGTTTTAAGCCGGGGTTCATTTGCTAGTATATGTTCAGTTAACCATCGGTTGTACGCCCGAGACATAGCTACTTCGTATTCCGGCACCGGGTGTAGACCCAACAGCAACATTGGACCGGGGAATAACATAGCGTAATCTACACCCAACGCGTCCATCCATTTGAGGGAAAGGTGGATATCTCGATGAGTGCCATTGTCAGGTGTTCGATCCATCTTGCGAAGAGGATAGCGCGTGATCCGACCAGCTACATCCTGTGCACCCGGACTGCCAATCGTAAATGGACTGACGCCAACCCCACCGGCGGCATAAACCTGGCCGGTACGCCTTAAAACCGGATCCTCGATGAACTCAATGATCTCCGCCATAGACTCATTCTCGTAATGATGGCAGTCGACATCAACGACCAGTACGTCCTGCAGGTTTCTCTGATCTCGTTGTCGAGAAGCATTGATTAGGAGTTTCGAAGTATCAAACTCCTCAATCGTCATCTTGTGCAGATGATCTGTGGGAATTTCCATCCGCTAGACCGCTCCTAAAAGGGCAATTCTACGAAGGTAGCTTGTAATCTGGGAACCTGTCTGAGACGTCGAGATTGTATAGATTACGCGCGTTTTCGCCGAGGATATTCTTTTTCTGCTTTTCATCGAGAAACGGCAAATCCCAAATAACGCTCGGCACGTCCATATCCCAATGCGGGTAATCAGAGCACCAGCAAAGTTGTGTTTCGGCATTTATCATCTTGAACGTCATTTCGAGAATGTCGGGGTTATGCGGCATCTCCATCGGCTGCGACGAATAGAACATTTCGCCCATGTACTCGCTGGGTAGGCGTTTCAGTAGCGGCGCTTCCGATGACCGCATGCGATAATCGTTATCGAGGCGCTGCATCAGCCATGGCACCCAGGCAAGCCCGCTCTCAATCCACATTACGTCAAGATTTGGAAAGCGCTCCGGTAACCCGTTTACGACCCAGTTACACATATGTACTGCATTGAAGATCGTGAATCCCAACGCATGAGTGACCAAAAATCGGTTGGTGTTGCCGAGAAGTTGGTCATTCCAACTATACGAGCCGTGGAACGCTAACGGCTTACCCATTTCCTCTATCAGCGAATAAGTTTTCATATAAGCATTATCATAAACCGGCTTGTAACGCGTCGAGACCACCATAAAACCACAGACGCCATCACGGTCACCGAAGTCCTGAACCATCTTGTACGTCGCATCCGGGTCATTGAACGGCAGGTATAGCATCGTCTTAAGCCGTGATTCCTCGGCGAGGATTCTTTCTGTCAGCCATCGGTTGTAAGCCCGCGACATCGCAACTTCGTATTCCGGAACGGGATGTAGACCTAGCAAAAGCATTGGCGTCGGGAACAACATCACATAATCAACACCCATCGCATCCATCCATTTTAGCGATAGATGGATATCCCTATGCTTGCCATCTTTCGGGGTTTCCTCAATCTTCCGCAGCGGATAGCGCGTTACACGGCCAGCTACATCTTGGGAACCGGGACTTCCCATCATGAATGGGTTGTTGGCACCGGTGCCAGCGCCCGAATAGACTTGCGCAGTACGACGAAGGACCGGATCGTCGATAAATTCGACTATATCCTGCATAGATTCGTTTTCGTAGTGATGACAATCGACATCAACGATCAGCACATCCTCAAGACCTCGCTGATCCCTTTGGCGGGCTGCATTTATAAGGAGCTTTGATGTATCGAACTCCTCCACTGACATTTTATTAAGGTGATCTGTAGGTATTTCCATGTCATCCCTCCTCGCTCAAATAGCCTCAGCCACTCGACCATGCTTGCCACATACCTAGCTCAAATAATTCGATATTCACCGCCTGTAACATCGCGGTGCTCATAATCATTACAGACGTAACTGGTATTGTTCGTCCATTTGGGAAAGGATCCCACCTTTCTCCCTCTTGAAAACGAACAGTGTAGAGCTTTGTTAACGCATCCAAGCCCTCTTGAATCATTTCCTTCGATGGCGCCTCACCGTCTGGCAAATCAATTAACTTCTGCGCCAATATTTTAAGCGCCTTTGTTTCATCAAGGACATTTGCCAGAGGATCTCCGGTTTCTTGGGCGATTCTCGCTGTTGCCTTTCCATGAAACGGAGATTTAGACAACTCCTCCTCGCTTATCTCATCAGATGGTGACATAGATATTGTCATCCTTTTCAACCACATCGTATTTCTTTAGCCGAAACTTTCGATCCGCGACCATGTCGCCGGTAGAGAGGTCAAATTCCCATCCATGCCATGGGCAAACGATATGCATTTCATCGTGGTTAAAAGTCATTCCCTGATAGGTTTTATCCTCGGCAATAACCTCTTCAACCTTCGCCATAAGCAGACCCTCGCAGGCTGGGCCGCCCTGGTGTGGGCACACATTCTGATAGGCGAAAAGTTCACCATTTACGCGATACACGCCGATTTCGTAATTACCGTTAGGTACGATTTTCCTATCCCCATCGGCTAGCTCGTCCACTTTCGATACAAACAGTTCTGTAGCCATTCTTCCCGTTATCCCTCTTTGACGGATCTAATTTGTCGGAGCGACGCCGAGTCCGCCCGACGCAGTTGTCTTCTTCCCTTTTGAGGTACTAGGTGCCATGTGGCGATTTACCCGATCCTGTAGACGGGTCATCCCGACATTAGCGGCTGCGGCAATCGCAAAGATGATAAGGATAATCGCATACATAGGTGCTATGCGAAATTGTTCGTAGTAAATTCCAAGCCGATAGCCCAGTCCGCCATCCGCGAATTTCAACTCCGCGACCAGAACGCCAATCACCGTAATCGCCATACCAAGGCGCAGTCCAGTAATTACTGGGTTCACCATCGCCGGCATATAGATTTTAGAAACCATTTGCCATTTGTTCAAATTAAAGCTTTTACCAACCCGGATTAGCACCGGATTAATCAGGACCATACCGAGTGTGGTCGTGAAAACGACGGGAAAAAAGGCCGACATGGCACCCTTCGCCATTTTTGACTCGATGCCGGTTCCAAACATCAGAAAAAGGATAGGTAAGAAAATTATTTTGGGGGTTGATCCAATTGCATTGAGATATGGTTCCAACGCCCCACGTACCAGCGGGCTTGTCCCCATCCAGATACCGACAAAAATAGCGATAATGGACCCGACGATAAAACCTACGATGTGTTCGGCAAAGGTAATGCCAAGATCGCGATAGAATCCGGCGGAAACCAGTTCCTCGTATATTGCGTAAACAATAGCCCAGATATGGGGCACAACATCGTTATAGAGAACGCCAACAGTTCCAAGCGTTGCAATGACTTCCCATGCAAGCACAAGTCCAACCGCCGTCACAATGCGAATTCGCCTAATCGCACCGTCCATTGAAAGATTGGTGTCAGTCGATTTACTATCAATCATACCGGTCTGAGCCATTTCTCTATTCTTCCGAAACCCCAGTAGAAAAAGACGCTGACAAAAACAACGGCGATAATGCTGGCATAGGTACCAGGGGTGTCAAAGCGGAAATACATCTCTGAGACAATCCGCCCAAGGCCACCAAAGTCGATCAAATATTCAATCGCGACTATATTTACCAAGGTATACATTACGCCAATTCGGATCCCCGTAAAGATGGTCGGGACAGCGCTAGGTAGCTGGATTTTCCAGAACATTTCCCGATCGGAGACATTGAAGCTGCGGCCGACATTTAAAAGCGTTCGCGAAACGCCAAGCAGCCCTTGCCGAGTTTGAATAATGATCGGAATAGCTCCTGGAATAAACCCCATCGCGATCAGGGTTGCATGGCTACGGCCGAATATCACAAGGAATAGCGGATATAATAATACCGTCGGCGCGGCGAATGCCGCTGCGAGCCAACCCTCGTACGCAACGCCGTATTGGCTATTACGCCACAGGAAGTATCCAAAGGGTACGCCAATTACAAGGGCCAGTAGCGTGGCACCGGCCGTCATTCCCAAAGTTACAAAAAAATTACCGAAAAGATCCATATCCTCTTGAACTTCAGGAAATGCGAGGATGGTATCCGACGGCCGGGGAACAACCAGCTGCATCACCCATCCGACGTCGACCGCAAACTCGAGTAGCAGCGCACAGGCTACAAGTCCGATCAGGCCAACGACGATAGGCATTTTGTGCAATTTGGACATATTCCCCGGCAATCGGTTGTGGTTATTAACTTAGCTGATCAGGGCTTGTTACCCATTGGATGAACCAGCTCCTTGAGCTGAGCTGCTGTGAGAAGTTTTTTGATTTTTTTATTTTCCAGCGCGATCTGATTGATTTTATCCAATCCTGCGACTGGCATGAGCGTCGTTACCTCGGCCGGGGTATCCTGCGGCGCGGTTTTGACATCGGCAAGATTTAGCTTCCAGCGTTTGGCATAAGTCTTAAGTCGCTTTTCGCTGGTATAGGTCATTGCACGGGCCTCTTTGAATGCCAGCATCATCCGCTTTGCAACATCACGGTTTTTGTTAAGCCAGTTGACGTTGGCCGCTATCACTCGGATCGTTACGCCATTAAGGCCAGCTGCCTGTTTACCCGTACCAATAATGCGGATCTTTCCTTCTCGAAGGAGGTTTTTGTTCAGCGGATACACCGACCAGCCAGTCGCGACCTGTCCTGACATCAGCTGAGTGCGTGACCCTGAGGGGCCGCCTACAGAGGTTAGCTTGGCTTTCAACCCAAGTGCATTCTTAATAAACAAAGCAGCAAGGTTGGTTGTTGATCCTGGGCGAGAGTAAGCAAGTTCCTGTCCGGCTTTCAGATCTTTAAACGTTTTAATTGGGCTATCCGTTTTCACGTACCAATAAAGGTCTGGAACACCCCGAATATTACTGCCGAGAATTCGGACAGGTGCACCCTTCGCATAGGCAGATAGAACTCCAAGGACGCCATTACCCCACACAATATCCTGACTGCCAGTTAGGACGGCTTGCAGGGAAGCCGCGCCACCAGAACCGTGTATCACGGATACATCAAGTTTATGCTTCTTAAAAATTCCCTCTTCGAGCGCTGTGTAGGGATGCTCAGTTTCGAAGACTACCTTAGTGCTATTCACGAGACGAACCTTATCCGCCGCGATCGCAGGCGCTACCAAAAGGGCAGTTCCTGTAGTTGCAATTGCAAGTGTTTTCAACATCTTGGACATTTTTTTTCCTCCCGGGTTATGTGTCCGTTACATTAATTTCGTCAAAGATCTTTTATGTATGGAAACCGGTCGCTAAGTCGCTGCGATCGCTGCCTCCTCGTCAACCATGCCTCGTGAGGCTTCCTCACGCAACAAAGTCCATAGTTTGCCGACATAGGTACCGAACTCTGGCGTTGAGATAACTTCCGATGACCTCGGCCGCGGCAGATCAACCTCAATGATATCCTTTATCGTTCCCGGCCGGTAAGACATTACCACTACACGATCTGAAAGCTGTACAGCCTCCGTAATGTTATGTGTGATAAGCAGCATGGTCTGGTTTAATGCGGACCAAATCTCCAGCATCTTGTCACCCAGTAACATACGGGTCTGCTCATCCAATGCGCCAAACGGTTCGTCCAGAAGCATAATCCGTGGCTCGTATGCCAGTGTCCGAGCAACCGCCGTGCGCTGTTTCATGCCACCTGATAACTGCGCAGGATAATGATTTTCGAACCCATCCAGTCCAACCAGTTTGATGAACTTCTTGGCAAGTTCTTCGCGTTTACCTTTTTCGATGCCCTCGATCTCAAGAGGAAATACGACATTGTCGAGCGTCGATCTCCACGGGAACGTGGACTCTTCTTGGAATACTACTCCAACATCTTTGTGAGCTCCATCCACAGGACGACCCTCAATCAATACCTCCCCTTCGTGATCGGCGATCAGGCCACCTATAACGTTGAAAAGGGTTGATTTACCGCATCCGGACGGGCCGATTATCGAGACGAATTCACCCTCTGAGATGTTTAGGTCGACCGCATTCAATGCCTTTACGGGATCGTCGCTGTCCTCGTTGTAGGTCTTCGAAACACCCTTTATTTGTAAAATGTCAGACATCGCGTTGCTCCTGTCAGCTTGCCTTGCCAGTAGAAGCTTCGCCGCTAGCCCGCGTCACCATCGGTGCCGAATAACCGGGCTGAACGCGTACGTCTATGAAATATGGTTCTCCAGTCGCTACGGTAGCTAGACCTTTTTCAAAGGCGCCGACTAAATCGCCGGCCTTCTCAATCGGCCCGTCCGCTTTAACGCCCTGCGACCGCGCATATCCAGCTAGGTCTAGAGCTGGATCATCGATCCGCTGGCCGATCCAGCGGTTCTCCACCGGTCGGTTACGTTGGGTCGCCATTGCTTCTTGGTGAACCTCATCGTTAAAGTTCGATCGGTTGTTTGAAATGATGAATAGTACCGGAATCTGGTAATGCGCCGCCGTCCAGAGCGCTGACCCTCCCTGCATGAAGTCACCATCACCTAGAATGGCAACTGGAATTCTCGGACTATCTATCAGAGCCAAACCAACGCCGATTGCACTTCCCGGTCCACAGCCCAGTCCACCGCCGCCGTCGTTACCCAGGTAATCCAGCGGATGATTGACTTCCCAGGAGTCCGCCGCCCACCCGAGCGGTACCCGCGTGAGGGTTATATCATGGTCGCCACGCGCCTCTTTCAAGGCGTAGGCAATATCTCTAGGTGCGATAGCGGCGTCATTCGATTTATCTTCTCGATCCGGGGTTTCAGCTTTTGCCTTGGCGCTACCATCCCAGCGGGACCTACCGTCCAGCTTGTCCTTCAACGTCAACAAAAGCTGCCCGGCGAAAACATCTGGATCCGCGAGAACGGGTATATCTGCGGGCGCGAGACCGAAGTGATCTGCACTCCAGCCGTTATGAGCATAGGAATCTACTGTACAATTTACGATTTTGCCCGGTATGCCGCCACGAGGTGCAAGCGGTTTTAGAGATCCTGCAAGGTCCAACCAGTCAAACACTATCACAGCATCGGCCTGCATAAGTTCTTCCTGCCCGATAGGACTAACCCAGTTGGCCGGTGCCCCGACATGCAGTGCATGCTCCGATGGGAAAGACGCACGATTTTTAAGGTCCGTGATCACCCCAGCACCCACCAGTTCCGCGAGATCGACACGTTGCTGCCAATCCTCCATGCTTGGCGACATGCGACCAAACATGAAAACAACCTTTTTTGAATTCACGATTAAGTTTGCGGCATCCTCAACAGCGTCGTTGGATGCCGGGGGTGGGTCAGCAAGCAGGAAACGCTCGACATCGGGGATAGTGACCTCACCTTCCTTAAGCGGTGTTTCTTGGAGACCTGCATCAAAACACACATACACCGGTCCCTTTGGCGCCTGTTGCGCCATAATATTGGCACGGAGCATTGTCTCGACGATAGCTTCAGCCGAACGCGGCTCGTCGTCGTATTTTACGTAATTCCGTAGGAGGGCTCCCTGATCCTTCGCGGTGTGAATCCAATCAATCCAGGGTCGTCGCAGGGGCGCATCAACCGGTCCGGTCGCACCCATAACAAGGATCGGTGCCCGGTCACACCAAGCATTAAAAATCCCCATAAGCCCGTGCATCAGCCCAACATTTGAATGTAGGATAGCACCCATCATTTCGTCTGCGACTTTGGAATAGCCATGCGCAATGGCAACGGCGTGATCTTCATGCAGGCATAATAGCATCTGGGGATCTTCATTACCCAGATAGTTGACAAGTGAGTCATGAAAGCCTCGATAGCTTGCCCCCGGATTCAGCGAAACGTACTTTACGCCAAGCTTACGAAGCATTTCGGCAGAAACGTCGCTGACCCATTCCATCTTGTTGTTATTGCCGGGAACAGGCCGATCGATCTTTTTGATATCACTCATTTTTTATTACTCCTGCATCGGTAGTTTAAAAAAGGAAATACACTCGGAACGCTTGGCGAGACCACCGATGCGAACTATTCGATAATTTCTTCACTTAGTTTGTATAGACTTTCGGGCCCAAGCAACCCCTTCATCATATTCATTTCTGTTTTGAGACGCTTGAATACGCACCCAAGTCAAGCGCATCACAGAAGCTCATTGGCGCCAAAAAAACCGGCAAACGCTTTTTACGCCCGTGAACTGTGGAATTCGGATCAACTCTTCGAACACCCCTCAGAACCGCCGGCTTGAATGCCAATCTATCCAACGAATGGTGGTTTCGTAGCAGGGATGTCTCGTTATCGGCTCCGACTAACAAATAGGACCACGTTTCCGGCGACAGGATCTGGTGAACAGCTTTAACGATTCCATGCGATGTTGCGAAAGCGCCCACACCATAGTTCCTCCCTGATTGCCGGATTCTGCCCGACATAAAACCCCTTAAGGGAAATTTCATTTATAGGCGGCATTTTAACTGGATATCGTAACGCTGACCATATCCTATCCTAAAATTAAACCCTATTTATTACTCAAGTTAATGGTGAGTTAGCTAAAAGCGTTTTCTATCTATACCATCTTAGAACAAAATATGGTTAGAATTAGGTTGTAAACAGATAAAGGGACAAAACGATATGAAACGTTTCTCAATTATGATTGCAGCGGTAGCTCTGGGTTTTGGAGTTGTTGCCTGTGATGAGGCGCCCAAAGAGAGTGAAAGCAAGACGCCGCCGACATCAAACGTCGCTTCTGGAGGAACTCTAGACGACGTGAAGAAACGCGGAGTTCTACAGTGCGGAATAAACACCGGGCTTGCTGGCTTTGCCTATACAGATGACAGCGGAAAATGGGCAGGCTTTGACGTTGCCTATTGTAGAGCGCTTGCCGCCGCAGTGCTGGGTGATCCGGACAAAGTAAAATACGTAAACCTTACCGGTAAAAACAGATTCCCCGCCCTTGCTTCGGGTGAAATTGATGTCCTGTCAAGGAACACGACTTGGACATTTTCTCGTGACGTAAAACTCGGGTTTACTTTCATAGGCGTTAGCTACTATGACGGTCAGGGTTTCATCGGTCGAAAAAAATTGGGTGTTAAGAGCGCGAAAGAATTAGACGGCGCCTCAATCTGCATTCAAACAGGCACGACGACCGAGCTTAACCTTGCCGATTTCTTCCGGGTAAATAAGATTAAGTACGAGCCGGTGCCGATCGAAACGAATGAAGAAGCTCGAAAAGCTTACCTAGCCGAGCGGTGTGACGTCTATACGACAGACGCATCCGGTCTTGCAGCTACAAAATCAACATTTTCAGATGCCGCAAACCACATGGTTTTTCCAGAAATTATCTCGAAAGAACCACTCGGCCCATTGGTGAGACAGGGTGATGACGCTTGGGCAGATATTGCCCGTTGGACGCTGAATGCTCTCATTAACGCTGAGGAGTACGGTGTTACCAGTGCGAATATCGATCAGATGCTAAAGGGGACTAAGAACCCTGAGATCAATCGTATGCTCGGCACTGAGGGTACACTCGGTGAGATGCTCGGCCTTCCTAAGGATTGGGCAGTGAAAGCGCTGAAGGCTGGCGGAAACTATGGTGAGATTTTCGACCGTTATCTCGGTGAAAAAACACCGCTCGGTCTCTCTCGGGGTTTGAACGCCCTTTGGAATAACGGTGGAATATTATACGCACCACCGATGCGTTAAATTTCTACGGGGCTGCCTTTGATTTTTGGCAGCCCCTTCATTTTCAAATTCAAACAAGGTGGCAGATTGCTAAAATGTTAGAAAGTCTGCCTTAATGACCAGTCGTATAAACTTTCGAAACATATGGTTCGATAAACGTGGGCGTGGGTACCTGCTACAACTCCTCGTGTTATTCGGCGTTGCCATCTTCTTGGCAGTCATAACTTCAAATACACTCGCCAACCTGCAAAGAGCGGGCCTCACGTCCGGTTTTGGTTTTCTCGGCGATCAAGCTTTTTTCGACATTAACCAGCGCCTAATCGACTACACCTCACAGTCTTCCTTTGGAAGAGCATTAATTGTTGGCCTGTTAAACACTGTCCTGGTCTCGTGCCTTGGAATAATAACAGCCACTTTAATAGGTTTTGTTGCAGGAATACTAAGGCTCTCCAATAACTGGCTGGTAAGTCGACTTATTACTTCTTACGTGGAGATCACCCGAAACGTCCCGCTCTTGCTGCAGATTATTCTTTGGTGGTCCATTTTAACAAGCCTGCCAAAAGTTAGAGATAGCATGTCTATCTTTGGTGCATTCTTCCTGAATAATCGTGGATTACGTGCGCCATCCCCGGATTTTGAAGCTCCATTTCTATGGTTATTTGCGGCAGTATTTCTTTCCGTACTCGCCACAGTAGCTATCTCTATTTGGTCGCGCCGTCGTCAGAAACTTACTGGAAAGACCTTTCCTGTAGTTTTTTCCGGCCTCATCCTGTTACTGGTTGTCCCTATCTTTGTGTTTTACCTGTTGGGCCAGCCTATCAGCTGGGACATCCCTGCGAAGACACGTTTCAATTTTGGGGGCGGTTTCAATATTACTCCCGAACTACTTGCGCTTTGGGTTGCCCTTGCCACTTACACGGGGGCTTTTATATCAGAAATCGTAAGAGCAGGAATCCTCTCCGTTAGTGCCGGCCAATCCGAAGCAGCTCTATCCCTCGGCCTCCGGAAGAATCAGACAATGCGTTTAGTAACTATACCTCAAGCACTTCGTGTGATTATCCCGCCGTTAACAAGTCAGTATTTAAATCTTACAAAAAATTCATCTTTGGCAATTGCCATTGGATATCAGGATCTCGTTTCTATTGGCGGAACAATTCTGAACCAAAGCGGGCACGCGCTTGAGGTCGTTGCAATCTGGATGTTCGTTTACCTTAGCCTCAGTCTTGCTACCTCGGCCTTTATGAATTGGTACAACAAGAAAATGTCTTTGGTAGAGCGCTGATGATGAACCCCACGGACGACACAACCAAGCAATACATACAGGGCCGGCCACCGCCCCTAGCATCTACCGGGATCATAGGATGGCTTCGTCAGAATCTCTTTTCGAGTATTTCGAATACAGTTTTAACTCTCGTTTCCATTTATCTTCTTTCGCTAGCCATACCAGCGATTCTGGACTGGATGTTACTAAGTTCTCAAATTTCTGGTGATACTAGGTTTGACTGCAAAGTCGATGGAGCTTGCTGGGCTTGGGTAGATCAACGCTTTGGACAATTTTTGTTCGGATTTTATCCACCAGATGAAAGGTGGCGAGTTGTAATTGCTTTTATCCTTTTATTTCCGGCGCTCATTCCCTGGTTAACTAACGGCACACCCGGGGAACGTTACCTTCGATGGTTTTCGGTTACCTACCCCGTAATCGCTACGGTTCTTTTGGCAGGAGGGTTTGGCCTTCAGGAAGTCCCAACCGACAAGTTTGGTGGGTTTATGCTAAATTTGATCGTGGGACTGTCGGGAATTGTCCTATCCCTCCCGGTTGGGATACTGCTAGCCCTCGGTAGACAGTCGAAATTACCCCTGATCCGGTGGTTCTCGATAGGTTTTATTGAGGCGGTAAGAGGTGTTCCTCTGATAACGCTATTGTTCGTCTCAAATATACTTTTACCGATTTTCCTGCCACCAGATGTAACGCTAGACTCGATCATTCGAGTTATCATAATGGTAACGGCTTTTGCATCCGCCTATATGGCAGAGGTAATTCGCGGCGGTCTCCAAGCAATACCCTCCGGTCAATACGAAGCAGCTAACGCGATGGGTCTCAACTATTGGAAGTCGATGCGGCTAATCGTACTTCCCCAGGCTCTGAGGATATCGATACCGGGTATCGTCAATACATTTATAGGTCTCTTTAAGGATACAACCTTGGTAATCGTGATTGGTCTTTTTGATATCCTAGGGATTGCCAATGCAATGGTTTCAAACCCTGACTGGCTTGGATTGTCGACTGAAACTTATGTTTTTGTTGCGGTTTTCTTTTTCGCGGTTTGTTTTTCAATGTCACGATACTCCATGTGGCTCGAGCGACGACTAGGCGGAAAAGGGTATTAGGAGTTTAGAGATGAACGAAAAGGGATTTGATAAATCAAAAAATCAAAGCCGGGTCATACAGATTGAAGGCCTAAACAAATGGTTCGGCTCTTTCCATGTTCTGAGGGATGTTTCGTTGTCTGTTGGGCAAGGTGAAAAAATAGTCATCTGCGGCCCTTCCGGGAGCGGTAAATCTACGCTTATTCGTTGCATTAATTTTTTAGAGGAACACCAGGAAGGACAGATAATCGTCGATGGCATAGAGCTTACGGGGGACCTGAAGAATATTGATGCCGTTAGACGGGAGGTTGGAATGGTTTTTCAGTCATTCAACCTCTTCCCTCACCTATCCGTTATTGAAAATTGTACTCTCGCGCCAATATGGGTCCGAAAAACTCCACATGCAGAAGCCGAAGAACTCGCAATGGAATATCTTGATCGGGTAAAAATCCCGGAACAAGCGCACAAGTACCCTGGTCAACTCTCTGGCGGACAACAGCAAAGGGTCGCCATCGCGCGTTCCTTGTGTATGAAGCCCAAAATAATGTTGTTCGATGAGCCAACCTCCGCTCTCGATCCAGAGATGATCAAGGAGGTCCTGGACGTGATGGTCGATCTTGCTGATTCCGGCATGACAATGCTTGTCGTCACCCATGAAATGGGTTTTGCCGCGCAGGTAGCCGATCAGGTAATCTTTATGGATGAAGGCCAGATCATTGAACAGAACACGCCCAATGAGTTTTTTGATAACCCGCAATCCGACCGAACCAAACTATTTTTAAGCCAAATTCTAAGTCACTGATAAAACCATTTCTCCGTCAATATTTTAATCAGCGGTTGTTACTCTTGAACGACGAGTGCGAATGGTGCCCAGAATATTGGGTGTGCATATGAGAATAGAGCTTTCCCGTTCTGATAAGTAAATTCTGGACCAGTGAATCAGTTTTTTACCCATTTCACGGAGGGTGTGGGGGTAGAGAACGACCGGCTTTATTATCTGGGTTTCAGTCCACTCTTATCCCCGGTCTGGAAGCGGTGCAGTAACACGCCAATTAGGGGAGTCCAATTAAACCAAATGCGCCCCAAAATATCGGGTGGGAGTAACTGAATACCATCTGGTTTTCTGCTGTTTTAAAGCCACTATGATTTATTAAATAGCGATAGGATTGACCTGCTGCTTCCGATTTTGACAGTGTCGGGTCAACAATTTGCCGCTTGAATAGGTCCGTGGTTAGTAACCTAGCTGACGTCGTTTCAACCGGCCAATAGGTAACCAACATTGCACGTGCGCCTGCATAAAAGAATGCACCTCCTAGTCCCGATATCGCTTCCGCCCCGCTACCATCTGCAGCACCAGTGTTGCATGCGGACAAGATGATCCAGTCGGCGTCAAGTCGCAGTGCCATAATTTCGTCCATGGTCAGCAACCCGTCCTCATCACTTTCGGTGACCTTTGGTGAAGACATTGCTAGCGCCGGTTGTCGTAACCCATCGAGATCACCGGATACTAGCCCATGCGTGGCAAACGCCAAAACTTTGTACTTTTCTAAGGGCGCGGATTTGACGCTTTCCTCGGACGCACTGGCTCCAAGATAGATATCGCGGGATGGGTCTGCTCCCAACACTAGGGCGAGTTCGCGTATTTCATAGCCTGTATCCGGCAGTTGCGGGAGATCTCCAAGTTTGGCAGAACGCAGGAGCGTTGTTTGCGGTGAAGCCCGAAAAGTAAAATCTGGAGCGCCGCGCAGAGTGGCGGCGCGAGACGAACTCTCAGGTGTTTTTTTTAGACCCGAATCAGAAAAGATAGGGTCGCCAAAACCGGCAAATGAGAGTTGAGGTTTCGGTTTTCTCACCATGCCGCGCAAAAACCGCAGTGATGACACGGAGGGCAGTGTTGCAATGTCAAAGGTGTTAATGATCCAGTCGACATTGCGATAACCAGAGAATAGTGGGGTTGCCTCAAGATTTGGAGTTGTCACGCTCATTGGTAGGACCGCTAGCGGCAATGTCCCAAGAGCGGCGTGAGGCACATATATTAAAGTCTCTCCATCTTGCCAATTTTCAGCACTCTCAGCGAATAGCAGGTTAAACAATTTGTTGCCAGCTGCTACATCAAAGTCCGGGATGTCCGCAAGGGATACAATTCCTCGCGGGTCAAGGCCAGTACGCACGTCGTGTATAAGCTGACCTATATCGTTTCTCGACCTCTCAACCACGTGCATGCCAATAGCGCCTGATTTTGGAATGTTCCAGACAAATGTTCGTCGATCCCCTATATAGACAGATAAGAGTCTCTCGTTCTCACGCAAAAGTCCTCGGGCTGCTTCGACGCTTATACGGGGGGGATTTATAAGTTCTGCGTATCCGGGAAAATTATGCTCGATTTCTTGCATAAGTGCAGCGCGCGCGATCCGGAGTTTAGTGATAAGGTTCCGAGCGTCATTTTGTGTTGCATCATTTATTACACCGTTAAGCGTTCCAGCGGAAAGGCTGGCCCATTGGGCACTGATCTGCCGTTGTAGGTCTTGTTCGCGTCTCGCTAAATCTGCAAGCCTCGGGTTCAATACTGCAGCGCGTGCACTGTTTCGTGCGAGCATTCTCTCGACTTTGCTTGACCGCGCTGCGTCGGCGATTTTGAAAGCTTCATTGATTACATCGAATTTTATACTCGCTTCGATAGATGTTCCGCGTATATTCGCTAGTAAGCCTATATAGCTTTCAAGCACCATACGGCGCTTGAATGTAATGGACCTGGTTCCTTCAGAGTGCGTTTCTGACTGGCGAGAACGTTGCAACATTAAAGGTACTGCCTCAGCGAACATTTTTACAGCGATCCGGGGGCTTCCTGCTTGAGCATACGCCATTGCAAGAAATGCTTTCGTTTCAACTGTGTCATAATGTTTATTTCCAAGGACGCGCGTTAGACGAACCAGTCTTGATTCCAGCATTGGGATGGCGCGGTCTGGTTGATTACTTTTTATCAAAGATAAAGCATGGTCAGGTGCGCCGGCGAATTTAGCATTGAACGCACCTTGATTAATTCCAAGCTCACTCTGAATTAAGTCATATTGCTCAGTGGCTTTCTTCCATTTCCCTAGAGCCATATACGAACGCGCTAAATTATTTCTAGCTTCAGCCCTATATATGGAACTCTTTAAGACGCAGTCCAAATTTCCCAAAGAAATTGTTAATTTTGCCATGTCGGCTGCTTCGACGTATCGGCCTTGCTCATACAGCACTGTGCTGTAACTATTACGGATCGGCATCGCCGAGACTCGGCTCATACCCTCGCTGCCCAATGCCATGATCAATATTGCTTCCGCTTCGACTAGCCGGCCTTGCTTCATGCGGATCCAAGACAGATGAGAAAGGATCCTATTGTATCGAGGGTTGTCACTCGTAACTGACTTTAATGCTGATCGAGCATTCTCGAATGCCCGGGCAGCCTCGTCGAGACGGCCAACTGCTTCAAGGTATGCCCCCTCGCCGCGTGCACGCCAAAAAACCGACCAGTTGTCCGATGAGCGGCCCCTCGACAAGGAAACATACTTACGGGACGCCTCAGTGTCTCCGTTCAGAGCTGCAAGGTATGCCAACTGTCCCATATGGTTTCGTAGTCGCCCCCCTGAGCTGAGGCGGGCGGAACGCTTGAGCCACTCAAACGCGGGAATTGTCTCGCCCATACGTTCATACGCCTTGGAAATAGATGCCGTTAGCTCAGACGGAAGGTCCGTTACATCCCAGTCCTTGAGATATCTAATTTCTTCAGGAGTTTGGCCCACCAAATCTCCGCGGTTAAAGATCCTAGTCAACACCGTCACGCTCTGATGGAAGAATTTACTACTAGTGTTGTTTGGATCGTTACAAACGTTTGGTCGGGCCTCAAAAAAACTCAATAAGTCCGGGCGCATGCCAGGGTCGTGAATGGTCCGTTCCGGGATTCGGAGAGACAGAGACTTGAAGCTGGTAGATATATTCTTGGCCTCTTGAACAGACATCATTTGCGAAGTCTTACAGCCGGTTAAGATAATAGCCGAGGTTGTGGTGATTAGGGCCGTGGTTAACAGTTTAAGGAATTTTGTATGCCTCTTAATCACAGTATTTCTCTCCAGAGGGTACCCTTAGAGCGAAGGGTAAAAAAAAATTTATCTGAGTCTGGTGTATTTTAAATCATCCGTACGGTACGAAACGCTGGATAACGGCGTTAACAGATTATCTGGCATTTTTTTGTCAGAAATTTGGGACGAGAGGATAGGCGTCTTAAGCCTCTAACCCCAGGCTAAAATAAGCGGCCAGAATACATCGTACTTGGACCGATGTGCAAAAAATCTAAGACGTATGAATTGCTTATGCCGATAGCGATAACAACGTCACAACTCATGAAATAGATTTTACCGCCCAGATCATCTTCATGGATGAAGGTCAGATCGTCGAACAGAACACGCCTAATGAGTTCTTCGACAATCCTCGATCCGATCGAACCAAGTTTTTTGATGCAGATATTAAATTACTAATACCGTCTTCTCTGAATCTTTTTACTAATAAACGGTTGTTCCTCCATCACCAACGAGTGTGAATGGCGCCCAGAATATCGGGTGTGCAAATGAGAAAAGAGTTTTCCCGTTCTGATCGGTATATCCCGGCCCATTAAGTAATTGAACCATTGACCGACGCACTGCCTGTGCACGACTAAGACCGGGTTGATCGGCCTGCCGCCTGAATATGTCAGTTGTAAGTTTCTTGGCAGAAATTGTCTCGACCGGCCAATTTGAGACCAGTAAAGCTCTAGCACCGGCATAAAAGAAGGCTCTCGCAAGTCCCGACATCGCCTCGGTCGTTTCGCTATCGGCGCTCCCCGTATTACACGCAGATAGAACTATCCAATCCGCATCAAGCCTCAACGCAAGGATTTCGCCGAGGGTGAGAAGACCGTCACCGCCTTCTTCGCTAACAGCTGGCGATGTCATCGCGAGGGCGGGCTCCGTCAGCCCATCCAAGTCACCCGCCATAAGGCCATGGGTTGCAAAAACAATGACCTTGTATTTAGAAAGGTTCAGCTCCTTTACCTTATTTTCAGTGGCCTCACGTCCAAGAAAGACATCCCTTTCCAGGTCCGCCTTACTTACTTTTGCAATGCCAATCACCTCTTCCGCGGTGTCGGGCAGCCTCGGCAAAAGCGCAATATCTGCAGTCGAGACACCACTCAGTTTCGGTGCAGCGCGGAGTTGGATAGGAAGACCTCTGACCGTTACTCTAGTATCAGTTACCTGCAGCTTCTTGCGATTTTTATCAGCCTCAAAAGCCTGCTGCTTACTGAAAAGGGGATCGCCTATTCCGACAAAGCTTTTTCTCTCTAGCTTATTGGATGGAAAGTTACGCAATGCGATCAAAGACGAGACAGACGGAACGACAGCGACGGAATGGCTCTGAATAAGGAAGGGAACCTTCTTGTAACTGGCGAAATAAGATTCCGGATGCGCTTCAAGCTCAGTCTGTTTCGTGACCATTACAGAGAAAGGTAGCTGGCCAAGCGGCCCGTCTGGGATCACCAGCAGGTCCTTCGCTCCTTTCCAGCCTTCAGCAACGGGTTCCAAAATCTCTCGGTAAATCCTACCCGCAAGTTTCACATTAAACGCTGGGATATCGTCAAGTGTCTCAACGACGGGATTTAGGGACCTACGCAGAGAACCAATATCTTTCTGAAGCTTCTCCCTGCCAATATCTGATGCACTGAAGGTAACCTCACCCGACTTTGGGATCGCCCAGACAAAGGTCTTCTCGTCTCCTACATGCGTAACGATCAAGGCCTCCCCCGGCCGGAGAGACGCCCTTAATGTTTTCAAAGAGACCGGCTTCGGGTTCATAAGATTAGAATATTCCGGGAATCTCTCTTCTATCTCTTCAGCTAAAGATACCCGTGCATTATTAATATCCGAGATCTGATTGCGCAGCTTCTCGAGCGCTACCTCACCCCCTTGACCGCCGGCTTGGTTAATACGGCTCAGAAGTAGCCCATTCCGGTTTTTTGAGCGCTGCACTAGATCTTGATACTTTCGTACCAGATCAGATAAATCTTTACTCCCTGCCGCAGCCCTCGTTGATGAAGCTGCAAATGCCTTCTGCACCGAACCGCTGGCCGCGAGTTGGGCAACTTCGAACGCCTTCATCGATATGGCCGGATCCTTCTCCCTTGCGAAGACTTTAGACAACTGGTCCAGATAAGCTTCGTGAATTATCCGCTTCCATTGGTTGAACTCCGCGTCTCTTGTGCTCTCCAACGCACTTCTTCGGGAGTGCTCGGAAACAATAGGCAACACCCCCTCAAGGAGAGTGAGTGATTCATCATCTTTATCTGATCGGTTCAACACAACGCCAAGCGCCCCCCTCGACAGCGCAGTCGTAATAGATTTCTCGCCTAGGATCTCGCGATTAAATGTAATAAGCGCGGATAGAAGTTTTTCCGCTTCCACGTTTCTCCCCGAAAAAGAAAGCGCAAGGCCGTGCGCAGGTGATGTTCTAAGCGTCGAATTTAAAATACTGGGTCGGTCTCCGATCGCCGCCTGGACAAACGAAAATTCAGCCCCGGCCTCCCTCCAAAGGCCTAAACCAGCAAGAGCCCGTGCGCGCACAAGATGCGCCTTCAGTTTCCCGGTATTGTTTTTGGCCAGCCCCGCTGCCGTGTGAAAGCCGATTATCTTACTTGTAATCGTCTCTGCATCTTTCAAACGGCCCTGAGCCAACAAGACATTAGAAAGAGATAAAAGGTGATTCGTGGTGACAATAGAATTTGGACCAGTGCCTGCAAGTGAACCCTTAATCGCGGTTCGGATCACACTTTCGGCCTCAGCAGAACGACCCGCACGTACAAGTAAGTTGACATAAAGATCGACAGCACGGCCGTACTTTCTTCTTAGTCGAAAACTCCCTGCTTCTTCTGAAATCGCGCCGCCTTGCGAGGATTGATATCCTCTTTCGACAAGTCTTTTGCAGTCTTTTACTGCTTGTCGCATTTGTTGTATTGCACGGTCTAAGCGCCCCTTTTCTCGTTGGACAAGGCCCAGCATCTGGAAACGATAGCAATCCCAGAGCTCTCCAAAATTATCGTATGCGCGATAAGACCTTATTTCAGAGTATAGTATTTCGGCCTGAACGGTCTCTTTTTCAGCCTCATCTAAGAGCCCCGCTCGAGCAAGAAGGCTGGCGTCAGATGCATGATTTCGAAAATGAAATCCATTTCCGTGGCCCGCGAAATCACTTCTTATTTTACGCATCGAATCGATCGCATCGTCGACGAATCCAGTTTCAATTAGAACCTCCGCAAGGTCCTCACGAATATTCCGTATAAAGCGACTCGGCTTTTTTAGAGCTAAATTTAGGTCACGTATTTCCTCGTTCGAGCGCCCCCGCCGAGCATTCGCCTGACTTCTCAGATAATAAAATTCCGACTTCTTGCTATCGTTGAGACCTAATGGGGGTTCTGAGTCCGCAAGTATTCTGTCAGCGTCGAGTTGTTTTGGATCCGTTGGACGTTGACTATTAAGTAATTTCTCAATGTCGGAAATCGATTTTGGAGGCACGACGAACGCGCGCCCATCTAACTTCTGGATTGTGGTTTCGGAGTCGCCACCAAAAGTATCGGGCTCTGATATACCGAGATCGTCTGCCCAACTTATTGTCGCGGGGCTAACAATGAAAAAAATTATAAGAATCGGAAAAAGGAGGTGATGATATTTCAAAAGAACCTCCGGAAAATTGATTGAATTATCACGTACTCCGTTTATTTATCCGTCAAGATGTTAATGGGAGACCAACCGTCCGCGGGAGGGTTTTCCGAGAGGTAGGAGGCTTTTTCATGAAGTCGTTTCGAGAGATCATCTTCTTCGTGTACAGCTTGCAATAGATCTCTCACGACAGAAAACTCACCATTATACCACGCAGCCAACGCTAACTCGTAGGTTCGGCATATCTCTCGTGTCTGCAGAGGTATATCTACCTTTGCTCCCACCGGTTCATATATCGAAATAGGATTCTCCTTACCTACAACCTGTATTTTATCGACTTTTCGGCAAAGTATTTGCTCATCAACTAACTTTTTAGTTGTTTCAGATAACAAGATCTCCGTCCCGAATGCCTTGTTAGCTCCCTCTAACCGGGAAGCAGTGTTCACCACGTCTCCTATTACAGTGTAATTAAATCGTCTTTCAGAGCCGATGTTTCCAACTAGCGCCTTTCCGGTGTTAATCCCTATTCTCGCCATTAACTGAAGGCTGCCGAAGTCAGCGTTAAAATTTAATTCCTTGAGCCTTTTCCGGCAGCCTATTGCCGCGGCTACGGCGTCTTTACTGTGACTTTCTATCTCTAATGGAGCACCAAATACGGCAACGATCGCATCTCCAATATATTTGTCAACGAACCCTCCATGCTCCTCGATAATATTTGTCATCGCCGAAAGGTATTTGTTGAGCAAAAGGACAAGCTCTTGCGGATCATATTTCTCAGAAAATTTTGTAAATCCTGCGAGATCCGAAAACAAAACCGTTATTTCCCTCTCCTCGCCCCCGAGTTTAGGGGGTCGTTCAGACTTGACGAGTTCATCAACGACAACCGGAGACAGGTAAAATTTAAAATTACTACGGAGATTCCTCTGAGATTTTTCCGTTATAACAAAACGGTAACCTAAGATCCCTGTGAAGGTTATTAAAGAAGCAATAACCGCCTGTAAAAACGGAAGGACGTAGAAGCTGGACAGGCCGTTAACCCCCAAAGCAAAAAAACCTAGCATCGAGGCAATACTGGCAATTGCGGCAACAATGGGTCGGACGAAACCGGCAATCAGTCCGATATAAACAGCGAAAGCGAAACAAATGCCAAAGATAGTCGTACCATTCGGTTCAATCAAATATTCTTGCAATAAAATATTACTCACTGCCGTTGCCTGAACCAAAACCCCGGGGACAGTTGGCCGAGTGGAACCCGAAACTGCAGCGTATTCGGGATGACCCTCTGTGCACCTTTTACCAAACGATAACTTATCTGGTTTTGTTGCGTATCTATTTGACGTGGACAGTCGGTCTTCTATATCCAGCCAAGTCCCTAATAGAACCACCTTCCCCTGAAATTTTTTACGAAGAAAATCAGTGTTTCCTTCTGTAATACAGCGATGAATATCCTCTATCGAGTGAGCACGAATTGCCTGAGACCCCGATCCAAAATTTAGCAAGATAGTGTTTTCAATTGAATCGGAAAGCCCGCGCCGTCCTACCCTAAGTTGTTCGCGGAGCAGTAATGCCGGTTCTTTCCCAATAGCTCTTGCGGCTATTTCAAGAGAGAAGGAAGGCTCTTTAATTTCTTTCTTTTCTTCTAGACCTTTTTTGTCAAAGAAAAGTGGCGATCTCCGGACAATTTCATCGGGGTCGGAAACAAGATTTGCGGCTCTAATGTTTTTGCTTCCATAAACAGCAAAGCTCTGGCCGCGGAAAGGTACAATAGGCTCACGCCCATGTTGTACTTTTGCGAGAACAATTCGACCATCTTTAGCGCCTCTTCTTAAAACCCTCAAAAACTCTCTTTCATGCCTTGGCACAAATTTATCAATTGTGGTGGGAAATATGAAATCGAGCCCTATCACTCTCGCCTTAGCATCAAGAAGCCCCCCAATTACCCTCGCAATATGGGGGGTCCAGAATACTTTCGGCGTGCCCGCGAAGGGTGGGGTCCGATATGTAGTTTCATCTAAAGCAATTATCGAAATTGGAGCATCGATAGAGCGATCATGATTCTCACCCAGAATGCTTGTTCCACCGAAAAGGAGATCCAGAGAAATTCCTTTTAGAAAGTTTAGCGGCGGGGAAACTGTTAAGAGCGTTGATATAGCCGCAATTATTACAATGGAGGTGAATGACTTAAATCGCGTTCGCCCCCGGAACATGTTATTTATCCGCTAAGCGTATTAGACGTTCAATTATAGTAGTGGTTCCTGCGACCGCTGATTCATGAATCACGAATTCAATACTCTGTTTACCAACCGTCGCACGGTATTTCGAGCCCGGTTTGAGTGTAATTTCTAACTTCGCTAAATCGACAAACTTACCCCGTAGTAGATCCTTGGTGCTTATCATCAGCTCGAATTCCATTTTCGATGGTTGCACTTGATGCAACTGGAATTGTTCGGCGTCGCCAACTTCAATAATTGGTGATACATGTTTTATAATTATCTTTGGTTTACTTGCAGGACTTTTTTTTCGTTGAGGTGCTCGGAAGGCCAATACTCCAGAAGCCTTTCCCTGCGACTTTGTTAGGGAAAGTTTGGTACTGGGACATATAGTTACTCGACGGTATAGACTTCCTCCCGTGACAACACTCTGATGAAGTCCGACAATCACTCGACCGCCAACGATAGTTTCCTGAGTGCAGGACGAAAAATAACTTAAAGAAATTAATTCTTTTGCTTTGAGATCAATTACTTGACCTTCTCGAACATAATCCATGAATTCCAGGTTAATTCCGGGGGCTGTGATCTCTTCGACAATTGCCCTCGGTACACCAGCCGCACATAAACCCGACGCAAACGCGCTTAAAAGTAACCCCGCTGCTACCACTGCACTTGGACACTTAAACCTTTTGGGTATACTAAAACCTTTCAATTTCGCCGTTTCCTCCCGTCAACAAGTTACAATTTTATCTTCTGTTATTTATAGCGACGTAATCAATACCGCCTATTTAGTCACTCACGCGAGAATGGGATGCCGAGACTGCCCGGCGAACTGACACTAGGTTCATTTCCTGCCTGTCAGCAAGTAATGTTTTAATCGGAATCGGGTTATTGAGCATCGGAATCCAGACCAACATAGAACGCAAACGATGCTGATCTTATTTGCAAAAAATCATAGGGATATTCATAGATCCCACTGTCAACACTTGGCAGACCTATCTAATCTTCGTCCTCGCCCCTCAAGGTCCTAACCTCTGTATTCATAGTTAAGTCGCTTCGGCGGCGCTGCGCTATAATTTCACCGGTCTTGAAATAATCGCTCTCGACGGCACGTTGCGCCATAACATCAAATTCTTCTTCCCATTCCCCAAGGGAATAACCATGCCATGGCACCTGTGGCCTGAGTTCCGGCAGGCCGAGCTCATCCCATATTTCTTTGGCGTTCTCCATGTATTCCTTTTTTGGCAGTGAAATCGGTGGAAAATCTTCTTTAAGAGTTGCATCGAAAAGAACAGAAGCATCCTCCCCGCCGTTTCGCGCACTTCGGGGACCGTGTCCTGAGTCCCGGTGCTTCAAAATTTCAACATCTAGTGCTGGATTGGCGCGGTAGGCCATGGCCCAGAACACCGCATCGGCGTTATTCGGGTCAATGTCGTCATTTACCGCAATCACGTATTTACCCGCTGCGCGGTGGAGAGATGCAGCGCCATACATAGCGCGCCAGACTTCTGTTGTCGGCATTCCGCGTTCGCAGATTATTACGATTAGTTTGCGGATATTGGTCAATGGTTCATGCATCGAGACCCGGATAATACCCTTGATGCCAAGGTGATCACGTAGGTGCTCAGTGAACATTGGTTCGTAGGCAACTCGCTTAATAACAGAGGACTCAGATGGCGTGACCTGGCTGATGATAGAAGTCAGAATTGCATCTCGCTTCCTCGTTATACAGGTAACATCCATAAAGGCGTTGTATTCTTGGAGGTTCACGTGCCCGTGGGACTCACCAAAAGGTGCTTCGGGTTCCAGGTACTCCGTGTCGATATAACCCTCAATCACGATTTCAGCCTCGGCCGGGACCATGAGATCGACGGTTTTGGCCTTGACGATATTTATCGGCGAACCAGCAAGCGCGCCGGCAACGCGGAATTCGTCAATATCTTCTTTCAGCTTTATTGCTGACGTGAAGGTCACGGCCGGCGGCGCGCCCAGCACCACGGCTGCAGGCATTTTTTTCCCCAGTTTCTTGTGCTTTTCCCAGTGAATGAATATACCTGGACGTAGTTCCAGAGACGGGTTCATACCCATTCTCTTTTGGCTCTTGATCTGCCCTCTGTAGTTGCCCATGTTCTGGATCCCACTATCAGGATCCTTAGTGATGTACTGCGACAAAGTCGTATAGGGGGCATTATCCCAGCCAGGTGTTGATATTGGCACAGGGATACCGTCTAGTCCCTGCCCCGCGACATCTAGGTCATCTCCCTCCCAGACGACTTCTTGGCAAGGAGCATTCTTTACCTCTGTGGGGTCTATCGGATTAGCCGTCGCGCGTTTCCATGTCTCCTCAATTTCGTCCAGCTCGCAGCCGATGCCGGTACGGTAGATATCACGGCTAGCCGCAAGTACTCCGACGGCTACCGGGATATCAAACTTTCGCCCCTTTGAGTCCACAACGTTAGTGAACAGGAATGCCTTACGGTCTTTTTCTTCCAGCCCGCCCCGAAACTGCCACCGAACCAAAGGATGTAACTCGGTATCCTTATTTATTTCTCGATCAACCCGCACAAGAAGGCCTCGCCGATCGAGCTCCTCAAGGTGGTCGTGCAGATCCGGATAGTCGCGCTTCACCGTCTTTTCACTCTTTATCATTTTCCGCGTTCCAGTGTAGGTAGTTGTAGTCGTAACTCGGACATTTGGGCAGATACATCAACATCTCATCACATTCCTTACCAGACTTATGATCGATACGAACTTCACTCTCGCCGCTGTAAATGGCCCGTTACTTGTCCTTCTCCCTAACTTGTGAGGCATCTTCCAGCTTGTCCCAAGTCAGGTTCTCGTCGACATCGTCACCGGCTCCCGGATTTCCCATGTCGAGCGTCCGGACTTCGGTGTTGATGGGCACGTCACCGCGCCGGCGTTGCGCAATGATCTGACCCGTTGTCCAGTACTCACTCTTCACCGCTCGTCGGGCCATGGCCTCTAATCCAGTATTCCATTCACCAAGATCGTATCCGAACCACGGCGCCTTAGGTTTGAGTTTGGGAAGTCCAAGGTCCTCCCAGATTTTCTTCGCCTTTTCCATATACTCGCGTTTAGGCAACGAAACCGGAGGGAAAGTCTCTTTTAGGGTCGCATCAATCAACACCGCGCTATCTTCGGAGTCCAGTAAACTTCGCGGACCGTGTCCCTCATGCTTATGCTTTAGGATTTCGACGTCGTTATGCGGTTTGCAACGATACGACATCGCCCAGAAGACGGCATCAGTATCGTCGGGATCGATGTCTTCGTTTACCGCTATTATCCACTTACCCTCCGCCTGACGCAGGGAGGCAACACCATACATAGCACGCCAGATTTCCGTGCGAGGAACGCTGCGCTCTAGCACTATGATGATTAACTTGTGAAGCGAGGTAAGAGGTTCATGCGTTGAAACGTGTTTGACCCCCTTAATTCCCAGATGATCCCTCAGGTGTTCTATCTGTCGCGCCTCATAAGCGGGCCGCTTGATGGTCCCCGACTCCGATGGCGTAACCTGGCTCACCCAAGACGTCATAACGGACTTCTTGCGGCGCGTGATAGCCGTGATATCAAGGTAAGCGTTGTATTCCTGCAGATTTACGTGTCCATGTGACTCCCCAAACGGTGCCTCCGGCTCTAGCAGTTCGGTAGAGACAAAGCCCTCGATAACGATTTCCGATTCTGCGGGCACGATCAAATCAACCGTCCTGCATTTAGTGACATTGAGCGGGGCACCCGCGAGCCCTCCGGATACTGCTAGCTCATCTACCTTTTCTGGCACTTTTTGAACAGCGGTGAAGGATACAACCGGCGGTGCACCGACAACTACGGCGACCGGCATCGGCTTTCCGAGTTTTTTCCATTCAAGCCAGTGCATGTAACCGCCGGTCCGTAATTCTGTAGAGGGGTTCATCCCTAGCCTGTTGGGCGCTTTAACCATGCCTCGGTAATTGCCCATATTCTGGACACCGGTATTTGGATCCTTGGTGATGAAGTGTGACGAAGAAAAATAAGGTGCGTTGTCCCATCCCGGCGACGAGATTGGGACCGGGATTGCATCCAAACCATTGCCGTTCAGTAGATCGTCCCCTTCGAATACCAGATCATGGCAGGGCGCGTCGCCGTCGGGGACCTTGTTGGGTTCAAGTGGGTTGTTGATGGCATTAATCCATGTATTTTTTAGATCTTTCAGATCGCAGCGCATGCCAAGCTGATAGATTTCTTGATTGCCTGCGAGACCGCAGACTAATACTGGGATGTCATACTTCCGTCCCTTTGAATCCGTAATGTTGGTGAATAGAAAAGCCTTACGCTCTTCTTCATCGATGCCGCCGCGAAACTGCCATCGGACAAGCGGATGCATTTCCGTATCCTTGTTGATCTCGCGATCTATCTCGACAAGAAGACCTTTCTCCCGCAGTTCTTCAATATGTTCGTGAAGATCGGTATAACCGCGATCTTCCAGCGTCGTACCTGCCGTTTTAGTTGGCATCTCTATGCACTCCAATTATTGGGTTTGTTTACTTTAGGTCGAATCTTCATCCCAGCCTGGGACTGACCGGACATGGGTATTTGGTCTCACACCCGCACGTCGGCGCTGGGAGCTGCGCTTACCATTTTCGATATACCCTCCTTGCGCGGCACGTTCTGCCAGCTGGTCCCACTCTTCCGTCCAGTCGCCAAGCGAGTATCCGTGCCATGGGCTCTCCGGCGTAAGCGACGGCAAACCGAGTTGTTCCCAGAGTTCCCTAGCGCGCTCCATGTATTCTCGCTTCGGCAGCGCTAAGGGTGGCATCTCGCTTTTAAGCGTTGCATCAATCAATAGCGTGGAGTCCTCTGGCCGCGTGCCATCTTTGCCCTTAGGCCCATGCCCAGCATCGCGATGACGTAGGATCTCTATATCCTTGTCCGGGTCTGCACGATACCCCAACGACCAAAAGACGGCATCACCGTTATCCGGATCGATATCCTCATTCACTGCAATAACATATTTACCGCAATCGGCTCGGAGGCTTGTCGCACCATACAGCGCCCGCCATACCTCCGTTCGCGGGGTACCGGGTTCCATCTGCAGGAAAATCACACGCCGGATATTGGTCAGCGGCTCGTGCAGGAAGACCTGCTTCACACCCTTGATACCGAGCTGATCCCGAAGGTGGGCAAGAAACATCGGCTCATAAGCAACGCGTTTAATAACTGAAGACTCAGATGGCGTCACTTGACTGATAATTGACGAAAGAACCGCGTTCGATTTACGAGTAATTGCCGAGACCTCAAAGATCATATTGAAATCTTCGAGCGAAATATGGCCGTGGGACTCGCCGAATGGTGCCTCAGGCTCGAGGTACTCAGTATCGATGTAGCCCTCAATTATGATTTCAGAATCCGCTGGAACCATTATGTCGAGGGTTTTACATTTCACAATCCGAATTGATGCACCGGCAAGAGCACCAGCAATCGTAAGCTCATCAACATCTCGCCTGATTTTCTGAGGTCCAGTATAGGCAACCGCCGGAGGGCACCCGAGGACCACAGCACACGGCATCCTCTTTCCCAATGCCTTATATTTCTCCCAGTGCAGGTATCCGCCTGCCCCTCCTTCGCGGGCCGACATCCGCACGGCCATGCGGTTAGAAGCCTTCAATCCTCCGCGATACGTCCCCATATTCTGTACGCCAGTTTCTGGATCAACTGTTACGAATAAACCAGCTGTCAAATAAGGGGCGCTGTCGAACCCAGGGGTCGAAATCGGTACCGGAAGTGCGTCCAACCCTTTGCTATCTCCGATAATCTCGTCATCAACAAGGATAACTTCTTGGCAAGGTGCTTCGGTAACAGAAACGGTTTTGATAGGATTGTTTACCGCGTTCGCCCAATGCGGGCCTATATCCTGCAGCGGCACGCCGATCCCCGTCCGGTATATTTCCCGGTTGGCCGCAAGCGCGCCAACCACAACAGGCATATCGAATTTGCGACCGCGACTGTCGTGAACATTGGTAAAGAAAAATGCCTTTCGATTTTCATCGGAAATTCCACCCCGGTACTGCCAGCGAACGAGAGGGTGAAGTTCAGTATCCTTATTGACCGGCTCATCGATCCGCCTCAGCAACCCTGCCTTTTCCAAGGATGACAAATGATCCTGCAAATCCGGATAGCCCCCTTCGGAAGACTGAGAGGGCGTTGGACTGGTTATCATTATAGCATAGCCTGTATTTAAGGGGCCGATCGCCCAATGACTGCAGTATTACGACGTCCTAATATAAGGTCAATACGCCACCGTATGCCCGGTAAGATATTGTTTTATTGTCCTAAATTAGTTGAGAGAAGCAGGTGGAATTCTCGCGCCCGGGTAAGCCGTTCCGTCAACGGCAACCCGCCGCTTCGCAAAAATTCACCTGTCATTATCGCCTGGTAAATTTGTCCTCGCACACGTGCCTCTTCTTGCGGGAAACCTATTTCTTTAAGCTCCCTCACCAAAAATGCCAGTCGATGTGCATCTCGCTCTTCTATCCGACGCGCAACCTCTGGGTCTTTATGCGAGAGAAGCCTCAGCGTTACTGTCTGCCCTCGCGTTGTGCGCTGTATCACGCTTTCAAACAAAGACCAGATCCGGTCCGGGGCATTATCGTCAGCTTCGTAGGCTGGCAAAAGATGATCTTTCCCGATCGCGAACCAACGATCGAGTAGTGCATCCAGTAATTCCTGCCGCTCTTTGAAATGCCAGTAAAAGCTACCCTTGGTAACGCCCAAGCGTTTTGCCAGAGGTTCAACTCGAACCCCGTCAAGCCCTGTTTCGCCTAGCATCTCCCATGCACCAGTGATCCAGTCTTCTCGTGTTAAACTCTCGTTTCCCCGTCTTGCCGGTTCAATCGAGGATAATTCAGCGTCATCCGCCATTATTTGCCTTTCTCCAAATAAAATGAATGCCGACAAATCATTTGAAGAGCAACCCAGAAAAAGAGGTTTATTTCATTTCTTCATACTCTTCCCAAATTCTCGTGAGAATCGTAGTCTGTAATTTGAGAGGACAAAACAGGGAGGAATTAAATGTCCACAGATATAAGAAAAGCAATTACGGTGGCGTCCGCCGTCGGTATTCTTGGAATTAGCACTCCGGCTATCGCAGATGGGTATCAAAAAGTCGCCAGTTTTTACAAAGGAAAGACCGTCACGGTGATGGTTCCATCGGGACTGGGTGCCACGCTTGGACTGTACGGCCGGCTCACGACAGAGCACCTCGGAAAACACATCCCCGGCAATCCAACAGTAATCATCCAATCACGCCCAGGAGGCGGAGGTACGAAGGGTGCCGCGTACGCGTACAACGCAGCGCCAAAAGACGGAACATATATAGCCGAAGCGTTAGCACCATCTGTTCTTGCTCCGCTACTACGCAAGATGAAATTTGATGCCTCAAAGTTCCAGTGGCTTGGATCAATCGCTCCCCGCCCAGCAGTCGTATCCGTTTGGCACAAGGCACCGGTTAGCGACTTAGCTTCAGCGCAAAACCGTGAGGCCATCATGGGTTCAACTGGCCTCGGCTCCGAAACGTACCTCGCACCAACACTTCTAAACCACATAGCCGGAACAAAATTCAAGGTTGTTAAGGGCTACAAGGGTGGCGCCAAGATCAACAAAGCCATGGAAGGTGGCGAAGTCCACGGTCGGATGAATTATTGGTCTGGCTGGACGGCGGGTAAACCAGCTTGGGTTAGCGGCAATAAACTCCGCCACATCGTCAGCTATGGCGGCAAGATTTCTGCACTTCCAAACTTGCCGACGATGATTGACCTTGCCAAAACAGCAGAAGAGAAAGCGATGGTTCGCTTTCTAGAAGTTGCACCGCGGATTGGTATGGGCTTCTGGGTGCACCCGGAAGTACCAAAGGACCGGGTTGCCGCGCTCCGCAAGGCATTCATGTCAATGTTGAATTCATCTGAATTCCGGGCGGATGCGAAGAAACGCAATGCGCCGGTTAATCCAGTTCCAGGGGTAAAGCTCGACAAGTTGGTCGCTGAAGCTTACGCGACGCCACCTGCGACCATACAGAAGCTTAAGAAAGTATTCGGTTTCAAATAAGAAGAATTTCAGTTTAAATTAGAAAACCTCGGAGTTCGCACTCCGGGGTTTTTTTTCAAAAATGAATCTCTCAAAACATATTCGCCCACGGGATAGACCGAAGTTGCGGAAACCAGTCCCCTAAAAGTGACTGCGGCCATGGGATTATCAAAATATAGTGAAACAGACCATAGGAAAGTGCCCAGATCGACGTTGCCACTGTTAATGTGGTGCCCCATTTCTCCTTACCCTCAAAGCGCATATATCCAAGCAGGAAGACAAACATCGCGGGAAGAAGACCTATTACTGCTGAAGTTCCAAAGAAAAATAACAACCAGGCAAAGTAGGTGATGACCCGCCTCGTGATTTCTGACCCTGGCAGATCGCCGTAATCGGCGCTGATGTCGAAATGTACGTCACTTTGCGCTGGGGCCCCGCCCTCTCCACGACCCGGTATACCTTCTTCGCCGAGATCTGCTTTCTCACCCGGCGCGACAAACATTGCCGACATGATTAACCAGCCGATAAAGATCATAGCGGCAACGGACACAACCTGAGGGATAAGCCTAGCGCCAAATTCCCAATTTGACGAAATCCCGAACGCTATCGCAAATAGTGCAAATAGAATAATTGCAAAGAAGAAGTCCGGATTGATCGCAGCTTTTTGAAAGCCAAACTTACTCGCTGTTTTATTGGCCTTCGCGCGGGCACGATACCCCCTGATTATCGGTGCCAATACGCCATAAAGTGTGACGGCAAAGATGATAGGAACATATGGTGCGAACACCACATTGCCGTCTCCAAAGTCTCGCCATATCCAGAGCCAATCTGCGCCGTAACGCTCTGTTGAAATAAACATATATCGCTCGACCAAACCGCCGAGCACGAAACCCAGAATTAGCGGCGGGCGAGGCCAACGAAGGCGTTTCATTATCCAACCGATCAGCCCGAATATCAGCAGAGCATATATGTCACCCCACTGGCGAGAACCCTGAAATGCTCCCACATACGTCACAGCCAAAACGACTGGCGCAAGGATGCCAATACGGATCAGTGCAACCTTTGCAAGCTGGTTCGCAAAGGTGAAGCAGATACCAGCGCCAAGAATGTTAGCGATCGCAACCGACCATACTAGGGTGTAAGTTACGTCCAGATTTTTAGTCAGCATTTCGGGTCCGGGTACAAGACCGTGGATCAGAAAAGCGCCTAGAATTAGCGCCATCGAAGCGGACCCGGGCACGCCGAAGGCGATGGTCGGTACTAGGGCGCCGCCTTCTTTCGCGTTGTTCGATGATTCCGATGAAATTACGCCGCGTACGTCACCTTTGCCGAACGTCTCGGCCGCCCCTTTTTCAGATCGTGCAGCGTGGCCGTAAGCAATCCAGTCAATAACAGAGGCGCCGATGCCGGGTACTGCCCCGAGCGACGACCCAATTGATGCACACCGAAGGACTAAGAACCAGTTTCTAAAGGTATCCTTGATACCCTCGATTTGCCCAAATCGAACGTTTTGTTTCTCTGCGCCCTTAACGTTGATTGATTGTTTGGTAATTGCCATATCTGCGAGTTCCGGTATCGCGAATAACCCGAGCGCAAGCGGAACTACTGGCAACCCATCCCAAAGATAGAGAGAATCGAATGTCCATCGCAGCGTCCCAGTCTGGGGATCATCGCCAGCCGTGGCAACCATGAGGCCGATACACGCTCCCGCCAAGCCTTTAAGCGGAGAACCACCAGAAAGAACCGCGACAAGGGAAAGACCAAAGACACAGATCGCAAGCAACTCTGGGGAACCAATTTCAAGCACAATCGGACGCAGTACAGGTACACTGACACCTAGCAAAAGTGCACCGAACAGTCCGCCGATCACAGACGCGGAGAAAGCAGCCCCAAAAGCACGGCCCGCCTCTCCCTTCCGTGCCATGGGGTAGCCGTCCAAGATAGTTGCGGCTGATCCTACCGTTCCCGGCACGCCAAATAACACCGCTGGTATTGTATCCGATGTCACTACAACCGCCTGAAGGCCCATCATAAACGCGAGAGCGGTGAACGGGTCCATGTTAAACGTGAAAGGCAATAGGAGAGACAGGCCCACCAGCCCGCCTAGCCCTGGTATTACGCCCAACACGAGACCGATAATTACACCAAAAGAGAGAAAGCCTAGTCTTTCAAGACTCGCCATGTTCTGGAACGCCTCAATGGCGCTCCCTAGCATATCAACTTCCATCCTATGCTCCCCGTCAGTCCCTTTTTACTTTGCCCAATAACACATACGCCCGCGTATGTTTGATTGGTATCAGACCGGCCTTGCCTGTCAAGCGAACAACCAACAATATATCACGTTGATTAACTTATTCAGCCGCAATCCCCAAATAATCCGGGTGCCTCGCACTAACATCTATATTAAAAATTTTTTGGGCGGTCCTGCCCAATATGTTCCGTTTCGCTTCCTGATCGATAAACGGGAGGTCCCAAATGACGGAGGGAATATCCATGTCCCAGTGTGGGTAGTCGGATGCCCAAAGAAGCTGTGTTTCTGCGTTCATAGCTGCGAAAGTTGCTTCCAGTAACCCTATATCGTCTGGCATCTCCATCGGCTGCGTCGTGTAATACATATCGCGCATATAATCACTGGGGAGCTTTTTTAGCATGGGGCATTCCGATGAGCGCATACGGTACTGTGTATCAAGCCGTTGCATCAGGAACGGGACCCAGGAAATGCCGGATTCGATCCAGACCACGGGGAGACCAGGGAACCGTTCATTCATCCCGTTCAGAACCCAGTTGGTGCAATGCACGACATTGTACCAAGTGAAGCCAAGCGCGTGGACCGCCAAAAACCGATTACAAGTTCGAAACATCGGGTCATCCCAGTTAAAACCTGAATGGAACCCAATCGGAAGGCCGAGTTCCTCGATTGCGCTATAAATTTTCATGTAGTCGTTATGGTGGACAGGCCTATGACGGACAGATGTGACCATGAAACCGATCACACCTTCACCGTCACCGAAATCTTCAACGATTTTCAATGCCGCGTCGGGATTATTAAAGGGCAAGTACAGCATTGATTTCATACGCGGGCTTCCGGGCAATATCTTCTCGACCAACCACCGATTATAGGCACGTGCCAAAGTCACCTCGACATCGGCCTGCGGATGCATTGCCAAGCCAAGCATCGGGGTCGGAAACACGCATGCATAATCGACGCCCATCGCATCCATCCAGCGGTGGCTGAGATGTACATCCCGATGAATACCGTCGCTGGGCGTTTCTTCCATGCCGCGCAAGGGATATCGGGTTACTCGACCGCCAATATCCTGGTAGCCGACCCGCCCTAACGTAAACATCGATCCTCTGTGGGCGATCTGCTGAGCTGATTGAGCCAGCTGACGGAGTACAGGGTCTTCAATAAATTCGACGATTTCGTTCATCGACTCCGTTTCGTAATGGTGAGCATCGACATCAATAATCAACATTTCGTTGAATTTGCGACGGTCGCGTTGCCGTGCCGCATTCTGCATAAGCTTTTCGGTGTCGAATTCCTCGACGCTCATGCGGAAATAACGTTCGTTCCCTGTGGGGAGTTCCATTACCCCTCTCCCGTATAAACCCTCAATCAGTCTATTGTAACGCGAAACATACCGGTCGCCAAAGGATTGGATTCCGCGACTTACTTGCCCCATAAAGCTCTTCACAAATAGTTCAGGGAGGAGCTAATGACTGAAAAGTTATTTACCAGTATCGGCACACCGACATCGGATACCGACCGTTTCCGGATGCGTGGCCACGACGTACTAACTGAAATTCTTGGAGAAAAAAGTTTCTCTGAGACTTTCTACCTTTTGGTCACAGGTAATGAACTGCCAGAGAGCTATTCGCGGACTTTCGACGCCTGCATGGTAATCCTTATGGATCACGGCATTACCCCGACCGCGCTCGTCGCCCGCATGGTCCACGATTCTCTACCAGAGGATGTTCAACTGCCTATGATGGCAGGCGCAATGATGGTAGGTAATAAATTCGCCGGCACGATGGCAGGCGCAGGTGAAATTTTTAAGGCAGGCGTCGACGCCGGCGGTGACCCGCGTGAATATGCAAAATCCGTAATCGCTCGCCACCGAGAGCAGAAAAAATTCATCCCGGGATACGGCCATCCCTACTACTTTCCAACTGACCCGCGTTCAGACCGTATGTTCCAGATCGCCTACGAAGGCGGTGTCAATGGGAGATATATCGAATTAGCAAAGGTTCTGGCTGAAGAAATCGAAGGATCACGCGGTAGGCCGCTGACCCTAAATGTGACCGGTGCGCTTGGCGCCGTCCTAAATGAAGTATCTTTCCCGGTGGAAGTAATGCGCGGAGTCGCGGCAGTCAGCAGGGCTGCGGGCTTGATTGGCCATATCTATGAGGAAATGGGAAATCCGATAGCGCCGTCGGTAGTCGATTTTATTAATAACATTGAATATCGCGATCCAGACTGAATGGGTAAAAAGCATAGTGCCCTGTGTAGTGAAAGGTGACCTTTTACGTGCGCAATGAGTAAAAATAAAATTACCCAGACTATGGGCCCAGTCGCTTGGGGAATGCTTATTCTTCTCTCCATCGTGTGGGGTTGTACGTTTTTCTTTCAAGAGATCGCGGTAAAAGAATTACCGGTATTTACTATAGTAGCCATGCGTGTCGTCCTCGCGGCGACTATTTTATTTGGTATCCTTGCAGCTGCCAGAGAATCTTTACCCCGCGGCTGGAAGGTATGGCGCGAACTGGCCCTACTGGCGCTGATCAACAACGTAATACCATTTTGCCTTATCGTATGGGGCCAGAAAGAAATAGCTTCAGGACTAGCCTCGATACTAAATGCCACCACGCCCGTGTTTACGGTGTTGGTGGCGCATTTTGTCACCACCGACGAAAAATTATCTAGTATGAAGCTAATTGGCGTCATCTCAGGCTTGTTGGGTGCGACCATTCTGATCGGAGTGGAGCTTTTGGAGGGGCTCGGGACCGCGGTGATTGCACAAGTCGCCGTGCTCGGCGCAGCTTTATCCTATGGTATCTCGGCAATTTACGGCAGACGTTTTCTAGCAATGGGTATAACGCCCACAGCCACTGCTACCGGCCAGCTTACGGCAGCATCTTTTATCTTGGTTCCAGTTGCACTGGTTTTTGATGCGCCTTGGAGACTGCAGCCACCAGCCCCCGCAACCATTGCCGCAGTAATAGGACTTGCGTCGGTTTCCACGGCACTCGCATACTATCTTTATTTCAGAATTCTCAAGAAGGTGGGCGCGACCAACTTGATGCTGGTGACCTTCCTTATTCCGGTTAGCGCCCTAGCGCTCGGAATATTTGTTCTCGAAGAAACCCTGATGATACAACATGTTATTGGATTACTTTTCATTGGCCTCGGCCTTGCCTTTCTCGACGGTCGTCTTTTCAACCGTACGAAGAGGAATCCTTGATTTTAAAAAACTTCGATCATTCGTATAATCCTCTAACCTCGACGACACCTGACCGCAACAGACCACAAGTAAGTTCAAAAGAACCGGAGAAGAAAATGGTTTCGGATATCTACGCGCAGGAGCGCGCCAAGCTGCTTGAAAACATAGATGGCCTGCACGTGGAAAAGGATAAGGAGAAACGTGTCGGCACCCTGATTCTAGATCGACCACCGATGAATATAATCCACTTTCGTAATCGAGCCCAGATCTCCGCTCTGATCGAAGCAATGGATAACGATCCGGATATCCGTGTCATCGTGATCAGGGGCGCCAATGGCGTATTCAGCTCGGGCGGCGACATTGCGGGTTTTTTGAAAGAACCCCGCGATGGTATGTCCAGCATGGCTGATGACATCTCTGCCCCAGAACGCGCCCGAAAGCCGGTAATCGCAGCTATCGAGAAATTCGCCCTTGGGGTGTCGTTCGAGTTGGCTTTGGCATGCGATTTTCGGATTGCAACTCAAAATAGCCAGATGGGACTTCCCGAAATTGGCCTCGGCACTATGCCAGGCAGCGGTGGTACGCATCGTCTTGCGCAGTTAGTCGGTTTGGGAAGAGCGAAGAACACCATTATGCGTGGCCGACGCATCTCGGCGCTTGAAGCCCTAGACTGGGGTATTATTACCGAACTAGTCCCCGACGGCGAGTTAGACGCCGCCGTTAACAACCTTACGTCAGATCTCGCAGGCCGTCCCCTAATCCCACTCACTTCAGTCAAGCGGGTTCTCAATACAGCAGGAGATGCTCCGCTCCATGTAGGGCTTGAACTAGAAGGCCAAGCCTTCGAAAAAATACGTTTTGGGCCTGAGTTTGAGCACGGTGTAGATTCGTTCCTGGAAAAAAAGAAACCCGATTTTTCAGAAATGTAGGCACCGTTCGGGTTTACCACGACCGGATTTATAATTGGCGCAGCTTTACCTAGACAACTCCCTTATCGCGGAGGTGTCTCACCATTTCTTCATCCAGCCCCAATTCGCCCAGAACCTCCCCTGTGTGCTCGCCTAGCTGTGGGGGCGGAAGTTTGGGCTGATCGTCACGAGAACCATCGATATAGACCGCACGACGGCTGAAGGTTTGCGTGCCCTCCTCCGGATGCTCAACCTCGAAAAAGGTGTCGAGATGCTTTACCTGCGGATCATCAAACACGTCTGCTAAAGTGTTAATAGGTGCGTAGGGTACATCGTTTTCTTCGAGACGTGGCATCCAGTGATCTCGTGGCTGCATCGCTGCCGCCTGCTTAAACTCCGCGCCCATGTCGAAGTAGTGCGCAATCCGGGACATACGGTCGGTGTATCGGGGATCCTCTCGCATATGCTCAACACCGAAAGCCGTCGTTACCCCCTGCCAGAACTTCTCCTGCGAGGATAGGTGCACAGCAAGTAACTTCCCATCTCCACATTTCAGAGCATGTGACTGAGATGCCTCCGAGCGTGATGTCGGGCTTGGCTGAATATCCTGCTGCGTTAAATTTGCGAAAGGGTCAGGCAGAAACCAGATCGAACTCTCGAGCATATTAACGGAGAGCGATCTCGCTGGTCCGCCACGCTCGCGCTCGAATAGCGCGGAAAGAATACCGTAGCAGGCATTTATCCCGGTGATGTTGTCACCGATCGTCGGTCCCGTCGTCTGCGGACTGTCGGGATCAAGAAATAGGCTAGCGACGCCCGAAAGGGACTGAGCCACAGCATCGTACGCCGGGCGCTTCTCGTAGGGGCCATCTTCGCCAAACCCTGTGATAGAACAATATATTAGCTGGGGGTTCCTCTTACGTAACTCATCAACTGATAATTTCAGCCGGTCCATCACACCAGGACGAAAATTTTCTACTAATACATCTGCCGTCTCAACCATCATAAGCAAGATTTCTCTGCCCTCGTCGGAACGAACGTCGAGCGTGACGGAGCGTTTATTACGATTATAAGCTCCGAACTGCGCGGAATATGTACCTCCCCGCCAAGCCCGAAACATGTCGCCGCCGTCCACTTTTTCCACCTTTATACAATCAGCTCCCATATCACCCAGCATCTGGCCGCACAGCGATCCTGTGATCATGGTGGTCAATTCTATAACTCGAACTCCATCTAGCGGTCCCGCCATGTATTTATTCCCTATTGTTGATAGCTATTCCGAGGTGACCCATTTTATCAGATAAGCTTAAACGCGCTCCGAGGCGATCATTTCGTCAATCATTCGCCGCACCTGTATGTTTGGAGCATCGGCATTGATGTCTATTTCATTTGCCTCCGGAAATTCCGTCATACGGACCTGCTGCCCCTCGAGTACTGTTTTATCCTCATCGAAAATTTGAGTGAATTGGGTGCGATAAATTTCGTCCCATTCTTCGGAGTCAATTTCGAAATGCCTACAGTGGGAATAGAAATAATGGGTCGTGGTTTCCGTTTCCGGTGTGGGTAGATTCATTATTTTCATTTCAACACCACGTTGCGGGCCTACTTCTCCGGGGGTGATACCGGTTCCAACCTCCACCGACCTGGCATCAGACGCCATGTAACAGGGCAAATCAGACGTTGTCATTATCCATCGGTCCACATTACCGTTAAATTGCCCCGCTTTTTGATAGAACGGCGCTGCAGGGCGATCATAAATGACGCGGCTCATCTTCACGCGTTTTTCATGTTCCCAGCGTTCTGGTTTTACGGGGAAATCAACGATTGATTCGGTACCTATCGAGGACGCATGAACATAAGTGAGATGCGTTATATCGAATAAATTATCCGACACTAGCAAGTAGTTCGCATTTAGGTGCATTGGCGTACCACACCGCTCTGGAATAGTTTTCCATTCTGGGCTTTCCAACCACCACCAGTTAGGAATCTTTTCGGGGTCGGCTTTTTCGGAATCACCGGTCCAGATCCATATCCACTCATATTTCCTCAGAACGGGATACGAACGGACTTCCGCACCAGGCGGGACTTGCGACTGACCAGGCACCTTTAAGCATTTTCCAGTCTCGTCGAATTCAAGCCCGTGATAACCACACTGCAGATAATTACCAACGACTTTACCCATCGACAGGGGTAAGGACCGGTGACAGCAACGGTCTTCAAGTACCGCAAAACCTGCAGGCGTACGAAACATCACTACCGGTTCATTCATAATCGTTCGAGCCAAAGGTATCTCACCGACTTCGGTTCCCATGCTGCTACGTACCAAGCGTTCCGAACGAACATTCATCATTCTCCCTGAATTCTTTTTTTCCCATATTGAACGGGTTTTGCACAATGGCGCAGGGCAACTATCATTGCGCAAAATATAATTGCAGGGGAAACACATGGCTCGTATCGATGCCTATAACCATGTCATTCCAGAAGCCTACTTTGAGAAGCTATCGGAAGTAGCGCCGGACCCGAATATCGTTAAATTCTTCGGCACACTTACCGCGCTCCATGATGAAGACGCTCATAAACGGCTTCTTGACAATTTCGACGACTACCGTCAGATCATCTCGCTTGCAAACCCGCCAATCGAGATACTGGGCTCTCCCGAAGAGACCCCTACACTTGCGCGGATTGCGAATGACGGACTTGCCAAAAGGGTCCAAAACAACCCCGATCGCATCGCGGGTTTTATCGCATCATTGCCCATGAACAATCCGGATGCCGCCGTGGCAGAAGCTACCCGCGCCGTAAACGAACTCGGCTCATGCGGTGTTCAATTCTTTACAAACGTGTTGGGTAAACCGTTGTCAACGTCGGAGTTCTATCCAATATTCGAAACAATGGCTCAATATGATCTGCCTATATGGATACATCCGATGCGCGGCCCTAATTTCCCCGACTATGCGCAAGAAAATGCGTCGGAGTTCGAAATTTGGTTCACCTTCGGCTGGCCCTACGAAACCAGTGCATGTATGACCCGGCTAATCTATTCTGGTATTTTCGATAAACTACCCGACATCAAGATTATCACACACCATTTCGGTGGAATGATACCGTTTTTCGCAGAGAAAATCGGGATTGGCTTTCAACAGATCTTTAGCGGAAATAACGAGCATAACCCCTTAGCTGAACGGGCAGGACTAAAAAAACAGCCGAAGGATTATTTCAAGATGTTCTACGCCGATACCGCGACCAACGGTTCTGTTGCCGCGACTACTTGCGGTCTCGAATTTTTCGGCGCCGATCACTCGCTCTTCGCCACCGATGCGCCGTTCGACCCCGAGGGCGGGTCACTGCTAATTCGAGAGACTTTAAGTGCCGTAGACAGCCTCGATATCGACACCGTAACGCGGGATAAGATTTATGGTGGTAATCTTAAACGACTTTTAAAGCTCTCCTGAGACAATGATAAAATCGACTTTAGACCCGGGAACATTGGAAATTCCTTTCCGAACTCTAGGCACTGCCTTTGCGGATTACGCCGCCCAACATCCAGAAAAAACTGCAATCCACGCTATCGACCAAGCAAGATCTATCTCCTTCATCGAGCTGCAGGAACTGACCGACCGGGTAGCTGCGCGGATGGTGATGGACGGTGTTAAATATGGTGATAGGGTTGCTATTCTCGCAAGCGAATGTCTCGAAAAACTGGTTCTCATGTTCGCCGCATGGCGTTGTGGCGCATCCTCGTGTCCATTTCATGCGGAAATCGCGCCGGACCATTTGACTTCGATCCTACATACCATTGAGCCAGCATTAATCGTCTGGCGCCAGAATGATCTCGACGGCGCCGCGCTAACAGAAGGTATATCCTGTCCTGCGTATGAATTTTCTTCCTTAGATGCGGCTACTGGCTATTTCGGAGACCTGCCAAAGGTTGCAATAAACCTGCCGATCATTGGCACCGAATACGGTCCCGAAGACGAAGGTTGCATATTCGCAACGTCTGGGACGACAGACAGACCCAAATGCGTTGTTTGGGATCATTTGGGCCTTTGGCTATGCGGTTTGTCGACTATAGATTTTACTGGGATGCACGAAGAGGATCGGATACTTGAATACCGGACCTTCAGCTGGCTTTCTCCGCAGATCGTCACGTTCATGCCATTTGTCTCGCTGGGACTAACTATTGTAATGGCAGAGGGGTTTTCGAGGTCTCGGTTCTTGGAATGGATCAAGGAACATTCGATCACAGTCGCGGCTGGTGTTCCGACAGTGATAAATATGCTTTTAGATGAGCCGGTAGCTTTCAATCAGGAAGATATTGAGACGCTTCGCATCATGACGGCTAGCTCCGCTCCACTGGCCCCTGAAAGATGGCAGCAATTTGAGTCTCATTACGGTATCCGTCTACTGCAGTTTTACGGTGCGTCTGAAGGCGGCTGGCTTTGCGGTAACCGGCTGGACAAATTTCGTATTGGCACCGCTGGCCCCCCGGCTCGCCATATGGATTTGGCAATTTTGGACCCAAGAGGAAATGAATGCGCTGCCGGCGTGGAAGGTGAAATAACTATAAAAGGTCCGCAAACTGCCCTGGCATCGATCAGCGCAAATGGGATCTGGGAGGACCGTTCAGGGTTCAGGCTGACTGAGAGAACGCGTGTCGGCGATCTCGGCATCATGGACGCCGAAGGCTTCGTAACTGTCACCGGGCGGGTAAAAGATATCATTCTTCGCGGCGGCGTATCCATCGCGCCATTGGAGATCGATGCCGCGTTAATGAGCCATCCCAGCGTGCACGAAGCAGCGGTTATCGGCGTCCCGGACCGGGTCTGGGGCGAGGAAATCGCAGCTTATGTAGTTAAGACTGAAGGGATTAATACCTTGCCCGAGGAAATCCTAGCCCACGCCGCCAAAATACTTCCAGAATCTAAACGACCTAAAACGGTCGAATTCGTAAAGTCACTTCCAAAAAATGAACGTGGGAAAATTCGCCGAGAAACCCTGAAGAAATTAAGGCGAACATCCGACGCCTAAACCTGTCAAATGTTGCGATTATCGGGGGCCGATACCAGTGCGATACCGCCAATGATCAACACCAGGCCGGACGCAAGTTCAAATGTAAGTTCCTCGTCTAAAAACAAGACGCTTAGGAGGAGCGCAAATACAGGAGCCCCCAAGAGGCCAACCGTTGAGACAACCGTCGGCAAATATCTTACGCAGGTAGTGACTGACATCATAGCCAGCGCAGTCCCGAATGTTCCTCCATAGGTAACCATGGCCCACTCAGTTTCAGTCCAGTCGAAATCGGGCCAAGGTTCAAAAATTAGAGCTAGCACCCCTATAAATGATGCCGAAATCATTAGCTGGTATGGCGCAAGCTGAATTGGCGTGAGAATAGGCCTGTATACTCGGATATGAATTATGGTAACCGACCACAGTAGTGCACAGATCAATAGAAGTGCATTGCCCGTAACTACATCGCCGTTTGTCCAGTCAAAACCGCCGGGATTAAACAACATAACCAGTCCAATCATAGCGGTAGCCATACCGATCATTTTACGTTTGGGCGGCTTCTCACCAAGAAGCAGGTAGGCTGCCGGCATCACCCAGAGCGGTGTGGTATATCCGAGCAGCGCAGCACGCCCAGCTTCGACATACAAAAGTGCGATATGCATTAGAGTGGTGTAAAATGCCAACATAAGGAAGCCGATTGATAGAACCAACGGCAAATCATGTCGGGACGGTAATCGAAGGCGTCTGGTAAAATGCAATATACCTAGCAGTATAATAACACCCGTCCACATCCGGAGAGAAGCAAACCAGAAGGGAGGAATTGTCTCAATTGCCTTGCGAGTAATCGGCCACAATCCACCATAACCAACAACGGCACCAACCAAGGCGAGATATCCCACGGTTCGGTTGCTCAGCATGAAGAATTTAGCCGAACGCTGCTCCACCGTTGATATTGGTATTTTCGCCGGTAATAAATCCGGCTTCATCCGACAACAGCCAGATTGCGGCTGCGGCCTGCTCTTCGGGCTGTGACACTCGCCTGAGCGCAGCACGGTCGGCTGCTCCCTGCATTGCTTCATCGGTATATTCTTTTGTCATCGCAGTTTCGACAACGCCGGGGCTGATAGCATTTATGCGAATACCGTGTTTGCCCCAGGACTTAGCCAGCGTTCGCACGAGTATCAGCACTCCGCCTTTAGATGTCGTATAAGCCGGACCACCCCTACCATTCTCACCAGTTCCACCCATAAACACGCCACCAGAGGCCGTAAGCACCATCGCGCCCTTGATACCCTGATCAATCATTACCTTGGCTGCGGCTTTCGCCATTAAGAAAGAACCGGTGACATTGATGGAAAGAATTCGGTTGAATTCATCTTCATCCGCCGATTCCCAGTTCAGTTTTGAATGGGCAGCCGCAAAATGGGCCAGACAATCAACTCGCCCGAAAGCGTCCAACGCTATCTGCGCTGCGGCATTTGCTGTCTCGGATCTAGCTACGTCACCGGGTGCGAACTTCAACGTATTAGTTTCTCCACCGAACTCATCCTGGAGCCGGTCGCCGTCAAGATCGACTACTACTACTTGATTGCCGTCTCGGATGAGCCTTTTCGCGCACGCTCGGCCTATGCCGCTAGCGGCACCGGAAACGATAACAGTTCTACTGGTTAACATTTGCACCTTAAGCTCCATTTTTCATTTGTTAGCTATCATTTTTTGTTCTCGACGCCCACTCGTCTGCAAGCCTCTTAGAGTGAAATACCCAGGAACTTCAAAACGAATCTGGGTCCGAGAGGAATTTCTTCCTGCAAGCAAATTCACACCCTCGAAAGTTAAGTGACGATTTTTTTTTCCGGCTGATGCGATAACGTCACGGCGGCGATCCCACACACGATAAGTACCAATCCAACAATTAGCGACCAAGTTAGTATTTCTCCAAGAAATGCGACGCTTATAATCATGGCAAAAACCGGCACTCCCAAAAGCCCGATCGTCGAAGTTGTTGCAGGCAGGTTCATGATAGCGGTGGTGACACCCCAATTCCCGATACCGCTACATATGACCCCTGCATACAAGAAAATTATCCAACCGGCACCGCTTACCTCAAAAACAGGCGGCCCCTCAAACATAAGACCTGCTATGGCGGCCACTAAAAACGAGACCACTAGGTACCAGGGAACTAACGCAAGGGTATCGGACACCTGCCGGTGTATCCTGAGGTGCAGAATTACGCAGGACCACAGCATTACGCATAATACCAATAAGCCGTTGCCGATCAGTACATTTCTGTCCGACCAGTCCAATTCAGCTGGGCTGAACAAGAGAAGAAACCCCGCCATAGCGCTCATAAGACCAACAACTTTCATGCGGGTCAGATTCTCACCCAGTAATAAAACTGCGACAGGCGTTACGAATATCGCGGTTGTGTAACCAAGGATCGTTGCTCGCCCAGCATGCACGAATTCAAGCGCGCACTGAAAGATTGAAGAATACAGTCCAAGCATGATCCCTCCAACCGACAGAATGATTGGAATATCTGCGCGTTCGGGAATTTTGAGCCTGCCCTGCAAATAGAGTAAAATCGCTACAAACATCGCGCCTATGGCGAACCGACCAGCTGTGAACCAAAGTGGCGGCAGGTAATCAATCGATAGTTTTGCTGTCGTCCAGAGTGTGCCAAAGCAGAAGATAGTAGTCGCGAGTGCGACAAACCCAAGTCGCCTATTTTCACCCATTAGGTTGATAAACCAGTCGGACGGCGCGTAATTTTAACGCGCCGTCCGGTCATTAATTCAGGAAGCGTGTCAGGAACAATGACAGTTCCGGAATGTAAGTAATAACCATCAAGGCAATGAGGTTCACAATGATGAACGGCACCAAGCCCGGATAAATACTTGAGAGTGGCGCCTTAAATAGCGCCTGGGTGACGAAGATGTTCAGCCCGAAGGGCGGCGTGAACATTCCGATCGCGAGGTTAACCGTCATGATTATACCGAAGTGGATCAAATCGACACCCATTGCGGCGGCGATTGGGGCCAGCAGTGGGGTCAAGACTAAAATAGCGGAACCCGGGTCAAGTAAACAGCCAACGAACAGCAAGAAAACGTTGATAACCAATAGGACCATCCACGGCTTCATATTCATATCTTGGATAGCTTGTACCGCGTCCTGCGGAATACCGCTGATCGTTAAGAGATTAGAGAACACTCCGGCAGCTGCCACAATTATAAGGACTTGGGCAGTCAGGAACATTGAGTTAACCGACACATCCCAGATGCCCGACCAAGAGATATCACCATACACGAAGCGGGTTACAAATATCGCGTATACACAAGCAACGCCCGCGGACTCGGTCGGCGAAAAGATACCGGCGTAAATCCCACCGAGGATAATGAAAGGCGTACCAAGCGCCCAAATACCCTCCTTACTGGCCGTGAGGAACTGAGCGAAGGAGAACCCTGCCGCCTCGCGAATACCACTCCTTAGCGCAAAAGCGTAAATGTATGCGGCCATCAGACCGGCCATGACTAGGCCGGGAATTACACCAGCGACGAATAGAAGCGCAACCGATTGTTCAGCAGATGCTCCATACAGGATCATACTAATGGATGGCGGGATAACTATTGCAATCGCACCTGACGATGCCAGAAGTCCAGAGGAGAATTTTTCATTATATCCAGCGTCACGCAACGGCCCATACAAAAGGCGGCCGACCGCCGCAACAGTAGCGGGACTTGAGCCCGAGATAGCACCGAATACAGTGCAGGTGCCCACAGTCGTCAGCGCAAGACTCCCGCGAACACCACCAATGATCGATAATACCCAGGCCACAATCCGCTTCGAAATCCCACCATGGCCCATGATTTCGCCGGCGAAGATGAAAAATGGAACCGCCATAAGTGCGAACTTATCAACACTGCCGAACATATTGATATGCATTGCCATCGGCGGTACAGGCGCGAAAATCATTAAAACTACTGCAGCGGTAGCAAGCAAGATAATAAAAATCGGAAATCCAAGTACCAACAAGATAACCGGTACAATCCCCATAACCCATTCCATAGATACGCTCCTTCTTCTCTCGTTCTTTCTCTAGGGGATTAGTTTTTGTCGGTAGCGGCGGCGTCGCCGTCACCGTATTCGTCTACTAATTCGTCAACCTCGGAGCTAAGCGTACCCATCACGTGGGATTTGAACCTCACCACAACAGATATGAAGATCATCACAAAACCTAGCAGGAGTGCGAAATGTGGGATCACCATTGGTGCTTCCGCGACCACGCTGCGCTGGTCGTTAGCCCACATTAGTTCAACTACGATCCAATTATACGGGATGACATAAACACAGGTTAGAAGCACACACGCAACCGCGATAAAATTGATAATCTCCTTGAAGGGTGACGGTAGCATGATTGAAAAGAAATCCATTTTTAGATGCTGCCCCTCGAACGATACCAAAACCGCACCTATAAACACCGTCCACACCATAATGTAGATCATGATCTCCTCGGCCCAGACGATTGGTTCAAGGAAAAAATACCTACCAAGAACGTTAGCGAAATTTATTGCTATCCCGAGAAGTATAGCCACGCCGATAATGAATCTCGGAATTGTGACGATTCCAAAAATTAGCGGCTTAGGTAAAGATTTATTAGACGTATCAGACATGTAGTCTCCTGAGACGGCGACCGATGCGGCCGATGTACCCTGTTAAATGGCCCTCTTAAGGGACCTCTGTTTGAGAGGATAGCACCATTTGGCGGATCCCCTCCCTCGATTAATGTTGATAGCTTACACTCTGTTAGATATCTAATCAATTCGGGGAAAATTATGGGAAAGACAGTTTTGGTTACTGGTGCGGCAAGCGGGATAGGCTTAGCCTGCACGAAATTGCTTCTCGAACAGGGTGATAGAATACTTGCGTTCGATCCTCAGGAAGACCGAATGCGGGCCGAACTGCCATCTTGCGAAGAGGTAGAGTTTTTCAGAGGCGATGTAGCTGAAACCGACGATTGTAAAACTGCCGTTGCCAAGGCCGTCGAGAAATATGGAAATCTCAATGCAATAATGCATTGGGGCGCTGCACATTCATCAAAGAGATGGGACGAATTGGATGCTGATGAGTGCAATTTTATTATGGCCGTCAACGTCACCGGTTCTTTCCTGATCTCGCAAGCAGCCGCTGCCCACATGATGACGCATGATGGCGGTTCGATCATGCTAACTACGTCGGCGTCTATGCTCTACGGTGTCACCGGCGGGAACGGTCAAGGTGGCCCTGCATATACAACCTCTAAGGCCGCAATTATTGGCTTAAATCGCTCACTAGCTCGTTCGCTAGCGCCAAAAGTTCGATGTAATGCGATCAGCCCCGGCATTGCCGAAACCGCAATGATAGCCGAATATACTGAAGAACAGCGTAGCACGATGTCGGCGCGGTTCCCCATGGGCCGGTTTGGGGAACCCGAGGAAATCGCCCATGCGGGTATCTTTCTGATTTCTGACAAAGCAAGTTTCATCACAGGCGAGGTCATTCACGCGAATGGTGGCTCTAACTTTAACTGAGCAAACTAAAATTGTATTATTACTAAAATTGAAAAGGGAGATATCTCATGCCCCACGAATTTGAAATGCCCCAAAAGTATATCGACAAAATGATTGATAGGATGGGACGTGAGCACTCGCAGGAGACGTTTGATACAGGAAAGACTGCGCTAGTGGTCGTCGATATGCAGAATTATTTCATGGACGAAAGCCAGCAGGCCGGCTGCCCCGTCGGCCAGACAGTGGTAGGCAACGTCAACCGTATCGCGGATACTGTCCGTCGAACCGGCGGCATCGTAATTTGGATCCAGAACTTGGCGCCAAGCGACACTGAAGAAACTTGGTCCGCCGCACACGAACGCTATTTGCCGGAGAAAGCGGAACTCCGCGTAGAATCCATGACACCAGGAGAGTGGCCATTCGAACTGTGGTCTGAACTCGAGGTCAAAGATGATGACTTCCGCGTAATAAAGCGCCGTTATAGCGCTTTCATTCAGGGCTCGTCCGATATCGAATTGATCCTAAAAGATAATGGAATCGAAAATATTCTAGTCTGCGGAGTGGCAACAAATGTATGTTGCGAGAGCACAGCGCGTGATGCGATGATGCTGAACTATCGGGCGTTGATGGTCTCTGACGGTTGCGCCACATCTTCTGACGAGGAACACACAAACTCCTTGATCGCTTTTTACAATAATTTTGGTGACGTCCAGAACACTGACGAACTTTGCGCTCGACTTGAGGCCTCTGACCGGCGGAATTCAGCAGCCACCGAATAAATCTTACGCAATTATCAGGAAAGCACATAATGGCTGGTCCCACAGCGCCGGAGACGCCGAGAGGCAAAACCGTCATAAGGAATGTCGGCATGATGCTGTCCGGCGCAATGGAGAACCCTATCCTAGACGCCGATACTCTTATCACGCTTGATGGCAGGATTGACTCCTTTGGAAGCGAAAAGGAACTTGATACCGATCAGGCCGATGTGACTATCGACGCTCATGGCACTACTTTGTGTCCTGGGTTGATCGATAGTCATGTCCATCCGGTTTTTGGTGACTGGACGCCGCGCCAAAACCAAGTTAACTGGATCGATTCTTCGATGCATGGCGGCGTCACCACAATGATCTCGGCCGGTGAAGTCCATCTCCCAGGTCGGCCAAAGGATCCGAAGGGAGTGGTAGCGCTTGGAATAACCGCGCAACGCTGTTTTTCAGCGTTCCCGCCAGGTGGTGTGAAAGTCCACGCTGGGGCTCCGATCCTCGAGAAGGGTATGGTCGAAGAAGATTTCAAGGAGTTGGGTGAAGCTGGTGTCAAGCTGCTGGGAGAAATCGGCCTTGGAGGCGTAAAAGCGGGCGACGAGGCCAAGGAAATGGTCGACTGGGCACGCAAATATGGCATCCAATCAACCATCCATACCGGCGGTCCATCGGTCCCAGGTTCTGGTTTGATTGACAAGGATGTTATCCTCGAAGCCGGAGCGGACATTATCGGTCATATTAATGGTGGTCACACATCTCTCCCGCTTGACCAAATCCGTTGCCTTTGCGAAGACTGTAGTGCGGGGATTGAAATCGTCCATAATGGCAACGAGAAAGCTGCATTATTCGCTTTACGTACCGCCTTTGAGTTGGATCAATCCGAGAGGGTCATTCTCGGTACGGACGGTCCAGCGGGGTCCGGCGTGCAGCCTCTTGGTATCATCCGTATGGTGTCAATGCTATCAGCTCTCGGTGATATCCCCGCTGAAATAGCATTTTGTTTTGCCACCGGAAATACTGCGCGAATGCGTGATCTCGACTGTGGTCTTATAGAGAAAGGTCGCGCCGCAGATTTTGTGTTTCTTGACAGAGCACAACACACGGCGGGCAAGAGTTTATTAGAAAGCGTTCAACTGGGTGATATACCTGGCGTGGGCATGGTAGTAATCGATGGCAAGGTCGCTTCTGGCCGCAGCCGTAACACCCCGCCAGCGGAAAATGTGCCGGAAGTAACCTGATCCAGCTTAAGGCGTCCGTAGCGGAAACCAATAAATCAGTTGGACTGGTATATATTTAATCCTCGTTTTAAGCGACTTCTGACGCACCTGAACCAAATGGCTTACTCAAATAAACCTATCAGCCTCGAGGCTAGAGAAGGGTTATATTGAATTGAGGCAAGCGCTCCTTTCCAAGACCTCACCGCAACCCATCCTCTCCAATCATCTCGTCTGTCGTAAGCCCGCCAACGCGCGGAAATGGGCGGCCGGAGTCGGTTACAGATATCGCTACTAAGATTTCGTTTGCCCTAGGCGCGTCTGCCAACCGAACTTCCATCCCATCGAAGTGACTACGCACATAAGCAGCATCCTTATGACCAAGTGGCACATCTATCGGCGTCCCCGGGCCGCCCAATTTCTTGACCGACGGAACGAGAGCTGCACCTTTTTCAACTGTCTTTCTAAGCGGGGCGCCAAGCTTCGGATGCAGGATGGCTGCCGCGTGCTCCCATTCGCCGTTCTCGCCAACGATTGCCGCCTTGCCATAGCTCTCCGCTTCTTCGGGTTCAATGCCTAAAGCATCGACGCACATCTTGCCAAGCAACTCGCCTAGTTCAGCGCCAATTTCTATTAGCTCAGTCAAGTCCTCCTCGTATTTGCCAGCAAACGGGTTCTCTATAGCGGCCAATGCCGCAGCCTTGCGGGTCGGTGGGCTTACATTTCTCCCAATATCCTGGCGCGTTTCTTCGATAATCACCGAGGTTTTACGAATATTGGCCGGCATAGGACACTCCCTGCAGTTTGATTTCATTTGTATGCATATGATGTTTATGCCCGCGAGATCTGAAGTCAATAGCGGGACCCGCGCATACGCGATGCGCTTTTTTGACCGATTGCGCCGATAATATGCTCTGGTAAATTACTCTATAAATGTTCCATTCGAGAGCCTTAAAATATGCCCGACCACGCCGCCATGGATAATCTTAAATTCGGCATTGGACAGCCCGTGCTGCGTACCGAGGACCCCAAGCTGCTGACTGGCCGTGGCGAATACACCGACGACTATAATGCCGAGGGACAGGCCTACTGTGCCTTTCTACGTTCCCCGGTCGCGCATGGAAATATATTGGCTATAGACACATCTGCCGCGGCGACCGCAGCCGGCGTAATCGCAATAATTACTGGCCAAGACCTTCGAGACGCGGGCGTCAAGGATATCCCGTGCGCGATCAGCGTCAAAAGTCGAGACGGCTCCGCCGCGGTTATTCCACAGCGTCCAGCGATGGCCGTAGGACAGGTGAAACATGTTGGCGATCCGGTAGTTGCGGTTATCGCGGAAACCTCATCACAAGCACGTGATGCGGCAGAGATGATCATACTTGATACAGAAACTCTACCGTCCGTGGCGGATCCGGTGGCGGCCGAAAAAGATGGCGCCCCTCAAGTCTGGGAGGAGGCGCCGGGCAATACATGCCTAGATTTCCAATGGGGCGATGATGAAGCAGTGGAAAAAGCCGTTGCCGAGGCTGACCATTTTACCAGAATAAAGCTTACCAACACACGAGTCGTTGTCAGCGCCATGGAACCGCGCGCAACCGTCGCCAAATACGATTCTGAAACAGATAAGTTTACGCTTCATGTTGGCACGCAAGGGGTGTCCGGATATTGCGGGGCAATGTCTAACATGCTTGGCGTCGAACGTGATCAAATGCGGATCATATCAAAAGAAGTAGGCGGCTCATTCGGGATGAAAGGTAGCGCGTTCAACGAAGCAGTCGTAGTTCTTCATGCGGCTCGTTCGCTCGGCCGGCCGGTAAAATGGACAGCCGACCGTTCAGAAAGTTTCGTGTCTGATCACCATGGTAGAGCTATGACATTTGAACTCGGCCTCGCCCTCGATAAAGCCGGGAATTTTCTAGCGCTCCGCGTCGACGGTGTCGGCGATATGGGGGCCTACCTGACCGCGATGGGACCGTGGCCAGCAACTATGGTTACCAGCCGCAACATCATCAGTGTATACAAAACGCCGGCCATTTCTTTTAATGCGAAATGCATATTCACCAATACCGTTCCTACCGGCCCGTACCGTGGCGCCGGGCGCCCGGAGTCAAAATTTTTTCTCGAGCGTCTGATTGATAAAGCGGCCGAAGAAATGGGGATTGACCGGATTGAACTGCGGCGTAGGAATATGATTAGTCCCGAGATGCTACCTCACGAGACACCAGTCGATTTAACATACGACTCCGGCGAGTTCGAAACCATTATGGATCTGTGCCTCGAACGATCCGACTATGCCGGATACACAGCACGAAAGGAGGCATCCAAAGCCGTAGGTATGATCCGAGGATTTGGCGTAGCACCCTATTTGGAGACCACAGCAGGTGCGGGTACAGAACTTGCAGACATTCGTTTTGAGGAAGATGGGTCCGTCACGCTAGTCACCGGTAATAAGGATTTTGGCATGGGCCACGCGACACCGTTCGCACAGGTGCTATCAGCACAGCTCGGCGTCCCTTTCGAAGTCATCAAACTGGTACAGCATGACTCCGATGAGATGAGCCTTGGCGCCGGAGGGTCAGGCGGTTCACGGTCCATGATTGCCGCCAGTGGTGCAATCCTTGAATGTGCTGAAGCTATCGTAGAAAATGGAAAGAAACTGGCGGGCCACGTGCTTGAAGCAGCGATAGAGGATATAGAATTCGCCGGCGGCGTCTTCACCGTTGCCGGTACGGACCGCAATATTGGTATAATGACGCTTGCGGAAAAAGCTCGCGAGTTGGGCGGAGAAGCAGATTTACCCGAAGAACTCTCCCACAAGGTCAATCATAGTACAGCTCCCACTAGCTTCCCGAACGGGTGTCACGCAGCAGAGGTGGAGATAGATCCGGATACTGGCGTCGTTACCATCGATCGGTATACCGTCGTAGATGATTTCGGTGTAGTGGTGAACCCGCTAATCGTCGAGGGACAAGTCCATGGTGGAATAGCCCAAGGTATTGGCCAAGTCTTGGCGGAGGATACAATTTATGACGCCGACGGCCAACTGATGACCGGCACTTTTCTCGATTATCAGCTGCCCAGAGCAGACGATATTGCCCATATAAATTTTACCACTCACGAAGTCCCATGCAAAACCAACCCGCTCGGTGTGAAGGGTTGCGGCGAAGCTGGAAATGGCGGTTCATACCCTGTGATCTACAACGCGATAATGGATGCCCTGAACGGCAATGGTGGCAAGGAAATAGGAATTCCTGCAACCCCCCACCGCATATGGCAAGCTCTGGTGGAACACTAATAACTCTGCTACTAACGTTGAGTTGCGCAGCCACCTATAAACATAGGTGTGGCGGCCGACTGCCGCTCATTTATCAGCGTAGCCCGTCTTCGCCAACTACATCCTCATCTTTTAAACCCGCTGAACGACTATATATTCGCGCTGCATTGGACATCGACTGTATCCAGACAATTTCGTTGGCGCGTGGTGCATCGTTAATTGAGCACACGACAGTATCGAAATGCGAGCGGACATAAGCAGCATTAGCGTGCCCTATCGGAACGTCGATCGTGCAACCTGGGCCGCCTACCTTTTTGGTTGAAGGGACGATTGCAGCTGATTTTTCCATCAACTGTCGCATGCCGTATCCACCGGGTTCATGCCACAGAGCAGCGTGCTCCAGTTCACCATTTTCTCCGACGATCGCCGCCTTGCCGTATGCGACGATAGCATCAGCGCCCCCCATCACGGCCATCAATCTCTTAGACATTTCAATGCCCATGGGTTTGAGTTGCTCCATTAATGGCAGGATATTCTCGACGTACTCGCCGGCGTAGGGATTATGTGTAACAGCAGCGATATAGCCCTTCTTCTGGGGTTTTTTCGCCGGTGGACCAAATTCGTGTAAAACTTCCTCAACATGCATTACGAACTTTCGGACCTTTACCAAACTCCCGAAATCTCCGCCCGTGGTTGTCTCCACTGCAACTCGTCCGTCATCCATCATTCTATCCTTTTCTCTAAATCTTTTTCGGGAGAGCTTTCGGTACATCTCCTACAGCTCGTATTTCATTTTTCAAAACCAGTACCGCCGCTGATATGAGTCCATTATCGTGCATCCGTTCCGCCACTTTCATTCCGTTACCCAGCGCCGTTTCAACGGTAATAGAATCCAGGTCGCCGACACTTACGGTGACCATACGGTCGCCAAGATCGGACTGATCCTCCTGCGTAGACGCGGCGGTTCGTTTGATCGCTTGGTGATCGGTATTCACGGCATTGGCTATTAGGGTGGCGGCAACGTCAGCTGCCGCTGCGTTTTCAGCAAGTACTGTAACCGCGTCAGCAATGCCGAGAGACAAGCTTCGCCCTCGCCAGCCACTAGTGGCTATTCCCCGCACAGGCCTGTCGGATGTAAGTTCCGCGGTTCCCTCAATCGTGGGGCAAAAAAGCTGGGCCACTATACCTAGTTTTAGCGTTTTCCCCGGTGTTAGGTAAATAGAGATATCACCGGAGTTGTTGATGTAGGCTTTCTCAAGAGATCGTCCATTGATAAGTGCGCACAACATCTCATCTGAAACGGAACCCGCCACCGCCGACATCGGGGTCACGAAAGTTTTCCTGTGTGGCCAGACGGCATCAATCATCCGTATGGCAGTCGGCCCTGCTACAATTGGACGCGGGTCGCATACCGGTCGCCGCAATAGCGGCAGTTCTTCAACTAATTCTGCAAGAACCGTCTCGAATTTCGTACTAACCTGTCGGTAAGCTGCCCGGATTTCCTGAGTATCTCCGAATGCCTCTATGACAAGATCAATTGGGCCATGTTGCAGATGCAGCCGGCGGCCGTCTGCCAACAATCCGACTTGGGGAGTGCTCATTTCAATTAGGTGTCTTCCAACGCCATTCGCTCGGCCAGAGGCCACGGATTGTTACCTTGCCACAACATGGGCTGAACACCGTGTAGCCCCCCTTCCCGCATAACGTCGGTTAGCGGTTTGATATGATCCTCGTATCCTCCCAAAGCTAGGTATTCCTCTCGGGACATGGAAAACTCAATGGGTGCGACTAGGGCCGGTGTCGGCACGTAACCAAAAGAATCGTCTGGCAAACGAAGAACGTCGACCATTACCGTTATACCGCCACCCGGCCATACATAAACCGGCGCACCTCCGCAGGTAACCCTGGTACGTAATTCACGCACCGAACGTGTCAGCAGAACTGGGTTTACGGTTACGCCGGCCCTCAGAGATCCGCCTGCTCCTCCCATGAATAAGACCGTAGATAGCGCAGGCTCGCAGTTTTCCGCGATGCGATTGACTGAAACTTCAAGGTCGGTCGGCATGTCGGCCGCGACGGGGTTCAGTTCTTCGTCGAGTATGAAATAGGCCTGGTCCTCACCGGTAGTGCTGACCATCAGGAGGCGAAGGCCGGGCCAAGAAACATCCGGGTCAATTTTTTCGATTATAGAAAGCGGTTCGGTTATATCGGTGCCACCCCAGCCGGCTCCCGGTTCCGCAACCTGAAAGTAACGACCAGGCGTTGACCTGCGGCCGCGCACGCGAATACCCGCGGGTGGCATATCTAGGAATTTGCCCGACTGATGTTCGGATAGAACACCGGTAATATGGTCATCGACTACAATGACCTCATCCGCATGACCATGCCATTGCAGCGCAAACATTCCGATTGCCGCCGACCCACAGCCGACGCGCATACGCTCTTCTTGGTTACTGTCGATGATGGGCGGTTTGCCTGCCTGTACCGTTAGTGTCGCTCCCCCATCAATAGTCATTTCGATGGCATCTTTGTTGCAGAGGGACAACATCGACTGACAGGTTATATTTCCCTCCTTCTTGCTACCGCCGGTTAGGTGGTGCACACCGCCCAACGCAAGCATCTGCGAACCGTACTCAGCAATAGTTACGTGGCCTATTTCCTCGCCTTTTACACGGACTGGAGCCGATTCTGGGCCGATATAACGGTCCGTATCGATCTTCACTTTTACACCGCAGTAGCTAAAAACCCCCTCAGATACCACCGTGACCATATCGACCTCATGATGTTCCGACGACACAATAAACGGGGCCGGCTTATAATCTGGATAGGTGGTAGTTGCACCAATTCCGGTGATGAAGGATGGAGACTGAAAATTCAACGACCCATCCCATTCTTCCTGTTCAGGTAAAAACGGCACAAGGCCACCGTTTTCATCCGCAATCTGTTGTGTAACAATCACCGGATCCGTCCGCGTTAGCTTACCATCAACGTTACCATATCGGCTGCAAGCCCCAGTTTTTTCTGGGCGAATTCTGCAAAGGACTGGACACGCGTCGCAGGTAATAACGACGTTACTGTCCGTACCTCCTTCTACAGCCGCGGACGCGATTTCGGTATTGCCCTCGGATTGACTGCTCATGGTATTTCTTCTTTATGAGCAAGAATTGCAGCACGGACCCGATCCGGCGTCGCAGGTGCCTGCTTCATGTGCACGCCAGTGGCATGGTAAATCGCTCCGAATATCGCGGGTGGTGTCGGTATAAGAGCCGGTTCGCCGATCCCCTTCGCCCCATAAGGGCCTGTCGGTTCTGGATCTTCAATAAGAAAAACATCGATCGGTGGTACATCGCCGAAAGTTGGCATTAAATAATCGTGCAAGTTCTCTGTTCTCCCGGGAATATATTCCTCCATGAGAGCGAGGCCGAGACCTTGCGCCACACCGCCATGTATTTGCCCTTCGACTTGAATGGGATTGATCGCAGCGCCAACATCATGCGCTGCCCAGACATGCAAAACTTTTACGGTACCAAGCTCGGTATCAACTTCAACTTGAGCAACTTGGGCGCCAAAACCATATGTACCATAGGGGTTGCCCTGCCCCATTTCATCCAACGGAGTTGCAGGTGGATCAAATGTGGCTTCACCTAATAGAACATTTCCTCCATGCTTGTTCGCAGAAAGGCCGGTCAGGTCGATTTCTCGTACCGCACCACCGTCCGTAACCGTAAGCGTACCTTCGCCGAATTCGAAGGTCGCAGAATCCCCGGCATTAGCCATCCGCAATATCTGACGGCGCAGATTCTGGCCGGCTTCCATAGCCGCCCTGCCAGACACATAAGCTTGGCGTGAGGCCGAACTTTTGCCGGCGTCAGCCGTCATGTCTGTATCCCCCCACACTAATTTTATCTGGTCCATGCGGACGCCAAGAGCGTCGGCAACTACTTGCACCATCGTCGTGTTGGTACCCTGGCCAATATCCTGCGCGCCGGAATATAAGGTAACTGTCCCACTCGACCCTATACCAACCTGCATTGTTGACGGGTTCGAAAGCGAAGTATTCCCGCACCCATACCACATGCAACCGACGCCGACGCCTCGGCGTTTCACGTCATCGGTCTCAGCATTAAATTTCTCTGCTGCGGCTCGAGCCTTCTTCCACGGGCTTCGAAGTGCCTCCAGGCACTGATCAAGTCCAGCCGAATATTCTAAAACCTGACCAGTCGCTGTTTCCTGACCTTTTCGAATGGCATTGCGCAGCCGAAATTCTAGTGGATCCATCCCAATTTCTTCAGCCATTCGGTCCATCAGATTATCGTGGGCGATAGCGGCTTGCGGAATACCGAAACCACGAAAAGCACCCGCCGGCGTACCGTTCGTGAATATTCCTCGGGCCTTCGCCTCGACATTGGGCACAAAATATGGACCTGTGGCATGTACAGGCACCCGGTCTTTTACCGTGAGGCCCCAAGACACATACGCGCCTGTATCGAAATCTCCATCGACCTCATAAGCGATTAAGTCACCACTCAGGTTACACCCGTAGCGGGCGGTAATTCGAGAGGGATGCCTCTTCGTGGATGCCGACATCGACTCTAGCCGGTTCCACGTGCAGCGGACTGGTTTATTCAGTATCCAAGCTGCAAGACCGATAACCGGATGTACTCCAAGGTCTAACTTTCCCCCAAACCCGCCACCACACGCCGTCGGAATAATGCGCACCGATTCCTTGGGAAGACCAATTATGTTTGCGACTTCGTCACGATCCATGTATGGCGCTTGGGTCGATACGGTTATTTCCAATCGGTCCCCCACGCGTCGGGCCCAACCAGCCTCTGGTTCGATGTAGCCGTGCTCGACAAATCCGGTCTGATATGAGTCTTCAACCACAACATCAGCGGTCTTCATTGCTGCAGCGGCATTGCCTTTTCTTACATAGCCCTCCGCCATAACATTACCCGGGTAGCCTTCGTGTATCAGATGAGCGTTATCGGCCAGTGCGGCATCTAAGCCATAAATATCGTCACGCCTCTCATAGACGATGGGTACGTCCTCGTTGGAAATACCATATACACTATCGTAGTCCCCAATTAACGCGACGACATTCTCCCCTTTAAAGCGGACCTCGCCATCAGCGAATGCTGGCTGGTCTTTTATATGGGGATAAACTCCATAACCATTTAGACCGGGTACGTCGGCTGCTGTCAGCACGCGGACAAGACCCGGCCATTTATTGTAGAGCGGCTGAAAATCGCCAAGCGTAAATGTGGCGTTCGCATAGGGAGAGCGCACCGCCCGTGCCCACAGCGCATCGGCCGGAGCTTCGTCGGCACCATATTTTTCGGTCCCGTCGACCTTCTGGATACCGTCGGTTTTTAACGCGCGGGCGCCCATTGCATCGCCAACTGTAGGGTTTTTGAACGACACGCCGTTTGGACGCACCACGTGCTTCACCGCATCGACGATGTTACGGTAGCCGGTACAGCGGCAAAGAACGCCACCCATTGCGTCCATGATCTGATCTTCTGTTGGCGTTTCGTTATGCTTGAACAGATCCTCCGCAGCCATAAGCATACCGGGGGTGCAGATACCGCATTGAGCAGCACTGTATTCGTGAAACGCCTGCTGTAAAGCGGTAAGCCGTCCATTTTTGCTCGCAAGACCCTCGACGGTCATTACATTACGGCCCTCGACCTGCGCTACTGGCACAAGGCAGGAACACACCTGCTCGCCGTCCAGAAGCACCGTACAAGCTCCACAGTCACCTGCATCACAACCGATTTTCGTACCGGTGTAACCTAGGTTTTCTCGCAACACATTCGCGAGCCGGCAGATCGGATCTGCATCAGTCACGGCAGTTTTACCGTTGAGATTGAATGCAATGGCCATTTTTACCCCGCTAGTTCAACAAGTGCGCGGCGGACTAACGTCAGCGCGGCATCTAGCCGGTAATCGGCGGATCCGCGGACATCACCGATTGGACTAAGCGGGGACAGATGGTCGGTGGTTATGAGATCAGCCACGCTGGCATCGGCGTGATTACCAACCAGAAGAACCTCCAGATCCCGCAGACGCTTAGCTACCTCAGAACACGACCCCACAGCAATATTGCACCGAGTGATGGCACCGTCTGCAGCTTTTTCCATTATAGCAGACACCATGACGATCGAAATAACCAGGTATTTACGGGCACCGAGTTTCAAAAAGGTGCTTTTTGCATCATTGCTAAATTTTGGAACTACCAAACCGGTAACCATTTCTATCGGATCTCGCGCGGTTCTGCGGTTACCCAGAATGAACTCAGAAATCGGCACATCCCGTTCGCCCGAGACCGAGACAAGCCGCACAATAGCCTCCAGCGCAATTAGTCCCGGCACACCATCGGCGGCAGGTGATGCATTGCAAACATTTCCCACTACAGTACCTGCATTCTGGATCTGCTGACCGCCAACTTCTCGCGCCGCCAACTTCATCGCGCTGAACCAATCGGGGAGGTCGGCGCGGATAAGATCGGTCCAGGTTGCCGCTGCCCCAATGAAATAGTGATCGCCCTTATCCTCGATCAGACGCAGACCATCTATCGAGGTAATGTCGAGTACGTCCTCATCGGGTATCGTGCCAACCCGAGCAGGATAGAAATCCGTCCCGCCGGCGACAATAGTCCGCCGTCCCTCCGCGAGTGAACCAAGTGCGTCGGACAGCGTAGTAGGTCTGACATAAGATGACATCTACGCCTCAAACTCCGATTACCTATTTTGTTTGTGTACATACATTTTTTCGCGGGCAGGGTAAAGGTGTCAAGAGACGTCAGCGGGCATTTTCTGTCCACTTAAAATTAGGGGTGAAAGACTTTTTCAACATGATATAAATGTAAGCTGATGTTATATAAGAAATTCGAGTTTGGAGTGATATACTACCCAACTACATCAGCTTGACGGGGATGAAACGCCCACCTAACTTGTTTGTATACATATAATAATTTGGACAGGTTCCATGACAACAAATGTCGCGTCTGCGAATGACGTAGAGCGCAAGGCGCTGGATTCGGTTGTTATCCGTTTTGCCGGAGATTCCGGCGACGGCATGCAGCTTACAGGAACACAATTCACGCAGTCGACTGCCCTCATGGGTAACGATCTCGCAACCTTTCCTGATTTTCCGGCAGAGATTCGGGCACCGGCTGGAACGACCTTTGGTGTGAGCGCATTTCAGATCAACTTCGCGTCCTATGATATTCAAACGCCTGGTGACGACCCCGACGTACTTGTTGCCATGAACCCGGCGGCATTGAAAGTGCATTTGAAAGACGTGCCTAAAGGAGGCACGGTGATTCTCAACCAAGACGCGTTCTCGGAACGCAACATTGCACGTGCTGGATACGAAGAAAGCCCCCTCGATGATGGTACTTTAGATAACCACATTGTCATTGCAATCGAGGTCAATAAGTTAACGAACGCCGCAGTCGCCGAGTGCGACGTTACTCCAAAGGAAGCCACGCGCTGCAAAAACTTCTGGGCTCTTGGGTTAATGTGTTGGATGTATAACCGTGATCGGCAACCGACCATCGACTGGGTTAATCAACGATTTGGTAAATTACCTAATATCGCCGAGGCTAACATAGCCGCCCTCAATGCTGGCCATGCGTACGGAGAAACCGTAGAGCTACCATCCGGGGTCGAGGCGTATGTCGTGCCGAAAGCTAATGTCCGGCCCGGTACCTACCGGGCCGTTACCGGTACCGAAGCGGTAGCATGGGGCCTTGTTGCAGGAGCCAATAAAGCCAATCTGGAACTTTTCCTCGGCTCGTATCCAATTACACCAGCTTCTGCTCTACTGCACACTCTGTCTGGTCTAAAACAATACGGCGTCACGACCTTCCAGGCAGAAGATGAGATCGCGGCCGTGTGTTCAGCAATCGGTGCAGCGTACGCAGGCTCGTTGGGTGTCACTTCGTCATCCGGGCCGGGCATCGCACTAAAGACCGAGGCTATAGGCCTTGCTCTGGTCACCGAACTGCCGTTAGTAGTCGTCAATGTGCAACGCGGTGGTCCTTCTACTGGTCTTCCTACAAAGACGGAACAATCCGACCTATTTCAGGCAGTGTATGGCAGAAACGCGGATACCCCATTACCGGTAGTTGCCTCCCGTACGGCGGGTGACTGCTTCGAAACAGCGATAGAGGCGGTGCGCATAGCTACTAAATATATGACACCGGTCATACTGCTGACCGATGGTTTCTTGGCCAACTCGGCTGAACCGTGGGAGATTCCAGACGCCGATAACATCGCAGATTTCCCGGTAAACTTTAGAACTGATCCGGAAGGTTTCCACCCCTACCTCCGTGACGAGAAAACTCTGGCACGAAATTGGGCTATTCCCGGTACCCCCGGGCTTATGCACCGTATTGGTGGTATCGAAAAGGATTATGACAGCGGTCATATTTCATATGATAGTGATAACCATCACAGGATGACGAAAATACGTGCCGCAAAAATAGATGGGATCGCCGACGATATACCAGAACAGGAGATCTCCATTGGAGAAACTGGAGGTAAGCTCGCCGTTGTCGGTTGGGGCTCAACCTTCGGCGCAATTAATCAAGCGGTCGGACGCTGTGTTACCGATGGACTCAGCGTATCACACATCCATCTGCGACATATTCATCCTTTCCCAAAAAACGTAGGTGAGTTGCTGTCGGGTTTTGAACAAGTGATGGTGCCCGAAATGAATAATGGCCAACTCGTCCACGTGTTGCGCGACAAATACCTCGTGGACGCGGAGAGTATTACTCAAATAACGGGTCAACCCTTCAAGGTGTCGACTCTTGAACGCGAGATCCGCTCGCGGGTAGAAGGATAAGCCATGAATGTCGAAACTCCTGTAGAACCACTAAAGCCAAACGACTACGCATCAGATCAAGAAGTTCGCTGGTGTCCTGGCTGTGGCGATTATGCAATTGTAAAGGGGGTTCATCGCACGCTCGCCGAATTACAGATACCGTTAGAAAAGCTAGTATTTTTCTCGGGTATCGGCTGCGCTGCGCGTTTTCCCTATTATATGGCATCATATGGCTTTCATACCATCCATGGACGTGCACCAGCTCTTGCAACGGGTGCCAAGCTAGCTAATCCCGACCTCGACATCTGGGTTGTGATGGGGGATGGCGACGCATTGTCGATAGGCGGTAATCATACCATGCACGCCATCCGACGTAATGTTGATATAAATATGCTACTTTTCAATAATGAGATATATGGTCTAACGAAGGGTCAGTATTCACCCACTAGTCAGCTAGGCACCCGTTCCCCCTCGACCCCACAGGGCTCGGTCGATGCACCGCTATCACCCCTTAACCTAGCTTTGGGAGCTGGTGCGCGATTTGTTGCCCGGACATTCGATACCAACCAAAAACAGATGCCTGGCGTGCTGAAGGCGGCACATGCCCACAAAGGCGCTTCTTTAGTGGAAATAATTCAGAATTGTATCGTCTATAACGATGGTGCTTTCGATGGATGGACAGGGAAGAAAGTTGTTGGTGAAAATTCAATTACGGTCGAAAATAATAAACCATTAATATTCGGGGCCGATAGTAACAAAGGTATCGCCAGTGCCGAGAACGGTTTCGGTATCCGCGTCGTTACTATTGGAGAGGACGGCATCACCGAAGATGATATTCTAGTTCACGACGAGACCAACAAAATTCTTGCGGTGATGTTGGCTGATATGAAGCAGCCGGAATTTCCGGTCGCTCTGGGTGTGCTCTATAATAACCCAGGCGAGGCATACGACGACGCTGTTCACGAACAACTCGCTGGCGTAAAGGAGACCACACCCGCCGGTACTATCAACGAAATGCTCCGGAAAGGTCGCACGTGGACAGTTTCCGAGAAGGTTTAGTATTCGGGTATGGAAAGCCAGCACTCGATACGCATCGATAGCGATTATATCATTTGTCTGTTGAGGTCGGAGTATAGTTGTCCGGCGTTTTGACGGGGTGGATAGGTAGCCACTGCCGGACTTCCCACCCAGCGGGTATTTCTACGATATCAAGAGAGCCCACTGCCATTCCACGCTGCGCAATACTCTGATTAAGACCAATGGCGGTGAGCGGCGTAAATCCGTCTGGTAACGGGGCACGTCCTGAGTCTTCCGGTCGATAAGGCGTGGGCTATCTCCCATCGAAATTGTCAGATCCGGTTTTGATGTTGTCACCGGTCCCTGTAATAAGGTGCGGTGCTAGGTGATCATGTTGGTTCGGATTTTCTGATCGACCGAAATCCGCCCAGCCCTCGCTTTATAGGCATTTCTATCCGTTACCCAAAGCCCACAAAGCCGGTATAACGCTAAGAACGGTACGCGAGCATCCTAATCATAGTGACAACGCTGAGCAGTAAAAAATATAGGCATCAGCCAAAGAAGGGATTTACCCCCTCGGAGTGGTCCGTCACGTCTACGACCCCCTGTATACTTGGTACTTCGGCTATAATCGCATTCTGAACACCCTGCTGCAGCGTTACAGCCGAGGAAGAACAGCCTTGGCAGCCACCCTCCATCTTCACGTAGGCAACATGATCAGTCACATCAATCAGCGTTATCCGCCCACCATGGGCGGCAACCGATGGATTAATTCTTTGATCAAGAAACTCCATGACAGCTTCCGCCTCGGGTCCAGTCGGCGGCTCGTCACCTCCATTAAAGACCCAGTCGGGAATATCCGATGCGGGCGGTTCGCCCACCCACGTCACGCTCTCTACGTCAGACAAATGATGAGTGATAATATTTGTCATCATCTCTCGCTTCTGCGCTCCCCCGCCGCCAATTAGTTCCAAAGTTAGCGTACCGTTCGCGAATTTCTTAAATAGCACCTCACCGCCGTAGGCTTCGATCGCTGGGCGAATGCGGTCATCGAGTAAGTCTAGAATACTCAATACGACCTTTTCTGAGATTACGGGTTCCCCCGACCCGTAGTGTTCCATTATCGCTCCCAGGACAGCAGGTTTTAAGATGTACCATTCGCTACTATCTCCGCGACGCAAGGTTACGTCATCAAGTGATAGAGATACCCCCTCTACCCCCTCAATCCGAAGCAGCCGCCGCGCCAGAGGAGAAAGAAGTGACGCTTCCATCTCGCTGACAGGCTCGTGGCCGACTGGCAGAACCGGTTCGCCCGGTATGAACCGCATTAGTGCAGGGTCGTCTGTGGGATGAGTCTGGATAAACATGCTACTTATTAATTTACTGCTATACACTTGTCGCCCTTGAGGCAACCCGTATTGTTATACTCCTAGGTTAGTGAGTGATAGAAATTTTTCATATAGAACCCATTTTACTGGCCGTAGCGCTTTTCCACGTAATCCTCTATAAGGTCGCGAAATTCGTCTGTGATCCGAGGACCGCGTAGCGTCATTTTTTTCTTTCCGTCAATAAAAACTGGTGCCGCCGGGTCCTCGCCGGTACCAGGAAGACTAATACCAATGTCAGCATGCTTAGATTCGCCGGGACCGTTTACTATACACCCCATCACAGCGACTTTGAGCTCCTCAACCCCGGTATATCTCTCACACCATTCGGACATGCGGTCACGGATATGTCCCTGAATGCTCTGGGCCAGTTCCTGAAAAACGGTTGACGTCGTCCGCCCGCAACCCGGGCATGCCGCTACTAGAGGAACAAACGACCGAAGCCCCATCGTCTGGAGCAATTCCTGCGCAACAATTACTTCGCGGGTGCGGTCTCCGCCGGGTTCCGGGGTCAACGAAATACGGATCGTATCGCCTATGCCCTCCTGAAGAAGGATGCCCATGGCGGCGGAGGATGCCACCACACCCTTTGTACCCATCCCTGCTTCGGTCAAACCTAGATGAAGCGCATAATCGCAGCGTGACGCCAAATCACGGTAAACGGTGATAAGATCTTGCACGGCGGAAACTTTCGCCGAGATAATGATCCGGTTACGCGGCATTCCAAGGTTCTCCGCACGCTCCGCCGACAACAAGCCCGACATTACCATCGCGTCGCGGGTAACCTGAGCGGCGTCTTTCGGGTCATCTGAAATGGTGTTTGCGTCCATCATTTTGGTCAGAAGATCCTGATCAAGCGAGCCCCAATTAACGCCGATACGGACCGGTTTTTCGTATTTGTTCGCAATCTCGATCAGAGTGCTGTATTGAGTGTCGCGTTTTTCCCGAAAACCTACGTTTCCCGGATTTATCCTGTATTTTGCTAGTGCCTCCGCGCAGGCTGGGTTTTCGGTTAATAACTTGTGCCCAATATAGTGGAAATCCCCCACCAATGGTGTGTCGATCCCCATTAGTGTCAGCCTATCTCGGATATATGGGACCGCTTTAGCAGATTCATCCCTATCTACAGTGATCCGCACAACTTCGGAACCTGCCTTGGCCAAAGCCGCCACCTGTTCGACGGTAGAATCGACGTCGGCGGTGTCGGTATTAGTCATCGACTGAACAACGACCGGGGACCCACCGCCCATCGTGACACCACCTACATCGACCGCGACGCTCTTGCGGCGGATAGGAAAGACGGAAGTGTTTTTCTCGTTCATAATTACTCCGTCGCTCTCAAGCAGATATAGGTTGATCGGGCTTGAAATCCAGAGTCACTGAAGCGTCGATTTGTGACAGCAGCCGGTCATACTCTGTGAAGACCGAGAACTGGGGAAATTCATCAATCACGTTCTGTGGCGGGCAGAATAAGAAACCGGCATCGGCTTCCTCCAGCATTCGGGTATCGTTATATGAATCCCCGGCGGCGCAGGTGAAGAAATTCAGTCCCTTGAATGCTTTAACGGCCAAACGCTTATGGTCCGGTAAGCGCAACTGATATCCCGAAAGTTTTCCGTCCGTATCAACCATAAGGCGATGACAGAAGAGCGTCGGATGACCCATCTTGGCCATTAGCGGGCCAACAAACTCGTAGAAAGTGTCCGATAGAATTACGAGTTGGTATTCTCTCCGAATTGAATCGAGAAAGTCTAGCGCGCCAGGCAACGGTTCTATTCCGTTGATAATTGGTTTAAGTGCCTCTAGCCCGATGCGATACCGATCAAGTATGTCTAGGCGATAGTCCATCAGTACGCCGTAATTTGGCTCATCCCGTGTAGTACGCCGCAGTTCATCTATTCCGGTACGTTCCGCAAGTTCGATCCAGATTTCGGGCGTAATCACCCCTTCCATGTCGAGACAAACGATTTTCAAAGGATCTACCCGCCCGTTTAGTTTACCCGCCCAACTAACCATGTCCGGTCACAATTCGGGATTTATAACATTCATGATTTCAAGTCATACTCGCATGAACCATTTGTTTTCAAGAGGATTATCCCGACCTAGAAAATAAAATACCATATTCAGCAGACAATTCTTTGTTGACAACAAAACACTTTCAGATGACAAAATGTAAATTGTGGGTCCGCTAGGAATCTGAAATGGGTACCGTTCAAAACCTCTCTGATGTTACCCCTGAGCAGCTCATTCAACGTGCAATTGAAATGCGGCCTCAGATATCCCGATCTGCTGGCGAGGTTGAAAAAAATCGGGGGATTTCTAGGGATTTCGTTCAAGAAGTTTGCGCCAAAGACTTTTTACGAATTTTTCTGCCGAAGAAATTCGGCGGACTGGAATTTGATAGTGCAACCGCGACCCGGATCTCCCTTGAATGGTCGTCCGCTGACGCCTCAACAGGGTGGGTGTGTGGCCTCGGTATTGTGCATCAATGGCTAGTAGCGCAGTTTCCTGCCGAAACTCATGATGAGATTTGGGGGGAAAATGCAAGCCCTATGATATGCGGCTCATACGCACCAGCGGGACAGATGACTATAGTAGACGGTGGTTATCGACTTACGGGAGAATTCCATTTTTCAAGTGGTGTGGATGTATCGGACTGGGCAATCTTGGGAGTTTTTTTTCCAGCCAACGATGACAACGGCCCATCAGATCCTGGCTTTACCATCGTTCCCAAATCGGACTTCAAGATCGACGATAATTGGCATGTGATGGGCTTGAAAGGGACCGGTTCCAAAACCATTGTATGCAACGACCTTTTCATTCCGGCACACCGCCGAGTCACATTTTCCGAGCTGGTTTCAGGAAATTCTCCGGGATACCAAGTGCTTCAAAATCGCCTATATCGTTATCCTATTCTATCGCTCGTTGCCTACGGTATTTCCACACCGGCTGTGGGCGCATTAAATGGGGCCGTCGATATGTTCCTTGATGCCATGGAGGGGCGCACAACCCGCGGTGCCGTCGTTCTAGGTGGAAACAAGGTCCGAGATTTTCAAGCCGTCCAGATGCGTGTTGGGCGAGCAGTTGCAAACCTTAAAGCGGCAAAAGCAATGCTATTCTCCCAGATAGAGGAAACACGTGCTGCAGTGATGGACAAAGGAGAAATCCTTGGCATGACCGCTCGGCTCGATAACAGGCTGACCCAAGCCAAAACGGTAGAGTTATCGGTCACAGGTCTTGATGAACTCTTTGGCGCCGTCGGGGGTAATGGTATCCATGCTTCGCAGCACATACAAAGAGCTTGGCGTGATGTCCACGCAATCGCCCATCATATTAGTTTTAATTGGGATGCTCTTACCTCTATGTACGGACAACATCTGCTAGGCCTAGAACCTCAGGGTCAGTACTGAGTGCCTAGGAGAACTTGTTCCCCTTAGCCAGTAAAAATGCTCGTTTCACATATGTTAAAGAAAAATTTTCGGCTCTCCGAAGAAAAATTTTTCATAATTGGGCCCATGGTACGCCGGCCACCACGCCTCTCTCCCGAACACTTATAGACAAAAAATGTAAATAGTCGGGAGTGGCGACAGGTCGTGGAATTTTAGAACGATAAAAGAAGAAAAATCCATTATCATTCGCCGCATCGGCTATATTTTTTTCCTGACTTGTCACAGCTAGGTCTTCGATTCTAATGTCTGGCATATCTATGCACAGAAGGCTAGAAGATATGCAAATCGATCCGATTTCCCCCGCCGGCGGCGCAGTAGTAACTGGTATAGATTTAAAGACTGATCTTTCTCCAGAAAATGCGAACTCCATACGAAATGCATTTCTTGAATACGGTGTGATCGCTATTCGTGATCAAAACATGGAGGCTGATGATCAAATCAAGTTTTGTAATGCAATGGGGGGGATTGCAGTACGTGGCAAACCAGCAAATCAACGCGCAAACGACGGTGACAGCGCTTATAACGGTGCCGTACACATCGTGACTAATCTAACAGAGGATGGCAAACCTCTTGGTTCGTTTGGAGATGGTGAAGTTTGGTTTCATCACGATGGTAGTTTCCAAGAAATTCCATACGCCGCGACCGTATTATACGGCATATCTGTCACTTCAACCGGTGGTGAAACCGCGTTTGCAAACATGTTTATGGCATTCGATCGGTTGAGCGATGAGATGAAAAAACAAATTGAAGAGCTTAAGGGCCTAAACATATATGATTATGCGAGCACCGGACGTGTCGCCCTTGACCAGGATATCTCGAATATCAACCATTGGGTTCACCCGCTGGTAATACGTCATCCCGATACGGGCCGCAGAGCCCTTTATGTGAGTCCTTTGATGACCGCACGCGTAGAAGGAATACCTGCAGCCGAGAGTGATGCGCTTTTGAACGAACTATTCACCTTTCAGGATGACGAAGAAATCATCTTCGAACACAAATGGGAGGCCGGTGACTTGGTCATGATGGATAACCGCAGTATCACCCATGCACGAAGGAATTTTCCCGCAGGCGAGCCACGAATGCTGCGCCGGACCATGGTAGAAGGGGTGCCGTTAGAGGCAGACGATATTGCGATTTAACGACCGGACAATCTCATTAAGAGAATAACCATGATATTCTGGCGAATCTTCAGAAAAAAAACTCCTCATTTGTCATTCTCGCTTGACCTTCCCGAAGAAGAAAGAGCGAGGCTTCTGTCAGAACTGAAAGACTGCGCTAACCGGAAAGGTGGATCATTAAAAAATGCTCGACGCGCAGAAGCTTTAACTAATTTGTTTCATTCTCTTTCCCCGGTGGGAAAACGGATTTTTGCTAGTCTTGTTGCTGGGCTGAATGACGACGCTGGCCAATCTACGGGAGAGCAGTATTCCGAAATCGAAGAAGCGGAGCTTTTCGGCGGGTCAGAGAGTAAGCTCGCCGTTCTTGATATGTTCGAAACGCCCCGGCGTCGCCTATTGGCGCATTTGGATACAACCTCTAACGGAAAAGATTTTCTGAACACAATCGGTGCAATTGTGCCGGAAGAAGTTTGTCAGGATATTAGGGACCTACAAGCCGCTGCCAAATGAAACAAGTATTCGAGCGTTTCAAATTTGTTTAATTTGTTCTGAATTTCGTGACGACCTTTAATGGATATTACTTACTTTAAATGGAAGATCGTAAGGTTAGCCGGATAGCCTCGAAAACATCGAATATCCTCGCAACATAATGAGCACGAACTTTAAATCCAAGGTCCTCTCCTCTCAAGAGATCAGCTTCCAAGGAATCAACTAATTTGTTGAGCCTGCGGTAGTGAATACCGAGAGAACGTTGCACCGGGTCCGCCACGACCCCTGCAAAGGCGGCACCGATCGATGATATTAACAGCAGCCCCATTGTTACTCCGGCAATCAAACCCCAAGAAGGGTCGACGGTGAACAGGCCATACCAGAGCCCACCCACCGCAGTACCTAGCGGAAATGTAAAGATAGCCGCTTGATGTGCCACAAGCGCCGCAAGGGCTGGGCCAAGAGTAAAGGCGGTAGGGGTCAGCTGCTGAAATATCAACCCGCCCACACCTACCGAACTAAGCGCCGTCACGATTTCAGCCGCTGCAACACGGGTTCCGGTGTAGCTGGATAAAAGCTCTTCGAGCTTAATGCTGGACCAATCATAATGGCCACGGAGCTGCGCTAAATCATTTGCAGCGTTCAACGCTTTTGTAATTTCGGGCTGGCTAACGAGTAATTCCCCCAGCGCGTCACGATTGGACTTTCGCCCATTTACCGAATAAGGAAGCTCGAGAAATTCGGTCCAGATTAACCACTCAACCTCTTGAGCTACCCTCGTCTCCAACTGTGTAGGGATCTTAAGCAAGCGATCCGCCGCACTGTCCTTCTCAAGCTTTTGAAGTACTGAAGTAATCAATAATTTGACGATGTGTGGTAACGCCAACATTAGGTTTACAGGTGCCCGAATGAGATCGGCTCCGAATGCCAAACGATGCAGACGAAGGGCCCCTCTTAAACCGAAATGCTTCCGCGTGAACTTCGCTGCCTGCCGTCTTCGGGAGACGATATATTGCTTCACTGCCCTACGAAAGGCCTCGTCCACATCTTCTCTATCTAACTCAAGAAAAGCGTTATAATCGTCTGTAATTTTTTGAGTCATTATACGACAAATGTGGCTGATCCACCTCGACCTGTCACGCGGTTCACACGTTCCCGCTCATAGATACTTACACTGGAGGTAATAATTGAGTTTTGCATCATTAGTAACGTTTGTATGATCAGGTAGCTATCTCAATTTTCTGTCTGAGTATCGCTTTACTTCGGAGCTAGATGCGGTTTACCCAATCTCTATGACTGCTCCGGGTCGATGGAGGCTATTTTTCATCCGGAAACTGCTTAGGACAATCGTATGAAATTATTAGAATATACAATACCAAAACCTGTTCGCATGGTTTTCAATCCTAACGCTATAGCACCCCGTATCTTTACGACCAACTTAACCATTAATTCCATGGGGTAGGATGTCATTAATGTGTTTAATAAAATGTTCCAATATAATATCTAGCCGGGAAAAGGAGCTCGCTTACGCTGACGTCTGGCTTGTTTCGCCAGATAGTCGTCTCTTCATCGGTCAGCCAAATTCACCATCCGGTGGATAGACCATTGTTGGCATAGAGGGGGAAACAAACATGTCAAATCAGAAACTTTCGATTGTCCACGTAGAAGATGCCAAGTTCGTTGGAGATGGAATGCGGAAATGTTTCGAATATCGAGATTTGGGTATCAGGCAGGCAACAGATGGTAAATTCCATGCACACGTCATCCGCGCTATCGATCGGGAGGAAGAAGGTATCGGCCTTCATCGGCATAATGAGGTTCAATTCCAAATGGTATATATCCTCAAAGGATCTATGCGGTTCTGGTACGAGGGCAAGGGTGAGGTTGTCGCCAAACAGGGCACCTGCATTCTTCAGCCTCCTGCTGTCAAGCATGACGTACTAGATTGGTCGGATGACCTAGAACTTCTCGAGGTTACTTCTCCAGCTGACTTTACCTCTGAAGCACTTCAGCCAGCAGAATAACACGCTGGAAAGGGATACGAATCCTCGGATAATCATGATAATAGCACCCGCAGGTGTAGGAACTGAGACTTGGCTATCCATCTACTTGCACTGGGGAAAAATAAGTCCTTGCATCCGATGAAATGATTTTCACCTTGCGTGGGTAAATTGGCATCCACCGGGATAAATTACCGCGTACATCCTAGTTCACTCCATCCATTTCCAAAGGCACTTTGCTTGCTGTACGTTGGGATCTTATTGAAAATCCTAGTTGTTGACGTTGTTCAGAAAAGATTGAATTACCTAAGGGTTAGGTTTTTGTAGCAAATCAACCGATAGCGGACGGGCGTTCCGAAACTGCCTGATACCACCTTTTCACGTTGCAACAGTTCTCTGGAATGATGAGTTTTCTCGACAAGGAAAAATCGATGGCGCAGAGTGCTGTGATATCCGCGAAACTGAAGATATCGCCCGCAAGGTATTCATTTTGGTCAAGGCGTTCGTCAATTTTGTTGAAAAAACGTCCGAGGCGTAGTTTGCCGCGTTCTGCCAACTCGGATATCTGCGGGATTTGGATATCGTAGCCAGCCAATCCGCGGCCAACGAATAACCGATGAGTGTTACGGAACACCTCCGAAACAGCCATCAGTCCTTCCCACTCGGCCAAGCGGTCCCACATCTCTATTAGTGCAGCTTCCTTGGCATTCCGGCCGAAAAGAGGATTGTCTGGGTATAAGGCTTCAAGATACTTACAAACAGCCGCGGCCTCAGCGATCCAATCGCCATCATCTAGTTCGAGAAGAGGCACCCGTCGGTGAGGATATTTTTCGCAGTATCGTTTACTTAATTGGCCGGGATTATCCGGATCGCTAGCTTCTTCTATATCGATATCTATGGCCTTCTCAGCGACAAATATTAGTGCTCGTCGGGGGTTTGGAGCTGATAGCCAAGTATAGAGTTTCACGTTCCTGAACCCTCCTCTATTAAACTTTTGGAGAATTGGTGTGCTTGAATAACAGGAGTGGCAGCATTTATATCAAACGGTTGGCGATAATTTGCGGTGTCGAGCAAGTTTTCTTGCCCTCCGAAGATTTATATTGCGACATCACTTTTCCAGCGTTTTTTAGCAATCAGAGAAATTTTGGGTGGGAGACGGCGCAATCTCTCTACTCAATCACTATGCATTTCGTCTTCGAGTGATCGAGCTCAGTACCTAGCACCGTAACAGCGTGATTGCTCCCCAACAATCTCTACCGATACTTTGGTTGCGCTGGCCAATGCGCCGCCTCCCAGCCGTGGAGCCTCGCTCCGAACGTCTCAGTATCATTTTTGATCGTACCGATATCCCTCCGAAGCCTGGCGACGATGCCGGAAATAATATATAACATCCAATACAAATTACTGATACATTCATATATTAAATGCATGATTTATCTCAACTTCGGAACCTAAATGTTCGGCAGATTCTAGACCTGCTCGCCGTGGTCGATAACGGCGGCGTTACCGCCGCAGCTAATGCATTAAATATTTCTCAGCCAGCTTTGACACGCTCAATCCGACAGCTTGAAGAAAACCTCGATGTCCAACTTTTGATGCGGGAAGGTCGTGGGGTCGAACCCACGCGATTTGGCATCTCTCTTGCACATCACGCCCGGACGATCGAGGCCGAACTTCGTCATTCGGTTCGAGAGCTCAACGAATTGCGAACGGTTGAAGCCGGTCACTTAGTCATCGGCGCCTCCCCAATGGCACTCGCGACGCTTGTCGGCCCAACCCTGTCTAAATTGCACGAAGAAATACCGGGCCTGACTGTCGAAGTTCGAAACGATCCTTTCGAAGTCCAGCTTGATGCGCTCGACGCCGGCGAGATCGATATCGTTATCGGCGCACTATGGGGCGGACAAATACACGAACACCTTGTCGAAGAAATACTGTTCCAGAATAGCCTATCGGTCGTCGCCCGTAGCGATCATCCGCTCACGCGTAGAGAGAAGATCGGGTTCTCCGATCTTACAGAAGAAACCTGGATTATCGGACGCAGGTCTGGTGCGATTAAGCAGCTGGTTTCCAATGAGTTTCGCTTCGAGGGAAGTGAGCCACCGGTGTTCACAATCGAGACTGACTCAATGCTTTGCGTCAAAAGTCTACTTCTAGCTAGCGATTTTATATGTGCTAATCCGGCGGAACTTTTTGCCACCGAAATTGAACGAGGTGATTTATCAATTCTTCCTCTTAAATGGCACTCTGGGACCCGCCCGATAGGATTCACGCTCCGCGAACACGGTACCATCAGCCCAGCGCTTGCCGCGCTGATCGAAATTCTCAGAGAGGTGGGACTAAGAATCGCAGAGGAACAGCTTAACCCTCTACCACCGCGATCCCCTGAATCTCGACCATCATTTCGGGCTGCGCAAAACCCGCACACGTAATTAGGGCACTGCCCGGGTAATTGCCATCAGGGAATAATTCCTTGCGCAACTCTGTGAATTCAGTTCCGTAGCGGGAGTCAATAATGAAGACTGTCATCTGAACAATATCCCCGAGAGTCCCACCACATTGTTGCAGGAAAGTCTCAAGATTTGCGAATGATTGTCTTGTTTGCGCTTCGAAATTTCCTTTTAGCGCGGTGCCGTCGGGTTTTTTCGGGGCACCGTAACCAGCTAACCATATTATTTTCTGATCGTTACCACTGGTTATAACTGCAGGCGAAAAGGATCTTTCCTTTTGCCAAGTGCCCTGAATAAATTCGCGCTTCATAGTAAGCCTCGCTAATTATTGTCCGTAGGAAAGCATGACTGTGCAATAGACGTGGATTCTTAACAACTGTCGGCGGAAACGCATCGGCACCAAAAGATGTCTGAAACTGTTTGAAAGGCGGTGCGCAAGGTATGTAAAATATTCTACCCAACAACAACGATGGGAAGCAGCGCCCGTTCTGATTATGTCAAAACGAAATTAACCAAATACGAGCCTAAACCTGATCATTTACGAATATCGCCAAGGTGTTTTAATTATCCGTGTGGATAAAATGAAAAGTAGATGCTTCATAAGAAATTAAATTTAGAAGGATTAGGGGCTCTTTTAATTAACCTCTCCGGTAACCAACAATTCGGTATAAAAAGCGGAGCTCGAAAAATGGCAAAATACAGTATCTTTTTCGGAATATCCGTGGTGGTTTCGATTATGCTCCTCTCAACTTGGCTCGCAGTTTCGCTGGTACCGAACCAAGGAATGCAGTTCTATAGCACAAGCCTCGGGACGGTTGCGGAGACCGTTGATCTTTTTAAAGATCGGGATTTCGATATCTTTAAGGATTTTCGCAAGGATACCCTCCAACTGCCACCGATACTTATGACCGAACTACCTAGTGATATGACGGCGGTATCCGACCTTAATACGCGTAAAGCAGTCTTCGTCGCTATCGTCCTACCGCACATTCTTTATTCCAATAGTCGTATTCAAAATGATCGACGCCGCTTAATGCAACTCAACCGCAGCCATATTCAAGGGCGAACTTTGCGCGGTAGAGACCGTAAGTGGCTGAACGGAATGGCGAAGGTCTATCACACCCAGCCAACGGATATTGAAGAGCTTCTTTGGCGGGTCGATATAGTTCCTCCGCGCCTTGCGTTGGCTCAGGCAGCCCAGGAATCGGGATGGGGCACATCCCGATTCTCACAAACCGGTAATGCTCTCTTCGGACAACATGCACCTGTCGGCAAGGGCGCTATTCGGGCATCTGGGAACGCAAAGATCGCGCTTAAGGTGTTTGACTCGCTACAGGAAAGCGTTCGTGACTATATGCGTAATCTGAATCGGAACCGCGCCTACCAAAAATTTCGGGAACTGCGGATGAGCATGAGGACCGCCGGGAAGCCGCTCGATTCAATAGCGCTGGCAGGATCTTTAGGTCGGTATTCTGAGGAAAGAAAAATTTATATTAAACGTCTGAGAGCTTTGATTAATCTTCCAGAAATATCCGCGACAAAGGGCGCCAAATTGGTGACATCGAGATAGTCAAAATAGATTTCACTTCAGCACCATAGTCGAGATATATGCGCCAATCCCCGCAACTGATGCGGATAAAATCGTCCCCCAACCAATATCGACCAAGACCATCTTCAGAGGCCAGTCGCGCAGTGTAGCGTAATTGGTCATATCGTAGGTTGCGTAACAAAAAAATCCAAATAGCGCGCCGCTAATCGCAGCGCCTTTCCAGCCTTCGGCACCCCATACGCAAAACCATACAATCCCAGAAACATAAAAAATATAAAACAGGACAGCGGGAATTAGTCGGAATTCGTCTGCGAACAGGTGACCAATTTGGTTGCGGTAGAAAGATTTCGCAACCCCCCCGATCCAAGCGAGGTCGACGATCAGAAAAACGACCGCGCAGATTAGCCAGGTTAATAAAAACTTTGTCATGGGCTCTTTCCCCGATAGAAAAACATTATATACGCCACTATCAGGTAGGCGGACTACCAAACGACGAAATCAATTTTTTTTCCGTTCCAGTCTGCGGATCATATTTACCATCGCTGAGAAATCCATTTCCCCATCACTAATTTCACAAAATTTCTCGTATAGACTGCGCGCGTGCTCCCCCAATGGCGTGACGGCACCGGTTTTTGCTGCAGCATCCTGTGAAAGGGTCAAATCTTTGAGCATCAACGACGCGGTAAAACCCGGTGTGTAGCCGCGGTTGGCGGGTGAAGAATCGACCATACCGGGCATGGGGCTATTAACGTTAATCGCCCAGCAGCTGCCAGTCGAAGTAGAAATCACATCGAAAAGCACCTTGTGGTCGACCCCGGCGGCCTCACCTAAGGAAATAGCTTCACATGCGCCTACCATTGAAATACCAAGTAACATATTGTTACAAACCTTTACTGCCTGACCAGCAGACGCTCCACCGGCGCGGACAACCTTTTTTCCCATCGCCAAAAATATCGGCTCTGCTCTATCGATTGCCGCACCATCGCCTCCCGCCATAAAGGTCAGCGACGCCGCCTCTGCTCCCGCCATCCCGCCAGACACGGGTGAGTCGATCAGAGCAATCCTCCTCAATGCCGCCTGTTGATGGATATATTCGGTCACACCAAGATCGGTAGTTGACGAGTCCACGACGACTGTATCATCTCCGATTAGATCTAATACTTTGTCACCATCTGCCAGCACGTGGCGTACTTCATCACCAGTTGGCAGCATGGTGAAAATGAATTCAGTATCCTCTACGGCTGCGGCATTAGACTCAGCCGGCCTGACCCCAAATGCCGATACTCGATCGATTTTCTCTTGAATTATGTCGTACCCAGTTACGTCGTGTCCGGCCCTTACGAGGTTGATGGACATTGGCCCTCCCATATTCCCGAGCCCGATAAAAGCTATTTTTGCCATGAAATCCTCTCTCGCGCTCTCGCTGCGTAGTCGACGATTATTGTTATCAACATAATGCCCATTAACAAACACCGGTAGCAATGGGTCGAACACAACGGAAATAACCCCGCCGTTCATGTAACGGAATTTAATACAGCCCAAACGTCACCTCTTTAAGGATGCCGGGACAGGATGGAATCCCATGTAACAGCCAGAATTTAGAGACCTTCCCAGCAACTTAAAATAATACGGGTGCGGTATATATCCGGCCCATTATCGAAGAACGTCTAGCGGTACCGAAGCGGTACCGTGACAAACGACTAACTCGTGATAAGAGACATCAAACGCCGCGGCGTCACTGGCAATTCTGTCACTGCACCTGGCTGTTGCAATGCATCGTCGATTGCCGATGCAACCGCCGCGCCGACGGCATTGATACCACCTTCTCCAGCACCCTTGATTCCGAGGGGATTTAAGGGACTTGGCGCGTCTTCTGTCAGAAGAACTTCAGCCTCGGGCACCTCGGTCGATCCGGGCATTATGTAGTCCGCGAACGTGGACGAAAGTGGCTGACCTGTATCGTCGTATACGAACTCTTCGAACAACGCGCCACCTATGCCCTGAGCGAGCCCCCCCTGTAACTGACCTTCGACCAACATCGGGTTGATCGCACAACCTACATCGTATGCAATCATGAACTTCTCTACTATCGTTATACCAGTCTCGCGATCGATAGACACCACCGCCGCATGCACTCCATACGGATAATTCATATGCTTACTGTCGTAACGGCCCTCTGCTGACAGTATCTCTTCACCCGAAGTTGCTACGATATCGGCGAATGAGATCGAGGCTCCGGTTGCATCGTGAAAGGCTTCGCCATGGACCAAATCTATATCTGAAATATTCGCTTGTAACTTTTCCGCAGCAACTCGGGTTAGTTGTTCTCTTAATGCCACACTAGCCAGCCTCGTTGCCTCGCCCGTCATAACGGTGGTCCGCGACGCATGGCTTCCATAACCCTCATCGATAACGTCGGTACGACCGTGTAGAACCTTTATTTCTTCAAAGTCACAACCAAGCGTTCCAGCGCAGATTTGTGCCATTACCGTGACCACCCCCTGACCTAAATTAGCAGCGCCTGTCACCACAGTTACCCTTCCGCTCCGATCTAGGTCGACCCTCACCTTGTCGGTAGGACCAAGGCCAGATTTTTCGACGAAAAAACCTATCCCCGCTCCCACGCACTCTCCTTTGCGGCGTCTCTCCTCGATAGACATTCGAAGGTCCGACCAGCAGAATTTTTCAAGCGCCTGATCAAGAAGCCCAGCGTAGTCTCCCGATTCTAGAACGACGTCGACTTCGAGGGCGTCGAGCGGGCGAGAATAGGGCATAGCATCCGCTGAAAGCAGGTTACGCCGCCTTACCTCAATCGGATCGATGCCGACGCGAACAGCTACAGCGTCCATCAGGCGTTCGCGCACAAAGGTACCCTCATAGCGACCGGGCGCACGATAAGTCGCCGCCGGTGTTTTGTTGGTCAACCGTACACGACCAGCGACCCGATAAGACGGCACCTTGTAGGGACCCAGCATCAGACCCGCTGTCATGTCCGGAACCCGCACACCGTGAGTCCGGAGGTACCCGCCCTGATCATGGAAGAATTCATTATCGATCCCGAGAATACGCCCGTCCTTATCAATCGCAGCACGAGCCTTATGGGTCTGTTGTCGCGATTGATTTGCGGTCAAAAGATGTTCCCGCCTGTCTTCGATCCAGCGGATTGGACGTTTGAAACGCAATGCTGCGGCGCAGATAATGAAATCTTCAGGATACAATTCCCCCCGGATACCGAAGCCTCCTCCGACATTTCCTTCAAAGAGATCAATCTTCGCCGGAGCCAACCTGAGCGTGCGCGCGATCTGGTCCCTATTGGGATGAGCTCGTTTAGTCGCTCCATAATATTCTAATCGATCACTATCAGGGTTAATGCGAGCCAATCCACCACGGCACTCAAGCGGTACCCCAGAATGCCTGCCAGTACGGAGTTCCAATTCCACTACGTCATGGGCAGCTTCAAAGGCGGCCTCAATGTTTCCGTAACCCTTCCTGATCACTGTCGCCTCTGTGCTGTGACCCGGTGAAAATTCTCGTGGTGTTTCGGTCGCTTCGGTAATCGTTTCATACTCTTCGAAATCAACCCAGATTTGGTTGGCAGCATCTTCTGCCGCGTAGAGATCTTCCGCGAAAACGACAGCCACGGGCTCTCCTACGTATCGCACAATATCCGCTGCGATCACCGGCTGTTTATAAGGCTCAAGTCCCATATACTTTGTCGCACGAAATTCGATTGGTGGAATTTCTGTGACATCGGCCGCAGTCCAGACCGCATGCACACCCGAAAGTGAGATCGCGTCCGTTATATCAATTGTACGTATTTTTCCGTGCGCAACACTTGATCGGATGACACGCATATGAAGCGTATCAGGAAAAGACCAATCAGCCGCAAATGTTCCCTGGCCAGAGAGAAGTGGACCATCTTCAAGGCGTAGCACCCGCTTACCAATGGGTCCCCTTTTTGTCGATGTCATACTGATAGCGCGTCCGAAACCCAACGGGAGATGGCCAGCAACGAATTATCGGCGCGATAAGGGGCAACCAACTGAATCCCGACCGGCATCCCGCTTGGCCCCACATGACAGGGCAGCGTGATCGTAGGCACATGAAGCATCGTCCAGAGCGCCTGAAACCTCGGACTTCCAGTTCCTTCCAAGCCTATCGGCGCCTCTCCATCCACCGCAGGTGTTAGTAGCACGTCACAACCATCGAAAGTCTGATTCATTCGGGCCCGACAGGTCTCCATCAGATACATTGCGTCCAGATATTCATCGTGATTTAGAGCAAGACCACCCTGAATGGTATTCTGTAGCTGTTCACTGAGCTGTTCTTTATTGTTAGCCCATTCACCAGCCATGACCGACGCGCGCTCGCGCGCATTTATCACGCCGCGGACGTCACTCAACCATTGAAACTCTTCAGGTAGCTCCAAATCTCGGACATTTGCGCCGGCGGCCCTCATAGCTTCCACTGCGCGCTCTACCGCAGCCCTACTTTCCGATTGCGCATCTTCCCACATCCAAGTTTTGCACAATCCAACAACCGGGGGTCGCGGCAGTTGTTGCTCCATTTTGTGACCACGCAGAAGCAGTGCGGAAACGGTCAGCTCAATATCATCTATACATCGTGCGTGAAGCCCAAGAGTGTCAAGGCTCTCTGCGGCCGGAAACACACCTTTAAGGCTGAATGTGTCGAAGCTTGGTTTGAACCCGATTATGCCACAATACGATGAGGGTCGGAGAATTGAGCCCCCAGTCTGGGTGCCGAGGGCGATGGGTACCATGCCGTCTGCAACAGCGGCGCAAGACCCGCTAGAAGAGCCACCAGGCGTACGCAACGGATCAAGAGGGTTAGTGGTTTTTCCCGCGGTCAAGCCTGCGAATTCGCAGGTTACGGTCTTACCGACAATAATAGCTCCCGCCGAACGGAGACGTGCTACGCAGGTTGCATCCACCGGCGCAATATAACCATCGTAAATAGACGAACCCATACCGGTCGGCATATCTCGCGTAGCAATAATATCCTTTATTCCGACCGGAACTCCGGCGAGAAGTCCCTTTTCCGGCTCTGCATCTACAGATCGCGCTTGGGACAGAGAAAGCTCCGGTTTAATACACTCCCAAGCCATAACATCTTTGTCGCGTCTTTCGATATGGTTAAGACACGCTTCTACTACAGCCTCGGCGGAGAAAGACCCCACCTTGACCCCATCGGAAATTTCGGTTGCGGAAAGTCCGCTCAAATTATCATTCATGATCCGCTAAGATGCCCGTAGGTGAAGATCTGGTCTAAAAATAGCCGACTCTCCTGAGGGAGTCATTTGGTCAACAATATATTAGTACCACGCTTAGTTAGCGCCCCGTCGCCGAATTAATTTTCTCTATTCCAAGAGTAATACAAAGTCCCACGAGCAATATCTTTCTAGACTCACAGATTCGACTTTGCCTCGCGGATAGCTGCCCACACGCGAGCTGGACTCGCAGGCATATCAATATCTCTGATGCCCAGCGGGCTGAGTGCGTCAATTACCGCATTCATCATTACTGGCATTGCGCCGACACACCCTGCCTCTCCAACCCCTTTCACGCCTAGTGGATTTGTTTTAGTCGGAACTGAATTCGCCTGAACCGCAAAATTGCAAAAGTCGTCAGCCCTCGGCATGCAGTAATCCATGAACGATGCTGTAAGCAACTGGCCATCATCGTCGTAGACCGTATCCTCAAGTAAAATTTGTCCCACGCCTTGGGCCACCCCTCCATGCACCTGACCATGAACCAGCAGCGGATTCAGGATCGTACCAAAATCATCAACCACAACATAATTAAGAATGTCGACAACACCAGTATCAGGGTCAAGTTCTACCTCGCAAATGTGGCAACCGTTAGGATAGCTGGGCGCTGTCCCATGATAAGCTGCGTGCGCTATCATCCCGGGCTCCATACCTTGAGGTAATTTAAGGCCGACAAAGGCATTTCGTACTACATCGGCCAGCTTAACGCTGCGGTCGGTTCCAGCAATTGTGAATGTCCCGTCTTCAAATACAATATCGTCTATCGCTGCCTCCAGAAGTACCGCAGCAATTTGACGGCCCTTCTCAATGATTTTATCAGCTGCCATCACAAGTGCCGCCGTGCCCATTGCCGAGGATCGGGATCCGCCAGCACCAGTGCCAAAGGCCAATCGATCAGTATCACCTTCAATCACCCGCACCTGTTCCGCCTCCAGTCCCAGCCGATCGCACAATAACTGGGTATACATCGTCGTATGTCCTTGCCCCTGATGGGTTGTGCCGGAGAGGATCGTAACCGTTCCTGACGGATCAAAACGAATTTCTGCTGTCTCTACCCCGGGGGGAGCAGCGCGTTCGATGGCGTTAGCAACGCCTATACCTCGTAATTTTCCCGACGCATCAGACAATGCTTTTCTCGCGGGATATCCGTCATAATCTGCAAGACGAAGTGCATCATCCATATTTTTTTCAAAGTCCCCGGAGTCATATGTGAATGTAAGAGAGGTCTTAAAAGGCATGGCGTCAGTTGGAATTAGATTCCGACGCCTAAGCTCAATCGGATCGAATCCCAATTCATCCGCTGCGATATCGATGATACGTTCAATTATAAATGCTGCTTCGGGACGTCCAGCGCCACGATAGGGTGCAGTCGGATGGGAATTAGTAAAGACGCCAACAACCTGCACATGGGCGGCCGGCGTAGTATAAACTCCCGAGAGGGTTCCTAGGTTATTGGTAGCAGGCCCCGATCCAACGGGAGAGAAGTAGGCGCCAATATTAACAGTGTTGCGTAGGCGAAAACCGAGAAAATTACCCTCTCGGTCAAGCGCCAACTCGGCTTCGGAAACGTTGTCCCGGGCGTGGAAATCACTTAGAAATCCCTCTGTCCGTTCACTGGCCCATTTTACTGGGCGCCCGGTGTATCGAGCCGCAAAAAGCGCCATAAGGTATTCGGGATAAACGTTTGCCTTAATACCAAAGCTACCGCCAACATCCGGCGCAATCACTCGAACTTGAAGTTCATCAACACCGATTACAGTCGAAGATAGAACTTTGCGGACCACCCATGGATGCTGAACCGGTGCCCGAAGGGTATAGTGGTCGGTCCGCGCATCATAGACCGCTAGACAAGCACGCATCTCCATGGCGTTACCGAGTACGCGATTTATATTGAAACGCTGTTTGACAATATGATCTGCCTTTGAAAATGCCTCTTCGGTTGCGATTTTGTCGCCAATTTCGTGGACAAGTGCCTCATTACTGCCGATATCCGGCCAGATCACCCGTGCTCCCGTTTCAAGAGCGCGGGCAGTTGAGGCGGAGCCCGGTAATGGGCTGAATTCAACTATTACTAGGTCTGCGGCTATCTTGGCATCGGCCGCGGTTTCGGCAATCACAAATGCTACACCCTCACCCACCATTCGAACCCTGTCGACAGCGAGAGGATAAAAGTCAGGGAGAATGAAGTCTTTGCCACCGCGGCGTTTTACGGGTGGACCTATGTGAGGGATCGTACCCCAGCCGGCCATCTTATAGTCTTGACCGGTATAAATGGCGACAACGTTTTTTGCTTTCTGCGCCTCGGAGACATCTATTTGGACAATGTCAGCGTGTGCGTACGGCGAACGGACGACTGCCGCATGAAGTTGGCCATATGCATTTTCATCGTCGATAAAATCACCGCCGCCTGTCAGTAATTTCGGATCCTCAAACCTAGGAATCGATTGACTGATTGCGTAGTCGCCCAAAATAAATGTCCTTTTTATACATTGTTATGACGAGATATGTCGCTTCGACAGGAAAGGGTATTGAGTGGTTAGAAAGTCGCGATCATCTTCAGAGATATTATCGATCTATCTTTATACAAGCTTTCACCGCTGGGTACGGAATAACCCTCTAAGGTTTTTCAAAACCATTTGTGCTTAAATTCAGTAGCATAACTTATTCGGGTATCCGGCAGTAAATCCATACAAGTGTCGATAAGATACATCGCCAAGAGATAAAATTAGGCCAAGGTTCGCCGTTTTATTCCTCCCGGTTCGGTAGTGCAGTGATGCGGATACCAGCTCCTGGTGACTTGTACTTGCGATTTATCCAGATCAGTAATGAAGTAAGCGCCTCGGCAGCTGCAGCATTTTCCAACGGTCCCGCCTCGACCGCTGATAACCCGGCCGCTTTTGCTAGATTGATAGTTTCGGCCCTTGCTGCTGGATCATTGCCGGTTACCAGAACGTCGCAATCAATAATGTAATAAGGGTCTTTTAAATGCGCCGCCGAGACATTCTGGAATGCCGAAACTACCCGGACACCAGCACCAAGAATATTCTGCGCGATCTGCGCTGCACTGCCTTCATCCGGTAATTGAACACGCATTACTTTTGGCGGAACCAATGGCGCGGTGACATCGACCAGTATTTTGCCCTGTAAGGGTTCACGTAACCCCAGCAGAGTCTCGCGTTGAGCGTCGTAGGGGACAGTCAATACAGCAATTTCACAGGCAGCAGCGGCAGAAGTATTATCCATCCCCTCCGCTCGAATATCGGAAGCAATTTCTTTAGCTCGCTCTGGAGACCGGGATCCTATGAGAACTCGGTAGCCAGCGGTTACCCATCGTCTTGCTAGTCCAGAACCTTCTTCCCCAGTCCCCCCAATAACCGCGATGATAGGACGCCGACCGGTCAAGATGTCACCTTACCATGAGCAAATTTTGCCGCAGACGTCTGAACAGGTGGAACAAGTGCCGGCGCCAACCGTCCCGCCGCAATGCGCTCCTTGGGAACATCCCGATAAAGCGTGGACCTTTGCCGAGGAGACCGGTCAAGGTTCCCTATTAAAGATTCAAGCTCTTCAGGCGCAAATTCCTGCCCGTGGGATGCCCCAGCTGCTCGGGAGATAGACTCGTTCATTAGAGTACCCCCCAGATCGTTAGCTCCGGCATTTAAGCATGAGGCCGCACCATCCGCGCCAAGCTTAACCCAGCTTACTTGGATGTTTTTTATAACCGGATTCAACGCCAGCCGCGCCACTGAATGAAGGAGGACAGTCTCCCGGAAAGTCGGGCCACGGCGGGCAATCCCTTTGAGGTAAATAGGCGCCTCCATATGGACGAAAGGTAGCGGGACAAATTCCGTGAAGCCACCTGTGCGTATCTGTAGATCTCTCAGACGCAACAGGTGCCGTGCCTGATGTAAAGGACGCTCCAAATGGCCAAACATCATTGTGGCACTCGACTGAAAACCAACCGAATGAGCGGCTTCCATTACAGATAACCATTCATCGGTAGACAACTTATCAGCGCACAGTACCGCGCGAACGTCGTCATCCAAGATTTCCGCTGCGGTGCCGGGCAGTGATCCAAGACCAGCATCTTTAAGTCTTTCTAGGTAATCATCTAAATGGAGTCCGAGAGTTGCCGCGCCCTGTGAGATCTCCAAAGGCGAGAACGCATGAACATGAATTTGAGGGGCTGCCGATTTAGCGGCATGGAGAATATCAAGGTATGTCTCTCCAGAATAATCCGGGTGAATACCTCCCTGTAGACATACCTCAGTTGCACCGCGTGCCCAAGCTTCCTCAGTGCGTCTTGCTATCTCGCTTAGCGCAAGATCGTAAGGTGCACCCCGCAGATTGGCACTAAGCCGCCCCTTGGAAAAGGCACAAAAACCGCATCGGTAACCACACACATTTGTATAATTAATATTCCTGTTTACAACAAAGGTAACGGTTTCACCTGATACTTTTCGGCGGACTTCGTCTGCTGCAGCATTTACTTCCGAATACGCCGCTCCGCGAGCCTCCAGTAATCTTTCGACCTCTGGTTCATCTAGTTCCTCACCCGCGATCGCCCGATCAAGCGTGATTCGCAAGGTACGCCCGGGACTTCCCACAACGGCGGGCGCAATCGGCATAACGTCTGCCACACCAGGGGACCAACTGTCGTCGCGGGCCAAACCATCGATATCCATATTACGATTTACAACCGGCCTTACAGCATCGTCTATCCACCCGTCTTCGAATATGTAACGAGGGTAAATCGGTAACCGAGCGGCGAGCACCCTACCCTTTTTTGCCGTTGCAACACGCAAACTGGTAATCTCGGGCCATGGGGCTTCCGGATTAACGTGATCTCTTGTTACCGGCGAAACTCCACCCCAGTCACTAATTCCAGCATCAATCAATTCCGGGAAATCATCCCTCGTTAGGTTAGGGGGAGCTTGTATTGGCATATCCGGCCCGAATAAATCACGTGCTGCTCCAATGGTCCATTTAAGATCTTTGAGGGTAGGCTCAGCCATGTTGGACATACGCGTTCCTCGCTTTGCTCGGAAATTTTGGATAATAATCTCCTGAATATGTCCGTAACGTACTTGTAATTCCTTAATCCTGCGTAACGCCAACACTCTTTCATAGCGGGTCTCTCCGATCCCGATTAAAATACCGGTAGTGAATGGCACGCGAGCCTCGCCAGCTAAACGTATCGTCTCAAGCCTGACATCGGGATCCTTGTCCGGTGATCCAAAATGAGGGCCGCCTTTCTTCGCCAACGAGGGTGCTACGCCCTCTAACATGATCCCCATCGATGCCGAGACAGGGCGCAGTATAGCGATATCATCCGCTGTCATCACGCCGGGGTTAAGATGAGGCAGCAAGCCCGTTTCTTGAATCACCAAGGACGCCATTTCCGCGAGATACGATATTGTCGACGCATGTCCCAACCCAGACAGTTCATCCTTTGCAACCCGATACCTTAGCTCTGGCTTATCTCCTAGTGTAAACAGGGCCTCGGTACAGCCAGCCTTAGCTCCAGCTCGTGCAATTGCGAGAACATCATCAGAAGTCAGAAAGGAAAGTTCCCCTAAACGGGGCGGATGCGAGAACGTACAGTAATGACAAACGTCCCGGCACAGCTTTGTGAGGGGAATGAATACCTTTGGACTGTAGGTAATAAGTTCGTCAGAAATCATGGGCAAGGCAACCGATTAAGTATATAAAATTTGAACTGCCGTCGCCCGCACTGAAGATTCAATACGCGACCTTTACGCAGGAATAGAAAACGTTGAATTCGTCCGGGGGTCAATACCCCACTATCACCTCCCCTGCATTCGGGCTGATAACCTGGCCAGACACCAGATTTGTCTCATCGCTCGCAAGCCATGCAACGGCGTAGGAGATATCAATGGGTTTACAGAACTCTCCGAGCGGCATTAGTTTTTCCCGTTCCACGATTTTTTCTGGTGGATTGGATCCCTCTGTCATCCCTGTCACGATAAAACCGGGAGCTACCGCATTAACCTTAATTCGCCACGGGGCTAATTCCCGCGCCCAGCTTTTGGTAAAGCCAGAAATCGCAGATTTCGATGCTGCGTAATGGCTAGCGAGCTGGCTACCGCCCATAGCATAAATAGACGAAATATTGATCACCTTACCGTTCTTCTTTTCCTTCATGGGAGGTAGTACCGTTTGAGTTGCGAAGAAAGTCCCACGCACATGCACCTCGAACATCTGGTTGTAAATGTCCTCTGTAATATCTTCGATAGTGCGCCGGGCACCGCCGACGCCAGCATTGTTAACAAGAATATCCACCGGGCCAACCTTCTGTACAGCGACTACAAAATTCGCGACGTCACGAATATCTGCTACCGCCACCACAGCATTGCGACCATGGGCGCGAACCATTTCGGCTGTTTCTTCAGCGCCTTCGGCATTTATGTCATGGATTACGATATCGGCGCCCCGCTCAGCCATCAGAACGGCATGGCTTCGGCCCATACCGCCGCCGGCACCGGTTATCAACGCTCGCTTTCCCAATAGAGATACGCTCATCCCCTCCTCTCCCATAATTTTCATAGGCCAATGCGTTCGGTATACTCGGTGCTAAAGACAAAAGCCATAAGAGGGAGATACTTCTCGATGAGCAGTCCAAGTTACGATCCAAAGACCCATTCATTGATGACATTTCATAACAAGGTGGCAAGGTTCCGCGATGGATCCGATACACCACGCGCCTATCTGGAAGACTGTCTTGAGAAAATAGAGGCCGTCGAAGAAGATGTAATGGCTTGGGAGATCGTGAACAAAGAACCGGCGCGGGCTGCGGCAGATGAAGCGGGAAAGCGCTACGCAGATGGTAGGCCGCTCTCACCCGTGGATGGTATGCCGGTGGGTATCAAGGACCTTATCGAAACCGTTGATATGCCAACCGAATATGGCAGTGAGTTATTCAAGGATCATCAGCCTATACGCGATGCTGCTTCCGTAAATGCCTTACGCAAGGGAGGTGCGGTCATCCTCGGCAAAACAGTTACTGTTACGTTTGGAGGAGGTGATCCTTCGCGTACTCGCAATCCTCATGACCTCAGCCGTACACCGGGCGGATCCTCATCGGGAACGGCCGCAGCGGTCGGTGCCGGAACCATTCCAGGCGCCTTGGGAACACACGCCCGCGGTTCCACAATCCGGCCCGCCAGTTTCTGTGGCGCGTATGCGATAAAGGCGACATTTGGAGCGCTAAACCGCCAAGGAATATTTTCCGCAGCACAAAGCATGGACCACCTCGGCGTTTTTGGCGGAGACCTGTCCGATATCTGGAATATGTCGAGGCATATCTCAAAATTTGGCGGCGGAGATCCTGGTTATCCGGGATTATTCGGTGGCGACCAAGCACCCAGACCTCATAAGCCAGCTCGTCTTATCCGACTGGACACTGCCGGCTGGGACCAAACCGATGATAGTTCAAAGGCTGAGTTCGAAAATTTTCTTGCAGGTTTACATAATGCAGGCGTCGAAATCTACGATCGAAAAAATGATCCCTCGATCGAGGCATATGAACAGATTTTTTCCGAAATGCCGGAACTTTGGCGTTGCTTATACCGTTTCGAGTTTCAGTGGCCGATGCTTCAGTACAAGGAACGTTTTCCAGAGAAAATTCCTCCCCGCCTCCTCATGGGGCTCAAGGAAGCAGAGGGCTTGAGCCAAGCTGAGTATCGAGAGGCGCTTAATCGTCGCGCCCGAATTCGCGATCTCCACCGGCAACTATGCCTTCGCGCGGACTCATTGATTACGCTTTCGTCTCCGGGACCAGCGCCGGTTGGGATGGACCAAGGCAGTGCGGTTTTTAATGAAGGTTCCTCGGTGGTAGGCATGCCTGCATTATCTCTACCGCTGATGTCCGTTGACCGCGTTCCACTCGGCATTCAAATCCTCGGCCAGTTTGACGAGGACGAACGTTTGACCGCGATTGGGCGGTGGCTATCGGAGGACTATTTCAACACCTGAGCGGGGAGATCATATGTCAAGACTTGAAGAACGGGTCGCAATTATTACGGGTAGATCTCAAGGGATTGGGGCGGCATATGCACGTGCATTTTCCTGAAGACGTGGTAGGAGCCTGTATATTTTTGGCCAGCGCCGAAAGTGATTTCATTACTGGTCAGATTTTTTACCGGTCGATGGTGGCTCTGCAATGAACTAGATTTTTCTTATTTTATTGATGTAGGCTCTGATTCATAAATATGAATTATATTGATAGATTGTGTTTTGAGAGGGACGATATGAGCCAGCAAGTGGATAAAACCCGCCCAATTGAGAATACGAAAGTTTTTGCCTCAGAAGAAACCCAGAAGGGCTACCGGCTCAATAAGTTCGCAATGTCTATGTGCAAAAGGGAAAACCGAGAAGCATTTCTAGCGGACGAGGAATCTGTCCTCGCAGCAGCAGATCTTACGGAGGTCGAAAGACAGATTATTCGAGACCGCGACTGGCGGGCGATGATGGATGAGTACGGCGGAAATATTTATATGATAATGAAAATAGGCGCGGTCATCGGTCATGGTCTCTATCAAATAGGTGCTCATCAGAGGGGCCAAACCTACGAGGAATTTTTGGCTACTCGAAACGCCTCCGGCGCCAGATAAAAGGGTTTTCGATATGGCTAACATTTTGGCCGGTATTGGCACATCTCACGTCCCCTCGATTGGAGTAGTTCACGATCAGGGACGGCACGATGAGCCTGATTGGAAGCCATTATTCGACGGCTACAAGCCCGTTAAGGAATGGTTAAAAGAAATAAAGCCGGATATTGCGATTGTTGTTTATAATGATCATGGCTGCGATTTCTTTTTTGACAAATACCCAACATTTGCGATCGGTGCCGCGGAATCATATCAGGTAGGTGATGAGGGTTGGGGCCGCCGCCCATTGCCCGACTTTAAGGGCAACCCAGATTTTTCGTGGCACCTATGTAATTCACTGGTCTACGATGAGTTCGACATAACGATTTGCCAGGAAATGTCCGTTGAACATGGTTTTATGGTGCCGATGCACCTCTGCTGGGATCATGACGATAGTTGGCCCGTGACGGTGGTCCCGGTTGCTGTCAACGTTATTCAACATCCACTTCCAACCGCGCTTCGTTGCTGGAAGCTGGGTCAGGCAATTCGTAGGGCCGTCCAAAGTTATCCAGGTAGCCAGAAGATTGTGATTTTGGGAACAGGCGGTATGTCGCATCAGCTAAATGGTGCCCGTTTCGGCCACCTGAATAGCGAATTTGATAGTGATTTCCTTGACAGAATTGAAGTCGATCCCATTTCACTTACGAAGTTGACTCACCAGGCTATAATGGAACAGGCCGGAGCAGAGGCCGTCGAGCTTATTATGTGGTTAACTATGCGCGGTGCTCTAAGTAATAAAGTCCGTCAAGTTCATAGGCATTACTACGCTCCGATGACCACCGGGATGGGTCTTATTGCGCTTGAGGAAAAGATTTGAGGAAATCCTTTCGACCAAACCAAACAAACGGAATACTGATATGGAACGAACACAGGTCGTCGTGATCGGTGGTGGACCTGCCGGTCTTCTGCTTTCCCACATCCTCGATCTCAATGGCATTGACAATGTCGTACTGGAACAAAAAAGCCGAGCTTACGTCTTGAGCCGAATCCGCGCCGGTGTCCTAGAGGCTGGATCTGTCGACCTCCTCCGCTCGATCGGACTAAGCGAACGGATGGACCGTGAAGGAAAGGCTCATGATGGTAGTTTCATCGTTTGGGCTGGTTCGGAGAAGATGCTCATAGACACAATGAAGTATACAGGCCGGAAAATGACAGCTTACGGTCAGACAGCAATTACCGAAGATCTTTATGCGGCCCGTGATAATGCCGGCGGTCAGATTATTGACGAAGCAGAGGATGTGAAACCCCATGATCTCTTGGGGGACAAGCCTTTTGTGACATATGTCAAGAACGGCCTCCAACATAGGATCGAATGTCATTACATCGCTGGTTGTGATGGTTTTCACGGAGTTAGCCGAAGCTCAATCCCTTCTAATGTGCTCAAAACATATGAAAAGGGGTATCCATTCGGTTGGCTCGGAATTATGTCAGAAACACCGCCGCTCGCCGACATAGTTTACGCCAATCATGACCGAGGCTTCGCATTAGCTTCTCAACGAAATGAAAATTTAAGCCGATACTATGTCCAGTGTGCTTTGGAAGATAAATTGGAGGATTGGCCAGACGATCGTTTTTGGGGAGAATTGAAGGCGCGATTCCCAGATGAATTCGCTAATGCAATACGAACCGGCCCATCAATCGAAAAATCCATCGCACCACTTCGTAGCTTTGTTTCAGAACCAATGTGTTACGGCAGAATGTTTCTCGCAGGCGACTCCGCTCATATTGTCCCACCTACTGGAGCGAAGGGATTAAACCTAGCTTTTTCAGATGTCTATTACCTATCCCGCGCTCTAATCGAGCATTTCAAGAACAACAATGACAATCATTTGGAATGTTACTCAGATGTCGCTTTAAAACGGGTTTGGGGCGCCGCACGCTTTTCGTGGAACCTTACTCGGCTACTTCATAGATTCCCTAGTGATGATGCCTTCGACCAGCGTACCCGTGAAGATGAAATGGCTTATCTAGCTACGTCAGAAAAGGCTATGGCCTCGATAGCCGAACAGTATGTCGGCCTACCTTACGAGCATTGATCTAGCCTATTACGTGGAGATTATGGGAGGTTTCTAATCTAGAGTGCCTACTATTGACTCAAACGATAACTTCATATTTATCGCGCTTAATATTCGTAAGGTCCTGCCCTTCAACCCTTATAAGACGCGTTGTTGACTTGCGGCTTGGTGAGTGTAGTTCACCCTCATTGTAGAGATATGCATCTCCACGATGCATATCATAATCCTTAATTTTTCGGGCTTTTCCGGGCGCCCCGTCTTTCGGAGATTCAATCCTCTCCCAAGCAGTCATTGTCGTGACGCCGCCAGCTTGAGCGTAAATTGCCCAGCTGGGTCCGTGATCGTGCGGATTTGAACCCTTCGCACCTTCATAAACGTGGGCAAGAATACAGAACTTATGTTTGGGGTCCTCATAAATCACTTGGCGCTCCAAAGTGTTTTCAGGCCCGAGGTGCTCGGACACGAATTCATCATCCTTACAGGCCTTGGCCACGAAATCTCGGACCTTCTCGCGGCCAACTGGGCCGGGGTCAATATCCATTGCTGCCCGACAATCGGAAGATAGCTGCTTTAACGTATATCCCATTGACCTTCTCTCTCAAGCTCCTGTCGACATTCTGGCCTCGTCGGCCAAACTAGTCAAAAACCGTTTCAGAATAATGTTCTGCGTTGACGATGGCCTCGATCACTGTCGGCCCCTCTCTTTGCAATGCTTTTTCTAATTCTACGCGCAAAATTTCTCCACTACGTACACCGACAGCAGGCACACCGAAGTAATGCTCCGGTGGATCCTGATATGCCTCTTCCTGAAGAGTGGTTCCGTAAAATGGAAGCTGCCGGCGTTCTTGTTTTACCCGGATCAGCCCAAGCCAGCGATCATCTAACACGACGACGGGAAGGCTGATGCCAAGCCGCTTGGCCGTCGCTATTTCTCCGCAAGTCATCTGGAAGCAACCGTCGCCCAATATACAAACTACCGGAAGATTAGGACGAGCCAGCTTAGCCGCGATTGCTGCGGGCAGTCCGAAACCCATCGAAGACCAGCCGTTGCTGATATGAAAGGTCTTCGGTGCATGTGCTGTCCACTGGCTCGCAATCTGATGGGTATGAGCCCCAACATCAAAGGTCAGGATACCGTTGGTGGGCAATAGATCGCGTACAATGTCTATTGCTTCATGCGGCGTAAAGACCTCCGAGGCGGGCCGAAGGGCTTTTTGGAAGGCAACCCGGTGATCCGCTATCTGGGTTTCTACCCATTCATTATCGCTCGCTGGAGCCTCAACCATTAAAGACAGAGAGGCGTCCAGATCTCCTGTCACTTCTCCTTTGACTTGAACGGATATTGCGACATCGACCTTATCAATGTCTATCTGAAGTAGCGGTGTTGCGCCAATCCAAGCCTCATATTCTACTTCGATTGTGTCATATCCGATGCCCACAATCAGGTCGGATGAGCGTAGAAAAGCCCTTTGAATTTGCCGCTTTCCCCGCTCTATACAGCCAAGGGACAGGGGATGGTCCTCATCGATCATGCCTTTTGCCATAGTAGTCGTCGCAAAGGGAAGTGCATGGCGCTCGACAAAGGATAAAAGCAGACTGGGGTCACTCATCCTCATCGCACTGGATCCGAGTACTGCGACCGGGCGCTTGGCTGCGGCGAGTAATTCGATACCTTCTTCAACCGCTTGGGGGCTAGCAGGTGGAACCCGGATAAAGGTTTCTACATTGGGTATCGGCTCGGTTGCCAATGCCAGTGCGACGTCCTCTGGCAAGTCAAGGTGCACCGGTCCGCGAGGTTCTGACATTGAAATTCGCACAGCCCTCGTAATGGTCTCTGCTACAGAGCCCTCACGAATAGCTAATGTCGCTTTAGTAATCGGCATGAATAACTTGTGATGATCGATATACATCTGTATCCGCCGGCCGAGCTGGTCGGTATTCAAGTTACAGGTAATTGCGATCATCGGTGATCGGTCGAGCCATGCGTTTCCAACACCGGTTGCAAGATTAGTCGCACCGGGCCCTAAGGTCGCTATCCCAAGACCTGGCGCATTAGTCATACGGCCCATCACATCCGCAGCGAAACCAGCGGAGCCCTCATGTGCTGTAAGGACGAAGGGTAGATCATGCCTACGCATAGCATCCATCAGCGGCAAAACGTTACCGCTAGGTATACCGAAGCCAAAAGTAGTCCCCGCCATTTTTAGGATTTGAACAATAAGCTCAGCATTATTCATGGTTTACCCCGAATTCTAGTATTACCGCATAGTGCGACCTTACCCCTATCCACCATACGGATAACTTCATACGCATTGTATCGCATTGACACCATACCAGTCACCGCGCAGGTTCATCATTATGGAAAAGAAGATTGGCATATTGCCCGCAGCGGTGACCCTAGTCGGCTTATTGTTGGGCGCGTTTCTCTGGTTGCAGCCTCCACCAGATGGGACGCCTCCAGATATTATGCGGATAGCCGCAGTGGTGGTCATATCTGTATCGTTATGGGCGAGTGGAGTTGTTCCGGAGTATTTTACCGCGATAATCTTCTTTTTCCTTGCCATGGTCTTGACCGACGCCGGGGCGCCGACCGTTTTCTCCGGTTTCAACTCGACAGCGGTGTGGATGATCTTCGGCGGGCTCATCGTTGGCGCCGCAGTGCAAGAAACAGGGTTTGGGCACACCCTTGCAAGCAGACTGTTAAAAATCTTCCCGCGAAATTATTTCGGTATATTGTGCGGAATTACTGTGGTGGGTACGGTCCTTTGTTTCATAATTCCATCCAATACCGGACGTATCGTCATAATGATGCCAATTTTTATGGCGTTGGCGGATCAGGTTGGCTTCGAACCGGGCAGCCGTGGCCGAACCGGGATGGGGCTTGCTGTTGCGGCCGGATCGATTTACCCAAGCCTATCTGTGCTCCCCGCCGCCGTTCCTAACCTAGCTTGGCTCGGCGCCACAGAAAGTATTCACGGCATAAAATTTACGTATGCTGAGTACCTGATCGCCAATTTCCCGGTTATAGGGATCGTATCGATGATTTCGATACCCATCGTTTGCCGGACGTTGTATGCCGACCGTATCGAGAATGTGGAAAGCGTCTTGGAGCCTGCGAGCTCATCATCAGAACAAACCCGCCTTATTCTCGTATTAACCACCGCGCTAGGACTTTGGCTAACTGACTTCGCCCATGGAGTTTCCCCTGCATGGGTTGCACTCGGCGCCGCGGTTATTTGTATGTTACCTCGAGTTGGGATGGTCCCCGCTTCCTTTATGGTAGGAAAGGTCTCCTACGCTCCGTGGTTCTTCGTCGCGGGTGTAATAGGCATGGGGGCACTCGTCGCGGATGCCGGGCTTGGCGCTTTTATAAGCCTTTTCCTTTTCGACATCGTGCCACTTAATGCCGAGCATAATTTTTTAAATTTTGTAATTGTTGGTGGGGTCGGGTCCGCCATGGGTCTCTTAACTACCGTACCTGGACAGCCCGCAATTATGACAACGATTGCAACGGAAATAGCCGCCGCTACTGGCTGGCCTCTAAGAACAGTTTTACTTACCCAACCTCTGAACTGGGCGATGGCCATGTTTGCCTATCAGTTCCCGCCCTTTGTTCTGGCTGCACATCTCGGCGGTATATCTGCCAGCCAGATGGTGCGACTGATCTTAGTAATGTGCTCCATAGCATGGATAATAATGATGCCCTTACTTTATCTATGGTGGAGCACATTAGGGTACTTTTAGTAGTTTCTTATCGGCTAATTTATCGGTCCAGAGACTACCGGCGGAGTATTTTTTAGGCGCAGCATATGAACTTAGCTATAATTTCGGCCAAACTGTTTCTTTACGTTCCAACGGTTTCCTAAATTAGTTGTTTCCAGACGCCTATCAAACCCTTCCGTCTGCGCTCAGTAATATAGCAATCGGCCGGGTCTGTTTGAATTCAGCGAGGATAATCATTAGTATTACCGTAATCGGTACTGAGAGGAACATGCCGGTAACGCCCCAGATAGACCCCCAGATTGCAAGTGATACGATCACGACCAGCGAAGAAAGGTTGAGTGATTTCCCCATCATCCGGGGTTCTAGAACGTTGCCAATTATAATCTGCGCCGCTCCCAGCCCGACCGCAATTATCAAGAATTCGCTTCCACCGCCAAATTGTAGTAGCGCCATGAGCGCTGGGAAGATAACACCTAGAAGAGATCCAATGGTCGGTATGTATGCTAGAAGAAAAATTACAAATGCCCAGAATCCGGCAAGATCTAATCCAACTGCTACCAAAACGATGTAACTGATCACGGCAGTCAGAAGGCTAAGAAGGGTTTTCACAGCTATATAGGTCTGCGTCCGTTTCTGAATTTCTGATAAGATAAGCTGAACCTCCTCCCGCCGCTCCGCACCCGGAAAAAGGGCCTCAATTTTGCGGGAGAAAGTACGCTGTTCGGCTAGAAGGAAAATGACATAAACCACAATTAATCCAGCGTTTCCAGCAACTTTAGCAACCGCGGTCGCAACTCCGCTAATTAGCGCTTTCACGTCAATCTGGTCAATCACATGGGCAATCGTTGGCCTTTCCGTCATCCCACCGAACCGCGTAATACCGTCGATCAACCTTTCCAGATTTGTCTGATACATCGGTGCAGCATCTCGAACAGATGCAATATTACCGCTGATTAGCTCCACTATCAGCCCCAGAATAATAAGGAAGAATACTATCGACGAGGTTAGAGCCAACCAGCCCGGAACCCCTGTATACCCTCCTATCAACCGAGAAAGCGCGGTAATTACATACCAAATCAAAACAGCGATCGCGAAGGGGATCAGAAGTTCTCGTCCCGTCACTAACACGTAGGTCATTAGTGCAGCGATACCGAAAGTGATACCGAAAGCTGACAGTCTGGAAGGCATGGGCATGCTCCTGCCGGTGGGTCAGTAATTCAAACTTATCAGAATCATTCGGGTTTGGGTGTATGTGTCGTTACCCGTTTTCTCTAGAGATGGGTGAGACCTATGCAGATTTTCCATTCGGTACCTCCAATTAGTATAATTATAGAGCGTATTCGAGTTGAAAACGTAGAGGTTGCCGCAATCATTTAAGATTTTGACCCCACAAACTACTTTGCAGGATCAGGCCAACACCTATCGTAGTCCCCGATTTTCCAGCCGCGGCAGGACTTCCTCAACAATTATCGGAAGATCATTTAGATAGTTTGGTAAACCCATTGCTACGGCATCGGCGCCGGCTTCTGATAATCTAGCGAGCTGTTCAGCCACGTTATCGGGGTCGCCTACGATTGGGGTTGCACCGTTGGCTGTAGCTGCACGCATGTGAAAACGACGCCGGTCGTCCTCTGAAATCGCATCTGTGTCAATTCCCCGCTCCACCATCATTACCCGACAAGCTTCGGTATCCGCATAATCGACCGCATAATGATGGTGATATTCCTCGGCTTCCCTCTGAGTGGGCCGACAGACGACCCCGATGTTAGTAAACAGGCCAACGTCACGGCCAATAGCTCGCCCGGCGCTCCGGAGGTTGGTGCAATCTTCTGTAAATTTGTCGTAATCGTAAAATGTATGAAATAGCATATCGGCGTTCCTCACCGCATATTCTCGCCCTCTGCCCGATGTCCCCGCGCAAACCACCATCGGCCGCTGCCGGCTCACTGGCTTGGGGTTTAGCACCGTGCCTTTAGTTTGGAAAAACTCACCTTTGAAGTCGAATGGCTCGTCCTCAGTCCAGATCCGAGTTACCAAATCAATCCATTCCTGCCCCAAATCATAACGCCGCTCATGGTCGTCTAGTTCCACCCCAAGCATATCAAATTCTTTTTTATACCACCCACAAACGATGTTCAGCCCAAACCGCCCCCCACTAATATGATCCGCTGTCACCATCTGTTTTGCCGCGACGGCCGGCGGGTATGCGGTTACATGAACAGTTCCAAAGGCCATTATATTTTGCGTCACAGCTAATAGGCCAGACGCCCAAGCAATGCTCTCAAAGTTGGAACCGTTATGATTTGTCTCCCCTCCATACCCGATCCAGCGGCCTAGTGGCAGAATGAAGTCGATACCCGCGTCGTCCGCACGAACCGCGAGCTCGCGACAATTTTTCCAGCTTGCATCCCAGCGATCCGGAAAGGTAGAGCAAGCCAACCCGCCATCGCAATTAAATCCAAACAGGCCGACTGCCAGTTTGTTACCGCTCAATTTTCTTATCGGTTCCATAACTTAAATGTCGCCCGACTCTTTCGATTGATCAAAACAGCCAGAAAAAAACCTTTCATGCGGTCAGGGTCAAAGGCGTTAAACTATAACCCGCTCTTCAGCCCCGAACTATTAAATATTAGAGAGAGATATCAGCAGCGTATCAATTGGTTTCAGGACTTTGAGGAGTGACTTAGCCGGACTCTTTTTAATTATCGCGTTTTCCACCGTCATCTGCATTTTACTAAATATAGATTACTACCAACTATTAGGATTGCACCAGCAAGGCTCCACCAACTGGGTATTTCAGAAAATAGGAATATCCCGAAGATTGCTGAATAAACTATTCGCATGTAGTCGAATGGCACCGTAATCGTGGCTTCGCCCAGGGTAAAGCCATGGGTGATACAGGACTGGCCTACTATGCCTAGAAATCCTACAAGGACTAGCAGCCAGACTTCGTTCCAAGTTGGGTGGACCCAAAAAACAGCCGCCGGAATTGAAGAAAACAACATCATATAGAGCGCGTAATAAAAGATGATCCGCCTGGTCGGCTCGGTGGACGAAAGTTTTTTGATACAGATTACCACCATTCCCCCAAACAAGGCTCCCGCGACGGCGACCAACCCATCCGGATCGAAACCTCCCCCGAATGGGCGTAACATCACGAGAATCCCAACAAATCCAAAGCATGTAATCGCTACCCTATGTTTTCCGGCCACTTCGCCAAGAAACACAAATGCAAGCAGGATCATGAAAAGCGGTCGGGAAAATTGGAGCGCCATCGCATCGGCTAACACCAGATGGGTGATCGAATAGAAAAAACAAAAGTTACCACAAGCACCCCAAAATCCTCTCTGAAGGTGCAGAAATGGGCGCTTTGTTCGGATGATATCAAAGCCCCCGGTAACCATGAGCCATGGAGCAAAAAGTAGGAATCCAACCAGTGCCCGACAGAACATAAGCTGAGCCGCTGACATCCGATCACCAAGGATTTTTACGAATACGGCCATTACTGTCAGCAGAATCGCCCCGGCCGATACCAACAAAACGGCACGAAAATTAGCTGGCAGTGTTACCCAGCGCGCCCGGGCAGCATTCATTTACCTAGCAGACCCCCCCCCTTATCCTTGATGATAAAATTCGTTTTTACTCGAAACCAACCGATGCAGAATAGAGCAAATATTTGGAAGTCGGGTAATAGACGGATAAGATTATGGAATGAGCGACGCCAACATCATATATCTTAACGGCGTATTTCTGCCTGAGGAGAAAGCCACAGTTCCGGTCACCGAACGTGGATTTTTTGGTGGCGACGGGGTCTACGAGGTGACGCGTACCTTCCGCCATAAACTTTTCGGCCTAGATGCCCACCTCGACCGGTTATACCGGTCCTTGGCATATGTTCGAATCAACCCTGGTTTGAGCCGCGACGAACTTTTCTCTGCAACACAGGAAACGTTGACACGGAATCTCGGTCGCCTCGATTCTGAAAGCGATTACGCCGTTTGGCATGTAATTACTCGGGGCGACAATGTCACTGGCCGGCCATCGCGAACGATCGTTTCAATGTTCTGCGTCGAGATCGAATTTGTCCAGTACGCTTCGAGATATCTTGGTGGGCTTAAGCTCATCACACCGGGTATCCGGCGCACTCCGCCAGACAGCATTGATCCCAAAGCGAAGGTGCTAAGCCGAATGAATCAAATTCAGGCGACACTAGAGGCCAAACGCACCGATATAGATGTCACCCCTCTTCTGCTTGACAGCGCTGGTAATATCGCTGAAACGAATACGGGGAACTTTTTCTTCGTAGCTGAAGGTCGTCTGCACACATCCTCAACGCGCAATGTGCTCGGCGGAGTGACCCGCGCCACGGTGATAGAAATCGCCGATGAACTGGGAATCGAGACTGTCGAAGGTGATTTTACGCCATATGACGTATACGCGTCTGACGAAGCCTTTATCTGCAGCACAACTCCGGTAGTCGTACCAGTGAAGGAACTAAACGGTGTACAGATTGGCGCCACTGAAAACAGTTTGCCCGGACTCCTCACACTGCGGATAATGGAAAAATTTATAGAGCGGACGGGTGTGGATTTTGTCAATCAAGCGATAACCCGCCTAGGTAACAACTCTTCAAAGGGGCTGGCAGAGGATTGGAAGACCCAATTAAAAACGTTGGCTACCGCTAAATGAGCTGGAATAATACAACCGCATCATCGAGACGGGTATTTCGGATGATGAAAATCGATCCGCAATTGCCCGTGCGTACCATTTTTTGACTCTGGATATTTTAAACAACTCTACAAAACCTTAACAATTTCACCTTGCCGGAGCATTTACGCCAACATTTAAGAATGCTTTTATCCTAGTCATGACAAATAATTTCTCCGACCTCGCACCCGAGGGCCGCGTGCATCGGCGAGTCTATATCGATCCAGAGGTTTTTAACGCCGAAATGGAACGTATCTTCGGATGTGCGTGGCTTTTCGTCGGACACGAAAGCCAGCTAGCCAAACCCGGTCAGTACGTTACAGCACATCTTGGCGAACGCCCCATGATCGTCGCCCGTCATACAGATGGGGAAATATATGTCTTTGCCAATCGGTGCACCCATCGCGGAATGAAAGTATGTAGCGCTCGGCGCGGCTCCAAGAATCGTTTCATCTGTCCTTATCACGGATGGGCTTTCGCGACCGATGGATCGCTAATCGGTATTCCTCATGGCAAGGGTTACAACGGAAAAATAGACCCGAAGGATCCCGCACTCTCACTCGACCGAGCCGCTCGCGTCGACAACTATCGCGGTTTTATTTTTGCTAGCAAGGCTATCGAGGGTCCTTCACTAACGGAGTATCTGGGCCCTATGACCCGTGCCCTCGATAATATGGTTGAAAGAGCACCCGGCGGCGAAATTGAGATGACAGGTGGAGGCTTCCGCCAACGATATAAGGGTAACTGGAAACTCCACATGGAGAATGCCAATGACCTAATGCATGCATCGATTGTTCACGCCTCGTCGGTTGAGGCAGCGCAGGCTGTTGCGGATAACCTAGAAGATGGCGCCGAAGATCATGCGCTGCAAATGTTCAAAGGCAATGGCTTGCCGCTATCACTTATGGATGACGTAGAGATTCATGGTTTCCCGGGTGGACATTCCTATATGGGGGGTTTTTACAAAGAAGGACAGATAACCCAAACAACCGACGAAGACCCAATAGTCGCCCGATATCGTGAGTCAATGATTGAAGCCTATGGAGAAAATCGCGCATTAGACATTTTGGGGTGGGACACCTTTAATCACCTGATCTATCCAAACCTAATCCTAAATCCAAAACACCAGCAGATGCGTCTATTACAGCCTGTCAGCGTTGATTGTACGATCGTTCATTCAATGTGTTTCCGACTGAAAGGTGCGCCAGAAGAGATGTATCAACGAAGCGTACGCTTTCTGAGTGCACTTAACTCCCCTGCATCTCAGATCACCACAGACGACATTGCAATGTTTAACAATATACAGTTAGCGTTGGACGAGGCAGATACTGACTGGATTAATGTCTCACGCGGTCTCGGTCATGACCAGGCGAACGACGACGGCGGTGAAATCGGAGAAGTTGGCACTAGCGAATTGCCGCTACGCGCCCAATACTCGGCCTGGCGAGACTTAATGAACGCTTAATATTCTATAAGCCGGCGACAATATTCCGGAGAAAAAACTATGCCAGTCTGCGGTTTGCCACCCGCCACATCCGACTACTGAATGATCTCCGGGGGCTGGTTTGGTGGTTTTGTTATTGCTTTAACCTTCTGAGAAATAGTGTCTGTCCGGTCTCTACCAATATTTTATAGTGATAATGGAGTTAAAATAAGGGTCCGGGTCCACAAGCTACAGATCATTAAGAACTGACCATAAATTTGCGTGGGTTTCAAAGCCGATACCCGGCGCCTGGGGTAAAGACCCTGCCCCGCCCGCGATCTCGACGTCGTCCTGTAATCCACCAAGTACAAAATCAGCCCGCGCGGCTATTTCGTGTGCGCCAAGTTCCAACCCAGCAACCGCATGATATGAAAGCAAATGGCCCGCATGGGGAACCATTTGAGACCTTGGCCATTCCGCGACTTCGGCCATTCGTACGATATTAGCATATTCGACAATGCCATAAGAAAGAGCGGGATCTACTTGGATCATATCCCGATCTGGCCGTAATCCGCCATAGCTGAGCAAATTATATGCTTCTGACATTGAGAATAAATTTTCGCCGGTGGCAATTGGCCGATCATAATAATCGGTCAAAGCAGCCAGAAGCTCAAAATTGTGAGGATGCCCGGGTTCTTCAATCCACGCAAGACTATAGGGGGCGTATGCGTCAGCCATTGCCTGTGTCTCGCCGGATGTTGAGCACATGCAGTTTACGTCAACCGCCAACCGCGACCCATCGTCGTTAAGAAGACCTAGTACCGCTTCGATACGCGAGCAATCGTCTGCAAGATCGTGTCGCCCACACTTGATCTTGATGCGTTCATAACCACTATCAAGATAGCTTTTGACTTCATCCCTAAGTGCCTCCAAATCGCCGTCGGGATAATAGTGTCCGCCGGTCGCGTAGACGGGGATAAGATCATGGTAACGATCCTCGTTATAACGCTTGGAAAGAAGCCTCCACAATGGGATGCCCTCGATCTTCGCTGCCGCATCCCATAGCGCCATGTCGAGGACGCCCACCGCACCTGCCCGATCACCATCTCCGCCCGGTTTCTCATCAGTCATCATTGATGCCCACCCCCCCACGGGGTCGAGTCCACCATTAACGCCCTCGATACTCTCCTTTGCCATTAGCCGGGGAGCAAAGCGCTCCGCAATCAACCCGCTTTGGGCGTAGCGCCCTACTGACGAAAATCCATATCCGGTCACGATACCTTTTTCATCAGCCTCAACCTCTATAGCGACGGCGGAGGCAGTCATCTGTAGATAGCTGATTCCCGCATTTGCCATAGGATCTGCAAGTGAAACCCGGCGTTCGCGAATGTCTTTAATACGCATGTAGACAGCTTAAGCTGATCGCCGCAAAATAGTAGCCTCAAACTGACAGAAATGAGGAAGTCGGCAATGGCCAAGCTACGACATATCGCCATGCAGGTGCCAAATCTTAAGGAAAGTGCCGCCTACTATGAAAAACTTTTCGAACTGGACCGCGTTTGCGACGTCGAAAGCGATTACGGCAATGCTGTAATGCTCTCTGACGGAACGATGAACTTGACGTTGTTACATTTCCCGGAAGGTACCAAGGGGGGCAAAAATGGATCGGACTGGGCCGGGCTACACCACATTGGTTTCGTTGTGGACGACAAGGCGGCTGCCGGAGAGAAGGCTATCCAACTCGGCGGTGAATTCTTCATGGAGTTACCGGACAACATTCCCGGCGTGGATGCGGAAACAAAATATAAAGACCCCAACGGGCTAGTATTCGATATCGCCGACCACGATTGGACGCAGAGCGAACGCAAACAATGAGTAGAACCCCTGAAAATATCGCCGAGGAATTTATCATCCCGGCACGCTATGGTAAGGCTTTTGAGGTTAAGAAAAGTCAGACGTTTCGCATTCGCCAGATCGACGGAAAACAGGGCGTAGATTGCGTATTCTACAATGCCCATAACAATAGGGAATGGTGGTACTGCGGGCAGTCATGGGCGATCAACGTAATCTGCGGAATCGGCACCTCAAAATATTCAGATATTTTTATTCCAAGCCGCCCCGCGAAAATATCATGACGACGGTAGTTGACGATACTTGGGGCAATCATTGGGGAAATATGGGCGGTCGTTGTTCTGCCCGCTTCGTGACAATATTGAGACTGGACATAGATCATGTCAGGAAAAAATTGACCGAGGTGCTGGCCCCTTATGGTATCTCGGGCGACGACGCATTCGACATCTTCAAAGTTTTTTTGAATGTTGATCTGCAAGAGGACGGTGGGTTCGCCTTAAACCCCACGGAAGTTGGATCTGATGATTACATAGATATCGGCGCCGCAATGGATATTCTTGCTGCCGCATCTGCCTGCCCGGCTGATACGTCACCCACCAATGGGGGTAAATCTGACACCACTTGGCATCAAGATTTTCCATTAACTTCGACAACACCACCTTTGTTATTTTCAGTTAGTTGAATAGGTATCAAAAACTCCCTCATAATAATTGGTATGTTAATCGGAGATTATTAAAGATGACGGACCCTCATGGATAGTATAGCTGAAGACATTTTGACTTTTTGGTTCGGCACCGCCGATCTTTCAAGAGATATTCCAAAAAACGATCTATGGTTTAAGTCCACCCCTGAATTCGACAATCACCTGATTGATAAATTCCAGCGAGTCCACGAGAAAGCTGCAGCAGGTGATCTCAATCACTTGCGCGAAACGCCGGAGGAATGCGTAGCGCTAGTAATTTCACTAGACCAGTTTCCTCGGAATATCTACCGCGGAAACAAAAAAGCATTTCACACGGATCACGAAGCCTGCAAAATCTCCCACTTCGCGTTGGACCGTTCTTACGATGCGGGATTAAGCTCTCAGCCGTGTAAATTTCTATACTTGCCTCTCCAGCACAGCGAAAAATTATCCGATCAGGATTTGTCAGTCGAGAAATACCAAGGTCTAGATGATGGCAAATCTATGCGTGCAGCGGTCGGGCATCGGGACGCAATACGACGGTTCGGCCGCTTTCCTCACCGTAATAGCGTCCTCGGCCGCAAGAACACGCCGGACGAGGAGGAATATCTAAAAATTCCGCCCACATGGGGTATGACCAAAGCAGAGGCCGAAGAACGCGAGCGAATGATTGCGGCGATGGATAATTCGGAGATTACTTAATCGTTTTCGTTACTTCCGAAATCCGGGATCTATCGCCTCGACTTTGCGAATCATAGCATGGAAGTCGCGGTCACCGACCAAATCATCATTGGGTGGTAAGCGATTTTCGGACCAGCCTTTGGCCATTTCCAAACATTCTTCCATTGGAGGTTCCTTGAGCTTCGCACCGGACGACATCGCTGCAACCTGAATTTCGCAAGCTCGCTCGAGATAATAATGCAGTAAGAAACATTCTGGGATCGATCGACCCGCGATCAGTGTGCCGTGGTTTTCCAAGAACATCACATGCTTCTCCCCCAGATCAGCAATCAGTCGGGGACCTTCTTCGTCTTTATTTACCAAACCCTCATACCGATGATATGCGACTTGGCCGGCAAAGCGCATAGATGCCTGCGATATAAATTTCAGGCCGCAATCCATGGCCGCGACCGCGGCGCCGGCGTTGGTATGCAGATGGATCGTTGCCATAACACTTGGCCTTGCATCCAGAACAGAACCATGGATCCTAGGCCCAGCAGGGCTGGACGTGTGCTGTGTCTCGTAAACTAGCTCTCGATTTTCATCATAACAGCAGAGGTTCGATGCCGTGACCTCCGAAAATAGTAATGCCGTGGGTTTGATTAGAAACCGGCTGGGAGAATCAGGTACTCGCGCAGAAAAATGGTTTGCTGTCAGATCCTCTAGCCCGAGGTAAGCTGCAATACGGTACAGTCCGGCGAGCTGCACTCGTGTGTTCCACTCGATTTCGGAGACGCTGCCTCGCAGTGACGGGACATCGCCAGACGCCATAGAAATCACGTTCATCGCGCTCTCCTTGAGTTTAGCTTCTCCGCGGACGATTTGAAGCTGCTTTTAAACCCCTTCGACTAGCTTAAACAGTCCAGTCGTATTTTCCTTTCGGGCAGGTTCGATCGCCTTATAAGAATCACTGGCTAGGAAAGCCTCTGCCGTTCCGATATCTGGAAATTCCGCCACAACGTCAAGATCAGCTTTATCACCCTCCCTATAGGCTACGTTACCTCCCCTAACAAGAAATTTCCCCCCAACCTCGCTAACTAAATCCCCAACTTTGGAAGCGTACCCCACCCGAAATGCTTCCATATTTTGAATGTTTAGATGCCCGATTATGTATCCTTTTGGCATGTCTTCTTCCTGACTGTTAAAAATCCTTAAGTTTGGTGGTGGCGGTAAGTCTAGAACCGATACCCCCTATGCGCGTTTCAAAAATAGATAGGTTTTTTGGCAAGTTTAAACGTTGGTGTATCAACACCTATAAAGCGCCGAACCCGTTTTTCGCTTTCACGCTTAAACATATGCATCAAAAATGCCATTGGTCTGTAGCTAAAATGGCCCTATCATCGTAGGCAATGACCGTAGCGTTACCGATGGTTTCAAAGCCAAGCATTTATTTGAATTCAGATACTAATAATTGTGTGATCGAAAGCTTATCGCTTTATATCCTAAGTTCGAGTTTAATTCGCGTTTTCTTGCGGTATTTGACGGGAACGGCGAGGTCTTTATTTTGCTATAATCCTTTAAACCAACTTTTTGGTTACGATTATTTTGATCTGGGCGGATAGATTCGAACTGCTGGGGCTCTACTCCCCAATGTCCCTCATACGATATCCTGGGGCTTTGTGTTGCCATTTTCGGGCAATTTCAGAAAGTCTGTTTGAGATACTTTCGACGCGAAATGTTTGAAAAAATCCGCATGTCGACGTCAAAAACGGATCCGAGGTTTCAGTCTGCCTCTGGTCTGGTCTGAGTTTATCGGTAACTGTGAGCTTTAATATGGTGTGAGTGTGGAGGAAGAATTTTACATACCAGATATTTGGGCTACAGGACCGTTTGTTCATAGCCATCGAGGAATTGATGGGCCTACTATATCTGCTGGCCCCCGGTCCCATAGTTTCTGAGTGTCTAACGACTTAAATTGAAAGGCTTGGAATCGTATGGGTGACACCCCCCCCGGGCTCGAGCGAAAAATCCCAACGTTTCCAACCTTACTTAATGTTTTCAATACAAAATTTATGAAACTACTACCAAGGGCTAATCCGCAAACGCCTTTTCTATCACGTAACTAGCCGGCTTCGAATTGGAGCCTTCCTCAAATCCAAGATTTTCCAAAATTTCGCAAGTATCATTTATCATCTGCATAGATCCACAAATCATAACGACGTCTGTATTGGGATTTAATGGATCAATAGATAGTTCCTTAAAGAAACTTTCTGAGGTGATCTGATCAGTGATCCTTCCGATATTCATAAAACTGTCTCGTGTGCAGCTAGCAAAATATTTAATACGACTTTGTGCCAAATCGCCGACCAGAGGATCGTTTCGTAAGTCGTTTACCAGAGCTTGACTAAATTTTAGCTCTTCAACCTTCCGACAAGTATGCGTGAGAATTATTTGCTCATATTTTTCATATAATTCCGGGTCTCGCACGAGGCTGGAGAAAGGGGCTACCCCCGTTCCTGTCGAAAACAGAAATATTCTCTGGGCAGGCTTAAGGTTATCGGTAACCAGGGTTCCGGTCGGCTTTTTACCGATAAGAATCTTATCTTCGGGCCGGATATGTTGGAGTAACGACGTCAGAGGACCATCTTGAACTTTTATAGAATAAAAATCTAAACCGTCATCCCAATGTGGGCTGGCTATTGAATATGCCCGAAGCAGCGGCTTTTCGTTCTGGAGGAGTCCTAACATTATAAACTCACCGGATCTAAATCTAAATGCTGCCGGACGGGTGGTACGAAAAGAAAATAGAGTCTCCGTCCAATGGTTAACTCTCAGCACCTGCTCGATCGTAACGTTCTTCGGAGGGTTTTTGATAACTGACTGCAAAGTATAATCCTCAAAAATTTTCGTTTGCCTAATTGCAATTAAGCCTGACGGCAAATATATTGCGAATGAGAGTCATTCTCAATATATTATTCATTTTATTTTGAGGTAAGGGAAAGGTGTGCTTCTCTCTCCATCCAGGACTCCTATCCAACCCAACAAAACCCCGAGGACGGCTAGGCGGCATATATAGAAATTTCGTAAGCAAAACTATCGATGGTAATGAGGCCTTTAGTCACGGCGAATTTGCTAAGGCCCTCGCCCACTTTGAAGCTTCACTTTCTCACTCAAGAAAAATTTTTTCTATGTCTGTTTTAGAGCAGGATGGGAGCGATGACGCTGTACATACCCTTATAATTTCAAGAAATAATCTGGCTCACACCCTTTTTCGACTTCAACGCTTAGAGCAGGCAGAAAACCATTTTGATTTATTGGTCCGAACACTAACGTTCTGGAAGGATTCAAAGAATTCTTCTTCGAATTTCCGAAAGGCTTGTCTCGATCACCTTCCCTACACTAAAGAAAAGCACATGAATTATAGAATAAGTATTGGGAAGAACCCTTTTGTTTGAATTTGACAAAATATCGGGTTATCTGGAATTGGATCGCCTAGCCGAGAATACAATTCGAATAATGAAGGCTCCCGAACCGTCCGTTCTCCAGCTATTTCAATCTCTTAATCGGGTAACCGACTGAGTAAAGGTATTAATTTCGTCGGAGTGAGAGAATTCGAACTACCGACCTTATGCTCCCCAATTTAGGCTATTTTTTTATGGTGAATTTTATTGTTAATTATGAGTCGGTTAGCCTATAACCAAGTCGTCATAATTCCGCCAAAAACCCTCAAAAAAACCACCGTTTTTAATACAAAAATGTTACAGTGACGGGACAAAACGGAAATGAAACCCTTACAATATCCTTACACCCCAACACACAAGCGCGGACTAGTCATCGCCTCAAAGCCGTAAACGACTGATATAATAGCCTAAATTTGGTCGGGGCGAGAGGATTCGAACCTCCGACC
>DBHK01000009.1:0-9506 GCA_002295635.1 Alphaproteobacteria bacterium UBA830 | reverse complement strand
TGGTGCCCAGGGGCGGATTTGAACCACCGACACCCGCATTTTCAGTGCGATGCTCTACCAACTGAGCTACCTGGGCATACCGACAAAATCTGCGAACGGCCGCTTATAGGCAATAACATTATATCTGTCCAGCAGACACCGCGCTGCATAAACTTGTCTCATGCGCCCAGACAATAAGCCTGTATCGACAATGAGTTATCAGGCTATCATATATCCCGTCAATAAAGAGAGCCACGGACACTGATGTCATGCAGCTTAACTCTAAATGATCTTTATCCTCTAGCCGGGGCGCATTCGAAAACTAACAAAAGATCAGCGATTTTTCAAAGTTTTGTTTGATCTTTGAAGGTTTTGGTATGCAATTCTCACCTCACCATACACAATACCGACCCGGACCCAGTTCGGCTCTATCTCGGTCTAGCTCTTTCCAAAAAACATTGTTTTCTATCACTCAAGTTCACATTGCGGATCCGAAATTTCACTGTCGAAGTCGTCTGGCACTTCTTCTGTTGGGATCGCGTAGTTACCAGAAAGCCATCGGCCCAGGTCGATTTCCGAACATCGCTTCGAACAAAACGGCCGGAATTTTTCGGTTCTGTCCGCGTTGCAAACCGGGCATCGCGATTGCGCAATACTCGCCATAATTTACTCCACAACAATATCGAAGACTTCGCGATGATATTCATCATCAGGGCGGAGAATAATAGTCCTGCCGGTATCCTCCTCAATCCCAGTCAGCATCTCATCAAAACCCTTCTCAAGGGAGTCGATAATTTCTTCCCTAGCATAAAGTATAATCTCTCCTGGCGGCATGCTCATAGATTCTCGTTGCAAGGCGCGCAAAATTTCTATTGATATCGCGGCCGCTGATTTCCGTCGGCCCTGCCCATCGCAGGCGGCGCAGACTTCGGTCATCGTTTGCAATAGTGGTTCACGACGACGACGACGCGTAATTTCTACGAGCCCAGCCTCTGTAACGTCCAGAATACGCGTTGGATTCCGATCCTTGCGGGCAGCATTTTCAAGTAACTCTATGATCTCATCCCATTTTATTTCATCGTCCATATGAATGAAATCGACCACAATAAGTCCCGATATGTTTCTAACTCTGATTTGCCGAGCGGCTTCGACCGCAGCTTCACGGTTTGTTCGGTAAGCCATCTGTTCGAGATCCGATGCATTATCGAACTTACCGGAATTTACGTCGATTGACGTCAGAGCCTCAGTTGACTCAATAATCAGACTACCCCCTGAAATTAGGTCTACTCGGTGAGAGCATACCCGTTCTATCTCCTCCTCGATTCCGTATTGATCGAAAAGCTGCTGTGGACCCGTATGAAGTCGTATGACGTCACTCATTCTAGGTATAGCCTTGGTACAAAACTGTCGGGCAGCCTCGGAGGCAACTCCATCATCAATCTGAACCGTGTCGATATTCTCCAACGCGTAGTCCCGAAGCACTCTTAATAAGGGATCAAGATCAGCGTGTAGGCAAAAGGGAACTTTGGATCCCTCTTGCGATTCTACGATACCTGTCCATGTGTCTCTAAGCCGATTACGGTCCGATTCAAGTTCCTCTGCACTAGCACCAACAGCTGCCGTTCGAACTATAAAACCTTCACCGCCCTCAACCAGTTCTGACATCAAATTTATCAGACGGTTGCGCTCGGTTTCTTCTTCAATCTGACGGGATACCATTACTCGATCCTGCAGCGGAACATAGACAAGAAAACGTCCCGGTAGGGTCAGCCGACGAGAAAGTTGCACACCTTTGCCGCCTATCGCGTCCTTTACGACCTGAACCATAATTATTTCACCTTCGTGGATTGGTACATCATCAGCACCGTCTCGACGCCTACCGCCATCAAGTCGCAAAAATCCTGATCGTTGCAATCCCACATTTACAAAGGCTGCTTCCATGGCATTTATGACACGATCTACGCGGCCCAAATAAATATTTCCAACAACGCTTCCTCGTTCACGACGTTCGACAATTAGATCTATCAGCGCACCGTCATTCATTAAAGCAGCTCGAATTTCGGCAGAGGTGACATTAATTAACAGTTCTTGGGTCATTACGAATCCACTGTAAGGTACTCAATTCTATAAGACATATCCGCCCCCCCGCAGGAGAGAAAGCGTTTCGTATAGCGGCAAGCCGACAACATTGAAGTAGGATCCGTTGATGTCCTTAACGAATGCGCCCGCTGCCCCCTGTATCGCATATCCTCCTGCTTTTCCTCGCCATTCACCGGTTTCTAGATATCTGTCTATTTCACGATCCTCCAATCTCTTTAACGTAACGGTTGTGGTCACCATTCGGGTAATCGGAGGCTTTTCAGGTGCAATGACCGTTATGCCGCCATAAACCTTATGCCGGCGGCCAGAGAGTAAATGAAGGAAAGTTCGTGCCTGGCTTTCATTTTCCGGCTTTCCCAGAATTCGTCTTCCGACTGCAACAATGGTATCTGCCGATAGAACCCAGGTATCGCTGACCTCAGCCGCGACTGTCTTCCCTTTTTCTAATGACAACCGTCTAGCGAGAGGGCCTGGCTTTTCGCCGGGATTTGGCATCTCATCAATATCGGCCGGGACAATAGCTTCGGGCACAATTCCAATTTGGCCGAGAAGCTCTTTTCGTCGAGGAGACGCGGAAGCGAGGACCAGCCGGTGCGGCCCAGGATTCCGGACCATTGTCTCTATTTGAATCGGAAGGTGATACGACCTTTAGTCAGATCGTAGGGCGTCATTTCCACATTTACGCGATCGCCAGCTAGAACCCGAATACGGTTTTTACGCATCTTGCCCGAAGTATGTGCGAGCACTTCATGGTCGTTGTCCAATTTCACTCTGAACATTGCGTTGGGTAATAATTCGAGAATGGTCCCCGCAAACTCTATAAGATCTTCCTTAGCCATCGTATCTCCCGTTATTAAGAGTGATTGGCGCGAAAGTGGTGCCTTGGGTCAATAAGGTCAAGGGTCTTCAAAAATAGAAATTTCCTCGGCCTTTTCGCATGACTCGATCATCACTTATCCAAAGCGCTTTCCAATACACCGAATTAAATAGTCACGAAGGTCTCGATAAGCGGCGAGACGCTCATCCCGGTGCCCCTCCGCAACTGAGGGATCCGGCGTCGGCCAGTATTCTACTTCCGATGCGGTAACACGCGTCAGTTCAATTGCCGTGTGTTGCGCTTCGGGCGATAGGGATACAATAACCTCAAACGAGGTATCCATTAAATCATCCAACCGTTTCGACTTATGAAGTGACAAATCTATCCCGATCTCTTTCATAACAGCAATCGCCATTAGATCGAGATCACCATTTCGAACCCCAACCGAATCTACGAAAATTTGTGTTCCATACCTGTTCTTGGTCAGCGCCTCCGCCATTGGCGACCGGAGAGCGTTCTCGCCACATACGAACAAGATGCTAGATGGGAAATCTGCCATGGCATTCACCCCCGAACGTACAATACACAAATAAGAGTAAAAAGACGGCGGGCGGTGCTTTCATCGACAGAAACATGTTCCGAAAGTTTTTCACGGAGCATAACAGCACCTTGATCATGCAAACTACGACGCCCGATATCAATAGCCTCTATCTTGGAAGGAGAAGCGGATTTGATAGCCTCGTAGTAACTCTCACAAACCTTGAAATAGTCTCGGATAATTTTGCGAAACGAAGTCAACAGCAGCGGGAATTTCGCAACATTAAAACCGGTTTGCGCTGTAATTTCGAATATCAACTTATTTTCCTCCCGTTTGAGGTACAGTGCATATGGTCCAATATCTCCGCCGATCATCTCAAATTTGTTTTCTTCAAGCAGATCGTAGATAGCGATCCGGCGCTCATGCTCAACTTCAGGGTTTCGAGCAAAAAAATTATGGTCGTCCAGTTGAACATCGAAGAGTTTATTTCGCTCATCCAACATGCCCTACTTGCCCACCATCAGCGTTTATTGAGCCTAATTGACAATGATCGGGAATGAGCTTCAAGGCCCTCGGCATCAGCCAAAGTCACTGCAGCGGGACCAATTCGCGATAATGCAGCTGGGTCGCAGGACACCATAGTCGTGCGTTTCATGAAATCGATCACGCTTAGACCAGACGAAAAGCGCGCACTTTGGCCAGTCGGCAAGACATGGTTTGGGCCGGCTATATAATCCCCTATTGCTTCTGGTGTATGGCGTCCCATGAATATAGCTCCAGCATGCGAGATTTCGGACGCGAGGCCATCAGGGTCTTCCACCGCGAGTTCAAGATGTTCTGGTGCGATGCGATCAACCAGCTCCACAGCCCGATCCAGCGTATCAACCAGGATTATTGCTCCATGATCTTCCCAACTTTTTCTAGCAATGTCGTGGCGAGGAAGATCCTCTAATAGTTGTTCAATCGCATCTGCAACAGAATCTGCTAAAGCACCGCTATCAGTAATCAATACTGACTGGGACGACGTATCGTGCTCTGCTTGAGACAAAAGATCCGCGGCAATCCAGGAAGGGTCGTTCTCAGAATCAGCAATCACTACTATTTCCGAAGGACCGGCGATCATATCTATGCCAACGGTACCAAAAACTTGTCGTTTCGACTCGGCTACGTAAGCGTTCCCCGGACCAGTGATCTTGTCAACCGGTGCGATGCTCTCAGTTCCAAACGCTAAAGCCGCCACGGCCTGAGCGCCACCTATCCGGTATATTTCATCTACCCGGGCAAGATCGGCAGCCGCCAACACTAGAGGGTTGATCTCACCACTAGGCGTCGGGACAACCATAACAATGCGCGGAACACCGGCTACATTGGCTGGAATAGCATTCATCAAAACCGAACTCGGATAGGCTGCTGTGCCACCAGGTACGTATATCCCGACCGCCGAAAGCGGCCTCCAGCGGGAACCTAGCCATACGCCTTCTTCATCTGTATAGGAAATCCCTTCCGGCCTCTCGCGCACGTGGAAGGCCCGAATTCTATTCGCAGCCATCTCTAAAGCAGCAATCTCTTCGGACCGGCAAGCACCTTTCGCCGAATCAATCAGAGCCGGATCGACACGGAGCCCTTCAGAGATGTCTAGCTTGTCGAAGCGAGATGTATAGTCAATAACCGCTGCATCTCCCCGGCTACGCACGTCGGCAATGATTTCAGATACCACCGCCGATACATCCTCACCCACCTCCCTTCGCCGTCCGACGTATCGGTCAAAATCTTCGGCAAATCCCGAAGCGCGGTTTGAAAGCCTAAGCGGCATCACGCACCTCCTCGAAACGCCTGATCCAACCCTGGATTTCTTTTGGCCTAGTCTTCAGCGCCGCGCGGTTTACGACGAGGCGCGACGTGATTTCAGCGATTTCTTCAACCTCTATAAGGCCATTCGCTTTTAAAGTAGACCCCGTGGATACCAGGTCAACGATACGGCGACATAAGCCCAATGAAGGTGCTATCTCCATTGCGCCATTCAGCTTCACACACTCCGCCTGAACTCCGCGCGCCGCAAAATGTCGGCGAGTAATTTTTGGATACTTTGTAGCAACCCGAACATGACTCCAGCGTCCGGGGTCATCCTTTTCTCGAAGCTCCTCGGACTCCGCCACGACCATTCGGCAGGCCCCAATACCAAGATCTAGCGGCGCATAAACTTCTGGAAAATCAAACTCTAGGAGGACATCTCGGCCTGCAATACCTATCTCGGCAGCACCAAAAGCGACAAAAGTTGCGATATCGAACGATCGAACTCTTAGGATTGATAAATTTCGGACGTTAGTTTGAAACTCTAATTTGCGTTCGTGCTTGTCGTGGAATGACTGCTCGGGCTCGATGCCAGCCCCCAACATCAATGGCAAAAGCTCGTCTAAAATTCGCCCGCGCGGCACGGCCATACGCAGTTTTCCGTTCACGCCAGTCATCTTATTCTCCTGCGTCAAACCCTACACCAAGAAAACCAACTCCCCCCCCAATGTGTGGGACGCCATTGTGTAGGCCAAGATTCTCCAAAATCTTCCACATGGCAGAGAACAGACTCGACTTTAAGCCTGATCGTCGCGCCACCAGCAAAAAGGAGGTCTACATACTATTTCGTCCCGCTCAGCGCCAGCAAATCAAGCATCGCTCCAAGCTTTAACTGATCGGGACGCTTTCGTTGGACGCCGATAACATTATCAAAAGAAATAACGCAACGGATCCGCTCGTAGATTGCGCCATCAATCTTCTCCGCGCCGGTGTCCTCCCAACAAAACCTATGGCCAACAAGCGCAAATCTTTTTTCCAATGATAAATAAATCATTTTACTTACAGGAACCACAGCATCCTCAAGAAACATTGGCAAAACAACGATATCTTCTTCGTCGGCAGCAACCAATTTAAGTAACGTATCAGGCATTTGTCTTCCCGCGTTATCGCTCCGGCCGCCGTTCTATTACAGCGCCACACGCGGCGAGCTTTTCTTCAATTCGTTCGTAACCACGATCTAAATGATATACACGTCGTATCACCGTCTCACCATGTGCAGCAAGAGCTGCCAAAACCAGCGATGAAGATGCGCGCAGGTCGGTTGCCATTACTTCCGCGCCAGTTAAACGTCTGACCCCTCTGACTAAGGCCGTCGCTCCGTTTACATTGATATTTGCGCCCATACGGGATAATTCCGGCACGTGCATGAAACGATTTTCAAAGATTGTTTCCGTGATCATTGCCGCTCCATCCGCCACGGACATCATCGCCATAATCTGCGCCTGCAAGTCCGTCGGGAAACCGGGAAAGGGCTCAGTCATAATATCAACCCCCTGGATCCCAGCTCTGTCGAGGCTGACCCTCGTACCGTAAGGGCGGCTTTCCAGCGATAACCCTGCTTGAGAAAGTGTATTGAAAACCGCCTCCAGAAGCTCCAATGGCACTCCACTCAGCGTCAGATCCCCACCGGTTATAGCCGCGGCCATCGCATAAGTCCCGGCCTCAATACGGTCTCCAATTACCGAATGTTCTGCTTCCGACAAGCTATCGACACCCTGGATCATGAGCGTGCCCGAGCCAATACCATCAATCTTAGCCCCCATAGAAACCAGACAATTAGCAAGATCCGTCACCTCCGGCTCTCGCGCTGAATTGGTCAGAACACTCTCCCCTTTCGCTAGGCTCGCAGCCATCAAGATATTTTCAGTGGCACCAACTGAGACACACGGAAATACTACCTTCCCACCGACTAATCCTTTAGATGCACGTGCCGTTATATACCCCTCCTCCAGATCTATTTCCGCACCTAGGGATTCCAAACCCTGAATATGCAGATCAACCGGCCGGGTCCCAATCGCGCAACCCCCGGGTAGTGAGACTTTCGCTTGCCCAAAGCGCGCAAGGAGCGGGCCCAAAACCAGAACTGATGCTCGCATGCGACGTACCAGATCATATGGCGCTATAGTATTATTAACTTTGTTCGCATTGAGAACCATCTTCGTTCCAGCGCCACTATCTCCAAGATCGCGAATATCTACTCCATGCTGCGTTAACAATTGCGACATCGTTGAAATATCAGCGAGGCGTGGAAGATTCTTGAGCATGAGTGGTTTTGAGCTCAAAAGGCTTGCCGCCATAAGTGGTAGAGCGGCGTTCTTGGCACCACTAACGGCAACATTACCTCTAAGAGGGCTACCACCCTGGATGAGAATTTGGTCCATTTTGCCTTATCAATTCACTGACTGAACTTAATTTTCCAAAAATGTCGCGTGCTGCCTCACAAACTCCGAACGAATACGAATGCCCGCTGTAACCTCTTGATATTCTGATGCATCTTACGACTACTCTGACACGGCCGGTTTATTATTTGCCGTAGCGCGTTCGCTAGTATTGTTGCGTTTGCGTACCTGCTCCTTCCGACGCTTTAAGTTGGCTCTTAACGCTTCCGCCTGACGCTCACGTCGTTTTTTCTCACCCGCCGATAAAAATTTTTTGTTCTCTTTCATATACAGGTTATACCCCTAATTCAGCGGTGATACAGTTGACATTTCAATCCCCAATGGCATTGTTCCCGCCGGTTTGCATGCCGCCGTAGCTCAGGGGTAGAGCGCACCCTTGGTAAGGGTGAGGTCGTGAGTTCAATTCTCACCGGCGGCACCACTAATCATCTTCGAAATTCCGCGCGGTTTTTGTCTTTCCTTATTGTTTTCTACTCCGCTTCTAGATCAAAATCTTCCCGCCCCCTTCCACTTGATCAGTGAGAGGCTTTATTCTAATTGCCGCTTGTGCCTTAGCTTAATTTTATGTTCCTTTTCTGTTCAATACCGAACACAAATTCGAGACGTCAAAGGTCATAATGCAACAAGGGATAGATAACTGACAGAAAATGATAATTGGGATATTGAACTAGTGGATCGAAACGAAAACATAGTTGACGCTTTCCCGATTGAAACTGTGGAACCCGCGCGATGGGTGCTGGATAGGAAAACCGGTCTAATATATGGCCGCTACGTACTCAACCAGACCGGAATAATATTATGATCGAAGCCCCAATGTTTAAACCCTTCACCCTGCGCGAAATGACGATTAATAACCGATTAGTCATGTCCCCGATGTGTCAATACTCCGCTGTCGACGGTACGGTCAACGAATGGCATCTCGTCCACCTTGGGAGCCGGGCCACGGGCGGTACAGGTCTCATCATTACTGAGATGACCGATATCTCGCCGGAAGGCCGTATATCCCGCGGATGTGCAGGAATATACAAACCGGAGCATGTGGATCCATGGAAACGAGTTGTTGACTTTGTACACGAACACTCTGAAGCCAAGATAGCTATTCAGCTTGCACATGCTGGCCGGAAAGCTAGCTGCGAGGTCGCTTGGAAGGGCGGAGGACCACTGCCAGAGAATCAGGCTTGGGATATTCTGTCTCCCTCACCCATTGCGTTTTCTTCAACCAGCCAAATACCTCACGAAATGTCACAAAATGACATTGATCGCCTGGTTGCCGCCTTTGCTCAAGGTGCACGCTGGGCGGACGAGGCGGGTTTTGACATGATCGAAATTCACGGCGGACATGGTTACCTGATTTCAAGCTTTATTTCTCCGTTATCTAATACAAGGAAGGATCGGTATGGCGGACCGCTCGACGGCCGTATGCGTTTCCCACTAGAGGTATTTCACGCAATTCGCGATAACTGGCCTGAGGAAAAACCTATTTCAATGCGCATATCTGCCTACGACTGGGTTGACGGTGGTACCGAAGTGGATGACGCAGTGAAAATCGCAAAAATACTTAAAGCAGCTGGGCTCGACATCATTGATGTATCTAGTGGAAACGTGACCGATGGGCCTCGCCCAAGGGCCGAGGGCTTATTCCAGACACCGTTCAGTGAACGCATTAGAAAAGAGGCAGAAATTCCAACAATGACAGTTGGAAATGTAGGAGGCCCGAGACAGATTAATGAAATCATAGCTAACGGCCGAGCTGATTTATGTTGCATGGCGAAAGGCCAGATTTTCGATCCCTACTTTGCCCATCACTCGGCGGCGGCGCTTG
>DBHK01000005.1:0-98395 GCA_002295635.1 Alphaproteobacteria bacterium UBA830 | reverse complement strand
CCGCTACAGGTGTTGATTAGAAGTCACCGCTTCGCTGCTTCCTCCCGAAGCTCTACCCGCCGGATCTTACCTGATATGGTTTTGGGCAGCGAATCACGGAATTCTATAACGCGGGGGTATTTATACGGCGCGGTCTGTTGCCTCACGAATTCTTTAATATCGTTCGCGAGATCTTCGGACGGTTTGAACTCAGCCGCCAAAATTATGTAAGCCATGACAATTTCGCCTCGTATTTCATCAGGCTTGGCTACAACGGCAGATTCGAGAACAGCTTCGTGTTCGATCAATGCGCTTTCGACCTCAAAAGGACTTATGCGATAGCTGGCCGATGAAATAATGTCATCCGAACGGCCCACAAACCAGATATAACCGTCGACATCGCGGGTGGCCTTGTCACCGGTATAATACCAACCGTTACGGAATGCCTCCGCAGTGACAGCATCATCTCGGAAATATCCCTTGAACAAACCCGGTGGCCAAGGATCAGAGATCTGAACCCCGATATGCCCAACCTCGTCATCGGCTAGTATGTTGCCATCTGCGTCGATGATATCAACCGTGATACCCGGCACTGGTTTTCCCATAGATCCGGGACGAATTTCCATCCCAGGAAAATTGGCGACAATGTTAATCGACTCTGTCTGACCGTATCCATCGTATATATCGCAGCCGGTTGCAGCTTTCCATGCTCTCATGGCCTCTGGGTTTAGCGGCTCACCAGCACCAAAACAGTGCCTAAGGGACGAAAAGTTGGCCGCCGAAAGATCCATCTGTGCCAACAAGCGATAGATCGTTGGTGGAGCGCAGAACGTTGTCACCTTGTGTTCACTAATGATCCTTAAATGAATGTCAGCGTCGAAACCCTCTCCGTCGTATAAAACAACCGCAGCGCCCGCGAGCAGCGGCGGATACAGAAGTCCCCATGCCGCCTTCGCCCAACCGGTGTCTGTCAACGTCCAGTGTACATCATCGTCACGTAGATCCATCCAGTAATCGCCAGTAATCGAGTGTGCCAGTGCATAGGCATGATCGCGGACAACCATTTTGGGCATATGGGTAGTGCCGGACGTAAAATAGATCAGCATATCTTCGTCGGCACGTGTCGGTGGAAGTACCGCGCGATCGACGGTTTCATTTTCGGACGCGCAAATATCCCGGAGCGTCATCCAGCCACAACGCGCATCACCGATTAGAATAAGGTATTCTATAGAAGGACAATTATTCTTTATCTGATCAACCTTCTCAGCGTGATCCTCTGTCACAATCACGAGCCGAGCCCTGGCCCGGTTGACTCGATACTCAATATCCTTCGCCGTCAATAGGTTGGTGCCCGGCATGGCGACAACACCCATTTTCGTGCAGCCAAGCAGAACCTGATACCATTCTACGATACGTGGGATCATTACGAAGGCGAAATCACCTTTCTCGGCACCCAATGTCATCAAAGCGTTAGCGAAGTAACTCGACATTCTGTCAAGATCTGCATAACTGTGAAGTACCGTGTTTTTCCCTGTGCGGTCGATCGCGATCAGCGCGGTTTTGTCATTTTCCCGGCCGCGTTTGGCAACCACATCAAAAGCAAAATTGAAATCATCTGGCACGTCGAGCGAAAATCCCGCCCGCACCTCTTCGTAATTGAACTTTGAAAACGCCTGAGGCATTGGATACACCCCTCCCCCGTTATTACTAGAATTTCCTCATATCTAAGGCTAAGACGCAAGACTGCCAGTTCGACAATCCCATTGCTCATGACTAACGTATCGGGGTTTGGATACCAGCTTAGAGCGAAGACATGACAGATATCGCCTTTTATCCCGCGAGGAGATTGGCCAGCATGATCCGGCGGCGAAAGATCAGCTGCCTTGAATTGCTTGACCATTACCTCGACCGAGTTGAAAGACTTAACCCTTCACTGAATGCTATAATCTCTACAGATATCCCCGTCGCTCGCCGCCTCGCTCTCGATGCTGATAATGCGCTGGCCCAAAACCATAAGGTGGGCCCGCTACATGGCATACCAATGACGGTAAAAGAATCCTTTGACGTAAGGGGTTTGCCAACTACATGGGGCGTGCATGCGAATAGAAAAAACATTGCCAAACAGGACGCAGTCGCCGTCCAACGCCTGCGTGAAGCTGGCGCTATCATATTCGGAAAGACCAACATCCCGATTTGGCTGGCCGACTGCCAGAGTTTCAATGCTATTTATGGGAGGACTGCCAATCCATGGGACGTCAAACGTACGCCAGGTGGGTCGTCCGGTGGGTCGGCGGCAGCGCTAAGTGCGGGTTTAACGGGCTTTGAGGTAGGGAGCGATATTGCGGGTTCCATCCGAAACCCCGCCGCCCATTGCGGCCTATTCGGCCACAAACCAACAATGGGTATTTGTTCTACTATCGGGCATACACTTAGCCAAAACGTTGCGCCGATCGATATGTTAGTCATCGGTCCACTAGCCCGCAGCGCGGGAGATCTTGACGTCGGACTATCCGCTATTCAGGGCCTCGACGAGATCGAAGAAACCGGTTTACGGCTCTCACTGCCGCCACCGATAAAGAAAAGTATAGAAGAATATAAGGTGTCCATTCTTGTGGAGGATGACTCAGTTAAGCTTTCAAGCGACGTGATCACACTCCAGCAGGAACTGGCCGATTTCCTAAAGAGTAGCAAAGTGGAAATCGAGGTTGGCGTGCGGCCCGATTTTGATGCAAATGAGGCGCATCGGCTATATGATATAATGTTACGCGCCACGACATCAGGCCGACAGACCGAGGAAGATTTTTCTGAAAATCTAAAAGCTCGCAATGCGCTTGAACCTGGTGATGATAGTAAGTGGGCGCGGATGCTGCGCGGTATGACGCTATCGCATCGCGACTGGACGACAATTAACGAGGCACGCCATCGCATCCGCTGGAAATGGCACGAGTTCTTCCAAAAATATGATTTGATGCTAACCGCCGCTACCGTAACAACCGCAATCCCACACACCGATACTCCGCCTTATGAACGAATCATCCCGATCGATGGGACGCTGCAGCCCTTCATGAACCAGATCTGGCTACCCGGCTATTCGAACTTCACATACCTACCGACCACAGTAGCACCCATAGGATTCGCAGGAGACGGCATGCCTGTTGGCGTCCAAATTATCGGGCCGCAGTACAGCGACCGTACCTGCATACACTTTGCGGGTCTTTTAGAAAAATACTACCGACGCTTCTCACCCCCTCCGGGATACGACTAAGCGGAAATCGCGTCGCACCAACCCACCAGCATAATTTATACCGGGACCTCTCTTGAGACCGCCTCATGAACTCACCGATAATTTGAGTTCAGGGTTTTGCCTCCTCTATTAATCGAAATATCCTTTCAGGCGTTGCAGGAATTTCCGTAATTTCGACTCCGAGCGGGCTTAGCGCATCAGAAATTGCATTAGCGATGCAGGCTGGCGCACCAATCGTACCGCCCTCGCCAAGTCCTCGAAATCCACCGATAGTGCCCGGCAGTTCAGCTTCGACATGTATAACGTCCATTGACGGCACCTCTGCCGCGGACGGCACAACATAATCTACAAGACTTGCAGTCAAGACCTGACCATTATCATCGTGAACAACCTCTTCCATCAGCGCGACACCGATTCCTTGCGCAACGCCGCCATGGGCCTGCCCGTCAGCGATCATCGGATTTATAACGCGCCCACAATCTTCAACCACAATGTATTTATCGATCTCAACCTTGTAGGTTTCGGGATCAATTTCAATTCGGCAAATATGCGTGGCCGCCGTAGTGGTCCCAAAAAAAGGATCGTAAACCTTAGTGGCTTCCAGATTATCGATCTCGTCACGCATTTCTTTGGGTACTCGGCCCATGTCAGAATAGAGAGCGCGAGCCAGATCGCGAACAGTCATAACGCGGTCCGTGCCCTTGACCCAAACGTTACCGTTGCCAGTTTCGATGTCTTCCTCCGCCGCCTCTAAAAGATGACCCGCGACACGGATGATTTTTTCACGGACCGCTTTTGCCGCGAGCGTACCTGCTCCGCCGCCAAAGACAGCGCCACGACTGGCGTAGGTGCCTGTTCCATGAGAGACCGCTGACGTATCTCCTAGTATAATATCAACGTCATCAACCTTCACACCAAGTTCCTGTGCCACCACCTGTGCCAAGGTGGTTTCCATTCCCTGCCCCTGGCTCGCGAGGCCAAAGCTCGCCGTAATCGCTCCGGTTGAGTCAATAGCGACACTACAGGTTTCCGTTCCGGTGTTGATTGGCATACCTGGCGCCACTGCGATCCGGGAGCCAACACCGGTAAGCTCCGCGTAGGAGGCCACACCGATACCGACCCAACGGCCTTCTGAGCGCGCTGCTTTCTGGTCTCGTCGCAGGTCGTCATAGCAAATTCCAGCGGAAGCCCCCCCCAAACAGGCTTGAAAGGCTGATTTGTCCCATACCAGACCCGACGCGGCCTTGTAGGGAAATTCGTCGTCGTTCACCAGATTTCGTCGTCGTATCTCAACCGGATCCATACCGATTTTACGCGCAGCCATGTCGAGGAGGCGGTCCATTACGAAAACCGATATTGGTCTCCCGACACCTCTATAAGCACCAGTCAGTGTTTTGTTAGTCGCAACTGAACGGACGCGCGCGGAATAATTTTCAATCCGGTAAGGGCCGGGCATGAAACTAACCACTTGCACCGGCTCAATCGTGGCAGTCCAGGGGTAAATCGAATAGGCGCCAACATCACCAATTACGTCGGTTTTCAGTCCAAGGATGGACCCGTCCGCCGCTAACGCGAGATCGGCATAAACGACCTCATCGAACGCATGACCTGTAGTCATCAGGTCTTCCATTCGATCACTAACCCATTTTACGGGCTTGCCAAGGGATCGGCTGACTGCACAGGCGACAATTTCCTCGGAATAAAGCGAAGTCTTGCCGCCGAACCCGCCACCAACATCCGGGGCAACTACACGAATGCGCGGACCAGCCAAATCAAGAATCTCCGATAGCTTATCGCGCAGAATTCCTGGTATCTGGGTAGTGCAGTGCAACGTCAGAGACCTTGCGCGGGTGTCATATTCAGCGACGGCCGCTCGGGCTTCGATAGTGACTGGTGTTGTGCGGGTAAAATGAAACTTTCCACCTACCGTGGTCGTGGCCTCTTCGAATGCTTGATCAACTTCCCCACGGGTGAATTCTCGTTCGGCTAAAATATTCGATTCCAAGTCGTCATGAATTTTCTGCGCATCCGATGTAAGAGATTTCTCGGGGTCGACCATTACCACCAACGGTTTGTAATCAATATTGATCATTGAGAGCGCGTCTTCTGCTACGTAACGGCTCTTAGCCACAACAGCGACAACCGCCTCACCGACATAGCGCACCTTTCTAACGGCTAACGGCGGGATAAAAGTTGCCTGATAATTTTTCATCCGCGACGTCGCCTGATAAGGTTTCGCCATCGCCGCGATATCATCGCCGGTATAGACGGCGACGACGCCGTCCACGGCTTTTGCCTGTTCAACATCGATTGAGATGATCGCAGCATGAGCATAATCGCTGCGACGGAACGCCATATGCAACATGCCGTGGCGCTTAATATCCGCAACATACATTCCGGCACCGCTTAACAGCCGTGGGTCCTCACGCCGAATCACTTTTGCGCCGACGAACTGCGGCCGAGTCACATCTATATCATCCGGCGCACTCATCCCCTATCTCTCTCATCTCGGGCCGCTCGTACCGCATTAACGATGTGTTGATAGCCGGTGCAGCGGCATATGTTGCCCGACAATCCATCACGGATGTCTTCTTCAGATTCCAGTGGATATTTGCGCAACATATCCGTCGCCGTCATCAACATACCGGGAGTGCAGAACCCACATTGTAGCGCATGATGCTCACGAAATGCCTTTTGGAGACCTCCTAACTCTTCGGCATCTCCGAGGCTCTCTACAGTTTCGATTTGAGCGCCGTCAGCTTGAACGGCGAGCGTCAAACACGAACGGATGCTATCACCATTCATCAGAATGGTGCAGGCGCCACATATTCCATGTTCGCATCCGACATGGGTGCCGGTAAGGTCTAGGTTTTCACGGATGAAATCGGCGAGTAGCAACCTAGGCTCTACCTCTACACTGTGGCTAGTGCCATTAACCGTTAGCGAGATAGCAACCTTTCCCATCATCAAGCGGCCCTTTCCATGGCACCATGCAGTGCTCGTTTACATAGAACTCCTGCTAGGTGTCGCCGGTAATCCTTAGAACCTCTAAGATCGCCGGATGGGTCAATCTCCAACCGCAGCATATCCACCGCTGCGTCTATCCCGGCTTCTCTCATAGCCTGTTCCGCCCGAACCGCTCTGAGCGGCGTATTGTGGGCTCCGAAAACGGCGATCCGAACATCGCTTAGAACATCGCCATCTTTAGTGACTATCGCCGCCACCCCTGCTACCGCAAAATCGCCACGACGTTGCGAGAATTCTTCGAACCCCCAGCCGGTCCCGATGGTCAATCGCGGTAACTCCACGGCGGTAACAATCTCTGTAGTGTGAAGGCAAGTTGTCAAAGGAGCCTCAAAAAAGTCACTAGCTGCGATCCTCCGCTCACCATGCTCACCAATCGCAATGATTTCGGCATCGAGGAGAACGGATATTGCCGGTAATTCAGCCGCCGGATCAGCATGAGACAAACTGCCCCCAATCGTACCACGGTTTCGGATTGCCAGGTGCGCTACGTGCTTCATCGCTTCGTGAAATACCGGATAATGGTTTCGGATCAGGTCTGATGTCTCGAGTTCAAAGTGTCGGGTAAGAGCACCAATGCGAACACCACCTTTTTCGTTTTCAGAGACCCCTGAGAGGCCTTGTATTCCATTTATATCTACGAAGAGTGGTGCATCTACCAGCCGGAAGTTAAGCATTGGCACGATGCTCTGGCCGCCCGCAATAACCTTAGCCGTGCCATTGCTGCCGGAAAGGGCAGCTATTGCGTCTTCTATTGTAGCCGCGCGGATATAGTCGAATGGTGCAGGTTTCATTCCGGTTTTCGGTCTCGGAAGCTGCCCTGGATACCCTTGAACATCATTTCCGCTGCCATACCCTCGCCGAGGGCCCACTCTGCAAAGTTCTCAGGTGTGGACTCCCATTCCTTTGCCTCCCAGTTATCGTCCACTACGTCGGAGTCAAAATCGTATTCAGCCGCACCGCCACAAGGGTTCTTAAAATACCAGAAATAGCAGGATGAAATCGGATGTCTTCCCGGACCGATCATCGTTTCCCAGCCTTGGCGCGTCATATTATTGCCACCGCCAAACAATTCGTGGATGGTTCCGACCTCGAACGCGACATGATGGAATCCTCGCTTACCCGGTCCGGTATTAAGGAGGAACAAGTTGTGGTGATGATGAGCTGCCGCACCGCGGGTAAAATACCCCCGCCCCGGATAGGCGTCCGTCAGTTTGAAGCCAAGGCGGTCAACATAAAACTCCTTGTGAGGCTCTATATCGTCCGTTACGTATACGATATGTGAAATTTCCAGTGGCGCCGCCTTATCAAATTTCTCTGCTCGTTTGTTGATTCGATTTGCGCGGCCGGGCACGTTCACTTCCAGTTCTGGGGCTTGTACCGACTTTGTCTGCGTCACACGGAAGGCGAGCCCGTATCCAAGCGGATCGACACTATGAATAGAGCCATCCGGATCTTCACGGACCTCGCGATCCTCTGATAAATTGGCCGCCAATCTATCCAGATCCTCGGCAGAGCGGACACCGAACATGGCTTCTCGAACAGTAGCCTCAACATTGTCTCCGACTGGCGGTGGCAGGGAAGGATCATCAACCGGTCTCAATTCAACAACTGCACCATTTTGAGTCGTAAAGGCGGTGTGGCCGTTACCAATATCTACCGGCTGTAGCCCAAAATCAGTCCAGAATCTCGAGCCCGCCTCAATATCCGCAAGCCCATACGTAACCTTATCTATACCGGTATGGTTCATCAATGCCTCCTAGCGCGCAGGTTAGAATTTAGCGCTTTTTGTTTTCTTAGGAAAACAGTTAGACCACTATATCCGCATAAGCACTACAAACCACCCGGTCCCAAAGATCACTGACCCAGCTCTGATCAATATCACGAACTACAAGCACCAGCCTCGTCTCAGAGACACCACCGGGCCAAGCATCTAATCGCCTTATCGGATGAATTACGTGCTGGATCCCATGTACCACTGCCGGCCGATCCAGACCGTCGGATAGCAGCACCAGACCTTTCAGGCGAAGTAGCTTATCGCCCTTCTGGTCCGCCAGCATCTGCATGAAAGCCCCGAGGGCGCCTCTGCTAACCGGATCTTTGCGGATAAGTGTAAACGTCTGGATATCGCTGCCATGCCGGTTAGTATCGGGATTGGAACCGTGAACATGATCCCGATGCGTCCCTTCTTGGCTAAGCCAATTGTTCACCTCATTACCTTTCCCGTTTGGATCGTATAGTCCGCCCACAAATAAGAGAGTAAAATCAATAGTGCCATTTATACAAAATGTAATTTCGGCAGACGGGTTAATTTCGGCGAGGTGAGACTCTAGCGACTCTATAATTTCATTATCTTTAACAAGATCAGTCTTGGTGATCACTAAATCATCAGCAACTGCCACCTGTTTAACAGCCTCAGGATAAGATGAGAGCGTTTCCATACCGTTGATAGCATCAAATGTCGTTACCATTCTGGCAAGTCGGTAGTGTTCGAAAACAAGTGGATCCTGCATCAACGTATGAATGATCGGCGCGGGATCAGCGAGCCCAGTGGTTTCCAACACAACGCGTTGAAATGACCGAATTTCTCCGGCCTCACGGCGCTCATATAGATCAACCAACGTAGACACCAGGTCACCGCGGATAGTGCAACATATGCAGCCGCAGGAAAGGTCGATAATGTTTTCCTCAGCCGCCTCTAGGAGCACGTGGTCCAGTCCCACGTCTCCAAATTCGTTTACGATAACTGCAGTATCGATAAACTTCGGGTGCGAAACCAAGCGTGATAGAATCGTAGTCTTTCCGCTGCCGAGGAAACCGGTCAGTACCGTCACGGGGATAGGATCGGATATCGTCACTCTAACTCGCAAAGCTCTCTAAATCAGCCTCACCGGCGACTCGACCGGCGGTGTAACGTCAATCGCGTTGGCAGTCGTCGCTACCATGCCAAGAAAGCCTTTCACCTTAAACAAGAAGTCCAGATCCTGTTCCCAAAGCAGTTCTCCTGCTTTGGTATAGTTCTGCTCAATCAGTCGATGGTTACCTGTCAGCTGCCGGCTAATCTCGTAAGCCATCTTTTCGCGCGGCTCAACCAAACTAGGGTCATGTCGTTCATTGATGGCGTCTACGACATCCTGACCGATTCCCGCCGCCAAGGAGCCCCGCACCCGGACTGCCCAAGGGTATTCGGCCTCCCAGAACCGAAACGTCGTAAGTCCGGCGATCTGGCGCTCTCGATCACCCAATTCAGAGGTGCGGATCCAGTCTCCTATATCCCAGCAGATATTCATCAAAGTCGAGTTCCTAATATCTGTTCAGTAGTGACAGGCATTAGGCTTACCCGCCTGATCGAATGTATCGTACAACAATCCCTGCCCCTCATTCATATCTTCGCGGGACAACACTCTTATTCTAGCAATTTTATAATCGTTAAAGGTTATTCAGCAGCATCAGAAAAGACGCCTAGCATTGGCATCACCTCTTCAGAAATCCGCCGGATAGTGTTCATAGTTTGGTCGTGTTTCAATCCCGCATAGCGGGCTATAAAAGAAATTTCCGTAAAGCCAAGATCAATGTAATGCTGAATTCTCTCTGCCGCCTGTTCTGGCGAACAAATCAGTGTGCGACGACGAAAAACATCACGCCAATCGTCGTTCTCACACATATCTATTAAAACTGATATATCGCCCGCCCAGTTGTTATCCCACTGTTCGCCACGCATTACCTTACCGAATGCGCCAGCGTGCTCCTGCAATGCGGCTTTTGCCTCTTCAATTGCCTGCTCTTCAGTATCTGCAATGTGGGTCATGAAAGCGATCATTGCTTTTCGGTTTGACGGGTTGCGACCCGCTCGTTCCCAACTATCACAATACCATCTAAATTTTTGGGCCACCGCATCAGCGCTCATTGGATAATGGTTCATCATCAAGTGGTAACCAGTCTCGGCGGCATTAACAAAACTTTCTTGGGAATTAGACGCCGCGTTCCAGATCGGCAATGCACCGTTGACCGCAGGCGGCCATGGCTGCAAACGGTCAAAGCTGAAATACTCGCCCATGTACTCGAAAGCCTCACCGACCCAAAATTTCTTACAGATTTCCAATCCCTCGGAGATACGTTTCTGGACCTCCGCTTGGTCAATGTGAAAAGCTTGGAATTCATGAGGTACAAACCCCTTCGCAACTCCCATATCGACCCGCCCACCTGACAATTGGTCCACTAGAGCGTAATCCTCGGCAACTTTAAGGGGATCACGTAACTGCATCAATGATACCGCAGGCGCTAGGCGGATATTGGTTGTCTCCCTAGCCCAAGCCGCAAGAATGATTGCTGGATTTGGAACAGCCCCGCCGTAGTAATGAAAATGATGTTCCGTGGTCAACGCCCTCGCCCATCCAAGTTGATCAACAAGCTTAATAGTTTCTGTCAATTCCTCGTAATAATCGGTTAGCGTGGTCCCGTAACCCTCACGCCACATCGGTAAGTAGAATAGAGATAGGTTCATGGACAACATCCTAGTCATTTAATGGGGTGATTTGCCGGACGGAAAAGAGTTGATACCAAGGAATTCTCTGAAATCAGCGGTAGGTTCCAACCGCGCCTCATCAATCGGAATACCCGTTGCGTCGGCGACGCGGTCGATAGCGTTGAAAGTAGCAGCGACGCCACAGGCGTCGACCAATGCCTCTGAACCAATAGCCTCTACAACGTAATTGCGCGCAGCGTCCAATTTTTCTGCATCCCCGACAAGTATTGCCTCGGCAAACCGGCCCAGTATGTCACCATAAGGAATCCCACCATCTCCTTTCGCCTCACCAATAATAACGTTCAGATCGACCTCTTTTTCATCGTGTTGGCTGCTCGCACGGAGCAGAAGCGCATGGCTTGTCGTTCAATAAGCACACTGGTTGATCGCCGAAATTCTACCCGCTATTAACTCTATCTGCTGTCGGTCGAGCGATCTTCCCGTTTTGGAAAAATCCTGTATCGCGTCGCCTTCTATATACTGCGCGCCCACCAACGACATGAAACCAACAGCCTCATCGGGTACAAGGCTCATGGCGCGACGAACGTTTGAAGCCTCCGGTGCGAAATCAGCAATCCCGGTCAATTGTCCATCATCCGGGGAAATCCACGGCACCCATGCCGCCCCCTGAGAAGCGAGAGGTGGTCTTATTCGACTGGGCTGACCGGGGTTGGGCGCCGGGAGGGCACGCCGCGACAAACCGGCCGCATCTGCGAAGGTATCAACCGCAATAGTTGAACAGGTGACACCTAAAATCTCTACATATTTTTCCGCCGACAATCCGCTCTCGAGGCGATCCTGATACCATTTTTGGGTTAAACGACCGGGGTCAGTCACAATCCGATGGATCACCTCTACCATTTCCTCCGGCAACTCTCCAAGGCTGTCATGAGTCCCTTCTAAGGTGATCGGCGAGAGAGCATCCTTACGATTCAAACACAGACAACATTTTACCGCGTTCCGGGTCTCCGCTGCGATAGCAACCCGGGTCTCACCGTCAAACCAAGTGCCCGGCGATTTGATACGATCCCAGGTCGCCGCATGCGCGAAAGTAAGGTCACCCCGGATGTCAAAGGGCGCATCGGCGTAATTCATGTCTGCCATGTCAGATCCTATCTTTCATGGGTTTTATCTCAGGGCAATCTTCAAAGTCTATCAAATTCCCCGAACCGCCATTCAACTTTATACTCTGGCCCTAAAAGGATGAATATATGGCGGAAACAATTCGGCGCGTAGTCACAGGCCATGATCAAAACGGAATTGCAATCATCGCGATAGATGGAGACGCGGAAAATGTCCGAGTACGGCGAGCAAACGGCCTCACGTCAACCCTGCTTTGGGTCAGAGACGACACTCCATCTGATAATTCTGGAAATGCCGATAAAGCGAGTCGCGAGATTGGCGTCGTCCCGCCCGATGGCGGCTCGGTATTCCGCATCGTTGAATTTATACCTGACAAAAATAGCGTCAGTAACGAAGAGATAAAAAAAAGAGCTTGGCCTAGAGCACACTATTGAAGAGTCGGTGCGACACCCAGGAATGCAAAAAACCCGTAGTCTTGATTACGGCATCATATTGTCAGGAGAGATAGACATGCTCGTGGATGATGATGAGGCCCACCTTTGCGCAGGCGACGTAATCGTGCAACGTGGAACTAATCATGCTTGGGCTAATCGCAGGATCGAGCCGTGCCGTATCACCTTCGTGTTGTTTGATCCCAATTCATTGTGAGCAAAGTTTCATCCACTTAAATCTAGATCTTGGGCGTCGTGACGTTCAGGAAGTTGAAGTTCTATCGGTCCGCGAATCTTGTTAACCCGCCGGCCACGCCTTACGGCTGGACGAGCGTCTATCTCACTCGCCCAACGGACCACATTCTTATAGGTCTTCACGTCAAGAAATTCGGTTGCCCCATATTGATCGTGCAGAACTAAGTTTCCATACCATGCGTACGTTGCGATATCCGCGATGTTATAAACTTCGCCGCAAAGAAACGAGCGATCCGAGAGGTTTCGCTCCAGTACATCGAGCTGTCGCTTAACCTCCATCGAGAAACGGTCAATCGGATATTGGAATTTTTCGGGCGCGTAGGCATAAAAATGGCCAAACCCGCCCCCCACATAAGGTGCACTTCCCATCTGCCAGAATAGCCAAGACATACATTCCGCCCTTGCTGACGCATCGGTGGGAATTAATTCGTTAAACTTTTCTGCAAGGTAAAATAGGATCGCCCCAGACTCAAATACACGCGTCGACGGCGAAGTGCTCACGTCAAGTAGCGCCGGGATTTTGGAGTTTGGATTAATTGATACGAAGCCGCTCGAAAATTGCTGTCCTTCGATTATTTTAATTAGCCAGGCATCATATTCCGCATCCTCATGTCCCAGCGCGAGAAGTTCCTCGAACATGATCGTTACTTTAATACCGTTAGGCGTCGCCAGAGAATAAAGCTGGTGCGGATGCTCACCGATAGGGAGGTCTGCCTCATGTGTCGGACCCGCGATCGGCCTATTAATATTAGCAAACTGACCGCCACTTGGGGCTTCCCAGGTCCATACTTTAGGAGGAGTATACGTATCGCTCATGTTCTAAAATTCCTTCAAGGCGTCAGCTCAATCTTTGGTACTCTGGCGGAGACCCGCGAGCTTTTCTCCTGTCTCAAAGTAGCGGCCGGTTATGGCTTTTTCAGCTTCTTCCACATTTTCGTCCGACCAGGCCGACAGGGGATAGCCGTGCCAAGGCAACTGAAGATCAAGATCCGGAAGACCGAGGGCTGTCCATTTTTCCTTAGCTGCGGTCATAAATTGTTCTCGGGGCAACGACACCGGCAAATAGGGATGTTCCCGAACCGCGTTGATTAAAATCGCAGAAGATCCTTGTCCGTCTGGATAAGCATATTGAGCATCGTTATCGGATGGAGTTATTGACGGGTCAAGCCGCGGCACCTTGCCTCGGATTATTTCTGCGTCACGATGTGGTTGCGTCGCATAAGATAAAGCCCATAGCACCGCATCCATAGAGTCTGGATCTACATCGGCATCGACTGCTATGAATATTTTTCCAAGTGAAGCGTCAAATGCAGCGGCGGCCCTCAGTGCTTGCCAAGGCTGTCCCAATTGGGGCCGATCAAGCTGAATAACGAATAGCATGTTACAGCTCGCCATCTCGTGACAAGCTACCTTAGTCACCGAAGGAATGTTGCAAGCATCGCGTAAATGTCGCAAATAGATTGCATCAAAAGCCGCCTTCCGCATCACTGTACTCTCGCTTGGCGGAAACTCACTAATGATTCCCTGATATATCGGATCAGCGCGATGAGTTACGGCAGAGACCTCAAATACCTTCTCCATCTTGCGCGGGCCGAGATACCCGCTAGCCTCTCCAAATGGCGCCTCGGGTTCAAGGATGTCGGTACGGATAATACCCTCCATCACGATCTCCGCCTCGGCCGGCACTAAACAATCAAAGGTCTCGGCTGGTACCACAGAGATTGGCTCACCATTAAGGGCGCCCGCGACCCCGTATTCCTCCACGCCATATGGTACTTTACTCGCTGCTGCCAATAGTAATGCGGGTGGCCCGCCAAGGAACACTGCACACTCGAGGTGCTTACCCATACGCCGGGCCTTTTCCCACTGAATAGCAAGGTGTTGTGTCGATACATCCGTCGCGCAGCCGATCCGATCGGGTGCTTTAATCATTCCGCGGTAAATACCCAGATTATAGGATCCGGTTTCTGGGTCGCGAGTTATCCAAACTCCCGCCGTAAGGAAGGGGGCGGGATCAAATCCGGGGGTTGAGATGAGATGTGGAAAACGATCAACTCCATCGCCAAAACTATTGCCCTCATAAACGAATTCTTTTACCGGCGCATTTTCTCGTTCTACTTCCACAGGGTTCAGCGGCCTTCCATGGGTGCTAGCCCATTTAGCTCCAATCTCATGCGGCTCAACGCCTAAGGCCGATGCATATACCTGCCGAGAGGAACCTAACGAACCTAATACTACTGATGTATCGAAGTCGCGCCCGCGGGCGTCGGTCACATTTCTGAACCAAAACGCCTTCCGCTGCGCCTCCGCCAGACCACGGAACTGTAGGCGCACCAAAGGGACGAGCTCAGTATCCTTATTTATACGGTCCTCAACCACATGCAGTAAATCCAGGTTCTGCAGGTGGGCAAGGTAGTCTCGAAGATTTTTATAGGCCATAGAGAAACGCTGCTGCGAGTGTTGATTACTACCGTAATAAACTAAAGGCGCTCAAAAGTGGATCCCTCCAAAGTTCTTATTCGAGTCATCTAATACTAATCTAAAAACAACGCCTCATAGAGATACGATCAGATCGGATCAATTTTTATTTACAATAATAGTTCGTTTGAAGGCTATTCGTGAGGGTCTAAGCTTAACCCTTAAGCGCGCGAAGAAGTCCGTCGACACTATCTTTGGCATCACCAAAAAGCATTCGGTTGTTTTCTTTGTAGAAGAGCGGATTGTCTACGCCCGCATAGCCACTAGCCATTGACCGTTTAAAGACCACGGACGTCCGTGCCTTCCATACCTCCATTACTGGCATCCCAGCGATCGGACTATTTGGATCATCCTGTGCACCAGGATTCACTATATCATTAGCGCCGATCACCAGCACCACATCGGTATTTGGAAAATCGTGATTAAGCTCGTCCATCTCTAGCACAATGTCGTAAGGAACCTTTGCTTCCGCCAACAGCACATTCATGTGTCCGGGAAGACGCCCAGCAACAGGATGAATACCAAACCGCACATTAGCACCCTTATCGCGAAGTAATTTGGTGATCTCGCTGACCAAATTTTGCGCCTGAGCAACAGCCATACCGTAGCCCGGTACGATGATGACCTCGTCAGCGTCGAACAGCATTGCCGCCGTTTCATCGACCGAAGTCGGTATCACCTCTCCTTGCTCGGTGTCAGCCGCAGCGGCGCCGCCGGAAGTACCGAACCCGCCCAAGATAACACTTATGAAACGTCGGTTCATAGCGCGGCACATGATATAACTTAGGATCGCTCCAGAAGAACCAACTAGCGCACCGACCACAATCAGAAGATCGTTTGCAAGCATGAAGCCGGTCGCTGCTGCCGCCCAACCCGAATAACTATTTAGCATTGAGACCACAACCGGCATGTCAGCGCCGCCGATCGCCATCACGAGATGGATACCAATCAGACAAGCTATGGCTGTCATTACCAATAATGGTTTCAGCCCCACGATATGGTCAGGCGACGCCAGAAATTCAAAGCCAAGCCAGAGCGAACCTATAATACCTGCTAGGTTCAACCAGTGGCGCGCCGGCAGCAGCAGAGGTTTTCCTGAAATACTACCCTGTAGTTTCCCAAACGCGATTACTGACCCAGTAAACGTAATTGCACCGATAAACACACCTAGGAAAATTTCGACCTCGTGGATAGTCTTCTCGACGCCTTGATAGGCCGAGTTGGGATCCACATAGCTTGCAATTCCAACTAGTACCGCCGCGAGCCCAACGAAACTGTGTAAGATTGCGACCAGCTGCGGCATCTGGGTCATCTCTACTCGAGACGCCACAAAGATACCTATCGCCGCCCCAACAATTACCGCGAGGCCAAGGATAGTGTAGTCCTCAATCTGAGTTGCCGCGATTGTCGCAACAATAGCGATCATCATCCCGACAACACCGTAAATATTTCCCCGGCGCGCAGTCTCCTGATTGCTGAGTCCACCGAGACTAAGGATAAAAAGGATACTTGCCCCAATGTAGGCGACGGTCGTTATTCCGATACTCATGTTATATTTGGGCCTTAACTTTTGCGGAACATGCTAAGCATGCGCTGTGTGACGAGGAAACCGCCGGCGATATTTATTGTCGCGATAAGCACTGAGACGGCAGCAAGGACAACCACAAGGTTTGAGGGATTTGAGATCTGCACCAAGGCTCCAATCACAATAATGCCACTAATGGCGTTGGTAACACTCATAAGGGGCGTGTGGAGAGCAGGCGTGACCTTCCAGATCACCTGATAACCGACGAAACAGGCTAGCACGAACACTGTTAAGTGTCCCATGAAAGACGGCGGCGCCACTGTCCCTAGACCCAGCAGTGCTAGACCGCCAATTGCCAGCGTGATCAGTGATTTAAGTCCGACGTTGCGGGGTTCAGCCACCACCTCCTGAGGCTCAGTTTCCATAGCCTTCGCGGGCGCTATGCTGGGTATTTTTGGTTTCGGTGGTGGCCAGGTCAGCTCTCCTTCATTCACAACTGTTGCGCCGCGAATCACGTCATCCTTCATATTTACAACAATAGAGCCGTTTTTTTCCGGTGTGAGCTCAGACAACATATGACACAGATTAGTACCGTAGAGCTGACTTGACTGGGCAGCCATACGGCTAGGTAAGTCGGTATAACCGATCAGTGTAACGTTATGTTCGACCGTAACTTCTCCGGGTTTGGTCAGTTCGCAGTTACCGCCTTGTTCCGCTGCCAGGTCAACGATTACGGATCCCGGCTTCATAGACTTGACCATTTCCGCGGTGATCAGCTTGGGCGCTGATTTTCCTGGGATCAGGGCGGTGGTTATTATAATATCTACGTCCTTTGCCTGTTCGGCAAACAATTCCATTTCCGCCTTGATGAACTCTTTACTCATCACTTTGGCGTATCCGCCGGCGCCGGAACCTTCCTCATCAAAATCAAGCTCGAGAAATTCGGCGCCCATACTCTCTACTTGCTGCTTTACCTCGGGCCGCGTATCGAAGGCTCGGACGATGGCTCCCATGCCGCGTGCTGCACCGACCGCGGCAAGACCGGCAACACCGGCACCGATGATCATCACCTTAGCTGGCGGCACCTTGCCAGCGGCAGTGATCTGGCCAGTGAAGAACCGTCCAAAATTATTTGCCGCCTCCACAACCGCTCGATAACCCGCAATATTAGCCATGGATGATAAAGCATCTAACTTCTGGGCCCGGCTGATCCTCGGTACTGCATCCATCGCAATCGCTGTAGCTCTGCGCGCTTCAAGCTTTTTTAGCAGTCCCTCGCTCTGTGCTGGCCAAATGAAGCTGATCAGTGTGCTACCCTCCGTTAGTAGCTCCGTCTCATCTACCCCAAGTCCGGGGTGCTCTTCTGGCTGGCGTACTTTCATGACAATATCGCAGTCACTCCAAAGTTTACGAGTGTCGTGGATTACTTCGACACCGGCATCTTGATAGGCATCATCGCTGAACTGCGAGGCGGCGCCCGCCCCTGACTCGATCGAGATATCGAAGCCAAGCTTAAATATCCGGCCGGCTGTTTCCGGGGTCAGAGCCACCCGCTGCTCACCTGCGTGAACCTCTTTTGGAATACCAATCTTCATTTTGGAAGTTTCCCCTGTCGGATCGCGTCCGATAAACGGGACCCATTACTCTCGACGAGTGGATCCGAAAAGACATAACTAACTCTAATTTAATGTAAAATCCGTTGTCATGACAAGGCGACAGGACGCCGCAACCGAAGTTTTTCCCTATATGTTTCTCTATTTTATCCGGAATTCACTGTCACCGGCTGCCCAGCCATCAGCGGATTGATAATTTTATACCAGACACTTCAATTTGGGAGATTAGAAAACATTGGCCCCGTAAAGCCACTATAAAATTTTTAGCTGATAATTATGTTGCCTGATCGAAAATCAATTCTTCTCCTTTTTCAATTTTACCAAGGCAGTGTATCAGTGGACTGTGGAGGAATAACTTCCATTTACCGCACCGTCTTATAATTGGGGGTGGCAGAGACGCCTTTAAGTCGGGGCATAGTATTCTCCTAATATAAAAAAGGGCCGAGTCTTTCGGCTCGGCCCTGAATCAATGTTATCAGTACTGCCTCTTACTCTGCCGCTGTACCTTGTGAAGCTGTTTCCTCGACCATCTGTTCCTTGAGTGCCTTAAGAACCTTAGGTGGCGACATCGGATGGTCCCGCAAACGAATGCCGACTGCATCATATATCGCATTTGCTATTGCAGGTAGCGGTGGAATGATAGGAACCTCGCCGATACCACGGATGCCATAAGGATGATCGGGATTTGGGACTTCGACTATCTCCGTGTTTATAAACGGCACATCAGACGCTACGGGCACTCTATAATCAAGGAAGCCCGTATTTTCGAGAACACCTTTATCGTTATAGATATATTCTTCGTTCAAAGCGGTGCCTATACCCTGTACCGCCCCACCTTGGAACTGACCTTCGATGAATTCAGGATAGACAGCCTTGCCGGCATCCTGGATCAAGGTATAGCGTAGAATTTTGACTGCCCCGGTTCGACGGTCAACTTCAACATCTACAACATGAGTACCAAAACCGGGACCGCCTTGCGCAACGTTAATCTCTGCGTGGCCCGCGATTGTTCCACCAAACCACGATGCTTCTTTAGCAAGCTCTGCGACGGTCATAGGTTCAAAATCCCCTACGTTAGCGCCGGCAGGGCGGGCGCGTCCGTCTTCCCAGACGACCTGTTCGGGCTCGACCTCCCATTTTCGAGCAGCGATTTCGCACATCCGCGCAATCGCTTTTCGCGATGCTGTGACTGCTGCCATTGAGCCGGCGGCAGTGCCGCGGCTGCCGGCCGTCATAAAATTGAAACCGAGCGCACTTGTATCACCAGACATAGTCCGCACCCTTTCAAAGGGGATTCCTAACTCCTCCGCCACTATCATAGCAAAGGCGCTACGCGAGCCACCGGTTACATCTACCGTACCGAAAATAAGTGTCGCCGTTCCGTCTTCCCCGATATTGACAGTGGCCGATGTCTCCGCGCCCAATGTAAACCAGAATCCGGACGCAACACCTCGACCTTGATTAGGGCCTAACTTTTCCTGCATATGTGGATGAGCCTTGGCTCGCTCAAGCGTCTGAATATAACCAACCGGTCCAAGTTTCGGGCCGAAATGGGTCTGCGTACCCTCCTTCGCAGCATTCTTCAGCCTAAATTCTATGGGATTCAATCCGCAGGTTTCGGCCATCTCGTCAACAACAGTCTCGACGCCAAACGCAACCATGGGAGCGCCTGGGGCTCGATAGGCTGCTACTTTAGGGCGGTTGGTTGTAACATCGTGGCCAACAACTGCCACGTTCTCTAAATCATAGCGAGTAAATACCGTGATGGTTGCAAGGGGCAGTGATGAGCCCGCATAAGCGCCAGATTGGTAATTCAATTCGGCCTGAGCAGCTGTGATCCGGCCTTCCCTAGTACAGCCCATCTTGACCTTAACATTAGTACCAGATGTCGGACCTGTGGCCCGGAAAACTTCATCGCGATCCATCACCATTTTGACAGGCCGGTTGCTTTTCTTGGATAGTACGACCGCAAGTGGTTCGAGATAGACGTTATTTTTTCCGCCAAAACCACCACCTAACTCAGTAGGAATGACTTTCACCTTCGACAGGTCCATCTTGAGCAATTTTGCGATCTGTGCCCGAAAAACGAAATGGCCCTGGGTACCCGTCCACACCTCCGCGATTCCTCCCTCTGTGTAGTTCGCGATACTGGCTTGGGGTTCGATATATCCCTGATGAACCGGCTTCGTATTAAATTCACGCTCAATGATTATCTCAGCCTCTTCAAAGCCTTTTTCTATATCACCGAGCTTACTTTCCATCCGGGCCGCTATATTCGAAGGCTTATCTGGCTTCGGATCAACGCCCTTTGTGAATTGGTCATCGTGGAGGACCGGGGCATCAGGTTTCATAGCATCTCGAACGTCGATCACATGAGGTAGAATTTCATATTCAACTTTGATTAGTTTCGTCGCTTGTTTGGCGATTTTATCACTGATTGCCGCCACGGCCGCGACCGGGTGCCCATCATAAAGAACATTTTCTCGCGCCATCATGTTACGTGTCACATCACGAAAATTGACCATCAACTCTCCGGATGCGGCATGTTCAATTTCCATATCGGGGAAATCATCACGACAAACGACAGCCTTGACGCCGGGCAACGCCTCGGCTTCGGATATATCAATCGAAAGAATGTTAGCATGGGCATGAGGGCTGCGAAGAACTCTGCCAACGAGCTGTCCCGGGAGTCGAATGTCAGACGCATATCTAGCTCGACCTGTTACTTTATCGACGGCGTCGCCGCGCGCCGTCGGATTTGAACCGATGACCTTTAAATCTTTCTCTTCGTATGGAATTTTTGTCGCAAAGGGGGATGGTGCTCTGCCCATGGATCAGGCTCCTCTCATTTCGCGGGCGGCATCCTGTACCGCCTCGATGACTTTATGATAACCAGTACAACGGCATAGATTACCAGCTAGCCAGTAGCGGATTTCCTCTTCAGTCGGATCTGAGTTTTCCTCAAGTAAGGCCTTTGACGCAACAAGTAGACCGGGCGTGCAAATACCGCATTGAAGCGCAATGTGTTCGATAAACTTCTGCTGTAATGGATGAAGATCATCGCCGTCAGCCATGCCCTCGATTGTTTCAATAAACTTTCCGTTTGCTTCGATTCCCATCACTAAACAAGAGCATACCAGAACCCCGTCCATTGTAACGCTGCATGCGCCGCAATCACCGGTTCCACAACCTTCCTTCGTGCCGGTCATACCAAGTTCATCACGCAGCACATCCAGCAGAGTCTGGGTCGCATCGCAAAGCAACTCTTGCTCGTCTCCATTAATTGTGGTGTTTACATAATGTTTGGCCATCAGGATTTTGCCCTTTCTAGCGCAATGGCGGCGGCCCGCTGGGCGAGTACGCCTGCTACTTCGGTTCTGTATTCGATTGTGCCGCGCTTATCGTCGATAGGGGTGCACGCTGCGCTTGCAGCGGCCGCAAGCGCATCCATGGCATCATCATCCAATTTAGTGCCGATCAACGCATTGGCGGCGGCCTCAACCAAAAGCGGTCGCGCCGCGACGGCGCCAAGTGATACGCGAGCCGCAGCGCACGTGCCGTCGGCGTCGAGTGTCAAATTAACGCCGCAGCCGACCACCGCAATATCCATTTCAGTTCGCGGCGTGAACCTTAAGTAGGCATCGCCCGAGTTCGCCGGGCGTTTGGGTAAGCTGAACGACACAACAATCTCACCATTTGCAAGTGATGTCTTTCCGGGCCCAACGACAATCTCCGCCATGGGGATATCGCGTTGGCCTCTCGGTCCTATGACATTAGCGATCGCTCCAGCAGCAATCATCGGTGGAACGCTGTCAGCAGCAGGTGACGCGTTACAAAGATTACCACCAACGGTCGCCCTCCCACGGACCTGAACTGAACCGATTAGACGCACGCCGTCCATCACGCCGGGCCACGCGGCGTTAAAGGCCGAATTATCCATGAGTTCCTTGCCGGTGACAGCGGCGCCAAGGCGCCAGACGCCATTTTCCTCAACGACTTCACGCATTTCAGCAATATTTTTCACATCGACAATTAGATCAGGTTCGATCAAATCTAGATGAATTTGCACCATTACGTCCGTACCGCCGGCGAAAAGTTTTACGTCGCCACTCTCCGAAGCAAGCAATCCTACCGCTGCATCGAGAGTTGCGGGGGACTCATATCTCATGTTAGTCAATCTCGCCTCACCGTTCACATATCCTAGGTATTCCCCTCTTAATATAGCACGCTGAGCCGCACCGGGCCATCAGCGGAAATAATCAAATCGTCAATGTACTTTCCTGTACCGAGTGGATGTCCTAAACCATCGAATCTATTAACAGCGATATGAGGTCGCGTAATGTGTGCAATAGCGGGTATTGCAACGCTGTCAGCCGTAAATCAGCTGGCAGTGAAGGCGATGACCGATCTGATGATCCATCGCGGGCCAGACGGCGAGGGCCATTGGCTCGCCCCTGACGGGAGTCTTTGTTTCGGACACCGAAGGTTGTCAATTATCGACCTTACAGATCGCGCCTCTCAGCCGATGCAAGATGCCAGCGGCAGACTCACACTAACTTATAACGGCGAAATATATAATTATAAGGAATTGCGTGCTGAACTCTCGGGCGCTGGCGCGAATTTTCGCAGCGAAAGTGATTCAGAGGTCATTCTGGAGGCATATCGCAAATGGGGCGATGCTTGCCTAGATCGGTTCAACGGAATGTTTGCCTTTGCTCTTTATGATGCGAAACATGATCGCATCCTATGCGCGAGGGACCGTTTAGGTGAGAAACCGTTTTTGTTTGCCGAGGACGCCGGTTTTTTTGCATTTGCATCGGATTACAAAGCCCTGTTGACGCTCGAGGGTGTAGGGCCCGATATTGACGACAACCTTTTGGCGCAATTCCTCGTGACGCCCTCAAATGCACTTGATCAAGACCGAAACACCCTGTTTCACGATATTCAGCAATTGCTCCCGGGTGAGAAACTAGTTCTGAATACCCGTGACCTAAGCTTCAATGTTTCATCCTATTGGCGGCCCCTCTCCACCTCGGTCCTTTCAGGTGTTCCAGCCAAAGACGCCGTTCCAGCCTTTAAATCCCTGCTCGAAGATGCGGTCAGGATTCGGTTGCGTAGTGACGTACGCGTCGGGTCCTGCCTTTCTGGCGGCCTAGACTCAGGATCAATCACATGCATTGCAAGGGATCTGGTCGGAGATACGACGGATTACGACACATTCACTGGTCGATTTCCAGGCAGCGATTCGGATGAGGGCACTTGGGCAGAAATTGTGTCCACGGCTTCAGGAACTAGATCACACAATGTATTTCCGACCGGCGAGAAACTAGTAGAGTCCTTAGACACATTTTTGTGGTTGAATGAGCTTCCTGTTGACAGTACTAGCCAGTTCTCTCAGTGGAGTGTATTCGAGGCCGCGAAAAATGCCGGGGTCACTGTCTTATTGGACGGACAGGGTGGCGACGAAATCTTAGCGGGATACGAACAGTACTTTGTACCCTATATCGAAAGCCGACGTCGCAAGGGAGAGTATGACCCTGCCGAAGAGAAGGCTATTCGAGATCGCTATCCGCTGGCGTTCTCAGAGAGGGATCAGGTCTGGAAAAGACGGCTCCCGCCAATACCCAAAAAAATCTTGGCGCGTTTTCTTGGCAGGGGGACTAGCGCGATACTCTCTCTCGACTGGAAAAACGCGTCGCGGGTTCGGGAAGATCTGGCAGTCCAACCCGACGATCTTCATGCAGCTTTAAGAGGCGACGCATTTACCGGTTTTCTAACTACCCTTTTGCGATATGGCGATCGCAACTCGATGGCTCATTCTAGGGAGGTACGGCTCCCCTTCTGTGATCATCGCATTTACGAGTTTGTCCGAACGCTGCCGGTAGAATTGCTCATGGGTGATGCAGAGACAAAGCATATACTGCGACGAAGTATGCGGGGAATTCTCCCAGAACCGATAATAACACGCTGGGGCAAGCAAGGTTTTCTTCCTCCCATTGCACGCTGGCTAGAAGGCGACTTAGGTGATCTAGCAGACGCATTATTTAAGAGTTCCGACTTCAGTAAAAATGGTTTTTGGGACACCTCATGGTGCCGCCAATCGTGGAACCGGTTTCGGGCGGGCGAGACCTCGCTTGCACCCACAATTTGGAAGGTGATTATAACGCAGAAATGGAGAGATCTTTTCCTCACTCGAGTTTCAGAAATAGATCGATTCTCTCCGCACGGCTAGGTGTCAGCACTGAGAAACTCTGCTCAAAACTGGAACAACTCTATCTATGTATCCTTCCCACGTATTTTCTCTACTTTCTGCCACTTGCCGCGCTGCTTGTCCGATTATTTTTCTCAACTTCGAATTAAAAATTAGTTCAGCGAATATCTCGGTTAGCACCTCTTCTGATGCGACAGGAAATACGTACCCGGATTCGCCATTATGAATTACATCAGCCGCACCGACTTGATCGGATACGACAACCGGCAATCCGGATGCCATAGCTTCGAGCACAACCATCCCAAATCCTTCATGAATGGATGGCAAACAGAAGATATCAGCGTTTTTATAGAAATCGGATACCTTTTCTTTTGCAATGGGTCCATGAAAAGTTACGCCATCTGTCGGCAAACCCCGAAGAGCGCTGGAAAATTCGGATTCGACTGGCCCCACCAAGTGCAATTCTGCTTCCCGTCTCAATTGCGAGAAGGCCTGCAATAGTCGAGGCAAACCTTTCTGGATACCTATCGACCCGACAAAGAGAATTCTGGGTTTGCGAAATCTTGAAGATCGGTCAACGGGTTGAAAGCGATCAACATCTACGCCTAACGGCACAACAGCTAGCTTTCCAGACGGAATGCCTTGATGAATAAATGATTTTTCGGCAACCTTCGACGGCACCATTATTTTGTCTGCAGCAAGATATTCTGTCGTTTCGCGTTCTATCAAACGTTGGGAAATTCCGGGAAATTTCAGATCTAATTGCTGATATGCCGCCGCCAGAATATTGTTCTGGTGCAGTATGTGAGACGCACCCCGGTCAACGATTATAGCCATACCTTTTTCCCTCGCCACCGGTATTGCCTCAACCGTTGCTGAACTCCAGCCCACCAATAGGTCTGCCCCAGACTGCCCCAGGTTCTGTGCCACAAAACGCCCGAAACGTGGCAAAATAAAATCGGTCACATCATGCCCCGTTGAGCGTTGCGCGAGCCGGCGTATAACTTCTAGATGCGGTGCACAATTGAGTGTAAGCCCGGTCCCAGTGATACGACGAACCGCGAAGGAGGGATATGTGGTGTGAAGTGTGCCCAGAAAACCCTCTCCATAGAGTCCTTTTGCGAGAGCAAAGGCGTGAAAGCGACCGTGAACAGCTACTTCAACCTTCATACCCATCCGTCCATCACATCAGAAAATATCTGTCGAAGTTTCTTTGTCTGGCAGGACCATGAGTAGGGCTGAAGCCGACCCTGATCAATTTCTGTTCGATCGTCGCCTATTACCGCCAACGCCCCGGCAATCTCCCCCGGGGTCTTGGCGCCGATCAATTCTCCGCCGATCTTCCTGGCGATATCTGACGCCTCGGCGCTCTCTCCCGGTATTGCCATTACAGGTCTACCCAGAGCCAACAATTCAATAACCTTTTGTTGGAACAAGCTTTCTTCGTTCCGGATATATACATTAACTGTGGCACTAGCCTGCAGTTGAACCAGTGCGGCTATATCCAGATAACCCAGATTTTCAAACTCCACAGGAAAATTTTCCTGTTCGACAATCTTGTCGACGACTCCGCCGTCGTTCCCAGCATAGAAAAGGACAATCTTCTGACTTAATGAAGTCCGGATCATACCCTCTAGCAACAGCCGGACCTTGTCACCATCATAAACACTGCCACTAAGACAGACCCTGAAAATATCGTTTTTCTTGGTCGATTTTTTCGTATTTGGTTCCGCTCGGTAACCACTGTAAACGACGTACTTTTTCCCGGGAAACCAAGCAGAAGCGTCGCGCCCGTGGGCTTTAGAAAAGACCGTCATTGCAGCCAAGTCGGTAAATCGGGAAGCGACATTATGCCGTAGCCCGATAGGTATAAATTTATTCCATGGGTCTTTGTAATCCGCGACCCAAGGGCATTTAGCTGTAACCGCAAGACTTCGTGCAACGTACCAAGCGTCTGTATTGCCGAAGGTTCCGTAAACCAGATCGGGACAAAACGCCTTTGCTACCGGCGTTAAGAAGGCAGAGGAACCAGCACGCCAATCGCAAAATATACCGCCCCAGAAAAGATACGTCGCACCGATGATCACCTGGCGGAATGGAGGTACAATTTTTCCCTCCCGTGCTGCACGCCGAATTGGCGTTCGAACCAACGGTCCAGAAATGTATAATGGCTTAGACCAATCATGCGTCTCTATCCTCGTCTCGACCAATGCCGGGTCATCGCCGGGGTCGTCAATATGGAGCGGGCCAGAAAATAAAATAGTCTGATCCCCAGCTGCCGATAAATGTTTTGCAATTTCAGACATTCGCAGCGCCGCGACGTGCGGGGAATCCGGATGAGTGTGATTTACTAGAACGATTTTCATCGAAATCCCGTAGGGAGATACATGAAAGATTTGCTGGTCAACAGACCCGGCCCGCTAAAACTGTTTTGAAATTTTCAAGTAGTCGTTTGACGTGACTATCCCATGTATAACTCTGTTTCCCAAGGCTAGTCGCGAGAGAGAGAACAGATGCGCGGCGGCGAGGATTTTCATCCAAACTCTGGATACTCTGAACTAAATCGTCAACAGAAGTACCGGAGAAATAAACGGCAGAGTCTTGGCATACCTCCCTATGGACAGGAGTGTTTGAGGCGACAATCAAAGTCTCACTTGCCATTGCCTCGATTAGAGGGTGCCCAAACGTTTCCGAAAGGGACGGCGTCACGAAAAGATCACTTTCCGCATATAGAGCAGGTAAATCTGTGTATTTTACATCACCGAGCATCGTGACTTCGCCACGCTCTGCGCCTCGACGAAGAAGAAAGAGATCTTTTGACCCGCCCGGTGCATTTTTTATCTGGTCAAAATCCATCGTCAGGGTAAGGTGTGTCTTGATCCCCGCGTCGTTAAGCTTACGGGCCGCCTCAGCAACCAGACCTGGTTGCTTGTGAGAGTAGTAGGCCGACACGAGCAAGATCCTTAGCATGCCGTCCTCTCTCCATATACGCTGTTCTTTGGAATTGTCTCTGAAATGATCCACTCTCGTTCCGTACGAGTTTTTTTGTATTTTCCATGATAGATCAGGTGCCCAAGTCTGAAATAAATCTCCCATCGCATCTGTGGGTGTCAGTATCAGATTAGACGATCTGGCTGACGCGATTATAAGACGTCGGCGCAAGGATCTCTCAAGAACGCTCCGAGAACCCAGTGCGGGCGCTATATTAGTAAGATATGTCGGATCGAATAATCCTCCTTCGCGGACAAGGAGGACTTGGGGAACTGGCGATCGAATTATTCCAAAATTTGCGGAAGAATAGAGTATATCGGGGTTCAGGTCCTTTACGATACGGCGCCAGGTAGTCTGTTCCCACAATACTCGTGATAACGATCTAAGCTCGGTAACCGGTAAGCAAATGGTCTCAGCATCTTCATTTTGAAGTGAACTCCCGACTGGCAGTGCAAATACCGCATTAACACCTTGCGACCGGAATGACTGCATTAGGTTGCGGGTATAAGTAATGATACCGCCCCGGCGGGCTGACAGGGCATTTACGACAATTTTCATTTGTCAGGTTCCCGTCGGTTGAGTTCAAGTTCTGTGAAAATTCTCAAAATATTTGCCTGATGCGTCAAACTTAGTTCCTGTACTCGGAGGTGGGCATTCTCCGCAACCGCCTTGCGCTGCTCACCCATTTCGAGCCAGCGGCGGCACACATCAACGAGTTCCATATCGTCAGAAAAATATGCCGCCTCCTTCGACTCTCGCAGCAGCTCTTGGATTTCTCGATTTCGTTCATGCACCATGAAGCCTGCGCATGCGGGTAACTCAATAGACCGACAAGTTTGTAAGTCACGATTAGCATGCCTTAGAAAGCACAGATTGATCGGACTGGCAGCAACGACTTTAGCAAACTCATCATTATAGGCAGGCCTACCCTCAATCCATAGATTTTCGTGTCGTTCCGACATTCGACCCCAGCCGTTACCCCATACGCGAACCTGCAAACCCGACCGTGCAAGATGAAGTACTGATCTCGCACGAGGTGATTCATAAGTGCCAATAAAACTGACGGGTGCGCCATATTTCTTGGTGTCTGCAACACTGATTCTAACCGGTCGATGGATATCGGGATCGTAACTATTGTTGACAAACATCGGATTACGAAGCCTCAGCACACTATATTCTGCCGGGCTTGAGTTTAAAGATTTAGTGGTGGCCCATAGATCAAACAGTGGCATTGCCCGCTGCAGCCAGATTGTCCTGTTAAGCGGATTCAACATATCGTCTTCGGAATAGTAGACAATTGAAACATTAGGGTGTTTGGCTTTCAGTAAGCGTAACGTCTGCGCTCGAATCATATCGGCGGTCTCTAGCCAAAGAACGTCAATTTCACCGCCGATCGACAAAATGGCGGCATTCGCGTCGGCCGGATCAGCAGGCAAGCGAAGACGGTATCTCAACCGCGTCATAAGGGAAGGTCGTGTTTCATAGTCTTTACCGTCTGGCATTGTCGAGATCACTCGGACTGAATGACCAAGTGCACGCATCGCAGCAACTCGTTGCGGTGTCCGAGAAGCCAAGAAAGTCTGACCAACGACGACGATCTCTCGCCGCAGCGAAGATGAGTTTGCCCGTGTCACGTCAATGTCGCCGCTCTCGCAAGTGCGGCCCTCAGTCCCTCGATATCCTGATCGAATCCCCACTGTAAGATTCGCTGTTGCGCAGCTTTTCCCATCTCTTCAGAGTTATTTAGACATACGACTAGGGCTTTGGAGAGGGATATTTGATCACCAGCGGGGACGATGCGCCCGTTTCCGCTATCGATAAGATCAGCGGCACAACCCACCTGATCACTTACAATTGCGGCAGTGCCGCAAGCCATGGCTTCGTTCACCGCAAGCCCCCAGGGTTCACGAACTGAAGGAAGCACGAAAATATCGGCTAGGTCGTAGTAAGCTGGCATCTCGGTTTGGTTTACGAATCCTGTAAATATTGCATCGGGCGCTAATTCTTCCAGCTCGGCACGCGATTCTCCATCGCCCACGAATATCAATGCTGGCTCCTCTATGGCCCAGTCAGCACTTGCGATCGCCTTGGCCAATAGTTGCGGATTTTTGCGAGATTGAAGCTTCCCCGCAAATAAAACGACTCTGCGTGTAGGTGAAATCCCAAGTTTTTCTCGGAGTGCGTTTCGATTTTTTTTTGCATACTTCGCTAAATTCCCAAATGCCTCGTTATCGACGGCGTAAGGCATGTCAATGATTTGAGGGGGGGGAACGCCACGGTTAAGATAATACCGTCGGTTCTCTGATCCTATAGCGAGATAAAAATCACAGCTTTTAAAAATCTTATTGACAAATTTCCGCTTCAGCCAGCCCCGAACACCAGAGCCGTCCGGCATCGCCAGATCGCAGTTCTCGCCGCGCATTAGCACCGGGCGACCGCTCCGCTTCGCCTGCCGAAGACAGGACCTCATGCGCGGCGTTTGCCAACCATGTAGCCAAATAACGTCAGCACGTCCTATTTCTCGCTTGATATCAACCCCAGCCATGGGGGCATTTTCATATCCGTCGATTAGATCGACATCCCATTTGACTTCGCGACCGAACCCAGTATCAAAATAACGGTTATCCGGATGGGTCCGCTCGAATAGCACTCGCAAGTCAATATCCGACTGATCAGCTATCCTGCGCAACAATGGAGCCTGATATTGAATGGGATGAGACACAAGGTAAAGCAACCTAGTCACCCTAGAGCTTCGCCCCATGTCTTCTCCCACGCCCTCGCGATATTTTCTTCGAACGCAGACTGACTGTAGTCTTTTTCAACCAACGCCCGGGACTTTAACGCAAGATCATTTCGACGTTCCCGGTCTGAGATTATCCATCCAATGCCATCCGCCAACTCTCCTGGTGTATGCCCAGTGAGTTTTCCGGTCACGCCATCAATAACATAGTCCTCTGGCCCACCACACCGTGTGGAAACCACAGGCACCCCGCAAGCCATGGCCTGAATACCGGAGATTCCAAGCCCCTCCTGGCCTGACGAAAAAACAAAAACGTCTAGCGAACGATAAAAATGCGATAGACTTTGGGGATCCAGCCAACCCGTCCACTCGATTCGATCAGCAATATTAAGCGTCGAAGCTAATTCGTTCAAAGCAGTCGAGGGGTCACCCGTAAGTTTCAACCTAACGGGGATACTCCGTCTCGCAAGAACCGCAACGGAACGCAACATCAAACCGATATTTTTTCGGGGATCATCGATCCGCCCGGCAAAACCTATCTGCGCCGTGGGCGGCGACGAAGTCGACGGGATATAGTCTTTGAGGTTCACCGGCATTGGTACGTGCTCGACCATCTCTGGTCTCACACCAGCAGTTACAAGTGAAGCCCGTGTGTAGCGGCTAATCGCCAAGAACAGGCCACAGCCCCGGAGCACTCTCTTTTCCATAGCTCTCTGAACCGAACCAACCACGACGCTGTCGAAGACACGCCGCGCGGCAGGCATTCGTGCTCGCCGGTCTATCCTATCATCAAGCATCGCACTCGCACACCAGACAAAATGGGGTACGCCAGAAACCACAAGGGTATTTGCTACGAGAACCGTCCCACCAACCGCAATGTGGCGATCATAGGCGCCAATGAGCTTCTTCCATCTGTCCGTGGCCCAATAATATGGGAATTCCAATTCGGGAAAGCGGCAACCCACAGTAACGCTGGGAATATCTTTAAAGCACAAACCTCTGTGGATGTCTGGTTTTTTCCCTGAAAGGAGCTCCCAGCTAGGTACAACTAAATCCGGATCGTCGGTCAGAGTGGCGTAGTACGCGATTGTCACATCACATCCCTGACGCATCAGAAAACGCGCCAACGCCTCCGTCATCGTAGGCACTCCCCCTTGATGGGGCGGTAACGTCGTTAATAAGACCGATCTACTCATCGCGGCTTACGGACATATTTACTCCCTACAAAACCGGCATTTCGCAAAACATCAATCGTGAACTTGGCAGTAGTGTCCAAAGAAAAACTCTTAGCCCGATAAGACGCTTTTTTACCTAGTTCTTCCCTTAATGATGGATTTTTCACCAGTCTCTCGATCGTATAGACAATATCCGAGATATCGTAGGGATCGAACGTGAGACCAGCATCTCCGATCACTTCGGGCATAGCCGCGGTGTCAGAACAAGCAATAGGAGCACCAATCGACATCGCCTCGAGCAAAGGATTACCAAATGTTTCAATAGTCGATGGAAAAACGAATATATGGCATTCTTGATAAAGGTCTCTCAACGCTTCGGTATCAAGGTGCCCAACAAAATGTACCGCGTCGTCGACCCCGAGCGATGCGGCCAACCTTCTTACTTGATCAGAATAGCTACTGTCTATTTCACGACCTGCGATTGTCAGAGTAAGCTCTGGGTATCGCTGATGTAGTTTTCCAAATGCCTCGATCAATGAATGATAGTTCTTTTGAACATAAATATCGGATACAGCTAGTAATGCACTTCCCGGAGACCGATTACTTTCGCGCTCTCTCAATGGTTTTGTTGTACCGTGATAAACGACGTTGAGCTTACGATTAAATAGGCGCCGCAGTCCAAACGTTAATACTCGGGCCGCATATTCGGAAACCGCAATTGCTCGTCGAGCGAACAGCAGCGATATAAGCGTCGCCGCCGATAGTACAAGCCAATACCCCATAGGTCTTAATGTAGTAGTTAGTCGGATCACAGACGTAGCGTTCCGGAGCATAATGACATGGTTCCGAGCAAAAATTGGGCCAAAATTAGCCGGCGAGAAAACCACATCCGCCCCCATTGCCCATGTAAGAACCGGCAGCGAAACCTGTTCCCACCACAATGTAGGCCAAAACCCGAGTTTGTGATCAAAGAGTTGGAGTCTAACACCCTCGCAGATCGGATAGAAATGTTCCACCTGATCTCGATGCAAAAATAAATGCAGTTCAATTCCTTGTTGCTTTACCAACTCCGGCAGTATTGCACGCAGATATGTTACCCCTCCACCACTTTTGGCGTGTGTGCCATTAATAACGATCCGTAGACGCCTCGTTAGGTCTTTTTCCGGTATCAAATCGTCAGATGGAGTTTTTGACATTCCGTCTACCTCGGAAACGTAAACGTTTTTCCGGAACGCCGAATGACACGATCAGAAGAAAAAATGATGAAGGGTGCCATAAATAATCCGAACTTAGCGAGATTACCGATGTATAGCGCAAAATCTTGGTCGAAATCGATCCACCAAGGCAACAATGCGAAAACAGCGATCCGACAAAGTCCGGGCGTATAGCATGAAAAACCCGAAACAACCCCTAGGAACAACAAAAGCAGTGTCCCATGCATTATTAACCCGGCCATACCTCCGTGAGTAACGGGCTGACCAAGCAATGTGATTGACGAACTGTGAGCACTTTCCCCCTTTATCCCGCAATAGTCAGATTTATACTTTCCGCCGAGAGAGAAATTGGGTTTATCTCGCCATATAATGCGGGGCACCAAAATTTCCAGCCAGAAAGTTTGCCTGAAAATGTCCAGTTTTTGGTCTCCATGTTTTTCAACGGCCTTATCAAAACAATATCCGGTTTCCATCTGCCGCCAGACCAGTTTTGCAGCTAAAACCTCGCCCGAGTTTTGCAGAACGTTCCTAGGGCTATAAGATTGCAGACTATATGTACCTGAACGGGATTCCAGCTGTTTGTCAGGATTAGCGATTGAGGCATGAGGCAATCGTACGATCTGAGCAGCTTGTATCAACAGAAGAAGGGTCACACTGCACAGGACAATGACTTTTAAAATCTGCAGGAATGGGAGCCTTTGGGTCACGATGTAGTAGATAAACGCTGACAAGACCATGAAGGCGGGTATTTTACCGCTACTTGCGAGCACCATTACCCCGGTAACAGCCACAATCAACAACATCACCACAAAGACCCGGAGGTGGCGATGCATAACTGCAGAATTCAGAAGAAAGAGCAGCAGGAAAGACTGAATCGGACTGAAAATCGTTTGGAGCGTCGAGGTAACTGATGGTCCAAAAACCGGGAATTGAGTCTGGATCAGAAAAAGCACACATAAAAGAGTAGAGATTCCATACAAAAAGAGTGGTCGCCGATCAGTGATTTTATAGGCAGTCCGCGACTCAGATTTATCTTTACCAATTAACGTTATCAAAAAACAATGTATTACCAGCCCTGATGCGCAAAAAAGAAGAATGAGCGACTCGCCGCGGCTACCTAAATAATCGAGGCTATCGGGCCTAGCCGACTGGTCAGGCCGAGCCGGCCGGCCCAGCAAACTGTCACCAATCAACTCAAGCTGATTAAACATTCCGAAAGTGTTTACGACCAAGTTAGGTAAGATAGAAAATATTATTAAGGTAACGACAGCCAATAGAAATACAGGAGATAGCAGAAACCCTCGTTCGTCGCACTTTAGCTCGTGAAAGATCTGCATTGCAGATAGAATAGCCAAGATTATCCATGCAATTGAGGGCGAAACGACGTTCGTTATCAGACCAACAACAATGCCGATTGTCATGATAACAATAATTGTTTGAACAACGAAGAAGCCGCCTGAGCGGCTATCAGAAATCGCCAGATGTGATGGATTTATCATTGTGCACGATTTTGGCATGTATCATACGAATTAGCGATTCTGTCATACTTAACAAAGCTCTACCGCCAACGAATTATATATCTGATCTAGCGTCACTCAATCAGCAAGGTTTTTTTGGTTTCTGACCCATTTAATTCTTAATCACAATTCACATCAAACCGACCCCGCATTATCCGCAGCAAGCGACATAAGCGTGTGAGTGCTAAAAAATAACCAATAACCGGGCTATTAAGCTTAAACGAAATATTCACACGGATAGTAGTCAAAATTTTTGTAGAAAGAAATCGGCCCGTTAATCGTTGGGTACACCATGGATTGGTCTCTGTTTAGAACGGTTTCTCCTCATGGAGCTTGAATGACTACGCCAAGCTCTCGGCTATAGCCCGGCCTGCAATTCGTCCAATTCCAAATGCCTTCATGAGACCACCAACATATCCTGCACGAGGGCCACCCTCCAAACCACCCACAGCCGAGCCCGCTGCATAAAGGCCCGCAATAGGCACGCCGTTCTTATCCAAAACCTGGGCATTTTTATCTACCGCTAGCCCACCAGAGGTGACCGTGATCCCGGCGCATAGCGGAATCGCAAAGAATGGCGAGTGCTCAATCGGGTAGGCTGGATACATCTGCGTCGTGCGAGCCGGCAGCAATGCTGAGCTATTTCCGGATCTGACTAAATCGTTATATCCTGAGACTGTCGCTGCAAGCCCATCTGGGTCGATCCCAGAAATTTGGGCCAGTTCGTTTAAGCTTGCAGCTTCGAGCAGGGTTCCACCATTTTCAGTTAACGAAGGATTAGGCGGGACTATATCGGTCTCCCGCGCGTCCTCCCAAACGGTACGATCAAACACTGCGGTTGCCGACAGCGGGTCTGCGAGAGCGGCTATTTCGTTTGTGAGGTAGATGCCGCCGAAACCCTCATCGGCGAAGCGACATCCATCCGGTGTCACAACTATACCCTTGGCACATACAATATCTAGTTGAGGGTAGGGCCATAGATTTTCTTCCGTCATCGCCTCTCGGCTGAGGACATGACCGTAAAATTTATCCAGAGAAACGGTATCCGCGCCCACCCTGATTGCCATACGTAGTCCATCCCCGCGGCCAGTTTCGGTATTTCTCTGCCGTAATTTATTAGGCGCCCTCGTGATATATTGTCCAATTAGATCCCGGTCGGCCTGAAAACCGCCATCTGCGATCACGACGGCAGTGGTTTGTAATTCTTGGCCATCCTCCGTGATAACACCCGATACACTTCCATGTTCCATTTGCAACTCGATAACACGAGTACCAAGACGCAGCTCACCGCCACGTTGTCGGAGCTTTTCCGTAAGCGTGCCAAGAAACAGATTTGGACCGCTATTTTCCCAATCAAGCCCTGCCCTCATTTCCCTACCTGGCATCATCATTGGCATACCCCAAGACCGTCGAGGATGTTGCATGAACTCACATCCCTCCTGACGCATCCAGTCGATGGTAGACTTGGCGTTGGCGGCAAGTGCCCAAGCGATATCCTCACGCGCACTCCCGTCCGTACCGGAGAGGATGCTCTCGAATAGCTCACTCGCCGGCTCATCAGGACTTCGGAAGGCCAGATGAATAGCGCCTGTTGAGACGCGCGAATTACAGGGATAAAATTCGCCTGTCCCTGTCTCAAGAACAAGCGGCCTAAGGCCCGCTAGTGCGACATGGTTGGCCACCGTAAGACCTGCGAACCCAGCGCCTATAATCACCACATCGTATCTCATATAGCTTGACCTATCTGGCTATCCCATAGGTTGTCAACTTCATAAGGTTACGGTTCAATCTGATCAAATTCGAACTAGAGGAGCCCAGATGATAAAAACGAGGGGGGTCGCCCACTTCACTCTTCCTGTTACGGATACCGTTCGAAGTATGGCATTTTATATGGACAATTTGGGGATGACTCCAATCCAGGTGAATCATGAGCGCGGAATGGTCTTTCTTGATTGTGGCGGCGACTGTATCATCCTCGCTAAATCATCTGCGAAGATCGACCCGGACGACCACGATGTCCATCATGCATTTATCGTCGACCCAGATGATTACGAAGCCGCAAAAATGCTGCTGAAGTCAAATGGTATTGAGGTCTTTTTTGAAGAAGACCGTCAAGGTGGTGCGGTGAACGGCCCACGGGCTTATTTTCACGACCCGGATGGAAACGTTCTCGAGATAATCAATCTTACCAGTTACAAGAAAGGTATCGCCTAGATCAGGGTGTTTTCCGACCATAGTGGAGAGGACGATTTACCCCCAAAACATTTCGGAAACTGGGGGTATCTCGGCCATCCACAGGACGATCTTTCGTGGCTCAACTTTATTACAGTTCAAAAACAGTGGTTTACGCAAAGTTTTCCCCAATATGAGCTTTCCACAGGAATCTCGTAGCTTTCGGCAGATTCGGGTTGCCCATGGCTGTAGCCAATATGTAGTATCAGTGTGTCGGCTTGGCACTGCATATTGCGCTTGCAGTGAAAGGCTGACAAATGAAGTGAGGTACGAGGAGGAAGTTTGATGCAGTGGAGTCCTGAACGGGTCGAAACTCTCACGCGATTGTGGGCAGAGGGCTTGTCAGCGCGACAGATCGCGGAGAAGTTGGGTGGTGGCGTAACGCGGAATGCGGTGATCGGTAAGGCGCACCGATTAAATCTTCAACGCGGCACTGAAGTTCCCAAAAATGAGCCGGAGCCAGAGCCTGTCATCTTTGAAGAGCCTATCTTCCATCATCCTTCGGCGGACGTCGAATCTTGGATGTGCCGCTGGCCCATAGACGAACCCGGTAAATACGGCCTTCATATATGCGGCAAGACTGTTCAACCTGGCCGCCATTATTGTGCCGAGCATTGTACCGCTCACTATTTGCTCCGCCGGCGGTCTACTGTCGCAGCCTAACCACACTCTATCGCACTACTATTTATTTAACCTTTTGATGCCGTTGAATTCACCACGGACTTTGGAGTTCAGCAACATATTCTTCACGGTTGGCGCCAGCTGCGGTGTAACGCGCACCTGATAGGCCAAATAAATTGGGTCAGCAGATAAAAATGTTACGCTGGAATGATAGAAAATCAGGAGCTAATTCCGCTGTACCAGTTCTACAAGATCGGAATTTTGAACCAATCCCTACGACAACGCTTTTGCAAATTAGACCGCTTTAGGGTCGGCTTCTGCCGTCCTACAGGCACTCCATTGGCGGAGGACTGGTCAACCTCCAGCCACCACAGCTTAGTAGCGGAATTTCGACCTCGGGAATACACTCAGCCCTATGACGAAACACATTAGTAAAATAGATGAACACAGATTTCGCGATTTGCTAAATAATCGCCGGGACAAATTGACAGATCTTGTTGCAGCTGCATCAGACGCCACAGCCCCTGTCCAACTTGACCAGCAGCTTCAAGGCAGACTGTCACGCATGGATGCGCTGCAGGTCCAGGCGATGGCCAGCGCAACCAACGACCGCCGCCGGATCGAAATAGCGCAGATTGACTCCGCTTTGCGCCAAATGGAAATAGGTAAATATGGCTATTGTGTAGAATGCGGCGATAAGATTCCTGCGAAACGGATTGAGTTAAACCCAGCTGTTGCCCGGTGCATCGAATGCGCAACCTAAATTCATCCCACCAAGAATAACAATCTAATACTGAATATTCGTTGACCTTTTTTTTCAACGGGATTTGGTACCCGATCAGTTTTGTAGCCGCACTGCTAGATAGATCGGCCGTATCAGGTACCGATTTCGCGATGCGTAGCTCGCCACAATCTACCTCGAAGATTTTGAAATCGGGAAAAGTCCCGCTACTACAAATACCGACCATCCAAGAACCATAAATTTGGACCCAATCAAATTGTCGCGGCTGCATCAATATGGACATGCACAGCCTCCGTTCCATCAACGATTTCCCGGCCCAAGACCTTTACAGCGGTTTCTGCCTTATCAACCGGATAGCGATGCGTGCACAGCTTCGCAAGTGTATCTCCCCGGCGCCGGATTATATCAATCGACTTTTCAACGGAAGACCATGTTGACGAAAGTACACCGAGCATTGAGATTTCCTTTGTAATCAACTTGTCGGAGACAAAGTTAGGAATCGGCTTAAAACTCTTTAGCCCAGCAATGACAACCTTGCCACCAGGGCGCACCATTTCAAGCGCTTGGGTAATAGGCTCGGTAGAAAATGCCGATACGTCGACTACGATGTCTGCAAGGTTTCCATCCAACGCGTCAATCACCTGCTCCACTGGATCACCATCATCAACAACTATTGTCTCATCGGCTCCCAGCTCATGCGCCAAGGATAAGCGAAGCGTATCAGCGTTCGTCCCAGTTACTATGACTTTGCCAGCGCCAGCCTCTCGTGCGGCTACCACAGCGAGCAGTCCACGCTGCCCAGGCCCCTCGATTACGATAGTGTCACCAATACTCGTCTCAGGTCGCTCAACCGCCCAGCGAACAGCGTTCGACATTGGATTAAATAGGCTCATGATATCGGTTGGAACATCTGTTGGTGCCTGATGCAGCGTCGCACCCGGGTGCAGGTACATATGTGTCGCATATCCACCCCAAAGGTGAGGTGGGGTATTAAAACCCATCCGCAGGCCATATCCCATGCCATCTTTACATAGCACCGGCCGTCCAACTTGGCACTGAAAACACTGACCACACGGGATTGAAGCCTCAACAGTGACACGGTCACCTTCCTTTACAGCCCACTTTTTTGCGGCATTAGGACCAATCTTCTCTATCCAGCCTAAAATTTCATGGCCGGGAATAATCGGTCGGACCGACCACGGAGTGTTGTCGAGATGACCGAGATATTGTTCCCAGTCAGTACCACACAATCCTGCGGCTTCAACCCGCAGGATACCCTCATCAGGCCCGATCTCGGGAAGATCAACCTCCCGATACTCAAATTTCCTTGGATCCGTGAGTACAGCGACTTTCGCTCTCTCTGCCATCGTCCCTCCCCATTAACTGTTTTGTTTTCCAATGATCTTGCCATGTGGCAATGCAATCGACAATCTGGGCCGAAATAAACCCAAACATAGATCCGCACCCATCTACCGATAAGATTTTAAAAAATACTTCGGACAACGTTATTTATCATACCTTGCCGAGGGCAAATCCACCCTTGTCTTCACAGCCTGGACTTCTTTCCAAATAGCTTGACCGACCTATCGGGCAGCATCTTCAACACATAACCATAAACCGGATCGTGTTTGATGATAAAACCCAACCTTGGGCCTTTTGATTAGGAAGCCTCCATCAACGGCTCAATGCAGCCCTCATCGTCATTATAAACGTTATTGACGCGCGTCGATACGCGGTAGAATGCCATATCATCGGGTGGATATGCTCGAATGAGGTGGTCAGCGTCGCTAGTAGCACCTCTCAGCCACAATTCACAATCGCCAAGACCCACTATCACCGGCATTCGGGGGTGGATCGGCGCAATCTTCTCATTCGCTTCAGTGGTTATGATGGTATAGGATTCTATTACTTCTCCAGAATCTTCCGCGGTTACGGGGGCCTTCCAAGTCTCCCAAAGACCAGCGAGCAGAAATGGGGCACCACTTTTAAAACCAATACGGAATGGTTGTTTTGTATCACCCTCCTTTCGCCATTCGTAGAAACCATCGACCGGGACAAGACATCGCCGTGCCTTATAGGCTTCTCGGAATGAGATTTTATGTGCGATGGTCTCACCCCGCGCGTTGATCATACCGGACGCAATTGTCTTGCCTTGTGACCAAGAGGGAATGAGCCCCCAGCGCAGCATATCCATGCTGCAGCCACCGGCTGTCAGACGCACGACCGGCGCTCTTTGGTTGGGAGCAATATTAAAGCGGGGCTCAAGGTTTAGCGTCGCCTGTATGTTTACAAGTGTTCCCAGCATTTCAGGCGTTACGCTGAGTGAGTATCTTCCGCACATGTAGGTATTCTAATGTATTGTCGGCATTTCCGCCTTTATTATCACTTAACCCCGCTTTAACTATATATCCACACTCGAAAGGCAAAATTTCCGTGGTTTTTAGCAAAGATGACCGCCGCCGGCTGATGGAAGCAGCCACCGAAATCGCTGACCGTGCATCTAAAGTGATTCTCGAAATCTACTCAACTGACTTCGAAGTCCGGCACAAGGACGATGCGTCGCCCATAACCGATGCCGACGAACTTGCAGAAAACCTCATACTTGCTGGTTTGCTAGATCTGTTGCCGGGCGTTGCCGCCATCGGAGAAGAAGCAACATCCCGCGAAAAGATTCAGAATTTGATAGGCCCCAGATTCTGGCTGGTTGACCCGATCGATGGTACTAAGGAATTCCTCCAACGTAACGGTGAGTTCACGGTTAATATAGCGCTGATTGATGGGGGCGTTCCAGTTATAGGGGTAGTGATGGCCCCTGCGATGAACCGAGCGTTCCGAGCCTGCGGACCAGGCACCGCGGAGCTGCGTGAAGAAGCAGGTGCTTGGACGTCGATTTCAGTAAGGAATGTTCCCGCCGAGGGCGCAACCGTCGTTTCGAGTAGATCTCATGGGGACCCGATCAAGCTGGAACAGCTCATTAAAGATATTCAAATTAGAGAACATAGGACCATGGGCAGTTCTCTAAAGTTTTGTCTTATTGCGGAAGGTCAGGCTGATATTTACCCCCGCTACGGACCGACTTCAGAGTGGGATACAGCGGCAGGCCACGCGATTCTACTGGGCGCAGGCGGGAACGTGCGCCAAACAGACGGAACAGAGCTTCCTTATGGAAAAACCGGCTGGCGAAACCCAGAATTTATAGCCCGCGGTTCGGAATGATTATCCCAGCCACGCCAGAAAACATCTCCCTCGCGGCCAGGCGTCTTAGAACTGGACAACTGGTCGCCTTCCCAACTGAGACCGTTTACGGCCTTGGTGCAGATGCGACACTCAGTAAGTCCGTTGCGGCCATTTTCTCTGCCAAAAACCGACCCGAATTTAATCCTTTAATTATTCATGTACCGGACATGGAAATTGCAGTCAGGCTAGGAGAATTCAATGAACTTGCGCAAGAACTTGGTGATACCTTCTGGCCGGGACCCCTGTCGATTGTGGTAAATAGACAACTGGACTGCCCGGTCTCCCTGCTCGCCAGCGCCGGCCTTAATACGCTCGCAATTCGCGTGCCTGCACACGACACAGCGCAGGCAATTCTGCGATCGGTAGCGCGTCCAATTGCAGCCCCCAGCGCAAACATGTCTGGAAAAATAAGCCCCACAACGGCATCGCATGTTGGTGAGTCAATCGGCAAAACGGTGGACCTAATTGTTGATGCTGGTGCGTGCTCCGTAGGTGTGGAGTCGACCGTCGTCGATTGTACTTCTAATGTCCCTATTATTTTACGTCCCGGCGGCATTACCGCGGAACAAATCGAAAAAGTGGTTGGCCGCGTTGAAACCACTGATATTGGTTCTAAAAACCCCAGGTCTCCGGGGATGTTAGCGAGCCATTATGCTCCAGACGCTGCAATCCGACTGAACGCAATATCGGTTAGTGCGGAGGAAGCGTTATTGGCATTTGGTCCTCAAATTATTCGAGGCGCCTCTATTGAGAGGAATTTGAGCGCAGCCGGGGACTTTGAAGAAGCCGCCGCCAATCTTTTTTCCATGCTCAGGGCCCTAGATTCGGTGTCTGGACGTATCGCGGTGATGCCTATTCCCGATCAAGGCCTCGGTAGGGCAATAAATGATAGACTCCTGAGGGCAGCTGCCCCACGAACCAGTGTTTGACCCCATTGCCCGAACATCACACTTAATTTAAATCTGACTTCGGATTTTAGAGAGATCTAGGATGAATGCCACGACTTTCAGGAAAATAGATAAGTCTATCCTTGATCTACTACACTCAGTAGTAGGGGATGCCGGTATCATTACAGATGCAAACGACAAAGCGCCCTATCTAAACGACGAGCGAGGGTACTACTCGGGGTCCACGCCAATGATCGTTCGGCCTGCGTCAACTGCTGAAGTCTCAAAAATCATTAGTATCTGCAACGAAAGTCAGACCCCGGTTGTACCGCAGGGAGGTAATACGGGCCTTTGCGGAGGTGCAACCCCCTATGAGCACGGTGGAGAGATCCTGCTGTCACTCACCCGCATGAATAGAATTCGCGAAATTGATACGCTAAATTACGCGATAACTGTGGAATCTGGAGTTATCCTTGCCGACGTGCAAACGGCAGCTGAAAATGCGGGCAGATATTTCCCACTTAGCCTTGGGGGTGAGGGCACCGCTCGTATTGGGGGAAACCTATCCACCAACGCTGGTGGGACAGGGGTGTTGCGCTATGGTCCGGCGCGGGATCTTTGCCTCGGCCTTGAGGCGGTTTTGCCAGATGGCCGTGTCTGGAACGGTATGACGGGGCTCCGTAAGGACAATACAGGATACGACCTAAAACATCTATTTATTGGCGCCGAAGGCACACTCGGGATTATTACCGCAGCCTGTCTGAAGCTATTTCCGAAGCCAGCCGATATTCAAACAGCGTTCGTGGCGGTTGAGAGCGAGCACGCGGCGGTAGAACTCTTGGCCCGAGCTCGGCAGATCACAGATGACCGGGTCGTGACATTTGAATATATGCCTCGCGATGCCATTGGTTTTGCACTCAAACACATTGATGGGACTCGCGATCCAATGTCGACGGCGTATTTACATTATGTACTGATAGAACTAGCCGCTGGCGAAGCCGCCGCGGTAGACCTTCGGAATATGTTAGAGGAGGTGCTGGGGGATGGTATGGTAGACGGGCTCGTGCTTAATGCCGTGTTCGCGGAAAGTGGGCAGCAAGCTTCAGACTTCTGGAAAATCCGGGAAACCATCCCTGAAGCTCAAAAATACGAAGGTGCTAGCTCTAAGCATGATATATCGGTACCTGTGTCCCGGGTCGCTGACTTCCTTGTAGATGCTATTGCGGATGTAAAGAAATTGATACCGGGTGTCCGCCCCTGCGCTTTCGGCCATGTCGGGGACGGCAACATCCACTTCAATTTGAGCCGTCCAGTGGATATGTCAGACGACGAGTTCTGGTTACTAGAGCCAGAATTACATAAAATGGTCTATGATCGAACAGTTGCCATGGGAGGGTCAATAAGTGCGGAGCATGGTATAGGGCGATTACGGCGAGACGAGCTCAAAGCATATAAATCCCCAGTGGAGATGGACGTTATGCGAAGCATTAAAGAAACGCTGGACCCCAACGGAATTATGAACCCCGGCAAGGTACTTTAGGAGCAGAGAATGGCCGAATACGCCGCCCCAATAAGGGATATGAAATTTGTTATCGAGGAATTGATAGGCCTTGATACCATAAACGGGCTTCCCGGCTACGAGGAAGCAACGCCGGATGTTGTAAAAGCTATTCTTGAGGAAGCCGGAAAACTTGCTTGTGATGTATTATCGCCAATCGACCGAACCGGTGATCTGGAGGGGTCTCGACTGGAAAACGGTGTGGTCGTCACTCCAACGGGTTTCAAAGACGCGTATAAAGCTTATATCGATGGTGGGTGGAACGCGTTGCAATTCGGTCCAGAAATAGGTGGGCAGGGGCTTCCGCTCTTGCTCGCAACCCCCGTCTTCGAGATGTGGGATGGTGCCAATCTTGCATTCATGCTCTGTCCGGTTTTGACAATAGCAGCGGTTGAATGTCTCGAACAGTTTGGGTCGAAAGCTCAGAAAAATACCTGGCTCCCCAAACTAGTATCGGGCGAATGGACTGGCACAATGGTCCTTACAGAACCGCATGCTGGGTCTGATGTAGGTGCGCTTAAGACACGAGCGCAGGCTGAAGGAGATCATTATCGTATTTCCGGGCAGAAGATTTACACCACCTGGGGCGAACACGACTTAACAGAGAACATCATTCACATGGTGCTAGCTCGCACACCCAATTCGCCACCCGGTACCCGGGGCATTTCGCTGTTTATCGTCCCGAAATTCCTTGTAAATGATGACGGGTCGCTGGGAAAACGGAATGATCTGCGGGCCGTATCATTAGAACACAAACTTGGAATCCACGGCAGCCCAACCTGTGTTATGCAATTCGGCGAAAACGAAGGTGCAATTGGTTATCTGGTTGGAGAAGAATCCCGCGGAATGGAATATATGTTCTCGATGATGAATAGTGCTCGTCTTGCGGTTGGACGCGAGGGCGTTGGCATTTCGGAACGCGCATACCAGCGGGCTGCAGACTATGCACGAGAGCGCATCCAAGGCCGTGATGCTGCGGATCCAAGGGCTGGCGATGTGCCGATTATCAGGCACCCTGACGTTCGCCGTAATTTGATGAAAATGCGGGCCTTGACCGAGGCCAACCGAGCACTGGGCTGCTACGTAGCTGCTCAGCTCGATACTGCTCGCAAACACCCCGATAGCGTTACGCGTAAAAGCGCCCAAGACCGAGTTGACCTCTTAGTTCCCGTCGTTAAGGCATGGTCTACTGATTGTGGGGTCGAGATCGCATCAATGGGGATACAGGTCCATGGTGGCGCCGGCTTTATCGAAGACACTGGTGCAGCGCAACACTATCGTGATTGCCGGATAACTCCTATTTACGAGGGCACGAACGGTATTCAGGCGCTTGATTTAATTGGCCGAAAAATCCTACGCGACCGGGGAGAGGAAATGAGCAAGTTTATTGCTGAGATCAGAAAAACTGATATACCGGATCAGATGATCGCAGATGAGATGTGGTCGGCGTTAGATGCGCTAACCGAAGCAATTGATTGGATGCTCGGGTACGACGGGGATGACCCGCGAGCCGTGATATCCGGCGCAACGCCATTCTTACAAGCCTTCGGGCTGGTAACGGGCGGGTGGTTGATGGCCCGATCTGCGGCAATCGCCTCTGCGGCGGAAGAAGAACCGGACTTCTACTCGGCAAAGCTTGCAACCGCGCGTTTTTATGCGGCAAACCTTCTTCCACAGGTCGCTGGCTTTGCTAAGTCTTCGATGGTGGGTTCGGAAGAAATCATGGCTCTCTCTGCAGAAGCGTTCTAAACGCTCGCGAAGGTGCTTGCGTCTCGATGATAAAAGCGCGATAAGGCGCGACTTTTATTCGAAATGTTGGGTGTGCGCCCATCAGACGAGGCTAAAGAAATGGAAAAACCGGCGGCTCTGACCGATGTAACTTCGTCGATTGAATTTGGTGATGATGTACCTCCAGAAGCCACTTTACCGACCAGAGACTTTCTTATAAGGAGAGGTGGAAAAATCTATGCTGGTGTGCACCTTCTTATCGATTTCTGGGGAGCAATTAACCTTGGTGACATCTCGTTTGTGGAGAACACTTTACGCGACGCCGCTGAAGCCGCCAATGCGACCGTTTTATATATTCACGTCCATGAATTCGGTGGTTCGGGCGGCTTGTCCGGGGTTACCATTTTAGCGGAAAGCCATATCACTATTCACACATGGCCGGAATTGGATTATGCGGCTTTTGACGTATTCATGTGCGGTAAATGCCGACCTGAGAATGCCCTATACTTGCTTGAAGAGAGGTTCAAACCATCCAAAAAAACAGTGACTAAATCGAGGCGGGGTTTAGTAGGGTGAGAAATTCTGGAAAAACTTGGTTTTCCGAAACCCTCCACGATTCTTTTGAACTACGATTCGAGATATCGGAAATTCTTTACCATTCAAAAACGGTACACCAAGATCTAATTATCTTTGAAACGCCATTCTTCGGTCGAGTCCTGGCTCTAGACAATGTCATACAGACCACCGAGCGAGACGAAGCAGCCTATCACGAGATGTTAACTCATGTACCAATCTTAGCTCACGGTGGCATTAAGGATGTTTTGATAATCGGTGGCGGCGATGGTGGAACACTGAGGGACGTCCTCAAACATCGTTGCGTAGAACGAGCAACAGTAGTGGAAATTGATAGTAGCGTTGTTGAGGTCTGTCGAGAGTTTCTACCTTCTCTCAGTGACGGCGCGTTTGAGAACCCACGTGCTCATCTGGTCATTGCCGATGGACTAAAATATGTTAAAGAAACTTCGAATACGTTCGACCTAATCATCATCGATTCTACCGATCCAATCGGACCATCCGTACCCCTTTTCTCGCACGATTTTTATACAGACTGCCGAAACATTTTGTCATCGGACGGTATTTTTGTCTGCCAGTCGGGAGTTTCTTTTGTCCAAGAAGTGGAGGCGCGGACGACCCGCAAATACCTCGCCGATATTTTCGAGGACTCGGCTTTGTACGTGACATTAGTCCCCACATATGCATTCGGATTCATGACTCTCGGATGGGGAGCAAGGTCTACCATGGCTCGATCGACGGATATCGATAAGGTCCGAGAACGCTTTACCGCTGCCGACATTGGTACGCGTTATTATACGCCTGAGGTCCACGCGGCTTGTTTCAGCCTCCCCGCCTATATGACTTATTGATCGATATTTTATGGGAATGTCCGGCGAAAATGATCACCCAATAATGGGTGTATCGAGAATTCTTTTCCTCCCCTGATAGACTAAAAAATCCGAGACCCGCATCGCTGAATTTTCCGTTGAGCATATTTGTCCGGTGGCTAGGACTGTTCATCCAAGCATTCGCCACAGATTTGGGTGAAGACGTCCCTGCAAAGAGATTTTCCGCAATCAATCCCCCAAAGTAACCTTCTTTTGAAACCCGCTTCTCTAAATCGCTTCCGTCGGACGATATATGACTAAAAAAATCACCCCTCGCCATATCCTCCGCATGTTTTTGGGCAACGGCGCTCAACTTAGTGCTTAAGTTTAAAGCGCTAACTTTGTTCAGCGCCCTATGGACATTCACTTCCTGCATAAGACCCTTGATCAAACGGTATCTTTCAGAATTGGCATGAACGTGATTGGGCACAATCGCCAAAAGCACCAAAGCGGCGAGAAAAACGAAGTATCCGTCAAGTCGCGTCGTCATCCTCTCGGACTTTCTCCACAGCCCTAGCCTCTAGGGCGCGGCGGTCAATCTTATTTGTGCCGCTTAACGGAAGGGCATCAACGAAAAAAACCCGTCGTGGGTAGGCATAGACTGGCCCATTTTTTAGAGAGTGCTCTTTGACCGCCTCTTCGTCGAGTATCGATCCATCGCGTTTAACTACCCAAGCGAATGGAACGTGGGATTTAAGCGGGTGGGGTGCCGGTACAACAGCCGCCTGCATCACGTCTTGATGGCGTTCCAACATGGTCTCGACATCGCTTGGATATATATTTTCTCCGGCGCAGACAAACATATCGTCCGCCCGGTCAACAAAATAATACCAGCCGATATCATCTCGGCGGAGTATATCGCCGGTATCCATCCAGCCTTCTGCCGACAGCACATTCTTCGTGGCATCCGGTAAATTGTGGTAGCCCTTCATCACACCCGGGCTTTTAACATGCAGCACACCCTGATCTTCGTCGGGACCACCTACAAGTTTGATTTCAACCCCATCTATCGGGAAGCCAACCGATGTAGGCGGCCTCGGGAGGCCGTCAGGATGTGTCCATGCGAAGAGGATGGGACCACCCTCGGTGATTCCGTAATTAAGATTGAGTTTGGCGTCGGGAAACCGAACTGCAAGTGTTTCTAACAGATTATCAGACGCAGGCGCAGATCCCATGGAGCAGTTACGAACCGACGATAAATTCGTCTGATCAAGCAGTTTCTCTTCCTGTAGTATCAACGCGTACATCGTTGGTACCCCCGTCAGCATAGTTAGGCGGTACCGTTCGATAGCGCGTATATATTCCTTGGCGTCAAATCGAGAAAATAGAACTATACGCCCCCCGGCTGATAAAGCGGACTTTACAGCGAGCAAGGCATTTTTGTGATAAAGTGGAGCCGAAATAACGGAACAGTCATCTTCTCGGATATCCCGGCTTTCAACAATTTTTTCAGTCATCCACACTTGGCCGATATGATCCAACAATACTCCCTTCGGCCTACCGGTCGATCCTGAGGTATAGGGTTGTTCCGCTATATCGCCATGACCGGGAAAAAAAGATGGAAACGCCTCATCCGAACGAATCTTAAATTCATCAAACGGATCCTTACTCTCTCCAAAAGAGACGGTACGCACGTTTTCGGGAACCCGCGCGGTCTGTTCAGTGTCTGCAAAAACTATTTGCATTCCTGCATCGCAGATTATGTATTCGACTGTCTCATCTGGCAATTTGACATTGATCATTACCGGTACGCACCCAGCACGCATTGCTCCAAACAGGACTTCTAGGAATTCAACCCGGTTGAGCGCCAGAATGCCAACCCGATCATTGGGCTCCAAACCAGCAACGAGCAAGCCGTTTGCCACCGCGTCGCAATTCTCACTAAATTCCTGATAGCTGTATTCACGCGGAACTGCAGGATCGTACAGATCGATAATCGCGACCCGTTCGGACCCGGCATATGCAGCAAAGACATCTCCCAGATTGCCGGACTCGGAGGGGTTCATTTATACTGGTTCCTTAAGGAGTAATGATGATCTTTCCGATCACTTCGCGATCCCGGAGTTGGCGGACACCTTCCGCAGTTTGCTCGAGCGGCAATACGGTATCTATCACGGGTGACAGTTTTTTTTCGGAGATCATCTTCATTAGGATCTCAAGATCTTCGATAGCCCAAGAATTCGATCCTAGAACCTGAAGCTCAAACGTCCATATGTAGCGTAGATCTTCTTTTGGATCGAACCCCGCTGTCGCACCGCATGTAAGGATTTTACCACCGCGCTGTGTCGCCTTTAGCGAAGGTACCCAAGTATCACCCCCGGTGAAGTTGATGACAACATCGACCCCACCCTCGAATCTACGGCGGTGTGGTTTTCCGTAGATCCCATAGATTGTTTTTTCAAAATCCTCATATCCGATGACATGGTCAACTCCCCAGTCCTTAAGCGCATCGAGTTTTTCGGGGCTCGAGCCGGCCGCAACCACTTCGCAACCCATGGCCTTTGCAAGAAGAACGCAGCAGGAGCCGACGCCACCCGAGGCGCCGAGAATAAGAACCTTCTCACCACCTTTCATTCTCCCATTTGTGATCATCATTCGATGTGCCGTACCATAGGCGACAGGTAGGGCCGCTGCTTGCTCATAGGAGCATCCGTCCGGTATTTTTATAAGGCGGGTAGCCTCGACGGCACATAACTCGGCCGTCCCACCATCAAGCATTTCACCCATCAAACCCTTTTCTGGAGTCACAGGATCTAGCGGGTTGACGAGAACTCTGTCACCGACAGACCAGCCGTTGACCCCAGCACCAATTTGAGAGATTTCACCAGAAATATCGAGGCCAATAACGATGGGCAACGGTACCTTAATGCCCGGCATCCCCTTTGTGGTGAAGACATCATGGTAATTCAATGACGTTGCCTTCACCGTGATTACGACCTGGCCTTCGAGACATTTCGGATCGGCGTAGTCTTCATGATATTTGAGATTTTCAATATCACCGTGTTCGTGGAGAACAACTGCGCGCACTATATTTCTCCTTTTTGACGCGATACGTCTCTTGACTGCAAAAGTAATATCGCTTCAGTCCGATTAACGCGATTAATGGGGCACCGTCAAGCTATGGCGATGTCTGCTTCCTGGTATATTTTGATCACATTTGGCCCGAGTTTCTCGGAATTTCCGCCATAAACATGCACTGAAACAGCCGTTCGGTCCGTCGGATTATGCATACAGTGAATATCACCGTCCCCGACGGGAAGATGAGCTACATCACCTGCCACCCACTCCCTCGTTTCGGTTGAAATTACATCGAGACTCCCGGGGTTCATAGGATCAACTTCGTAACGAGTTTCCTGAATCACGCCTTCGAAAACACCGAATGTACACCAAGTCTTGTGATCATGGATTGGTGAAACTATGCCCGCCGGCCAGACCGCAGCAATAATAGAAAAGTCGTCATTGGGGCATAGAAAAACATCGTGTCGACCATACCCTGTTGGCGGAAGGAGTTTTTGTTCTTGGGTCAAAAGTTCCCGATCTTTGAGTATTTCTGGCAAATAGGATGAAATGAGTGCGGGTACATCCCCAATCGGATTTTCGGCAACGAGATCACTCACTGTTCGGCAGAACGTTTTCATTTCCATCGAGTTTCTCTGAGCCTCTTAAGAAATTATTTTTATAAAATACATTAAGCTGTAGTTTACAGAGTCTTGGCGATATTTGTTTGCGAATATTCCATTCGATTCGAGGTTTTTAGTAAGTTATTCTAATATACTAGGAATTATAAGGATATTATTACATTGGACGCAATAGATAAGAAAATTTTAGGCATCCTTCAATCAGATACGACCCCATCGGTGGCTGAAATAGCTAAGAAGGTCGGTTTATCAACAACGCCATGTTGGCGTCGGATACAAAAGCTTGAAGAGAAGGGCATAATCCGCTCGAGGGTAGCACTCCTCGATGCAGAAAAACTAAATGCTGGGGTGACTGTCTTCGTTTCAATCAAAACCGATAAGCACGATGCCGCATGGTACCAAGAATTTTCAAACGCCGTTAACGCGTTTCCAGAGGTGGTTGAGTTCTATCGCATGTCCGGAGACATCGATTACCTTCTCCGCGTAGTAGTACCTGATATCGGGGCTTATGACCGATTTTATCAGCGCCTGATCGAACAAGTGGAACTTTATGACGTTAGTTCTTCATTCTCGATGGAACAGATTAAATACACTACCGCGTTGCCTTTGGATTACGCCTGACCGTCCAACCCAGACGCATTAATCAGCGTTGCCAGATCAAACACGTGCGTATCCTTGGCCTTCATATGTCTCAACGCACGCGCCAGTTCTAGCACATATTCGGTATTTCTGCCCGACTGGCCGGCGCTTTCGATTACTTGTGCCGCTATTTCAGCCAAGGGTGCATCACCCAACCAATTTGGATTTTCGGGCCCGGCGATGTAGACCAAGCTTCGTACACCACCACCGGTCGACTGAGGAAAAGAAATCTGCACCTCATTCATTGAATAGCCTTCTTTTTCCCGGTAATCGAGATGACCAAATACTCTATCTCGATCCTCTGCACTGATCAGGTAGGCCATTCCCCAACACACTGCGTGTTTGTCTTTGACCAGTGTAACAACTCGTCCAGGAGCACCCGGAATACCCCGGTGGTCAGTTGAACCCTGCCAGAAACGACGTACCCAGCCATTGAGCGTCGCGTTACGGCGGTCTACAAATGGAAAATCTGGCCGCCAAACTAGCGAACCATACCCAAATACCCAGACATCAGTCACAGTCGCGCAAACGGACGCTGCGTCGGGGTATGAAAGACGAAGCTAGCACCCATTCCCGCTTCGGCGTCTACGACCAAGTAGTCTGGCCTTTCCAGAAGCCGAGGAATGCAGTTAGCGGCTAAATAGTCTCGTGTCTTGGTGATATCGTCACTCATTATTGCGACGGCCGCGATGAATGGTAGGTCTGGAATCTTGACACCAGGAAGTAGGGCACCGCATTTCCCTGATGCGCAGATTACGATTTCACCTCGGTTCAAAACTATACGAAAACCGTCTTCGTTCATTTCTGATGTCTTACCGGTAAACCGTTCATAACGTTTGACTGTCTCTAATGGGTCGTCTGCACATATTAAAATGCCCGACAACATAGCCGCACCGTTGGCGTGGGCGGTAACGGATGGCTGCCAAATTACATCGGGCGTCTCCTGACAAAGAACTTGAACGCGCCCCTCCGCCATCGCATCGTTAGGCAAACGGATCACTGAAAACGCTGCCGTACCTTCTCCTCCATCATCCAAGGTCACTGGACGCCGCAGAGAAACCGGGGGATCTGGTGCAAATCCAGATTCGCTGAGACGCTCGGTCGTTTCTTCCGTATCCTTTACAGTCAATGCAATTAAGTGGATTCCGGTATATCGTGCTAAGCTAGCATCCATTTGCGCGGTAATCGGTGAATTAATGTTATGAGCCCTAGTAAGGACTTCTAAATATCCGCGCCGGATCATTCCGCATCGGTTTGCTGTACCTGATGGCACATGGCTACCATCCGGCAGTTCATTCATATGGACAGTAAGGGGCGTCAATGGGAAACCGAGCGCTTCAAAAATGGGGGCAGCAGCCTCCATCTCCGGTACGAACCAACCTACGTGGTCGAGAAAGATTTCGTCTGCGCCCGGGATTTGAGGATATTTATCTATCATGCGGTAATTATAACGTTTGCCGGATCTATTGTCGTCAAAACATCTACCCCACCAAACAAATTAGCCATCTTTGATTCTCCGTAGACATAGCGGGCAAGCTCGAGATACATGCCAACCGAAATATGCGACTATGGTATGGAAAACAGTCTAGTTTCACTCGATCCTTGCATAATCGGTTAGGCGTGTTCATCCTAAGTCATACTGGTTCCGACGAAATGGGACCGTATAACGTATGGGAGAAGAATTATATGAAACGATTGATTTTCGCCGGACTTGCGGCGGCCGCAGCGGTTTTAGTTGCGGTACCTACCAGTGCGATGGACTATTCCGGTAAAACGATCACCGTTATTTTCGGATACGGCACAGGTGGGACCTACGGAAAAACGACGCTACTTCTCACACGACATCTCGGAAAATTCATCCCCGGAAACCCGACGCTGATTGCCAAATCAATGCCGGGTGCCGGTGGGCTAAAGTCAGCGAACTATGCATACAACGCTATGCCAAAAAACGGCCTTTATCTACTAATGCCGCCAGATATGTCACTTGTCTCCCAGGTATTGCGGCCAAAGAAGGTCAAGTACGATGCTAAGAATTTCACTTGGCTCGGCCGCGTCTTTGGCTCGAATAACCTCATCGCAATCCGGCGGGATACGAAAGTTCTCACCTTCGATATGGCGAAGAAAAGCGAAGTAATCATGGGATCGACGGGCAAAGGTTCGCCAACATTCATCATTCCGTCGCTCGCAAATGGCCTTCTAGGTACAAAATTTAAGATCGTCTCTGGCTATAAAGGCTCCGCGCGGACACGTCAGGCGATGGAGCAAGGGGAGGTAAGGGGCGTATCCCTAGCTTGGGCCGCTTGGAAGAATGGTCATCCGCAATGGTTCCGGGGAGACAATTCATTTGCGGTTCCGATCCTGCAGAGTGGCTTTAAACGTGATCCAGATCTCCCCAACACACCTTTGATTTCGGAACTCGTTAAAGATCCTAATGCAAAAGCGGCGGCTGACCTTATCGCAACCTCGAGCTTGATCGGCCGCGGTCTCGCATTGCCACCCGGGACTCCCAAGAAACTCGTTCCGATTCTACGGGAGGCCTTCTGGAAAGCCGTAAACTCACCCGGGTTCATAGAAGACGCTAAGAAATCCAAGTTGCCCCTATCACCGCTAAAGGGAGCAGAAATCCAGAAAACCGTAAACGAGATCCTCGGTATGTCGCCGACAGCTGTTAAAGCAGCCCACACCGCAATCTTCGGGAAGAAATAACTCGGGTCTATAAATCAACTTCATAGGGGGCCGGTAGCAGTGCCGGCCTTCTTCGTTTACTTCAGAAGATAGACTTACCCACGCAAAGAGGTAAATTGTGGCGACATTTTCATCACCAATTTTGCCTTCTCATATATTACGGAATTAACCACCAAGTATTCGGCCCTTGCCAGGCAGGTGGATGGAACATTACGTCACTAGAACGCTTAAACAACATCCGACACTAATGTCTGTTGTATCTAATCGTGGGCCCAGCGAGAGATTCGCGGACAAGCCTAAGTAAAGATCAGGCCCAGACATCCTCCCAAGACCCCTGAGTAGCAGCCTTGGAATATTCCGTCGCCCGGTTCTCGAAAAAGTTCGTGTGTTCCATACCGTTCAGCATCTCGTCCATCCACGGCAATGGGTTCTTATCCAGTCTAAAAATCGGCTGCAATCCAAGCTGCGTCAGCCGCCGGTCAGCGATGTAACGTATATATTGTTTTACCTCTGACCCATTTAGGCCCTCCACACCGCCAAGCTCAAATGCAAGATCGATAAAGGCATCCTCATGCTCTACCATTTCAGAACAAATAACATAGATCGATCTCTGAAAATCCTCAGTCCAGATCTCCGGATTTTCTGAGACAAACGTCCGGAAGAGCTTAATGATCGATTCAGTATGAAGACTTTCGTCGCGTACCGACCAAGAAACGATCTGCCCCATACCCTTCATCTTATTGAAGCGGGGAAAATTCATCAGGATCGCAAAGCTAGCAAAAAGTTGAAGTCCTTCGGTAAAACCTCCAAAAACCGCGAGTGTGCGCGCTATATTTTCCTTAGTATCGACGTCGAATTTCTGCAGGTAGTCAAATTTATCCTTCATCTCTTTGTATCGAAGAAACGCTTGGTACTCGGTTTCCGGCATACCGATAGTGTCCAATAGATGAGAATAGGCAGCTATGTGTATTGTTTCGATGTTCGAGAACGCCGATAGCATCATCTGAACTTCGGTCGGTTGAAACACTTGCGAGTAGCGCTTCATGTAACAATTATTAACTTCGATGTCAGATTGGGTGAAGAAGCGGAAGATTTGGGTCTGTAGATTCCGTTCTTCTGCTGACAGTTTATTATGCCAGTCCTTGACGTCATCGGCCAGAGGCACCTCCTCGGGTAACCAATGCACCCGTTGCTGCGTCAGCCAAGCGTCGTAAGCCCAAGGATACCTAAATGGTTTGTAAACCGGATTGGCTTCTAGTAGCGACATAGCGGTATATACTCCCTACCCTTTCCGTCTAGCAGAATCGGGTATTTTACCTAAGCTGCGGAATTACTGGCAGCTCAGGCATTCCTCATAATCGTTTTCGTTTTCGTTTTCGCCAGCAGCCGCTATAGGCAGGGGTTCCATATTACCATTGGCTGCACCGGCGACGCCGTGGGCTGTTGCGCCGGTGACGGACTCACTAGCATGGCTTTCCGCCCGAGCGACCGATCTTGATCTACAGTAGTAAAGAGACTTCACTCCCTTTTCCCAGGCTCGCCAATGAACATCATGGAGCATCTTCTTCTGCACATCCGCAGGCAAGAACACGTTCAGAGACTGGGATTGACAAATATATTCCGACCTGTCGCCCGCATGGTCGATCAACCAACGCTGGTCTAGTTCAAAGGCTGTCTTGAAAATGTCTTTTTCATCATCGGACAGGAAGTCCAGGTGCTGGACCGAGCCTTCATTTACGGTAATAGATGACCAAGTATCGTCGGTGTCTTGGCCTTTTTCAGCCAACAATGCTTTCAAGAACTTATTTCGGACACTAAAAGAGCCGGAAAGGGTCTTGTGTGTATAGGCATTAGCTGCGTTCGGTTCGATACCAGGAGACGATCCTCCGCAAATGATCGAAATCGAGGCAGTCGGAGCGATCGCCATCTTATTTGAGAAGCGCTCCATGATCCCGTACTCCTCAGCATCCGGACACGGGCCGCGCTCCTCTGCCAACATGACCGAAGCGGCGTCTGCCTGTTCTTTGACCTGCTTGAAGATACGTTTGTTCCATACTTTTGCCATCACGGATTCCATCGGCACGCCCTGACTTTGCAGGAACGAATGGTACCCCATCACCCCAAGCCCGACGGACCGTTCACGCATCGCCGAATATCGCGCGCGAGCCATAGTATCTGGAGCACGATCAATGAAATCCTGAATGACGTTATCGAGGAAGCGCATTACATCTTCCACAAAGGTTGGGTGATCCTGCCACTCCATGTAGGTTTCGAGGTTTAGCGACGACAAGCAGCAAACCGCCGTCCTATCCTCCCCATCCTTATCGATCCCAGTTGGCAGCGTGATTTCGCTGCATAGGTTCGACATCTTGACCTCAAGCCCGGCAAGCTTGTGATGTTCTGGAATCGCTTTATTCACATGGTCAATATAGAGAAGGTAGGGTTCTCCGGTCTCGATACGGGTGGAGAGCATCCTGATCCAGAGGCTTCGCGCCGATACCTTACGGATGACTGCTTGGTCCTTTGGGCTTTTCAGCCCCCATTCCTCGTCTTTCTCAACTGCACGCATAAACTCGTCGGTTATAATAATACCGTGATGCAGGTTCAACGCCTTGCGGTTCGGGTCACCGCCGGTGGGGCGGCGCAGCTCAATAAATTCCTCGATTTCCGGATGGTCGATCCGAATATAAATCGCTGCCGATCCCCGGCGTAGGGATCCCTGCGAAATTGCGAGGGTCAGAGAATCCATCACACGGATAAAGGGGATAATGCCAGAAGTTTTGCCGTTGGCACCTACTTTCTCTCCGATCGAGCGCAGGTTTCCCCAGTATGAACCAATCCCGCCGCCAAGTGCGGCGAGCCAAACATTTTCATTCCAAAGTTCAACAATGCCATCAAGGCTATCATTGGCTTCGTTCAGGAAACAGGAGATGGGAAGACCGCGTTCAGTCCCGCCGTTTGATAACACTGGAGTGGAGGGCATAAACCAAAGATTTGACATGTAATCATAGATACGCTGGGCGTGGTCCGAATCGTCAGCAAAATGGCACGAAACGCGGGCAAAAAGGTCTTGGTACTCCTCACCCGGCATGAGATACCGGTCAGTCAGAACAGCCTTCCCAAAATCCGTCAGGTTCGCATCACGATCTCGATCGATTTTTACCGAAATACCGTGTTTCGACTGAAAAAGATCATGTTCCGTCTGTACCAGATCAAGCACGCCCAACCTCCTCGTTGTACGACACGTTAGGGGGGGAGTTAGCGTGTCCGGTGCAAATCCACCCCCTAGGTGATCTACGCCGGTCGGCAGGCTTTTGCTGCTATGTGATCCCGACCCGAAAGTGGCCGTTTTTCGCTGCTTACGCCTCGCCCCGCAGCCAGAGTCGTTATCCACAATCGACTGTGGATAACTCTCCCCGTTGGCCGCGACATCGGAGTGTGCATCAACATCTGGGGTATCGTCAATTAAAAACGACTAAATGATGAGGTATCCACAATATCTTGTGGATATCCTGTGAGAATGGCAGAATTCAGGACCTATTCGAATCAGGGATCATGGGGACGAAATTATTTACGACTGAATTAGGTTAATAATTACACGGTTTCGTCAGAACTTGATTCGCAAACAACACCACCGATCATGTTGATTGCAGATAGTTTTCCAGCGCCGTAAGCGTTTCCTCTGAAACGTGATGTTCGATACCCTCCGCGTCGGCCCGGGCAATTTCCTCACTTACACCGATGGCAGTAAGGAACTCTACAACAATTTGGTGACGACGCCGTGATGCCTCTGCGATCCTACGGCCTTCTCGGGTGAGAAATATTGCCCTGTATGGACGTGCTTCGATCCATTCAGCCTCTTTCAAACGCTGAATCATTCGCGCGACAGTCGGTGTGGTAACGCCTAGACGTTCAGCAATATCGACCGACCTCGCCTCACCAGTGGAGTCTATCAAATCGGCAATCAATTCGACGTAGTCTTCCATAACCTCTGTCTGGCGAGCAGCACGGACCTGTCGATGGTGATCTGCTTGCTTGTCAGGTTCCGGCAAAACCGGCGCTATCGGTGGTCGGTCGTCTACGGGATCAATTTTGAGCTTACCGGGCATGTGGACACTATGCCTGATGGATCCGTAGCTGCCAATGCACGCTATTCTCGAAATATTTACTCAGATTAAACGTCATTACCGAGGGAATAGCCTCTTTTTAATCAATATTTTACATGTTAATTGCAGGTGTTTCGAATGGTCATTTTCCCGTTTATAAGAACTCTCTTACTGAATTTCTGGGTTCTATGGCATCACATAGATTGCAAGTTTCAATATTCTCTATTACCGGAAGATAATGCGCCGGTGCCGTGCCAAGAATAGCTAAGACTCTACCCAGACAGGCGGGTCGCTTTCCAATGGGGTTCCCCTACTTCTACAATAGGCCCATTTACTGATGTTCTTCTCATTTAATTCGACAACGGGCCAGAACTATGGTCTTACCAGATACCCACCGGTGTTATTTCGTCTCTTGTGACAGATGTGCAGTCCGCTCCGTCTAATGAGAATTCTAGTAATAGCACCTGTTATTATGGTGGTGAGTGACAAACAAATGGTCTTGATACCCCGCTATAATGGTTAGTTATAACGCTTCTCAAATTCGATGACATCTTCGAAGCCCATCAAGTCGTTGAACTCGGCAAAGGAAAACAGATCCACACCACCATCTTCGGCGTCTCCTCCTCGCTTTAACGATTGGTAAACCGCACGCAAAGCATTACACGTGGCGAGGAAGCCGGCGGAGGGGAATATCGCAATGCGATACCCAAGCTCCCCCAGTTCCTCGGGTTTCATAACAGGCGTCACCCCACCGTTCACCATATTCGAGAGAAGCGCAACGTCATTCCCGAAAAGCATGCCAATCTCTCTCATTTCCTCGATATCGGAAGGCGCTTCATAGAAAAGAATATCTGCGCCAGCCTCAATGTACAGTTCCGACCGTCGCATAGCCTCGTCCCGCCCAATAGCCTTGCGAGCATCTGTCCGGGCAATGATCAAAGTATCTTCAGAAAGCCGACTATCAAGGGCGACCTTGATCTTTGTAACCATTTCTTCCGCAGAAATCAGTTTGTGCCCGGATAGATGACCACATTTCTTGGGGAAGTCCTGATCCTCGATCTGTATTGCCGAAACCCCCGCCATCTCATAGCCCCGCACGGTTTCCCGAACGTTGACTAGCCCACCATACCCGGTATCCGCATCGGCTATCAACGGCGTCTGAGTGCCCCCGGCTAACCGGGCGGCCCTAGACACCATATCTGTGTATGTCGCGATCCCCGCATCTGGCAAACCAAGGTGTGAGGCGACCGTCCCCGAACCTGTCATGTATAGGGCATGGAACCCGGCCCTATCCGCCATTTTTGCCGAGATCATGTCGTAAACACCTGGTGCTACAATAAATTCGTTTGTCGTACGTAGTTTCCCGGCAAGAGTTGGCGATTTTGACTGCATTTTCGAGCCTCCATTTGTTTTGTTAAAACTATAGAATACAACTTGCGGTAAACAACTAATGGTTTCCAGTCTTTACGCGTTCTGGAGTTCTTGGAGTATACTGATTGAATAAGCGATCAGCGCCGCGTCACCCCCGACCCGGGAGGTAATCTGAATGCCGACAGGCATACCATTCGGCCCGGTCGAGCAGGGTAGAGTGATCGTCGGGCCGTGCATCAACGTCCACAGACGATTAAAGGATGACATGGTAACGCTCACAAGGTCTGATGGCGCCTCCCCCGCGGCCGACGGCGTGAGTAGAACAGGGTATTCGTCATAGACGTTCTTGAGCGCAGCGCGTGCATGATCTGCAGCCACGATTGCGTCCCGGTATTCCTGCTCAGACCAGTTAGAATTACCGGTCTCCTGCATCCATGCATTCATCTTATCCATGTGATCACGAAACTCACGAGCGAGGGCGCACTTGCCCTCATAGTTAGAAATCACGCGGAATGGCTGTTCGATTGTATCGAATATCCGTGGCAGTTCCACATCCGCCACCTCGTATCCCGATGCCGACAGTGTTGACGCTGCCTTTTCAAGTGCCGCTCTGGAGCAATCCTCCGCCTCATCCCACATCGGCGTTTTGCAGACACCGATCTTTGGTCGTCCGGCATCCACTGGCAATATTTCCCCTTTCACAGATTGATAGACCAGGCCGATGTCCTCAGCAGAGCGGGCAAAGTAACCGAGCGTATCTAGAGATTTTTTTAAACCAGAAATTCCCGCTCGATCTAGTCCGTCTAAACTTGCCTTGTAACCTACGACACCACAAAATGACGCTGGCAGGATCACCGATCCGCCTGTCTGGGTACCATTTGCGAGCGGTACCATAAAATCGGCTACCGCGGCGGCCGATCCGCTGGACGAAACACCAGGTGTCCGGTCGGTATCATGAGGGTTGCGCACGCCGACCGGCAGCGGGCTTGCAAACTGGGTTGTTGTTGTTTTGCCAAGTAGAACTGCTCCTGCGGCCCGCAGCGCTGCCACACAGTGTGAGTCCTTAGTCGGTCTGTGATCCCGGTAAATATCTGATCCGTATTCTGTCGGCATATCGTAAGTATCAAGTACATCTTTTATGCCAACGGGAATGCCGTGCAGCGGGCCTGTCGGTGTGTCAGAAAGATCGCAGGCGCGGGCCTGAGCTAAAGCTTGGTCAGCATTTACGAATGCCCAAGCGCGCAGTGTCTCATCGTGTTTTGATATGCGGTCTAAACAATCTTCAACTAAATGCACCGACTTCAACCTCCCCATCGCGAGTTTGCGAGCCGCTTCGCTTGCGGTTAGGGTGTTTAGACCAGACGGTGGTTCATTCAATATTGATGACATATGCTCTCCGAGCGTTTGATCAAATATTAGGTCGCATCCTCGCGGAGAGCTTCCTGCGCATACTGCGGGTCAACATAACGATCGCCGGCAGCTTTCACGTGGGCATAGACTTTTTCATCTCGGTCTGTCTCGGGGACCGGGTCGACATCCCAGTGACCGTATTCGTCTACGCCGCGTACGAGGGATGCAGGGCGTCGGCCGATGGTGGATCGGACATACGATGGAAAATAGAAAATTCCTAGGCCGATACGCATATGTTCGGTTTCATTGGGATTAGATCCGTGCACAATCCTCTCGTGGTGGCAGGAAAACTGCCCAGCCCGAAGAACTAGGTCGACGGCGCCGCTATCGTCTATTTCCTGGATTGACTGCCCCCTCGCCAGAAGGTTCTTCTCGTCAAAGGTCTCGACGTGAGAATAGGTGTCTCCGTTATGGGTGCCCGGAACAACCCGCACACATCCATTCTCAGGTGTACTATCGGTAATAGCTAACCACACCGTGACAAGTTGGTTGGGTTCCAGTCCGAAGTAAGCGGAATCCTGATGCCACGAGACAAAAGACCCATCCTGGCCGGGCTTCATCCAAAAACGGGACGATAATGCATATATATTCGGACCAATCAGGTCTTCGACTACGTCCAGAATATTCGGATTACAGGAGAACTCGTATGAACGCCGGAAGCAAAGATGACCTTTGACGATAATTTCGGATGCACGTATGCCTTCCTCGCGCTCAAAGTCATCTAGATCTCTGCACATGGCAGCCGCTTCAGTGGAACTAACCCCGTCAAAAGGAACTAAATAACCGTTTTCTCTGTAATACGCGATCTGTTCATCGGTCAGCACCTTAGGCATCATCTCCCCCGATAAAGTTCAAGCGGCCAAGACTTACTGGCTAGCGCGGAGCTTGAAACGCTGGATTTTGCCGGTCGCGGTCTTAGGAAGTTCGTCCACAAAATAAAACCACCGAGGGTATTTGTATCGAGCCAAGCCATCCTTGCAGTGGTCTAGTAACTCGGCGGCTAGATCGTCATCAGCATCGCTGTGCTCTTTTAGGATTATGTGTGCTTCCGGTTTTACAAGCCCATCACTGTCCTCGCGGCCAACCACACCTGCTTCGAGTACCTTTGGATGATCGATTAGGCGAGCTTCGATTTCAATCGGCGAGCACCAGATACCACCGACCTTGATCATGTCGTCTGATCTTCCATTGTAGACGTAATAGCCACCCGCATCCTGAGTATAAGTATCACCCGTATTCAGCCAGTCATCACCGAGCATTGTCTGCTCTGTTCTTTCAGGCTGATTCCAATAATAGGGGGCCATCGATTGACCCTGCACCCAAAGCCGGCCAACCTCCCCCTGTTCGACATCTTTGCCATCGTCATCAACTATCCGGGCGTTATAACCCGGTAATATCTTGCCACTGGTTCCCGGTTTAGCATCTGTAGGCCGATTAGAAATGAAGATATGGGTACCCTCTGTCGATCCGATCCCGTCTATCAACGGATGCCCGACTTTTTCTTTCCATCGGTAAAAAATTGGGGCGGGCAGAGACTCCCCTGCGGATATCGAAATCCGAATACTCGAAAGGTCGGGCGTCTCGGTTTCCAGCGTGCGACACTGTGCTGCGTAAAGCGTCGGCACGCCAAAATAAATCGTCGGCCTGAATTTCTCGATGATCCGAAATGTCATCTCCGGCGAGGGGCGTTCATCGGATAGTACCGTACAGGCTCCATAGTTGAGTGGGAAATTCATAGAATTCCCGAGCCCGTAGGCGAAAAATAGCTTCGCCGCCGAAAATATTATATCGCTTTCGGTAATACCAAGGACCGGTTCCGTATATAAAACGCTATTGACAAGTAAATCCCGCTGTCGATGAACTGTCCCTTTTGGACGTCCCGTGGAACCTGAAGAATAGAGCCAGAAACATTCGGCCATAGAATCCGATGGGTACGGCGCCAAGTCTATACTAGCCGCATCCATCATCTCCTTTATCCCGCTATCACCTTCCGTCTTGGCCAAAAACGTCGGATTGCGGGAAGCCGCAGCCAAGGCTGCTTCAACTTCGTCAGAGAATTCTGGAGAATAGACCAATGCCTCACACTCAGAATCCTCAATCATGTACTGGTAATCTTTTGCCCGCAGCAGGGTATTAATAGGCACGGGAACGATGCCGGATTTGATCGCACCATAATATAGGTACACGAATTCTGGACAGTCTTTGACGATCATTAGCATACGCTGACGCGGGTGCAGGCCGGCTGCAAGCAAGGCATTGCCGCAGCGACTTACCCGCTCTGCTAGTTGTCTGTAGGTGACCTGCTCTTTATCCGTAATATAGGCAAGTCGGTCCGCACGCCCCTCATCCAGATGACGATCAATCATATGGACTGCAACGTTAAACGATTCAGAAAAATTAAACACCGGCGCATCACCGGAGCGGTCGATATGAACCGTATTGGTCTCCATTGTTAACCCCCTAACCATCTTTTCTGGCCTTTTAGCCAGTCTTTATGGCTTGTTTCTACCGCTACCCGGCGACAGATGGAAGAAGGGCGGGCTAAAATCAGCCCTTATCTTCATCAATGGAATTTTACGTATTCGTATTCGAACGGATTTCCGTGGATACCTTTGGCCGGAGGCGCAATCCAGCTGGCTATCTTACCCGGCTCATAACAGGGTTTCATAAGCGCTTTTACAAACTCCCGATCACTGTCCGTCGGCAGCCAATCAGATTTATTCGTACTCCATTCTGCGTCTGAGATTACCTTGCCATCGGGCGAAACCTTCACTTCGGCAAAATTACCAATAGCACGGTGGAAGCCCCGGTGGGGTAATTGAAACTTAAAATCGTGCCCGTGCTTTTCGATAACTTTATTCCAGCGGGTCATCCCACGTTGGCAATCATCAATATAATCTTGGCGGAGCTTTTCATTTACTGAGGTTAGTGCTGGATGTTGTTCTTCCACGATCTTATTGCCCCGAAGCATCAGCACTGGATAGCAGTAATCGATCAGACGATGGTCGTCCTCAATTTTGCCCTCATGGAAACGACCCTTTAGTCCCTGAGTATAATAATTTGCTGCGTTCGTAGATAACTCCTGGCCGAAAAGATCGACCGATACCGAATAATGGAAATTGATCCACCTTTGCATAGTGGGTAAATCAATCGCGCCGGCTTGGCGGATACGCTCGGGATCGTCGGTACCCAGTTCTTCCATCACCTCACTCGTCCGTTTGACGATACGCATTACACCGGACTCCCCGACAAACATATGATGCGCTTCCTCCGTAAGCATAAACTGACAAGTCCGTGCTAATGGATCGAAACCACCCTCCGCTAGGGATGCAAGCTGATATTTACCGTCTCGGTCGGTGAAAAACGCAAACATGAACATTGAGAGCCATTCCGGGGTAGGCTCATTAAACGCCCCAAGGATACGGGGCTTATCAGGATCCCCCGAGTGTCGCTCGAGCATCATCTCTGCTTCCTCGCGACCATCCCTACCAAAATGGGCGTGGAGCAAGTAAACCATTGCCCATAGGTGTCTTCCCTCCTCCACATTAATCTGGAAAAGGTTACGCAGATCATAAAGCGATGGAGCCGTTTGTCCGAGTATACGTTGTTGTTCGACCGATGCCGGTTCCGTATCTCCCTGGGTAACGATAAGACGCCGCAGCGTTGACCTATACTCACCTGGGACTTCCTGCCACACAGGTTCACCTTTGTGGTCGCCAAAACCAATTTTGCGATCTGGTATAGGTTCGTTGAGAAAAATGCCCCATCGATATTCTGGCATTTTCACATAGTCAAAGTTCGCCCAACCATTCGCGCTCACATCCACTGCCGTCCGCAGATAAACATCGTAGCCCTGAGTTCCTTCTGGTCCGAGTTCATCCCACCAACTCAAATAGTTAGGAAGCCAAGATTCGAGCGCCCTTTGCAATCGGCGGTTTTCGCTTAGATCAACGTTGTTGGGGATGCGTTCATTGTAATTTATGGACGACATATTTAAGTCCTCAATAAGTAGAATGGTACCGGAGAGATAGAACACGCATAGGTTCAGACCCGTTGTTTGTTATATTCGGCCTTTTGCCCAGATCCGTAGACCTGCAGGGCACCATCTTCGCCAACGGCATTTGGTCTCTGGAAAATCCAATTTTGCCAGGCCGAAAGCCGGCCAAAAATCTTAGTTTCTAGCGTTTCAGGACCAGCGAATCTGAGGCTTGCCTCCATTCCCGTCAAAGCATCTGGCGAGAAACTCGCCCGTTCTTCAATTGCTATGCGAACTTCATCCTCCCAGTCGATATCGTCTGGAGCGAATGTGACCAATCCAAGTTCTTCAGCATCCAAAGCTACAATGTCTTTTCCTACTTCCGATTTAATATTATCGGCCTGAGCTGGGTCGCTGAGAAATCTATGCTCTAGCCGACTCAACCCATTGGGCATCTCAAGTGACCCAAAGTTCATTTCTGTAAGAATGAGTGTGGCTTCGGGGACGTTAGATCCCTCAAAGGACCCATCCAGCATATAAGACCGGTCAGCAGCAAGCACCAGTTCTAATAGGGTGCCTGTAAAGCAGCTACCGGGCTCGATGAGCGTGATGATTGAACGGGAGGACACATCGACCCGCTTAAATGTTCGTTTCATAAATAAGGTGATTTCGCGGATCAACCAATGATCAGCGTTTTCTATAAGAACTCTGTCTGCAGCTTTCACATTTTCTGAGTGGCCCTCAGTCTTGAATATCCAAGTACCGATTGCCTGCTCGTTTACGCGAAGTTCCATGATAGCGTCCTCAAGATCACGGCACATAGCGAAAGGCCAAAACTTAGCCCCTTGTAACTCGACACCTTCGACATCGCTCGGCGGCACTTCCGTGGGCGAGGAAATCGTGATTGTAGCCGTTGCAAGCTCTCGGTCGATATCAACCGCCAGAGTATCGTAAACGATTCGGTTGTCATCGATCTCTCGATTAAGCGGTGTTAGATTGATCCCTCTTGTATCCGTTGGCCTATCACTATCTGCCGCAAACTCCGCTGCACGTTCGGCCACGGCGTCATTGAATTTCGAACGCGGAACAACCTCATCGACTAGACCCCAATCGGTTGCCCGTTTCCCGCGGATACCCTCCGAGGTTGTACAAAAGTAATCCGCCCGATCATGGCGGACCTTACGCTTGTCAACAAGCCTAGTTAGGCCTCCAGTCCCGGGTAAAACGGCAAGCAGAGGTAGCTCGGGTAGCGATATTGTGGAGGAACCGTCATCAATGAGCATTATATGGTCACAGGCAAGCGCAAGCTCATATCCGCCCCCAGCACATGCGCCGTTGACGGCGGCAAGAAATCTAATTCCGGAATGCTGAGTGGTGTCTTCTATACCGTTACGAGTTTCATTGGTAAATTTGCAGAAATTTACTTTATGGGCATGAGTCGACTGGGACAGCATCCTGATGTTTGCGCCAGCACAAAAAACCCGGTCTTTGTCGGAGGTCATTATGACAGCGCCAACCTGCGGATGCTCAAATCGTATTCTCTGTAAAGCATCATGGAGTTCGATGTCTACGCCAAGATCATAGGAATTTAGCTTCAGTTCATAACCCGGAACGAGCGTCGCATTCTCATCAACATCGAGCGCTAAACGCGCCACCCGGCCATCAATCGTCAGTTTCCAATGTTTGTATTGGTCTGGGCTCGTCCGAAAGTCGATACGCGGCTCGCCGGCCTCGATCACTGGTGAAGATTCGGTCGACATATTACCTCCGATGTCATCCTGCCTTTGCGGGATTTCCAAAACCCATTGGACCCATGGATCCCTACTTACTAAAATAATACTGACTATTTGGATAGTATGTTAAATCAAAGTTAAGATCAAGACCTTTTACCAAAAAAAATTTGATGACCGTTGACGCTGTCTGATGGTTGCCGCATGTCGGCGATCTGCTAAGGTCGCGTCCGATATAAAATGGACCTCCAACAACAAAAACTATCATTACCAACGGATTTCTAGCTGGTTAAAACGGGCCAATGGCGGAAACAAAAATCACACAACCGACTTTCTTATCATGGCTGGAGCGTAACGCCAGGGAAACGCCGGATAAGATCGCGATTTGTTCGCTGGACCAACAGAAGCAAATCTCACACGGAGAGCTGTTCCGAATTGCGAACCAAATCGGGCATTACTTTAGAGCTCGTAATATCGAAGCGAATGACCGTGTCGCCCTTCTATCAAACAACTCAATCGAGCATCTCATCATTTATCTAGCATCATTGGCCTATGGGTGCACGATCTGCACCATTCATGTCGAGATGAATGCGCGTTATTTCGAGAGTATTCTAAAAGCTGTAAATGCCCCTCTAGTAATCGAGGAAACGGACATTCCGGCGCTACAGGGAATTCAGGCAAAAGTCGGCGGAGATTGGCGATCTCTCGGCGAATGGATGCCGGAGGGTGGCACCGGTATATTCGCCGAACTCGCAAATTTTGAAGACACAGTTGGCGACTGGCCCGTGGCATCAAGGACAGACGACATATCAATTTTTTATACCTCTGGCACCTCCTCCACGCCAAAGGGCGTGGTCTGCTCTTATGCGGAATTATTCGATAACACCATGCCAATCTCGGATGCCTTTGGCATCACGTCCGAGGACCGTATTCTTGATTACCGATCTATGAATTGGATGTCCGCACAGGTCCTGTCGGCGATTGGATTCATTGCTAAGGGAGCAACCCTGTTTCTAGCAAGGAAATTTTCAGTCAGCCGCTTCTTCACGTGGGTAAACGAACACAAGATCACGGTTGCCGCGGGAAACCCAACAATCATAAACATGTTAGTCAATCGAGAAGGACACCGCGGCAAAGGCGCGGCGCATAGCCTGCGATTTATCACGTCCAGCTCGGCTCCTCTACTAGTATCGGAATGGCAGCGCTTCGAAGAGACTTTCGGCATCCATGTCTGTCAGGGATATGGCGCCAGCGAAGTCGGCTGGATAGCAGGAAGCAATGAAAAGTCGCGCAAACTGGGGTCTGTTGGGCGCCCGGTCGACTACCAGAAAGTCACTATAGTAAATCCGGAGGGGAATGAACTACCACGAGACGAAATCGGTGCAATCCAACTGAACGGAAACCCTGCAGGAAAATACCGGTATTTAGACGAAGACGGATCTATTCGAATCAATTCTGAGCGTTCAGCACTTACTGGCGACCTCGGGTTCATAGACAAAGATGGGTTTCTATTCGTAACCGGACGTGAAAAGGACCTTATCATTCGGGGTGGCGTAAATATTTCACCCCTTGAAATTGACAATGTTATCTTACAGATGCCCGCCGTCGCGGACGTCGCCACAGTAGGTGTACCAGATGTGACCTATGGGGAGCAGGTGATTGTCTATATCCAGCCTAAAGAAAGTTCCCGGATCACGCCTGAAAATGTTCTAGACCACTGCAGCCATTTGCTCGCTGAGTTCAAGATTCCATATCAAGTAATCTTCCGTAAAACATTGCCAAAGACCGAGCGCGGCAAAATGGATCGGAACGCCCTTTGCGAAGAATGGAAACGGGAGCAAGCTACCACCTGAGTCAGCAATCTCAGATCACCGCTTAAAGAAATCGGTTTTTCAGGTCCCCGCGCCAAGAAACGCGGTGGCCTCAATCTCGACCAATGCATCTGGTGACGCCAGCGCGGAAATCGCAACGAGTGTTGAACACGGCATTCTGCCGGAGAAAAATTCGCTGCGAGCTCTACCGAAGCCCGGCCGGTTATCCATGTCCGTAAGATAAATATTGAGTTTAGCGACATCCTCGATACGCCCACCCGCTGCTTCGATAAGAGACTTAATCTTCTGGAAGCAATCTACAGATTGGTGGTAAACGTCGCCGTTAGTATCGCTTGCTATCATTCCGGACAAGATCAACTGGTTACCGACCTTGAGACAGTTACTATAAATGTTACCGTTTGGTTCCGGCACTCCCGGTACAGATAATTTTGTAATTTTGTCCATTAGACTTTCCCTTTACTATGCGGCCATCTCAAATCTCCTACCTGCTCCCACCACGAATCCGATTGCTTGGGCAATATTTCAGCCCACGTTGAAACAGCCAACCGGTTCACGCTGAAAAAAAGCGCGTGTTTAAGCTGATAGAACTTGGTCGTATCTATGAGTACCATGTTGCTCACGGCGCCTTGGGCTCCTGGTCAGCAGCGATCATTTCTCGGAGAATATTCCGGAACTGCAAGGGTGCGTTATCGATATTAATATCCACGACTGGACGGTCGCCCATCTCTGCTAGCGCCTGCTGTTGTCGTTCCAGAACTACGACATCCTCCTTGAATGTTTGTAACCCGCCCTCAGCAAGAACTTCGGAGACAGCATCGTCATCGAGTTTGTAGTTGCGAGCGAAGGCCCAGTGATAATGGGTCGTCGTTTGTGTTTCTGGAGTGATAATATGGTTTGACCACATTGAAATACCCATAGATCTATCACCTTCGGGTGCGCCAGTTCCAGCATCGGCGCATCCGATATCCAAAGTTACTGTTGAAGGCGCTTGCCACTTGATGAGTTGCCAGCGGTCAACTTCCCCATTGAACTTGCGGGCTTCGTTGTACATAGGGGGCGCCGTGAACCCAAGCATCCAGCGCTCGACTCGGATACTCTTTCCCTCGCGAGTGGTCTTAACGGGAACCAAGGCCTCTTTGGGATCACCAGCGATAGTGTCCTTGTGCACATAACTTACATGGGTCAGATCGAGCAGGTTGTCGATCAGAAGCCGGTAGTCTGCCTTCATATGAAGGTGACCACCGGTTTGCACCCAGTCTGGGTGGTCAAGCCAAAACAAGTCAGGAATATCATCGTCATCTGCACGCACAGGGTCTCCACACCAAATCCAGATCAAAGCATGGCGCTCCCGAACAGGATAGGAGCGGATCTGCGCACCCGGTGGCACACGACTCTGGCCCGGCACGTTGACGCAAATACCTGACCTGTCAAATTCGAGCCCATGATAACCACACTGCAAGGTATCGCCCGTCACCCGCCCTAAAGACAGTGGAAGATGCCGATGACAGCAACGATCCTCCAGCGCAACAGCCGCCCCATCAGAGTCGCGCCATATAACGATTTGTTCGCCCAAGACGGTCTTACCGAGCGGAATTCCAAACTCGAGATCGCTGCCCCAACAGGCCGCATACCAGGCGTTCCTTACGAAATAATCGGACATCACCACCCACCCTAATGCATGATCATACCACCATCGACCACGATGGCTTGGCCGGTTACAAAATCAGACGCGGGCGACGCCAAATAAATCAACGCACCCAATAGATCATCTGGCGTTTGCTCTCGTTTTACACACCGACCGTTTAAACTCAGATTTACATAGAATTCTAGCTTATTTCGCTGGGCCTCAATCTGGTCACTCATCGTCAGCCCCGGGGCTATCGAATTCACTGTGATTCCGTCACCACCTAGCTCGCGAGCTAACGCCTTAGTCATTGCGTCGACCGCCCCCTTTGAAGCTACATAGTGAAGCATCAACGGCACGCCGGAATAAATTGTGGTTGAAGAAATATTGATGATCTTGCCATAGCCTTTTTTTTTCATTTCTGGCGCGGCGGCTTTAATACAATTAAACATGCCACGGGTATTAATAGCCATCACTTTATCCCACTCGTCTCCATCGATCTCAAGAAAACTGCGCCGTTCCAACGCAGCGAATAAAGCTGCGTTAGTGACGAGAATATCAGTCGTCCCGAACGCGGACAGAGTTTCCGACACCATTACTTCACACGCAGCCATATCGGTCACATCGACCTTCATCCCCATCGCCTCACCTCCTTTCTCCTCGATCGCCCTAACGGCATCTGTTGTATCGAGGATGTCGGACAGGCAGACCTTAGCACCCTCCGCAGCTAACGCCCCCGCGTAAACCGCGCCTATCCCCTGCGCAGCGCCGGTGACGATAGCGGTTTTACCTTTCAGTTGCGTCATTTTGAAACTCCCACTTAGGTACAATTATATTATTCTCTAATCATATACCGGCTTTAACACCGGTGCGACATTTGAGACATTGGGGCTATTTTGGAGGCAAAATAAACGACTATGAAATATTCCGATGGTTTAAGGCGCACCAAACCTTCTCCGGAGTTATCGGCATATCCAGATCCCGTACCCCGCTATATTTGATCGCATCGCACACAGCGTTAACAAAGGCTGCGGTAGCCGATACTGTGGCACCCTCTCCACCACCCTTCACACCCAACGGATTATTAGCTGTCGGGACCTCGTGCAGCATTGTATTGAAGTTCGGTACGTCTTTCGCACGCAACAAGCCGTAGTCCATAAAAGAGCCCGCGATCAGCTGTCCCGTATCGGGGTCGTAAACGCCGTTTTCAACAAGCGCCTGCCCGATCCCCTGTACGATGGAACCGTGGGCTTGGCCTGTCAAAATTAACGGGTTTATCGCCTTACCAGGGTCGTCTACCGTGGTGTGAGCAATGACAATTAGTTGTCCTGTTGCGCGATCAATCTCGATTTCGGATACAGCCGCACCATTTGGATACGCCATAGAACGACCTCTAAAAAGATGGTCCGCCGCTATCGAACCGTTCTCAGCCCGCGCCGCCACGTCGAATAAACCGACGCTTTTATCGGTTCCTGTGATGTGGAAAAACCCCTGCGAAAAAGAAACATCCTCTACCGCCGCTTCAAGTAGCTCAGCCGCCCGGTCGCGGCCAATCTCAATTACCTTTTTTGACGCCTCTCGAATAACTATACCTCCAAGTCTCATCGATCGGTCCGAGTGCGATCCGCCCCCAAGTGGCACCAAATCCGAGTCACCAGTTACAATTCTGACGTCCTCATCAGACACACCTAATATTTCAGCCACTACTTGAGGAAATACTGTTTCATGTGCCTGCCCGCTGGATTGGGTACCAATAAGTACTTCCACGGCTTTGTCACCCCGGATGATAACTTTGCCATATTCTATCGGCGCACCCACCGGCGCCTGAATATAAGAGGAGTACCCAATTCCGCGAAGCATTCCGCGACTGGCGGACTGGGCCCGCCGTTCCGCGAAACCATCCCAATCGGCGGCCTGGAGGGCCTTATCCATACAGACCTCAAATTCGCCGCAATCGTAGGTGGTTCCCATGGCGTTAGATGCTGGCAGCTCGTTAGCTGCAATAAAATTCCGCCGTCGCAAATCGATCCGGTCGATACCGATTTTTTCGGCTGCAATGTCGATCAGACGTTCAATAGTGTGCATCGCCTCAGGTCTACCCGCCCCACGATAAGGACCCGTCGGAACTGTGTTGGTAAGGACGCCGCGGATACGGGCATAACTCGCTCCCACCCGATATACCGAAGGCAACAGCCGAGGGCCATTGGACAAAGGCACAAAGGATACTGTGTGAGCGCCGACATTGCCGACTAGGTCGGCCCGGATAGCCAAAAAGTTTCCCTGCGCATCTAGCGCAAGGGCTGCGTCGGAATAAAGGTCACGGGCCTGATAGTCCGTCACAAAAGCTTCCGACCGATCGCTCCGCCACTTGACCGGACGACCCATCTTCTTAGATGCCCAGCACACGATCACGAATTCTGGATACATCATATTGCGAGGGCCGAACCCGCCACCCACATCACGAGAAATAACACGGACCTGCATCGGTTCCAGACCGAATATCTCACCTAGTATCATCTTATGGCGATGCACTCCCTGCCCACCTGCATGAAGCGTCATTTTTTCGGCATTAGAATCCCAGAAACCCAGTGCCGCACGTGGCTCCATCTGACAGTTGATAACTCGATTGTTATAGAATCTTGCCGTCACAACATGCTGAGCGACCGCAAATGCTTCCTCCGTTGCATCCGCGTCACCTAACTCGGCGTCAAGGGGAACGTTTCCGGGACAGTCAGCCCAAATATCCGGAGCCCCGGTCTGGAGTGCATCCATTGCATTGGTGACAACTGGCAAAGGCTCATAACTGATTTCAATAAAATCGGCAGCGTTAAGCGCAATAGCCTCCGTTTCCGCAACGACTGCAGCAACAATTTCACCAACATGCCTTACCCTATCGCGCACGATCGTTGGTTGTGCCCGATCAAAGGGAACAGAGCCGTCGCGGTTAACGAATGCGGGGCGCTGCCAATTTACGGCATCGGCTGGATTTGCCGTATGTCCAATATCACCAATATCATCCGCCAAGTAGTCTGCGCCGGTCAAAACAGCGCTCACGCCACTAACTTCGCTGGCGGCGCTGGTATCGACACGGCTGATCTTGGCGTGTGCGTGGGGCGACCTGACCATTACGACAAAAAGCTGGTCAGCAAGATTGAAGTCGTCACTGTAGGAACCTGCCCCACGAAGAAGTCGATCATCTTCGCGCCGTCTCGCTGGCGCGCCGATCCCATTCGGCTGTCCCAATTTCATTCGTCGGATAGGACGTATCGACCGTCATCACTACGGTCGAGCCGTCCGTTTCTACGGAGTTTGTCGAGTGTACGAACGATTTCTCTCCCATCTCGAGATCCCACGGCAACCATTATTTCGCCGAAAGATTTCGGGCCATCTGCCAACGCACACTCCAGATTATCATGGGTTTTCTCGCCGGTAATAGCAGTCTTAGGGACGGTATGTTCGAGTGTTCTTTCCCCTACAGGCAAGGTCAAATCAAACCCGGCTTTTGAACCGACAAGACTGCCGCCAAGCGAAGGATCGAGCGGCAGTGTGCGAAAGCCGGATTCAACGACCAAGTCGCGATTGGCTTGGAAACGTGTCGCAAGCGCCCAGTCCATCTGCGCATCGTCGAATATGTCGATATCCGGGTCGACAATGAATACGTGCTTCGAGTTAGACAAGGATCCCATAACCGCAGCAATGGCGTTTCGCGCTTCCCCGGGTATGCGTTGTCTTAGCGCCACCCTAACGTTGAAGCTACCGCCCGAGGCCGTCGTGATGTTAACGCAAACGGGTTCGCGAACAGCTGTCTGCAGGGCTCGCCAGACCGTCACCTCAGCGCGGATAGCGTTTAGCTGCGCGGTGTCGGTCCAACCAATGTGGTCACCGGAAATGGTGGAAGTCTGAAAAAGAGCATCTTTACGCCGTGTGATCGCAGTACAATGAAATACCGGATTTCTTTTTACTACCCCGTAATATCCCAGAAACTCGCCGTACGGCCCTTCCAGCTCCGCATACCCGCGCTCATCAAGATATCCTTCAATAACATACTCGGCGTCAGCAGGAACCCGGATATCATTTGTTAAGCATTTGACTACAGGTAATGTTCTACCGCGTAGTCTTGCGACTAGGGAAAGCTCATCCACCGGCAACCGCATCACGGCCGCAAGATGGTCACAGGGATGCGCGCCAACGGTAAAGGCTATTGGCAGACAATCTCCGTTAGACACGCAGTTTTCGTATATCGCCCTCAGATCCGATGGAGCAACAAGGTCAATACCGGTTTCGGACTTCCCGCGGAGCATCAAGCGACGCACGCCTGTATTGGTCCAGCCAGTTTCAGGGTTTATTACATAGTCTACCGATGCCGATATATAAGGTGCACCATCTAATTCGTGTTGCAAATGGACCGGCAAAGCGGTGAGATCGACGTCTTCACCTGTGATAATAATTTCATGGACCGGCGCATCGTCACTGTCGATTTCCACGACATCTCTCGGTACCTCGAGGCGGTGATTTACTTCCGGCAAAAGGGCTTCGGATGCGACACCAAGCGCCTTTGCTATCCGACGACGCCCACCGGTGACACCGCCAACTATCTCAGCTTTCTCCGGCCCAACCTGACTAAAAAACACAGCTTTCTGATTCCCGTCCATGCGAGAAGCTACGTCGGCAAGATCTATCGACTCAGACACAACGTCGATTTCACCTTCGTCGATCATCCGGTCTACAAAATGCCGTAGCCGAAATTCTTCGAGATCGGGCACTGGGTCTTTTTTGAGGCGCTTCGCCATCTTTCCACCTCCCGTATTCGATCAGTGTAGGCACACTGGCCAAAGCCTTCCAGCCCCGCTTGCCATTTTACTGACACAAGAGGGTGGTCTTCTCAGAAAGCTAGCCTCCGAATCTCCGACCTAGTATCAAGATTTCTTAAAATGTCTGATTGAAACAGAAGGCTAGTGTTTGCCATCAAGATAGTCCGCAATCACAACCACTCGCTGCATAGAACGGATAACAGGCCGCTCAATTAGTTCGCCGTCCACGACGACTAAACCAGTCTCGTCACTTTCGAACTCCTCGAGAATTCTTCGGGCACGATCGACAAGCGCCGGCGTGGGCGAGAAGACCGAATTAATGATAGGAATCTGTTTGGGATGGATGGAAGCCTTGCCAGTGAATCCCAATGCGGCCGACATTTTCGCTTCTTCCTCCAATCCATTTTGATCATCGAGATTTAGGTATGGAACATCCAATAAGTCGAGATCAAACCGAGCCGCTGCATGAACAACGCGGGATCGGGCATAAAGCATCGTTTCCCATGTTTTAGCGGCACGGAGGTCGGCGGACATATCGACTGCACCGAAAAGAAGCGATTCTATTCGGGAAGATGCATCGGCAATCTCCATAACGTTCGCGAGCCCCTCTGTCGATTCTATAATCACATGGAACCGGATATCTGAGCAACTGCCCTGCAGAAGTTCATCATACAATCTTATTTCTGCAGCCGACCCTGGCTTGGCAAGCATCAGGGCTTTTGGTGGTTTCTCCGCTTCTAGTAGTGCCAAAATATCTCGGAGCCCATCTGGTGTCGAAATAGGGTTAACACGAACCATGGTTTCCACATTTGCCGGACCGTCAGTGGCAAATAGCGGAAACGTCAGACCTCTGGCTTCCTCTTTCCGCGGCAGAGGCACCGCATCCTCGATATCGATGCACACGATATCAGCGCCGCTGTCCAGCGCTTTAGAAAAACGGTCCGGCCTGAGGCCCGGCACAAATAGAAGGCTGCGGCGGGGACGGATTTCTGATTGAGTCATTTTATCCTCCGGTAATGGAGCTACACCAATGCCGCACGGCGGTCTAGGTTAGTCAGATATAAATAGGAACTTTCAAGCGCCGAACACCGGTTCAGGTATACCCCGCACATCTGTCTCAACTGCAAAAAGAGAACCGGCGTCTGGTTCTCGCTCAAAATCCTCCACCTCAAACCGAGACGAAGCGGTCGTAACATACAGTGTCGACATGTCGGGTCCACCAAAAGCCGGGCAGGAAGTCATCGATGCAGGAAAAGAGATTTCCCGCTCGATTCTGCCATCTGGATCGTACCGCTTTACCTGACCGGCTCGCATATGTGCTACCCAAACAAATCCCTCGGAGTCTACGGTGGCGCCGTCAGGAACCCCGTCGCCCTCTTGCACTTGTATAAAGTCTCTCCGATTCTCGATTGTACCGGTCGAAGCGTCAAAATCGTACGACCAGACTTTTCGCTTCAGGGAATCTGCGAAATACATCGTTCTGTTATCGGGGCTCCAACAGATTGCATTAGATATGCACACAGGACCCTCCATACGATGGACTGTGTGGTCAGTATCGAATCTATACAGAGATGCAACCTCACCATACCCAGGATCTTCCATAGAACCACACCAGAAACGGCCACTTCGATCAACTTTGCCATCATTCATACGAACCGCGTTCATACGGCCTTCGCCCTCCGGATCTTCAAGCAAATGAAACTCTCCGTCCGCCAAATTTATGAAGGCAAAACCCATCCGAGTTCCAGCGATCAGTCGTCCGTCGCCGGCAAAGCCAATCGAACCGATCTCGGTCTGAACACGCCAACTCTGCAGGGCCTTAGATTCTGGATACCAACGGAATATCATCGGGTTACGGATGTCGACCCAATAAAGCGCCTGCTCGACTTCGGACCATATCGGCGATTCGCCTAGGACACAGGATTGTCTTACGGCTACATAGGGCTCGGACATTTTACCCTCTCGCAATTGACGGTTTGATATGCGTAATAGCACACTTTAGCCTAGAATGTCTGATCCCTCGGATTAAAATACCGTCGCGAAGTTCCAAAATCAGCGCTAGCATAGGCATTAGCTAGCACCTATGCCTTCTCAGCCCGTAGATCGCTGGGTTCAAATTACTCTGAATGCTTGCCTATACGTTGGCGCCAAACATATACTCCCCCCCAGTTTATAGGGTTTCGGCGAAGATGACATCAACGGTTCCTCCTGATTATCGGCCGACCGAAAAAGAACCATTTATGAACGAAGTTATGTTGGAATACTTTAGGCAGAAACTCGTTTCATGGAAAAATGGACTATTGCGGGACGCCGATCAGACACTTCAGAATCTGCAGGAGCAGGAATCTAAGTCTGCGGATCAGTCCGACAGGGCCACCGCCGAGAGTGACAGGTCTATAGAACTTCGCACCCGTGACCGTGCGCGTAAACTTGTGCAGAAAATCGACGAAGCCCTGCAGCGGGTCGAGACGGGTAGTTTCGGATATTGTAGCGAGACCGGCGACCCGATCGGAATCAAACGACTGGAAGCGCGTCCAATCGCAACACTCGGCATAGAGGCACAGGAAAGGCACGAGCGCCGCGAAAAAACACAACGCGACCAATTAGCATAACAAACACGTAGGATTCGTATCTAAGTATGTTTCCACCATTTTGAGTTACCGTAAAATCTTCAAAGAGGCCGGCGCTCATATACTGTAGTGTGGCACGCCATAATTCCTTTCCATGCGTGACCTCCTAGTCCGCGAGCGAAGACCTAAGACGCTATTAACGATTGTGATCTTCATATTCATGTCATACGACTCGGTCTTAACGAAACCCAAATTTCATGTAAATTGCCCTCACTAAATCAAAGGCTTGGTGTATGAACCACGATATAGTACCCGGAACTTATGTCCTGCATCCAACCGAGCATGAATGGGGCCTTGGTCAGGTTCAGTCAGTAGACGGCTCGCGGATAACGGTGAACTTTGAAAATGTTGGAAAATATCTAATCAATGCCGATGTTATCGATCTCAAAGCGGTCAACGAAACAGAAATAGATGACTGAAAAAAGACCTGAGATCGTCAAATTTCGTAACCCAGGCCGAGGTGCTAAAGGATCAGCTACGCCTAAAGGCAGGCAACTCTCTTTTGGAGCAGCGTCAGAGGTGTTTGAATTGCTGGGCGATATGCCGCGCTCCCGAGATCTTTTGATAGAAGCTCTGCATCTAATTCAGGATCGGTACAAGTGCCTTAACCGGCACCACTTGGTAGCGCTGGCGGACGAGTTCAGTCTGTCACTCACGGAAATTTACGAAACGGCTACATTCTACCACCACTTTGATGTTCTAGAAGATGACCGGATGCCACCACCCGAAATTACCATTCGGGTATGCGACTCTTTAACCTGCGAAATGTGGGGTGCAAAGGATCTAAAAACCGAGCTCAAGAGCACTCTGGGCAAAAATGTGCGCGTTCTTTCTGCGCCGTGTATGGGTGCTTGTGACCGTGCGCCTACTGTTGCCGTTGGCCAGAACCAGATTTTTCACGCTACGCAAAAAAAAATCCAGAGGGCCATCTCCGACCGCTCACTTAACCCGACGATCCCAAGATATATCGATTACGAGACATATGTACGAAACGACGGCTATAAGACACTAAGGCGTTGTTATTCCGGTTTAGTATCGCGTGAAGAGGTAATTGTTTCGTTAGAAGATTCAGAACTAAGAGGACTCGGAGGTGCCGGCTTCCCGACTGGCCGAAAATGGAGAATCGTCCGCGAGTTTTCGGGGCCCCGCCTGATGGCGGTAAACGGCGACGAGGGCGAACCGGGTACCTTCAAGGATCGGTATTTTATCGAGAAAGACCCGCACCGCTTCTTGGAAGGGCTCCTAATCGGGATGTGGGTTGTGGAAGCAGAGGCATGTTACATCTATCTTCGCGATGAATATCCTGCAGGACGGGCTATACTGGCGGAAACGATTGCGCAACTTGAAAAATCCGGCCTACTGAAACCGGGAATTGTACATCTTCGACGGGGAGCCGGTGCTTATATTTGCGGCGAAGAATCTGCGATGCTCGAGAGCATTGAAGGAAAAAGAGGTATCCCCCGCCATAAGCCGCCCTTTGCCGCCGAAGTTGGACTATTCAGAAAACCAACTCTCATCAACAACATCGAGACCCTCTTCTGGATCAGAGACATACTGGATAGGGGACCAGAATGGTTCTCAGAGCATGGACGAAACGGTAGCAAAGGACTCAGAACTTTCTCGGTTTCAGGCCGTGTTCGCAAACCCGGCGTCAAGATCGCAGACGCAGGTATAACAATCCGCGAACTGATTGCCGAATATTGCGGTGGTATGTCTGAAGGTCACACTTTCAAAGGGTATCTTCCGGGAGGTGCGTCGGGCGGTATTTTGCCAGCCGCCAAAGATGATCTTCCATTAGATTTCGGAACGTTAGAGGAACACGGATGTCTTATCGGCTCAGCAGCAGTGATAGTATTATCAGATCAGGACAGTGCCGCCGGCGCCGCATTAAACCTGATGAGGTTCTTCGAGCACGAGTCCTGCGGCCAATGTACACCCTGCCGCTCGGGTTGCGAAAAATCAGTTAAACTAATGGAATCAAGCCACTGGGACCGCCCGCTTCTGGAGGAATTGAGCAAAGTGATGATAGATGCTTCGATCTGCGGCCTCGGTCAGGCGGCGCCAAACGGCCTTCTCTCGGTCTTCCGTTATTTTCCTGAAGACGTGACATAGGCTAAGGAAAAGACCATGCCGCTTGACGGATCTGCGGAGAACATCAAATTCTCACTCGATGGCCAAGAGGTATGGGCCGAACCGGGTGAGTCCATTTGGCAGGCGGCCCAACGCTACGGAACAGAAATTCCACATTTGTGTTATTCGCCGGAACCCGGTTACCGCGCGGACGGCAATTGCCGCGCCTGCATGGTCGAAATCAATGACGAACGGGTGCTTGCTGCCTCATGCATCCGTCAGCCGTTAGAGGGAATGGTGGTCAAAACTGCAACTGAACGTGCAGTGTCCGCGCGAAAAATTGTTTTCGAACTCCTAATCGCTGATCAACCGTCGCCCGAAAAGGCACATGATGAAGGGTCTAAGTTCTGGCGATGGGCTAAAATACTGGATGTCGGATCATCTCGCTTCCCGGCAAAAAGGAGGCTCGACGCCGACCTTTCTCATCCTGCCATGGCCGTGAATCTAGATGCTTGTATTAACTGTACGCTATGCGTACGCGCTTGCCGGGATGTACAGGTCAACGATGTGATCGGCATGGCCCATCGCGGCGCCGACTCAAAAGTTGTTTTTGATTTCGACGACCCAATGGGCGATAGCACTTGCGTCGCTTGCGGAGAATGCGTTCAGGCATGTCCGACTGGCGCGTTGTTGCCGGCTGCCGTCACTTCCCCCAACGGGCGGGTGCAACCGGATAGACAAGTTAAATCGATCTGTCCTTATTGCGGTGTCGGATGCCAGCTAACATACAATATAAAGAATGATAAGCTGCTTTTTGTCGATGGTCGCGATGGGCCTGCTAACCGAAATCGACTGTGCGTAAAAGGTCGCTTCGGATTCGATTACGTACACCATCCGGATCGCTTGACCTACCCGCTAATCAGGAAAAATGATGTTCCTAAGGACGCTGACGCGTCATTCGATTCGTCTAATCCAATGCGATATTTCCGGAAAGTGACATGGGATGAAGCGCTAGATTTTGCAGCGCGTGGTCTGAAAAAAGTGGTTAATGAAACCGGTGGGTCAGGACTTGCCGGTTTAGGTTCTGCTAAGGGGTCGAACGAAGAGGCGTACCTTTTCCAGAAACTTGTCCGGACCGGTTTTGGAACTAACAACGTCGATCATTGCACCCGGCTCTGCCATGCCTCCTCGGTGGCGGCCTTGATGGAGACAGTGAATTCTGGTGCAGTATCCGCACCATTTTATGATGCCGCAAAATCAGATGTAATTATTGTAATAGGTGCCAATCCAACCGTTAACCATCCAGTTGCGGCAACATTCTTCAAAAACGCAGTTAAGAACGGAGCAAAGCTGATCGTTATGGATCCGCGCGGCCAGTCGCTTACCCGTCATGCCACTCATATGGTCCAGTTCAAGGGCGGGACGGATGTTGCATTGCTAAACGCCATGATGCACACGATTGTCGAAGAAGATTTGACAGACGAGAATTATATAAAAGGTTTTACCGAAGGTTTCGATGAACTCAGAGAACACCTGAGGGGATTCTCCCCCGAAAATATGGCAGACATTTGTGGGGTCAATGCTGAGACAATCAGAACCATAGCCCGCGAATTCGCACAAGCAGATCGTGGTATAATTTTTTGGGGTATGGGTATATCTCAACATGTGCACGGAACGGATAATTCTCGGTGTCTGATTTCCCTTGCATTAATGACTGGACATGTGGGGCGGCCCGGAACAGGCCTTCACCCCTTGCGTGGCCAGAACAACGTCCAGGGGGCGTCGGATGCAGGTCTAATCCCAATGTTTTTCCCTGATTACGTATCGGTCGATGAACCTTCCATACATGCTCAGTTTGAGGAATTCTGGGGGTCCGAGCTTAATCCAAATCGGGGGCTAACTGTCGTAGAAATTATGAACGCGATCCATACTGGGGAAATCCGTGCGATGTACATTATGGGAGAGAACCCTGCTATGTCAGATCCAGATGTACGTCATGCTCGACAGGCGCTCGCTGCGCTGGACCATCTGGTCGTTCAAGACCTCTTCCTAACGGAGACTGCATTTCATGCGGATGTCATTTTGCCCGCTAGCTCATTTCCAGAAAAGGAAGGTACCTTCACTAATACGAACCGTCAGGTTCAAATCGGGCGCAAGGCACTGCCGTTGCCCGGCGATGCCAGACAGGACATATGGATCATCCAAGAAATCGCGCGCCGGATCGGACTGAACTGGAAATACGCCGAAACCGCCGAGGTTTTCGAAGAAATGGCGGCCTGCATGCCCTCGTTTAAAGGTATAACTTGGAAACGTCTGCAAGAAGAAGATTCTATTACCTATCCGCTAGATAATAATGGCATCAGCCAAGAAATCATTTTTCGGGAGGGGTTTCCAACGGATACAGGACGCGGAAAATTTGTGCCCGCCGATGTACTGCCACCCGACGAGGTACCCGACGATGAATTTCCAATGATCCTGACCACAGGCAGGGTACTTGAACACTGGCATACCGGCAGTATGACAAGACGGGCTGGGGTCTTGGACGCTCTGGAACCGGAAGCAACAGCTAACCTCTCGCCAAAGGCGTTAGTCCAAATGAATATTAACCCGGGAGACACAATCCGGGTCGAAACCCGACGCGGCGTTATTGAATTGAAGGCCCGCGCAGACCGGGAAGTTCCGGAGGGCGTAGTATTTATCCCGTTCTGCTATGCTGAAGCCGCCGCAAATTTGTTGACCAACGCTGCACTCGATCCTTTCGGGAAAATTCCCGAATTCAAATTCTGTGCCGCGAAGGTAGATAAGGCGCCGGCTGTTGCTTTAGAGTAATTCCTAAAGCTCACGAATCACGGTCCTCGGATAATTTCCAACTATAGCGTCTTCAGAAAGGATCGCCGATCTGGCTCGGCGAACGCCTTCATCTTCTATCTGCGAGAGGATAAAAGTGTCGAGGTCCTCGTTTGGAGCAATCCGATCTCGAATATGTTCAAGAACTTCCAGCTGTGACATTGACGAGAATGCCCTTTCACATGCGGAAATTTCACTTAGGGCAATGGGCGTACCGGCATGATTAACACATCCGATCTTGGCGGTGTATGCATAGGCCTCTCGGAGTAACTCTCCTAGACCGTCTATTTCTACTCTGATTTCGTTAAGGTGGTCGTATGTATAATTTCGCTCAGTCTCGTGCATACGGTTCAGCTGAGCGTCATCGAGCCACAACAAATAGGTAGTTACCACAGTTCCCGGGGAGGGATAGAATGTGGATGGTACCGAGCCGTAACCGGCCAAATGAGCTGCATATACCGAGTCAAAATCGTGCAGTCTTCCTTTCTGAACCGGTATTTCGACATTCCCCGAAATCCGATAAAACTTTCTGGCCAATTGCTCATGTGACTGGTTTGATCCCGCTGCCAGAACTGGTCTTCTTCCCGTGCTGTCGAAGCCTTCGTCTGGCATATCTGTCACGCGGCCATCACAAAAAGTATACGACCGCCCCGGAACGGGGAACGGATAGGATTTCGCGTGTGCAACAGGATCGTTCATTTCTTCCGCCATACGTTTATTGAATAGAGCCGATCGGGGTGGCACACCGATGCTTGACCGTGAGATCACCTTAGTGCAGAACCCCGAAACCATGGCCTATGCCAATATTCGCGACTTTATAGTCAAACTGGAAAAAGAAAACCGGCTAATCCGGGTTTCTGAACCCGTCTCGACATATCTGGAAATGACAGAAATCCAGAGCCGTCTTCTTGCGGAAGACGGCCCTGCCGTGCTTTTCGAGAATGTAGTAAATGCCGCCGGCTCTTCTCAGCGGATACCGGTTCTGGCCAATTTATTCGGTACTGTCGAACGGGTTGCCTGGGGTCTAGAGAAATCGCCTGAGGAACTCCGCGCATTCGGCGAACAGCTGGCTTTTCTTCGTCAGCCGGAACCGCCCGGGGGATGGCAGGAAGCAATCGATATGCTTCCTCTCCTGAAGACAGTAATGGCAATGAAGCCGAAAAGGGTCACCAGCGCACCTTGCCAAGAAATTGTCTTAACGGGCCACGACATTGATCTGCAGAAATTGCCAATTCAGACCTGCTGGCCAGATGAACCTTCACCTCTGATTACTTGGCCTCTCGTGGTTACCCAAGGCGATGATAGAAAGACGAATATCGGTATTTATAGAATGCAGGTCACTGGCCGAGACACAACCCTCATGCGCTGGCTAGCCCATCGCGGTGGCGCCAAACACGCCGACGATGCTGCCCGAGAAGGATTGGTCTCGGTGCCGGCAGCAGCCGTGATCGGCGTAGATCCAGCAACCATTATCGCCGCCGTCGCCCCGGTTCCGGAGACAATGTCGGAGTACCAGTTCGCCGGGCTGCTTCGGGGCAAAAAGCTTACATTGGTCGACTGCAAGACTGTTCCCCTTCAGGTGCCGGCAGAGGCGGAGATAGTAATCGAAGGACACGTATCTCTGACCGAATCTGGAATGGAAGGACCGTTTGGCGATCACACGGGTTATTATAATGCTGTTGAACCGTTTCCAGTTTTCACCGTCTCTGCGATCACCATGCGCAGAGACCCAATTTATTTGACGACATTCACCGGCCGACCGCCAGATGAGCCATCGGTATTAGGACGGTCTCTAAACGATATTTTCATCCCGCTTTTAGTCCAGCAGTTTCCGGAAATTGTCGATTTTTGGCTTCCGCCGGAGGCCTGTTCATACCGGGTCGCCGTCGTATCGATCCGGAAGACATACCCGGGCCAAGCGAAACGTATCATGATGGGCGTTTGGTCATACCTAAAACAGTTCATGTATACCAAATTCGTGATCGTGGTTGACCAGGACATCGACGCGCGGAAGTGGGAAGACGTAATTTGGGCAATATCCACTAATGTGGATGCCGCGCGTGATGTTACGACGATCGAGAATACGCCTATAGACTATCTTGATTTCGCATCACCGGTCGAAGGCTTAGGATCAAAAATGGGAATAGATGCAACGGCGAAAATCGGTTCGGAAACGAACCGTGAATGGGGCCAAAAGCTCCGCATGAGCGACGAAATTATAGAAGAAGTTACACGCAAATGGAACGATTACGGACTGCCCGGCGAAGGACGGGATATATGGATCTCTAAAGACGGGTAGACAGCATGGCAGAGTCATACGATCAACTTTCACTTCTCTCGAACCTGATGGACGACGCTCTTAAGCAGGGCGCCGACGCGGCCGATGCAGTCGTCTTTAATGCGTCATCGGTCTCAGTATCCTGTCGTTTGGGAAAACTAGAAAAATTAGAACGTTCCGAAAGCAATGACCTTGGACTTCGGGTTTTCGTCGGCAGGCAACAGGCAATCGTATCTTCTACGGATTTCGAAGAGGGAGCGATAAAGGATGTTGTCGCCCGCGCCGTCGCGATGGCAAAGGCAGCGCCCGAAGATCCTTATTGCGGCATTGCCACCGCAGACTCCCTAGTCACTGATCCACCAACGCTGCAAATCTACGATGCAAAGGAACCAAGAGATGAGAGTCTTATTGAGGCAGCCTGCAGCGCGGAGGATGCTGCACGGTCAGTGGCGGGAATCACCAACACCGAGGGCGCTGAGACCGCATGGAGTAAGGCGCGCATCGCCATTGCGACATCGAATGGTTTTGCGCGAAGCTACGAAACTTCGAGCCACAGCCTAGCTGCCTCAGTACTCGCCGGTGAAGGTACAAGCATGGAACGAGATTACGACTATACGTCATCGGTTTACCATGCAGATCTAGCCGACCCGGTGGAAATTGGCCGCAATGCCGGCAAACGGGCGGTAAAGCGCCTGAATGCCCGTAAAGTCGAAACCCAACAGGTGCCGGTGATCTACGATCCCCGGGTATCCGGCGGTATAGTTCGACATTATGCCGGAGCTATTAACGGATCTTCCATTTCTAGAGGAACATCTTTTCTGAGGGATGAAATGGGTAAGAAGGTCCTTGCTGACGGCATCAACATCGTTGACGATCCCCACCGGGACCGGGGTTTGCGTTCCAAACCATTCGACGCAGAAGGCCTAGCCAATTCTAAGAAATACCTCGCTAAAGACGGTGTCCTCGAAACTTGGGTACTCGACCTCGCTTCAGCGCGGCAATTAGGCATTGAATCGACGGGGAATGCCTCCCGCGGTACCGCGTCTCCGCCGTCACCAGGCGTCACAAACCTCTATATGGAAGCCGGGAGATACTCCCCCGCCGATCTTATATCCGATATAATTCGCGGTTTTTATGTTACGGAATTGATCGGCATGGGTATCAACATGGTGACGGGCGATTACAGCCGAGGAGCATCAGGATTCTGGATTGAGAACGGCGAAATTACCTACCCGGTCACTGAAATGACCGTCGCCGGCAACCTCAAAGACATGTTCAAAAAATTGATCCCGGCGGATGATTTAGCGTTTCGAGATGGTACAGATGCGCCCACACTTCGCATCGACGGAATGACAGTTGCAGGTAATTGATTCACGAGAAAAAAATTCCCGCATCTTTTCAATTAATTGGCCGCCCTCGGCAGGCGTGGTATTCTAATTTTTGGTATTGAGCCCATGAGAAATGGAACCTTTTACATTGGCCGATAACGCGAAGGCGCCCGACACCGGGTTGGAACTGACTGAAGAAGCGCATGAGACTTCTAAGACGCTGGTCAACCGGCTTGTTCGCGAACAACTATGGCCCCAACACAAGCGTATACTCTTAACATTTCTCTGCATGTTGCTGGTTGCGGGTACCTCAGCGAGCATGATCTACCTATTGAAAGACGTGGTTGACCAAGTCCTGATAGCCCGGGACCGGACAATGCTTTACCTTCTCCCCGGCGCTATAATCGGACTCGCGATCATCTCCGGACTGGCCGGCTACTTCGAAGCTGTAAACATGGAGGTTATCGGACATCGAATGGTAGCGAACCTGCAGTCCTCGATGTATCGCGGTGTAATCCGTACCGATCTGCAATTCTTTCTCGATAATTCGGTGGGTATCCTTATTTCCCGATTCATCAACGATGCGAACTTACTTCGCCATTCGATGGCAAAGGCGCTTACCGGACTGATCAAAGATTCGCTGCTTGTGATTTTTTTGTTGATGATCTTGGTCTTTCACAACTGGTCGCTGGCGCTTCTCACAATAATAGTTTTTCCGCTGGCACTTTATCCCATCGTAAAGATCGGCAAACGAATTAGGAAAATTTCCCGTAATACGCAGATAGAAACTGGAGATCTTACAACTTTACTAGATGAGACATTCCAAGGAGCGAGGCATGTCAAAGCTTACACAATGGAAAAGCGCGAATCCGATCGAGCGTCCGATGCCATAGAACGGGTCTACCAGCTAACCCGAAAAGCAGCGCGCATTCAGGCGATAAGCCGGCCTTTGATGGAGTCGCTGGGTGGCATCGCGTTAGCCTGTGCCATTTTGTTTGGCGGTCTATTGGTAATCGACGGCCAAATGACAACAGGCGAGCTAGCGTCATTTATGGCGGCTTTGCTTGCCGCCTACAAACCGATGAAGAACATTGCTAACCTCAACGCCACCCTGCAACAGGGGCTTGCGGCCACTCAAAGGGTCTTCGCAATACTGGACCTTGGTTCCAAGATCACGAATTCTGAAAACGCACGTACGATTCACGACATCCGGGGTCAAATTAGTTTTGAAGACGTGCATTTTCAGTACAACGAAAAATCCACTGCACTCAACGGTATTAACCTTCAGGTGGACGCTGGTAAGACGGCGGCGCTAGTCGGGCCGTCCGGATCTGGCAAATCGACGGTCCTAAACCTAATTCCTCGATTCTATGACGTGGGTAGCGGCAAGGTGCTAATTGATGGTCAAGACGTTCGTGATATAACCCTCGAAAGCTTGCGCAGTGGAATTGGCCTGGTTAGCCAAGAAATTCTTCTCTTTGACGATACAATCCGCGCCAATATTGCCTACGGAAAACCGGATGCGACCGACGAGGAGATCGTCCGTGCCGCGTCTGATGCGGGCGCAGCAGAATTTATCTCTGAATTCCCCAACGGATATGATACTCAAGTGGGTGGTCGAGGGGCCAAGCTCTCGGGTGGCCAAAGGCAGCGCATCGCCATCGCACGAGCGATGTTAAAGGATGCACCAATTTTACTTCTAGACGAAGCGACATCCGCTCTCGATACGGAAACAGAGCGGCTTGTGCAAGGTGCATTATCGCGGCTCAAACAGGGGCGGACTACATTGGTAATTGCGCACAGACTTTCGACGATTATCGACGCGGACTTTATATTCTTCATGCAAAATGGCAAAGTCGTGGAAACTGGCACCCATATTGAGCTAATGGCTCAAGGTGGTGCCTACGCAAAACTGTATTCGATGCAGTTCGTAGACGAAGAAGATCAAACCGCAGCTGTTGTGCAGTCTTAATCGATGGTGTCGCTGCGAAAGATCACTAGTAGGCCCATAGTTACCTCTGTGCTAAGTTTGCTTGCAGCGTCTTACCTCCGTATCGTCTGGTATACTGGACGCTGGACAGTGGAAAATCAGCATATAGCGTCTTCAATGGTTGCTAAAGGTAAGCCGTTTATCGCCTGTTTTTGGCATGGACGGATGCTGATGATTCCCAATGCATGGATTTACAAAGCCCCTGTACGGATTCTGATATCTCAGCACCGCGACGGGGTATTTATCTCTCGGACACTGAAACACTTGGGCGTCGGTACCATATCGGGCTCATCATCAAAAGGTGGCGGAAGCGCTCTGATCGGAATTGTGCGCGCGCTTAAACGCGGGGAATACATCGGTATTACGCCCGATGGGCCACGGGGACCTCGGATGCGTGCAGCACCTGGGGCGATCTCAGCCGCCAAACTTTCGGGCGCTGCCCTATTACCAATAACTTTTTCCGCGTCGCGCTGTAGAATTTTTTTTTCATGGGATAGGTTTGTATTGCCCTTCCCTTTCACCAGGGGTGTGGTAAGGATTGGGCACCCGATTGAAGTACCCCGCGACGCTGACGAAAGCCTCACGGAGCAAACTCGGCAAACTCTGGAGCGAGTTCTTATCGACCTCACAATGACACTTGATTCTGAACTGGGGCGCTACCCGGTTTCGCCGGAAGAAGCTAATTCGGAAGCTGATCCATCAGCACCCAGAGGTAATTAATGAGCGTTTCTTTTTATCGAGCCATAACTTGGATATCCGGGCCACTGATAAACCATTATCTCTCCCGGCGGCTAAAGGCAGGAAAAGAAGACCCTCATCGGTTCGAAGAACGTAAAGGGTCCGCATCCTGTCGGCGGCCTGAAGGCCCCCTTGTCTGGATACACGCGGCAAGCGTCGGCGAATCACTTTCGATGATAAGTCTTATCGACCGACTAACTTTGGAACGGCCTGAGATAACGATCCTCATGACTTCCGGTACCGTCAGTTCGGCCCGATTATTACACAATCGATTACCCGAAACTGTTATCCATCAGTATATCCCAGTGGATCGGGTGCCTTGGGTAAAACGATTTCTAGATCATTGGAAACCCAACCTAGCTCTCTGGGTTGAATCCGAATTCTGGCCATCGGTACTGTCGGAGGTCAAAGAAAGAGAGATTCCTACCCTTCTAATGAATGCCCGAATATCGGCGGCTTCTTTTCGGGGCTGGAGGCGAGCTCCTTGGATGATCGGCCAACTCTTAGAAACATTTGACCTTTGCATGGCGCAAACGGAATTGGACGCCGATCGGCTGCGGGCTCTAGGGGCCAAGAATGTTGCATGCCCGGGGAACCTAAAATTTGCTGCAGCGCCCCTGCCCACCGATGCTGACGCACAGTCCGAATTTGACTCTAGTATTGCCGGACGACCCAGATGGGTAGCCTTCAGTACCCATTCGGGTGAGGAAGAGGTTATCGCGGATACGCATGAAATACTTATTCGAAGTTTGCCCGACTTGCTAACAATCGTGGTCCCCCGGCACCCTGAGAGGGCGGGTGCTATTGAGAAGATCCTTTCGGAAAGAAATCTCTCAGTTTCGGTTCGTAGCCGATCTGAGCCGGTAAATGCATCGAAATTTGTTTTATTAGCTGACACAATCGGAGAACTTGGTCTCTTTTTTCGAGCGACGGATATCGCATTTGTCGGAGGAACTCTGGTGCCCCACGGCGGACAAAACCCAATCGAGCCAGCGCGATTGGGTTGCGCTATCGTTCATGGTGTTCATATGGAGAATTTTCTGGCCGCGCAGGGGGAGCTTATGACTGCGGGCGCTTCGTCTGTAGCCCGGTCGGCAGATGAACTCGCAAAGGAAATCGGAACTCTTCTCTCTAATTCGGTAGTTCGGCAACGCCGAATGGCTGCCGCCCGCTCTGTCGCTGATGGAAAACAAGGTATTCTCGACGCGGTTTTCCTCCACATCGACCCGTATCTTAATCGCATTTCTCCCGCGTGGCCGATATCGGTTACAGGTAATGCGCGCGCCTAATTTCTGGTATAAAGAGGGGGTCCTCCCAACCCTGCTCTCCCCAATGAGCCAAATCTGGGCATGGCGAGCGCGTCGCCGCCTCACTAAGGTCAAGCCTACTAAAGTGGACATCCCTGTGATCTGTATCGGTAACGTCGTCGCGGGCGGCGCCGGTAAGACGCCTGTTGCACTCTCCGTAATGGAACGACTGCACACATCTAATATTAATGCAGGATTTCTAAGTCGCGGATATGGTGGGTCCATAAGTGCGTCAACTAAGGTGGAAACATCCAAACATTCTTCGCGAGACGTCGGTGACGAGCCATTACTTTTAGCAAGTGTAGCGCCGACCTGGATTGGGAACGATAGGGTAAAATCGGCCCTCGCAGCTGTCGATACGGGTATAGGCGCGATCGTTATGGATGATGGCCTACAAAACCCGGCGCTTCACAAAGATCTCTCAATTTTGGTCATTGATGGTCGATACGGTTATGGAAATGGCCGGGTGATGCCGGCAGGACCTTTGAGAGAACCGTTAGAATGTGCAATGCAACGTGTCGAAGCAATAGCCCTGATTGGCGATGTATCTGATCCTCTGCAGGCAGCAATGCCGAAAAATATACCTATTTTGATGGCCCGTTTTGTGCCCGCCACCAAGGATGACGATATCTCTGGAAAGCCGGTCGTAGCCTTCGCGGGTATCGGACAGCCGGAGAAGTTCTTCGAAACACTTGCCGGTATGGGTTGCGATCTGATCGACATCGCGGGTTTTCCAGATCACTATTACTATTCTGTCGATGAGATCATGAGGCTCATAGATACCGCAGCCATGGCGGATGCGTTGGTTGTTACCACAGAGAAGGATATGGTTCGTGTACCGGTGGAAGCAAGAGACATGATACGTTCGCTAAAAATTCGTCTGGATTGGAATGATTTAGGTGAACTGGACGAGGTCCTCGGACAAGTCTTAAAAGAAAAGGTTTAATTGTTGGCGCGCGTTGCAAATCGATACTGGCGGAAGCCAACCGTACAACACCGAATCGAGATCGCGCTTTCGTGGCCGATATATGTTTTGTTGCATAAGCTCCCTGTAAGCCTTGTGGGTAACCTGCTCGCATTCGTCGGTCGGTCGGTCGGACCTCATCTCGCGCTCAGTAACCGGATTCGTGAGAGTGTGGCCCTCGTATGGCCCGAAACATCAAACAAAAGAATGGAGGAAATTGTCCGAGGGGTCTGGGACAATTTTACCCGTGTGATTTCCGACTACTGGAGCCTCGATCAGATACGCCACGATCGGGAAAACCGTCTAGAAATTGTCGGTGCCGAACACCTCGATATGCTCCGAGAGAGTGGTAAGTCGGGAATTTTACTTGCCGGACACATGGGCAACTGGGAAATGGTAACATTGGCGGCCCGAATGCACGATCTACCCCTTACGGTTGTCTATCGACCCTTCAATAACCCATTTATAGACGCTCTCGTCCGCAGCTGGCAGAGACGCAGCGGGGTAGAACTCATCATGAAAGGTCGACAAGGGGCCCGTCGTCTCACTCAAGTTCTAAAGGGCGATGGACACACTATCATGCTAGTAGATGTACGTATGAACCAGGGCGTAAACATCCCATTCCTAGGTATTAATGCCATGACCCCGACCGCGCCCGCGGCGTTAGCCATGAAATATGAAGCGCTCCTTATACCTATACGAGTGGAAAGGCTGGATGCCGCACACTTCAGACTAACTGTCGAGAAACCCCGACCGCCGGTCAACACCGGTAATAGAAACGCCGATATAGAAGCCACCATGAGGAGGATAAACGATCTTTTCAGTATTTGGATCACAGAACGGCCGGAGCAGTGGATGTGGTTTCACCGGCGTTGGGGAAAGAAACCAAAAAGACCAGATGAATAGCGTTATTGGGGCATAGGGCCAGCCAATAACATTGGATCTAGTCTCTCTTGGAACCAGTTAATACGCCAGTCAAGATGAGGTCCCGTCGACCGCCCGGAGGACCCGATAGCGCCTATCTTCCCGCCCTGACGTATGCTGTCTCCTTTTCTGACCTCGATTTCGCTAAGATGTGAATAAACGGTAGATAGACCGTGACCGTGTTCAATGATGATAGTGCCGCCGGTGAAATAGAGATCCATCTCGGCAAGAGTCACCTTTCCAGCAGCTGACGCGAGAACAGGTGTTCCCTTTGGAGCCGCGATATCAACTCCGAGATGCGGTTGGCGTGATTCGCCATTCAAGATACGTTGGCTGCCATAAACCCCCGATATTTGGCCCTTAGATGGCCAGATGAAACCGGCTCTGAAGTGCGTCGCCATTGTAAATACCGCACGCGCGGACCGTATAGCCTTACCTTCCCGTCTTATCCGGTCCATCGTCTCGGGTGATGGTGTCACCATCTTTTTAGGCAGGCCATTGATCCGCTGGATACGATACTTTCTTTTCTCGATCTCAAAATTTTCCAAATAGATTTCCCCGCTTGGCAACTTAGTTTTTATAACTACCTCGCTTTCCGCATTTCTCCCTAGTCCGAAGACAAATAATCCGTCGGGAGACACTCGGAGCTTTTTACCATCAAGCGAGACTTTGGCGCCCGGATTGGTTTGCCCTGTTATCAACCCACCCTGCATGAAGTGCCCGGTTAAAGAGAGGGTCCTCGCCGATGCCGGAGTCGAAATCAGGCATAGGGTGATTATTCCTGCAGATAGACGGTGCATCGATCAGAAAAGCGACCCCTGATCGCGTCCAGAAGAAACCGAACATTTTTTCGATTTCGTTTGTTTTCTGCGTTTTAATTTACCAGACAAAGGGTTTGACTTTGCCACGGCTTTTTCTCCGATAGTCGCCGAGACAGTTCCATCTGAAAAGCTTATTGCGACTTCTTGTCCGGATTGCGTTTGAAATGCCTGCATCACAGGTTCACCGTCCGTATCGCGTATCAAAGTAAACCCCCGCTCCAGAACCCGCTCATACGACAGACTGTTCAATAGCTGGGTGCCGGTTTGCAGCCTTTTTTCGTCCTCTGAAATTTTCCGGCGCATAGCACCGTTAATTCGCTCGGATACGGAGAGGCTTGAAAAACTTTTCTTTCTCTCTCGCACGAGCGCCTGTAGGGCGATTGAGATGCGGGCACCTTTGCTCGAAAGTTCTAGCCCAGCCTTCGTAATGACTTCGCGCGGGTGTGGAAGCCTGACACCGGTTTTTAAGAGATGCGCCCTGGATCTCTCTAATTCTCTAGTTACGAGATTACTCAGCCGTTCCGAAGCGAGGTCCAGTGCCTGCATGTTACCTTCCAGCAATTCACTCGGGCGCGGCAACCCTCGAGCGATTCCTTGAATATGGTTTCGTCGCTCCTGTATGAACCGGCTCATAGAGGCAACTAGCCGACCTTCATCCTCCAGAACCTGCGACTGCAGTTCAGATCGAACGGGTACCGCAATCTCTGCGGCCGCAGTCGGTGTGGGAGCTCGCCGATCGGAAGCATAATCTATCAGTGTTATGTCCGTCTCATGGCCCACGGCCGATATTAGGGGGATTTCTGAATTTGCAGTTGCCCGCACTACGATTTCCTCATTGAACTGCCACAAATCCTCGAGACTACCACCGCCGCGAGCGACGATAAGCAAGTCCGGACGGGGAATTTCTCCCCCCTGCCCAAGGGCATTGAAACCTTCTATGGCCGCAGCAATTTTATCGGCAGCGCCTTCTCCCTGAACCGGGACTGACCACAAGAGAACATGTCGAGGAAACCGCTCTTTTAGGCGGTTCAGAATATCGTGGATAACAGCGCCGGTAGGAGAAGTAATAACGCCAATAACCTCCGGAAGGAAAGGCAGGTCTTGCTTCTTATCCGCTTCGAATAAACCTTCGGCGCCCAGTTTCTTGCGGCGGTCCTCAAGCAGCTTGAGTAACGCCCCCTCGCCCGCGAGTTCGACCGATTCGACAACAATTTGGTAGCGAGAGCTTTTTGCGTAGGATGAAATCCGGCCAGTTGCGATCACCTCCATACCCTCTTCAAGCTGTAGTGAGAGCTTCCCGACTGTCCCTCGCCACGCCACTGCATCCATCGCCGCATCCGCATCTTTCAAGGTGAAGTAAAGATGTCCGGACGTATGGTAGTTAGGTCGCCCAACTTCTCCGCGCACTCGAACAAAACCAAAGGCACCTTCCAACGTCCGTTTTATCGCCTGCGAAATTTCCCCAACGGAAAGTTCGCTAACGTTGTTGCCAATAGCGGGTTCTTCGCCTTCTTCTGAGAATTGATCGGTCATGACGATTCGTATTCTATGTCATCAGATGGGTCTTATGGCAATGACATAGATAAAAAATTGGAAGCAGGTCTCATGAGAGTACTAGTCGTCGGAGCGGGAGGAAGGGAACACGCCTTATGTTGGACAATCTCAGGATCGCCACTAGTCGAGAAACTATGGTGCGCGCCCGGGAATTCTGGCATTTCTCAGGATGCAGAATGCGTGGATATTGAGGTCGAGGATATCGATACGCTAGTCGGTTTCTGCACAGAAAACGCCGTCGACCTCGTAGTGATCGGACCTGAGGCACCTCTAGTAATGGGGCTTGCCGACCGGTTGAGGGAAAAAAATATACGTGCCTTCGGCCCCAGCGCGGATGCGGCGATCCTTGAGGGTTCCAAAGGCTATATGAAGGATCTCTGCGCGCGGTATAAAATCCCGACTGCCGAGTACGAGCGATTCAAGGAGGCAGGTCCCGCAAAAAAATTCATCGACACCCGGGAAACGCCGATAGTTGTTAAGGCCGACGGCCTCGCCGCTGGAAAAGGCGTAATAATCTGCGAAACGGCCGCGCAGGCATATCAAGCAGTCGATGACATGCTGAAGGGACGAACATTTGGCGACGCGGGTGCCGAGATTGTAATCGAAGAATTTATGGAAGGTGTCGAAGCCAGTTTCTTCGCCCTTGTCGACGGCGAAAACGTCTTACCCCTCGCCTCCGCCCAAGATCATAAGCGCGTGGGTGAAGGAGACACCGGGCCCAATACTGGCGGCATGGGAGCTTATTCCCCAGCCCCCGCTATCACAGACGAAATCGCGGATACCGTGATGGACCGAATTATCTTACCCACTGTCGCCGGCATGAAAGCAGACGGAAGACCCTACCAAGGTGTGTTATACGCAGGACTGATGCTAACCGACGAAGGACCCAAACTGGTTGAATATAACGTACGCTTTGGCGACCCCGAATGTCAGGTTCTGATGACCCGCCTAATGTCTGATCTGGTACCGGCACTCATCGCCACCTGCGATGGTGAATTAAAAGATTTCGACCTTCGATGGTTCGACGAAGCGGCGTTGACAGTCGTTATGGCTAGCAATGGCTATCCCGACGATTATAAAAAAGGTTCCGTAATTGGTGGCCTAGAAAAGGCGGGGAAGATTGCTGGTACGCTTGTGTTCCATGCCGGAACCCGCAGGGGAGATGGAGGAGAGATTTTAGCTTCCGGCGGACGCGTTCTCAACGTCACAGCTAATGGCAAGTCGATCGCAGAAGCACAAGAACGCGCCTATAGAGCCGTAGACCGAATCGAGTGGCCGGGCGGATTCTGCCGCCGGGATATCGGCTGGCAGGCGGTTTAGTCATTCTCTTCTCTCTTTTGACGTTCGCGGGATTCGTGTCGCGCCAGCCAGGTAGAGGCCGCCACTATCAACGCACCACCAAGCCAGATCCACAAACCCGGGAATTCGGAAAACATAAACCAGCCGACAATTGCCGCCCACACCAATCTCGCGAAAACAACGGGCTCCACCGCAGAAATATCCGCGATCTTGTATGCCGTCGTCAAAAGCATGTGGCCACAGCTCCCCATGAAACCGATAGCCACCATGAATATTAGCTGGGTGAGCGTCGGCGTCTGCCATACGAAACACAACGCTACGCCTGAAGGTACCATCATTGTCAGCGATAAATAGGCGACAATCGTAGAAGGCTCATCCGTCCGAGACAGTGATTTTGCAATCAGTTTTGAACAAGTCACAAAAATCATGGAAATAAACACCAGAATCATCCCGTAGTTAATCTCTTGGAATCCTGGCCTTACGATCACCAAGGCACCCAAAACCCCGATGACAAGCGCTATCCAGCGGGGGCCGTGCACATTCTCCCCCAGAATAAAAATAGCGCCCATAGTAACGAATACCGGACCCATGAGCGAAAGTGCCGTCGCATCACCCAGCGGCACGAGACTAAGCGCGGTAAACCAGAGAAGCAGCGACGCGCCGTTAAAAAGGCCTCTGAGTAGATGGAGTGGCAGCCGAGATGTGCGCAGAACGGAAAGTCGAGTCCGGAATAAGATGGGGGCAAAGAATACAAAGCCAAAAAATGCTCGAAAAAATGCGATTTCCGTCGCATCGAGGTCTCGGGATAGAAGTCTCACGGATCCATGCATCGTTGCAAAAAACGCCCCGGATACCAGAGCGAGTATAATTCCACGAATGGTTGGAGATACGCTATCCAACTCCTCTATAAACCGAACAGGGTTTTTCCAATCCATTATTCCCCACCTAAGCCTGTGATTGATAGATCGTCAAATTCGTACCTATCATTCTCCCTCCCCCTCAACGATTTTACGGTGTAAGACAGAACTCCGTTGAGGAGAGAATACTGATGCGACCGAACAAAATCATCGACGCGTGGAATGAAGGACGCTCCGCCGTTAACATATTTTTGAGCACACCGGGCTCATTCACCGCGGAAGTAATGGCGTCGCTCGGTTGGGATGCCGTTACAGTGGATATGCAGCATGGGGTCATCGATTACAGCAACCTGATACCGATGTTCCAGGGAATCACGCAATACGATCCTGCCCCAATGGTACGCGTCCCATGGAACGATCCGGCAATCATTATGAAGTCTCTTGATGCCGGCGCCTACGGTGTAATTTGTCCAATGATTAACTCGATGGAAGAATGCGAGCGCTTCGTCGGGGCATGCCGCTACGCTCCTCGCGGTTACCGTTCAACTGGCCCAATTCGAGCAGTCTTCTATTCGGGTGCGGACTATCACGAACATGCGGACGAGACGGTGCTAACACTCGCGATGATTGAGACGCAGGAATCTGTTGATAATCTAGACAGTATCTGTTCGGTTCGAGGGCTTGATGCGGTTTATATCGGCCCTTCCGACTTATCGGTTTCCATTGGCGGCGGCCCCGGCGGCGACCAACGAGCGCCGGAGGTCATGGAACGTATCGATCTAATACTCGAGGTAGCGCACAGTCATGGGATCAAGGCCGGAATTCATTCAATGTCATCAGACTATGCAAATGAAATGGTTGCCAAAGGTTTTGACCTCGTCACGCTTTCAAGCGATTTCAGACACATGATGGCAAGCGCCCAAGGGATGTTATCGGCTACCAACTTGACCCGTGACTGACTCAAATCAGAGGGGATGAAGGCGATGAAAAGAAAGTTTAACCGGCAGAAAGAAGATGTCGGTAACGTCATCGCGTTCGAACATGTGAATATTTGTATTCCGGACCAGCGACTAGCAACCCTTTTTTACATTACTGGGCTGGGCCTTACCCGTGACCCCTATCTGGTGACTAGCGTGACAAATATGTGGGTAAATATTGGCCGAAATCAGTTTCATATGCCCACTAGAGACGCTCAAGTGATAAGGGGAAATATTGGACTCGTCATTCCCGAACGCCGCAAACTCCTAAACCGACTGAAAACAATTAGAACTGAGATGAAAGGTACTCAATTCTCATTCAGGCCAGAAAAAGGGTATGTATCGGTAACATGCCCATGGGGAAATCGCTTTAGAATTTACCGCCCAAGTAAGTTGTTTGGTCCCATGGCGCTGGGTATCGCTTACTTAGAATTCGATGTTCCCAAAAACACCGCCCGACGAATTGCCCAATTCTATAGGGAAATCATTTCCGCTCCGACGGAGATTCGCCATTCAGGCGGGATAGTTGCCTATGTCCAGGTGGGAAATGGCCAGAAAATTATCTTCCGGGAGACGAACCGAAAAATCCCGGTATTCGATGGACACCATATCCAGCTCTATGTCGCGGACTTCTCTGGCCCGTATGAAAGGCTATTGGAGAGAGAGTTGATTTCTGAGGAAAGCAATAAGCATCAATACAGATTTGAAAACATCATCGATCTGCACTCGGGCAAGGTTTTGTACACTCTTGATCACGAAATTCGGTCACTCACGCATCCTCTTTTTGCCAGGCCACTCGTGAACCGGAATCCAGACCAAACTAACAACACTTTTAGTGCAGGACACGAAACCCAATCCTGGTCCTTACCGTATTCCGATTAGATACTCCTTGTCTAATTTTCTCCCTATTCGGCAGCGTCGGCAAATGAATTGCGCTCTTGATCGATCATGGATTGGAGCATCCGTATCGCCTGCATAGCAGCACCATCATGATTGATGTCGACTCGCGGATGGGTCTTACCGGTATCCATATTTTCCTGTTGAAGTCCGATGATCCAGAGGTCTTCCGAGAAAGCCTCGTGAGTAGTAGTGACAAACAAATCGGAAATCCATTCCTCATCGATACGAAAATCCCGGGCCTGAGCCCAGAAATAGTGCGCAGATTTCTCAGTTTCCGGCGTGATCGCATTTAAATTTCGATAACCGAACCCCTGCGATCGATCTCCTTCGACGGCACCAGTGTTAGCACGAGCGGCTCCGACGTCCAGTTTTACGAAGGCTGGTGGGGTCCAAGTGACATGCTGCCAGCGATCAACATGTTCATTTTTCTCAAATCGACCAAGTTTCTGAAACATTGTCGAAACCGGGGAATCTAATATCCATCGAGTAAGGGTTACCGACCGCTCGCCTCTCTCGAACTTCATCTGTTCCTCGGCGACCGCGCCGGTCCCCAGGGTAGTCGCATGTACATAGGACAAATGGGAAAGCTCCAGAAGATTCTCGATTAACAATTTGTAATCTGCTTTGAGGTACATCC
>DBHK01000025.1:134571-244852 GCA_002295635.1 Alphaproteobacteria bacterium UBA830 | reverse complement strand
CAAGCGCCGCCGCCGAGTGATGGGAATCCGAACAGCTTTCAAATAATATCTGATTGCTAAAATCTGATGCCCGGGCGCCCGTCAGAATTTCATGCCTTTTCGGTTTTGCGCGATATCTTTTTTCGTTCATTTGGATCAAGCAGGCGCTTCCGGATGCGGATGTGTTTAGGTGTCACCTCTACCAACTCATCATCATCTATGTAGCTGATCGCCTCTTCAAGCCGAAAGGTTCGTGGCGTGGTGAGGCGCACTGCTTCGTCAGAGCCGGATGCACGAATATTAGTCAGCTTCTTAGATTTCATCGGATTGACTTCCAGGTCGTTGCCCCGGCTGTGCTCACCGATTATCATTCCCTCGTAAACGTCGACTCCACCACCAATAAAAATCACGCCCCGCTCTTCAAGATTCCATAAGGCGAACGGTACAGATTTTCCGGCAGCGTTTGAGATGAGCACGCCATTACGGCGTCTTGGCAGATTCCCTTTGTGCGGTGCGTAAGAATAAAAAAGTCTGCTCATCACGCCGGTACCACGCGTCTGGTTCAGAAATTGCCCATGGTAGCCAATAAGGCCCCGTGATGGAGCAATGAAGACAACCCGTGTCTTCCCCCCCCCAGACGGGCACATATCCCTTAACTCGCCTTTACGTTCGCCGAGAGATTCCACCACCGCCCCTACATAAGCGTCGTCGACATCAATGACGACCTCTTCCATCGGTTCCTCGCGGGAACCGGTATCAGGATTCTTGCGATATAAAACTCGGGGGCGAGAGACCGACAGCTCAAAACCCTCTCGGCGTAACTGCTCCACAAGCACACCGAGTTGCAATTCTCCCCGACCTTTTACCTCGAAAGTGTTTTCATCTCCCGTCCGCTCAACCTCGATGGCGACATTCCCCTCCCTTTCCCGCACCAAACGTGCCGCGAGAAGACGTGATGTAACCTTATCGCCGTCATTTCCGGCAAACGGTGAATCATTGATTGAGAAGGTCATAGAGAGTGTCGGTGGGTCAACGGGTATAGCCTGCACGGGTATAACATTCCCCGGATCGCAGATTGTGTCCGCAACTGTCGCTTCCTTTAAACCAGCGATAGCGATAAGATCGCCGGCATGAGCGGCTTGGACCGGCACGCGTTCAATGCCCCGAAACGCCAGAAGCTTGGTTAGGCGGCCGGCCTCAACCTGCTTACCATCCCGTCTTAGCGCCACGACTGGATCATTAACCCGCGCAACACCGGACTCAATCCGCCCGGTCAAAATACGGCCCAGATAATTATCATATTCCAAAATAGTCGATAGCATTGCGAATGGCGCATCGCGTTTTGCAACCGGCGACGCAAAGTGCTCTGAAATAAGCTTGAAGAGAGGTTCCATAGAATCTCGCGGTGATTCAAGGTCGTAGGCTGCCCAGCCCTCCTTCGCTGAGGCGTATAGAGTCGGAAAGTCAAGTTGCTCGTCGCTCGCATCTAGGGCAGCAAATAAATCGAAAACTTCTTCATGCACCTTGTATGCCCTCTGGTCTGGGCGATCAGCTTTGTTAACTACAACAATCGGCTTTAAACCGAGCGCCAGCGCCTTCATAGTAACGAACTTAGTTTGGGGCATCGGACCCTCGGCCGAATCGACTAGCACCAGTGCACCATCAACCATCGATAAGATACGTTCTACCTCTCCACCAAAATCGGCATGGCCCGGGGTATCGACAATATTTATACGGACATCTTCCCACTCGACGGACGCGCATTTTGCCAGAATTGTTATACCCCGTTCCCGTTCCAAGTCATTTGAATCCATGACGCGTTCGGCTACCCGCTGATTTTCGCGGAAGCTTCCGGACTGCCGCAATAACTGGTCAACCAGTGTTGTTTTGCCATGGTCAACATGGGCAATAATCGCGATGTTTCGAAGCTGCGGCACAATACGAATTCCGGATGTTAGGGTGTTCAAGAATTTCAGACGAGCGACCGAACACCCTGAAGGCTATGAGTCTGCGGCCGCTATATACAATTGTCGGAAGAGTTTATCCCATTTTTTCTTTCGCTAACTCTTTTAGCGATACTTCGGGCCTGGCACCATAATGGCTGATTACCTCGGCCGCACAGATAGATCCAAGCCATGCAGCCTTTTCTAATTCGTAACCGTGGGTCAGGCCATATAGCACCCCGGCAGCATAAAGATCACCAGCGCCAGTCGTATCGAGAACTTTCTCCACTGGCTCCGCCGCGACTTCTAAAACCTCGTCAGGTGTAACAATCACAGACCCCTTCGCGCCGCGTGTTATGGCGGCAATATCAACTTTACCAACTAGTCTGCCAACCGCCTCATCAAATGAGACTGTTTGATAGAGAGAGGTGATCTCGTCTTGGTTGGCGAAAACAATGTCTACATGCCCCTCAACAAGACGCCTGAATGAGGCTCGATGACGGTCAACGCAAAAGGAATCAGAAAGGGTCAGGGCAACCTGGCGTCCCGCCGCATGCGCCAACTCCGCGGCTTTGACGAATGCCTCCTGAGCTTCGTCTCGGTCAAACAGATAGCCTTCAAGGTATGTGATTTGCGCACTTCCTATTGCTTCAGGATCTATATCCTCTGGGCCCAGAGAGATGCTGGCGCCCAAATAAGTCTGCATGGTCCGCTCCGCATCCGGTGTTACGAAAATCAAACATCGCGCTGTAGATGGCCCATCGGTCGCGGCGCGCATTGGGAAGTTTACACCGGCGCCCATTATATCACTGATAAAGATATCCCCCAGCTGATCATTCCGTACTTTTCCAATATAAGCTCCGCAGCCGCCGAGCGATGAAATGCCGGCCAGGGTGTTAGCGGCAGAACCACCAGAAGTTTCGACGCCAGCGCCGATTTCCTTATACAGCCATTCGGCCTTAGCATCATCGATCAGCGTCATCGTCCCTTTATTTAGGCCGAGCCCGTTGAGATGGTTTTCATCTGTCTGGACAATTACATCGACAATTGCGTTGCCAACGCCGACAACATCAAAGGGCGCATCCGCCATTATAAGCTCCTGGAATCACGAAAAATATCTGGTGCAGAGTATAACGTCGGACAGAAGCGTCGCAATTGAAATGCAATCTTGCACTTACATGAGTTAGGCGGCTAAACAGACAGCACATCCGGATAGAATATCTTGCTAGCCAATAAATGTATTCTGCGCTCTTTCTCGCAATTCAACAGCTCAATGATACGCGCATTCGCCGGTTGGTTTTGCGTGCAGTAGTCGTCAGCGCGTTTATATTCATTGCGCTGGTTTTCGGGATCACCTGGGCCCTCAACGGCATTTCATTTGTTGGTATCCAATGGATTGACAAAGGGCTGGCTTTTTTGGGCGGGAGCGCTGCCTTCTTGATCAGCCTCCTAATTTTCCCCACCCTAATTGGGCTTATCATCTCTTTCATGCTGGAAGAAATTGCGCGCTCCGTAGATATACGTCATTTCCCATATCTACCGGCCGCCAGAGAACAACCAACGACAGAAGTTTTCAAGAATGCCGCTCGATTTGCAGCCATCGCGGTAGGGTTAAACCTGTTATTTTTCGTTTTTATTTTACCATTAATGGTGATCACGATTGTCCTTTCTCCGCTCATTCCCGTTGTTTTCTGGGGGCTTAACGGATATCTTCTGGGGCGTGAGTATTTCGAGTTCGCGGGATTACGACGGGTTGATCCACAAGCCATGCGGTTACTTAGGAGGCGGAATAAAACTCGCGTTTTTGTCTCCGGCATTGTGATCGCGGTGATGATGACTGTTCCTTTGGTTAACTGGCTGATGCCGTTGGTTGCAGCCGCCTATATGGTTCATGTATTTGAAGATGTTCGTCGTCGTGACTAATTAGTTTAAAGGCTTCTTCTTGGATTCCCCAATCCAAGCGGTAATAATCGGGTGCTATCAACCCGGGAAAGACAGAACATGGCGGACCAAGATAACAAAGTTAGAAACAAACCCTCGGCGGTACTACCGCTAAAATCAGAGGCCCCGAGCGCGCCTCCCGCATCCCTGCGGCCGGCTGCCTTAACGCGCCCAATGCGCGAACCTCATTCGGTCTCAAACGCTGGAAATATTAGCAGTCCCGAAGGTAAGAAGCTTTTGGTCGGAAGAGAAATAGAGCTTAGCGGCAACATCAGTACCTGCGACAGGTTAGTAGTCGAAGGCCGCGTAGAAGCAGAACTTCAGGACTGCCGAGAGATCGAAATTTCGGGAACCGGCACTTTCAAAGGCGCGGCCAATATCGAAATGGCAAAGATTAGTGGCAAATTCGAGGGTACCCTGACGGCGCGTGACACGCTTATTGTTCAATCAACAGGACGGGTATCAGGTACGATCCGGTATGGAAAACTGGAAATCGAACGTGGAGGCGAGGTTATCGGCGACATCGGCCTAGCTAACGACACGGCCGCCAGTTAAACCTTCGCACAATGAATCAAATAGTATCCGCGGCCACGGGCCTAGTTTGCCTGATACTGTCAGCCTGCGTTACTAAAACCGACCCGATCTCGCCCGTGGTGGACAAATCAAAATCGAGGGAGGTGTCCCCATCCGTTCCCGTTATTGTCAAGCACCGCCAGATAGATTCGGCGGAACGCCCCCCCAAGACCACTGCTCATACACCGAACCTTGCTCCGGGAGAGTTGCTCGGCATGACGACCTCCGAGATAACTTTACTCCTTGGTGATCCCGTGTTCGTACGCCGTGACCCACCGGGCGAGTTCTGGCGATACCGAACAAAAAGGTGCATTTTAGAACTTTATTTCTATCGCCGCGACAGTGAATGGTACGTCAATCACATAGAAATGCGTCACCGCAACGAACAGGCCGCTGATAAGTCTGGCTGTATCGCATTGCTTCAAGAGCCACCGCGTCGGGGTTAACGATCTAGCGCCCTTACTCCTCATCTTTGGACGGCAGCCTGTCTTGAGCCGATGGTGAGGCGGTCACTTCCTCGAAATCGCCATCGATCACCCTGCCTCCGGGGGGACCCGCACCATCGCGATCCGATGGCCTCGGGCTACTCGCGGGCCCGAAACCGCCGACATGAGTCTCGCCATTTCTCGATAGCCAACGCCAAATACCTATTCCGACCAGCTTCCGAAACAGGGGCACAAACAGCATAAAGCCACACACATCAGTAAAAAATCCCGGGGTCAGAAGGAGTGCGCCGGCCACCAAAAGGCAAACTCCATCAAACACCTCCTGTACCGGTAATTCATTCCGCGAGGCACTTCTTTGCGCCCGTTTTAGCACCGCAACGCCTTGAATTCTGAGTAATGTAGTGCCGGCGCAGGCTGTAATGATTACGATTAGGATCGTCGGCCACAACCCGATCCAGCCACCTATTTCGAGAAAAAGTGCGATTTCGATGACCGGGACTGTGATAAAAGCCAAAAGCAAAAGAATTGGCATGCTTGCGATTTCCTAATGAACGCCTTATGTACTTTAGGTCGTAGTTTCGTGAAATAGGTTATCTGAGTTAACCTTACTTCACGAATGGGTGACAAAGACGATATAGCTAACTCTCGGGCCCGCGTCTATCTAACCCAACCGGGTGAAAAAAGCAGAACGACTCAGCGGAACGGTGCAGGAAAGAAAGATTATGGGTGAAGGATTTCAGTTTCTGGATATCGTTCTTTTCGCGATGGTCGCGGCGTTTTTAGTCCTGCGTTTAAGAAGCGTTCTGGGAAAGCGTACTGGACATCAACAACCGCGCCAAGACCCAATATCACAGCGGACGCAAGATGCCGAGACCGATGGAAGTGTCGTGGATGCGACTAACGTTAACCAACCGCCTCAGACCGATCATAGCGATATCGTAGACCAAGATACCCCGCTTTTGAGGGGTATCCAGGAAATTCAATTGGTAGACAGCACCTTCGATCCAAAAGAATTCTCTGACGGTGCCCGCAGCGCTTTTGAGATGATCGTTCAAAGCTTCGCTGAGGGCGACAAAGATAATCTTCAGATGCTACTCGCGGGCGAAGTTTACGAGAGTTTCGAAGGCGCCATTGATGAAAGAGAACGGGCTGGAGAAACATTGGAGTCGACCATTATCGGAATCAAGGCAGCGGATGTAATTGAAGCGGAGATGGAGGACATGAACGCCCTAGTTACCGTCAAGTTTGTGTCCGATCAAGTAAACCTAACGCGTGATTCCGAGGATCGAATCATTGACGGAGACCCTAACCAAGTAACCGAAATCATTGACATCTGGACCTTCAGCCGAGACACGCAGTCACGGGATCCAAATTGGAAGTTAGTGGAAACTCGAAGCCAGAACTAGGGATCGCAGAGGGGTAACCGTTTTCTGTATGAAAAACCCCTCACCTTTTCTAGCGGAGAATGTCCGGTTTCTCATTTTTGTAGTTATGGTGGTTACGCCACTGGTATTAACGGGGTGCGCCGAAATTGGCGACAAAACAGGTATAGAAAAGCCAGAGTTTAGGCCTGTCACATTCAATGAGATTCCGAGTTGGAATAATGATAATCATGCCAAGGCCTTAGCGGCTTTCCTAAAATCTTGTCCGTCACTAGAACGCAAAGGTATGCCCGATTTCGGCGATACGTCTTTTTGGCGAGATCTGTGTGAAAAGGCCCGCCGCATCGCCACGACAGAAGACAGAAGAGCTAAACGGTTTTTCGAAAAGAATTTCTATCCGGTCGCTGTTTCTGGACGCGAAGGGGCTACCGGTCTTTTCACTGGTTATTATGAGCCAGAACTACTCGGGAGCCGCGAACGATCGCAAAAATTTAAGGTCCCCATATATTTGCGTCCGCCGGATCTGGTTAGTGTAAACCTCGGTCGATTTCGCGGGAACCTAAACGGACAAAGAATTGCGGGGCGGGTGGTAAATGGCAACCTGGTTCCATATCCAGATCGTGAAAAGATCGATCTCGGGGCCCTCATGGACAAGAATTTAGAACTAGTTTGGGTGGATAGCGCAGCGGATGCATTCTTCCTGCATATCCAGGGATCCGGTCGTATTCGCTTGCCGGACGGTACTACTCTACGGGTGGGATATGCTGGTACAAACGGCCATCTCTACACGGCGATTGGGCGCGAACTGATCACGCGGGGTATCGTGTCCCGAGAAGAAATGTCTATGCAGGCTATTCGGGCCTGGCTGTCAGAAAATATCGCCGATGGTAAACGATTAATGCGTAAAAATCGGTCATACGTGTTTTTTCGCGAGTTGACTGGCGATGCTCCGATCGGGGCACAAGGGGTTGCGCTCACCCCCGAACGAAGTCTCGCTGTAGACCGAAGATTGATTCCGTTAGGTCTGCCCGTTTGGATTGATACCATGGAGCCCAGCGGCGCACCGTTTCGGAAGCTCATGATCGCTCAAGATACTGGCGGGGCAATCGTCGGAGCGGTCCGTGCCGATATATTCTGGGGAGCTGGCGCAAAGGCTGCAGACCGCGCTGGCAAGATGAAGTCCCAAGGAAAATACTGGTTCCTATTTCCGCGATTATCGCCAAAAAAACCTGGCCTCGATAGCTATTAACCATCGCCCTCCAAGGCAAAAAAGGCCGTAGAGATATCGAATTGCCCACCAAAATAAGTCTAGTTATAGATTGGTAATCAATATTCCAACTTTAATTGGATTAATCCCAGCCTTTTCATTAACCCATGTTCTCGCTTGCAGATTAGAGGTTTCGCCGTCATTTTAGTCATCCTGTACAAGGAATCCGGGTGTGACTTTGATTAAACAATTAGGGACATTCGTGACCCGACCGCTGGCTTTATATCGCCCGCCTAAATATGAAAAAGAATAAGTCAGACGGGCGCGAGTCGCTCGATGATAATGCACTTTTCCGTTCAGCGATGTTCGACGCGGAGCCTTTAGGTCGGAAAAACAAAGATCATGCCCCGATGGAGCCATCGACTCCACCCCCTATCAAAAGACGAACCGTCACACCAAAACCGCAACCTAAAATCAAGCCTGTCGCGCCGTCAAATAGACAGCTGGAGGCCGGCTTAGCCACCGATTTAGACCGGCGAACGATGGACAAGTTGAGAAGGGGACGACTGAGACCGGAAGCTCACATTGACCTTCACGGCATGAACTTGAGCCGCGCCTATGCCTCATTGAACACATTCATTACCCGGGCTCATGGCTCTGGAAATCGCTGCGTCCTCGTCATCACTGGCAAGGGGTCTCTCAAAAAGGGTGGTGGCGTCATCCGGCAGGAACTTCCCGCCTGGCTGAACTCACCGGAAAATAGACCCTGTGTTCTCGGCTTTGCCCAAGCGCAACCGGCCGACGGCGGGGGAGGGGCATTTTACGTGCTACTGAAACGGCAGCGGTGAGACATTAGTTTGCGGGTTACAGAATAAACTTAGATAAATCAGCGTCTTTTGCCAAATCAGCAACATTTTCTCGGACGTAATCCGCGTCTATTCGCACATTATCACCACTCCGATCAGATGCACTAAAAGAGATATCTTCAAGAAGCCGCTCCATGACAGTCTGTAGCCGCCGGGCGCCTATATTTTCCACTGTGCGGTTGACCTCTGCCGCAAGCTTGGCTAGGGCGGAAATTGCCTCGTCCGTGAACTCTAAGGTCAGTTCTTCTGTTCCCATTAATGCTATATACTGGCGAATTAGATTGGTCTCAGGCTCTGTTAGAATGCGGCGGAAATCTTCCTCGGACAGGGCCTTTAGCTCAACCCTAATTGGCAGTCTCCCCTGCAGTTCGGGAAGCAGGTCGGCAGGCTTCGACAGATGAAACGCTCCAGATGCCACAAATAAAATGTGGTCGGTCTTAACAGTTCCATGCTTCGTCGGAACCGTCGTACCTTCAATCAACGGCAGCAGATCCCTTTGTACCCCTTCACGGCTGACGTCAGCGCCACCTCGACCGTCAGAACGAACACAAATCTTATCAATCTCGTCGAGAAAAACGATGGCGTTTTGTTCTACAGACTCGATCGCCGTCTTCACGACGATATCGTCATCCAACAATTTATCTCCTTCCTCAGCAACCAGCACATCGTAACTATCGCCAATAGTCATTTTCTTTGTTTTAGTTGCACCGCCAAAAGCTTTTCCAAGCATGTCGTTCAGATTGATCATACCCATCTGTGCGCCGGGCATACCCGGAATCTCCATAGTTGGCATCCCACCGCTCGAATCCTGAAGATCAATTTCGATTTCTCGGTCGTCGAGTTCCCCTTGGCGCAGCATAGTACGAAACTTTTGCCTTGTGTCCTTGCCAGCACTTTCCCCGACCAAAGCATCCAGAACCCGCTCCTCCGCCGCGATTTCCGCCTTGGCAACCACCTCCTTACGCATCCGCTCCCGGATCATGTGTATAGCTATCTCGATCAAGTCTCGGATAATTGATTCGACATCCCTTCCGACATATCCAACCTCAGTGAACTTCGTAGCCTCGACTTTTAAAAATGGCGCATCAGCCAAGCGAGCAAGACGCCGGGCGATCTCAGTCTTACCCACTCCGGTGGGACCGATCATCAGAATATTTTTAGGCAGAACCTCATCGCGAAGGTCATCGCTCAACTGCTGTCGTCGCCATCGATTACGCAGCGCGATAGCTACCGCGCGTTTAGCGTCGTTCTGGCCGACAATATAGCGGTCGAGTTCAGATACGATTTCTCGGGGAGAAAAATTAGTCACAGATTATAGGCTTTCGATAACAATGTTTTCATTGGTGTAAATGCAGATATCGGCTGCGATTTTCATCGCCCGGCGGGCAATCTCCTCAGCCTCAAGGTCTTTTTGATCGAATAGGCCGCGAGCGGCAGCAAGCGCAAACGAGCCCCCCGAGCCAATGCCGATAAGCCCATTTTCGGGTTCAAGCACGTCACCCGTTCCTGTCAACACCAATGAGACATCGATGTCGGCTACCGCCATCATCGCCTCGAGACGTCGAAGAAATCGGTCAGTACGCCAATCCTTAGCAAGCTCGACACATGCGCGTGTAAGTTGCCCGGGATGTTGCTCCAGCTTTGCTTCCAGCCGCTCGAAAAGCGTAAATGCGTCTGCTGTGGCGCCAGCAAACCCCGCAATCACACCACCATCCCCCAGAGGCCGGACCTTGCGAGCATTGGACTTTATAACAGTATTACCAAAGGTCACCTGGCCGTCTCCGGCGATCACGACTTTTCCATTCTTCCTAACTGATAGTATGGTGGTACCGTGCCAATGTGTCGGGTCTTTGTCGGTCATGGGCCTCCAGATAGCCAAGGGTTGAAAATAGCGCAGTCAAGTTAGCGCTTTACTAAACATGATGCTTCAGTGTCGCGCGTCAAGGTCTTTAAAGAGTTAGCTGACAAAATTAGCTTAAATTAGACCGCCAATAGTAAGTTGTGACTGCAAAATATTGGCGCGTCAAATAAGGTTCATGTCCAAGTATTCGGCCAACTTTATTCGGAGAGATATCGCGCTAACTTCTCCAGATTTAATCGCCTGATTTCTTCGATTTAACGGGGAGAAGCAGATTATCTATCGGCGTGGTGGTTGATCAGACGCCAGAGATCAAGCTTATTGTAACACCTCATATACTAGCGCCTAACGAGAGTTCCTGATAAAAAGCGCCGGCTTTCAGTTAATTACGGAAGAAGATAGGCTCACCCATGCAATTCTCTTGGCCGTAGGAGCGAGTAACACATTATGCGCGAAGCACAAGTCACCAGAAAAACAAAGGAAACCGAGATCGAGGTATCGGTGAATATCGATGGTGCGGGTGTATACGATGTCAACACCGGTATCGGGTTTCTCGATCACATGCTGGAGCAGTTGTCTCGCCACAGCCTGATGGATCTAACCGTCAGGGCAAAGGGCGACCTGCACATAGACTTACATCACACAACCGAGGATACTGGTATTGCAATCGGCGAAGCTATCCATAAAGCAATGGGTGAGCGCCGGGGCATTATTCGCTACGCGTCAGCGACGATTCCAATGGATGAAACACTGACGCGGGCGGCTATCGATATTTCTGACCGCCCTTATCTAATCTGGAGAGTCGATTTCTCGAAGCCTAAGCTGGGCGAGATGGATACCGAATTATTTAAGGAATGGTTTCAAGCGTTTGCGCAGAATGCGCGAGTGACGCTCCATATTGAGAATCTTTATGGTGAAAATAACCACCATATCATAGAAAGCTGTTTCAAGGCACTGGCGCGCTCTTTTCGCGCCGCCGCAGAGACCGATCCTCGCGCCGCCGATTCTGTGCCGTCAACGAAGGGCACGCTGGGCGGATAAAGACCATAGAGAGCGAATGCGTGTATATACGATATATTTAAGGCAATATTCTCCCTCTCTGGAGTGCGATGCCATAGTCGTCAGAGAAGGCTTTTGCTGGATGGCATTTTTCGCAGCGCCTCTCTGGGCGCTCACGTGTCGTATGTGGTTCACCTCGCTGGGCGTTCTGGCAACCTATGCATTGGTCATACTGGCTGCTTTTATTTTGAAGTTTGATCAAATCACCACGATGGCCATTGTCTTCGGGACGTCCTCGATTGTCGGATTCTGCGCAAATGACTGGCGGAGGATGGCCTTGGTATCGCGCGGCTGGCAAACGAAAGGGGTGGCGGCAGCTGTCGATAAAGACGCCGCGCTCAGACGATTTATCGATCTGCACCCGGATGTATTTCATCAACCGGGGAATACGCCCACCTACTAGCGGATAAAGATGGAAACGATTGTTATAGATTATGGATCTGGGAATCTCCGATCCGCGGCGAAAGCCTTGGAGCGAGCGGGAATAGAATCCAGCGCCCCCGGCAAGGTGACAGTTACAGCCAATGCAGCGGCCCTTGACCAAGCCGACCGCATTGTACTTCCTGGTGTGGGCACATTCGGTGATTGCGCGGCTGGGCTACGGGCCTTGCCGGGCATGGTGGAGGCCTTGGAGAGGAATGTTCGCGAGAAGAAGAAACCATTTCTTGGCATATGCGTCGGTATGCAGCTTATGGCCGACCGGGGGACAGAACATGGTGATCATAATGGTCTCGGCTGGATCCCCGGCGAGGTCCTCCCACTAACCCCAGCAGATACCGAACTAAAGATTCCCCATATGGGATGGAATACGGTCAAGCCAACGGCCGTAAAATCGCATCCTTTGCTTGCTGGTTTTGAGAAAACGGCGCATGCATATTTTGTACACAGTTATGTGATAATCTGTGAAAATGAAACTGATGTGATAGCGACCTCCTATCATGGAGTCCGGATGGCCGCTGTTATCGGTCGAGACAACATCATCGGAACACAGTTCCACCCAGAAAAAAGTCAAAGGGCAGGCCTGAGGCTTCTGGGCAATTTTTTAAAATGGGATGGAGAGGGTATCTAATAGCCAATATGGAGACCACGATTGAACCTTTGGAGGAAGTCTCCGACGAGGAGCTTGAAGATCTCTGCGATGCAGCCGAATCTGCCATTCTTGACGGTGGCGGGTTCGGCTGGTTAAACCCACCTCCACGCGCCGTCCTCGGTAGATATTTCCGGGGTGTCGCGCTAGTGCCGGAACGTCATCTCTTTGTCGGCCGCTTAGACAACCGTGTCGCGGCGGCAATTCAGCTTCAAGAACCCCCACGAAATAACGAGGCGCACTCCCACGCTGCTAGCCTCACAACGCTTTTCGTAGCACCATGGGCGCGTGGGCACCGCATCGGCCCTCGGCTGATAGGGGCAGTCGAGTCCCTTGCAAAGGAGCTGGGTTACCTGCGCCTCAATTTTGATGTCCGCTCAACACAAAGCGACGCCGTACGGCTTTTCGAGAGTCTAGGCTTTGAGTTGTGGGGTACCAACCCAGCCTATGCTCTGGTCGACGGCGAGTTGATTGCCGGACATTATTATTCAAAGGAATTACGAAAGTTGTCGAAGAAAAAGAAAAAAGGTCGGAAGAAAACTCCGACATGATCCTGTTCCCAGCAATCGACCTGAAAGATGGAGCTTGCGTACGCCTGATTAAGGGGGCTATGGATCATTCAACAACCTTCAATGATAACCCTGCTTCTCAGGCGCGGGAATTTGCAGAAGCAGGCTTTGAATGGATCCATGTTGTTGATCTAAACGGCGCCTTCGCCGGAAAACCGGTCAACGCCGCAGCTGTCACCGCCATCCTCAACGCGGTCGACCTACCAGTGCAACTTGGGGGTGGAATCCGCAACATAGAGACCATCACGAGCTGGCTGAAGGCCGGCGTTGAGCGAGTTATCTTGGGTACGTCGGCCCTAAAAGATCCAGACTTAGTCCGCCTTGCCTGCGACCAATATCCCGGGCGTATCGTTGTAGGTATTGATGCGCGGGAGGGCTGGGTTGCAGCAGAGGGTTGGGCTGAAACCTCGACAATAAAGGCGATTGATCTCGCTATGCAGTTCGAGAATGACGGCGTCGCAGCTATTGTCCACACAGATATTGAACGCGACGGAGCGATGCTGGGGGTAAACATAGGCGCCACGGTGGATCTCGCCTTGGCGCTACAAACGCCTGTGATCGCATCCGGCGGCGTACGCGGAATGTCCGACCTAGCTGAACTGAAAAACAATGAAAAGGTAGGAATTGAAGGCGTGATATCGGGTAGGGCAATCTACGATGGTCGGTTAGACCCACGCGAGGCCCTAGATTTTCTGAGGCGTTGATTGTTATGTATTGTTACGTTAGCCAGCCAACATCACAGCAGAAAACTGGAAATGTCTTGCTTTTGTTGGTTGTTAGGAAGCGTCCACCAGTTATTTGGACCAAAGAGGCAAAAATTTAATGTTGAAGGCCCGGATCATTCCCTGCTTAGATGTTAAGAACGGACGCACCGTAAAAGGCATCAATTTCGTCGATCTGATAGATGCTGGTAACCCGGTCGAACAAGCTAAAGTTTATGATGCACAAGGCGCAGACGAACTAACTTTTCTCGACATTACGGCGAGCAACGAGAAACGCGACACTATTTTTGAAGTCGTAAACAAAACTGCAGAACAATGCTTTATGCCGCTTACCGTGGGCGGTGGTGTGCGCCGGGTTGAGGATATTCGGAAGCTATTGCTAGCAGGGGCCGACAAAATATCTATAAATACCGCCGCCATTGAGAATCCCGAGTTCGTCCGTAACGCTGCGGAGAAATTTGGATCGCAATGTATCGTCGTGGCAATTGACGCGAAGTCAACCGGAACCAATAGATGGGAGATATTTACTCATGGCGGGCGAAAATCGACTGGTATCGATGCTATTATATGGGCCGAACGAATGGCTCAGCTCGGCGCAGGAGAAATACTGCTAACATCTATGGACCGGGATGGCACGAGATCAGGTTTCGACACTGAGCTGACGAGGGCGATGGCTGACGTGGTAAATATTCCCATTATTGCATCGGGTGGGGTCGGAACCCTTGACCATTTGGTCGAAGGTATCCGCGACGGCCACGCGAGCGCCGTCTTGGCAGCGTCGATCTTCCACTTCGGGGAATATTCTATTTCGGCCGCCAAAACACATATGGCGGCAGCGGGTATCGCCGTCCGGCCTACTGAGAAACTTAGCTAAACAACTGGCCGCTTTCCCGGAGGTTGCTGGGCTGAAACGGCCTCCGCCAATAGATTTGCTGTTTAAGATTGCGCGAAACAACAATGTTATACTCAAGGGTCTAATTTTACAGATAATCCACAACCCATCTCGGGAATATACAGCTTGTCCTATAGGCGGATAAGGGGAAGAATGGGTTTGAAACATTCCATTTCCGACGATCGGTCAGTAACGTTACAAATTTATTCTGCGTGTCCATGGTAAATACAAACGATACACACATGACTATTCAACGCCTTTACGAGATCATAGAAAGTCGTAAAGGCGGGGATATAGAGTCATCCTACTCAGCAAGGCTTTTGGAATTGGGCACCGAACGAATTGCACAAAAAATAGGTGAGGAGGCACTGGAGACAGCGATCGCCGCTGTGACTAGAAACCGCAAAGCGATGATCGATGAGAGCGCAGACCTGATTTACCACCTTCTGGTCGCTTGGGTCGATTCCAGAATTTCACCGGACGATGTGATGAATGAACTTGAAAGCCGGGAGGGAATATCGGGCTTGGCAGAGAAAGCTGCCCGGAGAAAATAATCGGGGCAGTGATGGACTACGATAACAATAATGTGTTTGCAAAAATCCTACGCGGGGAGCTCCCTTGTGAAAAGGTGTATGAAACTGATCATTCTCTCGCATTTCAGGACATTTCGCCCCAAGCCAAAGTTCATGTGCTGGTGATCCCGAAAGGGCGCTATTGTTCTTGGGACGATTTTTCGTCAAATGCAAGCGATAAAGAAAAAATAGACTATGTCACTGCTATTGGAGCAACGGCTCGCGCGTTGGGTGTTGATACTTCCGGTTACCGCATATTGGGAAATCATGGCCGAAACTCGCACCAAGAGGTGCAACATCTCCACATACATATACTGGCCGGTCAGCCGCTGGGACCAATGTTGGAGGATGGCGACCTGCCGCCAAATACAGAATATCTGCGTAGCACTTCAAAAACCTGATTTTAAACCCTGTTATAGCCGGTGTTGTAAGCAAAGAAGAACGCGGAAGACGCAATTTCTGTTACTGGATCATCACCTTGACGGGCCTCCGATTCTGGGACTCTCCTAAGTGCCATCTATATAAGGGCGGGAATTAATCGTACATTTTTACTATTGTAACTTCCCCACGCGGGCGCACACTGCTATGCCGAGATTTAGTCTGCTAAACTCAGTATCCAGTTATTAGCCGCAACCAAGAGAGCAGCAGCGGTATCGAGGCACCAAGGAAAACTTATTAATATGCGTCAATGGATGAAACAAACGCTGGCACCAAGTGGCATAAAAGCCCGACGAATTTTGTTCGGGCCCGCAGCAGGTTTGACGATGCAGATAGATCCGTCGACCGATTTACGATTTTGGCTTGGCATTCACGAACTGGAGTTAGTTCGTTTTTTCCGAAGGCTGGTATATCCGGGAGCACGGAGCTTTGATATCGGCGCAGCAGAGGGGTATCAGACGCTATTGATAGCACGACTTTCTGGACAGCCCATTGTCGCGTTTGAACCAGGCGCGGTTTGGAAAGAGGTTTTGGTAAGCAATATGGCGCTAAATGGCTATCAGGTGGCCTTAGAACAAATTTTCATAAGTAATACGAGGACGGATTCATCAAGCACAATAGATATCATGGCGGAGAAATATTTTACTCCGGATTTCATAAAGATGGATATTGAGGGTGCCGAAGACGAAGCGCTCGCCGGTGCTATTAAGGTGCTGTCAGACCGCAAGCCCCATATGATCATTGAGGTCCACGGCACCAAAGTAGAACAGAATTGCTTAAAAATTCTGAGAGGCCACGGATACAACCCCCTAACCTTAAATCCTCGTTGGTGGCTTCGGGAGCACCGCCCCCTTGAGAATAACCGGTGGCTGATCTGTGAGGGTCACGAATGAAGGTAGCGAATTACCGCTTATGTGGAGTCATGTGCTTACGGGCTTCTTCGTCCCAATTCCCGGCGGGCCGCCCGTATTGTTTGCCCACCTCATAGCCTCTGCGCAGCGCCGGCCGGTTCTTTAGCAAGTTATACCACCGACGCACGTTCGGGAATTTCTGAAGATCGATGCCCTGTTTTTTATAAGTAATCACCCAAGGCCAGCAAGCCATGTCGGCGATAGAATAGTCTCCGCAAATATAATCCCGACCATCTAATCTTGTGTCGAGAACCCCATAAAGTCTGAGCGATTCTGTGTTATAGCGTTCCTCGGCATAAGGAATTTTCTCCGGTGCATAAAACTTAAAATGGCCGTTTTGACCGAACATTGGCCCCATCCCACCTATCTGCCATATAAGCCATTCGAGAACCTCTTTCCTATCCCGTAAATCGGATGGGAGAAATTGCCCGCTTTTTTCAGCAAGATACATTAAAATAGCTCCAGACTCGAAAATCGAAATGGGGCAGCCGCCATCAGAGGGGGCATGGTCAATAATCGCAGGAATGCGATTATTGGGACTAATCTTCAGAAATGCATCTCTGAATTGTTCGCCGCGATGGATGTTCACGGGGACGACCCTATATTTGAGCTCCATTTCTTCTAGGGCAATGGAAATTTTCCATCCGTTTGGGGTCGGCCAGTAATAAGCATCAATCACGATCTTTCCTCACTACCATTCCGGATCGCGACCCCTGTATCAGCGGTAAAACTAGAGCGGATTCTGGAGGCTTTGGGCCCCCGATGGATTTTGATTATTCGCGCGGAACAAACGGCATTGGCAGGCCCTGATTTGTATAAATCAGAATAGCTCGCGCTACAGTCGGACTTTGCAATCAATGGTCCAATCGACATCGCCTTTTTTCTGTCGAGCATCATAACTGATACGTTTCTTTCTCAACTGTGCACGAACCGCCTGAGCTAGGACGGCACAAACTTCGGGCGGTAAATCTTCAAAATCGAGGCTAACGAAAATCGGTGCCCTCGGCTTCTGCTCAACCTTCGTTCTAGATTTCTTTTTGCCGCCAGGTTTTTTTTTCTTGCCCCAGATGTCATCCCAGCCGGATTTGTACTCCGGGGTTTTGATATTGCTAAAATAACCATAATGGCCAACTGCGGCACCACCAACGGATTCCTTTGCCGACTTGCCAACATTATCAGCGGATGAAACGGCAGTATTATCGGGCGTCGTGGATTTGGTTGAGTTGTCGGACTTTGTTTCGGTTTTCGTAGAAGAAGACTTAATTTCATTCATAGTTGACCATCACACGGGAATAGAAGGATCGAGGGCGGGATACACCGACTTCGCTTTTGATGCAATTATCTTCGGGTTTTTTTATTGGAGAAAATTTGGGTTACGTGCCTTCCTATTGCGCCACCACTAAATGGATGTTTAGTAGCTCCGGAATAGTCACCGGATCCCGTCGGCCGAAACCGCATTCGGTGGAAATGCCGATTTCCCGCCCCGCGTGAATGACGGCTGTATTGAGGCGGCCTCTAGTCCCGTCAATCCCGTCGGAAAAATGAACCAAACCCATGAAAAGCTGAGTTTTACTTTGCAATTTAAGCCTAGCGAGGGGAGCGAAATAAGCGTTGTCCGCTCGGTCATATGGTACAGGCATATGGATGAACTCTACACTGCGTGGGCTAAGGGTCGTTATCCTGTTCGCATAAATAACGCAGGTATCAAGATCCTGAGGCTCGATTATGTGTTTGTGGCCCGGATCACCGTAACAGAGGTGGATGCCGGCCTCGATATCGCCCGGAACAAAGCCAAGGTGCCGGGCGATACGCTCGACCGAAGCGTCCACAATGTTTTCATAGTGTAAAGAGAGCCCGCCATCAGCAGCTACAACCTCGTGACACACATCCCATTGGATGGCGAGCTGATCGTGGGGAATCGCGTCCGCAATCGCCGCAACTTCGAGAGCCAGCGCCGCCTCAATAATCGGTTCAGCCGCAGCACGTTCTGATATCTCGAAAAAACCGACCGTTAGCGCTACCGCCGTTGGTATCGATACTTGGAAACGCGTCCATTCGGGTATCACCCCCTCACGCTTCAGCCGCGCAAACGTAGCGTAGGATTTCTCTGCATTAGCGGCATAGCCCATGTCTTCTATAGAAACGTCGGCAGCATCTACACCATCACGTAGCACATAGAACGGGCGCGATATGTCGTCCTTGTATCCGTGAATGCTTGAATTGGTTGATTTCAGCTCGAAGTCTGGATGATTGTCGAACGTCTGTTTCTGCCAGCGAATCCAATAAGCGCGTTCACCGGTTTCTCCATCGGGCCACCTCGGGGCGGCGGTGCATACTGTATCGGCGATAGCCCGGAATACGGTTTCAGAATCGGCGAGGGGGATAGACCCTACGAAATGTACAGGGCGGACGGTCAATTTACTTTGCTCTCAATAGCGTCCCACAGCACTTTCTCAATATTTACTTCGTTCAGTCGGTTAATTTCTTGGATACCGGTTGGGGAAGTGACGTTTATTTCTGTCAGATAGTCGCCAATCACATCAATTCCAACAAAGGTGAGCCCCCTCTCAACCAGCGCGGGGCCAATCTTTTCACAGATTTCGTGTTCGCGCACAGTCAATTCAGTTTTTTGCGCTCCGCCACCGGCGTGGAAATTCGCACGGGCGTCCCCCTCCACCGGGATACGGGCCACGCCCCCGACCGGCACTCCGTCGACCAGGATAATGCGTTTGTCGCCCTGTCGTACTTCAGGTAGGTACCGCTGAACAATAAATGGCTCTCGATATTTCTGCTCAAACATCTCCAGCAGTGAGCCAAGATTCTCATCGTCTTCTCTCAGATGGAAAACGTCAGCGCCGCCGTTGCCGAATAGCGGCTTGACAATGATGCTCCCGTGCTCAGCACGGAACTCATCTATCGCCCGCCGATCTCTGGTGATTAGCGTATCTGGGAGCACGCCCTCGAATTTTGTGACAAACAGTTTTTCCGGCGCGTTTCGCACCTCGGCCGGGTCATTCACAACTAGTGTATCGGGGTGAATGTGCTCCAACAGATGGGTTGCCGTGATATAATTCATGTCGAACGGTGGATCCTGACGCATCAGTACCACGTCGACGCTCGACAAACAGAGCATTTCTTCACCACCCAACGTGAAATGGTTGCCATGGGCGTAGCGCACTTCCATGGGTCTCGCCCAAGCAGAAAGATCACCATCACGAAAAACTAATCCGTCGGGTTCATAATGGTATATCTCGTGCCCGCGCGCCTGCGCCTCCATAGCCAGCATGAACGTGGAATCGGCATTAATATCGATCGACGCGATATGATCCATCTGGATCGCAACAGACAGGCTCATAAGGGGTACTCCGTTTCTGCTAGGGCTCTTTTTGCCCTGAGGCGGGACTTAGATCAATGGGGCAGGGACCCCGCGTCCTCAGCGGGGGGCTTCGCGTTAAGGAAAGAGATGCCTAGATACCGTCTGGTGATCCAATCGTTTAGCTCCAAGTCACCCTAAGATCGGTTTGCCGACCATATCAGAAGACTTTTGGGAAATACTTGTCGTAATCGACATCCCCGCAGTTTGCTTCAGTAAAGAAAAAGATCCACACCAATTCTCTAGAAAGCGATGTGGAGCATCCCGTGGCCCCCAAGCCGAGTGTAAATGTTTAGTGATTGCGACACTTGAGTTTCTGGATAATTGATAAGGCATCATGGCGTACAGCAGCGCTTTCCGCGCGATCAACAATTACTGTAAACGCTTCGATCGCCGCACCAAAATTCCCCATACGAGCGTGAACAATACCTGCCTCCCTCCAAAGAAATAATGCGCTAGGCGCAAACTTGAGCATTCCGTCGATCACCTGAAGCACTTTTTCAATCCTGCCGGCCTGCTCGTGCCGTGTTTTAATGTTATTCTGTAGCCGAATCAGGATATCTCGGTTTCCGACGGCCTTATAATGCGCCGGCATAAGCTCTGCCTCTAGACCACAAGTAACCTTTATCAACTCCCTTAGATCGGCGGAGGTGCGCTCGATGCCGTCATTGAAGGGGTCGAGGATTATTCGGTCTCTGCCCCCCCCAAGGCGGATCAGAAAATGTCCGGGGAAATTAAGCCCCTCCGCAACAATACCATGGGCTCGAGCCACAGTTATAAAAAGGATCCCGAGAGTGACTGGCAATCCTTTTTTGCGATCTATTACATCCATAATATTGGCATTCCGGATATCATCGTAAGTAATCCTATCCCCATGGTACCCATACGCTCGCAGAAGAACGCCATTGAGAGCGTGGGACAAATTACTTCCAGCCGCTAATGAGTCGCCGACATCGTCCGCAAGTTTCGCCATGTGATCACGATAAGGGTCTGGTGAGACCTCGGGCCTGTCCAAGGCCGCTAACGCAAGAGCGCCCTCACCCAGATCTATACATGCATCGTCGCAGGTACTGATCTTCGTTAGTATGTCTTCTGCGTAGGTGCGCTGTATCAAGGCGTTCAGGTCGATGGTCTCTTTATTTTCACGTAGTTTACCACCCTCTCTACGTAATCAATGCTTCGGGCGTGGTTAATGACACGATCCAGTTCTCGGCGGCTTTGTGCGATCCCGATGAGATAGATTTTTGCACGTACAGTCTCGATTGAATAGTTTATTGAAGACACCTCTTTGTCAAAAAGGAGCCTCGATTTGAGTTGGCCGGAGATCCACGCGTCACGGCCGTATCCGGTCAAACCACCGGAGTCGGCAACTTCTATTTCGTTAATTACTTCAGCAACGCCCTCAGCCTGCCATGCCAGTTCTACCGCTTTTATTTGACTGTCAGACGTATCAAGCGCTCCTGTCAAAAGGACCCGGCCACCATAGACTTGGAACCCGATTTTCCTCCATAAACGTTCATCCTCCTGAGAAAACAGTGCGTTTAAACGCAGTCGTATCGCCGTATCGTCGACAGCGCCCGATATACCACGCTCCTCCATAGCGGCAGTACCGGCGGTTGCGCCGACGCCAACCACAGTGCTCGTGCAGCCTGGAAGGGCCACTGTCACTAAAAGAACAACAGATACTGTTATTGGCATTAGAGAGGATCTGTTTCGAAACATTATGCGCCTCTATATGTTGACCGCGCCGCAAATAGCCTAATGCGTCATCCAAACGAAGAAGGGAACTTTTATAAATGGGAAGTAAATTTGCCCAATCATCTGATTCGCTCCAAGCTTTGATTATATGGGCCGGTTAGCTAGCCAAACCTTTCGGGTATCCGCAGTTTTGGCCCAACCTGGTTAGCGCTCCGTCCCCAAGCGGAAACTTTAATACTTTTTACTTGCGAACAACGGCTGAAACATGTTCGAGGCGCAAAGCCCGCCGATAAACCTCTTTCTTAGATACTCCGGTCGCAGAAGCCACCATTGCCGCAGCATCGCGGACAGACATCTTGGAGATGCCTTCCTTGAGAAGTGCGTCAATGTCCTCTTCATTGGGCGGGCTTTCCTCGGGCGGGCCGACTACGATGATCACTTCTCCCTTCGGCCCCTCCTCCTCCGTATATTTTTTGGCAAGGCCCGATAGGCGGCCCCGGACAACTTCCTCATGAATTTTCGTCAACTCTCGACCAACAGCCGCAGCGCGGTCACCCAAATCTTCGGCGAGAGCGGATAAAGACAGTGCCAGTCTTCTAGGCGATTCTAGAAATATCAGCGTGGCTCGAATACTTGAAAATTCCTGAATTAGATCACTGCGCGCTTTTTCTTTTGTTGGCAGGTAGCCAGCAAATAGGAAACGATCAGTCGGCAGCCCCGAAAGCACAAGCGCCGCCAGAGGAGACGCTGGCCCGGGTACAGCAGTTACATGAATGCCTGCCTCGACCGCTGCTACGACGAGCTTATACCCGGGATCCGAAATCATCGGTGTTCCTGCATCAGATACGAGCGCTACAGTCTCTCCATTTCTGAGCCTCTCGATTAGTCGCGCGCGTACCGATTCGGAACTGTGATCATGATATGAAACAAGTTTTGATCGTATGCCTCGATTAAATAGAAGTTTTCGGGTAACCCGGGTATCCTCGCATGCGATTAGGCTGGCCTCCCTAAGTGTACTAGCGGCACGTTCCGTCAGATCACCGAGGTTTCCGATCGGCGTTGCAACGATATATAGTCCAGGGCGGGGCAGTGTTTTCGATCGTTTACTTGGCACGGTTGGGTCGTTAGGGTGCGCGCCGTTCGTCTCTCGAGAACAAGGTGATTCGCTGTTATCAGGTATCGGAACCATCGATGAAACTTTTTTCCGATTTTTTTCGATTTATAGCCATTTTTATCTTTCTTTGTGGGCTTTCGCTAACAGGGTGCAATGATACGGCAACGCGCGGCGGAGGCAACGCTCCTTTTGTTTCGAGCCCGGTCAGCACTTCCCCACGCCCATCAACTTCTCCCGTTCAATCGGGTCCGATAGAGTCTCCTCTGCCGGTCGTGGCGAGTCGCCCTCCCCCCCCCACACCCGAGCGGGACGTCGTGGTTCTTAAGCCACCGGAAAATATGAAACACCAAGTGCGGGTTGGCTTACTTCTGCCGTTAAGCGGCCCACGAAGTGCTGTCGGGCAAAAGCTATTGGATGCCGCAATTTTAGCAGTGTTTGATATAGCGGACAGCCATTTTGTTCTGGTCCCGATCGATACCAGAAGCACGCCGGAAGGCGCTGTCCTCGCTGCAGAGGAAGCGATTGCCGCGGATGTAAAACTTGTCATTGGGCCGGTCTTTTCCGACGCTGTTGAGGCATCAGCTAACACTATACTGGACGCCGGTCTCAGCATGCTGGTGTTTTCCAACGACCGGGCTGTCGCAAGAACCGGTATTTATCTCTCGGGGCTGCTGCCCGAAACCCAGATCGATCGGATCATGCGCTACGCTTGGCAACGTGGTTTGCAAACAATTGGAGCGTTGGTGCCCCCTGGACCTTTTGGTGAGCGGGTGTCCGATGCTCTTAGGGAGGCAGCCGCAGTCGGTGGAATAGAGATTACAAGAATACGGAAATACGGAAATACACCGGAAAGTATTGCCACCGCTGTAAAGATAATAACTGATTACGACGATCGGCGATCGGCGCTTTTAGAAAAACGAGCTGAATTAAAAAAACGCGAAGACGAAGGCTCCCAAAGAGCCTTGGCTAGACTGGAGGTACTGGAAACTATGGGGTCGGTTCCATTTGATGCACTCTTGGTTGTAGCTTCTGGTGATGACCTCGTGAATCTAGCGGCGCAATTGGGTAATTACGACATTGACACGAAACGAACTCGCATTCTCGGAACTTCGGACTGGGCCGCAGAGGAAACTGGCCGGGAACCCTCGCTGGTCGGCGCTTGGTTTGCAACACCCCCAGTCGAGGCCACCACCGCTTTTGCCGCAAAATACCGAAAAACCTATGGTACGAGCCCGCCGCCTATTACATCATCAGCTTATGACCTAGTCTCTTTAGCGGCCATCCTAGGGTCTCAGACCAATGGGCCGAGATTCGATAGGAAAACATTGACATCTGAAACCGGTTTTTTTGGTGTCGGCGGGCTTTTTCGTTTTCGTGATGACGGTTTAGTGGAGCGTAGCTTAGAAGTGAGAGAGGTCCAGGCCCGCGGAAACCGGGTCATTGACGCGGCCCGCAAACGCTTTGGAAATATCGCCGATTAATAAACATCGGGGATCAGTGCTTCAATCACGGCATTTAGGAGTTGTCGTCCCATTGATGTTGCCCTGATCCCTGCTTCATCAATCTCGACCAGTCCAGCATCGACTAGGGCCTGGGAGCGTTGAAGATCGATACAGTCCGCAAGATCGACCCCGGTTAGTTGGGAAAATAGCGCTCGATCGATCCCGCAGGTTACGCGCATCCCCATCATCAGGCTTTCGATTATATGTTCCTTCTTAGAAATAGTTTCAAAGACCCGGGTCGCGTGGCCTTGCTTTTTGATCGCCGCCATCCAGTTCTCGGGCAGCGTAATCTGCTCAGTGCGCTTGCGAGTGCCATTGATGGCTATTCGGCCGTGGGCGCCGGGACCAATGCCGACGTATTCTCCACCGCGCCAGTAAGTAAGATTATGGCGACTTTCATGGCCAGAGACGGCATAGTTAGAAACTTCATAGGAGGAAAGGCCTGCTTTCTCTGTCATTTCCGACGTTTTTTCAGATAACTCGATAGCAAGGTCATCGGCGGGCAAATCCAACATGCCCTTTTTATGAATTGAGAAAAATGGAGTCCCCCTTTCGATCGTTAATTGATATAGGGAAAGGTGCCCAGTTCCAAACGCCAGCGCCTCGTTCAACTGAACGGCCCAAGCTGGGGTTGTCTGCCCTGGCAGGGCGTAAATCATGTCAAAGGAAATACGATCAAAGGTTTTTTTTGCAATCGTCAAAGCATTGCGTGCTTCCATTGCGCTGTGCGCTCGGCCCAGAAACCTCAGGTCCTGATCATGAAACGATTGTACACCGATGGATACTCGATTAATCCCTGCCGCCCTAAAATCAGCGAATTTACGGGCCTCAACGGATGATGGGTTGGCCTCAAGTGTTACTTCCAGATCCGGCGAGACAAACCAATAGGAAGCAAGCTCATCAAGGACAGCGGCGGCTGTCGACGGGGGCATCAGAGATGGGGTTCCTCCTCCAAAAAACACCGTTTCAAGACGGCGGCCTTTAGTTTTCGCTCCAAAATAAGCTAACTCCGATAATAGGCCGTCTCGCCAAGAGTTTTGGTCTATTAGCCCGGAAACGTGGGAGTTGAAATCACAATATGGGCACTTCGAACCACAGAACGGCCAGTGTACATAAAGTCCAAATCCCCCGGGAGCGCTACTTAGGGATACTTCGCGAGAAGATAAGTTCGCTGAGGAGGTAGACATGCGGGGAAAATGACTGTCAGGCCGCCGGAAAACAGGCGTCTATTAGCTTTCGGAAAGCTGCGGCACGATGGCTATTGGCATGTTTTTTTTCTGGATCGATCTCGCCATAAGTACCCGTATCCCCATCCGCCAAAAACATTGGATCATAGCCAAACCCCCGTTCTCCTCGGGGCGGCCAGACCAAAGCACCATTAACTGTGCCCTCAAAAACTTCTGAATGTCCGTCTGGCCAGGTCAGCGCAAGGGCACAAACGAACCGAGCGCCGCGATCAGGGTTATTTCCTATTTCCTCGTTAACCCGCACCATCGCAGCGTCGAAATCCTTTTCTGGCCCGCCCCATCGCGCGGAATATATTCCAGGCGCGCCGCCAAGCGCATTAACCTCTAAGCCGGAATCGTCGGCTAAAGCCGGAAGATTCGCCATTAATGCCGCAGAATCTGCCTTTAATTTAGCATTTTCGATAAAAGTAAGGCCGGTTTCTTCCGGCTCTGGAAGGCTTAGTTGGGCAGCCGAAACTACCTCCACCGACCAAGGTAACAATAGCTCTCCGAGCTCCCGCACCTTGCCGGGGTTATGGCTAGCAATTATCAATCTTTGCTCAATGAAGGTCCGAGCCATGATCAAGTCAATAGAGCCATCGTCTGTGCCGTAGTCAGCTCCCCTGTTCCTTTTTTAGCGAGCTCAAACAACGCTAGGAACACGTCTTCGGAAAATGGCTCGGTTTCGGCAGTGCCCTGTATTTCTACTATCCCGCCAATGCCGGTGAGAACAAAGTTTGCATCTGCATCCGCATTGGAGTCCTCGGAATAATCGAGATCTAAAACTGGTGTGCCCTTGAAAACCCCGCAAGAAATAGCTGCGATTGAACCAGTTATTGGGTCCGAGGCTATTACGCCCGATTTTTTCAGATGGTCGGTCGCGATTTTAAGCGCCACCCAAGCGCCTGTAACCGCTGCCGTGCGCGTCCCACCGTCCGCCTGAATGACATCGCAGTCGAGGCGAATTTGACGCTCGCCGAGCGCTTGCAGATCCGTGACCGCACGTAAAGATCTTCCAATAAGGCGCTGGATCTCCTGCGTGCGGCCAGATTGCTTCCCACGCGCCGCCTCGCGATCCATTCGATCATGAGTAGACCTCGGCAGCATGCCGTATTCAGCGGTAACCCAACCACGGCCTGAATTCCGCATCCACGGCGGAACTCGGTCTTCAACGGTGGCATTACACAAAACGTGTGTATCCCCGAACTTTGAGAGACACGACCCTTCTGCATAGGGTGAGAACCCGGTTTCAAGCTTAACTGGTCGCATTTGATCGGGGGATCGGCCGGAAGGGCGCATTATGTTCTCCTGGTTTGCGGTTAAGGCCAAGCTATCCAAGCCAGCGCCCCCCGTAAAGCGCCAACACCGTTGACAATCTACCGACCCATACTACATTTTGTTCGTCGTTCGGTAGTCGAGACCATTAACCCGAATATCAGCATGATTAATGACCTAAATGATCGTTCGCGCCAAGTGTTCCGCGAAATAGTTGAATCCTATGTCGCCGATGGCGAGCCCGTCGGTTCGCAGACGCTATCACAACGGCTAAGAATGCCTTTGTCACCGGCGACCATTCGTAATGTCATGGCCGAATTAGAAGATATGGGTCTACTTTATTCACCGCACAAATCCGCGGGCCGCCTCCCGACAGACGCGGGCCTGAGGATGTTCGTAGATGGCCTACTGGAAATCGGCGACCTCAGCTCCGAGGACCGCGAAAACATAGACGCCCGTTGTGTGGCGCACGGTACTAACCTCGAAGAAGCGTTGGGCGAGGCAACATCGCTGCTATCCGGCTTAGCAAAATGTGCCGGCTTGGTGATCGCGCCGAAAACAGCACTTCCTCTTAAACACGTCGAATTTGTAAATTTAGGCGACGGTCGGGTCTTAGCCGTTCTGGTTACAGATGAAGGATTTGTCGAGAATCGGATCATCAATATGCCCCGAGGGACGCCTCCATCAGCGCTTGTCCAAGCTGGAAATTATCTCAATGCCCGGCTTACCGGAAAAACCATCAACGATGCTCGCCAAGCGATTGCTGGAGAGATCGACCAGCGCAGAGCGCAGATAGACGAAATCACTAGCAACTTGATCGAAGCGGGGTTAGCCGCGTGGTCCGGTGACGGTAATACCGGCTCTGCCTCCAGCGGAAGCACCCTTATTGTAAAAGGACAGTCGCGGCTGTTGGACGAAATATCAGCGGCGCAGGATCTCGAGAGGGTTCGGGGGCTATTTCAAGCGCTCGAGACGGAAGAACTATTGGTAAAGCTACTCGACGTGACAGATAGTGCAGAAGGCGTACAGATTTTCATCGGCGCGGAGAACACACTTTTTGACCAGGCGGGCTGCTCACTGGTTGTTGCCCCTTTTAAGGGCGAGAACCAGGCCATCGTCGGGGCCATCGGCGTTATCGGCCCAACGCGTCTAAATTACGCACGCATAATACCGATGGTAGATTACACGGCCCAAGTAATAGACCGGATCATTAGATAAAAGGTAAACAAAGTGATTGATAACGACAAGAAAGAGGAGACGCTAGATCCAGCGTCCGAAGAGACGGAATTGCAAGCCGAAACTGGCGAGGAGGCTGGCAAAGATACAGATGGATCGGAGGGTGACGCGGATGACGGCGAAGTTGAAACCGAAGAAACAGTACTTGAGCAAGAAAATGCAGATCTAAAAGACAAACTCCTACGCTCGCTTGCAGACATGGAGAATCTCAGGCGCCGTTCACAAAAAGACCGCGAAGATGCGCTTAAGTATAGCGCCACAAACTTTGCACGCGATATTCTATCAGTCGCCGACAACCTCAGGCGAGCGATCGAGTCCATCCCAGAAGAGGGCGACCCCGATGGTGTGGCGCTTGCTGGATTTATCGAGGGTATCGATCTTACAGAGAGGGAACTGTTATCGACATTAGACCGACATGGCATCCGGAAAATCGAACCTACTGGTGAAAAATTCGATCCACAATTCCATGAGGCAATGTTCGAAATTCCAACCTCAGAAGCCGAAAACGGTATCGTAATGCAGGTGGTCGAAGTCGGTTATGTGATCCACGATCGTTTGTTGCGCCCAGCACGCGTCGGCATCGCTAAGGCAGAGATTGGGAACAGTAACGAGCCGAGTGACGATGAATAGCCACTCCTCAACGACATTATGAGAGCTATCGGAAAGGCTGTCCTCCTCCGAACTTCGAAACTGACCGTGAAATTTATTCATGCTGTAGATAACAGTCCCAATCAAATTCCCACGAATCTGCTTCCGTTTGATCTTTGAACCGACTGATCTGAGCAAAAAGTGCAAATTCATGCGCAATTTCCGCCTCTTACCCTATTGTAAGAGGACGACTGGCTACCTATATAAATTTCACTCTTAGCGAGTTGTCAAAAACCTTGGGGGACTTTCTTAGATGCCGTTTGGGTCTGGGGGATTCTGCTGAAAAGTGAGGCGTAAGACCATGGGAAAAGCAATCGGTATTGATCTTGGCACGACAAACTCCTGCGTAGCAGTTATGGAGGGGTCTGACGCGCGCGTGATTGAAAATTCGGAGGGCGCGCGAACAACGCCGTCGATGGTAGCGTTCGGGGAAGACGAACGGCTCGTGGGGCAGGCTGCGAAGCGCCAAGCCGTCACTAACCCGGAAAATACCCTTTTTGCTATAAAGCGCCTGATCGGCCGCTCCTATGATGACCCGACAACAAAGAAAGATGAGGATCTTGTTCCCTATAAAATTGTGAAAGCGGACAACGGTGACGCGTGGTTAGAAGCCGATGGCAACAATTATTCGCCGAGCCAAGTGTCGGCATTCATTTTGCAGAAAATGAAGGAAACCGCGGAATCACATTTAGGCGAAGAAGTAACAGAGGCTGTTATTACCGTACCGGCTTATTTCAACGACTCCCAACGCCAAGCAACGAAGGACGCAGGCAAGATTGCTGGTCTCGACGTTCTCCGAATCATCAACGAGCCGACAGCGGCAGCACTAGCCTACGGCCTAGAAAAAAACGAAACCGGCACTATCGCTGTCTACGATCTTGGAGGTGGCACGTTCGACGTCTCCGTCCTTGAAATCGGTGATGGCGTATTCGAGGTTAAATCTACTAACGGAGACACCTTCCTCGGTGGCGAAGATTTTGATGCCCGGATCATGGAATACTTGGCGGACGAGTTTAAGAAGGAAAACGCCATTGACCTTCGTGAGGACAAGTTGGCGTTGCAGAGACTGAAAGAATCGGCAGAGAAAGCAAAGATCGAACTTTCATCATCAGCACAGACTGAAGTCAACCTTCCATTTATTACGGCCGATCAAGCCGGGCCAAAGCACCTCAACATTAAGCTGACCCGCGCGAAGCTAGAAGCGTTAGTAGACAATCTTGTCGAACGCACCATAGGTCCATGCAAAGCTGCGCTAAAAGACGCCGGACTATCCGCAGGTGAAATCGACGAAGTAATTTTGGTCGGCGGAATGACCCGAATGCCAAAGGTGATAGAAACTGTAAAAAACTTCTTCGGGCGCGACCCGCATCGTGGGGTTAATCCAGACGAAGTCGTGGCGATTGGCGCTGCCATTCAAGCCGGGGTGCTCAAGGGTGACGTCAAAGACGTGCTACTACTCGATGTCACGCCCCTGTCTCTGGGCATTGAAACGCTTGGCGGCGTTTTTACGCGCCTGATCGACCGCAATACTACGATTCCAACGAAAAAGAGTCAGACCTTCTCAACCGCTGAAGACGGCCAGAATGCGGTAACCATTCGCGTCTTCCAAGGCGAGCGTGAAATGGCATCTGATAACAAGCTGCTTGGCCAATTTGATTTAGTTGGTATTCCGCCGGCGCAGCGTGGCGTACCTCAGATTGAGGTGACATTCGATATAGATGCAAACGGTATCGTTAATGTCAGCGCCAAGGACAAAGCGACTAATAAAGAACAGACTATTCGCATCCAAGCATCAGGGGGTCTGTCAGATGACGATATCGAAAATATGGTCAAAGATGCCGAAGCCAACTCAGAGGCCGATAAAAAACGCCGCGAATCTGTTGAGGCGAGAAACAATGCGGATGGTCTGATATATACAACCGAGAAAACCATGGCCGAACACGGCGAAACCTTGTCCGACGAAGACAAATCGGCGATAGAATCCGCCATTTCCGACCTAAGAGAAGCCATCAAGCCGGAAGATGCCAACCCCGAAACTATCATTGCCAAAACTGAGGCACTAGCAGAAGCTGCACAAAAGCTCGGCGAAGCACTCTACAAAGCACAGGAAGAGGCTGCGGCAGATGGTGACCAGGCAGCAGCAGACATGGGCGATGCAGGTGGCAGCGAACCGGGAACGGCCGGGGGCGGGGCTGGGACTGATGACGCTACTGTAGTAGACGCCGACTTCGAAGAGGTGGACGACGATCCCAAGGACAAATCGGCCTGACAAGCTAAGCGTGGGTAACGTCCGGTATACCGTCTTGGAACACCCATTTTCCTGGGCGGAGACCTAAGAGGAGCGCTTGAGTCATGGCGAAACAGGATTACTACGAAACCCTTGGGGTGGATCGCAGTGCAAATGAACAAGGACTGAAAAGCGCCTATCGCAAGCTCGCTATGAAATTTCATCCAGATCGAAATCCCGACGATGCGGCGGCAGAGGCGAAATTTAAGGAAGTCAGCGAAGCCTATGATGTCCTCAAAGACGCCGAGAAGCGCGCGGCTTATGACCAGTTCGGGCATGCCGCTTTCGAAGGTGGTGGCGCAGGTGCCGGTGGGGGCGGCTTTGATTTTGGCGGTGGTGGCGGTTTTGCAGACATTTTTGATGAAATGTTCGGCGACTTCGTTGGTGGAGGGCGCGGACAAGCGGGAGGCCGGGGGCGCACCGGCGCCTCACGCGGCTCTGACCTCCGCTACAACATGCAAATTAGCATGGAAGACGCATTCAAAGGACGTGAAACTCAGATTCGCGTCCAAACGGCCGTCACTTGCGACGAGTGCAACGGTTCTGGGGCAGCTAAAGGATCCCAACCGACCGTTTGTGGTACTTGCAAAGGCCGCGGCAAGGTCCGTGCCCAGCAGGGCTTTTTCACCGTTGAACGAACCTGCCCCACATGTAATGGGGCGGGGCAGGTAATCGCGGACCCGTGCCATAACTGCAGTGGGGCCGGTCGCGTACAAAAAGAAAAAACTCTGAAGGTCACCATTCCCGCGGGCGTTGAGGACGGTACGCGTATCCGTCTAGCTGGAGAAGGTGAGGCCGGTGTTCAGGGGGGCGGTGCTGGCGATCTATATATATTTATTGCTGTAGCGCCGCACAAATTATTCCGGCGGGAGGAGGCTGACTTACATATCCAAGTACCGATTCCAATGGCGACTGCAGCCCTTGGCGGATCAATTGAAGTTCCTACCATCGAAGGAAAACGTGCCAAAGTCACGATTCCAAAAGGCGCGCAATCAAGCCACCAGTTCCGGCTTCGCAATAAGGGCATGTCGGTCTTGCGGAGTCAGTCACGTGGTGACATGTATATCGATGTTGTGGTCGAGACACCCGTCAATTTATCTAAACGTCAGGAAGAATTGCTACGCGAATTTCAAGGAGAAAAACCCGCTAAGGGCCAGAGTACGACTAGCCCTGAGTCCGAAGGTTTCTTTTCTCGAGTAAAAGAGCTCTGGGATGATCTGACGGATTAACTTCCTAGCTGCTGATCGCGCAGAAGAACCAATAATTTTCCCATCTTTTCGGAATATTTTAACGCCCCTATACCCACAACCCGCGATCCGGCGGTATTATTAGATTCTAGTATGTCATGCAGGCAGCATTAAGAATGCCGCCAGCGAGCGAAGTCGACCCCAGCCATATACCGCTCGCCATCTCCCCCTTCTTAATGCGTTCAGAAATACTGGGCATCGGCAACCGTGCCAAAAAATAAATCACGATCTGCACCGCCAAAGCAATCAACCCCCAAAGAGCGCAATCAATCAAGCTGACGGAACCGGCGATCGCATTCGCTAGTGGGACGCAAAAGCCGATGAGGCTGCCCGAAAACGCTGTCGCAGCTGCAAGATTGTTTTGCCGGATCAGGGCGATTTCGGGGTGCGGTGTCACCCATATGTAAATAATGATATAGGCCAAGGTCAGACCAATCGCAGTTCCGAGGTACGCAAGAAACAACGGTAGACCCTCTGTAGACAATATTATCATTTCCATAATCGTCTTCCCCACGATTCTATTTCCATCCATTATGCCTCAACGATAGCGTTAAACCGTTGCGCCCGATAGGGTGCAACCACGAATTGCCAAGCTACCTCTTGCGCTTTTTAACATTTCCTCTTAACGACCACGAAAGATAAAAGAAGGATGGAACCAGCATTATGGCCGACATGAAAATTGGAATAATTGGCGCCGGCGGCCGTATGGGCCAAGCCTGTATTCGGCAAGTTACAGAAACCGATGGCTGTATGATTACGGCAGCCTCTGACATTTCCGGATCATCTCTAATCGGCGGTGACGCCGGGGAAGCCGCTGGTGTAGGTGCACTCGGTATTGCGATAACAGACGATGCTTCAGAGGTCATCGCAGCCGCCGATGCTATAATTGAATTTACCTTGCCAGAGCCAACGGTGGAGCACGTAGCTATGACATCTAATGCTGGCGTAGCCCATATTATTGGCACAACTGGCACAACCGTAGAGCAAGAAGAAATTCTGAAAGAAGCTGGCGAGAAAACCGTGATTATGCACGCGCCAAATATGAGCCTAGCCGTCAACCTTCTATTCGCCCTAACCAAGCAGGTAGCCAAGGTTCTTGATGAAGATTTCGACATCGAGATTTTTGAAATGCACCACAAGCATAAAGTTGACGCCCCTTCTGGTACCGCCGTTGCGATGGGGCGCGCGGCAGCAATTGGGCGCGGCGTAAATATCGAAGACGTGGCAAAGTGGTCGCGAGAAGGCATCACTGGCGAGAGAACCCGCGGTGATATTGGTTTCGCGGCCTTGCGAGGCGGTAATGTAGTTGGCGACCACACCGTCACTTTTGCGGCCGACGACGAGCGTCTCGAAATAAGCCACAAAGCCCAATCACGCCAAATATTTGCACGTGGCGCCGTGCATGCAGCATTATGGTCCGCAGGACAAAATCCCGGTTTCTACACGATGTTTGACGTATTGGGGATTGATTATTAGCTAGGTTTGCCCAATCAATGGCGTTAGCTACTGGCGCGCCTAGTCCAGCTTGCTAAGACGTTCGGGTTGACGCAGCTTTTTCAGTTGCTCCTGTAACGCTCGAGCAACCTCTTCCCGTTCCCTGGGCGTTAGAAACGATCCGATTTCCAGATATTTTCCGTGGCTTCCCAACACCAGCTGCGTATCGTGATTAACGGGAAGGTCGATGGTAATTTTCAGCCAGTAAGGATCAAATTTCCACCGCTGGACTTTCCCCGATGGGCTGATGCGCGCCACCAGTAAATACTCGCGCGTCAACTTAATGGTCTCATACGCGCGAGCCGCGCGGTAATTTGCCTTGAATGCGAAGTAAATCAGCACTGCGTCAAGTGAAAGGAACCCGAGGACTGGCCATGCCCCAGCCAACACAAACATCGCACCGGTCACGAAGCTAACCAGCGCGATAGTAAGCATTAGTAACCTGAAACCCCTCATTTCTAAGCTAGCATTGGGTTTCAGAGTTGCTTCGAAAAGATAGTGCCTTTTTTTTATGGAACCCCGGCTTTCTACCGGCGCAATAAACGCTGTTTCTGACATTTTGCGATAATATGAAAAACTGATCAGGTGTCTAGATACACTGAGACCAGTGAACTACGAAAGTTCTTGGGCCTTTTACTAATCCAGCACTTTCCCGTTACGCTTGACACCGGTAAAACTCATTCATGCGCGCCACCATGCCCATGAAAGACGTTGACGAATTCTTCGCCCGATTATCGGCCACCGACCCGGAACCTAGGGGTGAACTTAACTACGTTAACGATTTTACTCTCACCGTTGCTGTGGTTCTATCGGCCCAAGCAACCGATGCTGGTGTCAATAAAGCAACCAAGAATCTTTTCAAGACGGCCGACACGCCAGAAAAAATGCTGTCATTAGGAGAAGCTCAGGTGCGGGAACACATCAAAAGTATCGGGCTTTACCGTAACAAGGCAAAGAACATCATCGCTCTCAGCGAAATGTTAATCGCGGATTTCAGCGGCAAGATTCCCCGGACCAGAGACGAGCTTACAAAACTTCCCGGCGTAGGCCGGAAGACCGCCAACGTAGTACTAAATATCGCGTTCGGCCAACCAACCATGGCAGTGGATACGCACATATTTCGACTTGGCAACCGGACCGGTATGGCGCCGGGTAAAAATGTTGTTCAGGTAGAGGATAAGCTAATTAAACGAATTCCCCCGCAATGGATGCAGAATGCCCATCACTGGCTAATTCTTCATGGCCGATACATATGTAAGGCACGGAAGCCCGAGTGCTGGAACTGCATCGTTTGGGACCTTTGTCGTTTCAAAGGTAAGTCGGAGAAATAGACTCATGTATCTCGCTCGCCATGGTCAGACTATTTTTAACGTGGTTTTTGGCACTACCAAGCGTGATCCTGGCGTTCAGGACCCGCCATTAACCGAGAAAGGACACGCCCAAGCCCACGAATTGGCTAGGCATTTTGCAGAGCTGGAGATAGACCGCGTAATTTCGAGCCCCTACACTCGGGCACTGCAAACCGCGCATGAGGTTGCCAACAGGCTAGATGTGCCGATCACGATTGATGCCAACGCGCGGGAGCGCTCAGCCTATGCCTGTGACGTTGGAACCGAAACACCGGTCCTGGCAAATGCATGGCCTCATCTGGATTTCTCCCACCTACCCAAAATCTGGTGGGACCAGGAGGAGGAACCCCTTGGTGTATTCCACGAGCGTTGCACCACATTCCGGAAAACAGTTGCCTGCGCAGTAAATTGGGACCGGATCGCAGTGATCACACACTGGGGCGTTATCCGGTCACTAACAGGCCGAAGCGTCGGAAATGCCGAGTTGTTGCGATGTGATCCGCGGGACCATCACCTACCCCTCGACTGAACCAATCTTAAACCATTTGTTTGCGCCATAGCTTTTTTAAATACAAACAGAGCCAATTGCCCCCCGCTCCCATCCGTGATAGCCACAGGCACTATAATTATTGGAGTGACTAATGTCCGACGATCCCGACATGCAGACCGATAATGCCACCAATATCAGCGGCGCCGACACCAGCGAAGACGCTGGCCCATTCCTGATCATCGCGCAGTACATAAAGGATCTCTCTTTCGAGAACCCCCGCGGTATGGAGGCTCTTTCGGCCATTCAGCAAAACCCGGATGTAAGCGTTGACGTTAGAACCAACGCACAGCCCCTCGGTGAAGACGGCCTCTTCGAAGTATCGGTTTTCATCCGCGCGGAAGCTACGCTCGAAGACGTACCAGTATTTATCGTCGAATTAACGTATTCAGGTATAGTTCAAGTGTCTGGCGTGCAAGAAGAAGAGGTTAAGCCAATTGTCCTAATCGAAGGGCCACGACACCTATTCCCGTTCGCCCGTGCCGTCGTTTCCAACGCCGTTAGAGACGGTGGTTTCCCGCCGTTGATGATTAACCCGATCGACTTTTCAGCGTTATTTATCGAACAGCACGTGGATTCTGATGGCTCGGATATCTAAGACGAAGCCGCCCTATTCACCTGCATCAACGACTTGGAACCATAGAGAATTCTCTAAACTGGAAACAAATGTCTCATGGGCGGCAATCTCGTCCGCTGTGGGTGAGTGCGGCCGCGGGGGCGAAATGTTAGATCCCGAAATAATATCAGCCGGCGCCGGGCTATCATTTGCTGACATCGCAACAGACTCTACAGAAGCAAGGCCGAGGTCTGGTTGCCGCCCACCTCGTAATTCTAGATATACCTCTGCCAACAGCTCCGCATCAAGTAGAGCGCCATGCTTGGTACGCGATGAATTATCAACAGCGAAACGACGACACAGCGCATCAAGGGAGGCTGGGGCTCCGGGGAACCGGCGGCGAGATATCGCCACCGTGTCAACAGTCCTGCTCATCGGTAAGACCGGTCGGTTCAAGCGGCGTAACTCCGAGTTAAGAAAATCGATATCAAATTTAGCATTATGAATAACGAGAGGATCGCTAGCGATAAAATTCAGGAAGTCGTCGACCACCTTGGCAAAGACAGGAAAATCACCCAAGAATTCTTCACTGAGTCCGTGAACGGCTAAAGCTCCGGCGGGCATATCACGTTCGGGGTTTATGTACTGATGATAAGTCTTGCCGGTTGGGATGTGATTAAAAACCTCAATGCAACCGATCTCAACCAACCTGTCACCATTCAAAGGATCTAATCCTGTAGTTTCAGTATCTAGGATTAGCTCTCTCATGCATGCTCCTGCGTTTAACTTTACGTTCGACATAAACATTGGGCGGCCAGTGGCGGGCCGCTTCTTTTCTCATCAGTTTTGCAATCCGTAAAAGATGGCGCAAGGTCTCAGCGCGGCCGCGGCCACTGGGTACAACAAAATCAGCCCTTCTCCGTTTAACGGCGTCAGGAATCTGCCGCGCCTTGATATCATCGAACTTTTCTCGAGTCATGCCAGGCCGAGCGAGTACCCGCGCCTCCTGAATAGACGCCGGTGCCGATACTACGATCGACGCATCGCACCGGACGTCAAGCCCCACTTCAAACAGAAGGGGTATATCGAGAACCGCAAGCCCCACTCGCCGGGCTCCACAGCGTTTAAGAAACCAATCCTGCCTCTGGCGGACTAGTGGATGGATGATACATTCAAGTTTCTCTATCGCTGCGGAATCCCCAAAAACACGGTCGCCCAGAGCATGCCGATCGACCACTCCGTCTATTACCACGTCGGGAAATGCCACCTCGATCGATTTCACCGCTGAGCCACCCTTGCCAAGAACAGTGTGAACGGCCATATCAGAATCGTAGACTGGTATGTTCATCCGCCGGAACATCGAAGCCGCGGTCGATTTGCCCATCCCGATTGAGCCGGTCAATCCGACGATAATCACAGCGCCGCCAGTACGTGGTCACGTAGGGATCTATCAACCTCGGGATCCACACCAAACCACTCACGGAATCCGGGCCGGGCTTGGTGCAGAAGCATGCCAAGCCCGCCAACCACAACGTTTCCGCGAGCGCGGGCCGCGGCCAGCAGGGGCGTCTCTATTGGGTCGTAGACAATATCGCAAACAGACGCATCGGAAGGCAACGCACCAAGCGGAAGATCAAGTGGCGGTTGCCCTGTCATGCCAAGTGTCGTCGTATTGACCAACAGGACAGCACCATCAAGCGCTTCGGCGCGCATTTCCCATGAGACCCCCTCGATCGGCATCCCAAATTCAGACTTTAATGCTTGCACCCGTTCTGACGTTCGGTTGGTGACCCGAATTTCCGGGACGCCCGCATCCTTCAGCCCGGCAACAATGGATCTAGCCCCCCCGCCAGCACCGATTACCACAACGGGCCCCATATCGCCCCGCCAAGTCGGGCAGGTTTCTCGTAGGGACTCAAAAAAGCCATAGGCGTCGGTATTGGTTCCGTGGAGTTTACCATCGCGCACCACTATGGTGTTAACCGCTTTAAGCTTTTTCGCCCAGAGATCGACCTCGTCCATAACCCTGAATGCGACTTCCTTATACGGAACTGTGACATTCATACCGGCGAGTCCTAATGATGGGATTAGTCGTAAGGCTTCCGCGGCGCCACTGGGGTCCATCGCAAACGGCACGTAAACACCGTCAATTCCGTACTTTTGTAGCCAGTAATTATGTATCCTTGGCGATTGGGTGTGGCTAATCGGCCAGCCAGCAACCCCGGCCACAACAGCGGCACCTGTAAAGCTCATGTTTCAAGAATCCCGTGCTCACGTAGATATTCAAGCAGCGCCATCAGAGGTAGTCCAAGGATAGTATAATGAGCGCCACTTATATTGGAGAATAACTGCACGCCTAACCACTCGACCCGATATGCGCCAGGGCTGTGGAATGCGGTCGTGCCTGCAACATCGAGGTAAGCATTCAAGAAGTTATCAGTCGCGTCTGCACGAATCGTCAGTTCTGCTCGATCGACCGCCTGCCAGAGACGTTGACCGTCACGAACCATCACCGCGTAAGATATCAGCTCATGTCGACGACCGCGCAGTAACCGTAGCTGGGCCAACGCATCTGCGCGGTTTAACGGTTTGTCGAAAGTGTCTTCCCCAATGACCAAGACCTGATCTGCACCAAGAACCATTTCACCCGGTATTTTTCGTGATACGTACTTCGCCTTCTGCTCTGCTAATACTTCCGCTAGCAGAAGCGGAGACACCCCCTCCTCTTTTAAGGACCGTTTTACTTCTGTTTCATCCACGCGGGATGGTTCCACTATATGCGGAACGCCGGCCTGCTCTAGAAGCTTGCGTCTGGTATGGCTTTCAGAGGCTAGCACGATTTTCGACGATGAGCGGCCAATTATTGGATGGGACACACTGATTTCAGTCATTCTCGTTCCGAATCCCTATCTTCGTCGAGGTGTGTGTAGTGTTGGTATATTGCTGCGGCGGTTTCTTCAATCGAGCGGCGGGTCACATCAATTACAGGCCAGGAATTCCTAGAAAATAATTTTCTCGCCTCGGCTATTTCTGCTCTAACAGTCGCGATATCAACATAATCGGTTTCCGGTTCTTGGTTGAGCATCAACAATCGATTACGCCTAATTTGGACAAGCCGCTCGGCGGAAGCGGTGAGCCCAACCACCAGCATTCCCTCGAGCTCTAAAACCGTTTTTGGTAAGGGTATATCCGGAACGAAAGGAACGTTGGCTGTTTTAAGCCCGTAATGGTTGGCTAGATATACCGAAGTGGGTGTTTTAGACGTGCGGGAAACACCAATCAAAACTAAATCAGCTGCGGCGATATTCTGAGCGCCCTGTCCGTCATCATGCGCCATCACATAGTTTAGGGCCTCGATTCGGTCAAAATACTCAGCGTTCAGCGCATGCTGTCCACCCGGCCGATTAACTGTTTTACGATTTAGATAGTTACCTAGTGACTCGATAACTGGATCTAGGACGGATACGCATGGAACATTCATCCGGGCACATTCCTCCACAAGAGGTTGACGGGTCCTAGCGCTTACAAGCGTAAATATGACCGGTCCGGGGTTTTCCCGGATGCCGTCGATCACCTGTTCCATTTGTGCTGATGAGCGAACCATTGGCCAGATGTGTTCCTGCGGCTTTACGCCTTCGAACTGTGCGATACTTGCTTTTAGGACGCCAAGCGTGGTCTCTCCAGTTGAGTCGGAAATAAGGTGAATATGAAATTGCTCGCTCAAAATTTGATCCTAGGTGATTCGCAGCCAGCCCAATTAATTAGCGCATATTATGGGGATAAATAGGTGCAATCAGTATCAGATAAAAAACAGTGCCATTCGGTTCAGAATCTATCAGTTGGGTTACTAACCGGATTCGCTCTTAACCAATATCTTGTATAATTTCTATTGTGCACCTAATTCATCCTTTTCGCCGAAAGAACCAATCGCAGGTTCTACACGTATACGGGAGATTTATACATATTTACACTGAAACCATGCACAGTGTGATTATCGTGTTTAAAACTCTGGGGATAGAGTTTTCTCCCCGGGATTCACAGCCCCAACTACAACAACTAATAATTAGTTTTTAAAAAATAATTGAATGGGAAGTACCGCTAACCGCACTTAATGGGATATTTAAACAGTTGTGACTGATACCTTCAAACCTCTCATCGAGACACTAAAGGGGAAACGCATTGATCCTCCGCCAATTTGGCTTATGCGGCAAGCGGGTCGATATTTACCAGAGTATCGGGCTATTCGCGAAGAGGCAGGCGGATTTTTAGACCTTTGTTATAGTCCGGAGAAAGCTGCGGAAGTAACCCTTCAGCCTCTCAGGCGGTTCGGTTTCGATGCTGCGATACTGTTTTCTGATATTTTGGTTATTCCCCACGCATTAGGACAAGATGTATCGTTTGACGCCGGCCACGGGCCACGCCTCGATCCTATCCGATCCGTTTCTGAGCTTAGACACCTTTCTAAGGATAAGCTCCATGAGAGCTTACAGCCAATCTACGAAACCGTAGGTATCGTCTCTGAGGATCTTCCAAACGGCGCTGCTTTGATCGGGTTTTCTGGAGCACCCTGGACAGTTGCCACATATATGATTGAGGGCAAGAGCAGCCGAGATTTTAAAATTTCAAAACGCTGGGCCTTGGGAGACCCGAACAGTTTTCAGATATTAATCGACTTATTGATTGAATCGACAGCTGAGTATTTGGTGCGCCAAGTCGAAGCAGGCGCTGAAGTTCTCCAGATTTTTGATACATGGGCTGGCGTATTACCAAAATTTGCCTATGACCGTTTCTGCTTTAAACCAATTTGCGAAATAGTTCGACGGGTGAAGAGAATTCATCCGAGGGTACCTTTTATAGCATTCCCCCGCGGGGCAGCACTTTATCTTCCCGATCTTGCTCAAAACCCTGAAATAGACTGTGTCGGTATAGACTACTCAACTGATCCGGAATGGGCTGCGAATAACATTCAGCCCTTTGCGACGGTTCAAGGAAATATAGATCCTATTTCGTTACTCGCTGGCGGCCATGAATTGGAACGTGGTGTGCACAGCGTGATAAAAGCTCTGTCAGGCGGCCCACATATTTTAAATTTGGGGCATGGGATCGTTCCGGAAACACCGACAGCAAACGTTGAGAAATTAGTAAAGGTGGTTCGGGGATGACCCGAATAGCCGTAGTCCTGTTTAATTTGGGTGGACCCGACAGCCCGGATTCTGTACAGCCCTTTCTGAAGAATTTGTTCTCCGACCCAATGATCCTGAGAGTCCCGGGCCCATTAAGGTGGTTCTTGTCACGTCTGATAGCTTGGCGCAGGGCCCCAGTTGCTAGAGAGATCTATGCAGAAATCGGTGGGCGCTCGCCGATCTTGCCGGAGACAGAAAAACAGGCTGCGGCATTGCAATCTGCGCTTGGAGAAGGATACCGAGTTTTTATAGCAATGCGCTATTGGCACCCGTTTGCTGCATCTGTCGCGCGGGATGTACTCAAATGGTCTCCCGGCCGTATCGTCCTGTGTCCTTTATATCCCCAGTTTTCAACTACTACCACGGAGAGCTTTACTCGGGTTTGGAGCACCGCTGCTGAAGATATCGGGCTGACGGCACCCACATCGACAATTTGTTGTTGGCCTGATGTTTCTGGATTTGTTGAAACAATCGCTCGAATGACTGACGCTGCGATTGATAGTCTATTCGATAACACTAACTTTAGAGTATTGTTTTCCGCTCACGGTTTGCCAAAGAAAATCGTTGATGGTGGGGATCCATACCCAAAACAAGTTGAACGCACAGCGTCAGCGATTCTCGACCAGATGAAGCACAAGGGAATAGATAACTTGGTTTGCTATCAAAGTCGCGTTGGTCCCTTGGAATGGCTTAAACCGTATACGGAGGATGAAATAAAAAAGGCCGGCGCAGAGGGTCGGTCATTGATTATCGTTCCAGTGGCATTCGTTAGTGAGCACTCCGAAACGCTTGTTGAGCTAGATATAGAATACGCCGAGCTCGCCGCTCGGGCCGGCGTACAGGAATATATTCGAGTGCCAACAGTCGGTGCTGAAAATGACTTTATTCAATCGATTGCGAGTTTAGTAAGGACAGCACCCGAAATAGGCACGGCGTCTGGCAGTGAGGGGTGTCCTGCCGACTCAAAAGACTGCCCTTTGCAGCAGAGATCCACCTGACATGGGTGATTATTATCTTTGGTTCAAGTCACTTCATATACTCTGCGTTATCGCTTGGATGGCCGGGCTCTTATATTTGCCGCGGCTTTTTGTGTACCACGCAGAAGCAAAAATCGGCTCTGTACAAAGTGAAACTTTTAAGGTGATGGAACGGCGGTTACTCCGTGCGATCACTACCCCAGCAATGATAGGGTCTTTGGTATTTGGTGGGTTGATGGTGTCAACGCCTGGGATAATCGACTGGTCGATGGGGTGGATTTGGGTAAAACTTACAATGGTTGTAATGATGGTGGCTCTTCATGGCTTATTTTCTCTTTGGCGACAAGACTTCGAAGCTGATCGGAACACACGGCCGCCAAGATTCTACCGTATCTGGAATGAGGCACCGACTATTCCATTAATCGTTATAATTGTTATGACGGTGATTAAACCGTTCTGAATCTTTCGGCATGGAATCAACATTTGACTTAGACCTGTCTATTTATTAATAATCACACCTTCTTTCGACGCGGCCGTGAGCCGTTCGCCCGAGTTAAATTCCAAAAACGTTTAAAATATTGCAACCTAAAAATAAGGTGTCTGTTGTTCGGACGCCTTTCCGCTTCCGAAAATACCTCCCGGCACCTTGTGCCCTTAATCTTTTATCCTTGGTCCCAAAATTATGAATCTCAAGGAACTGAAACAAAAAACACCCGCCGATTTGTTGTCCTATGCGGAAGAGCTAGAGATTGAGAATGCCTCAACTCTTCGCAAACAAGACATTATGTTCGCGATTTTAAAACAGTTGGCTGAGAATGATGTTCCTATCTTCGGCGATGGAGTGATTGAAATCCTGCAAGACGGATTCGGTTTTCTGCGGTCGCCTGAGGCAAACTATCTTCCCGGGCCCGACGATATATATGTCTCCCCAACCCAAATTCGAAGGTTTGCATTACGTACCGGTGACACCGTTGAAGGTGAAATTCGCGCCCCCAAAGATGGTGAACGGTATTTTGCGTTGCTTAAGGTCGGACAGATTAATTTTGACGATCCAGATAATGTTCGACACCGGATTAACTTCGATAACCTAACGCCGCTCTATCCAGACGAAAAACTTATGCTGGGCGGGGACGACCCCACGGTAAAAGATATGACGCCCCGAATCGTTGACCTGATCACCCCTCTGGGAAAGGGACAGCGAGGACTCATAGTTGCGCCGCCGCGAACCGGCAAGACTATGATGCTCCAATCAATAGCTGCCGCGATCACGGCTAATCATCCAGAAGTTTACTTGCTTGTGCTGTTGATTGACGAACGTCCAGAAGAGGTCACCGACATGCAACGTTCTGTGAACGGTGAAGTTATTTCATCGACATTCGATGAGCCAGCGTCGCGACATGTCACAGTGTCAGAAATGGTAATCGAAAAAGCCAAGCGGCTGGTAGAGCATAAACATGATGTTGTAATCCTGTTGGACTCCATTACACGGCTGGCACGTGCTTATAACACCGTGGTTCCTTCGTCAGGCAAAGTTTTGACTGGTGGCGTTGATGCCAATGCGTTGCAGCGGCCCAAGCGCTTCTTTGGCGCTGCTCGCAACATCGAAGAAGGCGGTTCGATGACCATCATCGGCACTGCCCTCATAGATACAGGCTCGCGCATGGACGAGGTAATTTTTGAGGAATTCAAGGGAACTGGGAATTCCGAAATCATCCTCGATCGGAAACTCGCCGACAAACGCACCTTTCCGGCGATGGACATCACCAAGTCCGGCACCCGAAAGGAGGAGTTGCTGGTAGATAAAGGCGTGCTGGCAAAAATGTGGGTTCTACGCCGCATTCTCACCCCGATGGGGGTGGTAGATGCAATGGAGTTTTTGCTCGACAAGCTTAAGGGTACGAAGTCGAATGATGAATTCTTTGATTCTATGAACCAGTAAACGACTTGCGCGGGAAGCAACAAAGCTGAAGCAGACGCCCCCGGCGGATACGGTCAATACCAGCGCCTAAGGTTCCAGAATGATAGAGCCAGTCGTCTTTCGGGCTGCGAGATCGCGATGTGCCCGAGCAGCCTCGCGCAGAGAGTATTTGTGATTAACCTCAATTTTCACCGCTCCAGACCTGATCACCTTGATCACGTCCCCCGCCATTTTTCGCATCCGGTCTGGGGAGTCTGCAAAATGAAATAACGTCGGGCGCGTCATCACTAGAGAACCTTTGGACGAGAGCAAGAGCGGATCGATTGGGGGAATTGGCCCTGAAGCGTTTCCGAAAGTTACAAACAAACCCCTATGTTGCAGGCAGTCGAGCGACGCTGGCCAAGTGGCTTTTCCGATAGAGTCATATACAACTGGCAGCATTTCACCCTTTGTGATTTTGCGCACCCGGTCAACGAAGTTTTCCCGACTGTAGATTATAGGGTAGTCGCAACCATGCGCTTTGGCCAACCTGGCTTTGCCAGGCGAACCAACGGTCCCTATGACTGTCGCCCCGAGGTGGCTTGCCCATTGGCATAAAATTGTGCCGACGCCGCCAGCTGCGGCATGTATCAGGATCGTGTCGCCTTTGCTTACTTTGTAGACTTGTCGGATTAGAAATTGCACCGTCATACCTTGCAACATCATGGATGCAGCGACGTCGGTGGGAATTTCCTTGGGTACTTTCACAAGCTTTCCGGCCTCAACGTTTCGGACCTCCGCGTAGCACCCCGAACCGGCTGTACCGGTCGCAACCCGGTCGCCAATCTTAAAGCCTGAAACGCCAGCGCCGACGGCCTCAATTTCCCCGCAAATTTCGCCGCCGGGGGTAAATGGTAACGCCATCGGATAAAGACCCGATCTCTGGTAGATATCTATGAAGTTTACCCCGATCGCCTTCGCTCGGATGGTCACTTCCCCTTTGGCGGGCCGCCCAACCTCAATATCCCGCCACTTCATGACCGATGGTGAACCGGTTTCTTCAACGACGATAGCTTTGGGCATCTGCGTTTCCTTCTCTCAAATTGCTAATAGGGATTGATTAGATGTAATCCCCGCAGCGGGTATCTATGGCGAGGGTTTTGCACCAATGTTTTTAAAAAATCCTTAGACGTTCCGGGTCAGGTCATTTTCTATCCGAGAATTGACTCGAAAAGTTTTGATGTCCGGTCGTTGGCTAGCATAGCCGCGCCCTCATCGTAATTATCGCCGCCAACCCGGGAAAATGCATGATCCACGTCAGGATAAGAATAGATGGTGATATTCGGGTTTGGCGCCAGCTTTTCCTTGATCTTCGCTTGCGCGTCCGGCGGGCAGAAGCCGTCATTCTCCGCAACATGAAGTATAAGGGGATTTTTAATGCCCTCTGAAAGATCAAGCGAATCTTCAATCTGGACTGGGTAATATCCAGAACATGCATCTGCGTCTGTGAAACAGGCTGTGGCATATGCGAGGCTGCCGCCTAGGCAATAGCCCACGGCCCCAACTTTTCCATTACAGGCCTCCATGTTGCGGACATGGGAAATAGTCGCGCCTATGTCGCCAACACCTTTTTCGAAGTTGGGTAGGAATGCATTCATCAGTTCAAAAGCTTTATCCCATTCGGCCTGACTTTTATCGGTCAGCTGCACGCCGGGCTCAATGCGCCAAAAAATATCTGGGGCTATTGCGATGTAACCGTTGCTGGCAAATCCGTCGCAAAGATCACGAATGACTTGATTAACACCGAAAATTTCTTGAATAACGACTATACCCGGCCCGCTGCCTGTGGGAGGCATCGCGCAATAAGCAGAAAAATCGCCGCTACCGTCCGCGGAATCAATGGAAATATTGGACATTAACCGGTACCCCCGATCTAATAAATAATGACATATGGTTATGTATGGATGTAACCGCTTCTTATTATTACCATATTAGCGGCGGCGTGTAGAAAAGTCACCGATGGAAATGTAACTGATACGTTTAAGGAAAATGTGTTTGACCTCTTTCAAAGTTAAGCAGCCTAATTTTAGTCGTTAAACCGCCCCTTCCGGAGTAGCCACCACTACCATTCGCGCCAATTACCCGGTGGCAAGGTATAATAATCGGGATTGGATTCGCGCTACAGGCCCTGCCGACAGCGCGTGGCGAAGTATTTGCGCGCGTTGCTAAATTTCCATATGTCCTAGTCTGTCCATGGGGTATATTGGACATCTCTGCCCAGATCGTTTTTTGAAATGGCGATCCTTGTGGCGAGAGCGGCAGGTCAAATTCTGTGAGACGTTCGGCGAAATAGGCCTCGATCTGCTCCCGCGCCTCCTTCAGAAGTTTGGATTCACTGGTTCTCTGATCAATATGACTCCATCCGACATGGATAATATTTCCGTGGTTTTCTTCAATCGACACTGGCCCGATAAACGTTTCTAGCGATATACACGGCATTTGGCTAAATTGCGTACTCAGCCATATGAGGTCAAGGCACCATGCCTGAAATTTTCGATGACGAAACACTACCTGTTGTACGTCAGCGTATCCCGCCCCCCTTTGCTGCTCCATAAAACAGTGTGGCGAGCAGCAAAAATAAAGAGTAGAGGCGGCAAAGATTACTTAACTAGGTTCGATTTAGTATTGATTTTCAGTAATTCCGATATCAACACATTATATAAGTTGTTTCCGCCATTGAACGCTGCGGCTAGTCGATTAGGGTGTTGTTAATGGAACATGAATATATCGATATTTACTGCGAGCGTACTGGCCCAGAGTACTGGTCTGAGCCGCTAAATGCGGTCACCAACTTCTCTTTTATTTTAAGTGCGGTGTTGATAGCGAACCTAATCCGGAAACAGGGCCCCTCGGGGTATCGCGATATCGTTTCTTGGGTCTTCTGTGTGCTGATTCTCACAATTGGGGTCGGCAGTTGGCTATTTCATACTCATGCGACGCGCTGGGCGCTTCTGTCGGACGTCATCCCGATAGCAACATTTATTCTGATCTATACATGGTATGCGCTTAGGCGATTTGTAGAGGCTCCCGCGGTAATCTGTGGTATCGGTGTCGCGGTGGTTCTCGGTGTTGCAATGTTGGTACCTCCTTTGACTGGCTTCCGCGGCGGCTCATATGTAGCAGCTCTGTTGGCAATGATTTTAATCGGGGGTTATCTGCGCTTTGCGAGGGGTCATATAGCCGGATCGGCGCTGTTACTGGCGGCGACGGTGTTCTTCGTTTCGCTCACGTTAAGGACAATCGATTTGCCGATATGCGGTCAGTTTTCCTTTGGCACCCACTTCGCTTGGCACGTTCTGAACGCCGTTGTTCTATTCGTCGTTGCGCGCGCAATGGTGTTGTATGGCAGGAGTGTTTTACCCTGACACTCCGAGCTACCGGAATAAGAACGCCAACTGATTTACATGCAACCCACGTGGGACCCGATGGCTTTGATCTTTCCTTCTTTAAAGTATATACAATTGTACTCTTTGCCGACCCCCAACGCCGTTAATGCTTCCATTATGCTGGAAGAGGCTGGGCTTCCCTATGAAGCGCCCTTTGTGTCGTTTGGGGCGGAGGAACAGATGAAGGACGAATTCCTGTCTCTCAACCCAAACAACAAAATACTCGGCGATGATCGGCCCCCATGGCCCTGGCAGTGAGCCTCTCCCTCTTTGGGACAGCGGTGCGATTCTGATTTACCTCGCGGAGAAAATTAGAAAATTCATTCCAAGCCAACCGGCGGCGCGTTACTAGTGCCTCCAGTGGTTAATGTTCCAAGTAGGCGGTATTGGACCAATGTTCGGACAACTCCGCCATTTCTGTAAGTTTGTTGCTGACAGGATTGTTGATCCATATCCGACAGACCGATATGTAAATGAGACTAAACGCTTATTGGGGGTTTTGGATCAACACCTGTCCAGCCGTCGTTACATTTTGGGTAGTGATTATTCAATCGCGGATATCGCAACATTCCCGTGGGTCAGGGCCCTCACCACGACCTATGGTGCTGGTGATTTGCTCGGTCTTGAGGGGTTCAAAAGCCTTTTGGATTGGCGAGATCGATGTCTCGCGCGCCCCGCGGTAAGAAGGGGGTTTAAAATCCCTTCACGCTCCTAGTTTTTGGTTTATTTTCAATATCTTCGTAGTGCTGGATAAAGGGTCTAGATTGCGACGCTAAGATCCGTAGGATCCGTCAAGGGAAGAGAACAGGTTCGGCCGATACAAACATAAGCGGTGGGTTTGCCGGCAACCTGTTTTTTCCCAGAGGCGGGGTGGTCGTCAGGTAAGGTTTGGTTTGGCGCAATGCATTGAACGATTTTGTTCATATTTGACGCCCTCCATGCAGCGGCGGTGAGGGCCTTCGTTGGGGCCTTCGCGGGATCGCCTATGATTACGACTTGCGTGGCGCATTGAAGCATTTCGTTTGCGCAGAGGAGGCCGGCCAACGGAAAGAAATTTTTGGATACTTCACCGGCAAAGGCTGTAAAAATATTCTCAGCACGTGTTCGAAAGGCATCCTCACCTGTTAGGTAATGAAGTCGGATTAGTGTCGCGGCTATGACGCTGTTACCCGCAGGTGTGGCATTATCGGCGGCTGTCTTTGTTCGGATTATTAGCGCTTCCGCGTCGTCCGCGGTGAAAAAATAACCGCCTTTGGCAGTATCCCAGAAGTGGACGTTCATCGTTTTCACCCAGTGCCTCGCTGTTCTGATATAATCTTTGTCACCAGTGGCTTCGTACAGGGCGACCGCGGCTCGCGACATGTTGGCATAGTCATCGAGTGTCGCAGAGTGTTTAAGCTTCCCCAGACGAAACGCGTGCATAAGCCGTCCGTCGCGCTGCATGCAATCACGGACGAAAGCGAACGCCGATATGGCGGCGTGAAGCCAATCGGGCCTGTTAAAAACAACTGCCGCATGTGCCATCGAGGCAATCATCATACCGTTCCAGTCAGCAAGAACCTTGTCGTCCCAGTCAGGCCATGTACGGCTGTTTCGGACAGCTAGAAGTTTCCTCCGCGCAACGGCAAGCACCCCCTCTTGATCATCGTTGAGCAAATCGGGGTGGCTGATCCGATTCAGAATATTGTGACCGTCCCAATTCCCATCCGATGAAACGTTGTAAATGGTTTTGAAAAGTAAAGATTCGGCACAATCTCCTAAAACCTCATTAATTTCAGAGATAGACCAAACGTAAAACTTTCCTTCTTCTCCCTCTGAATCAGCGTCATAACTCGCTGCAAACGGTCTACCCTCTGTAGTCCCTGCTTCGACGACCATTTCCCGGAGACACCAGTCGATTGTTTCTTCCGCACGTTGGGCGAATAAAGGGTTACCCGTTCCTTGCCAGGACCATACAAGGAGATCAATAATTTGGGCGTTGTCGTAGAGCATTTTCTCGAAATGAGGGGTGAGCCATATCGCATCGGTCGAATAACGCGAAAATCCTCCGCCGAGATGGTCATAAATACCGCCTTGAGACATTTTTGTTAACGAAACCAGCACCGCATCCCTCAAGGCCTCGTCCCCTGTTCGCAGATGAGATCGCCAAAGAAGTTCATGAATTGAGGGATTGGGGAATTTGGGCGGTTTGCCGAAACCGCCATCCACCATGTCGAATTCTTCCGCAATACGGACCGCTGCCTCGTCATTAATCGTAAGTGGGATTTCGGTTGACTTCGCTTCTGACAGTTCTGTCGCCCAGGCTCTTTGGAGTCCGTTTGTAAGGGCCTTTGCTGTTTCATACGCTTTTTCTGGTTTTCCGAGCCAGTGGTCGGAAATAGCAGAAAGAACTTGAGGAAATCCTGGCCTCCCGTAACGCGAATCCGGAGGAAAATATGTACCACCCCAAAACGGCTCCCCAGCCGGTGTTAGGAACATGGTGAGGGGCCATCCGCCCTGCTGACCGAGAAGTTGTAATGCTTGCTGATAGATGGCGTCGATATCGGGTCGCTCCTCCCGATCGACTTTTATGTTAACAAAAAGAGTATTCATTTGCTCGGCGATCGCTTGATTCTCGAAACATTCATGCGCCATCACGTGGCACCAATGACAAGCGGCATAACCGATAGAGAGGAGGATAGGTCTGTTATGTTCATTAGCAGCAGACAAAGCGACGGGGCCCCAGCCGAACCAATGGACCGGATTCTCGGCATGCTGCAAAAGATAAGGGCTGGTTTCTTCAGACAGTCGGTTTCGGCCCATGCAAGGAGTTTTTCTATCGGTAAGTTGTTCTATATATGAAACAGCGGCTTTGCTTTGGAATATGGTAGAGTAAGCGCGACATGGGTGAGCGAAGTCAATCATGAAAGTGTCAGTTGATATTCATTGCAAATTTAAAGAGGCGTGATGCTTCCTGGCTACAGAACGTTGCTTGAATCAACGACGCACCTAACAAAATTCCCACAAAAGGCGTTACTAGAACGAGCCACCGAATTAACCCTAGAAAAAGGATGGAGGAATGCATGGGTTTCGGCATCAATAGTTATAGTGATATATATCTGGCATTTATGGAGCAATACGCCATGGCGCTGGATCTTGGGGGATAGCGCCGACGCCGCCCTTTATCAAGGCTGCGCGAGGCCATTTCTGCATGACTGAAAACGATACTATTTTTGCGCTAGCTACCGCAAAGGGGCGGGGGGGCATCTCAATCTTCCGTATTTCTGGTGTCGCTGCCAGTGTTGTTCTGTTGGCAGTAACTTCCCGGGATGCATTGCCAGAGCCACGGCAGGCCATACGGTGCCGTATGGTGGATCCATCGATTAACGCTCCACTCGACGACGGTGTCGCGATTTGGTTCCCTCAACCGGCAAGTTTTACTGGCGAGGATGTTGCAGAACTTCACTGTCACGGCGGCCGCGCTACTTGCGAAGCTATCGCGGCAGCCCTTTCGGCTTTTCCCGGTATCCGAATGGCTGAGCCCGGAGAATTCTCGAAGCGGGCGTTTCTTGCCGGGAAAATCGACTTGACCGAGGCTGAGGCTATTGCAGACCTAATTGATGCAGAAACCGAAGCCCAGCGTCGCCAAGCATTAGCCCAGCTGGGAGGTGGCCTTTCGAGCCGACTTGAAACTTGGCGTTCCCAAGTAATCGAAATCCTAGCCTATAGCGAAGCATGGATCGACTTTCCGGAGGACGATATTCCCACTGATGTCGAGGTGTCGGTGCGGGCAAAACTGAGCAAGCTCGCGGTCGAAATTGAAGGGTTTTTAGATGATAAACGCCGTGGTGAACGGCTGCGTGATGGCCTTCAAGTGGCTATCCTTGGGGCACCGAACGCCGGGAAATCTTCTCTAATGAATGCGCTAGCTGCGCGTGACGTTGCGATTGTTTCAGAAAAGGCCGGGACCACCAGAGATGTGATTGAGGTTCACCTCGATCTCGGCGGGTGGCCGGTGACCTTGGCGGACACTGCCGGGGTTCGCGATGCGGTGGATCCGGTCGAACAAGAGGGAATACGACGGGCGGTTAACCGAGCTGAAACGTCAGATATTTGCTTGGTTCTTTTTGACCAGACTGGGCCGGTCGACGAGGCGAGTCTTGACCTCTTGTCGCTGCCGGGAGCGATCGCGGTTTCAACTAAAATTGACCTTAAGCCTGGGATGTCCCGGGGGCCGGCGCCTGATGCATTTTTTGTGTCTGCAAAAACCGGTGATGGTTTGCAAGGGCTTCTAAGCGGGCTCGAGAAACGGTCTGCCGAATTGATGAAAGCGGTCAGCGGGGACCCTCCTCTTACCCGATTGCGGCACCGGACGGCATTAAAGGCGTGTTTAGATGCACTACGCCGTGCGTCGACGACTGAAGTGCCGGAGCTTTTCGCTGAGGACCTTCGTCAGGGCGCCCAGGCACTAGGCTCTATTACGGGAAGAGTTGATATCGAGGATCTTCTTGACGTTATTTTTGCCGATTTCTGTATCGGGAAGTAAACGAGTGGTTCGGTATTGTTTCACGTGAAACAAGAGTGGGCGATCCTTTGCTTCTTGCTTTACCTCGGGCCAAGCCGGGCTTATATTCCGCGGAATTATGCTAGATTCTGATCCGTATGATGTGATTGTTGTTGGTGGCGGCCACGCTGGTTGTGAGGCTGCTGCAGCCTCAGCTCGCTTGGGCGCCCGAACTCTGTTGGTGACTCATAAGGCGTCTACAATCGGTGAAATGTCCTGCAACCCGGCGATAGGCGGTCTCGGTAAAGGGCACCTTGTTCGCGAAATTGACGCAATGGATGGCCTGATGGCAAGGGTTATCGATCGGGCCGGAATTCAATTCCGAATGCTGAACAGGCGAAAGGGGCCGGCGGTTCAGGGCCCCCGAGCTCAAGCGGACCGGAAACTCTACCGCGACGCGATGCAGGCGGCGATCAAAGAACAGCCCAATCTATTTATTCGCGAAGGTAGTGTCGAAAATCTCACGATAATCGGCACGGGAGCGGCCCGCCGGGTCGCCGGAGTGATAATGGCGGGTGGCGAAACGATCGCATCGGGTAGGGTCGTGCTCACCACCGGAACTTTTTTGCGGGGCCTTATCCATATAGGAGAAAGAAAAATACCCGCTGGCCGGGTGGGCGAAAAACCTGTAAATGGCTTGTCAGAGACGCTCGAGCTCTGCGGCTTTTCGCTAGGGCGGTTAAAAACCGGAACCCCACCGCGTCTCGATGGTAAATCCATAAATTGGACAGCACTAGAGGTGCAGCCGGGAGATGATCCGCCTATTCCCTTTTCTACTATGACCCGGCAGATTGAAACGCCTCAGATTGCCTGCCATATCACCTACACAAATGAGCGCGTACATGAAATCATTCAGGACAATATCCACCGTGCGCCGATGTATTCTGGTCAAATCGAGAGCACCGGCCCACGGTATTGTCCTTCTATTGAGGACAAAGTACTACGGTTTACGGATAAATCGCGGCATCAGATTTTTCTTGAGCCAGAAGGCTTGAACGATGACACAGTATACCCAAATGGTATTTCAACCTCGTTGCCGGAGCCGGTACAGCGTGCCTTTCTCGCGAAGATTGTCGGCTTAGAAAGGGCGCGGGTGATAAGACCGGGATACGCAATCGAATATGATTTTGTCGATCCCCGTGAGCTCCGAGCGACACTGGAAACCCGACGGGTGAAGGGATTGTATTTCGCCGGGCAGATCAATGGCACCACCGGCTATGAGGAGGCTGCCGCTCAGGGGCTGATGGCGGGCTTAAATGCGGCCAGATCTGCCGGTGATAATAATACACCTTTTGTTCTTGATCGCGCGCAGGCATACATTGGTGTAATGATTGATGACTTGATCAATCGTGGAACGTCTGAGCCTTATCGGATGTTTACGTCCCGGGCCGAATATCGGCTCACACTGCGCGCTGATAATGCCGACCAGCGTCTCACGCCTGCGGCAACGGCCCTTGGGTGCGTTGGGGCCGAGCGAGCGCAGGTTTTTGCAACAAAGATGTTGGAGATTTCTGCCGCTAGAGCCGATCTCGCAAAGTTTTCTGAAACACCGGAGAAATTGTTGGCTAAGGGGGTTAAGGTCTCTCAGGATGGCGTACGCAGGTCTGCCCTTAAGCTGCTGGCTCAGGCCGACGCTGGTATTGAGGCGGTTTTACGCATATGGCCTCAGATCAGCCAAATCGACAGCGGCGTACTTCAGCAGATTGCTCATGACTCGCTTTATGCCGGCTATCTTGACCGTCAACAAGCCGATATCGCCGCGTTTCGAAAGGATGAAGCGCTGACGCTGCCGCCAGACTTGAATTACGCCTCGGTAGGCGGTCTGTCTAATGAAATGCGCGAAAAGTTGGGCGCGGCGCGGCCGGAGACCTTGGGGGCCGCCAGCCGTATTCCGGGAGTGACGCCCGCCGCACTGACGACCCTGCTCCGCCACGTTCGGCGTAAGGCAGCTTAAGTTTGGCGCCAGGCCCCTCCCCCATTACTGCAGAAGTTTTCCAGAATATCGCCAACGTTTCACGTGAAACAATGGAGCGACTTGAGATTTACGCGGAACTTCTCCGCCGGCGCCAGAACGTTCAGAACCTTGTGTCGCGGCATAGCCTCTCCGATCTGTGGGGCCGCCACATGTTGGATTCTTTTCAGCTTACTGCCCACCTGCCCCGGGATGCTGGCTCGATCACAGACATTGGCGCCGGAGCGGGATTTCCCGGATTGGTTTTGTCAATCGTAACTGGTTTGCCAGTAACACTTGTAGAGTCGCGTGGGCGTAAATGTAAGTTCCTCCAAGAAGTAATTAATGCTACCGGGGCGCCAGCGACGGTAAAAAATTCGCGCGTCGAGGTATTTGCAGACGAATCGACTCAAAATTCTGTGGATATTTTAACGGCGCGGGCAGTAGCACCCCTCTCTAAATTGTGTGGAATGGCAGAATCATTGGGTGCCCGGACCTGTCTCTTTCAGAAGGGTGCGCAATGGCAGGGTGAATTGACCGAGGCTTGTAAACGCTGGAAAATGCACGTTGAGACGTTTGAAAGTTGGACATCACCCGATGCCCGTATTTTAAGGATTACCGAGCTGACCCGAAAGTAGGGATTTTATTGTCGGAAACAGGCGCTCCGCGTGGTGGCGACGAACCCATAGGTCTGTACTAATGGAAAAAGAGATGCTTGAGGCCCTCCCCGCTGACAGGGTGTTCACAGAGCAGGACGCCCCGAGAGGCCGCGTAGGGGGTCATGAAAGTGGGCGTATTATTTCAGTGGCTAACCAGAAAGGCGGTGTTGGCAAGACCACTACCGCTATCAACCTAGCGACGGCATTAGCGGCGGCCGGTAGCCGAGTGCTCTTAGTCGACCTGGACCCACAGGGGAATGCATCGACCGGCCTTGGTATTGATCGCGATCAGCGCACCATCGGGACGTATAACCTTCTGCTGGGTGCAGTCGAGTTCGACGCCGCGATGATTGAAACACGGGTGCCGGGATTGGGGGTTATCCCATCCACTATCGACCTATCAGCAGCAGAGCTGGAACTAGTAGATCTGGAAGGACGAGAGCGCCGTTTGCGCGACGCCCTTCGTAGAGAGGCAAAACGGTTCGATTACATCTTGATTGACTGTCCGCCCGCGCTGGGGTTGCTAACGCTGAACGGGCTAGTTGCCTCGGATTCTGTATTGGTGCCGCTGCAGTGTGAGTTTCTTGCCCTCGAGGGGCTGAGCCAGCTTGTACGCACAATCGATAGAGTTACCGAACGATTCAACCCAGGGTTGAATATTGAGGGGATAGTTCTTACTATGTATGATTCTCGGAACAAATTGTCGTCCCTAGTAGAAGACGATGTGCGGAACTACTTCGGAGATAGTGTCTACGATACCGTTATACCAAGAAATGTACGTGTCTCAGAGGCTCCTTCTCACGGACAGCCGGTACTTATTTACGATTTGGCTTGCGCCGGATCCCAAGCATATGTCCATCTGGCGAGCGAGGTTTTGCGCCGGCACGAATCTCAAAGGGAGGAAAGAAATACAACCTTAAGAGGTAATGACCCAACCGCCGGAGGAACAAGGCATGAGTGATGAAAATAGCCGGCCACGTCAATTGGGCCGAGGTCTAGAAGCGCTTTTTGGCGACCAAAAATCCAGTCTTTCTGCAACCTCTGCGGCGCCCGCAAGCCCGGGGGGCCGAGAGGCCGATGCCCGGGGTATGCGAGTTGTTCCCATTGCTAGGCTTATACCGAACCCGCTTCAGCCTCGGCGACATTTTGACGATGTGGCATTGGGGGAACTTACAGAATCGATCCGGGAACAGGGCATACTACAGCCCTTGATCGTACGACCAGTGCGAAACAGTGAGAATACTTTTGAAATCGTAGCCGGTGAACGCCGCTGGCGTGCCGCGCAGCTAGCTAAAGCTCACGAAGCCCCGGTCATCGTCCGGGACTTCTCTGATGCCGAGGCGCTTGCAGTAGCCCTAATCGAGAATATTCAGCGAGACGAGCTATCGCCGTTAGAGGAAGCAAAGGCACTTGCCCGGCTGTCCAAAGATTTCGGTAAAACGCAGGAACAGGTAGCCAGGGTCGTCGGTAAGAGCAGGAGCCACGTCGCTAATATGATGCGCTTACTTTATCTACCAAAGAAAGTGCAGGAGATGCTCGAGGATGGTAGGCTTACAGTGGGGCACGCCCGAGCAATCCTGTCCGCGCAAGATCCGACCAGACTGGCGCTGAAGATCGTGACCGATGGTCTAAGCGTACGCCAAACAGAACTCCTCGGCAAAAAGTCTCGTGATAAAAGGGCTGGTAAATCATCCTTCGTCGGAAGAAAACGGCCGATCCCTAGCGACACCGACACGCAGGCCATTGAGCGCGAACTTTCCAACGGGCTTGGCGCCAAGGTTGAGATAACCTTTGATGGCACCGGTGGCTATCTTCGCGTGAAATACCAGTCGCTCGAGCAGTTCGAGGATATTGTCGACCGTTTAATGCGCGGCCGCCCTGAAAATAGCTGTTAAAAGCTTTTCGGAGAACGGTGTATCCGAGATGAACAGATAGAGCGCTCCCCCCTACTAGTATTTGGATACTTGGTTGAGAACTGTAAATGGGTCGGGTCGCGGACTACAAAAGGCGGCCTGATTGTATCTGGCAACAAAAACCGGCTATGAGGGAGAAGGTATGACTAGGATTGGTGCGCCCATTGTTCGAGAGGAAGATCTTCGATTGCTGCAGGGACGTGGCCGATATCTTGATGACGTTTCTGCGCTCAACCTCGTTCATGCCGTGGTTTTTCGCTCACCGGTTGCGCATGCCGAAATCTTATCACTGAACGTCGATCCGGCGCGGACTGCGCCTGGGGTGCTGGCAATACTGACTGGAGACGACTTGGCGGCACGGGATCTTGGAAATATAGGTGTACTAACACCCTGTAAGAAGATAGATGGGTCGGATGGCTTTGTTCGGATTAGGCCTCTACTGGCTCAGGGGCGCGTGCGATATGTCGGCGAGGCGATTGCGTTTATCGTCGCAGAAACGGTAAATCAGGCAAAAGACGCCGCCGAACTAATCGAATTCGAATTTAATTCGCTTCCTGTTCTCGCGTCACTGGACGACGCGCTCGACTCTGGCCACGCTTCAGTTTGGGAGGAAAATCCTGACAACGAGGCTTTTACTTACAAGCGCGGTGATGAGCAGGCGACGGAGGCAGCTTTCAAAGGGGCGACACATCTAGTCCGCCACCGGGTTTGTGTTAACCGGGTGGCCGGCAATGCAATGGAAAATCGAGGCTGTATTGGTCACTATGACGAATTCGAAGACCGTTATAACCTGCGTGCCACCGTGCAATCGGTGCATGGTATGCGACAGCAGATTGCCGGGCAGATATTTAAGATGCCGCAGTCCAAGTTACATGTTGTATGTGACAATATGGGCGGAGGGTTCGGGATCCGCGGCGGGGTTTACCCGGAATATGCACTCAGCCTCTGGGCATCCGAGGTAACTGGCCGACCGGTGAAATGGATCGCGGAACGCACCGAGAGTATCCTCAGTGATGATCACGCTCGGGGTGGTTTTGTGGAAGCGGAACTTGCACTGGACGAAGATGGTATATTCCTCGGCCTACGCACCCATACCAAGGTGCCCATCGGGGCTTATTATACGACGGACCGGAACGTTGGGTGTGCCACTAGTGGCCTTGGCGGACTAGCCGGCGTCTACGGGATCCCTGCAGTCTTTGCGCAAGTTACCGGTGTTCTAACAAATATGATGAGCAATGCTCAATACCGAGGCGGCGCGAAACCAGAACCCGTCCATGTATTAGAAGTCATGGTGGATGTTGCAGCACGCCAAATCGGTATTGACGCGGTAGAACTACGTCGGCGCAATACGATACCCCCCGACGCGCTGCCGTTCAGAACATCGATGGGCGATTACTTTGATTGTGGGGATTTCACCGGAAACTATGAAGAATGTCTCGTTGCGGCCGGTTATAAAGATATAGAGACCCGTCGCATCGAAGCAAAAAAACGCGGGAAATTGTTGGGTTTCGGAACATCGAACTCGATCACTGGTGTTGCCAACACAAATTTCGAGCATATCGAAATCCGCTTCGATGCAACCGGAGGAGTCACGATGCTTTCGGGCGCTATGGATCACGGCCAGGGCCACGGCACCACCTTTAAGCAGGTGCTCTCCGACAGACTGGGAGTTGAACCGGAAAAGGTGGTCTATCGCTATGGGGACACGGATAAAGTGGCCCATGGTGTTGGCACGTTTAATGCGCGTGTTGCTGTGTTCGTTAGTGCTGCCATTGTGGAGGCTGCGGACAAGATCATTGAAAAGGGCAAGCGCATCGCTGCTCATATGCTCGAAGCTGCGGAGGGCGATATCGCATTTGGTGATGGAGCTTTCACAGTGGTCGGCACAGACCGATCAGTAAGTCTTGAGGATGTTGCTAAGACCGCCTATGTCAAACCAAAGTTACCGCCGGATATCGAGCCAGGTTTATACGAGCACGGTCAATTCGGTGCTAGTTCCGGGGACGGATCAACATTTCCTAACGGAGTACACGTAGCCGAGGTTGAGGTAGATACCGATACTGGGCGGGTAGAACTGGTTCGTTACACTGCCATCGATGATGCCGGCACAATTCTGAATCCCCTGCTATTCGACGGCCAAATCCACGGCGGTATTGTTCAAGGCGCGGGCCAGATCCTTATGGAGGATATAAACTACGAACGAGACTCAGGCCAGCTTCTAACAGGCTCATTTATGGATTACTGCATGCCGCGGGCTGACGATTTTTGCAATTTTAATATAGCCGCCAACGAGGTGCCTACTGCCCGCAACCCACTGGGCGTAAAGGGGGTTGGTGAGTCTGGAACAGTCGGCGCTATGCCGGCGGTGATGAATGCTGTCAATGATGCGCTACACAACGCTGGCGGAACTACCATCGAAATGCCGGCGACGCCAGAGAAGGTTTGGCGGGCGCTAAGAGTTAGTCTTGCCGACTAGCTTCTATCGATAAATTACGATCCGGTTTCTTAATCCAATGTGTGCGGCTGCAACAATCTGCTTATCCGTCCAGCATCTCTGAACAGCCGGCCCGTGCCGCCCAGTACTCCCAAGCACGATAGAATTCCTTTCCATCTGGATTCATGTCTTCGCGGAGGGCAACTTCGGCGGAAGATAGTGGCTTCAGGCCGCCGAACTGAAGTGCTGTCGTTAGGACCCGCGCATTTCGGGGTAACATCACCGATAGTCGAATGACCTCCGATAGTGATCTCCCTGCGGCGACGAAACCGTGGCCGCGCATTAGAACGATACGGTGACTTACGAGCGCCTCAGCGAGATCCCGGCCCTGATCCATGTTGACAACAAGGAGTGTCGTATCACCAAATTTATCAGCAATGTCCCAAACCAGCGGTTTCGGGCCCATAAGCCCAGCTGAATGGATTACCGGTAACAGCGGTTGTTGCGATATGGTAAAGGGCAGAACTTCCTCGGCGTGGCTGTGCACCACGGCCTGTATGGTCGGGTTCCGTTCATAGACGGCGCCGTGGATAAATCGCTCAAGATAGGGATTTCGCGAATCACCGTCGACTGGTGCGCCGTCCAGTTCGAATTGCATGAGGTCGCTCCGCTGGACCAATTCCGGGCTGCGCGAACAGGATAAAAAGTAGCGGTCTGGGTTGTTGGGGTTACGGACGCTAACATGGCCGTATGCGTCGACCACGTTCTCATTGGCGAGAATTCGGTTGGCTACTACTAAGTCGCGAAGCAGGGTTGCAAGTTCGTTCATTTGTTTTCCCCTTTCCTAAGGAACACCAAGATTCGCCGGGGTGTCTGTGTGGTATGATAATCCGTTACCTGTAGAACGACGTAAATCCGGTAGATAAACAGAGATCGAAAATGAAAATAGCTATAGTTGGCAGTGGTATTTCTGGTCTGTCCGCAGCCTATCTACTTGACGGGATGCATGACGTCACCATTTTCGAGAAAAGCAGACACTTCGGGGGGCACACCCGAACCGTGCTGATTCGTCCGGAAGGCGCGTCTGAAGATATACCTGTTGATACTGGGTTTATTGTTTTCAATTATCGTAACTATCCTCTGCTGGCCCAACTATTTGCCGAGCTGAATGTACCGGTACAGAAATCCGATATGTCCTTCGGATTAACGGTGGACGAGGGATGGCTAGAATACGGGACACCTAAATTTTGGAACGTATTTGCTCAAAAGCGGAACCTCGCGCGGCCCGCGTATTGGCGAATGATGAGCGACGTAGTGCGGTTCTTTCGCCAGTCGCCAAATTTTCTAACACGGGAGACTGACTTTACGTTGGGAGACTGTCTAGATGAACTGTCTATGGGCGCTTGGTTTCGGCGTTACTTTCTTGTGCCCATGGGCAGTGCTATATGGAGTTGTCCCCCAGAAACCATGATGGAATTTCCAGCCGCGACATTCATCCGCTTTTTTAAAAATCACGGTCTCTTAACGCTGAGTAATCAGCCTCAGTGGTATACAGTTACTGGCGGTGCTCGCGAGTATGTCCGCCGCTTAAAAGACGCCTTTTCCGGGTGCATACGCCCTTCCGGTGCGGTGCGAATCGAGCGCCCGGCGACAGAGGTTGGCCAATGTTTTGTCACCGCAGAAGACGGGTCGCGTAATGCCTTTGATAAGGTCGTGCTGGCTTGCCATGCCGACCAAGCCCTAGCGCTACTGGATACTCCGACGGAACGGGAGCGCGAAATTCTCTCTGTCTTCAAGTTCCAGAAAAACCGGACAGTACTGCACGGTGACCCATCTTTCATGCCTCGCCGGCGCAACGCATGGTCGAGCTGGGCCTATATTATGGAACACCGGAACCGCAACACACCCGACGTAACTATGTCCTACTGGATGAACCGTCTGCAATCTCTCGATTATCGTTTTCCTCTGTTTGAGACGCTAAACCCGATCCGTTCTGCTGATCCGGAACTGGTCTATGACGAATTCGAATTTGAACACCCCATATTCGATAAGGCCGCAATAGATGCTCAGGGCCTGATTCAGGAAATACAAGGCATGCGCGGCACCTGGTATTGTGGAGCTTGGCAGCGATATGGCTTTCATGAGGACGGCGTATGGAGCGCTTTGAGGGTTGCCTCAGGTCTCGGGACATCGCCGAATTGGACGGTTTGACCCCCGGGGTTGTGGCGAGCTTAAATGGAGTGATATTCAATAAATCTAGGACAGAAAATCGCGCGTAATTCTTCTCGAGAGATAACCGCTTAAGCGTCCACCTAATAGCAACGGGGCTTGGCCATATGCTGCACAAGAACACGGACGAAATGGTCCTTAAATCTTTAGAAAGAATAGAATACGGCTCCATTCGGATTATTCTTCACGATGGTTGCAGTTACGACTTTTCGGGCAGTTTATCAGGACCAAAAGCCCATCTGGATATCCATTCCCCCGATGTACTATGTAACATGGCGGTCGGCGGAGATGCGGCCTTCGCTCGGGATCATCAGGCGGGAAAATGGGATAGCGACGATATCGGGGCACTCGTTGAATTCGCATTTAGGAACGAGGCCGCGCTCGGCAGGCTGATAGCCGGTAGCCCAGTAAAGAGATCCCTTTTCTGGCTTTCTCGGCAACTGAAACCCAACACTCGCCGTCGCGCCCTTTCCAATATTTACGCCCACTACGATCTCGGTAACGACTTCTATGCGCTTTGGTTGGATCCTACCATGAGCTATTCGTCTGCTATTTTTACCAAACCCGATACCTCGCTAATGAATGGGCAACTCGCCAAGTACGACCGTATTCTGGATAGGCTAGGTGGGGTGGCCAGAGATGTACTGGAGATCGGATGCGGTTGGGGCGGGTTCGCCGAGCGCGCAATTGCAGAACGGGATCATCACGTGACCGGGCTGACTATTTCACCGGGACAAGCGAGCTATGCGCGAGCGCGACTGAAGGTAGTCGGCAGTCAGGCAGATATTAGGCTCGAGGATTATCGGGAACCGCGCCGTAGCTTTGAATCTATCGTGTCGATTGAAATGTTTGAAGCGGTTGGAGAAAGATACTGGAGAACGTACTTCGACCGGTTGAAAACGCAGCTTGATCCGAAAGGTCTGGCAATCATCCAAGCTATAACGATTGATGACGATTATTTCGAAACGTACCGACGTGGGGGCGATGCAATTCGGGATAGCATTTTTCCCGGCGGGCTTCTGCCAAGCGAAAAGCGTTTCCGGGAGGAGGCCGCGCACTCTGGCCTCCGAATAGACGATACATATAGATTTGGCGGAGACTACGCCGAAACCCTCGATAGGTGGCTTGCAACTTTTGACCAAAAATACAAACAGGTCCGAGACCTTGGCTTTGATGATAAATTTATCAGACTGTGGCGCTTTTACCTTTCATCATGTTCGGGTGCGTTCCGCAGCGGCCGGACTAATGTTATGCAGGTGGAATTGCGTCATGCCTAGTTATCGAATGCTGCCAGTGGTGATTGTCGCATTTTGGCTCCCGCTAGGGCCCACTTTTGCGGGTTCGACCGTTGATACGGTGGCCCGGTATATTGAAAATCCGAGAAAAATCGGTGAAGGGATTCTCACAATCCTTTTTTGGGATGTCTATCGGGCGGAGCTATATGCGCCGATGACCGGTTGGCGCCCCGACGCTCCCTTCGCGCTCTCCCTCAAATATCTCCGAGATCTCAAGGGAGCTGATATCGTTGACCGAACAATTTCGGAAATGCGCGGCCAAGGCTTCTATGATGATCTGACGCTGAACGCTTGGAGAGGGCAGCTTCAAGATATTTTCCCCAATGTATCGGACGGCACACGATTAACCGGCGTGAGAGATAATGAGGGCAATACAGTTTTCTTCCGCGACGGCAATAAAATTGGAGAGGTCAAAGACCCCGCTTTCACTCGCCGGTTTTTCGATATTTGGCTTGGTGCAAGAACGTCGGAGCCAGATTTGAGGCGAGCGTTGTTCGGAGGAACATAGCTACCATGCCCGGAGCTCCAACAGCCCGGTCAAAGCTAATATTCTATGGAGCTTTAGCTCTGCCCCTGTCTTTCGCGGGCCTACCGCTTTATCTGCACGCACCAGATTTTTATGCAACCGCCCTAATGCAGCCAATTGGGCTGCTCGGCGGCATCCTGATGTTACTTCGCGTAATCGATGCACTTCAGGACCCATTGATCGGTGTCCTGAGCGATCGGTTTTCTCGACATAGACTCGAGATTGTCATAGGCGGTGGGGTCTTGTTGCTGGTCGGCTTTGCGGGTTTGTTCAATCCGAAGCTATCAACTTTAGGCGAGGAAAACCCGCTGACCTGGTTCGCGATATCAGTATTGCTCTGTACGACTGGTTTCAGCATCGTAACAATCAACTACCACGCTTTCGGCGGATTATGGAATGTATCGTCATCAGATCGAACCAGAGTGACTGGGATCCGCGAGGCATTCGCTCTTTTGGGTATTTTGACAGCGTCAATCCTACCCGCTGTTCTCCAAGATACTTTCGCGCCTGCACCGAGTTTCTCGCTGCTGACCTTAATTTTAGTGCCGATTTTTATCGTAGGTGTTTGGCTGTTCTATATCTGGTGCCGGCACCAACCCATTGTTTCGGGACGCAAAGTATCGGGCTCGCAAGCATCCGGTTTTATTTGCTTAATGCGCGACCGATGGGCTCGCCACTTTTACGGCATATTTTTTGTCAGCAGTTTGGCCAGCGCAATTCCCGCTGTGTTAGTGCTATTCTATATTCGAGACCGTCTTGAAGCCGAGCAATTCTCCGGACTTTTTCTATTTACATATTTCCTGAGCGGAGCTCTTTTTCTGCCTGTATGGCAAAAAATTGCAGTACGGACGGGGAAAGTTAAGACTTGGGCGATCAGCATGTCGCTTGCGGTTGCCACATTCCTCTGGGCCTTCACACTTTCTAGTGGCGACATTCTGCCATTTGTCTGCATATGTGTTTTATCCGGCAGCGCGTTGGGCGCGGATCTCGCAATACCACCAGCGATTATTGCCGACCGAATTGTTGCCCAAAGAGATCAGCAACGCGCTGGTCGCTTTTTTGCGGCCAACGCTTTCTGTACAAAATCCGCGCTGGCGCTAGCGACTGGTTTTTCGCTGCCAACGCTGGGTGCTCTTGGATACCAGCCGGGTCAGTCTCTAACTTCGGGTGTCGGCCTGTCTCTTGCGCTGGCCTACGCATTGGTTCCATGCATTATCAAAGTAATTTCCGCGGTTTGGCTTCTCCGCGTCCTGCCGGTTTTGGACGGCCCGAAAAGTTTTGAAGAACCGTTAAGGTCTACTTAGGAACACGGGCGCCAGCCATTGCAGCAAGGCGCATAAACGTTCGTTCGCAAAGAGCGTCGTCTGGCATACCCGACGTTTTACAATCGATCTCGGCCTTAATAAGTTCAGCGCGGGCGCGAGCTAAAGTTTTGAGCCGCCAAAGCTTGATCTGGTTTCTGAAACCAATCTGCTGTTTAAAAAAGACTGGAGGGCGGAGACTTTTCATCGCCTGGTCGGGCGCTGCGCCGGCGGTAATGGCTATTACCACTTCTTCCAAACGCGATAGGTGGCGGCTGGCGGCGCGTAATAATGATACCGCTGACACGCCCTCGAAACGGGCTCGTGAAAGCGCAACTGTTAGCCCTTTCAGATCCCCGCCCGCTGCTGCGAAAACGACGTCGTCTGAGGTGATGGCGGCAGCATCACCAATTATCGCTTGTGCGCTTTCGAGGGTCACTTCAGATTGTCCCAACATAAATAGTACTAACTTCTCGAGTTCCATTCGGCTAACCATCCGGTCGGCGCCCAGATTGCTAGTGATCCAAGACACAACACTCTTGTCGGCCTTTAGGCCGGCGTCGTTTAGCGAATTGAGAACAAGATCTTTTAGGCTTGCTTCTTCGTCCATATAGCATGGGATGCTGGCGACCCCATTACCTTTTTCGAACAAACCACGTAGTTTGGATCGAGGATTGAGATCGCCGGCTTCAATAATGATCAGGGCGTCCCCATTTGCTTCCAGGGCATCAGTCGCAGCGCTGGTGACCGCTTCAGTTGCTTCCCTTAACCGTACCACCCGGCGCCCCCCCATCATCGAAAGGGCGCATGCCTCATCGATCAGTCGCGACGGATCGTTTCGGAGGTCTGCCGGCGTGAATTCGGCGACATTAAATGGATCGGATAAACTACCGGCAATAGTTTTGGTCAAAGATTCCGCGCGTTCCCGGACCAGACCGAGGTCGGGCCCGTAGATCAGCATGCCGCGGATATCATCGGGTGGGTTAGCGACGAAAACATCCGCGCGCGCGGCGGGAACTTTCATCGTGTACCCGGATGGCCTCCCGTCTGGACAAGCCAGACGGCAAGACGTTCCTTAATATTGCGCGCGAGTTGCCGTATTGCGCGGTTACGCGCATCGGCCTGGGCGCTGAGCGTTGCGAAGTCTGAAGTCAATATGTTGTAGCTATTTACTGAACGAGTCTGCCCTGATAATAGCTGTGTACCATCAGACCTGTTCGCGACGGCGTATGAGGCTGCTAGCGTTAGATTTGCCCGAGTCGCAACGTCATCTTTTCTAATAGCGAGGTTGCTTCGGCTTTCGGTCAGATAGACACTTAGTTTGAACCGCGGTGTCCGCGCGCGGCCGCGGGGTTGTAGTTGCTGCAATAGTTCATTGCGCATCATCTGTCCGGTTCGATCCGCAATTTTAGCGATCTCGAAGTTTGCGAGTGCCCTGCCGGACGCTGCCGATCTATCCCCATGGATCGGCTGAAAGCTGCAACCCGATAACAGCAGTGTTGCCGCTCCATAAATAGCGAGGCCCAAGCGGCGGCGATTCCAGGCGCCATGATCGCTAGTGAATAACATTTATGATCCTGTTAGGGACATAAATGATCTTCTTCACATCGTCGCCGCCGAGCGCCGCGGCTACGGTCGGCAGCGAAAGTGCCGCTGCTTCCGCCTCCTTTTGCTCGGCATCATTGGTGATTTCCACAGTACCCCGCATTTTTCCGCGCACCTGTACGGCAATTTTAACAGTATCCCGGACAAGGAGATTTGAGTCGAATTCAGGCCACCCGGTCTCCGCGACAAGCGTTTGGTATCCAAGAATCTGCCATAGTTCTTCTGCCAAGTGCGGCATCATCGGGCCGATGAGTAGCGTCACTGTTTCCAATCCCTCGCGAAGCGCGGGGCCATCGATCTTTGGGTCGACGTCGGCGAGTACATTGACAAGTTCGTGTACGCGGGCGATGGCTCGGTTGAAATGAAATGTTTCTAGGTCCTCAGTGACTCCCGCTATTGCGGTATGAATGGCGCGTCGGAGATCTATGTTGGCGTTATTTTCCTTATATTCTGGCAGGGTGTTTGCGGTACCGGCTACCAGCCGCCACAGTCGGTTGGTGAAACGCCAGGCCCCGCTTATTCCGGCCTCGGTCCAGTCAAGGTCGCGATCCGGCGGGCTGTCGGAAAGCATAAACCACCGGGCGGTATCGGCGCCGTAGGTTTTGATGATGTCTTCAGGATCAATGACGTTCTTTTTCGATTTGGACATTTTCTCGGATCGCCCAACAATAACAGGTTCGAGGGTATCGGCTTTAATAACTGCCCCCCCCTCGCCTTCGACAATGTTGGTAGGTTCTACCCACTCCCCCTTGTCGGTCCGATATGTCTCGTGACAGATCATACCCTGCGTGAACAGGCCAGCGAAAGGTTCGTCGACGCTGCCATGACCGATTTGGGTCATGGCTCTCATGTAAAAGCGAGAATATAGGAGGTGTAGGATGGCGTGTTCGATCCCTCCGATATATTGATCGACCGGGAGCCAGTAATCTGCAGCACCTTGGTCTGTGGGTGTGTCAGCGCTAGGCTCGGTAAAGCGCGCGAAATACCAAGACGAATCAACAAACGTATCGAATGTGTCGGTCTCACGAGTTGCGCAATCGCCGCAGAGTGGGCAATCGACAGATTTCCATGCTTCATGGTTGTTTAGTGGGTTGCCCGGCTCGTCGAAGCTGACGTCATCCGGCAGAACAACCGGGAGATCCGAGGCCGGGACTGGGACGACGCCGCATTTGTCACAGTGAATGACTGGAATCGGACAGCCCCAGTAACGCTGGCGCGAAATTCCCCAGTCCCGTAAACGAAAATTCACCTCCCGCTTCCCGCGCATGGTGGCCTCCAAGCGATCAGAGACCTCCGCTTTTGCCGCGTCGACAGATAAGCCGTCTAGAAAATCGGAATTTGCAAGCATACCTGGGCCAGTATATGCCTCATCACCAATCGAAAACTCCCTTGATTCCAAAGGAATAACCACCGGCAAGACGTCGAGGTTATACTTTCTGGCGAAATCTAGATCTCGTTGATCATGGGCTGGACAGCCGAATATCGCACCTGTTCCGTATTCCATTAGGATGAAGTTTGCGACATAGACCGGCAGGGTTTTTCCATCAATAAATGGATGGTGGACCTGAAGCCCGGTATCAAAGCCGATTTTCTCAGCTTTTTCGATAACGGCTTCCGATGTGCCCAACCGACCGCATTCGTCGATGAATTCCTTTAAACCCGTATTTCCAGTCGCCAGTTCACCCGCTAAGGGGTGCTCTGGCGAAATAGCGCAGAAGCTTGCACCAAAAATAGTATCCGCTCGGGTTGTATAGACCTCGAGCCTGTCATCGCGATTTGCCATCTCGAACGAAATCTTCAGGCCCTCAGATCGTCCAATCCAATTTGCCTGCATCAACCGTACTTTTTCCGGCCACCGGTCAAGTGTGTCCAGGGCGTCTAGCAGATCCTGCGCATAATCTGTGATCTTGAAGAACCACTGGGACAGCCGCCGTTTTTCAACCGGGGCGCCCGATCGCCATCCTTTGCCGTCTATCACCTGTTCATTGGCCAAGACGGTTTGGTCAACCGGGTCCCAGTTGACCCAGCCTTCTCGCCGCTCTATTAGCCCCGATTCAAGGAAGTCTAAAAACATTTTCTGCTCGTGGCGATAGTAAGCTGGATGGCAGGTCGCGATTTCTCGGGACCAATCGATTGATAGTCCCATCATCTTTAACTGCCGACGCATGGTGTCGATGTTGGCGTAGGTCCATTCAGCCGGGTGCACGTTTTTTTCCATGGCGGCGTTTTCCGCCGGCATGCCGAAAGCATCCCACCCCATTGGGTGAAGGACGTTAAATCCGCGTGCGCGCTTGTATCGCGCAACGACGTCTCCCATCGTATAGTTGCGGACATGGCCCATGTGTATACGACCCGACGGATAAGGAAACATTTCAAGGACGTAATATTTTGGCTGGTTCAAATTGTCGCGCGCGGCAAAACATTGCCCGGCATCCCATGCGGCTTGCCATCTGTCCTCGGCGGCTTTGAATGCGTATCGCGAAGGTTTGTCTTTAGCTGGCATTGGGTGTGATTCCCAAATGTTTAAAAAAAGGTTTGGTGACGGTAAGTCCTGCGCATCACCCCGATCGACTCATATGCAAAATTGGGCTCGATTAAAATATATGGTGTGTGCACGTGTGTGTTTGGCTGCAACGCTTCAGTTTGTGTCCCTCAGTTTCCGGCTGATCGCACTGCAACTCGAAGCTGTCGGGCGCGAACAAGTATCTGGTTTTCCAGTTTCACCGAGGTCTTCTTCTCCACACTTGCGTCGACCCATTGGCTCCCATCTCGGCTCTGACGGAACACGGCCACACGAACACCATCCGTGCGTAACTGTCGGCCCAAGATGTATATATTCATCTTAAAACGCTCATCAGGCGTTTCGGGCGGCGTATACCAATCGGTTATTATAACGCCTCCGAACGGGTCGGCTGACGAAAGAGGCATAAAGGCCATTGTATCTAGGGCCGCACGCCAAAGATAGGTATTAACACCGATGCCTACCCCTTTTGGGGTTGAGCGGTCGTTATCTGAAAGGCCAACAATGCTTGAAAGATCAACGCCATCGCCTCCGAAGAAACTTCCTCCGTCGTTGTAGTAGCCCCGTTTTGCTTGGCCAGGTTCAAATGTATCGGGGTCGTCCATAGGGTTGATCATAGGACCGCCGCAGCCCGACAACGCGATTCCGGTCACCAGCAAAGTGGCCTGGCACCACTTATTTATGGTCATTCCTTTGTTCCTCTCCATTCTCTGTACGGGGCGAGCATATTACAGTTAACCATAGCAATTTTATCTTACACCCTTACGTCGGCAATCTTGCGGGATCGCTGATCTGTTTATTGTTTCGAATAATCCGGAGTATAATTCTACTCCTGAGATACAGAGTAATACACCCGTATTTTGAACGAAAACGGAACCCGTTCTGGAAAACTTACCGAGCCTGTCTGCATTGTATGATGTTTAGGACTACTTCGTCATCTTGTTTGAGCCATATTTCGCGGGGATGGGGGCTTGGCAAAAAACCCCCGACAAAGCGTGAGCCCCATAAAATAGAAATATGAGACCTCTGAGTAACACTCATATTTGCCCCAAGCGATAACCGAAAACGGCCAGCCAGCGTGATATGTGTTATTTATGCCACAGCAGGGTGTTTTTTTTGGCACTAACCGTTGATTTTATTGAAGCCGCTGAATTTCTCCCCTAAAAATAACCCAATCGAAGGCCTCTTTTATTATTGCGCCTGAGAGTTTTTAAATAAAAGCAAACGTGGTGTTCCGCATGAGGTGGACCGCTGCTAGCTTAAAATTTCCCTGGAGGGAAAAAATGAAGAAGCATCTACTTACTTCCACCGCTTTAGTTGCTGCCGGTCTGGTAGCCTTTGGCGGTACGGCTATTGCTAAGCCGAAATTGACCGTCAACGGTAACACGTCGGTAATTTTCGGCGTTGGTGAAAATGACGCTGCGTTTGACGCCGCTACCCAAACCAGCAGCATTAACGATTGGGACGTCCAACAGGACGCTGAAATCCACTTCAATGCATCAACTAAGCTTGATAACGGCATCAAGATTAAGGCACGCATTGAGCTAGAAGGTAACACAGACGGTGACCAAATCGACGAACACTGGATGCGTATTTCCGGCTCGTTCGGTGAGATCCGTGTTGGTTCGACGGATATGGTTGCGAAGACGATGACTGCGGGCTATCAGGGCTCTTCGGCTGGCGTCGGACTGAGCCTTCCGTTTGATACGTCAAGGTTTGTCTCCAATCCTGGCGGCGTTACGACAGGCAACGCAAACTTTGCGGACCTTACTTCTGACTCTGAGGGTGTGGCTTGGTACTCCCCCCGGATGTCAGGTTTCCAGCTTGGCGTAGGTTACGTTCCTGCGAGATCGCAGGACAGCAACGGTGGCCGTGAAGCCACAACGGTCGACTCGCACGGTAGATCACTCGGTGTGAACTATGTCACCAAAATGGATGGCACGAGCATCGCTATTGCCGCCTCTTACGAGACCTACGCAGAGTCAACCGTCAACCAGGATGATCCTGAGGTTATGGCCATCGCTGCTAAGGTTGGTTTCTCGGGTGTTAACATCCAGGCGAGCTTTGTTGAGCGCGCAGAGGTAAGCACTATTAGTACTGGTGCAACTGCAGTTGCTGGACTGGAAACTTTTGAAATTGGTGCAAACTACAAGATGGGTGCCAATAAGTTCAGTGTTGCACTCGCGGAATCCGAGACTGTAACTGATGCTGGTGCTGCCGGTGACGGTGACGACCAGTCGATCCTCGCGGTTGCTTGGTCCCGTGCTGTTGCTCCGGGCGTTAACTTCTCGCTTACCGCTTGGTCAGCTGACTACAACGATGGTGCGGTGGGAGCGACTTCCGCCACGTCTAACTCTGGCGAAGCCATCGCCGGCCGCCTCAAGGTCAGCTTCTAAGACTTGATCTTGATTGAACGATTTAAGGGGCGGCTTATGCCGCCCCTTTTTTAAGACAACCTCTCAATCTGTGCAAAATCAATAGAACGAGACAACCCTTAAACCTGTCGGAGAGAAAACTTGGTTTTCGGGCGAGGGAACCAGTGGGACAAATTACACCGATACCTATAGCTTAGTTACTGCTGCAAATTTTGTTTTGTGGTGGGAGGCGCGTCTTTTATCTTTTTTATATCTTCAACGCACCAAGACTCTGTGTTTCGGGGGATAAAGATTATTTTTTGGAGGGGTCGATCCTGTCATTACAATAGTTTGTAAGAGGATCCTGACCAATCTCATTTTAATAGTGGGATTAATGCCTTAATCTCAGGTGCAAATGACATCAGAGACCAAAATTACAACAAAACTCGAGGGCGTGCGCTCAGAAATTGTCGCGGCGGCCAATGAAGTGGGTAGAGACCCTGACTCGGTGTCGCTAATCGCGGTCTCGAAATCTCAACCGCAGGAGCTGGTTGTTGCGGCGCTGAGGTCCGGGCACCGGGTGTTTGGCGAAAATCGCATACAGGAAGCCAAGGGCAAATGGTTAGCGTTAAAGGATGCCTATCCGGATTGTATCCTCCATCTCATAGGGCCACTGCAGTCAAACAAGGCGGGAGATGCGGTTGCGTTGTTTGACATTATTCAAACACTGGATCGTGAGAAGCTTGCTCAAATTCTAGCACGGGAGATGGATCGCCAAGATCGCCGCCCTGAGGTATTTGTTCAGGTGAACACCGGCGAGGAGCCTCAAAAAAATGGTGTACTACTTGGCGAGGTCGATGCATTTATTGAAAAATGTCGGGGTGAATATTCACTACCGGTCGTCGGGTTGATGTGCATACCTCCGATCGGAGAAAATGCAGCTTTGCACTTTGCGCTGCTAGGCGAAATTGCGGACCGTAACGATCTTAGCCGTCTCAGCATGGGGATGTCGGCGGACTACCAAACCGGTGTACGCCTCGGTGCGACGGAGGTTAGGGTGGGGACTGCTATTTTTGGTATTCGCATTGCCGGGGTTAAACAGTGATTTGTCTTTCCGAGCCGGCACCAAGCGGTTCGGGAGTTTTCAGAGGCCTTTGCCGATGACAAGATAATCGGTCTCTGGCTTCCAGATAGCCAGTATCTTACTTAAATCACGCTGAATGAACGCGATGCAGCCGTCCGTAGGTGGGTAGTGTATGCCTCCGGCGACGTGAAGGAATATTGCACTGCCATCCCCGGGCACGACAGGATTCGTATTGTGGTCGGTCACGACGACAATGTCGTAGAGCGCGTCGTTTCGGTAAAGGGGTTCGCAACTTGATGGATAGGGGAGCGTAACTGCACGGTTGTAAGCAGGGTCTTGAGGTGCATCGCACCACCCATCCTCCTCGGACAGGGCGACGACGGAGAGCGCCGTATCTGGGGCGCTAAGGCGCTCCTCTCGATAAAGCACCTGCAAAAGCTTATACCTTCCAGATGGGCTGGCTCCGTCTCCCTCGGTTTTGTCTGATCGAATACCCTTGCGCCCGATGGCGCACCTATAAACAGTGTCGCCAAAACGCGCGTTCCCGTCTGCTGAGACGATTAGATCCATGCAGTTTTATAAAATGAAGAGCGCGTCGTTTGAAGTTGATTTGCTTGTAAGCTAAAGAAATAGGAAATTGTATCCTTGATCAGGCCAGTGAGGTGTAATTTATTGTAGGTCATTGTGATATGTCTGGTAACTTTTCAATAACACCCTCACAAGGCGGGGCGATCTCGATTATGATGGCCTTGATATCAAATCAGGCCGGCGCAGATGATGCCCTAACCAGCGGAAAAAGCTGAGAAATGATTAAAGAAGTAAGTCTCCTTCTGGTCGATGAAGATGAAGTTCTTCGGGATATTTTGCGCGACCAATTGGAGCTCCACAACGAATTTAAAGTTGATGAAGCCTCAAATGGCAAAGAGGCTCTCGAACTAATTAAAGATTCTAATTATGAGATAGTGGTTTTGGATATCAGTCTGCCCGACGTAGATGGTCGCGATCTATGCAAAATAATGCGCCAAGCCGGCATGAACCAACCCATGGTAATGCTGACTGGAGCGGACACTGAAGCTGATAACATTATCGGCGCGGTTTACGGTGCCAACGACTACATTACAAAACCTTTCAAGCTTGAGAAGCTTCTGGTTTGTCTACGCACACAGCTTCGGCGGAACGGGAGTAGTAAAGATGGAAGCTTTGACTTTGGCCCGTATTCCTTCCACCCGGCGACCAAGAAGATAATTGATCGAAAAAATGAGGGTGGCAGAATTCGTTTGACAGAAAAGGAAGCAGAAATTCTTAAATATCTATTCTGGGCCGAGGAGAGCGTCATTAGCAGAGAGGTTTTACTGAATGAAATTTGGGGATACAATTCCGGCGTTGCGACCCACACCTTGGAGACCCACGTTTATCGTTTGCGCCAGAAAATCGAGCGAGATCCGTCAAATGCCGACATTTTAGTTACCGAACCCGGAGGTTATCGACTTATTCGTTGACGTGGCTGGATTATACGATTTTCTCGAATATGAGTTTTTGAATACGATATGCTTTGAAGATACTTACTTCATGCCAGAAATATAATTCTTATAGGGCTTTAATCCCGCCGCCGTCTAGCGAAAGCACCTGACCGGTTATATAGTTCGCTCGGGCGCTTGCCAAAAAAGTAACTGCATCTGCCACTTCGGCGGCTTTCCCAAGGCGGCCGAGCGGAATACCCTTGGCCGGGTCGCCCATACCGGCATCAATCATCTGTTGCTGGCGTTCGGACATGATGGGGCCCGGTGATGCTGCGTTTACGCGGATATTTTGCGGCCCGTACTCGTTTGCTAGTCCCTTGAGCACCAGGTTCAGCGCAGCGTTCACGCTACCGCCGGGTAGGTGGATGTTGATCGGGAGCTTGCCGCCTGTACCGGTGATGGCCACGATTGATCCGGCCCCTTGCTTTACCATGTGTGGCAACACCGCCTGGAAACAGTTGATGTAGCCGAGATATTTTACTTCCAGCGCTTGCCGAAAAATATCGCCGTCGATCTCTAGGAAGGGACCGAAGGCAGGCACGGCAACTGTGGTCGCGAGGATTTCGATCGCACCCATTTCTGAAACAATCTTCTCAGCCCCTGCTTTCACATCTACGGAGTTGGTGACATCTAGGCTGACGGCAATCGCATTACCGCCAGAGCTCTCGATCTCTCTAACTAACGAGTGAAGCGCTCCCTCCGTCCGAGCGGACACAGCTACTTTTGCGCCTTCGCGGGCGAAGCTCATGGCAATTTCGTGTCCAATAGCGCCGGTTGCGCCGGTCACCCAAGCGACCTTGTTGGCCAATTCCATATCCATTTTTATTATCCTCTCTCCGCAGTATTAGATCTGGTTGTGTGGGTTTAAGGCGATCAGTTCGGGCGCCGTTCCAGGATCAGTGCTTGCTGCATACAAGATGGCCGTAGCCACCTCCTTTGCCGCTAAGCGCTTGCCTTTCCGTTTGGCGTAAGCGGCCACCACTTCCGGGTGAACAGCTTGCGCCATAAGCCCAGTGTCAAGTAATCCCGGCGCGATCTCCGTCACCCGTACGCCATATTCGGCAAGTTCGATCCGCATGCCCCGGGTAATCGCCGCCGTTGCGTGTTTAGTCGCCGCATATACCATAGTTAGCGGATACACCTGCCGCGCAAGAACCGATGAAATATTGATAATATGGCCACGGCGGCGTTCTACCATACCGCGGGCCACCGCCTGGCTCAGTCGTAGCAGGGCGTTGACGTTAAGTTCCCACGCGTCGCGCCACATATCTGGATCAGACTCAAGAAAAGGCGCATGCGCGGTCCGGCCCGCTGAGTTGACGAGAATATCTACGTCGCCCGCTTCTTTGGAAAGATGATCGACAAAGCCACCATCTGTCAGGTCTCCGGGGATCGACCTTATCAGTCCATCGGTCTCGGCGGCAAGCTTCTCCAAAGCATTCGCGCTACGAGAGACAGCAATAACGGTTGATCCGGCTGCGGCAAATAGAAGCGCAGTCTCGCGACCCACACCTTCCGAAGCACCAGCGATAAGGGCTGTTTTGCCGTCTAGCTGCATGACTGGTCAGGCTCCTAACGCGGCGCCGCCGTCTACCACCATCTCGTGCATAGTGATGTATCTCGACTGGTCGGAGAGTAAGAAGGTGACGGCGTCGGCAACGTCATCAACTGATGCGATCCGTCCCAAAGGCACGCCAGCACGAAAATTATCTAAATCGCCCTCAAGCAATACTTTGCCAAAGCCCATATCTTCCATCATACGATGGATCATCGGGGTTTCCGTTGCGCCCGGGGCCACGGTGTTGACTCGAATCCCCAGTGGGCCCAATTCCAAGGCAAACACGCGCATAAGGTGGCTTATACCCGCTTTGGATGCGCAATAGGCGCCCTGCCGGACGCGGGGAACACGAGCTGCATTAGACGAAATCGTCACAATCGCGCCGGACTTGCGTTTCGCCATATAGCGGGCGGCTGCGCGGGTTGCGAGCCATGTGCCGCGAAGGTTGACGGCAAAGTGGTTATCGAAATCCTCCGTAGACTGGTCAATCAATGGATTGAGCTTCTGAATGCCGGCCACATTGACCATACCAGAAATACCGCCGGCGAGTTTTTTCTCAGCTATATCTATAGCTGCGTTTACGGATGTCTCGTCGGTTTGATCTGCCTCGATAGCTGTGGCAGATAACTCGGCGGCGACTTGACCAACGGCATTCGCTTGTCGATCGATCAATGCTAGTTGGGCACCGCCCGCAGCCAAGTGCCGCGCTATTGCTTCACCGATCCCCTGTGCCGCGCCGGTTATAACGATGCCCGCGTCCTGTATGCCTGAAAGTTCCATCAACCCTTCCAAATTCCGCTAAGTCCAGCGTCGATACATTCCTGGGTGCTTCCAAAAAGTATTTCCGCATTGCAAACCGATTTGGCGAAAAGCGCCATCTTCGTTGAGTTTGTCGCTAGCCGCACCCCTTTAATCAACTTATCATAAGAGACAACCGAGCAGTTGTCCGCCGTTACCGTGATCCCTGCGTCTAAGAGGACCGAGATTAAGCCCTCAGCTTCTGCAATATCATATGTTGTTCGGTTAGTGTGGATGTAAAACTTAACTTTGATTTCCGGGGAGTTCGTCGACGATTCGATTTTTTCGACTGCTTCCCGTAGCTGTTCGATGGAAGCATGTGGACAGCCGATGGAAACGACGTCGACTGGGCCCTCTTTTCCGTTAGCTGTTTTCCTCCGCTCGGCATCCAACGCGTCGTCGTCTATAATGATCGGCAATGGTGCTGGTTCGCTATACGCGTCGGCCAAGGTCTTGGCCTCCGGCGTAATTCCCGAGAAATGATATATTGCCGACATACTATGGATTGCATACGCTGCGCTGAACGACACGTAATCGTCAATCGACGGTATTCTAGTCAGCCCCTCCAAGGTGGGTATTCTTTCCGCTGCAAGCCGACCAACTAGCGCACCAAGCAAGCTAAACTGATCGACACTTGCCAAATCGGTTTCGACGCGAATCAGCACATTTGGCCGCCTATTTTCTTCGAGATGCATGCCGTACCGCGGGGTAAGCCCTGTCAGTGCAGATGCAACCGCGGTTGCTCCCTCTCTGTTAGTCCTCGCCCCAAGAACTGAATTTATGTATGGAGCGGTAGCGGACTCGCTCCATGCGACGTGCTCACCGAACGACGGCACTATTCCCTGAATAAACGGATTACAGGAGCAGCTCGGTAGCGCGCCCATCTTTTCGCATGCTTCGAGAATACGGATCTGGTTTTCTTCTTCCGCCGTCTTCAGCGGTTTCGTTCGGTCTACAGCGATGGCATTGATCGAAGTCGGAATGACGAAACGGCCACCTTCTACCACAAGGCGTTCCAGGAAATCACCGCCTGCTTTGCCTAAAGCAGTTCCGTCAATGACCAGATGTGCAGAAGTAACTGGGATAAGTTCCGGTGCATCTTGCGCTCTGCCGACAGCTGCGAGCATTTTCATGGCAATCTGGAGAGGCCAGCCTTTTTTGCCGGCCAGCATTGCCTCCTGATCGGTTGTCAGGTTCATGACAACACCTCAACAGTGCCCAATTCACCATCAACAAAAAGCCAAGTGCCGAGCGGCAGGTCTGTAATTTCAGTGTCTAGGCGATGAACCAGCGGTATTTCAGCGATAACACAGCCGGCTATAATAACTGCATCGGCGCGAAGATTTATTATTGCGGCCGGCGCGAGCCCCCGTTTCGCTAATTGCAAAAGGCTGAAAGAGCCAGCTGTCGAACCTTTCCCCGAACGGCAGACTAGAACGCGCCCAGCAATGTTTTTTCCGAGCAATGGGTGGCCAGTTTCGATCACGATTCCAGTTTTTTCATCCACACCGAGATTGAACGCGATCCCCTCAACGGTTATGAGCGCTTCGCCGAGTGCTCGGCCGCCCACGAGGCCGACTCCCTTGTATTTTAGGCCCATCAAACCTCTTTACAATATTACGTCTCCAAAATGCGCAATCCCAACGCTTGCGTCGACCCCTCATTATTAACCCTATCACGCTTCGGGGAAGCTTTTTCAGTAATTTGGGCGGTTTTTTGTAGTAAGGCCAGCTGTTAGGACTATTATGTTCATGTAATGTTCGTTACGGATCCGAAACCAATCGAATCACGCTACCCCTTGTAGGCCAGTATCTTAGCTGCTCATGATGATGTAGAATCTGAGGGTAAGGCTGAAACTCAGTAATAGGCTTGGGCGATAATATCTTTATGATTTGTTCTCGTTTAGCGCGAGGAATGGAATTTTAGGGGAACATTAGATTTATGAACTATGGCTTGGCGATACCCCTAACAGGGTCAACAGGAGACTTAGCTTGCAATTAAATGCTCGCCTAGATGTGATCGGTGACTACCCTTTCGATCGACTTCGTGCACTGCTTGGTGATATAGCGCCACCAGCAGATCTGCCACCAATTCCGCTGTCATTAGGCGAGCCGCAACATTCGCCGCCAGCATTCCTCGCCGAGACGGTCGCCAAGCAGGCTGCAGAGTGGGCGAAATATCCGCCGATGAGAGGTACGGAGGCTGCGCGCGATACCATCGCTGGTTGGCTGACCCGGCGATACAGCTTACCAGATGGTATGGTTGAGGGTAAAACTATGGTCATCCCTGTGTCTGGAACTCGTGAAGCTCTGTTCATGATAGCGTTGGCTGCCGTCCCTCAGCACAAGGATGGTAAAAAGCCGATCGTTCTGATGCCTAACCCGTTTTACCAAGTTTATCTCGGCGCAGCGGTAATGGCCGGTGCGGAGCCGATACTTGTATCTGCAGGAAAAGAGAATGGATTTCTGCCTGATTTTTCGGCCTTACCCGAGGAAATCCTTAGCCGAACGGCGCTTGCCTATTATTGCTCTCCCGCGAATCCCCAGGGAGCGATTGCACCAATGGAAACGATGCAATCCCTTGTCGGCCTGGCGCGCGATTACGATTTTCTTTTGGTTTCGGACGAATGTTATAGCGAGTTATACTTTGGCAAACCGCCCACCGGCGCAGCCGAGGCCTGCGCCGCATTGGACGGTAGTTTTCGAAACGTCGCAGTTATGAATTCATTATCCAAGCGATCGAGCGCGCCAGGACTTAGGTCAGGATTCGTTGCAGGTGATCCTGACCTGATCCGCAGGTTTGCCCGGCTACGGGATTATGGCGGTGCCCCGCCGCCTCTGCCGCTTTTGGCCGCAGCATCAGCGCTGTGGTCAGATGAAGAGCACGTAATAGCCACCCGCGCTTTATATGCCGAAAAATACGAGATAGCTGCTAGCATCCTCTCAAAGAGATCTGGTTACTACAAACCCGAGGGCGGATTCTATTTGTGGCTTGAGGTTGGTAACGGTGAAGAAGCGGCTATGCGTTTATGGCGGGATGCTGGTGTACGAGTAATACCAGGAGAGTATCTCGCCCGGGAAGTCGGTGGCACTCACCCCGGCGCAGGCTACATTCGCCTCGCCCTCGTCCACGATAACGATACAACTGCTGATGCACTTAACCGCTTAGAGAGAGTTTTGTAGGAATGGAGAACTGATAATGGCCACACGAACCCGGAATGCCGGCGCCAACACCATCCTCCCCCCCGAGATAATAGCCTTTTTTAAGCGCCGAGCGGTAGAAATTTTCGGGGTTATCATATTTGTTTTTGGTGCCGCGTTAACGATTTGTATAATCGGGTACGATTCCACCGATCCATCCTGGAACCATGCCGTCGCACGCGAGGCTGGCAACCCCTTAGGATTCACCGGCGCCTGGATTGCAGATATCTTGATACAAAGCATAGGCCTTTCCGCTTTTTTGCCGGGATTAGTTTTTATGGTTTGGGGATGGCGGGTTACGCGACATCTCAAAATGGGCCGTTTCTGGTTCCGTTTTACCTCCTTACCAGTCGCCCTTTTGCTTTCTGCCATGGCATTCGCCTTTGCTGGTGCACCTGAAGTTTGGCCAGTCAAGGTTGGCCTCGGCGGCGTGACCGGCGCCGTTCTTCTTAAAGATATCATCCCACTAACAGAAGCAGCGAAATTGCCGCTCTGGGTGCTCGTGTTTGCTCTGGCTGTCTTTGCGTTCAGCGCACTGGTTTGTGCGCTCGGCATTTCTCGCCAAGAATGGATCAACGGAATACGTAACGCCTTACACGCCAGCGAATACTCAGCTCGTACCAGTCTCATGGTTGGGAGATGGTCGGGGCGGGCGGCAGGGATTATTGTGGGCGCCTCGATTAAAGCTTTCCGCAGTATTAGATTTTCATCCTCCAATAGTCATACTGTTTATGAGTTGGCGCCCAATTTAGCTGACGATTTGGGGGGTGGACGGCGTGAGCCCGTTCTTGATAAGAGGTATAAAACCGCTACGGAAAATGATCACGCGACGGCAAGCAGAAGAAAAATTGTCGCCGCTAAGCGCAAAAAGCCGGCTGCTGGAAAGAGAGCCTTTGAATCGGATCAGCAGGTCCTAGACCTAGGCACCGGCGAATACAGTCTGCCACCGCTAGACGTTTTGGACGAGGCGCCTGCCGAAAAAGACGAGAGCAAGCAAGATGAGGAAGCACTAACAGAAAACGCAAGGTTGTTGGAATCAGTGCTGGAAGATTTCGGCGTTAATGGACGAATAGTTAAGGTCCGTCCCGGGCCGGTTGTCACGCTGTACGAGCTCGAGCCAGCACCGGGTACCAAATCGTCTCGCGTTATCAGCCTTGCTGACGATATAGCTCGCTCGATGAGCGCTGTCTCAGTGCGTGTCGCCGTAGTGCCTGGTAAGAATGTGATCGGGATCGAGCTACCGAACTTACGGCGCGAGCTAGTGGCCCTGCGTGAGCTTGTTGAGTCCAAGGACTATGAAAAACATTCCGGCGCACTCACATTGGTGCTTGGTAAAGATATTGGCGGTTCTCCCACCATGGTCGACTTAGCTCGAATGCCACACCTGCTGATCGCGGGGACTACCGGGTCTGGGAAATCGGTTGCCGTCAACACAATGATTATGTCGCTTCTTTACCGCCTGACCCCGGAGCAATGTAAGTTTATCATGATTGATCCAAAAATGCTGGAACTTTCGGTCTACGACGACATCCCTCATCTGCTTTCTCCAGTAGTGACCGATCCTGCGAAGGCAGTCATCGCCCTTCGATGGGCTGTGCGGGAGATGGAAGATCGGTACCGCGCGATGTCTCATCTCGGCGTCCGAAATATTAACGGTTACAATCAGCGTATCGCCGATGCTTTAAAAAAGGGTGAGACGCTGATGCGCACAATTCAGACCGGTTTCGACCCGGAGAGCGGTGAGCCAATATACGAAGAACAAGCTTACGAAATGAAACCGCTACCATACATCGTCGTTATAGTTGACGAAATGGCAGATTTGATGATGGTTGCGGGCAAGGAGGTCGAGGCGGCCGTTCAACGGCTGGCGCAGATGGCCCGCGCGGCTGGTATTCATCTTATTATGGCGACGCAGCGGCCGTCTGTGGACGTAATCACTGGCACGATCAAAGCTAATTTCCCAACTCGGATCTCCTTCCAAGTGACATCCAAGATTGATAGCCGAACGATTCTGGGCGAGGGTGGGGCCGAACAACTACTAGGTCAAGGTGACATGCTTTATATGGCCGGAGGTGGTCGCATAGGCCGTGTTCATGGACCATTTGTGTCTGACGAAGCAGTGGAACGAGTGGTGACTTTCATGCGGGAACAGGCCCCACCGGAATATATTGACGAGGTGACCGAGGGCGAACACGATAGTCCATTTATTCCATCAGGAGACGTTACTAGCACCGGGGGAGCGGACGAGGAGATGTATGACCGGGCCGTTGCGGTGGTCTGCCGCGAACGCAAGGCGTCGACTAGCTTCGTGCAGCGGCATCTGCAAATTGGCTACAACCGTGCTGCGCGTATTATCGAACGAATGGAAGCGGAAGGCGTGATTAGCAAAGCTAACCACGCTGGAAAACGTCAAGTTATGGCCAGGGATATCGATAGCCGCGATAACTAGAACCACCTTACATTTGCTGAATTCGGGCCTTATAAGAAGGTTAATGAAGCGGACAATTCTTTATGGAGTAATCGCCCTGTCATTTCTGACAGTGAGCATTCCTTTGCGGGGTGAATACTTTATTACCGCACAGGATAAAGCGGATATAGCGCGGGTAGAGGAATATCTCAATAGTATGAGATCGCTGCGCAGCAAGTTCATGCAATATTCGTCTGGCAACCAATTTGCTGAGGGCAATATATATATCAAACGGCCGAAGAAGGTGCGTCTACAATATATCCGGCCCCCTAATATTCAGGTATACGCAAATGGGTTCTGGCTAGCGCATGTCGATACGGAACTTAATGAAGTAGCTCATGTTCCACTAGAATTGACGCCAGCAGGCTTCCTAGTAGGAAAAAAAATAGAGCTAAGCGGCGATGTGACCGTACGCCGCATCTTTCGTAGTGCCAACACGCTGTCGATCGAGATCTTCAAGACGGATGAGCCTGAGGATGGCAAATTCGTTATGGCATTTGCAGAAAGGCCACTATCCTTGCGAAAGTGGGTGGTCACCGATGCGCAGGGCGTTTCGACTTCAGTTATACTCGCCGCGCCGGAGTTTAACGTGATGATCCCGGACGCCGTATTCGAGTTTGACGAAACTAAATTCGAGAGTGAATCAGAGTAATAATCGCACTACTAAAGCGGAATTAAAGTTGCCTTCCATTGCCGTTAATGCGGCTGTGTGATAGCCATTCCATATGGTTGATAGTGCCTTGAAGCCTCTCGTTGGAATTCCCGCCAGCCAAATTTACTTACCAGCCCATTCATTGGCGCAGCACGGTGTCGGGGAGCGTTATATTCGCGGCGTATACGATGGTGCCGGAGCGGTGCCGATGATCATTCCTGCGCTGGCGGATGATTATGATTTTGAAGATCTCGCAAGCCGTCTTGACGGGCTAATGCTGACCGGCGGTCGCGCTAATGTCGAACCCCATCATTACGACGGTAAACCGTTTCCTGATGACGAGGTTCGCGACCCCCCGAGAGATAATACCGTCCTTCCACTGATCCGGGAATGTGTAAAACAGGGAATACCAGTGTTTGGCTCATGTCGGGGCATCCAAGAGATTAATGTCGCCATGGGCGGGACGCTGCATTACCGTGTTCACGAAGTCGAGGGGTTTAATGATCACCGAATGCCTAGGGAGGGTGACATGGAACACAAATTTAGTGAAAGGCACCTTGTGGTGACCTCAGAGAACGGCTTCTTCCATAAAATCTGTGATAGCCGAGAAATCATGGTGAATTCTCTTCATGCGCAGGCAGTAGACGAGGTCGCCCCCGGTTTCGAAATTGAATGTGTATCGGCTCCAGACGGAGTGATTGAGGGAATCAGTTATAAAGATACAGAAACTTTCTGCGTGGGCGTGCAATGGCATGTGGAGTGGCGTTTCGAGGCGAACATCCTTTCGCAAGGCCTGTGGCACAGCTTTGGTGATGCTTGCCGCGCGCGCGCGACTGCTCGGGCCAATGTAAAACTGGCTGCAGAGTAGGTACCGCTCCATCATGAGAATCGTCTCGTGGAATATAAATTCGGTACGACTAAGGCTGGAAACACTGAAGCGTATCGCTGGCCGATTGAACGCGGATTTTATCTGTCTACAGGAAACCAAGGCCCAAGATTCGGATTTCCCCGCTGATGACATTTCCGGATTCGGGTATCCGTATCAGCTTATCCGTGGCATGAAGGGATATAACGGCGTCGCCATTCTCTCGCGGACGCCGCTACTCGATGCTGGGGCGCGGGACTGGTGTGCTCTTGAAGACTGTCGGCACGTCGCCGCAGACATTGGTGACGCGGTAGAACTTCATAATTTCTATGTTCCTGCCGGGGGTGACGAGCCTGACCCCAAAACTAACGAAAAGTTCGCGCACAAGTTAGATTTCTTGAAGGAAGCGACCGCTTGGTCAAAAGGACTTTCAAATAGAGGAAGGCGAATATTGGTGGGTGACTTGAATATAGCACCACACGAAAACGATGTGTGGTCGCACAAACAACTTCTGAAAGTTGTCAGTCACACTCCAAGGGAGGTTGAAGGGCTCTTAACATGGCAGGCTAGTCACGGTTGGTTTGATGCGGTTCGCGCCATCATCCCGGAAGAGGAGAAACTTTATTCTTGGTGGAGTTACCGAAACCGCACTTGGCCGGGTAGCAATCGAGGTCGTCGTTTAGATCACATTTGGGTCAGCCCACTGCTCTCAAAGAATGTGAGAGACGCGGGAGTGTTCAAGGAGGCCCGCGGTTGGCAGAAACCGTCCGATCACGTCCCGGTTTGGGTAGATATTGACCTTGGAGAATGATTGCAGCTTCGGATCTACAGCGTTAAATCACTCTAGAAAATTCTTTCGGAGCCTTTAGTGCCTCAACTTCCTGAGACCTCTTCCCAAGAATATACCGCCATAGACCCAGTGTGCGGTATGTCCGTGGATATTACATCCGAGAAACCGCATCACGAGTATAACGGTGAGAAGTATCATTTTTGTAGCCAGCGCTGCTGCGATCGCTTTGCCGCAGACCCACAATATTTTATATCCGGTGCTCATCTAGAAGCCGCCGCTAACGTACCGGCCGGAACGATGTTCATCTGCCCTATGCATACAGAAATTGTTCAGGAGGTCCACGGTAGCTGTCCAATCTGCGGTATGGCTCTTGAGCCTATGGCCGTTCCAGGCTCCGATGCTAGCCCAAATCCGGAACTCCTAAATTTTTATCGTAGACTCCTAGTCGGGATGCTTTTCACCATACCGATTTCCGTGATTACGATGGGCCCGATTATTGGGCTTCCCATTAAAGACTGGTTGAGCGTCCGCGCGACTACTTGGGTAGAGCTGCTTCTAGCAACGCCAGTAGTTCTCTGGTGCGGCTGGCCATTCCTAGAGCGTGGTGTGCGATCAGTAGTCAATCGCAATCTAAATATGTTTACCCTGATCTCTATTGGCGTGAGCGCTGCTTATCTGTTCAGCCTGACCGCGACTCTGATACCTGATGAGTTCCCAGAGAGCTTTCGTCAACCGGACGGCTCGGTCGGTGTTTATTTTGAAGCAGCCGCGGTCATCATAGTGCTTGTGGTGTTGGGGCAGATTCTTGAGCTCCGTGCGCGTGAGAAAACCGGTACTGCGCTGCGGGCTCTGTTAGACCTTGCCGCGAAAAAAACTAGCCGAGTGAATGATGACGGCTCAGAAAACGAAATCGCTCTGGACGAGGTCCGAGTAGGTGATCTGCTCAGGATCCGGCCAGGTGAGAAAATTCCGACTGATGGACGGATTGTCGATGGGATATCTGCGGTAGACGAATCGATGATTACCGGTGAGCCTAGCCCTGTTGAAAAAGGGCCTGGTGACTTGGTCAGCGGCGCTACCCTCAACGGCAAAGGGCAATTGGTCATGGAAGCAATCTGCGTTGGGGGTGATACGTTGCTGTCACGTATTGTCGAAATGGCTTCTGCAGCCCAGCGTAGCCGTGCGCCAGTCCAGAATATTGCCGATAGGATCGCTGTTATATTAGTGCCGGCTGTTATTTTGGCGGCGATAGCTGCATTTATGGTCTGGTCTTCTTGGGGGCCGGATCCTCGTATCGGTCACGCCGTGGTTGTTGCAGTTTCTGTTCTCATCATTGCTTGTCCTTGTGCACTCGGTCTTGCCACGCCCATGTCTATTATGACAGCAACAGGCCGAGGAGCGAGCGTCGGAGTCCTGATACGAGACGCAGAGGCGCTGGAACAACTGGCAACGATTGATACGCTGGTAATTGACAAGACCGGCACTCTGACCGCCGGCCGGCCGACTCTTGTTGGCATAGACGTTATGATGAATATCCGAGAGGCTCAAATTCTGAGATTGGCTGCCGCGCTGGAACGCGGATCAGAACACCCGCTTGCAGCGGCGATTGTTTTGGCTGCAGAAACGCGGTCTATTCCTCTGGCCGATGCTACCGAGTTTTCCTCTATCACTGGTAAGGGTGTTTCGGCCCGGGTTGATGATCGCCGTATTGTACTTGGAAACCGGGCAATGATGTCGGAAGTCGATATAGATATTGCTTATATCGATGCCCGTTGTAACAGCTATCGAGAAAATGGTGAGACCGTATCTTTCCTTGCGATTGATGGCGCGGTCGCGGCGATTCTAAGGTTCGCCGACCCAATTAAAGAGACGGCGCCAGCCGCGCTTTCACGCCTTCGCCGTGACGGTGTTCACATCGTAATGGCGACTGGGGATAATGAGAAAACGGCAAGGGCAGTAGCCAAAGAATTGGATATTGAAATTATCCATGCAGGACTATTGCCAGAAGACAAGGCCCGTCTGGTTAAAAATATCACCCTATGTGGCGACAAGGTTGGCATGGCTGGTGATGGCATTAACGATGCCCCTGCGCTAGCACTTGCAGATGTGGGCATTGCAATGGGGACTGGACCAGATGTTGTTCTGGAGACAGCAGGCATCACGCTCGTAAAAGGCGATCTAAGCGGTATCATTCGCGCCCGGTTGTTGGCAAGAGCAACAATGCGTAATATCAAACAGAATCTTTTCTTCGCATATATTTACAATGGACTAGGGGTGCCGATTGCGGCGGGAGTGCTTTTCCCGGTGTTCGGCATCTTACTGTCACCAATGTTTGCGGCAGCAGCAATGAGCCTGTCATCAGTATCCGTTATAGGAAATGCGCTGCGCCTTCGGCGTGTCCGACTCTCTTGAGGTCTTGAGCCTTACAGAGAGCCATGCTTGATTAATGGCAAGGATCTTTATGATTCGTAGGCCATCGGCACAGAAACATTATAATGGTAGATAATCCTCCCGTTGGATTGCGGCTATTCAGGCGTTCTCTTAATAGCCTACACGATTGATGAAATAGCGACCCGACCGTATGCCGGCGGGCAGGGGCTCAGGGGACCAGTTTTCGACGGAGTATTCTTGGTCGCTACACACGATCCCGCCCCGAATCATCAGCGCGTCTATTAGCGGCGCGATCTCGGCGATCAGCTTAGCATTGCTTTCCTTAACACCGGTACCGATATCGCAGTGGGCGAGGGCGGCTTTACCACCGATGCGATCTGTGGCGGATGCTAGTGTTTCTACAATGTCACCAAGGATCATATATTTTTCATTAGGAATACACTCCGGATGAGCAGCGATACGGCGGTCGAAAACGAAAATGGCCCGATCGGGGAACAGTTCACGTAAATGATCGTAGGTGCGGCCGTTTCCGAGACCCAGTTCGAGAACTGGCCCCGGCGTATCCTCTATCAGCTCCTTAGCCAAGTTAAGGCAATCTCGTTGCGCCGAAACACGCCGGATAAAAGAGTCCAGTCTGCTCATATACTTGTCGGGTTCCTGGATTTTTACCCGTTGCTGACTTCGCGTAGCTGCGACGTCGTAGCTTCTAGGCGATGGGCTAGTTCCCGCATAATCTCTACCGCCATGTCCGGGAACTCGTTAATCATTTGGAAGAATAAATCCTTGGTAATTACAAGAGCGGTGAGTTCTGTTTCCGCTCTGATTGTGGCTGTTCGAGGAACGTCGATCAGTATGGCAATTTCGCCAATCAGATCATTTTTACCGACCTTTGCGACGGCTAACTCCCCGTTTGGGGTATCGATGACGATATCAGCCTTTCCTTCGAGAATGATATAAGCGGCATCGCCTGCATCGCCCTCGTGAAACAATTCGCGGCCTGCAGCGAAGGTCAAGCGTTCGCTGGTAAATGCGAGTAATTTCAATTTTGACGGTTCGATCTTGGCAAACAGTGGCACCCTGCGCAGGGCTTCTACCTCTTCATTCAGGCTCACTGGTTTCTCCTTGCCGATGTCGCGAAAATCATGAATTGGTCCTGCGGTTTTTTCATATCAACTCGTGTCATTCAGACTGCAGAAGTTCGTAAAAATCCGAACCCTCCCTGTTGAGTTCATCCCAGCTACCTTGTTCAGTGACACGTCCGGACTTCATTACTAAGATCTTGTCAAAACTCTCTGCCATAGTTGCACGGTTTAGTGCCCATACCACTCCACGACCACTCATTTCGTCACGCAGGTTGGAGAGTAGCGCCGTCTGTGTTGCCCCATCTAGGCTTCCAGTGGCTTCATTTAAGATAAGTACATCAGGCCGTTTAAGAACTGCCCGAGCAATACCGATCTTCTGTCGTTGGGCGCTGGAAAGCCGTCCTCCGCCTATACCGGCATGGAAATCTAAGCCAACTTCCATCACGATGTTACGCAAGCCAAGGTCGCTGATAATCGCGGATACAATTTCACCGACCCGATCGGCGCCGCCCGCTTGACCGTAAGCAAGTTTCCCGAACAAGATATTATCTTGTAGTGTCCCGGCCGAGTTGTACGTGTCCTTATCAAAAAATTCTATCCCCCCCTCCAGTTCGTCCGGGAGATTTTCTGAAAAGGCGTGACGGGCTTTCAATATTTGCTCTTGGAGGGCATCGTCGATCACCCCTAAACGATGGCGCGAAGGGGAAATCTTGAATGGCAAAGATAGAAGCATAGTTCGTTCTTCTGGTCGGATCGCATCTATCCCATCACGGCTGATCCGCGTTAGGATCGACTGAAGTTCCGGAAGATCCTCGGATGATATGAAACTGAATTGTTCGAAGAACGGATGCCCAGCGGACAGCCCCGCGAATACTTCAGCCATAGTAGAGGCGATCTGCTGGCCGGCCTCGAGCATTCGACTCGTCAGGCCTTGGCCGTCGAGGACAGAAATTACATATTCGTTTTCAGCAAGGCGATCCATATCAAAAGAGGGCCCTACCGGGGTGCCGAACAGCAGGTTCTCTCCAAGTGTAGCATTTTGATTGTAACGCTCCGAGTCAAACCCCTCGACCAGCGCGGCAATATCCGGGTCAGTAACGCGACTACGAAATTCGTTTCGGGCCTCCAAGAATTTATCTGCTAAGCCTGACTGGGCCGTCGGATCAACGACGCTGCGAAGTCCTAGGGTATAGATATCTTGATCCAACTTGACCATTTCCAGAACATCGAAGATGCGTTTGAGAAGAGCGTCATCATCCGGTACGCCAGCACCGTTATAGTCTATCCAGTTGGCATTGAGGTCGTCGGTGGAATTGCCCGAAGCAGTAGCCTCAGACAACCGACTTTCATGAATTCGGCGTTCGTCTTCGGTGTAATTGGGTTCTATTAGAGGTAGATGTTGGACGCCGTAGAGCAGGTTATCGCGAATAGTATTCGAGAATAGATAAGCCGATGCGCCAACGTAAGAGAGCCTTCTGCCTGTGACTGCCTCCGGCATATCCCCAAGCTTTTCTGGGCCGATCTGTAGGCCGCCTCCAGTTGGCTCCAGAAGAGCTGCTAAAAGCTGGGCCGTTTCTTCCTTCCCGGAACCGCCACCACCAACCATTGCGACATGTTCGGAGGTATCAAAGGTGAAAGAGGCACTATCGACCAGCGTGGCGCCCGTGTCATCCCCCAAGGACAGGCCAGAGGCTACAACGTCGCCACGCAGCGGCTCCACCGACTCTGGTTCACCTACCTGGCGACTTTCTTCCATCATTCCTGGCGGCTGGAACTGTTCCATCACCTGCTCGTACTTAATTTTTGCATCTGCTTGACGCTGATAAAAATTCAGAAGTTCTTTCCAGGGTGCTGCGAGGTCCTTATGGGCGGCGATAGCTGCCATAAGTGTGCCGATCTCGAGTTCGCCCTTTATTGCTAGCCAGCCACCAATCGCGTAGAAGCAAAATGGGCCGAGTTGATTTATCGAATTATTCAGGAATTTGATTATAAACTTCCAAATATAAATCTGGAGGCGGACATCGTATAAGGCCCCTAGGCGGCCAGAAAATTCAGCCAACTCGCGCCGAGCGCTGTTATTTGAATGAATTTCAACAACACCATTTGCTGTTTCGCCGATACGGTCGGACAGCTGACGCACCAAACGAACCCTTTGCTTGCTAAACACTCTTACACGGCTTTGCAGCTTCGGGATCAGGTAGCCCTGGAGTGGGTATAGCGCGATCGCGGCAAGCGCCATAAACCAGTTCTGAACAAACAAAAACGCGAGAATGACTAGTAGGTAGCCGCCTTGGAATACCGGTAACTTAAAAGCATCGCCGACAAACCCGCCCAACGGCTCGACCTCAGCGGTGATCATAGTCACCATTTCGGACGATGATGTTTTTCGAAACTGTGGTAGCGGAAACCTCAGAATTCTACCGTATAGCTGGAAACGTAGCCGGCGCAACATACGTTCGCCCGTTATCCCTGCGTAGAGATTGATCGCGTATTTAAACGCCTGATTAACAATCACAAGAATGAGAAAACCGGCACACAGGACCCAGAGATAGTTAATTTGGTCTAACTCAACACCCACCATCGTAGTTGGAAAGCTGACACTTTTGGCTTGAATTGCACCGTTAACGATCATCTTTGGTAATTCGTAAAAGGCATATAAGAAGGGGAACGACGCAATCGCCATAAGCGTCAGAATGACCTGCTGACGCAGCGAATACTTCATGACGTAACGGTAAATGCTTGTTTCCACTTGGATCCCCACCGATGCGACGAACGTATAAGCTGTCGGTATGTTTGCGACAGTACCCCATATTACCGCAACGTGCCGCCTATTGAATAGCCATGCCGGCTTTTATCTATATCGTGCTAAATATCAGCTTTTATCTAATTCATAGTAAAATGTGTTAATATCAGAAAAAGATCCCTCCAGACATATAATATTTGGGGAGATGTCCAAGGCATGCGATATTCTGCGCAAAACCCATTGGTTCATGCATGATGACAAATAAACAGCCGCAGCGAGCACTCATTTACAGCCATGATAGCTTCGGACTCGGGCATCTGCGGCGTTGTCGTGCTATCGCTCATGCTCTCGTGGACCAGAACCAAAACATGTCCGTAATTATTCTTTCTGGATCGCCAATCATAGGGAATTTCGATTTCAAGCGAAGGGTCGATTTCGTAAGGGTGCCCGGTGTAATAAAGCTGCGTAACGGCGATTACACGTCTCACAGCCTAGATCTCGATATTGAACAGACCGTTGCGCTACGCGCATCAATCATCAAGCACACAGCTGAAGTATTCGATCCAAATATCTTCATTGTCGACAAGGAGCCTCTGGGCCTGCGGGGGGAGGTTGCGGAAACATTAGAAATGCTGTGTGAACGCGGTACACCTCTGGTTCTGGGGTTGCGCGACGTAATGGATGAGCCATCGTTGTTAGCGCCTGAATGGGAGCGTAAGAATGTCATTCCGGCGCTTGAACACCTTTACGATCAGATTTGGGTCTACGGTTTGCCGCAAATCTGTGACCCCCTTGCGGAGATTACGTTACCTCAACAGGTCCGGCGCAAAATGGTTTACACCGGATATCTGGAACGTGACGCCGCGCGCGGCGCGCCCAACGCCGAACATGCGGTTCCTTTCGACCAGCCTCACCTGTTAGTGACGCCGGGAGGCGGTGGAGACGGGGAAGCAATGGTCGATTGGGTGCTCCGCGCTTACGAGTCAGAGGCCACGCCACCCTATCCGGCATTGATGGTGTTCGGACCGTTCATGCAACAAGAAAAACAACTCGAGTTCAGCCGTCGAGTCGCAGAACTTAAAAATGTTGAAGCGATAACGTTCGAGGCCAATATCGAACCATTGATCCAAGCCGCGGCGGGCATCGTGGCAATGGGGGGTTATAACACATTTTGCGAGATCCTTTCCTTCGACAAACCGGCTCTGGTCATCCCGCGAACGGTACCTCGTATGGAGCAGTTCATCAGGGCGGATCGTGCCCAAGAATTGGGCCTTGTCCGTATGCTGGAGGATGACGGTATCCGCAATGCTAGGGACATGGCGACCGCTCTGCGCCACCTGCCACAACAGAACCGTCCATCCGATATCGTCGTACCGGGGCTACTCGACGGACTGCCAAACGTTAACCGGCTGGCACGCCGCCTTACTGGGCGCCGCGCAAAACCAATCGCTGCCATTGCAGGCCGAGTCTGAACGACCGTATCGCCATGTCTGGCCGCATCGCCATAGTAGTCAAAGGGTACCCACGTTTGTCGGAAACCTTTATAGCCCAAGAGATTCGGGGCCTTGAAGAACGAGGGCTCGATGTCGAGATCGTATCTCTACGACACCCGACGGACAGCCAAAAACATCCGGTACACGAAGAAATTGAGGCCCCCGTACGATATCTTCCGGAATATCTTTACCAAGAACCACGACGGGTGTGGGTTGCTTGGCGCAAAATGCGGAAATTGTCAGCCTACCGGAAAGTTCGGCGTGCATGGCTACGAGATTTATACCGCGACAGGACAACTAACCGAATCCGTCGCTTCGGGCAGGCCCTCGTGCTGGCACATGAACTGGCGCCAGATATAGAACATATCCATGCTCATTTTCTACACACGCCCGCATCCGTCGCACGCTACGCAGCTGCGCTGACTGGAAGGCCCTGGACTGTATCCGCCCACGCAAAGGATATCTGGACCACGCCGGAATGGGAGAAGCGAGAAAAATTGGCCGCCGCTAGCTGGCTGGTTACCTGTTCTGGCTATGCTCGAGACCATCTGGCGGCGCTGGACAACGGGGAAGGAAAAGTGGAGTTGGTCTATCATGGGCTGGACGCTGATCGATTTCCGCCCGCGCCGAACAGAAGGGCCTTGCGCGATGGGTCTGATCCTGACGACCCATTGTACTTCTTGTGTGTGGGCCGAGCGGTGGAGAAAAAGGGTCACGACATTCTCCTCGATGCGGTGGCGGGATTGCCTTCACATATCAATTGGCGGCTGTGGCATGTCGGCGGCGGCGAATTGTGTGACCGCTTAAAAGTGCGGGCCGAACGGCTTGGTATCGCGGACAGAGTGGTCTGGTTCGGCGCATTGCCGCAAGGTGAAGTGCGCAATCTATACCGAAAGGCCGACTTGTTCGTTTTGGCAAGCCGGGTCGGTAACGATGGTGACCGCGACGGTCTTCCAAATGTACTGATGGAAGCTCAGAGCCAGGGCTTAGTCTGTGTTGCTACCGATGTTTCAGCCATTCCGGAGTTGATCGTCGACGGCGAAACTGGGGTGCTGGTCCCGGCGGATAACCCTGATGCACTCAGAAACGCAATCGCGACGCTCGCTGTAAATTCCGAACGCAGACTGTTTCTAGGCCGCGCTGGAGAGGCGCGCGTACGAAGCGCATTTTCATTCAGGGCGGGGATCGACCGGCTTGCAGCCAAGCTAGGTGCAGCGGTCACTTTATCCGACCGCGATGCGGCCTGAAGCTTCGTACGATGAGGATCGCTTTCTACGCCCCAATGAAACCTGTATCGTCGCCGGTGCCGTCGGGCGATCGCCAAATGGCTCGCAACCTGATTGCCGCTCTGGGGTGCGGGCATAAGGTGGACATTGCCAGCGAGTTCGTTAGCCGCGACGGTATCGGGGATCCAGCAACCCAGAGGGCGCTTGCCCAGGGGGCACAAGAGGAAGCAAGGGTTCTGATCGAGAACTGGCAGAGGGGAAATTCCGAGCGGCGGCCTGATGCCTGGTTCACATATCACGTATACCACAAAGCGCCGGACTGGATCGGGCCGGCTGTCAGCGAGGCCCTCGAAATACCCTATTTTCTCGCCGAGGTTTCCCACGCGCCTAAACAGGCGGGTGGGCCCTGGGACATTGGGTACAGAGCGGCGGAATCGGCCATCAAGCACGGGCTAGGAATTATCGGCCTGTCGCAGCGAGACGCCGCCTGCGTGCAACCGTTGCTAGAAGATCCCGGCAGATATCACACTCTTCCGCCGTTCACCGACACGACGCCTTTCGCGCTTGCCGCAAAAAACCGGATAAAACATCGAGCAGATATCGTCGGGCGCTTTCAGGTGGACGGTAACACCCCGATACTGTTGGCGGTTGGAATGATGCGGGACGGAGACAAGCTCGCCAGTTACCGGGTGCTGGCCGAGGCACTAGGTCGTCTACAGAATAGTGAATGGGCGCTTCTGATCGTAGGCGACGGCCCCGCTCGTTTACCGGTGGAAGCCGCGTTTGCAGATTTGGCCAGTAATCGCATCCGGTTCGCGGGTGGGGTCATGCCTGAGGAACTGCCTGCGTTATACGCAGCGGCGGATTTAATGGTCTGGCCTGCTGTGAACGAGGCATACGGGATGGCAATGTTGGAAGCCCAAGCCACGGGACTACCAGTGGTCGCAGGTGAAACCGGCGGGGTTCCAGATTTTGTCAGACACGGCGAAACTGGGCTTTTGTGTCTTGTCGGGGATGTTGGTGCATTTGCCACCGCCACTGCGGAATTGCTCGTTGCGCCGAATAGGCGGTCCGTATTCTCAAAGAAGGCACTTGCTCGCACGGCCTCAGAAAACGATATAACATCCGCGGCGGTCACGCTCGACCGTATTTTGCGTGGCGCTGTGGAGTTGGGGGCCGTATGACGGAGATTGCTTTGATCCGCCACGGACCAACCGACTGGAACGGGGAGCATCGGCTACAGGGCCGCACTGACCGCCCACTGTCGGCGGAAGGGTGCGAGGAAGTCGCGAAATGGCGCGTTCCCGACGCCTATCGGGTGTTTCGGTGGGTTTCTAGCCCCCTTAGCCGAGCGCAGCAGACGGCCGAAATACTCTCGCTTGAAATCACTCAGCTTGACCCCGCGATTATTGAAATGGACTGGGGCGCATGGGAAGGCCACACCCGTTCGGAGCTGGAAGAAATATACGGCGATGAGATTTCTATCCGAGCCGCAAAGGGGCTTGATCTGCGGCCGCACGGGGGCGAAAGCCCGCGAGACGTACGCGACCGCGTGGCCGCTTGGGCACGCGAGATAGCGGCTACAGGACAACCGACCGGCGCTGTCTGCCACCAGGGAATCATACGGGCGGCGCTGTCATTAGCGACCGGATGGAGTATGGTTGGCAAACCGCCGGAAAAAATGAATTGGGCCAGTGTTCACATATTCGAAGCTGATTCGGATGGTGGTTTCGCGATCGAAGCGCTGAACGTTCCCCTGACAGAGAATGGAGGGAATAATGGCACCTAGAATATTTTTCTGGGTGCAGCATCTGCTCGGGATAGGACATCTGAAACGAACCGCGACCCTTTCGCGGGCATTCAGCCGCGCAGGTATGGACGTGACCATCGTGTCCGGCGGTCACGATGTGCCGGGCCTCGACGTAACAGGTGCAAAGCTGATCCAGCTACCACCCGTGCGCGCGGCAGATAAGCATTTTAAAACCCTGGTCGACGAAAATGGTCTGGAAATCGATGAAGCTTTCTATGAACGGCGCCGCGGGCTCCTGTTGCAGGCTTATGAAGCTTGTTCCCCGGATGCTGTCATCACGGAGCTGTTTCCATTTGGGCGGCGCCAACTGCGCAACGAACTGACCGCGCTGTTAGATGCCGCAAAGACACGGCCAAACCGACCACTTATTGTATCTTCGGTCCGCGACATCTTGGTCAAACCACCCAAGCCACAGCGTGTGGAAGAGATGTTGTCGCGGATCGAAACCTATTATGATCGCATACTTATTCACGGTGATCCAAAACTAATACCCTTCGGCGATACTTTTGGCCCCGCTGACCGGATTTCGGATATCGTCGCCTATAGTGGATATGTTGTGGACACGCCGAAAAAAATACCAGGTGGGCCGGGTGCCGACGAGGTGATTGTTTCCGCCGGCGGGGGGGCTGTCTCTGAGGAACTCTTTAGAGCCGCCATGTTAGCTAGGAAAGAAACGGAACTTTCCGATCGCCTATGGCGTATTCTCGTCGGCCATGCCCTGCCGCAGGCCATATTTGATCAGCTGAAAGAAGACGCGCCAGAGGGTATCGCCGTCGAACGGGCCCGGGCGGATTTTACTACGCTGATGGCGAATTGCACGCTCTCAATCAGCCAGGGTGGTTACAACACAGTTATGGAAATGTTAGCGGCGCAGACCCGTGGCGTGATCGTGCCCTATGCCGGCGGTCTGGAAACGGAACAGACGCTGCGCGCGCGTCTTCTGGAAGACCGCAACGGTATCCGCAGTATTAAGGAAGATCAGTTGAGCCCGCAAGCCCTTGCCCACGCCGTAAATGAAGCACTGGCCGCCCCGCCACCGGATATCTCGGGGCTTAAAGCCAACGGTGCTGATACAAGCGCCCACCTCCTCTCAGCATGGCTCGAGCAGCACTGTCGGACGGCCACATGAGTTCTTGGGGCGACCTAACGGCCGAGCTCGATCACTGGGCTGATGCCGGACGGAACGCGGTGTTCTGGTGGCGAGATGACGATGCGATCGAGCCGACGTCCGCCCTCGAACACCTGCTCGCTCTCCAGCGTGAGGCCGGCGTGCCGGTCGCTATCGCCGTCGTCCCCGCGACCGCGGTGCCTGCGCTATCAGATATATTGTCAGATATGCACGTAGATATCCTGCAGCATGGATATGCCCACCGGAATTTCCGGTCTTCTGGTGACCGGAAATCTGAGCTCGGTGCCGATCGGGATCTGTGGGACATAGCTGGCGAACTGGCCACAGGTCGGGGGCGACTGTTCGATATTTTTGGCGAGGGCGGCTGGGTCGAGGCCATAGTCCCGCCATGGAACCGAATCCACCCCTCGGTAATGTCCCTGCTGCCGGGTCTGGGGTACCACGGTATCTCGACATTCGCAGCCCGCCCAAATGTTGAACCAGTGCCGGGGCTGACGGCTGTCAACACTCATATAGACATTATCGATTGGCACGGTACCGGGGGTTTTGCAGGGAACACGTCCAATCTAGCCGCGGCGATCGCGCATCTTGTCGCGAAGCGCGAAGGGGCGGCGGATGCTGGAGAGGCTACGGGATTGCTCACTCACCATCTAACGCATGACCAAGGGTGTTGGGATTTCATCCGCGAATTCATCGATCGGACGGCATCCCATCCGGCAGCCCGTTGGATGTCGGCGCGAGACCTTTTTCCGGCACCCGCGTGACCGAATACCGCCATACAATACATACAATTGCTTCCGACTATATCCGTGCGGCTTTTGGTCTAGCGGTTACGGTGGGGCCAGTTCTTTTCCTTCAAACAATAGGCCCTGTATACTGGACAATGATATTTTTGGTGTCTTTGTTCATCGTCTATACCGGGAACGTGATCATTCGACATGTTAGTGTCATAGAGCTTAGTATTACGGGAATAATGGTTTCCGGGCCTTTTTCACGTTCCATGCGTTGGCAGGATATAGAGGAGATGCGCCTCCGGCACTTTTCGACCCGTCGTGACGGGAGGCGTGGTTGGCTGCAACTTGTTCTTAAGGGGGGCGGCGTTAAAATTCGGATTGAATCGACTCTCAGTGGGTTCGCCGATATTGTTAAATGCGCGTCGAAAGCTGCTAGTGACCGAGGGCTGGATCTTTCGCCGACCACCTTGGGGAATCTTGAGCTTCTGGGTGAAACGAAAGAGTTATTTACACCTAGTAGCGATTCCCAATGAAGGATTTATTGAACGTCAACGACCTCAAGGTCGAATTCCACGTGGCCGAGGGCATTGTCCCTGCCGTCAGGGGGGCTAGTTTCCGTGTTCCCGAAGGGAAAACCGTTGCACTAGTCGGCGAATCCGGATCCGGCAAATCCGTCGTCTCCCAGACAATTATGGGTATTCTGCCGAAGGCAGCAAAGGTAACCGGCGGCGAGATTATATATACCGATCCCAAAAACAGGAAAACCACCAATCTGCTGGCGCTGGATGCCAACGGGCCGAAGATGCGGGAAATCCGCGGCGGCCAGATATCCATAATTTTTCAGGAGCCGATGACGTCGCTGTCGCCGCTACACACAGTTGGTGACCAAATTTCGGAAGCACTTTTTCTACACCGCGAGTTATCGAAGCAACTCGGGATAGAATTAACAGCCGAGATGTTGCGTCTCGTCGGTTTCCCCGACCCCGCACGCGCGTTGAAAACCTATCCCTTTGAGCTGTCGGGCGGGCTCCGCCAGCGCGCAATGATTGCCATGGCGCTTGTCTGTCGCCCATCCCTACTGATCGCGGACGAGCCGACCACCGCGCTGGACGTAACCATTCAAGCGCAAATCCTGAAGTTGATTAACGATCTGCAACGGGAATTACAGATGGCGGTGCTGATGATCACCCATGATCTCGGTGTTGTTGCTAACGTCGCCGATGAGATCGTGGTAATGTATCATGGTGGGGTGCTGGAACGCGGTTCGCTGGATGATATCTTCCTCAGCCCAGGACATGATTATCTAAAAGCTCTTTTGCGGGCCGTTCCGCGTTTTCACATGGAAGAAGGTGAACGCCTTGTCCCACTGCGCGAGATCCGTCATACAACCGGCCATCTACTGGCGGCACGTGAGGAAGAGGCGGTTGCCCTGGAAAAACCGCTCCTGCGAGTTTCCGGGCTAACTAAAACCTATCCGCTTCGAAAAGGCGGCATCTTTAGTGGCGGCGAAGTTCAGAAAGTGCTGGCAGTTGAAGATGTCAGCTTTTTTGTTCGACAGGGTGAATGTCTGGGCCTTGTCGGCGAGTCGGGTTGTGGCAAGACAACGCTCTCCAAGATGATTATGCGCGCGCTAACCCCCGATTCCGGTCAGGTGATATTTAACGACCGTGGGACCGACATCGATCTGACCGCGTTGGGCGAAAAGGAACTTCTTCCTTACCGGCGGAGGGTCCAGTTTATGTTCCAAGACCCATTCTCGTCTCTAAATCCTCGAATGACGGTATTTGACATCATTTCTGAGCCGTTGCTTATCCACAATATCGGCGACGAGGCCTATCGCGCGGAAATGGTGCAGGAGTTGATTGCGCTCGTTGGCCTTGATCCACGCTATCTTAACCGTTATCCGCATAGCTTTTCGGGCGGCCAGAGACAGCGAATCGGCATCGCTCGGGCGCTAGCCCTGAAACCCGAGCTGCTGCTATGCGATGAGCCGGTCTCGGCTCTAGATGTATCGGTACAGGCGCAAATTCTGAACCTGCTCAAAGACCTGCAGCAGGATCTGGGGCTTACCTATCTTTTCATTTCCCACAATCTGGCGGTTGTTGATTATATCGCCGACCGGATCGCCGTGATGTGCGCCGGGCGTCTGGTGGAAACAGCGCCTCGCGACGCGCTATTCCGGGCGCCGGTGCATCCGTATACCAAGGCCCTGTTGTCGGCGGTTCCAAAGCCCGACCCAGGGTCCCGGCTCGACCTAACGGCGCTGATGGAAGGAAAGGCATCTATTCCCTCTGAATGGCCAGAGCCGTTCACGATCGGCAGCGGCCATGATCTCGGCCTTGTTGATCTGGGCAACGAACATTTCGTACGCGCGGCCCCCTCGGCCAGCGTGGGGGAATTACTTGCATGAAGAGTATAATACGATCCACCGTCTTGATCGCCGGCACTTTTGTTTTTGGTGCAGCCGTCGCGCAAACAGCAAAACCTTTAGAAACACCTTGGTTTAAAAACGATATTGCGATTGGCAAACTACCGCCCATCACCGCGCGCCTGCCGCAGGAGCCGCGCATCGTCCAGCTAGAAAATCCGGGTCGACACGGCGGCACCATGCGCGTCGTTTTTGGTCGTTCGAAGGATACGCGGATCATCGTTGTATACGGTTACGCGCGTTTGATGACCTACGACACGCAGTTTGCGCTGCAGCCGGATATCCTCGCCGGAGTCGACGTCAAACAGGGCCGAATATTTACACTACGCCTTCGTAAGGGCCATCGCTGGTCAGACGGAACACTCTTTACATCTGAAGATTTCCGTTATTGGTGGGAGGATATCGCCAACCACAAAAAGCTATCGCCACTCGGGGCACCAAAACAGATGGTAGTTTCGGGCGAGGCCGCAAAGTTTGAAGTCATTGATAGGCACACTGTGCGTTTTTCATGGAGTCTCCCAAACCCTCATTTTTTGCCGGCGCTGGCATCTGCTACGCCACTCTATATCTATCGGCCGTCACATTATCTTAAGCAGTTTCACGCAGATTACGCCGAAGCAAATACACTGCGCACTAAGGTGAAGAAATCGGGGCGTCGGAACTGGGCAGCCCTTCATAACCGGCGGGATAACCAGTACAAAAACGATAATCCGGACCTACCGACACTCCAGCCTTGGCTCCTACTTACAAAACCGCCGGCGCAGCGCTTTATTTTTGAGCGCAATCCTTTTTATCATCGCGTTGATCAAAACGGTCGCCAGTTGCCGTATACTGACCGGATTGCCATGTCCATCGCCGCGGCCGGCGTAATTCCGCTTAAAACGGGTGCGGGGGAATCAGATTTTCAAGCACGCGGTATAGCGTTCAATAACTACACGTTCCTTAAGGAAGCCGAGAAGCGCGAAAATTTCAAAGTTCGTCTGTGGCAGACAGCAAAGGGCTCGCATCTAGCGCTATTCCCCAATTTGAATGTGAAAGACGACGTTTGGCGTAACCTAATGCAGGACGTGAAGTTCCGGCGCGCTTTATCACTCGCAATTAACCGCCATGAAATTAACCAAGTTATATATTACGGTCTAGCGATCGAGGGGCAGAATACCGTGCTGCCCTCGAGCCCTCTTCACAAAAAAGCCTACCGCGATGCGTGGGCTCAGTTCGACTTGGTGAGTGCTAACTCGCTACTGGACGAACTCGGCCTATTAAAGCGAGATTCACGCGGCGTCCGGCTGTTGCCTGATGGTCGTCCGATGGAAATTATCGTCGAAACCGCGGGCGAAGATACAGAACAAACAGACGTTCTGGAACTCATTCATGATTCATGGCTGGCGGCGGGCATCAAACTGTTTACGCGTCCGTCGCAACGCGAGGTGTTCCGTAACCGGATCTTCGCAGGAGAAACTCTGGTGTCAATCTGGTCTGGCCACGAATTCGGCATCCCAAATGCGGACACCATCCCGGCCGAATTCGCGCCTACCGACCAGCTGCAACTTCAATGGCCCAAATGGGGCCAGTATTTCCAAACTCAGTCCCGCGCTGGCGAACGACCGTCTGACCCCTTCGCACTGGAACTGCTTAAGCTGAATAGGGCGTGGGCCTATGCTCGCAGCCGCCGCGAGCGGCAGGGTATTTGGCAGCGCATGCTGGAAATCAATGCCGATCAGGTTTATTCGATTGGTCTAATCGGTTCGGTGCCGCAGCCGGTAGTTGTGAATAAAGACCTCCGAAATTTACCCGACAAAGGCATCTACAACTGGAATCCAGGTGCCCATTTTGGCATTTATCGGCCGGATACCTTTTGGTTTGATAACGCCGAACGGCGCGAGCCCCAGCGGTAGGATCAGAATAGTATGCTCAAATATCTTGGCCATCGTTTGCTAATTATGATCCCCACGCTACTCGCGATTAGTCTGATAGTCTTCGTTATTATCCAACTGCCGCCCGGCGACTATCTGAGCAGCTACATTAATGAACTTCAAAGTCAGGGCGAAGCGGTCGATGAGGCTAAGATCGCCTTCTTGCGAGAGCAGTATGGCCTCGACAAACCCTGGTGGCAGCAATACCTAATGTGGCTGTTTGGCATGCTGCAGGGCGATTTCGGTTTCTCATTTGAGCACAATCAGCCTGTATCCGAGGTTGTTGGAGATCGTCTGTGGCTCAGCTTTCTAGTGTCGTTCACAACCATCTTGTTTACATGGGCAGTTTCGTTCCCGATCGGTGTCTATTCGGCCACGCACCAGTATTCTTGGGGAGATTATAGCCTTTCTTTTCTTGGCTTTCTCGGTCTCGCGACCCCTAATTTTCTTTTAGCGCTGGTCCTTCTGTACCTCGCTAACCGATGGTTTGGCACCTCGGTTGGGGGGCTGATGGACGATCAGTTCATCGGACAGCCGTGGACCTGGGCCAAGTTCTTATCGATTCTCGAACATCTTTGGGTGCCGGTGGTCGTTATCGGTACTTCGGGGACGGCCGGAATGATCCGCCGGCTGCGCGCGAACCTGCTTGACGAGCTGCAACGGCAATACGTGGTTACTGGCCGAGCCAAGGGGCTAAAGCCTCGTAAGCTGCTGATAAAGTACCCTCTGCGCATGTCTCTAAATCCGTTCATCGCCGACATTGGTAATCTGCTACCGCAGGTCATTTCTGGAGCGGTAATTGTATCTGTGGTGCTGTCCCTGCCGACTACCGGGCCGATGCTGCTGCGGGCGCTGCAAAGCCAAGATATGTACCTTGCCGGGTCTTTTTTAATGTTCCTATCTCTATTGACGGTCGTCGGCGTGTTTATTTCAGACATCCTGCTCGCCATGCTTGACCCCCGAATCCGACTGGGCGGGGGGGCAAAACGATGAGCAGCCCATCGCAATCTGGATCATCGGGGGATGGGGCGCCCGGAAGCGATCGTCTCGAACACTGGGTATCCGATCAACCGTTCGACCCCCACGTCGCCGAGGCGCTGACCCCAGAACAGGAACGCATCTATATGGCGTCGCAATGGCGAATGATGTGGATCCGCTTTCGAAAACACAAGCTAGCGGTCTGGTCGGGCGCAATTCTTGCGCTGATATATTTCTCGGTACTGATCAGTGAATTCATCGCGCCCTACAACATGAACACCCGGCACACTGAACACATCTTCGCCCCTCCCCAGTCGTTACACCTTTTCCATGACGGGGGTATAAGCGCACCCTTCACCTACGGTCTGAAATATACGCTCAACATGGAAAACCTTAAGCGCGAATACGAAGACGACCCCAATCAGGTAAACCCAATCCGCTTTTTATGTCTCGGGGATAAGTATCAATTTTGGGGCTTGATAGAGATGCGGTTTCACCTGATTTGTCCGCCAGAAAATGGCACCTTTTTTCTGCTAGGGACCGACCGGCTAGGACGTGACATGTTTTCACGTATCGTGATGGGCACGCGGATCTCGCTCACTGTCGGCATCATCGGCATCGCTATCAGCTTTATGCTGGGTATGTTCTTCGGTGGTTTGGCGGGTTATTACGGCGGTTGGGTGGACAATGTTACCCAGCGGACAATCGAGGTTATACGGTCCTTCCCTGAACTGCCATTGTGGATGGCGCTATCTGCGGCGCTACCAGTGACGTGGAGCCCTATCCTAATTTATTTTGGCATTACGATCATCCTCGGCCTTCTGGACTGGACCGGGCTTGCCCGAGCAGTGAGATCAAAGCTTTTAGCGGTGCGCGAGGAGGATTTTGTGTCGGCTGCCCGCCTGATGGGCGCCAAGCCCGGCCGTATAATCTGGCGACATATGATGCCGAGCTTTATGAGTCATTTAATCGCCTCAGCCACCCTGTCTATTCCAGCAATGATCCTAGGAGAGACAGCCCTTTCGTTTCTCGGCCTAGGTCTACGCCCGCCGATCACCAGTTGGGGGGTTCTGCTAGCCGAAGCGCAGAACATCAACGTCGTAGCACTTTATCCCTGGCTGATGTTGCCGGTGGTACCAGTTATCATCGTAATCCTGGCATTTAACTTCTTCGGCGACGGCCTTCGAGATGCGGCGGATCCATACAAATAACGAGGGAAAACCTGCCGGCGGGGGCCAAACTGAATTCTAAACCCAAACGCCGAAAACTTCGGTCTTCCTCGCGTCGTTAATCCGCTCTAACAGGCCCACCATATCGCGCACGAACCAGGCACTTTCTCGGCCCCTCACATCCTCGTGAAAGGTTCGAGTAAGTGCATTGTAGCGATACTTGGCAAAGCCAAAATCAGCGAGAAATCCGCTTATTTCGGTGTCGTGGCTTTCCGAAACTATACAAAGAAGCGCATCCGAACCAAGAATTTTCTGCGCGCCATGAAAAGCCGCCATTTCGCCGCCCTCGATATCGATCTTTATCATCGTTGGAATTCGGCTTAGCCCGTCGAGGGCCATTACCGGGACTCGCCGAGTTCCCGTCTCTGTCAAGCGATTCATAGTCCCGGCGCCCTCAGTAAAAGAAGCCTCGCCGGGGACCGCCGCGACGGCACATTCGTAAACTGTGACCTGTCTATCGAGGGCGTTCATCGTGATATTAGTTTTAAGGGCCGAAAGCGCAGCCCGACCCGGTTCAATGGCTTCTGTGTTGGCACCCGCGACGCCGCTGGCTAGTACAGTATACGCCCCTGCATTTGCTCCAACATCAGCGAAAGCATCGCCGCTTCGCAATATGTGGAGAACGGACGCCATTTCGTGAAATTCGTGCAGGCCGTAATAGATGTTTCCGGTTAATCCGGTCATGCCTCTGCCGGCGATTAAGCATGTACCATCCAACCAATCTTTCTTGACTCTATCTTGGGCGCGGCTAACGAACTGCCAGACCGCGACACGTGCAAGAGTACGAAATGGTCTCCGCCTTGCAACAGGGTGGCGAAAGAAATTAGTGGCGGAATTGAAGATTGGGTTCACGAGCAAAGCTTACACTGACGTACTTAGTACGGCGAGGGTTACTGGCGTCATACCATTTAGTTAGTTTAAAGTCCGGGCCCCCCATAGAACACCATATTAAGTTACGATTTCTCAAGCCACAGACTAGTCTCGATCGCACCATCAAACAGGTCTAGTCGCCCGATGACCCCTTGATCCACCCTTGCCTTCATTCGAGTAATTGCAAACCGGCTGGCAAAAAGAAGCCTTGCGGCGTTTCCGACGATCAGCGGCGCGATCGCCAATTGTTCGTTGTATCCTCGCCACCTCCAGTGGGCCGGATATCCGTCGGGTAGCAATATATCATGAGCATGGAAGATGACGCCGGGCGGGAGGCGCGGCCAAATATCGTTTATGAGATAATCAACATCTGTACCGGGCATCATTATATGACTGGAGTCCACAAACAAGAAATCCCCGGCGACGAGAGAGTCGAATATTTTTGAATCTGCCCTGTGTAGGGTAGAGGCCACGTGTTCGACGCCAATCTTGTTGATAGATGCCCTAGGTGCGGGATCTATCGAAATAATACGTGTTGACAGGTCACCATCCGAGACAGCCCGGGCCATGAATCGGGTAGAATGACCTGAGCCGATTTCGAGAATTTGTCGAGGTTGGCGGTCACGCACCATAGTATATGCAGCCGCTGCATCTAGGCGAGGAAACCAGCCTTGGCGCCACCGCGGCTGTGGCGAGGGTTCCGTGCCGATTACCTCTAACTCATCAGCATAGTCGTCGATATTGTCAAGGACAGCCTCAAAGGCGGGCTGGGCAGCGTCGAAGAAAGGTTCGAGCGCTGGGTATCCGTCCGGCTCAGTTACAGACGCTGCATACCGGTAAGGTATAAACCAACCAAGTCGTTTTCCGCAAAGCACAGTCTGTAACCCCATTCGGAGTGCTCGCCATCTTATTCGTGTAATAGGTGTTATCACTAGACAGTCGGGTTAGGGTGAGAGAGTCATGCCTTCGCGAGCAACTATGGTACCCGGTCTCGTCCTTTCAGCCTCTTCAGCGATTAGGTTGAGATCGGCGTCGGTGCGCTCAGGCATATGATGAAATATCACGAGGGTGCCTACACTGGCCGCATCGCAGAGCCGCACGCCTTCTTGCCAGGTGGAGTGGCCCCAGCCTTTATAATTAGGGTATTCACGGTCCGTATATGTAGAGTCGTAAATTACGATATCAGCGCCGTCGATCAACTCGAGGATATTCGGGTCCAATCCGTCTTCTCGCTGCTCAGTATCTGATATGTAACATATTGCTTTACCCCCGAAATCGACCCGATAACCAGTAGCGTTCTGGGGGTGGTTTAATGGTGCTGTACGTAGCTTTGCGCCCTCGCAAGGGTTTAACGTGTCACCGGCGCGAAAGTCATGATAACTTACATCCGCGCTGAATATATCTATTGGTACAGGCCATAGTGGCTCGGACATATACTGGCGCAGGACCCCTTCGGTGCTTGAGGCACTCTCCAAGTGGCCGGACCAAACGCGGAGTGTGTTTCCGCGCTGGAACGCATGACGAAAGAAGGGGAATCCAGCGATATGATCTATATGTGTGTGTGTCAGAAACAGATCTAAATCCTTTACGCCGTCTGCCGCGATGGCTTCCCCGAGATCCCGCAGTCCCGTTCCTGCATCAAAGATCAGAGGATTCCCCCCGCAGCGAATCTCAATACATGATGTATTGCCTCCATACTCGGCCGTTTGGGGTCCTGGAGAAGCGATTGATCCACGAACACCCCAGAAACGAACAAAAAAGTCTTCAGTGGATGACACCCACAGCCCTCCTTTCAAATATGGAAACGACACCCCCCCAATCTTCTATCTATTATAACCGGTTCTTCCCCAGCTAGGGAACCGCACCGGAGATACGGTGCCAGTTTGACCGAGGCCAATAAAATGGTGTTGCGAAATAATCCCGCAAGTAGCACCTATTTAACCCGATATCGCCTCCGCGTTGATAGCCGTCTCGGCCGTCTGAATTGGATCGAGTCATTTACAAGTACCGGTGGCGAGAACCGGTGTGTTTAAAGTAGCTTGTAAGCTTTTTGCGATTTAGGACTGTCCGTGGGCGCCTTCTATCAATTATAGAAGATTACCTGAAAAGCCCGTTCCAGACCGTGTTTTACATCCAGAATGGATGCAGTCCCCCGGAGAGTTCCTGAAACCGGGCTGGGAAATTCTTAACAGAACAGCATTTATTAGTTTTTGCACGATACTTAATCACTACTCTGCGCCGGCACTGGACAGTTCTCTCCTCAAGGGCCATGTATGACGTATGAATAAAGAGCGTTTTGACGTAGCAATTATAGGCGGAGGCATAGTTGGGCTGTCTCTCGCTCTCAATCTTCTTGGAGTAGGCGCCCGAGTGGTTGTGATCGAGCGGGGTAGCCTTGACGATATGGCCGCGGCTACTTTTGACGGCCGCGGCTCGGCAGTCTCTGCGGGATCACAACTTATCCTAAATGGTACGGGACTATGGGGCCCGCTCTCGGCCTCTGCAGAGCCGATTTTAGAGATCCGTGTCGCAGACGGCACGTCGCCGCTGTTTCTCCACTACGACCACCGCGATTTGGGTAAGGGTCCCCTTGGATGGATCGTCGAGAACGCGCACATTCGTCGTACGCTCGCTCAAGAGGTTAAGAAGAGAGGTTTGCCGGTTTTAGAAAAGGTACCTCTGTCTGCCGCCCATTTTTATCCTAGCTATGTGTCGCTAGATCTTGATGACGGTAGAAGTGTTGAGGCTCGGTTGGCAGTTGCCGCCGATGGGCGCCATTCTGCAGTGCGGGAAATGGCTGGGATAGATGCGGTGAGTTGGTCTTATCCCCAAACAGGCATCGTATGCGCTGTAGAGCACGAGGTTTCTCACCAAGGTGTAGCTCATGAGCATTTTCTGTCATCGGGCCCGTTCGCGATTCTACCAATGACGAAAAACCGATCCTCGATTGTTTGGACCGAGAGAAATGAATTCGCTGCTAAAATAATTAAACTTGATGATGCTACCTTCGCCGAAGAGTTGCACTCCCGTTTTGGGAGTTTTCTCGGGGAGGTGCGGGTCGGTTCGGAGCGTTGGTTATATCCGCTTTCTGCTGTTCACGCGCGGCGTTACGTTGCCCCTCGGGTTGCCCTTATTGGCGACTCGGCTCATGCTATCCATCCGATTGCCGGCCAAGGATTGAACCTTGGCCTTCGGGATGTTGCGGCGCTCGCGGAAATTATTGTCGACCGGCTTAGGCTTGGTCTTGATCCCGGAGATGCCGCAACTCTCGAGCACTACGAAAGATGGCGGAAGCCGGATAACATGATGATGATTGCTGCGACCGATTCATTGAATCGTCTTTTCTCCAATGATATTGCGCCTATTCGGCTCGCACGGGACGCCGGCTTGGGGCTGGTCAATCAGTCGCCGCCACTCAAAAGACTACTAATGAAACATGCTATGGGACAACTCGGCGAACTACCGCGGTTAGCCCGCGGCCAACCGCTCTAGCTTTTATTGTCGCGCCAGCCGGAGGGTTGCTGTACCTATCAATATATCAGGGGTCTCGGCGGAGCCCGGCAGAGTCTATTGCAGCAAGATATTCTTCCCAGCGGGTTTTGAATTCAGCGCCAAGCTGATAGAGGTATCGCCATGAAAAAATACCGGTATCATGTAGATCGTCGAACACGATGCGAATCGCATAATTGCCAACCGGTTCGACATTAGCTATTCCAACATGACGCCGACCCGCCACTAGAATTTTTTGACCAGGCCCGTGACCCTGCACCTCCGCCGAAGGGCTTTCGACTCTAAGGTATTCAGCAGGTAATAAGAAATCTGTGCCATCATCAAAGATAATCTCCAGCGTTTTTTCCACCCGATTTACCTTGATGTCGGTCGCGCGTGGTTCGCTGCCGGCCATGGATAATTCTAATACGACTTTGGGTTATTTTTCGTCGTCGAGCAGTCTGGCCTCGTCGGCCAGCATGATCGGAATTCCATCGCGGATAGGATAAGCGAGACGTGCCTGCTCGCTAACAAGTTCTTGGGCGACGGAGTCGTAGGCCAACGGACCTTTGGTAAGAGGACAGACCAAGATTTCCAATAATTTTGGATCAATCCCGATTGTTTCGTGTGTCATTAAAAATATTCCCGGTCCAGTATTAGTTTCTTTGTAGATTAACGTTATCATCGTTCGCGGCCAGTGACATCTCTAACAGTGCCACCATTACATCCGCTCTATCAACTACAGACTCCGCCTCTAAGAGGGCCTGTTTTTCGCTTGGCTGGAAAGGACACATCATTGCGAGGGCGTTAACAAGTCGATCTGTAGACGTTTCTTCAATAGCGTCCCAATTTGCATCAACTTGATTTGCAGTAAAATACCCTTTTAGGGTCCGTAACATCCTGTCGCGGTCAATGCCAACGCTATCGACTTCTGCCAGATCGCCACGATACGGTAGCCAATCTGGTATTATAGTCCGAAACCCCGCGCGCAACGGTAGTTCCTGTTTAATATCAAAACGAATATATCCGCTAAGTGTGACAAGGTAACGGCCATCCTCGGTTTCACTGAACGATGTTAGACGCCCGGCACAGCCGGTTTGGTAGACCTCCGGCTGATCGCCTTCATTATCGCCTGTCGGCTGAACCATACCGATCAACCGGTGACCGGCTAGTGCTTCTGACATCATGCTAAGATATCGAGGTTCAAAAAGGTTCAGCGGTAGTTTGCCTCCTGGCAAAAGCAGAACCCCAGTAAGCGGAAAAATTGGTATCTCCGTTGGAAGTTTCTCGAACGGTGGATCGAATACGCCGGTCATCGGGAATCTTTAATTATCATGAAAACAATACCGCGGACATTTTGCGGCGGCCCACAATTGTGCACTCATCGGTTGGGCTCATTGTATCGAAGAATTGGATTAACTGCTTGCGAGCTGCTTCTTCATTCCATGTTCTATCGATCTTCATACTTTGGATTAGATGTTCAATAGCCTCCTCCCGGCGACCCGCGCCGAAAAGGCCAACTGCTAAATCGAAACGAATCTGATGATCTGCAGGGTTGGCTCCTAAAGCGGCTTCTAAAACATCTAAATCACCCACAGCGGCACTTTGATTAGCAAGTTCAAGGGCATTACGCGCTGCCGTCACATCTGCATTGTCCTCCAGGTCTTCCGGTATTTTTGACAAAAGGTCCGCCGCCTCTTCGATATGGCCCATACCAACTAGGGCGCGGGCTAGCCCGCCTTGTACTTCTATGTTTTCCGGCTCATGGCTGAGGACTTGGCTAAAGATTGTCACCGCACTTTCAAAATCCTCCGCGGAAAGGGCGCTCCGCGCCCGCTCGACGGCCTCAGCGACCGGATCGGTCTGAGTTGTGCCTGCCGATTCAGCAAGCTTTTCGACGAAGGATTTTATTTGGCTTTCTGGCTGGGCGCCCTGAAATGCGTCAACCGGTCGACCGCCTGAGAAACCGTAAACCGTCGGAACCGACTGGATTCGTAGCTGTTGGGCGAGTGCTTGGTTCTGGTCAATATCTATTTTGACCAGCTTGACGGCACCTTTAGCGGCGAGAACAACTTTTTCTAGGATCGGTGTAAGCTGTTTGCACGGTCCGCACCATGTTGCCCAGAAGTCTACGATAACAGGAGTTGTCATCGATTCTTCTAGGACGTCTACCTGAAAGGTATCGATGGTTGCATCCTTAATCAAATCGCCGCTAGGCGTCTCATCAACAACGCCCTGGTTAAGAAATTGTTCCATGCTCTGGATTCCGTTTAGGGGGCGCGGGTTTTAGCCCGCTTGCAATTTAACCAAAATGGCTTCTTAAGCCTTTCCTGACAAGTCCTGTATTTCGAAATTTAGTTAAGCACGTCTGTGGCCTGCGAAAGGTCGATGACCATAGGGTAATGGCCGGTGGCCTCCAGTAACTTTAAAAGATCCGATGGGGAGATAGCGGTTGTTCGATCGTTGGTTAGGGGGAAAAATTGCGGTCTTCCCCACCATCACCTCGGCATGAAGTATGACGTTTATATTTGCCTCTATATCTTTTATTAAGGCATACGGTGTCACGGCGCCCGGCTAAACACCAAGATCGAAAATAACGCGCTCCGGCCTAGCGAAGCTGAGGCGGGCTGGGTCAATGAGGTGAGACAGCACCCGGGGATTCATGCGCCGCGACTCTTTAATAACGCATAACCACAGTGTTCCCTTTTCGTCCATATAGTAGAGGGTGTTACAATGGGCGCCTGGGAGGCTTCCGCGCAAATTCATACTTTCTTTGACGGAAAAAATTGGCTGATGTTCATACGTTTTGGTCTTGATGCAAAGCGCTGAAAGACAACGAAATAAGTCCTCTGGAGTTGCCATGCCGGGAGTAGTTTGGGTGACACTAGTCATTTGACTCGTCGCCGATTCTGATTAGTCGGACACCCCTTGCGTTCCCGGATGCACCCACATATATTTTGCGACACTTTCTCTGGTTGCGGGTGTAGCTCAGGGGTAGAGC
>DBHK01000025.1:28183-134239 GCA_002295635.1 Alphaproteobacteria bacterium UBA830 | reverse complement strand
GCAACCTTGCCAAGGTTGAAGTCGTGAGTTCGAATCTCATCACCCGCTCCATTTTCTCTAATTTTTTCAATCAACTGTATAGTGATCTCTACCAAAGCAACGGTCGATCTTTCTGCTGGACTGCACTAGGGCTACACTGAGGTGGGATTTTAAGGCTCTCCTTACACCGCGCATGCAAATTCTCCGCTCACGGCCTATTGCCAGACATGAGCATAAACCTCGGCGGCTACAGCCTCTTTCTCTTCCGCACTCCAAACGGTGGAGTCGGTACGTTGGCGTTGACCTTGTCGAGGATGAAGGCCTCGACATCGGCCTTGGTCTGCTCCTTATCCCCGAGGCGATCGAGTTAGGCTAGGCGGGCCCTGATAGCGGTCAGTAATTCGCGGCTCGCCTGTTTGACCCTCTCCCGCTTGGCCTAGCGCATGATACTCATCTGGTAAAATAGCTGATGTCGCCTGGCTAATAACTAAATCATGTCCGATGATAAAGCCTTGGGCCCTCAATTTGTCTGATTATGTAACTTTCACGTATAGATATCTGTAAGAACATTAGGACCTGTATCATTTTCTGTCTGTCATCTGCAGGCATATTTCTATAGAAAATGACTAGATTAAATACTGAAGGCAACGAAATGTCGGAAAATGCGCGAATAGAGTCTGATTCATTTGGCTCGTTAGAAGTTCCTCGGGAGAAGTATTATGGGGCCCAAACCGCGCGTTCATTATTAAATTTTCCAATTGGCGACGAAACTATGCCTCGCGCATTAATATCAGCGTTAGGCATCATCAAACAATCAGCTGCGCGCGTGAACAAGAAGCAGGGAAAATTGGATCCGACGATAGCTGACTCCATTGACAAGGCCGCTGCAGAAGTAGCCGCGGGGGATTTCGATCAACATTTTCCTTTAGTCGTATGGCAAACGGGCTCTGGCACCCAAACTAATATGAATGCGAATGAAGTTATTGCGAACAGGGCCATTGAGCTTTTGGGCGGAGAAATTGGTTCTAAAACGCCCGTGCACCCAAATGATCATTGTAATATGAGCCAATCGTCCAATGATACGTTCCCGACTGCGATGCACATTGCAGCAGCCCAAGAAATAAAAAACACACTGCTACCAGCCTTGGCACACCTTGAGTCTATTTTAACTCAGAAGGTGAAGGAGTGGGCTGATATCGTAAAAATTGGTCGAACTCATACGCAGGATGCTACTCCACTGACGCTTGGGCAAGAATTTAGTGGGTACGCTACTCAAATAGAATCAGGTATTGATCGTATTTCAGATTCTTTAGGGGGTCTCTACAAGTTGGCCCAAGGAGGTACGGCCGTCGGAACCGGCCTTAACACAAAGAGAGGTTTTGACGAGTTGTTTGCCATCGAAGTTGCTCAAATTACGGGGTTACCTTTTGTCACCGCACCTAATAAATTTGAGGCCTTGGCGACTAATGATACTTATGTTTTCGTCCACGGCGCATTGAATACAGTGGCTGTCTCGCTCTTTAAGATCGCAAATGACATAAGATTTCTAGGATCGGGCCCACGATCGGGTCTAGGCGAACTTTCATTGCCCGAGAACGAACCCGGGTCATCAATCATGCCGGGCAAAGTAAATCCGACACAAGCGGAAGCTATGACAATGGTTTGTGCCCAGGTTCACGGTAATCAGGCGGCATTGTCCTTTGCTGGAAGCCAAGGCCATTTTGAGTTGAATGTATTTAAACCTCTGATGGCTAATGCAATGTTGCAATCAATCAAACTTTTGGCAGATGCATCGATAAGTTTTGCTGACCGGTGCGTGGTGGGTATTGTTCCTAATAGAGAAAATATAGACATTTTAATGCAACGTTCGCTTATGTTGGTAACAGCACTAGCCCCAACGGTCGGCTACGACAAAGCAACAGAAATAGCCAAGAATGCGCATAAAAATGGTTCTTCCTTGAAGGAAGAAGCCTTAAAGCTTGGTTATATAAGTGAAAAGGAATTTGATAGCCTTGTTCGTCCAGAGACGATGATTAATCCTAGTGATTAAGTTCATTTTAGTTGGAGGCCACCAAAGGTATAATATTTGAAATATAATGATTGTATGTTCTCGGTTTTCGTAAACGACAGTATATCGTTTCTACCATAGACGTTGCCCCGGAGAACAAATTCCCACCCCCAAGAAGAATATAAACACGAACGGATTTTAGAGAATCTCTTTATTAAAAAAACTTTTAGGAGACACAAGACGTTTATTGCCCGGCTTGATGGTCGCGGTAATCGTTGCATTAGCATCTCATTCCCTTTCGAGACACCATGGTGCCCCAACGATGCTATTTGCCCTTTTATTAGGAATTGCATTTCATTTCCTCTATGAGGAGGGGCCCTGCGCTCCTGGCATTGAATTCGCTTCTCGGTTTTTGTTGCAACTTGGGGTCGCATTGCTCGGACTCGGCATTACGATAAGCCAGATTCAGTCGTATGGCTGGGAAGTACTCTTGATAGTGCTTGGCGGAATATCAGTCACCTTATTTTCTGGGCCATTATTGGCGAGAATCATGAAACGAGAGTGGCGTTTAGGTATACTCACTGGCGGTGCTGTAGCGATCTGCGGGGCATCGGCCGCTCTGGCAATAGCCACAGTCTTACCTAAGAATAGATATTCTGAACGTAACACCGTGTTCACAGTAATTTCCGTCACGACGTTAAGTACTTTGGCGATGATTCTTTATCCGATTATCTCAGACTGGCTTGTATTAGATGATTTTGCGGCTGGTGTTTTCATAGGCGCGACCATTCATGATGTCGCTCAGGTCATTGGTGCAGGATATAGTATATCAGACATAGCTGGTGACACAGCAGCATTTGTAAAACTGTTGAGAGTCACAATGTTGGTTCCAGTCATAATAATACTTTCTCTCGTTTTTCGTCCCAATCAATCGGACCGATCGGACCGCAATACCCGGGTCCCATTATTCATAATTGGTTTCGTTTTTTTTGTTCTCTTAGGAAGCACTGATTTAATTCCAGAAATAGTAAGAATATCCCTCTTAGAACTCTCTAGATGGAGCCTAGTAGTTGCTATATCGGCGATAGGTATGAAAACGGCATTGAAATCCTTGGGAGCCGTCGGTGGCCAAGCGATAATTTTGGTTTGCGCTGAAACTGTTGTGCTTGCCGCCGTGGTTTTAGGTTTTTTATTATTACCTGATTTTTTGTAGGAAAAGGAATGTAGAAGGTTCTTTAAGGTTTTTCTTACAGGTGTATATGAAAATACAAAGGGTATCTTGTCCCCCAACGTGGTTTCTCTTTCGTCCGAGTACGCAAGGGAGAATTCCGGGAATGTAGTGCTAGCCCAATTCAGAACTATTTTATTGGGCTAAACTTAAGAGATCGGTTGCCACCTTTTAAATTGGTAATTTTTATTTGGGTAATTGAAAAGAAATTTTGGAAGGCCGGTTTTCCGATCCTATTCGGATAATAAAGAAAGCTGTCTAATTGTGTCATCGCTATTTTGATCGCGCAGTAATGTTGGATAATCACCTGTGAAGCAGTGATCTGTGAAGGCAGGCAAATCATTATCTCGGCCATTCTCATGGCCCATTGCGCGATAAAGACCATCTATACTAAGAAACGCTAAGCTGTCAGCCCCCATATATTCTCTCATTCCCTCCATGGTGTGCGTTGAAGCTAACAATTGTTCTTCCGTAGGGGTGTCAATACCATAAAAGTCTGGATATTTAATTGGCGGTGCGCAAATACGCATATGTACTTCAGACGCGCCGGCGTCCCTTATCATTTGAACAATCTTTATCGATGTTGTTCCTCGGACGATGGAATCGTCGATCAAGGTCACTCTTTTATTCTTCACCAGAATCCGGTTGGCGTTATGTTTTAGCTTTACAGAGAGGGCTCTAATGGAATGCTGGGGCTCAATAAACGTTCGGCCGACATAGTGATTCCGTATTATGCCTAATTCAAAAGGAATTTTTGCCTTGTCCGCGTACCCTATCGCTGCGGGAACACCACTGTCTGGGACAGGGATTATAATATCCGAATCGACAGGGGATTCTATTGCCAGCTGTTCTCCAAGGGACTTGCGGTATTCATAAACACTGTGCCCTCCAACGATACTATCTGGTCGCGCGAAATATATATATTCGAAGATGCATGGTCTCGGTTCTTTGGGGGAGAACGGTTTTATACTCTCCAACCCACTATCCGTAATTATGACTATTTCCCCATGTTCAATTTCTCGAATAAAGGCAGCGCCTATGATGTCTAGAGCACAGGTTTCTGATGCCAGAATATAGCGCCCATCAAGCTGGCCCAGAACTAATGGACGAATGCCAAGCGGGTCACGTACTCCGATGAGTTTTTTGTTAGTGAGTATAGTCAGAGCGTATGCACCTTCGATTTGGAATAAAGAATCGATAAGTCGAGAAAGCGTGCTGTCTCTTCGTGAGAGTGCCACCAGTTGCATTATGGTTTCAGTGTCGGACGTTGATTGGAAAATTGATCCATCATCAACCAACCGGTCTCTCAGAGTACGTGCGTTAGTAAGATTGCCATTATGAGCGATGGCGAAGCCCCCACCCGCTAGATCGGCAAATAGTGGTTGGACATTTCGAAGAATTGTGTCTCCCGTCGTTGAATATCGCACGTGACCGATCGCGTTTCCGCCAGCTAACGCCTCCAAAACATTTGGCTTTGTAAAGTTATCACCGACCAGACCTAAGCGCCTTTCCGCGAAAAAATGATTTCCATCGCTACTGACAATCCCGGCTGCTTCCTGACCTCGGTGTTGCAAGGCATGAAGCCCGAGGGCGGTAATTGCAGCCGCGTCCGGGTGCCCGAAAACCCCAAAAACACCGCACTCTTCCCGCAATCGATCATCGTTATCTAACGATATATCCATCTAATTTCCTAGGTCTAGGGTGAACTCTTCAGGTTACTTAAAGAACTATAATTACCGAGCGGTGCCATTCTATTTTTTATTACAGGAACAGAGAAATACTAATCGTTGGAAGCTCTTTTTAAATACGATTTTATTTGGAGGTCAAGGAGCCGACCTTTCCAGACCGCTTCACAAGAAAACGCAAAATACCTTCAATCGGATAATGAGCTCAAGGGTTGGCGCGAGTATTGCGGGAGTAAAGAATTGCGACCCTTTCCCGTCAACGTTTGCGTAGACTATCGCGCTAGTCTTTGTTGGTATTAAGCTGCCGTGGTTTCTCCTGAGGGTCGTCTGCCTCGTGCTATTCCCGGTCCAGACTCTATGTCTTCAAGACCCTCCTCGGCCAAGATTTCTGCGACCCGAACGTGCCGCTGTGGCTGATCGTAGCGTGGATTGTACCAGTCGAACGTGTCCAATAGGGTCCATTCAAGTTGCTGATTCCGGGACAATTCTGGCTGATGGCTGGCACAGATTGGCAGGAAGCGAATGCCATACCTTAGGAATCTAATCCTACTGATCACGCGGGTAATTGGGAAAAGCACGATGACCATTGTCAGGCATAGCTTTAGTAGGACGCCCTGGGGAATGTAGGGAGTGATAAGGCGAAGTGCCGCCCGTACTATCTGGAGCCGACGGCTCAAGGTCATTTCGTAGAAATTGTATCCCAGAGGGGCGTGTGGTTTTAGAAGGCGTGGCATGGCCCGCATAGTCTTTTCCGGATCCGGGGTATGCTGAATCACCCCCGCACAATGGACAGCGTCGAACGCTGAAGATCGCAAGGGAATAGCGTAGAGTGACGCCTGGACACACTGTACCGAATTACCATGCACACGAGTGGTGTCTCGGCAGGCATCAATTGCAATGCTCATGTCCAGAGCGACGACACGTGCTCCCATTGTTGCTAATACATCAGAGAAACGGCCCGCCCCTGCACCGCCGTCGAAAACAAGCTTGCCGGCTATAAAGTCTCTGTTCCATCCAGTATCAGTCAGCATTCGATATTCAGTTAGATTTGTCCCATTTAGCCGATCAATCTGTGTATGGCGCCAGCGTTTCCACTGGAAGCCAAATCCTCCGGCATAGTCTTTTTCCTCAGGAACGAACCGGGGAATACCATCTCGTATCGGCCATTTTTCTCCACAGGCGGGACACGCCAGCGTTCCATTTTCCAACCGATCGCCGTCCCAGTCGCCTGCTTCAACCCGAAGAGGGGAGTCATTCGGACAATGGGGACAAATCAGAATATCAAAAAGCCAACGGTGCACGGATACTGAAGTCCCTTAATAAAGAACTTGTAGATAATGAAGGAATCAAGAGGCGAAAAATAGACTATTTATGGCAGAAAGTAGCGTCACACTAATTGTTCCAAATACGGCCGCGAAAGCCAGATTAGGGCCTAAAATTAACTTACTTCTTTGGACGCGGAACATAGCGCTAGCCGTTGCTGTCGATACGGCGGTTACGCCGATCATTGAGGCAAAGGCCCATCCGATAAGAGACGCCTCCATCATGACAGCATCGGCGACGCCAGTCTCCAGTGGAACGAATATGACAAGGACAACAATCATAGAGACTAGCTGGTGAATCCCTAGTAACGAAGCCACCATCATGAAGGAAATTACGCATGCAATTACTCCCCAAGCTGGTAGTGATATGTCGGCCATCGTATCAACGAACCCAAGGTCGCCAATCGCAGCTTCTAAGACCCGTCCAAGAACTAACGCCACGGTGACGACGACAATTTCATCACTCACCCGACCGCTGCCGCGCCAAGTCTCGGTCGCAAGGTGTTTAAACGCCGGCCGCTTTTCTACCATCAGAGAGAAAAATGTTAGAGCCGGGATTGCTGCGATGAGCGCTTTCAGCGTACTTAGCCCCGCGATGGTCGATAGTCCTGCGATCAAGACGGCGCACAATGTCACCGTTGGTATGATCGGCGTGAAGCCTTTTAACGCGCGCCATAGCTCCGCGAACTCTATTTCGCGGGTATACATGAGGTGAGCAAGTAACAATCCAACAGCTGCCATAAATAGGCCGAGGGTCATGATCTCCCATGCCGCTACTCCCTGTATCTTCTGGGTGGCAAAGGCTGAAGCGATCCAAAATGGAGACCAAAGCGGTGCGAGGCACATGCCCCGCTGGCTGGCTTCTGCTGCGCGGCGGCGCGATTTAGCGTCTGCATTTTCTTTAAGAAGCGGCGCTAGAATAGCCAATGCGCCGACTACGAGGATTGACCCAATCAAATGTGAGCCGACTAGAAGGCCGCAACCAATCTGATTGGCACGTAGATTGGTGAGAAGGTCACGTGCCCTTATGATTTCGGGCCTTTGGTCGGCCAGTGTTCGTAACAATATGATGGATCCAAAAAAGGCCATAAAAACAGCTGCATCCTGGAAACCCCGCAATACACCCGTTGCCAGGTCAAAATACACGGCAAGCCCTCCAGCTAGGAGGGTCAGTGGGACGCAAAGAAACAATGTACCGCGACTAATACGTGGAAGGGAAAGAAGAACGAAGATAACCATTACCCAGCCCGCTGCTGTCTGCAAAATTGGTGGCGACCAGATAAGGCGGATAAGCTCATTGACCCAGAGGATAAAAAGAACCGGTTCAGGCCGGAGTATCCTTGAGAGGCTTGCCATTTTCATTATGGAATTATGATGAGCAGTGGACCAAACATTGACTCAAAGCACCCGGAGCCTATCTCTCGTGGAACGCGCATTGTCGTAAAAGAGGTTTACCAAGCGCGTAGTTCAAAACTCCAAAAACGATTGTCCAACCCATACCACTGGCTAAGAGTTCTCTCATCATCCGTATTGGTAATGCGATTTGAAAATCGGAAACCCATTCTTATGGGCGGTTGTGTGAACGCGCGAGCCACAATAGACCGCCTAAATTCAATACCAGAAAATCAGGCGCGGTCGGCGCTTTCAGCCCGGATTGTCCTCATCGATTTATGCTTCAAGTTGTATGCATTTCTGTCGATCCCATCAAGATCTACCCCCGTTACGCGGACAAAACGGGCGTTATCTGGATATTCGATTGAATGGATGACACCCGGGTTAAACAGGCCGACTTGCCCCGGGTCTAGCCGGTATTCTCTTGTCTTCTCTAATACGATATCTCCATCGTCCGACCCGTCCCCCGTCCGCTGCCATTCGCGCATGACGGTGTGTCCGGTCGCCTGGCCATAAATAGCCCAGGATGAGCCGTGGTCATGCGGAGGTGACATAGTTCCCTCTCCCATCACGTGGGAAAGTACAACTGCCCCGGTGGTTGGATCCTCATTCAGTTTGTGCACACCAATCGGCTTATCGGGACCACAAAACTGATCAATAAAGATTTCGTTGGATAGAAGCTTTTTCAACCTCTGTCGAACTTCTTCTCGGCCATCATCATTGTTAGCTTCTATTAGAATGTCGTGAATCTCAGCGCAAAAATCCTGCAAAGTATAGCTCACAACTTTTTCTCCTGACCCTGAAAAGGGATTCATCATAACCGTGAAAAATATATGACGGAAGGTGTTCAGGATGTAGGCGAGGTAATTTCGGTGTAAAGTTCTTATGTATGAAAATGCCTGACCCCAAAGTTAAAGCTGATTGCCGCGCCCGTATCGCATGGTGCGTGTATGACTGGGCCAATTCAGCTTTTCCTACCGTGATAGTGACATTTGTATTTTCTGCTTACTTTGTTACGGCTGTGGCCGAGAATGCGAATATTGGCACCCAACAATGGAGCCAGGCTATCGCCGTATCCGGCCTCATAATCGCCATTCTCAGCCCGATTCTAGGGGCCCTTGGAGATCAGACCGGCCGCCGGAAGCCCTGGCTTGCCTTTTGTTCTTTGATCACGATCGTTGCTGCCAGTCTTCTTTGGTATGCCCGTCCTGAAAACGACTACGTTTTCTATTCTTTGGCCTGTTTCGTAATCGGTAATATTGCATTTGAAATCGGCCAAGTTTTTTATAACGCCATGCTACCTTCTCTAGTGCCAACGGAAAAAATAGGACGTTATTCCGGTTGGGCTTGGGGGCTCGGTTATGCGGGGGGACTTACATGCCTAATTTTAGCGTTATTCGTTTTTGTGCAGGGAAATCCGCCGCCTTTGGGTCTTGATAAAGAGAATGCGGAGCATGTGCGTGTCGTTGGCCCCCTGGTCGCTATTTGGTTTGCAATCTTCTGTTTGCCCTTGTTTCTCTATACTCCCGATGGAGACCGGTCAGCCCAGTCAGCTGCCAGTATCGCGTTAGTAGGCATTAGGAATTTGATTTCCACAATCAGAAGCATTCGCAATTATCGAAATGTGGCGTGGTTTCTTTTGGCTCGAGTCTTCTACGTCGATGGGATGAATACGATGTTTGCCTTTGGGGGCATTTACGCTGCTGGCACTTTCGGTATGTCCGTATCCGAGGTAATCCAATTTGGTATTGTCCTCAACGTAGCGGCGGGATTGGGCGCTGCGGGGTTTGCATGGTTGGACGACCGAATAGGTGCAAAGAATACTATAGTAATCGCGCTTTGTGGGTTGATTGGTTTTGGTGTACCACTGCTTTTGGTCGAATCAAAGATGTGGTTCTGGATAGTTGGCTTACCATTAGGGGTTTTCATGGGTCCAGCGCAGGCTGCGAGCCGGTCACTGATGGCCCGATTGTCTCCGGACGGCATGTCTGCCGAGATGTTTGGACTGTTTGCTTTTTCTGGGAGAGCAACATCTTTTGTCGGGCCGTTGGTACTTGGGGTGGTGACGGTGGCCGCATCGTCCCAGCGCGTTGGCATGGCTACTATCCTGATCTTCCTCGGGATAGGGCTTTCTATCCTATTGTCGAAGGTTCGGGACGAATAGTATTTCCATTACGTAGGCTTCAGAGGTAGCCTTGTTTATGCCCTAGAATGTGGGAGTGGTCTTTTATGATACCCCCAAACTGATACCCCGCCTTGTTTCTATACTTCACCTAAAGATCAATGCCGAAAATGCCGCATACCGGTTAAAACCATGGAAAGCCCTGCATCGTCTGCGGCGGCGATAACCTCCTCGTCTCGAATGGAACCGCCCGGTTGAATGACCGCAGTCGCTCCTGCGTCCGCGGCAGCCAAAACCCCATCGGCAAACGGGAAGAACGCATCTGACGCGACAACAGAACCCTTAACGAGCGCTTCAGTCTCTCCAGCTGCTTTGGCGGCATCCTCCGATTTCCGCGCCGCTATTCGGGATGAGTCTACGCGACTCATCTGGCCGGCACCAATACCGACGGTCGCGCCGTCCTTAGCATAAACAATAGCGTTGGATTTTACGTGTTTACAAACCGTGAAAGCAAATAACATATCCGTTATTTCTTGAGGTGACGGCGCACGCTTTGTAACTACGTTCAAATTTTTGCGACTGATGCGCCCGGAGTCCCGATCCTGCAGCAGGAAACCCCCTGTAAGTAATTTGGCTACGGGACCACTTGCTGCCGGGTCTGGCATACCGCGAGTTTCCAGTACGCGGAGATTTTTTTTGGCAGCAAAAATCTCTCTCGCTTCGCATGTGACCTCCGGCGAAATAATTACTTCCAAGAAAATATCTTTCATCGCATTTGCAGCGGCAGCATCTATTGCTTTGTTGACCGCGATGATGCCGCCGAACGCGCTGACCGGGTCACATTTCAAGGCTTTGGAATAGGCGTTGGCCAGCGTTTCGCCTTGCGCGACACCACACGGATTCGCATGCTTGATGATCGCTATGGCGGGCGTGTCGAACTCGGCTGCTAGCTCGAACGCGGCGTCCGTATCATTTAGATTATTGTAGGAAAGCTCTTTACCCTGAATTTGGGTCGCGGTGGCAACGCCCGGACGTTTCTCTCCGGTAGTGTAGAAGGCCGCATCCTGATGTGGGTTTTCGCCGTAGCGTAACGATTGGACACGGGTCCCAGATAAGGAAAACCGGCGCGGAGACTTATCATTGTTCTGTTCAGCGAACCACCGGCCAATGGCCGAGTCGTAAGCAGCGGTTCGGGCATAGGCATTTCCGGCTAGGCGTCGCCGCAGGTCAAGAGACGTTGCGCCAGCATTTACTTTCATATCTGCGATAACTGCGGCGTAATCAATAGAATCGGTAACGATTGTCACGTCGTTGTGGTTCTTGGCTGCGGAGCGAATCATTGCTGGGCCTCCGATATCAATGTTTTCGACGCAGGTCTCATAATCGGCGCCGCTGGCGACAGTGTCTTCGAACGGGTAAAGGTTGACAACGATCAGATCAATCGGATCGATATCGTGTTGAACCATGGTTGTCAGATGTGCCGGATCGTTGCGCCGTCCTAAGATGCCGCCATGCACTTTCGGATGAAGCGTCTTGACCCGACCGTTCAGGATTTCGGGAAACCCTGTATGATCGCTGACCTCGATCACCGGGATGCCAGCATCGCGCATAGTCTGGGCTGTGCCCCCGGTAGACACAATTTCGACGCCGGCGTTATTCAGAAATTGCGCGAAATCTGCCAGACCTGACTTATCGGAAACAGATATCAGGGCGCGTCGGATAATTGGAGCGTCGTCGGTCATCAAGTTGCCTCCGTGGCGGTTGCGTGTTTAAGCGGATGCCGCTGATTTTTTGTCCGTGTTACGCTTATTCCCGTCGTCGGGAGATCTGAATTCGGGAACCAGGAGATGAACTATCGCCCGTGCTTCGTCCCGGTCGCCGTTAAGCGCTGCGCCGGATAGATCTTCTATGGCCTGCTTCAGAAGGTCTAGATCCACAGGGCGTGGTGCAGCCAGAAGAATTCCGGGATGAGTAGTCGGAACTAGCTCTTCCGATGCATGCAAGATTTCCTCGAAGAGTTTCTCGCCGGGACGCGGTCCAGTAATTTGGATCTCCACGTCGATGTCCGGCTGCCGACCTGCAAGTAAAATGATTTGGCGTGCGAGATCAATAATTTTCACTGGTTCACCCATATCCAGCACGTAGATCTTACCTTGCCCGGCACCATCAGCGACGCCTTGTACAGATGACTGGAGAACAAGCTCGACAGCTTCGCGAACGGTCATGAAATAGCGGGTCATATCCGGGTGTGTAACGGTCAGAGGCCCACCTGCTGCCAGCTGGCGCTGGAATAGCGGCACAACTGAGCCAGTGGATCCCAACACGTTTCCAAAACGGACGGTGACAAAATGGGTCTGATCCCCGCCGTGGCTGTCTTTGTCGAGGTCCAGCGCCTGGCAGTAGCTCTCTGCGATACGCTTTGTCGCTCCCATTATGCTCGAAGGGTTTACGGCCTTGTCGGTCGAAATCAGAACCATTGCCATTGCGCCGATGGCGGAGCAGGCGTCGGCAACCACCTTGGTACCAATGACATTGGTCAGCGCTCCTTCGTCCGGATGCAGTTCGACCATCGGTACGTGTTTCAATGCGGCGGCATGGAATATCAGCTCGGGGCGCTCCTCCTTGAATACACGTCCAATGCGTTCGGCGTCCCGGACATCCGCGAGTATAGTCCGTCGCATTAGATCGGGGGCTTTTTCGCTAATTTCCAAATCGATCGCGTACAGCTGGTACTCCGAGCTATCGATTAGCGCGATCGATTCCGGCCCAAAGTCGGCTATCTGGCGGCAGAGTTCCGAGCCAATCGTGCCTCCTGCTCCTGTGACGAGAATTCGCCGCCCGCCGATAAGCTTCGACATACTATCGCGGTCCAGAGTTGCCTGCGGCCGTCCTAATAGATCTTCTATATTGATCGGCTGGATTTCCGGCGCTGTTTCGATATTTTCGCGAAAATCGTCCAGTTTCGGCATCCGTGCGAGGCTGATTCCTAATTCTTCAGAAATCGACAATAACCGCTGGACCTCTTCGCCTTTAATCTGGGATCGGGTAACGATCAGGCGTTGTGGTTTCCGGCCCTCCCTGCCCAGGCGGTCAACAATCGACGGGATGTCATCAACCTTGCCTAGGACGTGGACCCCGTGAATGTTACGTCCGACCCGACCGCCCTTTTCGTCAATAAGCCCGACGGCGTGCCAGGCTGATTGTCTCGCCCGATTAATAGCCCGGATAAATAGTTCCGCAGCGTCTCCGGCGCCAATCAGAAGAACGGGAATCCGGCGTTCGATATCCCTTTCCGCAGCATCGTGCGCGCGCCGGTCCTTAAAAAGCCGGTAAACGAACCGGGGTCCGCCCAGCAGGGCTAGCAGCACCAGCCAGTTGATCGGAAGCGCCGACCGAGGAATCAGTTCCAATCTCGAAATAAGAAACATGGCGACGAAATATACTAAGCATATTATGGAGACCGCCTTGATGATTGCGAGAAAGTCTTCCACCGAGGCATACCGCCAGACACCGGCGTAAAGTCGCATGGCCCAAAAAAACACCCCGGCAATCACTGTGTAGCCAACTGTGGCTTGAAGGACAAATTCGAGAGAGAAATAGTTAAAGTCGCCGCCCACTCTCAGATAAAGCGCGACCAAAAACGAAAGCCCCGCCATTAAAAGGTCATGGGCAAAGGCCACCTTAGCGCGGGTGCCGCGGAGGCTGTAGGATTCTAGATGGGGCAATCGTAACATCGGCAAAATTCCAAGAACAAAAATACCACAGATCGTTCGACTCGCCCATAACGGGAGCGGGATAGATCTACTGAGAATAAGGTGGGGGGGGGTGAAGGGAGGGGCCGGAACGAATAGGCTAACGCCGGGAACGGTGCCACGCGACTGTTGCCGAGAGTCCCTGATCGACTGAAAAAGGTGGCGTCCAATCGAATGTTTGCCTAAAGCGAGTGGGATTGACCTGAAGAGAATCGCATAGCCGATTGGCTAGGGCTCTTTTCCTTCCCAGTTTGGCAAGAGCAAGGAAGATACTTGGCGGAATCTGTAGGTCGGGTGTGCGACGGTTCTGGCTGCGGCGGAGCCGTTTAACAAGATCGGCGGTGGATAAGTCTTCCCCGTCGCTTAGTAGGTAATTTCCCGGACCGATAGGCGGTTTGTGGAGAATATAGCCTATTGCACTGACGAGGTTCCCTGTAAACAGAAGGCTGCGTCTGTTTCCGGTGATGCCGGAAAATGGTAGCGGAATTGGTACGTCACATAATCGCATTAAGGCCGCGAAATTGGCACTAACGCCGGGGCCGTATAATAGTGGTATTCGAAGTGAGATAGCAGCGAGATCTGAATTTTCGGATATGTTCCTCAGGATTTGTTCGCCTTCCAGTTTAGACCGGCTGTAGGCATCCTCGGGTGCCGGAATATCCATCTCCGTGAAACCATGACCTGTGGTCTTCTCCCCATTTACCTTGATGGAGCTCAGAAAAATAAAATGTTCTATACCTGTGCTGGCAGCTGCGCGTGCCAGTCTTTCAGTGACATCAACATTGGCACGCTGATACAAATCGTCTGTATTTAACGCGTTTTCGCTCATCACGTGAACACGGGCCGCCAGATGCACAATGGCGTCGACATCTTTCACGACCGGAGTGAAATCTTCCAAGTTTTCGAGGTCTCCGTATATCCGGGTCGCTGTCCATCTCGGCGCGGTCTCCCCGGAACGGATTCCCGCTACGATACTGTGTCCTTCTGCGGCAAGATGACGGCACAGAGCTCTACCGACGAAACCGTTGGCTCCCGTGACTAGGACCTTCAAGAAGACTCGTCCGGGGGGGCGATCGACTGGCTGTCGATCGCGGCAGTGAAGACCTGGATCATTTCGGCTGCCTGCTTTTCCCGACTATATTTAGGAGCTGCAGCTAGGGCGTTTTTGGCGAAATTTCTACGCTTATCATCATCGTTTCGCAGCGCGAGGACAGCATCGGCAAGCGCCTCGGGGTCTTCCGGTGGTGTAATTATTCCAGCGTTTTCCAACGCTACTATTTCAGTTGCCTCGCCCTCAGGAGCGGAAATTAGCAAGGGCAATCCCATCGCCATAGCTTCAAAAATTTTTGACGGGATCACCTCTGCAAAGGTCGGATCATTTTTTAGATGAATCAGAGCAACGTCACATAGAGACCAGACATCCGGCATTCGGTCCTTTGGCTGCATTGGCAAGAACACTATGTTTGATAATCCAAGTTGCTCCGCCTGTTTTACTAGCTCTTCCCGCGCGGCTCCTGCTCCGGCGAAAAGGAAACGAATTTCGTCATCATCCTTAAGGAGGTTGATCGCGTCTATTACTCGGTCAAGCGCATGCGCCATGCCATGGGTACCGACGTATCCAAGCACGAACTTCTCGGTAAGGTCATGCTCTGTCGCCAGTCCAGCATGTCGCGGTCTTGTACTGTAGCGACTTACGTCCACACCGTTGCGTACAACCTGTATTTTTGTGGCCTTGATACCCCGGCTGACCAGATTGCGTTTAAACGAGTATGTGAGTGCAGCTACTGCGGCGCTATTCTGATACAGGTATAGCTCTAGCTTCTCGATAAGACGCAGTGGCAAGGAACGTTTCATGGCACCTACCGCCACAATTGAGGCGGGCCACAAATCACCGAGCTCAAATACGAACGGGCGCCTTCTAAATACCGAGAGAAGCCAACCGCTGACGGCAGCGAAAAACTGGGGTGATGTAGAACATATTACGTCTGGTCGTTTTTCGAACAACCCGGCAATGAAGGCAGAGATCATGAAACTTATGAAATCGAGTGTCCGCCAAAAAACGCCTTTATTAGCGGCGATATACGTTTTAACTCTTACGACACGAATACCGCCCATGTCTTCACATTGCCGCCAGCGATTAGCGTAACCGACAAAAAGTTTTCCTTCGGGAAAATTCGGGGCGGAGGTAATTATAGTCACGCTGTGTCCCTCGCGTATCCAGTACAGCGCGCGTTCATATACCCGGGTTGCTGCGGCATTAGTTTCCGGCGGAAAGTTTTCGGTCAGGAAAAGAATTTTCATCTTTTGCCGAGAGGAAGCAGTAATTCGGTCATGAGCGTTTCCATTTCCCGGGCGGGATTGGCACCCCGGAATGTATAGAACGTTCAGCGGCGTCTATCAGTTGTACAACCAGATAGCCCATCTCGATATCTTCAATTCCACCGCCTAATCGGATTCGCTCTGCGAAGGTGATCAGCGAGGCATTTAAGGGTCGGTTCTTAACGCTAGAGAAAATTTCATCGGTATCCAAGCCATCTACACAGAGGGAAATTTCACCCAGTTCGGTTTCCTGGTAACATCCCGTGCTGCCGCCTGCCGAAACGCAAAACTCGCGGACCTTGCCGTCGAAAGCATTGCCCAGATGAAGCAGCGCGCGGGAGCCGTCGCGGAACGCAAGATCGATGTGAAAATTCTGATATTTAAGATCCTGAACTAAGATGGGTACGTCAGCCCGCGCTGATATTTCTGCCGGCTCGTCGGCGATCGCTGAAAGCGTCATAGCCAGATCGTGAGCTGCCCAGTCCCACAAGGGCCCCCATCCGTTGCGATATGGACCGCGGGCGCCGCCCACTGCGCGAACCGACCGCGGGCCTGTAAAATCGGAAATACTAATAAGTAGTTTCCTGAAGGCGGGGGCATAAATGTGCAGATGGTTCACCAGTCCAGTGAAACCGTATTGTTTTGCAGCATTTCGGATCTTATCCGCGTCAGCGATCGAAGCTGACATCGGTTTTTCCAGCATAACAGGGATGCCGTTCTCAATTAGTTCTACTGCAAATTTAGCCTGATTCAAAGGCGGGAGAGCTAAAACAACGCCGGCAGAATCTGTGGAGTCGATTGCCCTTCTCCAATCTGTGAAAATAGGCGCCTCAGAATCTATTGGCTGGCGAGTTTTTGTACTGGAAGTAACGATGGCGGAAAGTGAAATCCCCGGGGTTGCCGAGATCGCCGCCGCAATGGTGCGGCCCCATGAGCCGGCACCAAGCAAGGCAATTGGTGTTGAGGTCATTCCCCCCCGGTGTAGGCTGCGTCGGTCCAGCCGAAAAATCTTTTCAATCCCACCCCCAACGCTACTTTTGGATTGTATCCTAGTTGCAGCTGCGCCTTGCGAATGTCCGGCGCGCGCCGCATGGGTTCGTCGGCAGGATAGCTATCAGGATACTCGATGATGTCATAGGCAATGTCGATATCCTGGGCGGCTTCGATGGATTTGACTAGATCGAGCATCGAAATCTCCGGCTTAGGATTCCCAATATTGTATGTTTCCCCCGCGATGCCTTGAAGCACAACGTTAATAAAGCCAACCATGGCATCAGTTATGTAGCAGAATGTCCGAGTCTGGATTCCGCTCCCGTATATCTTTAGCGCCTCTCCTGCCTTAATCCGACTGGCAAAATTGGGAAGCACCCGGTAGTCCGTTTCCTGCATGCCCGGCCCGTAGACGTTGAACGGCCGTATGACGTTCGTATGGGTTCCGTTATTTGTGTGGAAGATATAGCAGAGGGTCTCACCAACTCGTTTGCTCTCGTCATAGCAAGCACGGGGCCCTTGACAGGATACATTTCCACGATAGCTTTCTTGCATTGGCACGTGTTTGGGATCCGGATCGCCGTAAATCTCACTCGAGGAAAAAAAAGTAAATCGTGCGCCGTTTTTTCTGGCCAGTTCTAGCATGTTACGAGTACCGGTAATCGCGACCTCCAGTGTCTCCAAGGGATAGGCGCGGTAGTAATAGGGGCTCGCAATCCCGGCGGCATGAATCACGTAATCGAGTTCACCTTGCCAGTCGAAGGGTTTTATCACGTCGTGTTCAATAAATTCGATATTCGGGTGCGAAACCGCTGCAGCCCCGGCTTGCCCAGCTGTAATCATGTTATCGAGCAAAACAATGCGGGCCGGCTTTTTTAGAACATTGGCATTGAGTGCTGCGAAAACTTCCGTGAAATACCGTCCGAGAAACCCGCGTCCACCGGTGACAAGAACGGTTCGTCCCTCAAAGTCGATAGCATGATCACTTAGCCGTTCCACGATTTCTTTTATATCGGTTTGCAGTAAAAACTCAGTCATAGTTCCCCCATCGGGAAGCGGTTAGCCGCCAAGGTGGCAGGAAAGAGGCTATGGACATAGCCGAACATCAGGCAATGGAATCAAGAATCTACCACCCCCTTCGGCGAAGGCAGTATTCTTCTCAATTATAGCATCTGCAAAGTTCCAGGCGAGGATTACCAGTATATCCGGCGGGTTGATCGATAATATATCGCTAGAAACAATTGGAATGTGTTGTCCGGGGCTGAAAAGTCCCTGTTTCAGGGGGCTGTCGTCGATGATGTAGTCCAGCGTTCCGGGCTTTATGCCGAAATGGTGTAGCAGCGTTGTTGCCTTAGCTGGCGCCCCATATCCGGCAATGGAATTTCCGGCATCGATGAGTTCTTGCAGTTCTCTCTTGAACTGGTCGCGTAGGTGGTCGATACGACTGCCGAATTCTTTAAGGGTTGCAGATTGGTCCAGTCCCATTTTCTGTTCCATATCAATAAGGGCGTCGACGGAGCCGTCCGCGATGTGCGGACCACCGGCTTTCTGAACATAGCCGCGCAGACTACCTCCATGGCTGGAAACACGTTCGGCGGCGAACAGTTCAAGCCCGGTCCGAATAAAGAACTGACGAAGTGGCCCTGTCGCATGATACGCCATGTGTTCATGATAAATCGTGTCGAATAATACGTTCTCAAAGACGTCCACAAGGTAGGACACTTCGAACGCGAATACGCCATCGGGTGACAAAAGTTCGGTGATACCTTGGGCGATTGCCGCTAGGTCTTCGGCATGCGCGAACACGTTATTCGCTGTTACAATAGCCGCTGTACCGCGTTCAGCGACAATTTGCTTTGCTAGATCGGGTGTAAAGAACGATGGAAGGGTCTCGAACCCGGAGGCTGAGGCATTGGCGGCAATTCTCTTCGCCGGATCGATTCCTAGCACACGATAATTTTGCTGCTTGAAGAAGCCCAGAAGGGTGCCGTCATTTGATCCGATATCGACGACCAGTGAGTCCGCTATAGGGCGGAACCGGGCGTTTAGAGTTTCCGCGTAGTTTTCGAAATGTTGTACGAAGACCTTTGAGGTGCCAGAGACATACACATAATTTTCAAAAAGAAGCGAAGGGTCGACTACGTCAACTAGTTGAACATGGTGGCAGTCTTCGCATTGAAATACGTCGAGCGGAAAATAGGGTTGATTTCGTTCTAGTTCGGGCTTTGGTACGAACGCGTTGGCTGGTGGTGTGGCGGCGAGCGAAAGAATAAGCGTCAGTGATGAGCTACTGCACAGTTGGCAATTATCGCGCCGGTGATGTAGCTCCGACATAATTTAGTTGTCGTCGCCTGGCTTCCATATCGTCAAGCCCTCTGGTTTGAGCATCTCAATACGGACCACGTCTGCTTCATACGTAGCTTGATCGCGCGGATTTCGGGAGAGGGTGAGAAACACGGTATCTTCCGGAAAGACCATTCCATGGTCGACTAGCGGGGGGGTGAACACCATCTCCCCTGCACGTACGATGACGCATTCGGGTTCTACGTCGCTAGCGGTTAGGCGGTGGTAGTATTCGATGCACCCCGATATCACGTAACAATAATGCCAGTCAGTCTTGTGATAATGGTTGGCGCGCAACGTGCCCGACTTCGACTCGATAAGTACCGCGCTTTTCATTAACCGATCGACCAGCGGATGTATCGCCCCACGAACATCGACAAAGGGCTTTTCCAGGTCAACCTTCGGTTGGCGCGGCCAAGTTGCTCTCTCTTCTTCCGTCACTGGGTCGATATCCGGTGTTTCTGACATGTTGTCTCCGTTTGAGCGTGTCAGCGTGTTAGGCGTTTTCTGAGGATTGTTAGGATAACGCCTATACCGTGTTGAGCGCGGATTTTCTTACCTTCTTCATAACCGCGACCGTGATAGCTCACCGGTACTTCGTAGAAAGCGTTCCCTTTTTGAACTGCTGTCGACAGGATTTCGGCGTGTTGATCCCATCCCATTGCTTTCAGAGACCCGGGGTCCACCAGATCGCGCCGGTATACTAGATAACAGCTGTAAATGTCTGTGAACGTAGTGTTGTTCAAAATATTGAAGACAAAAGTCAGCACACGATTGCCGAACTTGTGCCAGAAATACGAAACCCGCGTGAACTCGGGGGCGATGAACCGGCTGCCGATTACAACATCTGCCTCGAACCGTGTGATCGGGAAAAATAACTTATGGTATTCACCGGGGTCATATTCGAGGTCAGCGTCTTGAAAAAGAATGTAGTCTCCCGTCGCTTCGTTCAGGCCGTCGATTACTGCGGCGCCTTTTCCGCCGTTCTGCGGCCGTTTTATCAAACGCGAGTAGAGATCCGGCCGGCTTTCGAGTAGTTCTAAGGTTCGGTCCGAGGAGCCGTCTTCTATAACAATAACTTCGAGGGTGAAATCTTCGACGCTCACCGCAAACACTCTTTCCAGTAACTGGAGGATTGTAGCTTCTTCGTTATATACGGGTATAAGGATGGTTACGTTAATCAACTTTTACCTACTCATTCTGGGAAAAATTTGGACCATAATGCGCAGAATCGGTCCTTGCTGGCGATTATTATCAGTTTTGAGCACAGGCCGGAGAAAAAATAGTCAGCTCCCGCAATCGGCGACGCGATTTTCGAGGCTACGAGCCATCCAGTTGACTGTGACGTTTGGATCGCGATTCCCATTACAATAACGCCTGACATTTATTATAGACTATCTCAAACACCCCATCTTTGGACTGGTGGACCGTACCGCCAAAACCAGCCAGTGTTCGGGATGGCATCTGGATCGTATCGAGCAAATGAATTCCTATCAGACAACCATCTTCTATAAGCCCGCCGATCATATCGAAAAATGGCACATTTCTCATGCCAGCTTTGCTTGGGTTTTCCCAGTTTCCAGGTAGGAGCAAATGAGTCAGACCTTGCTTCCTAATCTCTGCGATAAATTTTTTCTTATCGTTTGCTTCAGGTCGAGCGTCGATGACGACCTGCATATGTGGGTGGATCATAAACGCGGGGATATTTATTAGATAAGCTAGTTGACGGTTCATAAAGCCTATTTTTGTGCCATCTGACAGATTTTCATTAATCCATTTCGCAGCGTTGGCGCCTGGGATGTTGCGATTTAGAAAACTGGTCCGGGGCTCTGGACTGAGAGCGTAGCTCGCATAATTAGTAGTAAATATTGTTGCTCCTAAAAATTGGATGAAAAGGGTGGCTCCAAGTCCTGCCGCCATTGGCCAGATAAGACGCATTTGTCTGACAAACCCTATAGCTACCGGAAATGCTGCGAGCAGGATTAGTGGGTACACGGGTAATAAATGACGCGTTCGCTGGGTCGTGCCGCTGAAAAACCAGATTGTAAAGAAAATACCGGCAATGATAAGGGGGAGAAGAATTTCTCGGCGTCGATCTGCCCTTAAAATTGTTCCGAGAACAGCCGCTGGCAAAATCAGGAACGAAACGATCCCCAATCCAGTGCGACCGCCTTCCAACCGTTCAACTAGATTGAAGATCGAGTAAAAGGGATACAGTATCCAGTTGAGAAAAGACCTTTCCAACGGCAATTCACCACGACGTAACGTGTCAGAGAAGTATTGTCCGAATTGATTGTTCCAGAGGGGGGTGTCTGGAAATTGTAATAGGTTAGTCAGCAGGGGAAACACAGGGTCGCCGGTATGGAAATAATTCCATAAATACCACTGAAACCCTGCAACGGTAGCCGCGCCGCTGAAAACCAAAACCTTCCTGAAACCATCTCGATCGGCAATAATTGCAAGTCCAGCGGCGCCCGCGAAGATCAGACCGTAATATTTTGATGCAATAAAAAATCCAGCACAAGCACCGGCAAGCGCTAGCGTCGAGTATGAGGACTCCCGGTATGCGGTGAGTAAAAACATCACTGCGGCAAGCGCAAACGCTGCACACCGTATTTCTATTTGACCGCTTCCACCGCCATATAAAACTGCCGGTGTGGTTACGAAAATTGCTAGAATTGTAAGTGACCAGGTTCGGCTTAGTTCCCGACGGACGAGGACGTAAAGCAGCAACCCTGGTGCCCAGCCTGTTGCGGCTGTCCACAAGTTAAGCGTCAACTCTCCGCCGGTGGCCAGTGCTGCCGCGTATGTCATATGTAGCAACAAGGGAATAGCGCCGCTTACCGCTCGTGCAACGAACGATATTTTTTCTTCCACGATAAAATCGCGCGGCAAAGCAAAGTGATATGCTAGGGTATCTGCGTCAACTGCCGGGGCAATTGCTTCCAGTAAATCGAAGGCTCCCACGACCGCTAGAATGGTGTACAAGAACAGGTCTGAGTTATGTAGGTGTTGCCGCGCGGAGTTTTTCTTAAACGAGGAAGCCCGAAAGATAAAAGCTGCGACTCCAAGTACGATAACGAACCAAAACAGCGTTGGTGTGAATATACCCATAACGCCCGGGAAAAACAGCAGCCAGCCAAAGAAACCAATACCGAGAACAAGCCCGGAAATCATGCATTCTAATACGTTTTTCAGAAACCGGTCAGCACCCGAAATCCATAACGCGAGTAGGCCAAAGCCAGAGCACGCCAAGAGGAGACCGGTGATTGCCAAAAGAGAAATCATTAACGCCAAGACAGTTTTGCCACCAGCGTTATGTCCCGATTTCCAGAAAAGAACGAAGAATCAGTCGAATTATGTCTTCAAATCCGTATAGATAAGCGATGAGTAGACCCCCAACCCATAGCCATGCAAGCGCGGCCAAAAGCCGGTTGGTCAATAAGGGTTGGAATTGCAATTTCATTTTTGGAATACGAAATAATATCGCGCAGCAAAATTCCACCCAAAGACGGCAACCGTAGCAAAGATTTTTGCAGCCATTTCGTGCATACCAATCAGATCGATGCCGATGGCAAGAGTGCCAAGATTGAAAATAATTCCGATCGCGCTGACGAGATAAAGTAAGAATATGCGTTGATTACGGGCTCGGCGCCCGGTACCGAAAACAAATCTCACGGATAGAAAATAGTTTGCTGCGGTCGCGAGCAAGAAGGATAGAGATCCGCTGACGAGGTAATGTTGATCTATTCCATAAAGGAAAAACGCGAAGATCAGCAATTCGATTAGCGCACTGACACCACCTACCACGAGGTATTTCTGTGCAGCTTTTGCCACGTCGGATTTCCACGCATCGCGGACAGACGCTGCAAATGTTTGGCTAGAGTCTCTCAAGAACCGTCTTTCCTTCGAAGGGCAGTTTTCCCATCTGTCGGAAGGTGATGACGTTACCCAGACTACCTTTGCCATAGGCCGTCCATCTCGTCGATTTTTTTACCTCTGGCCGGACTCCAGCGCTTAGTCGCCATTGGCGGCCGTCGGTGGTTAGGATCGCGCATCCGCCTTCAATCTTAACACTGGCTGGCGTAAAATATCGGCGCTTTATCTGATGCCTGCCGTTCCCTTCCACATTATCCCATATTTCTATTTTTTCTTTACCGAAACGCCATTCCCTATGAAACGACTCAACGTCGGGGACCCCCGTCAACCCGCTCCATCCAAGGGTTCGGCCCGTTCGAGTCCTTTTGAATTTCGGGGTGTGTGGAACGATCCTACGTCTAAAAGAACTGTCGTAATAAGGCCTATTTTTAGGCATCGGTTCATGCTCATCTATAGTCAAACTGTTGTGCATTGCCGCGCCGACATATTCTTCATCGGTATAGCTTCCCCGACCAGGGTCAACAATAATCCGTGTGTTCCCGTCATGCAGTTCAAAGCTCCCAAGGTCTTGATGTCCATGACCGGGTGCAGGCGGCCATCCGTCCGGCGGCACATACGCAAGCGCCTGCCAGTTTTCAGAGTCGAATCTATGCCACCCATCCTCGGCGGCACGGTCAGGAGAAATAGGAGTGACGCGCGATAGCATATTGATGAATGCCTGATGAAGCCCATCATTGGTTATTGAGTTCTCCGTTGCTTCGGCTTTGTTGCCATCGGCGAGAAATGAAAAATATTCAGGCGGAACATCAGGTGAAATGTCCCCTATAAGCGGCATACCTCCCCGAAGGAAAAGAACGGAAACCGCAGCTACGGCGCGTTCAGAGATGTCATGTAGCGTCGAAGCCTGTTCTATTCCGGCGATATCTGCTGCGAGCCAAGCATCGATATAATTTCTCGTTATTAGCAGATGGTAATGACTCGAGCCCTCTTTAAGTAGGCCGGACCGACCAAAAATCCTCCCTGCCTCTGCAATCAGAATTCTTGCTCCTTCATCTATATATTCTTCCAGGCTGAGAGCAAGTCCTATTCTCAGGAGTCCCCGTCCGTTATTCGAAAGGTGATTTGATGTGTAGCGTTCCCCAAAATATTCAAGATTGTTCCGTATTACGCTCGCATGTTTAGTAAGTAGATCGACTGTTTCATCCGGTTTTCCCGGCAAACCATATTGAGCGGCGAAGTCGATGATGTTAATTGCGCGTTCTGCGGCGGTATAAGCGTGCCAGGGCCAACCGGTTAGGTTTCCTGAGAACCTTTCTTTCCAACATTTCCATATTGCGTCGACCCAATCTGGGTCAAGGTCTGATCCGGCAAGTGGCACCCACGCGAAGCGATGTGCGCCGAGCAATGTTTCCAGATCCGGATAATTGCGATCAAATAAGAGACCCGGATTCGCAGCCGACAACTCTACTGAGATTCCCGGCAGGTCGATCGTCGTGACGCCTTGAGGGATACTAAAAGCTCCGTTAGTAGTTCGACCAGACCAGACCGGTGCCTTAACAGCGGAGATTTTGTCGGCTGTCCGGATCAAATAAGGAGGCGGTTTATTTTTGAAATCTAATGATCCTTTTTCAAGGCCTAAAATTCTGCGTAAAAGCCATCGCCGTAAAACCGGATCTCTAAGCACCTGCCGGATTTTCCGGCTCGAAACTGAAATCACAATCGCACCAAGATTCGTCTGGTTTCAAGCAAAGGGAAAGACACCGGGTTCAGGGAGAAAATTCTCTTCTATCCCGTTGATCGCGGCGCGGCCCATTGCAAGCCGTGCTTCCACCGCGCTTCCACCGATATGAGGGGTGCAGAGAAAATTGGGGGCATTAAGTAAATCGTCATCGGTTGGTGGTTCGACCGCAAAGGCGTCTATGCAGGCCGCGGCTAGGTGTCCGTTCAATAGGGAATCCTTAAGTGCCGATTCATCGATGATTCCGCCTCGGCAGGTGTTTATTAGTACTGCTCCGTCTCGCATTTGTTCCAGCACGGCGCCCGAGTAGAGGCCGCGCGTTGTATCGTCCAGCGGTATGTGCAGTGATAGAACTTCCGAGCGGGCAACCAGTTCGTCCATTGAAACCGGTTTGACATCAAACTCTTCGTAAAATTCAGTGTAGTTCCGGATATCATGAGTGAGAATATGGCAGCCCCAGGGTTGCAGCAGACGAACGACCTCTTTGCCTACATTACCGCAGCCATGCAACCCGACGACGCGGCCGCTGAGGTGTTGCCCCATTCGGTGACGTGGGCGCTTCCCATCGCGCATAGCGGCATAAAGTGGAGCTACATGGCGCAGCGCGCAGATCGAAAACGCAATCATCAATTCGGCCACAGACCGCCGGTTGGTACCGCCTTTCCATCCAATCCTAATTCCGCGACTGCGCAGTAGTTCGGGGTCGACATTGTCCAAACCGACTCCCATACGCGAGATAATTCTCAGGTCAGGCAACTGGTCTAGCATCTTCGCAGTTAGATTTTCTAGGCCCATTATGGCGGCATCGTGATCGGCCAGAAAGGTGACTAGTTCGTCATCCGTCATCCGCCTTTGTTCCTTGTTGAATCTTGTATTCGGGTATTTGGCGAGCACCTCGGCGCATAAGGTATTGGTCTGGCAGAATGATATTGATGGGATGGCGACTCTTGTCATTTCTTTTTTTCAGTTTGATTTTCTACGCAGCGCGGGCATTTTCAAGATATTCGATGCAAACTTCACGAAACTGCTTATCGTTGGCACAGGGTGTTTTCTGAAGCTGGTGATCCTTGTCTGGTAGGATAAGCATCAATTCTGATTCAGTGTTTTTTTTATCCTTCGCGATGGCGCGCAGGAATGCGTCCACTGGTATCGGATGCCTCTCAAAGTTCCTATAATTGCGTTTCAAGATGTTATGGCGTGCACAATGAAGTGTACTGTCACCAAAACCGATTTTCCCCGAGACAAAATTGGCCATGTCCATGCCGATCGTTACCCCGATCCCATGAGGAATGACAAAGTCGGTGGCCGCTTCGATCGCATGGCCAAAACTGTGACCGTAGTTGAAAATATTGCGAGGACCTCGGTCAAATTCGTCGGCTTCTATATATGATTTCTTGATCTCCAGTGATCGCCGGATGTAACGCATCATCGTGTAGGATGAGTCAAAAAGCTGATCGTAGTCTTCGGCAATCTGTGCGAACGCCGCGGGTCCATCGATGGCATGGACTTTCAGCATCTCACCGACGCCGGAGCGCACGTCTTTTTCTTCTAGCGTTTCTAGTACCCGGGTCGAGATAAAAACCTCCCGCGGTGGCGTGAAGGTGCCCAAGATATTTTTGGCGGCCCCGGCGTTAATAGAACTTTTTGATCCGATACAAGAGTCCGCTTGGGCTAGCAGGGTCGTCGGATAAAAATTCCAATCGATTCCACGAAGTAACGTTGCCGCTAAAAAACAAGTAATATCCTGAATAATACCACCGCCGATGGCGATTAGCATATGATCTCGCCGCAAGCCGTTCCCAATCAGATGAGCTACGTAGTCAGGCATGCGGTCCAACGATTTATTGGACTCCTTTGCTTCGACCAGCAGGACCGACGGAGCTCCCAAAACATTCTGCAGGATACCCGAGTATAGTTCGGCGAATTGTCGGTCAATTAAAAAATGGGCTTTGGCCGGAACTTTTAGGTCTAGTTTTTCAAAGGCATTCATTTCGAAAGCCGCCGAATAGGGACCGGTATGGGACTCAATGGTAATTGGTGTGGAAATGTCAGGATCGCTTAACATGGATCAAGCTATACCCGGGTAAAGCCACCGTCGATGGCAATGTTCTGGCCGCTGACGAAGGTGTTCTCTGGCCCGGCGAGCCATGCGACGAGGGCGGCGACTTCTTCAGGCCGCCCTAGTCGCCCAGCCGGGACGTCCGCCAGGAGGGCTTTGAGGCGTTCCGCGTTCAGAGTACGGCGAGTCAGTTCGGTGTCAATTATGCCTGGCGATACCATGTTGATCATCACCCCGTCGGCCGCCGCTTCTGATGCGGCCGCGGTGGTAACGCCGTCGAGGCCGAATTTGCTGGCTGCGTAGGATGCTCGACCCGGCCGGGCCAGTTTGCTCCAAATCGACCCGATATTGATCACTCGGCCCCAACCGTTTTTCCGCATCGTGGGCAGCACCGCCTGCATCAGAGCGAGTGGTGTCCGAAGGTTGATGCGATGAATGGCGTCGAAATCGGCAAAGTCTATGTCGGCGAACGGAGAGTTCCGGTTAATACCGGCATTGTTGACCAGAACATCAGGCGCAAGGTTCGCCAGTTCTGAAGCAAAGAGCTCGACCGCCTCGTTGACTGTAAAGTCTATAGCAAAATACCGCGCACCATCCTGTTCAGCACCGTCACGATTGGTTCCTGTCACCCAGACCTCGGCGCCGTCATCGCGCAGCCGCTCGGCGATCGCTTTGCCGATTCCACGAGTCCCACCGGTTACAACCGCTGTTCGTCCGGCGAGAGGAGTGCCGGCGTTCATGCTATCTTCCAAAATTTCAACATCACCGAAGGTAGGTCTCGCATGTCGGAAATAACGACGTTTGCGCCTAGGTTGGCGGGTGGCGTAGTCGTGTATCCATAATCCACCGCGACAATCGGGATAGCGGCGTTTTGTGCGGCAGCGACATCGGTCGGGCTATCGCCTATCATGATTGCATGGCTGAATTCGGGGGTAATCCGTTTGGCCGTTTCCAGTAGGTGCCGTGCCGCTGGCTTTCGTTCCGGCAGGACGTCTCCTCCGACGACCGCCCGAAAGTATTTATGAAGTCCAAATGCATCCAGCACGTCCAACGACAATGCATGAGGTTTGTTCGTGCAAACGCCCATGGCAATTCCAATATCCTGCAGCATGTCCAGCCCTTCGCGAACACCCGGATAAAGCGCAGAGCGTTTCGCGCATGCCTCTGTGTAATAAGTGATAAAGCGGGCGTAAGCTGCCTCGAGGCAGCTTTCGGTCGCCGGTATTTTTGAGGATTTCATTAAACCGCTGGCAACTAAGCTTTTGGCACCACTGCCGATAAAGTTGCGCCCCGTCGCCTCATCGATCGGCGAAAGATCAAGATCAGACAGCGTCCTGTTAAGCGCATCTATGATGTCTGGCGCTGTGTCGACCAACGTGCCGTCGAGATCGAAGATGGCGACATTCATGGTGATCGCTATTTACTTGGCCGGTCGCGTAGGACTTGGGCGGTTAAGTAGCTGCCAATCAGGTGATCGAAAATCATGTGCAGGTCTTCCACGGGACCGTATTCACCTTTCTCTGTAGGGACATGCAAGGAAATATCCGACAGTGTGCGGAGTTTCCCGCCATCAAAACCGGTGAGGCCCGCAACGGTACCGCTGCGCGATTTCACGTATTCAACGGCCGCGATCACATTTGGCGAGTTACCTGATGCAGAAATTGCTACAAGGGAATCACCATCGCAAAAATATACTTTCAACTGCTCCACGAACATGGCGTCGTAGCCTTCGTCGTTTGCAAGCGCGGTCATCATCGCGATGTTGTCGGTTAGGCTGATTACCCGGAAGGGCTTCTCATCACCGGTCCGGGTGCCGATCGACAGATCATTTGCGAAATGCGACGCGGTTGCCGCTGAGCCTCCATTTCCGATGAAATACACAGCATTTCCAGTATCTCGTGCGCTGAGAAGCATTCGAATAAGTGCTTCGATTTCGTTGCAGTCGATCGCATCAAAGCAGGAGGCCAAATATTCAAGATATGCGCGAGCATAATCCGCAGGTTTATTGGCATGCCTGCCGATTAATTCGTCGATCTTGTTCATGTCTTCCAAATTTAGTTAAGGGCAAATAAATCTATCAGATTATCGCCGCCGCTGCATTTCTTCCGCTAGCGTGCTGGCGAGAGCTTTTGCGGCAAGTTTATGGCCCAGTGCCGACCAGTGTCCGTCATGTTTGAAATGAGTCTCTGTGAGTCCCGCCTCTTGGAAAACGGATAGTAGTCCAACCGTTTGAATGTTTCTTCGTTTCAAGGCTGCCTCCACCGCTAGGCGCATATCGCGAAAATCAGTTGCGTTGTCCCGAATTTCAAAGCGAGTAGGAATAACCAGAACATAGAACGGAACAGTGTCGGAAAAATTCCTCCGCAACCGGGCTAACTCGTCCGCCGCGCTGTTCGCGAGATCAGGAATTAGCGCTCGGTCGATACGGTTATTCACAATGTGGGTTCTCTTGACAAGGCCCACGGTAGTGAGAAGTCTATTTATTACGGCCACGCGTTTGAGCGAAACCGCAAAAAAATTATAAAGCGCTAAGTTCTGGGTTAGGTAAAGTTTCATGTCTAGAAAACTGAATCCCAGAAAGCCGGTCGGTTGTTTGGGCTCCTTTCCTTGCTGAGCCTCCGCTAATCTGGATTCTTCTTTGCAGTCGTATTTGCGCAGGTCGTTTTCCAGAACTAGGCCGACGGTGACGGCGATGGGCCTAGCGTAACTCGACATCCGAGCAGCCATAGCTTGGTACCCGCAGATATCTGTGCCGGGGTTCGCTATATTATACACTGGTACTTTTAGCATTTGCTGAAGAACGCTCGAATACATCTCATTGGATTGGACACCCCAACCGAAAGTCATGGAGTCCCCTAGCGCCCACAGCTGCCCGTTGGCCGCGGAAATCGGCTCCTCATTTCTCAGTCCCGCTCCATTAAGTTTCAGATGTATGCGGAAATCACCATTATTTTGGGCAAAATGCCCATCAAAATTCGGCCGCCCGATAGCTGTCTTGCCATGTCCTGGAACTATTAGGGAGCTTATGAAGCGGCCTGAATAAAATTCCTGCCATTGTGGCATTGCGAGGCGGACGATAATCTCGGCCGCGACCAGCCCCAAAAGAACGCTGGTCATCAGCGCGATAGCAATGCCTTTCCCAGAAATAGTCGGTATCTCGTCATTTTCGTTACCGACGGGAAACGATTGAGGATTCATTAAGCTTTCCTGCCGATCACGTCAAAAAGGGCGCCTTCTCGGGCGATTGTTCCGAGCCAGCCGAGTTGGGTGATTGCACGTTTATAGCTGGTTCCGGGGTTAGTCTTTTGAAACATGGAGTTAGCATTTTCTCCGTCGGTTCCCAGTATCGGTGGAGAACAGTTTAGATACTCGATCCCATTTTCCGCAAACCAGCCCTGCACCTCGCCAATTGAATGCCATGTCTCGTGAGGGTTGAAGTATTGGTCTTCTATCCAGATTCTGGCCTTCTTGTCGTCGTGAATTCGATTGCGGACTACATAATCAATTTTCGGTCCAAGATGGCGGATCACTTTGGACCGGACCCAGGTAGGAATGCGGCCGTAGGAATTGTATAGGCCGACAATCACTACTCCGCCCGGCTTTACTTTTCGAACGATATGCGCGAATGCGCCGCGTGCATCATAGGTATGATGAAGTACGCCATGAGAGATCACCACGTCGAAAGCTTCGTCTTTGATTGCAAGATTGAAAATATTCATCTGTGCGAATGAAGACCGTTCCAGCTGATTGCGTTGTTTGTGTTCTACGGCGAGGGCGAGACTAGATAGCGACAGATCCACCCCTAAGGTGTGGTTGTTGTTAAGCTGAAGGAAGTGAGTAAGCTGCCCCGTACCACATCCGCATTCAAGAACGAGCTTATTATAGCCGATAGCATCGACTAGGTCGCGCGAGAAGGGGTTAGTCCACCCCTTGTTTGCGAGAGCGCCAAATTCCTCAAGCCCTTCATAGCTTGGGAATGGGTGTTCTTCGTAAAAAGATTTGATGGTTTCAGTGATGGACCGGGTATCATTTTCGCTCGGCTTATAGAGAAATGGTATTTCATCACGGTGTGGAAAGAATTCGCCTGTGTTGGAGCAGCGAAGACCGCCATCGATGAATTCGAGTTCGTCCTCGTCGGTGCCGCCTGGTGCCTTTAGACACTTGAGGATACGGTCGGAGAACAGGCTTGTATCAGTCACTGTTGGTATTTCCTCAAAAGAAATTTGCCAATCGCAAGTGCGTCCATCTCTGTGCTCATGAAACAACGATAGGCATCCTCTGGCGAGCAAACAATCGGTTCGTCCCGGACATTGAAGCTGGTATTTACGAGAAGCCCGTTGCCCGTTTGAGCCTTGAATTCCCTGAGCAGGTTGTAGAATCGTGAATTGGTATCTGGGGTGACGGTCTGGATTCGGGCAGAGTTATCTACGTGGGTAACGGCTGGTATATCGCTCCGCACTACGTTGAGTCGGTCTACTCCCGTTAGGCCGGCTTCTTCAATCGTCTGCTCGCGCCGTCTGTCTGGGCGCACGCTCGCCACAATCAGCATGTAGGGGCTGTCGTCGTCGAGTTCGAAATATTCCGATACGTCCTCGCGGAGCACCGCAGGTGCAAAAGGTCGGAAACTCTCCCGATATTTTATTTTTAGGTTGAGCATCTTTTGCATTGTAGGTGACCGGGCATCACCTAGGATTGAACGGTTGCCAAGGGCGCGTGGTCCGAATTCCATGCGTCCCTGGAACCAGCCGACTATGCCACCTTCAACCAGAATCTCGGCGACTGTCCGAAAAAGGTTATCTTCGTCGAGTTCTTCATAGGTTGCTCCGAAGGAATCAAGAGCATTCGAAATTTCCCGGCTGTCGTATTCAGGCCCGAGATAGCCGCCTTTCATACCGTCGACACCAATGTGAACACGGCTCATCGTTTCTTCAGAATAGAGGGAAGAAAATGCGGCGCCGATTGCGCCGCCGGCATCGCCCGCCGCGGGTTGGATCCAAATATCGCTATACGGTCCTTCGCGCTTCAAGCGACCATTGGCGACGCAATTTAACGCAACACCGCCTGCCATTACGAGTCGGTCCTCACCGGTGTCGTTGTGTAGTGTTCGGGCAAGTCTAAGGATGATTTCTTCTGTTACGGCTTGAACGGACCGGGCGATATCCATGTCGCGTTGTTCCAGCGGCGCGTCTGGGTTGCGGCGTGGGACACCGTCGAAGATTTGGGCGAACGCATCGTTGGTCATGGTCAGGCCGGTGCAATAGTTAAAATAATGCATATCTAGCCAGAACGATCCGTCGTCTTTAAGGTCTATCAACCGATCATAAATGCGGTCCGTGTATATCGGTTCGCCATAGGGAGCTAAGCCCATGATCTTGTATTCACCGTCATTTACCCTGAACCCTAGATAATAGGTGAATGCTGAATAGAGCATACCGATTGAATGGGGAAACCTGATCTCTTTATTGAGAGTGAGTTTTGTCCCGCGGCCGCAGCCAAGAGAGGTGGTTGCCCATTCGCCGACGCCATCCATTACAAGAACGGCCGCGCTTTCAAATGGCGAAGGATAGAATGCACTAGCGGCATGCGAGTGGTGGTGATGGGCGAATCTCAGCCGATCAGACTTAATAGTCCCCAAGTCAAGACGATTGATCTCACCTACCAGTTCGCGTTGGAGCAGAAGTTTCTGCTTTACCCAGACCGGTATAGATTTCACAAAAGAAAGATAGCCGCGCGGCGCGAAGGCAATATTGGTTTCCAAAAGTCGATCGAATGTCAAAAGTGGCTTGTCGTAGAATGCGATTCTGTCGATGTCGTCCAGTTTGAGGCTTGCTTCCGCCATACAATATCGAACTGCTTCGCCAGGGAATGCTTCATCACCTTTTTTTCTTGTAAATCGTTCTTCCTGTGCGGCCGCTACGATTTCGCCGTCGCATAGAAGGGCTGCTGCGCTGTCATGATAGTAGCCTGAGACACCTAGTATGTTCATTTTGCTGCGGTCACTTAGAAAATTGCATAGATGAACGGGGCAATAGCCGAACTCTGCGCGAGGACCAAAAGCCCGCCAAGGGCCAGCAGAATCAGGATAAGCGGCGCCATCCAGAATTTCCGGTAAACGCGGGCATACTTGAAGATTTGATACAATAGTGAGTTCATTTGTTAACGATCGCTAAAAAATTTTGAATTAGAATATGTCCCTCATCGTATCGGCGTCGGTTTGGCGTTCCACCGGAACGAGATAAGAGCCTGCATTTCGATCAATTTTGCGAGCTATGGGGTCGCGCCCCAAGAGACGCATAAACATGCCTAGCGGCGTTATAACAAAGACAAAGATCGTACCTAGGATTATGTGGTTGTTCACCCCAGCTAAGCGACCTGCGAACGACATCCACAAACGGTTGATGGGTAGCAGAATACCCGGAACCAGGAGTGCGATAAATGCAAAAATGCCTGCCGCAATCAGCAGTCCTGTCGCATCTAGATCCAGCAGGAGCCATAAAGCGCCATAGAGCATTGCCATCGAAACCGCGAATATCAACCCGAATTTCCGATCGCTCAATACTTTAGGTTTGGAGATTGTCATTATGGGGTCGATACTTCCAGTTTACGGGTCAGACTGACAGCTGCCATTTGTCCCGCCAAGCCTCGTCGGCACAATAAATACGGTAGACAAGCTCCATCGTTTTATAAGCATCTTCGATAGAACCGTGCAGGAGTGACTTGTTAATCAGCACTGCGTGTGCGAATTCCTCTAGCTCTAGGGTCCATGAAGGGTCTTCATTGTAGCTGGTCGTACGTTCTAGTGGATTGCCCATGTCGTCGCTAGTGGCACGGGCAACTGTGAGGGTTTCGGCGCCGTAGCTTTTAGATCCGGATAGTAATCCGGACAGAACAATGGATCCCTTTTCTAGGGTGATATCTAGGTTAAAACGATGCCGCCATTGGGTTGCGGACGAATGAAGCATTGCCACGACGCCAGTATCGCTCTGCATCAGCGCATAGGCATTGTCCTCCACATCGTGTTTCCAGAAATTGTTCGACACAATACTATGTACGCGATTGAACTCGCCGCCGAACAGGCGTATCAGGTCGACCATGTGAATGCCCTGATCGAGCAGTACACCGCCACCTGCAAGCGCCCGATCTGTCCGCCATGATGTTTGCCCGAACGTAATGAGCTGAGACTTGCCGTACACGCCCTTAATATTGATAACTCGACCAAGCTCTTCACTTTCAACGATCCGAAGTGCGTCACGGACGGAGTCGTGATACCGGTGATTGAAGCCGTATTTTAGCTTCTGTGTCGGGTAATTGGCTCCGGCGGCGCGTAGGCGGACCATATCGTTCATATCTCTGCCCGGCGGTTTCTCGCAAAATACATGCAGTCCATGCTCTAGCCCGGCAATCGTTACGATCGGGGCGATATCGTTTGTCATGCAGACGAAAAGGATATCCAAGTCCTCTTTCAAGAGATCCGTGTATGTACGGTAGTATCGCACTCCGTCTTCCATCTCGCCATCATCTTCAAAATATCGGTCGCACACAGCGATTGTTTTCATGTCCGTTCGCGCGTCGGCTACTTCTCGCCGGCGTTTACCTACCACGCCGTAGCCGGCGACCCCGACCTTTAGACTAGCAGTCACGATGCGGAATCCACATCAAGATAACGTGGTGTGAAAGCATCGTTAAAAAGAACTTTCTCTGCGCGGGCGAGGTCCGCCGGCGTGTCCACGCCGATCGTTTCAATGTCGGTAAAAACTAATTTCAGCGGAAAGCCATGTTCCAGTACTCGCAGCATATCGATCGATTCGATCTTTTCTAAGGGTGTCTGGGGCAGATCACTGAAATTTTTGAGAAACGACCACGAGAATCCAATCACTCCAGTCTGCTGGTATACCGGTGGATCATTTGCGCGAGATCTTGACGGGATCGGCGCCCGCGAAAAATAAAGTGCATTTCCATCAGGCGCGGCAACAACCTTTACCGTGTTAGGATCGTCTCGGTCTTCGGCCCGATAGAGCCGCGACACAAGATTCACCACGTTTGGTCGGTATTCATCGTAGTTTTGGACAATGAGGCTAATAACATCCGGGTTCACCAGTACCTCGTCGCCCTGCACCATCAGAACAAAGTCGTCGTCGGCGAGGTCGAGATCCATGTTCTTTACCGCCTCTTCTGTCCTGTCGGTGGCACGCTCATGCGTATCAGACGTCATCACGACGTCGGCACCTGCTTCTTTTGCCGCCATTTGGATTTTTTTGTCGCAGGTTGCAATCAGGACACGGTCCAAGGAGGTATCTAGACGACAACGATGCCAGACGTGCAATATCAACGGTAGGGTCAGCAAAGGTTCTAAAGGCTTACCCGGATACCGGGTAGAACCCATTCGGGCGGGAATGATGCAGATATTGCGCATTAGCTCGCGTTTATCTTCGCGCCAGGTTTTAGGGCCGCACGTAGAGCAATCATATCGGTGCCGTAGGCGATAAAAGTGAAGCTGTCTTCGACCATTTGTGCCAGAGATTTTGGGTCAGTGACAACTTGGTGCCCACCAGCCGCTTTGCCGTGTTGCCGGGCAGCTTCCTTTACGGTCGCCCGGGCCTCCAAAAAGGTTTTAGCCGTGAAATCACCGGGCGTGCCGAGATCGGCTGAAAGATCGTAGGGACCAAAAAAAAGGGCATCGACGAAATCTAGTGACGCTATTGCAGACGCGTTTTTGACCCCGACACGGGATTCTATCATCGGGACAAGTACAGGCGCAAAATCACGCAGGGTTTCATCGAAGTTGTCGCCCCACGCATTAAAACGTTCCAGCGACAAGCCTCGTTTACCCGCTGGGGGAAAAAGGCAATGGGATGCAAATTCGGCAAATCTGCCGGCATCTTCGGTATATGGGACCAGGAATCCATGCGCACCTGAATCGAGTAATCGACGCGCCAATATAGGATCAGCCTGTGGCAGCCGGACTAGCGGAGCACAGCCATGCCGTTCACAGACCATGAAAGCGTTTTCTGCATCTCCGACCGAAAAGCTGCCATGCTCCATGTCCAGCGCAATCCAGTCGAAGCCGACACTTGCTAGGGCATCGGTCACCTCTGGCGACCGGACGGTGAGCCAGCCGCCGATACAGGCTTTTTTACTGGCAATCTTCGTTTTTAGATCATTCTTCATAAAGCTCTATCTCGCATTTAGTTCCGAGTGCCACAAAGTCATATCCGGCTGCGCGAATATATGTTCGCGATCAATAGGAGACAGTAGACTGACCCTATCTAGGTCGGCTGCCAGGGTCGAAATTTCGGTGGTCGGTATTTCTAATCCTGGCGGCAGGATATCGACCGATAGTTTAAATCGCGACCGAAATCTTAGCGTTGGCAATCCGCCGACCAGTGCCTCGAGCCCCACCGTCGTTGCCGCATAGATCACAGAGGACACCGCCGGAAGTGATTCTAATGGTCCTTCCGCGTGTTGGACCGAGTCGTCCGGCTCTATCTGAAAAGGGGTCATTGGATGATCACGCACCACAAACCGCCGGCCAAGTTTCGCGACGTGGCGTATAGCCACCATCATTTCATTCGCAATGACGTGGTCGAAAGGCAAAGCGACAAATATTGGTCCTTCTGGGTCGTGGCGGGGACATGCCGGGCTGGAAAATCGCAAAGCTCCGCCAACGTCAATTCTTTTGGCGGGCACGCCCCACGCGAGCAACTGGTTGCGCGTTGACGGCCCGGTACATAACATCCTGTCCGGCAAACCCGCACTTCTTGTTGGTAAAGAGGCCGGTGAATAATTTAGCATATAGCGCCCAACAACTGAGTGCTGATATCCGAGGGTCGATGTGTCTCTTTTCCTAGCCTCTTTCGTGAACGCTCTTTCCCAGACATGATTTTCCCAAGGCCAGGCAACAACATCGGGTGCGATTGAATTAAGCCAGGCTCTCTGGCAATATATTTGCCATTCGATTGCTGCCGCTTGTGCTGTTCCACCTTCCAGCGCTGCTGCGCGTCGAACCAGCCACCCGTACGTGCCGCGGGTGAATTTCTCTGCGGGGCGCCAACGGCGAAATGGCAGCGTAAGTGCCAACACCGGATTACCCCAGCCGCGCAGGCTGACCGTCCGCCCATCGCCTTTAAGCACCTGCGCTCTGTTACGGGGGCAGTCGACATGTAGAACGCGCCAGAGATGTGTTATTTTTTTTGGTAGGTCCCCGAAATATCCGTCTGCGCCGGAGCTGTTGCTTCGAGGGTGGCCGTAGACCAAAAGCCACGCGCCGCTGCGTTTTGCGTCCCGACGATGAGATGCGAGTGAAATACTGTCCGCCGCCGCTTTTAGCGCATAAGATATCCGGGCGAAAAAACCTCGAATCGCTAATCGCATCCGGAGTACGGTGAAGCCCGGCGCCGCGCCCGTCATTGTCCCCACGGTCTCCGCAATGTGACGAAACAACCAGGGATCGTCACATACGGCTAGAACAATATCTTCGCTTGCGACTTGCTTTGCACATATTCTTGCCCATGCGAGCATCTCGCCGAAATCGGAAACATTGGTTGCGCAAGCAATCACATGCGATGGCTGTTCGGCTTGTTCGATGGACATTTCGCAAGCGAAATTTAACCAACCATCCGCTGCCTCTTCGAACGCGGACTCAAGTTTTGCGGCAAGATCCGACAAATGCCGGTGGACGGGAAGGTCCGGCATAGCGCCGGCGATACCGAACCAGCAGTCGTATGCCGTTTCCGGAGGTAGGTCGCCGCTGTGGTGCAGAATAAGGGTCAATTACTCTCGGTGCGCGAGGATATTCCAGGCCCATCCGACATGTTTGCCAAGACGGCGTTCGAAGGGCGTCGTGATTTCCCAAGGTTCTCCGTAGACGAGTAGGCCGCCGTCATGGACGCCGTATCGTGGTCGCCGCCACCTTCGCCACAGCCTGCCGAGCTTGGGTATGTCTCCAGCATTGAATTCGCTTTTACGTATTCGGACCATGCAGAACTTCCCGAACATTTTTCGAATCTGCCGGCCGGTATAGCAACGGGTAATCGGATTAGTAGCCGTTTGCGGGCTGTTACCGATCCACTCTGTTGCGTTTCCCAACCAACTATGTGACCGGAATATACCGCCTTTAAGAATACCGACGCAGAACCACATCGATAACCAGTAATTCACTGATCCCTTGCTGTAGAGCATAATCACCGCTCGGCCTCCTCGGCGAAGCACGCGATACGTCTCATCGATGGCTCGCTCGGTGTCATGAGTGTGATGGAGAACACCGTTCGAATACACGATATCGAATGTTTCGTCAGCAAAAGGAAGGTTTTCGGCGTCTCCCTGGGCGGCATTACAAATTGCATCTTTGCTCAAGAGATTGAATTTACGCTGGGTCGCTGCGGCCCGCTCATGCGTAACGTCGATGCTGGTCATTTGAGCGCCGTATGTTGCAAACAGGGAACTGTGTCCGCCGGCTCCCGGTCCGATCTCCAAGACCCGCAACCCTCTCAGCGCGTCGAGCGGCATTTCCACCACGGCAAGATGGTCGCGCAGCCGAAACATATGCTCTAAACGGCTGAGCCCCGCAGAGAGAGACTCCTTATCAAGAGCTGCATCGTTATCGCCATAGGCGGTTCGATATACCGCCCCCCAAAAATTTTGAATATCGGTCTTTGACCCCTGTGATGTCGACATGCGGTTAGTTAAACTTTCGAAATACCGGTCTGATCGCATCTCCCCGCAACGCGTGGTGCAGGCCGCTTTCAAGCGCGTTCGCACAGATTGCTAAGCTCTCCTCAGCCGCCTTCGCCGTCCGGCTTACCGCTTCGGCGTCGTGCGCCAGGCAAGGGGTGATGTAGGGCATCAAAACCCCGCGATTGATCATTTCTTGGTTGAACAGCGTGCGCAGTTCTGGCGATGGCGCACCGCCGTCGCCTCGGCAGACATATGCCGGGTTGCAGGCTATGCCGTATGCTTCGAAATGGTCCTCCATTCCGGTAGAAATCGCCGCTCCATTAAGGGCGTCGACCAGCATCGCGCCAATATTCCACATGTGATCGCAAACGTTCTCCGTCTCAAACACCCGGAGTGCACCTATACATGCAGCTAGCGCGTGGTTTTCTGCTCCGTGCGTCGTAGAGATCAGAAATACCCGTTCACCGTCGTGATCGAGCCCGCCTAGTTCCATGATTTCGCGTTTGCCTACCAGAGCTGCGATGGAAAAGCCGTTTCCCATCCCTTTGCCGAACGTCGCGAGGTCCGGTTTGATTCCATAAAAATACTGCGCCCCTTTAAGGTGCCAGCGGAAACCGGTGATCATTTCGTCCAGAATGAAAACAGCGCCATTTTCCTGACACAACGCCTGTACGCCCTCCAGAAAGCCATCTGCCGGCGGTTCCGTAGTCGCCGCCTCTAGGATTACGCAGGCGATCTTCCCGGCCTGCCTAGTAAAGAGGTTGCGAAGGCTGTCGAGATCATTGTACCGAAACGGCAGAGATAAATCGGATATCGCTGAGGGAACACCAGCCGCGCAGTCGGTGGTTCCGATAAACCAGTCGTCGTACGAAAAGAATGGATGGTCCTTGCAAAACGCGACATACTCCCTACCGGTATGGGCACGTGCAAGCTTTACAGCGGCCGTGGTAACGGTGGATCCGTTCTTTGCGAATTTCACCATTTCCGCACATGGGATAATATCGACGAGGATCTGCGCGAGGTCGGTCTCCACCTTCGAGGGGCGCCCGAAATTCGATCCGCGTCTGATCTGTTCTATCGCGGCATTGTTGACCTCCGGCCGCCCGTAACCCAGCGACATCGAACGTAGACCCATCGTCCAGTCGAGATACCGTCCGTCGCGATCATCCCAGACCCAGTATCCCTCTCCTCGTTCTAAATAGGGCGGGGCGTTTGCCGGAAACTGGTCGTCGCCCTTAGAGTATGTATGAGCGCCGCCCGGAATCAAATTATGCGTGACGCGGTTGGACCCTTTTTCGCTGGCTGTCATTTGGGGTCCCGCGCCTCCGAATCCTCTTCTGCGTTCACCAATAGCGCCAAAATACGTTCGTCCTGTTCAAACGAATAAGGCCAGACTTTTTCACCCCGAACCGCCGCAATGAAATCGGACATCTCAGCAACATATGGCTCTTCCGCGTGAATGTACCCGTCTTGCACGTCGCCAGGATCGAACGAAGTATTTTCCCAGCAACCGGTCTCGGCGCGCCACACTCGGATGGCATTTATGCTGTGATCCCATTCAACTGTCCCCTCGCTGCCAAGCAATCGAAAATGACGCACTGCAGGGCGCGCAAGAACATCGACGGTCATGTGACCCATCGCGCCTCCGTCGAATCTAAGTATTAGCTGGTAATTATCGTCGATATCGGCGTCGAGACTGCCTTGTTTGGCTTTCATCGCTGCAAGCGATGTGACGTCGCCGAAAATATCCGATAGCCAAGAAAGCTCGAAAGGCACGATTTCGCGACAGGCGCCGGTCTTCGGGTTGGAAACGTAAAAATCTTTGTAGCTTTCCCATGGGTGCCAGTCCGGTAGGTACTGGCCGCTGTGATAGACGAAGCTGAGCGGCTTACCGACTGCGCCAGACTTGGCAAGTTCCTTGATTTTTCGCGGGCCGTCATAATAACGCATCGTGCAACTGGCAGCCGCAACGACCCCGGTTTCGGAAATGCGCCCAATCAGCGTCTCTACGTTCGGGTCAGCGACGCCGGCCTCCGCAAAGAACGCGATACCGCGATCGGCCGCGCGGAGGCCGTAGGTGGCATGTGTATCCGGGGGAGTCGAGATGATCCACGCGTCGGTTTCCGCGGCGAGGGCACGCTCAAGGTCACCGGTGATTTCTATTCCGTAATTTTCTTCTGCCTCTGCGCGTCGGTCATCCCTTGGATCATAGCCTATAATATCTTCATGGCCGAGGCGCTTTAGATTACGGATGCGCCGCTTACCCATCGATCCGAGCCCGATTACAACAAATCTCATTCCGCACACCGTGACGCTGCAAGATGCGCGGCATAGGTTTCAGCAACACCCGCATTTATAGCCACGATGTCTGGCCTGTTTCGAAGAAACGCCATTACATTCTCAAAATCAGGAGGCGTTCCATCCGCGGCCAGACCCTTAATGACAGCCGTAAAAAACGCATAATCTTCGGGATAATCGAGCGTCATTCGAATTTCGGGTCGATTTAATAACGGATCCGTTTCCTGCAACGCTTCCGATTTGAACGCAGGATTCTCTGTGAACAAATGGCCCCATACCTCGGTATCGCGGGCTTCTTTTTGCTTGCAGACCCGTTCCAGCCCACCCCGGCTGACACCAAACCCCGTGGCCCCCAACGGCAAGCCTTCATACACGATAAAGTCCGGGGCCGTCTCATTTTGAGCAGCGATCAGTTTTTCGATATGGCCCGCCGACACGAACGGGTCGTCACCGTCGACCACGATCACAAAATCAAGCTCATAGATCCGCGCCGCGTTGCGGTAGCGTTCGAGTTTGTCATCTTCGCTGCCGCGGAAAGGTATGGTTCCCTCTCGCTCGGCAATTTCTGCAAGAATCTTATCGCGGGGATCTATCGACGTCGCTAGGATGACAGCATCTGCGTTTCCGATGGATTTAAGCCGGCGTAATAGAAATTCCGTTACGTTGGCGTCGCCTAACGGCTTCAACACCTTTCCCGGCAATCGGGTGGCCTTTTCGCGGACCGATAGCAACACACCCGTTTTCATGCGGCGGGCCCAGTCATGTCGAGGGTAAGGCCGGTGTCCGGTTTGATGTCCTGAAGCGCGATGCGGCCGACAATTTCATCTCGGCGTACCGGCGAAATACCCTCATCCGCCCGTTTTGCCGCGACCAGCTTGTCCGTGATTGTGTCGCCGGCTCGAATATGCGCTGCAGCGACAAGACGTTTGCGAACGTTGCGTCGATAAGCGGCCGATGATTCGTCGGTACCGATATCCCCTCTGCCGATTGCCGATTCTGCCTTGCGAACCCGCTCGACGAAGATTTCGAACTCATCGACATTCAGCGCGGACTCAAAGTCCTCGCCTTTTTCGGCGCGATCGTGGGTCAGGTGCTTTTCGATCGCGACGACGCCTAAAGGGATCGCTAGCAGAGGTGCGATCAGAGCGAAGTCATCCTCGGCATCTACATGCTCCGCCACCCCGACGGGTAGGTCGAACAACTGTTTCAGTCGAGTCAACGCCGCCAGATTGGTATCTGCGGGCCTGGTCGGATAGTTTTGGTGGCCATATAAAAGAATTTGTTGACCGGCACCTGAATTCTTCAGGATATCGACAACCGTTTCTATTTCTTCCAGTGTTGCACCGCCGACTCTCAGATAGATCGGCTTACCGGTAGAGCCTACCTGTGCAATAAAATCGTGCTCCTCGAAACATGCAGCGGATAATACGTAGGCGTCCGGTACCAGCGTTTCGGCGAAAATAAGACTGGTGTTGTCATTTGGCATCACGATTAAGTCGAGATCTGTTTTCCTAATCGTGTCGACCACACCCCGCCAATCGTCGAATGAAAGAGATATTTCTTCTAGATAGTCGTATATCGGTCTGACGTCTTTACCCGCCGATACCCGGCCCGGTCCGGCCCCGTACTGGCGGACCATGTATTCAGGCATATGGGTGAAATGAATGCTGATCGCTTCTGCGCCTGCCTGTGCCGCTTTAGCGACGATGTCACGAGCGAGTTCGGTCGATCCGTCATGTGAGTACGCCATCTCAGCAATAATATAAATGCTGTGGTCAGTCATTCGCGGCCAATGTTTTGGTTGCATCGCGCTGCGCCATGAACTCCGCGAACGCGAAATCCTGCTCTGTGTTAATATCGATAGCTGCTTGGGGGTCGATAAATAGAGGTGTGAAACTGTTATGGTTCATGATCAACCCATCTGCTGGCGAGTTTAAGAGATAACCTGTACGCGTGATCACTACACATGTGCTTTCGATATAAGTAGAGGGCTGATCTTGGCTTCTTTCAGCTCTTTCCAAATTGGGAGTAACGCGGCTGAATTCACCGTTATCGCGTTTTTCCCACATGAAAGCTGGGAATTGGTTCACCGGCTCCAGCGAGAGAACTGTATCGGTCTCAGCCGTTTTCATAATCATGAGGCCCTCGTCGATGTATTTTGCTGTCCGGAAGGGAGATGTCGGCTGGAGGTAGGCAACGGCGTCTGGATATGCGTCGCCGGAGCTATCTAGAAATTGCAGACAGTGTTGAATAACGGACATTGCGGTTGTATTAGCGCTTGCTAGTGCAGCGGGCCGAAGAAAGGGTGTCTCCGCGCCGGCCAAACGCCCGAGCTCTGCGTATTGCTCTGAATCAGTTGACAATATGACCCGGTCAAGCTTGCTTTGCAGTGCAGTGTGGATCGCTCGCACAATCAGCGGTTCGCCGCCTGCAAATCTGCGGATGTTTTTCCTAGGAACGCGCGTGGATCCCGCACGAGCGGGGATAATTCCTATGATATTCATGAATCCGGACTGCGATGTTCTAACTTACCGGCAAATAGCACTTCCGACACATTTCCATTTGGTAATACTGATCCTCCGTATGAAGCCGTCGGATTTCGGTATACGCTTCATTGTGCCAAATTTCATGTAGCGGCTGTAGCTTCCAGTTCCCGACTATCGTCTGATCCTGATCGTCGACGCAGCAGATCGTGACATTGCCGTTATATTTAAGAAACATCCGCTGGAACGGTTGAGCACACCAGAAACCTTCCACCTCAGGATATTCCCCAAACGAGTTCCTATCCCTTTCTGTATAGAAGCCATAGCCGACAGAATCGACAAGACGCTTCCACATTATCTTGATGCCTTCGAACTGCTCTAGCCATTCCGGTTCATTGTACATCACCATCGAAAGCCGCACTTGGACATGCGGGAATTTCTCATTCCGAAGCTTCACAAATTCATAAACGTTATCGATTACCTTTCCAAGTGTGGTTCCAACGCGTTGCTGCCCAAATAGATCGGGCGAAACGGCATCAAATGATACGTACATATTGTCGAGGCCTGCCTCAAGCAGTGCTCGGCCACGGTCTTTAGTCAAGAGCGTGGCATTGGAATTCATCATAATATCGACGATCCCATTCTGTTTCGCATACTCGACTTGCCACACCACTTCTTTGTGAGCCAATGGCTCGCCCAAGTAATTCAGCTTTATACTTTTTGTGCCGTATTTAGATGCCTGATCAATGATGTCGGAATATTGTTCCTTTGTCATTCGCCCCAATTCACCAAAGGTTTCGTTGTTGACCATCTCTGTCCGCGGGCACATCGGGCACTTTAGATTACAGATGTTGGTTGTCTCTATGTCTAGATGAAGCGGAAAATCAGTGGTGATTTGGTCACGGGGGATTTCATCCCACATCTGCCGATATTCAAAATACTCTTTCGGTCGATGCTCCTTCCAATCTTCGCTATAGACCTCCTCTTCAAAGGAATGATTGGCATTAAATTCATAGTCATCGTTTGAATCTTCTTCATAATCGCTAACTATGGCGTCTGCTGACTTCGCCCGTACTTCGGCGATGATAGTCACGGCGCGGTTGAGGCCGAGCGTCAGCACATCTTCGTCAGAGTCCGTTTTCAAGTATCGCTCACCCACCTTCAGATATGGGCCAAAACGCCCAGCCCCGGCAAAGATCAAGTCACCGCTTTCCGGATGGGCGCCAATGGCCCTCGGAAGTGACAGCAGACGGAGGCCAAGCGCAAGATCAATATCGGATGGAATCTGACCGCGCAGCAGAGATTGCTGCTTCGGTTTCTCCTTGGACCCTTCGACCGCTTCCCCAAGTTGAACGTAAACGCCGAAAGGGCCTTTGCGCAACGACACCGGCAATTGAGTTTCAGGATCAATGCCAAGTTCTTTCGGACCAATAAAGACAGAATCTTTCGATGCGCCAAGGCGTTCTTTGGTGCCATCCTCTGTAGACATCGTCATCCTTCCAGAAATACACTATTCAGTCATTATGAGCGGTCGTCGCTCAGTTGGCTCTCGACCGGCCCCTCGATTTCGGCGACCAAATGGCTCGCAGCCCGCATCAGCGCATTGTTGTCGCTAAACGGATCGAAGTTGTCAAAATACCACCTGCAGGCTGTTCAACAACCTTATCTATTAATAGCGCCCTTCGCGTTCGAGCGAAGACGTTGCGGATTCGAATTTGCGGTAGTGAGAGATATCTTTTCCTGAGGAATGCAATCCAGCGACGGATTGACAAACAAAGCGTCGACAACGCGCTCTAATGCTTTGTCATCATCGAAGGGGTCGAATTGTTCGCGCAGCCATTCTACAGGTACGTTGATCGCCTCCGGTGCATCGATCATGTGCGCCAGCGCGTACGTGAACGATTGAATATTATCATGCATAAATCCTTCTCGAACCATTTTTTCTGACAAGGGCGTCGGTGCGAAGACCGGATAATAAGCAATATAAGGCTTTCGATGAGCCATCGCTTCCGTCATTACAGTTCCGGCATTCCCGATACCAATTGCCATCCTGTCAATCAGCCATCCAGCGCCACAAACCTCCGTGTCGGTCTCATCGTAATGAACCGACAGCACATCCGGCCCTGCCAGCCATTCAGCCAATCGATGGCTATTTTGCAGAATTTTGTGAAGATATTCACCTTTGCGTCCCTTAGGTTTGATCACCACCAGATAATCGTCTCTACCGGCAAGCACTTCTCGGACGGCCATCAGCATGTCTGCCATCGGTGGCCCAAAGCACTCGGTCGATGCGTCACTAGAGCCGAAAAGCACAATCATTTTTTTGCCCGCTCCCAAGTGATGGCTGATTAGCTCTTCATACTCATCGGCTACGTCCGTGCCCGAACCGAAACATGGGTCCTTGTGCAAAAACCCGACAGCCAACGAACTACAGGTAGGCGACCATGTTCGACCATACGTATCCGATTGATACGGGCCAGGTGAGAGAAAAATATCGTACCCGAGATAGCTCGTAATCGACCCCGGCGAATCAATTGAAGATGTGGGCCAACGAGCCACTTTGCCCCCAAACTTACGAAAGATGATGGCTTTTAGATTATGGTGCTCGTTATACTCCGCAATATCGAGAAAAAACCTGAACCGGGTATTGTAGCCGATGCGCCAAATGTAAATGCTATGAAACGCTTGGCGCATTGCAACCGCCGCTAGCATCGGAACCCGCGCGTCTTTGCCGTGTCTCACCGTAATCCAGACAATCCTTGCGAAAAGAAGGGTGCCCGGCCAAACGACATTCGAAAGCCAGGGCACGGCTGGAACACGGAGTGTATTGACGTTAAGCGTCGTCGCTATCGCAGAATCCACCACCTTCTCATCAGGCTGGTCGGTGACGATGATAAACGGTGGCGCGGCATCTTTAAGTACACCGGCACTCTTTAAGTAATCCGCGAATACACCGAAGATATAAGGACGTAAAAAATTATGTGACGCTAAGGGTGAATTAATTGGATTGGGTCGCCCGGATGCGAGAGTCAGGACGGAAAGAGCTTTCCAGATGAATATCACTCCCCATACCACAGGGCTCAACATTAAAAGAATCCGTGACACAACTGTCGCACGCGTGGTGATCGGGCCCGGGTGCAGGCCGGAATCGATAATGCCATCTGCTGTGCGCCTGTCGATTGGATGCCAACCAGTGGGCACCGAAACAGGACCAAATGGCGGGTCGGTCCGCAGCGCTATTATCCTTGCGCGATGTTCCTGCCTCACATGATAACCTTTCTTGAGGCTGCGTTCTGCCTCCGGATCATCCAGAAAGCGACACATTTCCCGCGCCAGGGCCTGTGCAGCCTGCGATTCAGCAAAAAACCGTTCCGTAGCATCCAAGCCAAACTGCTGCACGGCACCGTCCAGCCGTGAATAGATATCAGCCGGAGCAATCTTGAGCTCCGGGCTGACATGCAAAATGGCATGCGCCAACTTTCTCACTGCCCGCAAAATAGTTTTCCTGATCAAGTTGTTCTTTCCATCAGCACAGAAGCCTGGAAGGCAGGAAACCGCGTACCTTTAACCAAGACTAACGCCTAGGTCGAACGACGGAACTTCTTAATTCGTTCCAGCTCTTACCGGGACATCAATACCGTAATACCCGGCACGCGCCGTTTCGCGCACGAAGTAGAGCGGGTTGTGCTTGCGGACGATCTGGCCAACACCCTGCATCGACGTCCCCAGCTGCTCATACGCATAGAGTAGTTTACTGGTCTGCATTTCATCATATCCGAACGTGACAGCAACGGGCTCGTTTCGACGATACTCCTTTACCGGCCGGACATGACCGTCCGTCTCCCAGGCTGTAAGGTCATGAAGAAAGTGTTCCTCCGCCATGCTTTGTATCTCCACGGGGTCGAGCGGAAGGCGTCGCTTATGATATATGTATCGACCGATTTCAGAGATTTCTTCCCGAATGCGCGCGATGTCTGATTCGGGAACGCCCTCAAGCGCCATGTTCGTCGCAATTTCGATACCGTAGTCGAGATAATCCCTGAAGGCACCTGTCATGCAGATCGCGCGGAATTTGAATAATACGTTGTCACCCATATCACCGGTCACAAAAAGATCGATATTGTCTCCATCCCGGAAAAATGCCGTTGCCTCTTCGCGCGTATCCCAGAGCTCGTTACCCGTTGCTTCGATAAAGTCATTGTATACTTTACGAACCGATTCCGGCGCTGACGGCATTTCAAGCTGCGCCGTTCGAATCCAGTCAAAGGGCGAAATCCCGAACAGACTGAGATAGCGCCGAATTTCGAGCATGGCGTCATCCGAATGAAAACACTGCATCATAAAATGGAGGCCGCGGGCTTCGAGATAGTCGCCGTATGAAAACGTGCTGTTTGCAACGCAGATTTCTTCCAATTCTAGCGCTTTCACGTCACCAAACTTGCCATAGTAATTTGGGACTGGTCGCCATTTCGACACCATCTGAAATTTCTCTCTCGATTCGGAGCCGGACATCTCCGTGTCATCGAGCAAAATCAGCTGGAACGGACACACGTAGTCCATATCCATGTCGACCAACTCTTTTAATCCCGAAATATGAGAATCGAGCGTTTCTCCGGGCAGTGGGACAATCACCGCACTAAACGCACGTGTTGTCTTGGAAAGCTCCTGCGTATTCTCAACCGCCTTCTTCAGACCATCCACCGAAATATTCTGACGCCGGATATTCTTAAGGACCTCGTCGTCCATTGACTGGACCTGGAGCGAAATGGATAGCGCCCCGCGGGTCAGCCGGGCGCATTCAGTTACACGATCAACGCGGTTTTTGCCGGACGACACAACGATATCGAACGGCCAGCTGTATTCATCCTGCAGACGACGAAGCACTTTGCAGGTATCAATATCCTGTTCGTACATGCCGAAATTGGAATCTGTGATCGACAGCGACCATTCCGGCGTAACACGCTCGGCGATGTATTCGAGCTCCGCCGTAATTCGATCCAGCGAAAACCGCCGCACCTTGGTATGGTAGGCCTGCCCTTCAACACAAAACGTGCAGGTGAACGGACAGCCGCGGTTGGTCTGGATCATTGGCTGCAGGCCCATTTCCAAGAACGGGTCCATCAGACCTGTGAGATATGGTGACGGAATTTCATCTAGCTCTATCAGCCGATCGAAAAAATGCCCGGCGACGAGGCTGTCAGTTTTCCGGTCGAGAAAATGAACACCCGGCACAGCGCCTTGTTGCGCTCTGGCGAGATCACCTTCCGCTTCGATCAACCGTTCAGTAAGGCTCAGGAAACCCTGTTCTCCTTCCATATAGACGTGAAAATCGACGCCATCGTTACGGTGAAAGAATTCCTGCTGCTTTGCCATTTCACGCGGATAATTGGGTCCGCCCATAACCGTTACGAGGTTCGGGTTCTTTTCTTTGAACGATTTCAACAGCGACGAAGAAAGGCTGTGGGTCCAGGAATAGTTGCTCAGTGCTATCATATCCGGGGTTTCCTGGTCGGCCGCTTCGATCAGATCGTCCGGTCGTTTGAACAATCTGACATCGACAGCACTACCCAACCGTTTCTCTAGAAAGGCGGCCACAAAACCGACAGGCATAGGGCACATCCTGTTCCCGACGCCGTCGCCCGAATAGAGCATGTCACCCATAAGAATCTTAAGCATCTAGTGTCTCCAGCGGACGTAGTGCAGTTGTTTTTAATACCGCAAGCAGTGAAATCATTTTCTTATCGTGCTCATCGCGTGATCGATCCACCGAATTTGATCTGAAGCCACGTATCTACCAGCCAGTATAGCAGTCGGCCAGGCGGTTATCACGTTCTAGAAATAGGACGAGGAAGCCTTCAAAATCCAGTCGGCGCCAAAGCGGTGCTGTCACGCGCAGTGGGGAGCGTTTCGGATACTGCAGGTAGACCCGCGCGAATATTTTCCGGAACCCTGCGAAACGAGCGAGAAGCTCCCAATCGACGGGTGACAATTCGAATATATGGGTTTCTTCCGGCGTAATTTGCGCTGGCAGATCTTTCGGCGAACGCCTCATCAGGGCGCCACCGAACCGGCTTTTCCGGCGGAACGGAACCGAGAGCACAATATGCTCGGCGGTATCGGCAACAGCCAGACTGCGCAAAAATCCAATCGGATCAAGAATATGTTCCAGTGTCTCGAAACTCATCAGCAAGTCGGGACGAACGCCGTCAAAACTGAAATCCTCGACCCGGGCCAGAACAGCCTCGCCACCCTTGGCATTGATTTTGTCGATCGCGGCCTCATCCATGTTGACGCTGACGACGCGAGACACCGTCCCCTCGGGGGCAAGGGCACGAAGATACGCTGCATGATTGCCCGAAGAATCGCCCAAATCAACAATGGTCAGGCCCTGCCGGTCCAGATGCGCCATTGCGTCCAGCGCGCAACTCGTCTGAAACGCGTGTAGCCCCCGCATCTTTGTTTCCCAATATCGCTCAAAGGCGACCTGGTCGAAGCTCTGTGTATAATGATCGGTAACGTCGGGAACAATTTCACGTAGACGGTTACACAACTTGGCGAGATCCTGCTCCGCCAACGCCGCGCGAATAGAGGATGCCGAGAGCTTCTGATACAGCGCGCCGGTATCGACCCCCATAGACGTTAGCGTGTTGCGAACGAGCGAATATGCGCTCATTGAGGGTCTGTCTGTCCGGCTTCGAGCACCGCAAGCCGTCGTTTCAGGTAAAATAATTCACGGTCGACCATGTAGCGCAACATCTTGCCCGATGGATGATTCGGCACGGTTGTCATCTCTTCTCCATGCTTTCGAACACGGTTCAGCCAGAGGCCGTTATCTCCGGTCTTCACCAGAAGGCCTTTTTCGGGATGTCGTTGAAGGACCTGTCCGAAGGTGCTGAAGAAATCCAGGATATTCGGTTCCGGGGTCGCTTCGACAACCTCATACACCTCGTCATCACAGATATAGAAGTTTGCCGGGCCGGGTTTTCGCGCGCGAATTTTATCGAGGATCATTCGCGACGTCTGCGACCAGTCTATCAGTTCATCCCACGGCGCCTTGCTCGGCGTATAGTGAAAAGGCTGATCGCGTTGCGGTATTCTGGTTTCAGTACCGTTTCGAATATCGCCCAACGCGACGAGCAATAATTCGGCGCTCGCGCTGATCGCCCGTTGTTGAAAATCGCCCATCGTCTCGTTCGGACCGAGCGGTATCTCCCTCTGGGTTATGATATCGCCCGTATCAATCCCGTCATCGATGAAATGGACGGTCGTGCCGGGTGTTTCGCCGTTGATGATGGCAGTATACGCGCCGCCGCCGCCGCGCTGCCTGGGCAGCAAACCGTTGTGAATATTGACCGCGCCGCGGGTAGGAATATCAAGTAACGGCTGGCGGAAAATCTGCTTTGCATTAACACTGACAATCAGATCGACATGGTATGATCCGATGGCCACCAGGGTGGCCGCTGCATTCGCATCGCGTTCGTCAAGGATGTCGATGTCGTTGGCGACGCAAAACGCCCTCAACGCCTCATCATCCGGATCACGCAGATGCACGAACGCGACGATGAAATCGCGATCCGCAACAATTCGGCCCACGCATTCCAGAGCCTGGGGTCCGCCACCGAAAAAACCGATTAGAAGGCGGTTTTGCGATGTATCACCGGTCAAGGTCGGCCCCGTACTTAGCACCGGCGGACACATCTGCCACCACGATCGCACCTGCCGTCACCAAGGCAGTGGTACCCACTGAGACGCTTTGGACAATCGTTGCGCCCACCCCGATATGACTTCCATCACCAACGGTCACTCCACCAGACAGTGTCGCACCCGGCGCGACGTGGACGAACCGTCCAATCATGCAATCGTGATCTATACTCGCCTGCGTATTTATGATCGTCGCTTCTCCGATTTTGCATCCCGGCTGCACGACTGCTCCGGCCATAATCTGGGCTCCTTCGCCCAGTTCGGTATCGCCCGCAACAACCGCAGACGGGTGTATGACGGTCACGAAACGGTAGCCACGTTCCCGAAATTCTTCGTAGAGCTTCATTCTTGCGGATGACGGCTTGACCGACCCGATGCCGATAGCGAGCCGCACTGTTCCCGGGTCGTGATCGGCAATGATATCATCCGTGCCAAGGCATCTAATATCGCCCGCCAGGGTCGCTTCGCTCAGGTCTCGGTCCGTAAATCCCAGAACATCCTCACCGGCTGCCCGCAGCGCTTCGGCCACAACCGACGCGTGGCCGCCACCGCCAAGGATAATGATCCCGATCATGGAGGCTTCCGTCATTCAGAAGCAATGCTCAAGGGTTGCGCTGCCGCCGGTTTTTTTCATCACCACATAGGCCTTCAGGCCGCCATATTCCGAATACAGTGTGAAGTACCCTGTCTCACCGTCTAAATATTCGCGCGCGTCGGGAAACACATCCTCGAGTCGAATCCCGGCATCAAACGCATCGAGATTGGCACATGTCATTGTCTGTTCGACGTATCCATGGCGCGATGCGCTATAAAGCCGAAAACACAATTCCGCACCCGCGCGTGCCGCCCCAAAAAGGTCTTCATACGCATGGACAACAATATCGGTATCCAAGTTATCCGATACCGCGCAGGGCCCCCAGGTCATCCGTTTTGCGGGTACCGCGCTATGCATGACGCCAAGAGATGGCTCCGACGGCAACAGGTCCGGAGACGCCACACACCCGATGCCAGTATTGATCCGGGTCGGCAGCGCGCTGTCGGTTTTTGTGAAAACAAACATTTCATGCCCGTTTTCGGCTGGTATCTGAACCGGCTCGCCACTCGTGAAATCATGTTCATCGCGCCCGTCGGTTACCCGGTATTGTCCCGGGTCTTGTTCAGGATAAACCACTACCCAGCGCTCCATATTGCGCAGTTCCGGGACCCGCAAAAAACCTGCAACACCGGATTGGCTGACGCGATCGGTCTTGTGGACGTTAAAATTGAAATCCGAATGGGTCACCTGGAAATCGCCGGCATTGACCGTCTCGTTTCCAACCAGCATGCGTGTAAAACTCTCACGCAGATGAAACGAAAGTGTGGCCTGACCCGGCGAGCCATCAAGGAAGGTCGCGATGTCGGGAATATGATCGGCCGGGACCAGCTTGAAAGACCCGTAGGGGCCGAGTGCTGAGATGTCGATGTCGACATCTCGTCGTCGGCCGTCCATTGACCTGACCGTCAGGTGGATTTGCTGTTCCGGCTGCTCGGATGCGCCGTTGTGAAACACGCAGAAGGATCTCACCGACCCACTATCCCGCAAGGTCCAGTTTGATTCTTCACCGCGTGTAACGGTTTTACTTTCTTCCACCTCGTGCCGCGAATAGGCCCGTGCATAGCTATGCACCATCGAAATGCTCGTAGGCGTTTCATAGAGTGCCATCAATGCGGGATAAGGGAAGACAAGATTTTCGGTTGAGATAATTTCTATCTCAACGCTTCCTTCATCGACATCACCCAGTACAGGCTGAAAATTTATTACCTCGCCTTCAGAGAACCGCAGCCGGTTCCGTCCGATCAGAGATCCATCCATGGCCCGCGTCGTGGCGACGACAGCGACGTCGATACCGCGCTTGGCCTTCCAGTAATTCATGAAGCTGATTGTCGTCGACATCTTTTCGGATTGCCGCACATAAAAGATGGCAGATGACCGCAAGACGTCACCGAAACCCTCGGTAAGTGATTTTTTCTGACTGATTTCAGCCACAGGCGTGATCCTTCGTTGAGGTCGTTACATCGGTATCGTGGAACGTTTTCTTAAGGAGACCCGGATCGAGGTCTATCTTCCGCAAAATCTCGGCAATCCGTGTTCCGGCAGTGCCGTCACCATAGGGGTTAGTCATTCCGTCGAGTTCAGCCCGGAACGACGGTTCAGCGGCCCGCTCCAATGCGCCGAGAATGTCGGCACGCCGTGGCGGAACGTTGAGCACATTCGCCCCGTGTGACCGGCCGCGCTGGCGATCGCCGATATTAACGACCGGCAAACCGAAGCTCGCAGCCTCGATGATGCCGCTTGATGAATTGCCGATCATCGCAACCGCCATACGCATTAATCCGAAATAGCGCCGGACACCGAGACTGGGCTGCGCGGATGCCCACGGCCGGATCTGCACAAACCGGTCAATATCGTCGATGATATCTTGGCCTTCAGCATCTGCATTGGGATACGTGATCACCGTCGGCCGCTGGATTTCATCAAGGGCCGCAAACATTTCACCGATCTGGGCGGTCGCTGATTGAGGCTCCAGCGTGACCGGGTGGAACGTCGCCAGGATCGGCGCAGGTGACAGCGTCAATCCGACTGCATCTTCGAGTTCAGAGATACCCGGCCAATCGATATCTATAAGATTATCGAGACCTGGTGCCCCCGTCACGTGGACGAATTCAGGCCGTTCGCCAAGCTGTATGACACGGCGTGCATGACTTTCCGAAGATACAAAATGGAGATGGCTCATCTTCGTGATTGCGTGGCGCAGAGCATCGTCTATCGCGCCCTCGGACAATTCGCCGCCGTGGATATGCGCAAGCGGGAGCGCAAATATCAGAGCCGTGGCGGCGGCTGCGAACATTTCGTATCGGTCGCCGAGAACCAGAACCATATCGGGCCGGTTCCGGGAAAATACATCAGCAAAACCCGTCATTCCGCGGGCCATCGAATTCGCGATTTCTTGCGACCCTTGTGTGCCGGTGAATGTCTCTATTTTCTCAGCGACGTTAAAACCGGATGCCTCAATTTCATCAATCGTGTTCCCGAAAACAGGGCTGAAATGTCCGCCACACGCATGTATTCGATGTTGTAGTTCCGGTGTGTTGTCGATCGCTTTCAACACCGGCGTATAAATGCCGAAATCTGCGCGCGCGCCTGTCACGACAGCAATCGTTCTCATTCGAACATATCTGCCGACAACACGGTCCCACCGGGAATTTCCTGGCGAGTACGCGCGCCGATAACCCGCTCCAGATCCGCCGGTGGCAATCCGGTACCGGGGCGCATAATCGCAAGATCTTCGCGCATCAGCACGGAACCGACCGGAATATCTCGGATTGCAACGACGCTTCGCCTCGCCGCAACACGGTTGCGCAGTTCCGCGGCGGATGGTGTTTTCTTCCCGTCCCCGAGCGATTGTTCTGTCATACGAATACCGGCAACGAGCGCCTCGAATTCCAAAGGCTCCAGAGACGCTGCTTGATCAGGGCCCGGCAATGTTCGGTCAAGCGTAATGTGTTTTTCAATCACCCGCGCACCAAGCGCGACTGCGCCAATCGAGACGGCGATCCCGGTTGTATGATCCGAATACCCGACAGGAACAGCAAAGGCCGCCGACATTGTCGCCATCGCGCGTAAATTTACATCCTTCGGATCAGCCGGATATTCGGTGACACAATGTAGAAGGGTTATAGTCTGGGCACCGGCAGCGCGCATGGCGTCCATCGCTATGCCCACTTCGCCCATATCACCCATTCCCGTTGAGACAATCATCGGTCGGCCAAGGCGGGCAACATGCTCCAGCAACGGAATATTTGTCAGATCACCCGATGAGATCTTGAAGGTCTCCATTCCAACGTCGGCGAGCATATCTGCGCTACGGTGATCAAACGGCGTGGCAAGGAAACCAATGTGGCGTTCGGAACAGTGGTCATAAAGGCGCCTATGATCTGCGTCCGAAAGGACCAGTTTACGTAACATTTCGAGCTGGGACTCCTGTCCGCCCGTCGTTGCTATCTGGTATTCCGCTTTGCGCGTCCCTGGCGCTGCAAGAGATTCAGGGTCGAAAGTCTGGAACTTCACGAAATCCGCACCGGCGGCCGCAGCCGCATCGACCAGATCAATTGCAAGATTCACATCGCCGTTATGGTTCACCCCGGCTTCCGCAATGATTGTAACCACATCGGTCAAATCGTGCCCTCATCCGGCAAAAGGAGCTTGGCGCTACTCGGTAGGTTGACAAGCCGCGACTCTATATCCCTTGCGACCTTTAAATCATCAGTGACGGGACAATGCCGGTAAATACTCAGCTTCGATATCAACCGCCAGCAGGGCCTGGCCTGAATGCCGCGCTCATTAACATCGTCGAGAAAAGCATCACGGGCGGACTGATTTTGGGTAAGCAACGCATTTAGCCAGTAGTTGCTTTTCGCCCAAGATTGTTCGCTGAACAAATCCACACCATCCATACCCGCAAAGAGTTCTCTGTACATTTCCGCCAGTTGCCGCTTCGCGGCCGTAAACTCGCGCAGGTTCTCCAGCTGACCAAGGGCAAGGGCAGCGTTCAGGTTGGGCATACGATAGTTGAAGCCAACCATGTCGTGATCGTGTTGCCAGCCGCGGTCTTGACGCGCCGTTGTGGAGAGGTGGCGAATTTTCGCGGCGAGCGCATCATCATTCGTAATGACGCCTCCGCCCCCGCCGCTCGTAATGATCTTGTTGCCATTAAAACTTAGAACGCCAACCGTTCCCAGCCCACCGGTTGGCGCGTTCCGGTGGTAGCTTCCAAGAGATTCAGTGGCGTCCTCTATAACTGGAATATCAAACTTGGCAGCCAGGGCAATAGTTTTATCCATATCAACCGGATGCCCGAATAGATGAACCGGCATTATCGCCGCAATACGTAATCCTGACGCCCGGTGAACCAACTGATCGCTTGAAGCGTCGCAATCACGGTCGAGAAATTCACCGAGTTTTTCCGGGCATAGCCCGAGCGTTTCATGACTACTATCGGCAAATAGGGGGGTCGCACCGCAATAGCTGATGGCATTCGCCGTAGCCACAAAGGTCAGCGCCGGACATATAACGGCGTCTCGCGATCCGATGCCAAGTGCAACCAGGGCAACGTGGAGCGCAGCAGTACCGTTCACCGTCGCAACTGCGTGACGAGCGTCGCAACTTTCGGCAAGCGCATCCTCGAATTTGCCGACGAAGGCACCAGCGGTCGACACCCAACCCATATCGATGCATTCGGTGGCATAACGCAGCTCATTCCCACGAAAACACGGTTCATGCAGAGGCACCGGGCCAATTACGCCAATTTCCTCCCGCAGAAACGTTTCAAGCCGGTTGGCGGCGTTAGCTGCTGAAGATATTGGAGTAATCTTCCTGTGCCTTTTCGAGTTGGGCGGGTGTGCCGATATCCAGCCAATACTCATGAACCGGGAAACTGCCGACCCGCGCATCGTCGCTCAGTGCAATATCGATCAAATCGGTCATGTCACATGGCTCGCCCGGCATCAGCATATCGATAACAGCCGGTTCCAGCACGTAGGCACCTGTATTGATAAAAAAGGAATAGGCAGGTTTTTCCTGCATGCCAATGATCCGGGTGCCATCGGTCTCGGCGACGCCATACGGAATTTTGTATTCCTCTTTTTTGAGAGCAACCGTGATGTGGTTGTCGTCGAGCTTGTGAAACGAAACCATTTCCTGCAGCGACACACTGGTGAGCAAATCGCCGTTGATCAAAACGAAAGCGCCCGATGGTTTAGCAGGCAACAGGCTCAGAGAGCCCGCGGTCCCCATTCTTTGTTTTTCGTAAATAAACTGGACACGGTTCTTATATCTCGGAACATCGTTTATCGAGTTGACCACGACATCGCTTTTGTAGTTCACCGATACATAGATTGGATCAAACTCCTCGACGATTAACTGATCTAGCAACGTAAACAAGATCGGACGCCCGCCAACCTGAAGCATTGGCTTCGGCGTGTCGTTTGTCATCGGGCGGAGGCGTTCGCCCAATCCCCCGGCCATCACAACGGCAGCAGAACGATCGGTATCCGGATCGGTAAATCGGGAGAACTCTTCAATGTAGTGCAACGAAACGAAACGACCGTCTCCGTCCACGGTCGGGACGACTTTGTGGCCTGACTTCTGCATACTAACGAAAATCTCCTGCTCGCTCGCACTTGCAGTGACCGTCATAGGGTTTTGATTCATGAACACTTTCGCTGGCGTGTCCATGGATTTGCCTTCGAGGATCGTCACGCGGATATCATAGTCGGTCACGATCCCGCGGAGATGTTGCTCATCATCTATGATCAGAACAATTTTTTGCCCGCCACGCGTCATTACACGTAATACCTCTTCCAGCGGAGAATCCGGAGAAGCGACTAAATCGGGGTTCGAATTTTTCTTGTTCACCGGCCTGTATGCCGCCTTATATCTCGTGATTTCTGTCTCGGTAGGTCAATAGGTTTTGCGGCTGCCTAAACCAGTCCACCGTCTCGGATATACCCCGCCTGAAACCGTCAAGACCGCCATATTCCGGCGTCCACCCAATCAGATCGCGAGCCTTGGTATTGTCGGCCCACAACCGGTCGACTTCGCTCGCCGCAGGCCGCATTCGATCGGAACTGGCGCGAACGTCGACCGGTGACCCTATGCAATCGGCGATAATACCTACGGCATCCCCTATCGAGATTTCGAAATTGCTCCCGAAATTTATCACTTCGCCGATCCCTGCGTCGGAAGATGCGAGGGCGATAAAGGCGCGGACGGTATCTCCGACAAAGTTGAAATCGCGCGTCGGATGCAAGGCGCCCAACTGAATTTCACGCTTACCAGCCAGGACCTGGCGGATAATCGTTGGCAGGACCGCGCGGAGAGATTGGCGCGGACCATATGTATTGAAAGGCCGGCAAACAGATACGGGCGTTTCGAATGACCTGTAGAAGGAAAGGGCGAGTTGATCGGCGGCGATCTTGGTCGCAGCGTATGGCGATTGAGCCTGCAACGGGTGTTCTTCAGCGATCGGGACGCGCTGGGCGGAGCCATACACTTCACTGGTTGAGGTTTGCACGATGCGGCGGATATCGGAATCTCGGGCCGCCTGCAACACATTAAGCGTTCCGGTTATATTAGTGTCGACGTACGATCCGGGTGCTTCGTAAGAATAGGGTATAGCGATCAACGCGGCCAGATGCAGGACGGTGTCGCACCCGTCAACCGCCGACCGGACGCTCGAAGCGTCGCGGATATCGCCTGCATGGAATTCGATTTCGTCGGTCACCTCCGTCGGGGCATGATCAAGCCAGCCGCGCGAACCGAAGCTGTTGTAATACACAAAGGCACGAACATCGCAGCCGTCCTCAACCAGTGCTTCGACGAGGTGAGAGCCGATAAATCCATCAGCACCGGTGACAAGAATGCGTTTATTGGACAATGATATGGCCTACATCAAGCTGGCGTAATGGTGGGGAAGAACGAGGCGTGCCAGTTTACGCGTCATGGTTCTGAGAAATTCAGACGGATTCCCAAATGTTTCCCGCTTTAGTGCAATTCGGAGAATGGACCGATATCCTTCCGAGATATCGCCGCCGCGATGCATGCCGCGCTCATCGAAAATAATAAGCGTGCCCGCGGGACCCTCCAGAGAATAGGGACCGCAGGTAGCGGTGTCGGAATCAATCGAGGTAAATATTTTGTCAGCAAGCACTTGCTGATCGGCCGGCAGTGCCGGGGTATTATCAGCAAAATATTTTCGCAGGGTAGACAGATCGCGTATCATAGTCGTCGGTATGGAATGATCGTGCATCTCGCGATGTAGGGTATCCAGAATCTTATGGGAACCCGGCACATATGAGAACGCCCCGTTCTTGCTTGTTACGTCGTTCAGATAGAAAAACAGTTTGATCCGCGCATTGCCGGGCTTTCTGGTGCAACTATAAGTTCCATCCACGTGCCACTGAGTGACCACTTTATGTTCGGGCACGGAATCAATTCCGACGATATCCGTAACATACGCCCACCGGCCAATTATTTTTTGACGGATTATCTTCAGGAGTGGGACCGAAAGAACGCGCGAAATTTCGGCAATTTCTCTAAGGCGGCCATGAACCAGAAGTGACGTCGGGTAGATCGACGGTCCGCGCTGCAAGGGCAGGTCGGCCGTATCCTGCATAGCGTCCCGCGCAGCATCGAGCTCGCGGCGAACCTTGACAAGCGAGTTCGGTGAAAGAAATCCGTCGAGTTTTACAACGCCGTCCCGCTTCAGAAGCGTAACAGCCTGTTCAACGTCAATTTTCGGGATGTCTTCTCTCATCAAAAGCCTTATCTTCTCAACTCACGCCGAACCATGAATGCTTCTGCTGCTCCAACACCCGATTGCGCTCCGCGCAGCCGCGCCAATGCTTTGACTGCTTCATAAGATCTGGCATGGGGGAAGGGGCGCATTTCTGAATCGTAGCAGCGCAAGGCCTTAATTTTGAGATCAAGTTCACCCACAATTTCGATGAAGACCTGCGGCATGAACCCCATATTGCCAATACCCCACTCCGTGCTGGAAACGGTCTCAAAGGCGTAGAGCGCGGAAACACTCTGTCCGGGTAGCGGGCGGCAGGCGATTTCAACCGCCTCGGCTGTGATGGCATGATCCCGGTTCATATCTCCGGCAAAATGAGTGTACACCGTCTGTGGCTTCAACTCGGCAATCACCGCTTCAATCGGCTGGACAATATCGAGTAGCGCCAGAGTGTCGAGACGATTGTCGGGAAGCCCCAGCAGCCGCGGCGGCTCCGCGCTGAGCACGCCTGCCGCGGCAGTAGCAGCTGCGCATAGGGCTTTTGTTTCCGCCATGTCGTCAATACCCGGTCGGGACGTGGCCCCTTCGGCAACGATGAGACTATGAACGGTGTCGCCGGCCGCGACGTGCCGCGCGATTGTGCCGCCGACCCCGAGCACTTCATCATCGGGGTGGCTGGCGATGACAAGGACAGTATTGGTCATACGGACACACTCTGCAATTCGACTGCAATCTTTGCGGCAAGTAGCGGGTTCACTGTCGCGATGACGCCAGGTTTTACAAAATCACCAGAATAGATAAACGGGGTTCCCGCTGTCGCGGCAACCACGCCACCCGCCTCTTCAAGTACCAACGCGGCGGGTGCGATATCCCAATCACGCAATACAACATCCTTGAAGAAGATCTCCGCTGTACCATCTGCGATCCGGCAGATTTTAAGTCCGAGACTGCCTGATTCAACATAACCATCACACCCAAGAGGACCATAGAGCCGCGCCCCGGTCGCACGCGGTTCGGGATAATTGTCAATAAACCGGCGGCGGCCCGAAGGCTTATCCAGAAATAGCCGTGTCCCGTTCCGCGTCGCACCGGACGATCGCTCAGCAAGAAAAAGCTCATCGCTGACCGGCACGTAGATTGCTGCTAGAATCGGAGCACCATCCTCCATAAGGGCGATCTGCGTCACATATCCTGCAAAACCACCCCGGTAGCTTGCCGTCCCGTCAACCGGGTCAATGAGCCAGTATCGAGCGGGACGAGGGTCGGAATGCGATCCAGCGTCCTCTTCGCTTACAACCGGAATATCTAGATCGAGTGCCTGAAGTCCGTCGGACAAATATTGATGGGCAAGCTGATCGGCAGCGATGCCAAATGAGTCTGGTGCCGGCATTTCACCGTCATAGCTGTCACGGCGCTGTTTAAGCTGCTTTCCAAGATCAGTCACGAGTTCGCTCAGACGATCAAGCACAGACGGTTTCCTCCGATTCCTGGGCGCTTACGGCAAGTTCCCGCAAACGCTCACCAAGGCTATGGGCCGGCAACCCCAGTTCCTTCGTCAATGCAGAAAGGTCCATCTGAAAGAGCGGCGCATCGTCCTCGGGAATTTCAATGCCGAATATTGCAGCAAGCTGGGACACCGTTCGGGTAACCGACATAGGATCCGGATAGCCCGCGTTTAGAATTAGCGACCGAGCCGGCGGTGTCCCCGCCGCACGGCAGAGGAGATCGGCCGCATCATCAACATGAATTGCTGCCCACATCGGAAACGGTGTCGTAAGCGTCGGAACCTGCCCTTGCGCAAACCGCATCGCAGCATTGTGCAGAAGACCGCCCTGACGTGGTGCGCCGAACAATCCCGGCAAGCGCAGAATTGTTGCCTTCAGATGTTCAGCCGCGCAGAGCGCGCGCTCGGCCCGCCGTTTATAGCCGCCATAGCCGGTCACACCCGTGTCTGGGGAATCTTCCCGTACAGGCATCGGCGACCCCGAGGGATAGACCGTCATCGACGACGTAAAGACAATATGCGGCACATTGGCAGCAATAATATTCTCGGTCATGCTGAGACTAGCGGCACCGGCGCCATCGTCCAGATAATCCTTAGCCACTTTCGGTACATATGCCGCGCAATGGATAACGGCATCGAATTTGCCACGCACAAAATAGTTTATTGTGGCCTCCGAATCCGTCAGATCCAGACCATCGCGGCGCCCCGGACAGGCAGTCGCGGCTATACCCACTCTCTGGAGACCTGCCAGTACACGGCCTCCGAGGTAACCGGATGCTCCCGTTACACATATGACCGGAAGTTGCCCGATTAATTTCCCGGTCATATCATATCCCAGGTGATCCAGTGGTCGGCCTCAATATCGACCTGCGCTTTACGGCCAACGACCTGTTCCCGGAGCGTGGGCGAAATACCGAGGCCCGGTCGTTTGATCGTCAGCATATCGCCCGTGATCAACTGCCCGGTGGGAATCTCAACCCGCGCATGCAAACTCCGGCGACCCTTTTCGAACATTTCCTGTTCTTCGGCCCGCGGTCCCTCTTTTCGACCGTCACCGATTGCGGCTTCAATGTCGCGAAGGCGCGTCATCATTAATGAAAGTTCAGCCGGCTCTATCGCAAACGGATGGTCGGGCCCTTCTAAAGTGCGGTCCAGGGTGAAATGTTTTTCGATAACGCTCGCACCCATTGCAACAGCCGCAAGGGAGATATGGTCACCCTCGGTATGGTCTGAATATCCGGTGATTGCGCCGAAGGCGGATCCCATCGCCTGCATCGCCTTAAGGTTCGAAAGTTCTGGCGGGGCGGGATACAGCGACGTGCATTGCAGCAGGACGACGTCGTTGTTTCCCTCAGCGCGGCACGCTGTAACCCCGGCCTGAATATCAGCCCAGTCTGCCATACCGGTGGACAGGATCACGGGCCGGCCTGAGCGGGCTGCCTGTCTTATCAATTGGGTATCCGGAAGATCAAATGAAGCGATTTTGAATGCTGCCATCTCCAGGTCGGTAAATTCCGCGATTGCCTCCGCGTCGCAGGGCGAGGACAGAAAGATTACGCCCGCATCATCGCAATAGGCCTTGAGCGGCGCATGCCATGTGCGATCTATTTCAAGCGATTCAATCAGTTTGTATGTGTCGGTGTTGTCGAGATATCCGAAGCCGGGGGTGTGCTTTGAATAGTGGTCAGCCGCCCGGAAGGTCTGGAATTTGACCGCATCAACGCCTGCAGCCGCTGCGGAGTCGATGAGCTGCTGGGCGAGATCCATATCACCATTGTGATTCGAGCCAATCTCAGCGATGACAAACGCCGGACGCCCCGGGCCCACAGTGCGCCCGCCGATATCGAGTGTCTGATGTGGCGAAGAGCCCGTCATGTCTGCAGTTTCTTTAGTATCAGCGTCGGTTGCCGGGCATTCGGGACATGGCGCATTTTATATTGGTGTTTCGGATCCGATAAAAATTCCTGAACGGCGAGTGACTCGCCCGGCCAGCGTTCATGGCTCCATTGGTCGAGGACGAATAGCCCGCCTGCGACAAGCCTGTCATGCATGTTCTCAAGGATCAGTTTCGTTGGCTCAAAAAGATCCGTATCGCAATAGATGAACGACATCATCACGCCTGGGTTTTCGTCTATGAACCGTAGCAGTGTGTCCTGGATCAGGCCCTTGTGAATAATGATGTCGTCCTGAAGTTCATGCAGGTCGATCATGTCGGTCAACTCGTTCAAGGACCCGGCATATTCGCCCTTTTCGTCCACCGCCGCGCCATCTTCACTGGTAAAGGTCGACAGCCCTTCAAAGCTGTCGAAACAATGCACCTGTTTGCTGCCCTGCGAATCATAGATCCGAAGCAGTTTTGCGAGAAACAGAAGGTTTGCTCCCCGCCATGACCCGAATTCCGCGATATGACCCGGTATTTCCAGCGCCTCCCGCAGGAGGTCGCTGATCGCCATAAAACGACCGAGATTAGCCGTCCCGCAATAGAGCGGCCAATGGTCTGCGACTGACCAGAGTTCACGCTTTCCATAAGTATCGGACAGCCGTTTCCGCGCTTCTAGATACTTCTTATCTTCCGTTGCGAATTTCAATGGATCACATTCTTCCAATGGCGGTTCAGTTCGATTCCGTCTTGCGCCGTCAGCAACTGTTCCGGTGCTCGCGACAGATAATAAATATTTACCGGGTCAATACCGGCGGCTATTCCCAGGCAGAAGGTCGTGGAGACCCTCGGGTTGATTTCAAATGGCATAGCTCGGCGGCCGTCCATCAGCATCAATTGAATATTATAACAGCCGCTTGGCTTCAGTACGTCGTGTATGGCCCTGCAACCGGCGAGCACATCTTTGTTCATAACGACCCTTGCGCGAATTGTTATCCCGCGCTTGATATCGACCTCGACAGGGACAATCGCATGGAGGTTACCTGTTCGATCGGCCGCCATCATGACGGTAAATTCCTGTCCCTGCAGCAATTCCTGAAGGAGTATATCGCGAGCCGGAAAACCTGACAGAACGCGATAGGCCTCAGCTTCTTCGCGATTTTCAAGCACCCGGACACCACGCGACCCTCGCCCCTGTCGGGGTTTCGCAAAACATGGAAAGGTGAAGTCTTCCACCTCGGCCATTGTGGCCGTTATCGGTGCCGCCACTCCCAGCCTCTGCAGAGCATGCGCCGATTCCAACTTGTCCATCGATTGCGCCACAAACGTGTTTTCGGGAACCAGAATATCCGTCTCGGGCGCTGCGTCCGCAACTGCGGGCATATGGGGTAGTTCTTCGTCGACACCCGGGATCAGCAAATCGATTTTGTGTTCACAGCACAAAACGCCGAGGGCTTCGCTATAACCCGGCGCGTTAGCGAGCGGAATTTCGCATCGCCGGTCCTCCGGTATCAATGGGTCGATTGCGCTGGAATCTGCGTCCGCGAACGTCATGTCGTAGCGATCACGCCATTGGCGGTAAATTGCCTCATTTCCGGCACCGCCACCCCCCGTAAACATCAACTTAAGCGCCATTTCTAGGCCACTGCCGCATTGTCGCTACCGAGGACGTAATCTTTACCGTCCCGCCGATAGCCCGCGTCAGCGAAAAGTCGGTGCGAGGCTGCATTCTCGGCATCAACAGCGGCACGAATTGTTGCGAAGGGCAACAATTGGCGCCCGAGCCGGAGGGCCGCTGTCCCGATGCCAAGCCGCCAGCGATCCGGTGCTACCAGAATAGAAACCTCATAACTGTCGCACTCAGACTCGGTATCGGAATTGGGCTGATTAGGCGGTTCGTTTTCCGCGACGATGTCAAAGCGAAGCACACCAGCCGGCGTCCCGTTATGTTCCAGAATGCCCAACACACAATCCGGATCTACCAGTTTGGCTCTTAGCCATTTTTCATGTGTGCATCTGCTCGGGGCCTGCGTTGTCCTGAAATACTTTCGCGTATCTGGATGCGTTTGCCAGTCGAAAAGGATATCCATATCTGCTGGCGTCGCAGGCCGCAGCGTAACCGGCGCACCATCGCGCGCGCATTCCGGGAAAATAACCTGCGCAAAGCGGCGGGCCCCGAGTCCGTCACACATCACGGCCGCACAATCTACCATCCGGTGCCGGTAATCGGGCTCGGCAAGCATACGGCTAATGGCCGCCACAATGTCTTTCACCGACACCGCGTCACTCGCCCCTAAAACCTCGGCGGCACCGCCCCGCAACAACGAAGCTGCGTTGGAAAGCTGATTGTCCGCCTGCGTAATGACGATTGTCGGCAAACCGAGACTGCAGCGTTCCCACGATGTGATACCCGCAGCACCGATTGCAAAATCCGCCGCTGCCATCAAGCTTGCGACTTCGGACGTGTCGATATGGAGAGACAAATCAATATGGCTGGCCGCCATCCGCGTTCTCACCTCATTGAGGCATGGTGCGGAGGATCCCAGAATAATATCGACCTGCGCATCGGGTGCCGCCTGTTCGACTGCGTCCAGAGCCGTCACGGTTGCGCCATGGGGATCGGTTGCACCAAAACCAATCAATATTCGGGCGCTTTTGCGGCGTGCTTTCTTGGCACTGATCGAACGCCGACGAAGAGCGGCAAAGGATGGCCGCAATAATGCATATGCCGTGCCCGTAAAAACGCGGCATTTCTCCGGCACTAGCCCGTCATATTCCCGCGCGTTGCGTCCGGCCGTCGTATCGAGCACGACATCGCAATCCAGCGGTCGGCCAGGCGCATCGGAGATCACCGCCACGGCGGAAGAAACCCGTCGGACCGCTAATGCATTTCCGGTATCCCAGCCAGGAAGGTCGACAACCATCCAATCAGCTTTTGCATTACCATCAAGTAGCGTCGCATCGACATCCTCATCCCGATTCAGCACCAGAATTTCTGCTTCTCCGTCGGCAAGAGACGGCAGAATATCAAGCGTTGATTGCCTGACGGCATACACCGGCACGGCACCTCTTTCACGGAGCGCATCGGCTAGGCCAAGACACCGCATGGCATGCCCACCGCCCAACTCCAGCCCCGCACCGAACCTGAAAATCACAGATCCGGGATCGGTCATGAAGCCGTTCTCAGGTTCATGTACGGCACTCCTCCGCGCCTCCTGGCTTGTTTCCAAAGCTCTGAAGGCGCGTATTGTCTGCTGCATTTAATTCTGACAGACCCGGCTCCGCCTCTACAATGGCCAGCGGCACCTTATAGCTCCACGCCGCGTCCCCAGCCGGTAGTCGCTCAAAGAGCGCCCGCATAAACTCAAGATCGGCAGGAGTATCAAGCGTCCACCGATGGACCGCAATCGTGTTGCCTGGACCGTCCAGATTAACCTTGAGGGCAGCTTCGTGCGTGAGGATATAAGGCGTCACATGCTCACGTTCGAAGGGCGTTCCAGCCTCATTGGCCGCGCGCTCCAGCCACTCAAAATCAAAGGCTTCACAATCGAGCCCGTGAGGCCAGCCTGCCAGCATATTGTTCGCTGCGTAGTCGGCATTACGATCCGAAAGCAGTTGCAGTACCCCATCGCACACAGCAGGGTCGATTAACGGGCAATCGCTTGTGACTCTCAGAACGCGTTCCGCGCGTACATCTTTCGCTGCCCGATAATATCGGTCCAGCACGTCGCTTTCCGATCCGCGGAAAACGCACGCTCCTGTTCTTTTCCCAATCCGTTTCACTTCATCGGCAACGGGATCACAATCCTTTGTATCGGGTACAGCGCAGCAAATAATATCAGCCTCTGAGATTGCTGTACATCGCGTCAGGACATGGTCTAGAACCGTTGTAGAACCGAGTGGCAACAACACTTTGCCGGGCAGGCGAGTCGACGCCATACGAGCCTGCACGATCACAGCAGTCCGTGTCATGTGTCGCCTGAGCCCTTCCCGAACTTCGAGTCATTTTCATCCCAGAGGTTTGGCTTAATCCATCTTCCATCTTCGAACTCCCACACACGGGGGTCACGAAACGTGTCTGCAATCGCGTCAAATTCGGTTTCGGTCATCCCGGTATATTCGAGCCAACGCACAAGATCGCGCGGCTTGATATGATCGTGCTTGCGGATCAGGTCGACTGCCTGACCGCGGCTGAGGAGGTTAGCGCGCACGTCCTTGGACGCATGATCTGTGCAGCGCCCGTATCCAAGTTTAACGAATTTCATGTAATCGTGGACGCCGTTCTCATGCATGTCATCCAGATTGGACATTATCCGGTATGTCCGGTCAAACGGCTCATCTGCAGTTTCAAAGCCATACTTTTCTTGGACCATCTTACCATGTTCATTCGCTTCCCAGTAAACATAGTTACTGAGATGAATTCCCCGCAGACCTGTATCGAACAGTTCCTGATCCGACGGGTATCGATAGCAGGCCATATCCTGAGTGGTTATACCCTCATGACCGACCATGTAGTTCCACTCATAACCTCGGCAGTAATGTTCCAAACGATTGCGGTAAGTCCATTCGACAAAATCGTTCATCGAATATTGACCGCAAAGATCCGCATACCCGTGCTCACCCCAAATAACAATGGGGATTCTGTGCTGCACAGCAGTCCGCATCGGCAGAGTGCAGATGCCAATGTGATTGTGCCAGTTCATGTCGCCCATGATCTTGAAGCCAAGTCGATTGAGCTTTCTCAAAAGACCTACACTGGGCTGATAGATAATGTGATCGACGTCAAACGTGTCTTTCATCCGTAATAGATTCCGTTGACCGGCTTCGGTGAAATTGTTTCCGTAATAGGTCACAAGCAGCGGGTTGAAGCCCAGAACGTTCTTTATGTAGTGGGTCTGAAAATGGCTATCTTTTCCGCCACTGACGGCAATGATGCAGTCATGTCGGGAACCATCGCGGCTGCGCCCGCGTTCAAGCGTATCAACCAGAATATCCCGTCGCCGGTCCCACTCGGTGTCGGAAATTTCCGACTTCATTCCGTCCATTCTGCACCCCATGCAGACGCCATCATCCCCAAATTCCATCGGCGCGGCATTGACTGACGGGTACAGACATTGCGTACACCATTTTACGCCCTTTTCCGAATCGGTCGTCGTGATCCGTTCCGCCGGAAGATTTTCAGCGCGCGCCATTCGCGCGTCCAGTATGCTGTTTTCGCGGGGCCGGTCATAGACGGGTTCGCGCGGGAACCATTTGCTGTTCAGCCCAACGGCCCGCATCGGAATATCTGCCTCGATGCAGGAGTTTTTTGCCAATGGATAGCTAAGTTCGAAGAAGTGAAAAATATTAGCGGCCGCCACGGCACTTGCGCCGCCTTCGACAATGCCCTGCGTGAAGTCCTCATATTTTCCGACGCCGCCGCATGCGATTACAGGTATCGATACCGCATCGACGACCTGACGCACTAGATCAATGTCATATCCCCAGCCCGACCCGTCGCGGTCGATGGAATTGAGAAAAATTTCACCAGCCCCCGCACCCTCGGCCTGCTTCGCCCAGGCCGCAGGGTCCAGCCCGGTAGGTTCCTTACCACCACTCCCGAAGACCTCCAGCCGGCCGTCCTCATGCCGAAGCACATCGATACTGACAACGACACACTGGGTGCCAAATTGTGCTGCACCATCCGTAATTAAGCTGGGGTTTTCAATTGCATGGGTGTTGATCACGCATTTATCAGCACCCGCTGAAAGGCGTGCCGACATATCTTCAACCGTCGAAATCCGCCCGCCGAATGCCAGTGGCATAAAGCAGACCTCCGAAATTTTCTCGAGCAGCGAGAGCGTACTCGTATCGTCGTATCTGAGCTGCAGGTCTTCTCGCCGAAGGTCGTGATAGTCCGTGTCGCTGATATCAAGCAGAACGACTTCGTCGACATTCCAGTTCGACAGGCGACGAATCGTACTGACCGGATTCCCAATCACCTGATGTATACGGAAAAGTTGAGATCGCACGATCTGCCCGTGTTTGAGCAAGATAACGGGTATAAGCCGGGGCCGGATCATTGAATGTTTTCGCGAATTCTGCCGAGGATGCGCGCAAGTAAATTAAGGCCCGCGTCTTGGCTTTTTTCAGGGTGGAATTGCACGCCAAAGATATTTCCTCGTTCGACAGCAACCGGGATTGCCTGATCGCCGTAGTCGATCGTTGCGGCGATGTGTTGATCGGCGTCCGTGTCGAAGAAATAGCTATGGACAAAATAGTATGCCTCCGGGTCAGCGACGCTTTCGAACAATTGCCCACACTTGGCCGCAGTCACGTTGCACCAACCTATATGGGGTACGCGGTTATCACTTTTACCCGGATCGAGGCGTCTAACAGTCCCACTAATCAAATCAAGACCGTCATGAACGCCGTTCTCTTCGCTTTGTGTCGCCAGCAACTGCATGCCAAGGCATATACCAACAAGTGGCACGCCCTGTTCGCCGCAACAGCGGCGAATAGCGTCGCCCATGCCGGTTTCCTGAAGCCTCTGGGCCGCCGGCGCAAATGCGCCGACGCCCGGCAGAAAAATTACATCGGCGGCTTTTAGCTGATCGGCGTTCGTCGCCAATTCGGTTGTAACACCAATTCGACGCAAGGCATTCTCAAGCGACCGCTGATTGCTCGTTTGTGTATCGACAATCTGGATGTTCATTGGGGCGCTAACCCAAGGTGGTTCTGAACGCGCTCAACCCGTTGGACTTTTCCAAGGCCGTCGACTATAGCGGGCGTTGGCTCGTTCTGCTGCGGGTTGGCTGAGGATCTTGAATGGGGAAGCTCTATCTTAATGGTGTCGATGACAGATTCGATCCGGACACAGACCACGTAATCGGACCCTGGTGTCTGATTGGCAGTCGATGGATTGGCGACGATTGGTCTCGTTTCGATTTTGTCGAACCCTTCGAGCTTGCTGCTGACGAAGTGCGCGCCGCAGATGAGTGCGCCACGCTCATTAGATTTCACATAACCCGTCTTTCGACCCAGTTGAACACGCAGCATAATAAAATGCGCGACATTTCTTTTTGGTGGACGCTGCTTACTCCTTGGCTCCAACATCTTGTCGAAGCTAGTTGGCGCCACTGGGTGAGTGTTGAACAGTTTGTCGGGCGCCATCGAGGAGAAATACTGACTTACGATGTGCCTGCGACGCCGGAAAATTTCAATTTCGACTTCGCCGATACCCGTGATTTCATCTATCGCGGATTGCGGTCTCCAGATGTTCTGTCCTGGATGATGGCAGATTTTCTGCGCGAACTTGGCCCGGATCACTGGACGAAAAGACCAATACCCGCGCCGGACTTCGTCAGCGGTAATGCCGCAACGATCTCTCCCCCGGCGCAAACGAGTGCGATCAAACAGGCCCTGCGCCGCTTTCTGGGTCGGTTGCCCGTAGCGAATGTGCCCGGAATGTCCCTCTCCAGTATTCCACTGTCGCTCTATGTTAATCTTTTGCCACGCCGAACCTGCGCCGAAGATTTCAAAGGGCTTCCTGCCGATGCGCCGCCAGACAGTTTCCCACCGGCCTATCTTAGCGCGCTGGAGACTCTCATCGATCAAACCATGCCGCGGTCTTTCACAAAAGATTTCAGAGCTTACGATACCCAGGCCGCAACCAGCCGGTATCGTTGCAAACGTCTTTTCGTCACTGCGCCGACCATCTTTGAAGATCGACAGACATTCGAAATTGCCCACGCCTTGATGGCGGGCGAACGGGTTGTCAGAACCCAGCACGGTTCCGAATACGGAATCGTCGATGTGTTTAACATCGGCTGGATGAACGAATATGTGAATGCCGCTTTTTTGTCTTGGGGCTGGTCGGGTCACAAAAATTTTCCGGGACGCTTCCTGCCCGTATCGTCCCCAATGCTGGCGGGATTGAGCGGAAGATACAAATGCCGGTCCAGACAAATCGTTCTCGTAAGTACGGCGGCGGTTCTGGTGCCATTCCGGATCGCTTCGGCGCAGAGACCGAGCACGATGAGCGGGTACCGCTCCGACAAGGCGCTTTTTATCAAGGGGCTTGATGCCAGCGTACAACACGACCTAGTCTACCGGCCCTACAAACGCGGTCACACCGACCTCCCGGACCAGGAATGGCTTGAACAGCATGTTGGCCCATTGGAAATACATACAGGCCCGTTAACGTCCTCGCTGTTGCGATCCCGCCTCACGGTTCTCGACCATCCCGGTACGACATTACATATCGCCATGGCCGCCAATGTCCCGACCGTGTGTTTTTGGCGACACGGTCTCTTTGCGCCCAGCGCCGAGGAAAAGCCGCTTTTTGACCTGCTGAAATCTGCAGGCATTCTCCATGAGGATCCCGAATCCGCAGCTGCACATATTAACGACATCGCCAATGATGTTTCTGTGTGGTGGCGTTCCGAAAAAACGCAAACGGCGCGCCGTACCTGGTCGGCGAAGCATGCCCACACCGATCGGATCTGGTGGTGGAGCTGGTTACGCGCTTTGGCCAAGATATAGCCGGTCATCGTCAATCCAAAACGTCCGAGAGTGCTTCAACGACGCGATCCACATCAGCGCTATCCATTGCCGGGAAAAGGGGAAGCGACAAACACCCTTCGTAATAACGCTCGGCGCCCGGCAAAGACTGAAGTCCATACCGTCGGCGATAGAACGGCTGCAGGTGTAATGGAATATAGTGAACCTGTGTCCCGACACCCCGATCGCGCAGCTGGTGCATCACCGTCGCACGGTCAAGTCCAGCCCGATTGAAATCAACCAAAATTGTATAGAGATGCCAGCAGGGTGCCATATCGGGCATCAGTTTGATTCGGTGCGCGGGAAGGTTTTCCCAGTCGATCTGCTGATCGTATTGCGCCGCCAGTGCACGGCGTTGCGCGACGAACCGATCGAGCTTCTTCAGCTGGCTATTTCCGAGTGCGCAATGAATATCGCTGACTCGATAGTTGAGACCGATTTCCGGCATTTCATAATACCACGGATTCACGCCACGATTCCCATCGAAGGCCTGCTCAGTCAGTTCGAATGCATCCGCGTCACGGACCATCCCATGGCTGCGCAATTGACGGAGCCTGTCCGCAATTTCCGGGTCGCGGGTCGTGACAGCCCCACCCTCTCCCATGGCGATCGTTTTGACCGGATGGAACGAAAAAGTCGCCATGTCCGAATGGGCACCATCGCCGACGCGATGATCCTGATAACTCGATCCCAGCGCATGGCAGGCATCCTCGATAACACGGCAACCGCGCTGAGCGGCGATCTCGGCGATAGCTTCCATGTCAACCATCTGTCCGCCGACATGGACCGGAAACACCGCTTGGACATCGGCACCGGTCTGTCCCGCCCGGGAAAGCGCCTCTTCGAAATCTGAAGGCCGCATCAGGCCATTTTCAGGATCGACATCGGCGAAAATCACCTCTGCGCCGGCGAGGATGGCCACATTGGCTGCTGCCAGAAAGGTAATTGATGGAACAATCGTGGTTGTCCCCGGCGCGACACCCGCAGCAAGAGCCGTCATATGCAGTGCCGCCGTGCCGCTCGAACAGGCGACCGCATGCGCGACATTGCAGGCCTCGGCAAAGCTCTCTTCGAATGTTGCAACCGCAGGGCCGGTCGTCAGGAAATCTCCACGCAATACTGCTGTAACCGCGGCGATATCATCATCGTCGATCGACTGTTTGCCGTAAGGAAGAACAGTGGATTTTTCCATCCGGGATTCGGCGCCTAACTGTTCTCGATGAGTTGACGCATGCCGGCGGCATCGAGCCATTCGGTGTTGTTGTCGCTTGCATATCGGAAGTCTTCTGTCACCCGGCGGCCTTCTTTAACAAGATGGCCATTGGCTTCCCACCAGTTAAAAGCGGGCTCGATAACATAGCTGTCTTTGAGCTCCACCGTGTAGCGGGCATCGTCTTCGGTAATCAGCGCTTCATGAAGTTTTTCCCCCGGGCGAATACCGATCGTTTCCTGCTCTAGATCGGGCGCGATACACGACGCGAGCGTACTCACGCTCATGCTCGGTATCTTGGGGACAAAGATTTCTCCGCCCGACATACGCGACAGGCTGGAGAGAACGAATTCGACACCCTGATCGAGGCTGATCCAGAAACGGGTCATCCGGGGATCCGTCACCGGGAGCTTCTTTACACCTTTTGCGACCAGCCGGTTATAAAGCTCGACCACGCTTCCCCGGCTGCCGATAACGTTCCCATAACGGACGACAGAAAAACGTGTCCCATCCTGTCCGCTCAGATTGTTTGCAGCGACAAAGATTTTGTCGGCGGCGAGCTTGGAGGCACCATATAGATTTGTTGGATTAACCGCCTTGTCAGTCGACAGCGCGAGGACGTTTTTAACGTCCGTCTGAAGTGCAGCATTGACGATATTTTCGGCGCCGATGACATTCGTACGGATGCATTCAAATGGATTGTATTCGGCCGCCGGCACTTGTTTCAATGCCGCGGCATGAACAACTGTATCTATTCCCCGGAATGCCATCGTTAGGCGCTGCAAGTCTCGTACATCGCCTAAAAAATATCTAATACAAGGGTGTTTCTCGGTCGGAAATTCAGAGGCCATATCGTGCTGTTTCAGTTCGTCCCGCGAGAAAACGATCAGACGCTCTGGATTATATTCTTCCAGAACGTTCTTGATAAACCGTTTTCCGAAAGAACCGGTGCCGCCTGTAACAAGTACGGACCGACCGTGGAATGCTGTTTTATCTCTATTTCCCATTTTATATCCGTTATATCTGGGCCTTATGCAGATTTATTATGCTGCCCAGGGCCTCGGCGATCAGTTAGCAGGCTCAGAATTTTCCACGCTACCGCACGACGGGTGCCATGCGACAGCCGCATAAATTGATTGAAACCACCAAATCAGCGCTTAGCCGAAGACTTCAATCGTATCCACGGGGACGGTGGTGCGTACCCTCCGCCCCATAAGCTCAAGCAGAACGATAACGCGTTCGTCATCGGTCCTACCCTCGAATAGGCCTATGCGATCGACCATCGCTCCAGCCGTTATCTGAACGGTGTCCCCGCTACTCAACTTCATGCGCTTGCCGGGGCTTACTTGGCCGGTCGCATTTTCCGCATCTCTAATTTCTTCTACGATACCGTCCGGTACCGGCGCGGGGCTTTCTTGATGACAAATCATATAGAGGACGCCAATAGTTGACATGATTTTGCGCCAGGGCTCTGCGTCGAGGTCTAGACTGACAAATAGATATCTTGGGAACAGCGGGCGTGGGCGCCAGCTTACTTTCCGGGCATGACTGATCCGACGAGAATAGAGAGGCAGGTAGACGGAAAAGCCCTGGCGTTCCAGATGGTGCCGTGCTTTCTGCTCCCCGTTTGCGTGGGTATGAACTACATACCAGCGTTTCATCGCCTAATCTTCTGCGAATTTCGGTTGTTCGCGTGAAATATTGAGCAGCGCTATCGTCAGAATACGGTCGGCGGGGACACTCTTGCTAAGCCGATCGAATATTTCCTGTGGCCTACTAGTGTCCGTCACTAAGACAGCTTTCACCTTATTCCCAAGATCGGACAGGTTAGCTGCGACCGGCAGTCCAACATATTCCGCCCGTCCAGAATCGTCGTCGGATAATGTCATGTCGTCGACAATGCCCACAATTTCGATATTATTTTCGCGGGCACACAGCGTCGCGATTTCCGTTACGTCGCTGCAACCGGCAAGTGCTACGCGCTCCCAGCCTTTTTCTGCGCACATAGCAAAAACATCAGAGCATTGCCGTCGTGCTTGCCGAAAGAAATTGAAAGAATTCAAAAGATAAGTGGATGTCAGCCTACTTTTTTCAGCGAATCCACTGGGTGTCAGATAGTAGGCGTAGCGATTGCGCGGCGCCTGATTAACTTTGATCAGGCCCTTGCGGACGCAGCGCTTGAGGTAGGCGTTTGCAAGGCCGAGGGCAATATCCAGATCGCGGGCAATCGAGCGTTGCGTGACAGCGCTATTTTCCCCCACCGCATTGAGCAATCCAAGGGTGATTTCGATTTCAGACCCATCGCCTGCGGGGCGACTTTGTCTCGTCTCAAGTTTTTCTGTGTTCTGTATCATGACTTTATCGGATTTGATATATCGTTCGTGTAATGAACGCAACGAAATATTGTTTATTTTGAATGTATACCGTGTCGATGTGGTGCAGAACCGACCTCACAGGGCGGTATGTTCACACTATGAATCCTACTTCAATTCATGGTAATTCAGTGTACTAGATCTTTTTTCTTGGGTAGATGACGAATTGATTAAACAGCCCGATACAATCTGGATAATCGGCCCTCCCTGCGTTGGAAAGACCACCCTTGCCCGACTTGTGGTCACCCATTGTAGAAAAAGGAAACTTCCTGCTATGCTTTTGGATGGAGATGAAATTCGCAAGATCCATGATACCAGCCTCGGATATGATCCTGCGTCCCGACGAAAGCAAACCTTGCGTGTTCAGAAGTTGACGCGATGGGTGCTTAACCAAGATGTTCTGCCGATTATTGCGATCATCCACCCGTTTCAGGATGATCGAGTCGCATGCCGTGAGATGTTTTCTGGGTATTTCGAAGTTTCTTTGTCATGTGGAATAAAAGAGCGTATTCGTCGGGACACCAAAAAGCTTTATCTACCCGCGCTACGCCGCGAAAAAAGCCATGTGGTAGGAGTGGACATACCCTTTGAAGATCCCGTCACTGCAGATCTCGAACTCGATACTGGTGAATCTAACCCGCAAGAACTTCTTCAGGCGGTGCTGGCGAAGACCGGGTTATAGATGCTAACCGTTACTGGATGCAGCTTTCGTCGATGTTAATATATTAGCAGGCGCCGGGCCCTCTGCGAAATAATCGTTGGGTCGGGCAGAGATTTCCTCAGACTAACGATGATGCCCCAAGAGCGTTGATTGCATGACATTTTTATTCATTTATGGGGGTCCAAGTCGACGTGTCGTGACGACCGCGTCTTAATGCGCCGGGGACATCAAAAGTGTTACTCATCTCGTAATGATCAAGATACGTAGTTCCCTCGCCGTTCCCCATTTTAATGAGGGATCCGTTTCCAAAAAACCCACAGCGAACATACGCGTTAACCCAAAGCGTATCGCGGTCGGCAAGAGATTGTTCAGCAACCGCACCATCGGGCATTTCCCAGCGAAAAATCGGATTTCCTCCGGTCACCATATAGTGTGTGACGCTATGATCCATCAGATCCAAATCGCCTTTAGTTTCTGGTTTATCAACCTTAAAAAACAGGCCCATTAAATCTGGGTGCTGGGGTGAGACTGACATTGACGCTACTGTGTAGGATTTAAAACGGCGTATAGAAGCCCTTGAATCTTGGACGGTACACCAGGATCTACCAATCCTGTCTACATTTTTGACATTTGGCATAAGAAGACGGTAATCGCACCCGAGGAGAAGAGCGATTTTTTTTAGACCGTCTGTCGACAGCGCTGTAGAGTCGCCGCCTAAAAATGAAGGAATAGAATTGTCTCCCACGCCAACCCGTTTACCGAGGGTTTCAGCATCGTATCCATGTCGTTCCATAAGCGTTCTAAGCGCGAAGCCCCCAAAAGCATCCTCGTTGATAGTGGAGAGCATGTTTTCGTATGATTTATCAGACCAAGCATTTGATACGTTCACGAACGATTCCAGATTGGACTTGATAGTATAGGATAGAATTTGGGTGGGTTCGTTACTATGGCGAGCGTATGTGTGTGGGCAGTAAGGAGGTTCGAGGTAGGAGTCACCTAGTATCCAGTCTGAATCTTCTTCCTTATTGGCATAGAACGGGTGGTAAGTATCTTCGGTCGGTTTCTCGGACCATAACCCTTGGATATGCCCAGGCCCTAAATTGATGGTTATTGCTGGTTCTAAGTGGCCGTTGTTTTGGGTCGGTATCTGGTCAGGCGGACATAGAATGTCGATCAAAACTGGTGCGATAAAGCCTTGGGGCGCTGGCAGGCTATAGTAGTTGTAGAAATGAATGCCCCCACGTTGGATCTCTCGGCAGGTTGCTAAAACTTCTTCTTTCGACATATAGATGACATCTGGAGCCGCTTGGTTTTCGAAAACAAGATCTCCGATCCCAATGTTTAACACATCAGCAATTCTCGAGGTCTCATCCGCAGATATTCGTTTGTTGGCTTGGCCAACGGCAAGGTCAGAAATAACCGTAAAATCAACATCGCTGCGCTTTGCGACCATCTTGGGGGTCATTTTGCGTGCGTTCATCCAATGCATCAGCCGATAGGCGTCGATTTCAACTTCGCTCGTCATGTTTTGACTTTCAAATTTTGTGTTTGTTAGTGATCAAAGCTAAATCCTAGTTTTTGAGCTACCTTCTCAGATCAGTCGGGTGCGTATGCGTTGAGTTATAACTTCGAGGAGCACAACTGTAATGAAGATAACCAGAAGAATTGTTGCTACGTGATCATAGTCGAATAGATCCCAGCGGCCCTTTAATTCGGTACCTATGCCCCCTGCCCCTACAACGCCGAGAACAGTCGCCGTTCGAATGTTCCTCTCTAGGATATACTGTATGTAGGCGTAATACTGCGGGAGTACTTGGGGGATAACGGCGTAGCGCAGGACTTTGATAAGGTTCGCGCCTGTCCCTCTGAGAGCGACCTGTGGCCCCGGGTCTGCATTCTCAATCTCGTCCGCGAAAAATTTTCCAAGGAAGCCACTCGTGTGCAATGCTAGTGCTATAATTCCGGCGACTGGGCCAAAGCCGTACATCAGCACGAAAAACAAGGCGAGTATTAGTTCAGGCATGGCGCGGTTAAAGCTGCAAATAGCTCTTGCGATTTGATATCCAGCTCTATGAGGTGAGTAGTTTTTGGCGCCGAAAAACGCCAATGGCATCGAGAGCAAAATAGAAAACACGGTCCCCCAAATCGCAATCTCAATGGTCTCCCACATCTTTATGAGTACCTTCACCAAGTAACCGGCAGGTTTTACTAAAAATTCTGATTGCGTCTCAGTATATTTTTCTTCAATCGCGCTGTATTCGCGTTCCACTCTGGTTTCGACATAAGAAAACAAGGGAAGGGCATCTCGGTTAAAGTTCTCAATACGATTTGTCTCTTGGATCGTTGAGATTTGGAGTGGAAAAGCCTTGTCGATAAAGTTGCCCCCTCCGTTCAAAACCTTTGACTCGTTGAATCCAAATAGCCCGGTTATCGCTCGGCTAGTTTCAGAGGCAGCTCGATCTAGTTCTACATTCTTTGCTGAAAATGCAGCTAAAACTGCCACAACGAAGAGAATTCCGACCGTAAGGGGGGTGATCGTACGATGAAGAGCCCATGTTTCGGAGGGGCGATAGTCTTCATCGGCGCGGCCAGTCATGACGCAGGTCTCAACCCGTCAAACTGTGTCAGTTGTATAGATTTTCTGTTTTCGTCTGGCCCTACAATATTGTCATTTGTATGGTTTTTTGAGTTATCTGGGCTCTTAAACGAATCTTTATTTTTACCTCTATAAATTTTTTGAAGGTGTTCAGATGTTAAATCGACTGGCGGGCCGTCGAAAACCACTTTGCCTTGGTTTAACCCAATAATCCGATCTGCGAACTCTTGGGCGAATTCGACCTGGTGCAGACTGCATAGTACGGTCGTTTTTCGTTGCCGGGAGGCATTACGTAAAAGTCCCAAAACGTGACGACTTACCGTGGGATCTATACTGGCAACTGGCTCGTCAGCGACCACCACATCGGGTTCGTTAATGAATGCGCGCGCAATGGCAACTCGCTGTTGCTGCCCGCCCGACAGCTCAGACGCTCGCCTGTAAATCTGTTGTTCTTCAAGTTCAACTTCCGCAATTAGTCGGCAGGCGGTCCGTTGTTGGGCAATCGAAAAAAGTTTTAAAAGCACCTTCCAGGTAGGCGTGGTTGGCAAAAGCCCGGCGAGAACATTGTGTAAGACACTAAGACGCTGCACCAGATGCAAATGCTGGTGAATCATTCCAATGCGACTACGGACCTCTTTAAAAGATTCTAGATCAATCGGGGTTCCATCTAGTGTAATTTTCCCTTCAGACGGCATCACTAAGCCATTGACCGTGCTTAAAATCGTCGATTTTCCTGCTCCCGATGGCCCGAGAAAAACGCAAAACTGACCCTTTGGTACAATTAAAGACACATTGTTAAGCGCCTTAGTGCCGTCCGGGAATATATGTGTGACCGTTTCAAATTCGAGCAAGGCTGCCCCCTAAAAGTGTCGAACGAGACGTCACCCGCCGACTGCAAAATGCGGGTAACATATGTGCGTGTTGTCAGCGTTCACCGGCTTTGTCGATTATCTCGCCTTTTAGGCGTTTTGTGAGCGCGCGCAGCTTATCAAGGGCTCCGAGCATTTTGCTGAGCGGATACTCAGTGTCGTAGCGATCAACCTTTTTGCCGCCATATCCCCTTACAAATTGTGGATCGACTTTTTTATGTATTTCACTGAAGGCGAGCCTGATTTTAGCTTTGAGTTTCGGGTTTAGCTTTTTATTTATAGCAAGGGGAGGGTTAGGTATCGGTTCACTCTTAGAGAGAACTCTGTATTTGGCTGGATCGATAATACCTTTTTGCACGGCCTTTTCCCATACGTTAAAGGAAGCAGCGGCCGCCGAAACTCGGCCCTCTTTGAGCGCTGCAATAGAATTCGTATGGCTGCCCGCAATTACTATCTTTTTTAGGTCGCGTACTGGATCAATACCTGCCGCTAATACCATCGCAAATGGGAAATTGAAGGAGGAAGTTGAGTTTGGGTCTCCAACCGCGAGGCTGTGGCCTTTCAAGTCCTTCAACGTTTTTATGTCCAAGTCTTTTGAGCTGTAAATGCCGGAATAGTAGACGCTTTTTCCTTTTTTTACGTCGACCGCGAGTAGCTCAGCACCGCACATTTGGCGGGCTTGTGCGAAGGTAACGGCGCCGTAGTGAGCTATATCGGCTTGGTCGTTGCATAGGCCTTGCACGGCTGCTGCATATGATGTCCCAAGCCTAAGCTTAAAGTGGATGCCGTACTCCCTTGTGATCGCGTTGAAGATTGGTCGGTAATCACTTAGTGAGTCTCGTGACCCGATTTCAGTGGGCACCATGATCATGCGAACCGGTTTATTTTCGGTACCGTCGGGCATCTCCACCGCAAGCGAAGTGGTGGTAATCAAGACGGTAGGCAAGATAATTGCTATGCGTTTGCCGAATCTCATGTGATCCTCTTAAATATGAAATTTTTTGAAGGGTTGTGCCGCCAAAGCGGTTATGCACACGCCAGAAAATATTGACTTGAGCGTCAGCTGCACGCCTTCGCCTATGCGAATACCGATCCCAAAGCTTGAGGCTAGGATGGCGGAGGGGGGCGTAGTTTCCCTCTGGAAGCGCTACCTTTAACTTGGTCTACGCGTCTTCCTATTGTCAAAAACCTATAACTTTATTCGTTTGTAAAATGCAAGAAATTTTTTCTCTCAGTATTAACTATTTGACGTCGTTTAATTCTTAGCCACCGTGCCGTTTGAATGCGCAACTTTTTCGTTGCCCGCCTCGTATAACACGTCTTTGTCCCCCGCGATTTCGACTAGACGGGCGAACGGTTGGCATGTTGCGATTAGGGTCTGGAAATTGCCTTCCCCGAGAATTTTGCCCCCGTCGATAAAAAATAGTTTGTCGCACCTGCGCACTGTGCTGAGCCGGTGGGCAATGATGAAGACTGTTTTGCGGCCAGCGAGTTCCTCAATCGCTTTTTCTATGTCTCTTTCTGTGCTGTTGTCCAAAGCGGATGTGGCCTCGTCCAACACCAGTACTTCCGGATCGTTATAAAGGGCTCTCGCTATACCAATACGCTGGCGCTGCCCGCCAGACAATCGAATGCCCCGTTCACCAATTTCCGAGTCGAGCCCGTTACTAAGGGACGAAAGAACGTCTTCAAGTTGAGCAAGACAAATCACCTCGGCGAGGCGTTTGTCGTCTATCTCGTTATCTGGTATTCCTATTGCAATGTTACGCCGCAACGTATCATCCATCAAATATATGCTCTGGGGTACATAGCCGATCCGTCCCCGCCAAAAGTTCGGACTTGCTTCGACGATTTCTCCGTCTATGAGGATGCGCCCCTCTGTTGGCGGCAGCAGTCCGAGCACAATGTCGATTATAGTGCTTTTTCCGGCGCCGGTTCGACCTACAAAGGCAACAGCTTCTCCCTTGTTTACCGTGATATCGATATCTCGAAGTGTCCAGTCCTTCGCATTAGGATAACGATAAGAAACATTCTGGATGGTAATATTCTGGCTCAGCACTATCTGTTCAGAATCCTGGTCTCGTATAGCCTGAACTTCACTTTCGTAATCCTGGTGTCGCGCTGCTTTTTCAAGGTCTGGATATATTGACTCTAGTAAAGGCGCTGTCTGGCGTAGAGAAGAAAAATAGTGGGTAATGCGATTTGCTGACGGTAATACGCGAAATGCGGCGGCGACGAATACTGCTAAGAGTGGCAAAGCCGCCTCTGCAGATCCTTGGCGATCTATGATGTGCGCCGTGACCAAGACAATGGCGCCGACGATAGCTATCTCGCCGTATATTCGCGGCAACTGCGCGATAACGCTTAAGCCTGAATTGATTTTTGCAAGGTCATTCGCGACTAATCGAATCCTACTCACAAAATAATCGCCACGGCGTAACACCATACTTTCCTTAACCGCGCCAAGGAAAAAGTGCCCGAAACGGCTCTGAAGCCGACTAAACGATAACGCTTTCCCGCTTAATTCATAAACCTTTCTTCGGATTGCCAGATAATAAAGGGTGAGAGCTGCAACAACGAACCCGCCCGCAATCAAGGCTGAACCCAGATCCATGACGATCAGTGCGGCTAGCGCTCCAGATGCGAGGAGGATCTCCATCAATATTCCTATCCCCGACTGTAAAATACTACCGACCACGGACGGCGCCGTTTGAGAGATATCGTGCACGGCGTGTGCACTGTTCACAGAGAGATGCTCCTCGTAACGGCGTCGGGCATATCCCTCGACAAGGCGCACTGTAAAAAAAGCGCGCAAATCAGAGATGAACCTTGCCTGAAGATAAATTGCGAAAATAATAAAAATATTTTTGATTACGAAGACGGTGATTAGCACGCCTGCGATAAGGCCGAATGGCGTTGTGCCGATGGATAACAGATCAAGACCTAGTCCTGAAATGAAATCGATGACCGCGTTGCTTTCGCCCTCCCGGTTGAGCAAAACGTGCATTAGCGGGAGGAAAAGGCCAATGTTGAGCATTTCAAGAAACGCGCTGACAATCATCAGCAAAAATACGCCAAACAATTGGACGCGACGCCTAGTGTTAAGTAGCCGAATGATGCGGAGAATACTCTCCAGATTGGTGGACTGAGGTGTGCTGGCGATTTCTAGGATGCCTTTAAAAGATTGTTTCGGGAGTTTATTTTTCCAGCGCGACGTCGAAGCCTAGCTTTCAACGAAAATCGACCCAGCACTGTGTCGGGCTATAATCATATCACGCACTTCGGGGCGGAGTATTTCATTGAGTGCGCTGTAATCCTCAGCGGCTAGAAACCGGCGGACATCTCTGCCGTTTAGTTTCTTCAGATCGTCTGGGTGCTGGCACTCGCCTTCAGTTACGATATCGTTGCAGTGGGGGCAGTATTGGGGCTCTGGCAACGCCATGATCAGAATATCGAGCGTCGAACCCGCGGCGAAAATTTCCTGCGATTCATATCTGCTGTAATAATTGCCAACGCCGGCGTGGTCGCGCCCAACGATGAAGTGAGTGAACCCCATATTTTGCAGAACCGTCGCCTGTAGGAAGGCTTCTTTCGGGCCCGCGTAGATAGGCGGCAAACGCATATTATTCAGTAGAGTTTTGCCAGGTGGGTAGATTTCCTCTGTCAGCATCTGGTACGTATCTAGCACTACATCAGACATGAAATTTCCTGCCACGGCGGCGCCAGTAATAACGTGAATACCCAGGAACCCGGCTCTGTCCAGCGCCACCCGGTGCTGATATTCGTGCCCCCGGTGGCTGATATTTCGTGTTGAAAATGCGGCGAATTCTCCGGCACCGGAACTTTCCAGCTGAGCCCTGATACGGGCCGGTGCGTTTTCAAAGCGTTCGGCGGTTATTTTTGATCCGCACAGCTTTACCGGACCGCCAATACATAGTCGACTTTGTTCCCGTATCCGCGCAACGCCGGGATGCCTCCGATCGCAGGTCCCCATTACGGTGTCGCAGTAGGCGTCGGGATCAACGTCGAAAAGGCTTTCGACGGTCATCGTTGCAACCACGTGGCCGCCGGCATTGCAGAGAGCTACGTCAGCGCCTTCCCTGAACTCGGTGCAGTTCTTTTCCTCGACGTGAAAGAGAACGGGTACCTTCCAGTCTAGGCCGTTAGACAACTTTCCATGGGCTAACACCGACTGGAAATCGACCTGTGTCATAAATCCAGTCAGCGGGCTGTAGCATCCAGTCCCGATATTTCTCAGATGAATGGTCTGGGTGGCTGTAAGAATTAGCCTTTTCGTAGCCGATAGCGCGCGGTCGGTAATTTCGGATTGATCGGTTGTAAGATCGACCAGCTCGCCGCCATAGGGGGATGCCGGCCATACGGCACTGCCGGCCGAGACTGCGGGATCAGACAGCTTCGGCATCGATGTTGAAGGCCTTAGCTGCCATCTGGTGAAAAATTTCTTGATCGGTGGTTCCGAGATCGCGATACCGTTCCAGTACCCGGTCTTCTAGAGAGGTGATTCCCGATCCGTGTTGGCCGCGCAATTTGGGGTTGAACAAAACCTTGATTGGCAGAAAAGATTCGTCCGACGCGTGGATTCCGGCGCCTATCAGGGGCAGTTTCCAGAAAAGCTTTTCCATTTCATGGATAGTTTCTTCGTCCGCATTCTCCGGATGGGCGCCGTTGTTGTCCAGATATGCGCTCAGATACCGGTGTGTTTCGTGCATCTGTTCGGTCCAGTCGGCATCGGGCCCTGAACGTTTGTCCATTTCGCTCAATAGGTATTCAACGTTCTCTGTGCTCATTGACAGCCACCGCCGATCGATTCCCAACGCATATTCACAGACGTTCGTTTCAAGAAACGGGAACCGCGCTTCTATCGGACCGCGGTTCATAAAGATGATCGATGCCCGCCGCATCATATTTTCGTATATCGAGTTGATGAAGGCGAGGCGGCTTTTCAGCGTCACTTGAGCTTTGTGTGATGCTTTGAGTTCTTTCCAGGCGTCATATGCCCCCAGAAGTTCATCCACCCCGTGGCCGCCGATTGTAACCTTGAAGCCGTCGGCATGCATGACCGGCCCGAGATAATAATAGATCGGCAAAGGGTAGACGCTGAGCGCTTTGATCTTGCGCATCTCGAATGTGTGGATGATGTCCGGCAGGTCTTCGACAAGCTGATCGCCGGACGTCCGAATCTCTTTAAGCGTAAGGCCGATATCCTCGAAACCTTCCGCGGCGTTCTTGGCACGTCGGATGTCTTCTGATTCGTAATCAGAAATCGCATACACATAAGAGGTCGGCTGGAAATCTACCCGGTCGAAATCAATACTGGAAAGCACGTAGTAGGACGTCATTACGCTGTCGATTCCGCCCGACAGCATGGTGCAGATGGGCACGTCGCCCATGGTCCGATTGGCCGCCGACCGTTTCAGGCGCAGGTGAAATTCGCGGCTGACCTCCGACAGGGGGTGTTCCGTTTTGACGGGCTGCGGCGAGAAGACCGGCCGGATAGAAAGTTCGAACGATTCCAGGTCTAGAATGGCCATCGTTCCCGGGACGAGTTCGACAGGATCGGCCAGAGAAATCCGGTCGATCGCCGCGAACCCTTTTAGTTCGCTCGAAAACAGGAATACGCGTGAGTCCTTGTCGTAGAAGTAGAATAGCGGGATACGGCCGGGCCAGTCTCGGGTGATTAGCAGCGTGTTTTTCGACTGGTCGTGTACAGCCAAGGAAAACAGGGAATCGAATTTCCGCGGACCGTCGCAAAATGCATCGCCGTATGCTTCGTACATGCGGAGAAACACTTCTGTATCGCCTTCGGTCGAAAAGGTTATGCCCGCAGCCTGAAGCTCGTCGCGTAAGTCTGCAAAGTTATATAGCTCGCCATTGAAGACGAGATGGATTTGACCGTCTTCTGATTCATACGGCTGGTCCGATTCGCCCGGTGCGACGTCGGGTTTACGGGACTGTTTTACGAGATGCCGCCGGGCGCCGAGGACGACATCACGGTATTCACGGGTGGTGATGCCGTCGTTTCCGCGGCGGATAAGTTCCAGGCTTTTCCGCACTTCCTGCTGCGTCGCGCCGACACCGCCAAATATTCCGCACATTGGATCGCTTCCCTTATTCGTTGAATTCTGATCAGGCTTTTGCCTGCAACGTCTCTGTCGCTGATGCCGATGATAAAGCCGGCTGAATTGCCCGATAGATGGTGTCCGCCAGGTCTTCAGGTGCTGTTTTCGCGCTGTCTAGAACTAGATCGGCGTTTACCGGCTCTTCGAATTCGATATTCAGTCCGACGACGTTCTCTGCCTGTCCGTCGTCATTCGGATAAACGTTTTTTGTGTCTCTGGAGCGACAAACATCGACGTCGCATCTCAGGTGAGCTTCGAAATATCCGGGGAGCGTATCGCGGCACTTTGCGCGGTTTTCTTCGAAGGGGTGAATAATCGCGGCGACGGGAATAATCCCCTGCTCCGACGTTAGTTGGGCGAGTTTGAGAACCCGGTCGGTTTGAATGCGCCGAGAATCTGGATCAAAGCCGAGGCTGTTGCCGTAAACTCTTCTGACGTGGTCGCCGTCCAGCAGGATTGATGGATAACCGTCAGCGCGGAGCCGTTTGATCAAAAGATTGGCAAGCGTCGACTTTCCCGCCGATGACAGCCCGATGATGAAGATGCTCGGGGCAGGTATGGGCAGGGTTTTCATGATCTGCCTCCTGGTGCGGACGCTGACGGCGTATCAGATTGCATTGTTGTTTCCGGCTCTATCAGATGACGGTGAAGCAAAGCGAAGCGAGGGGAAATCCCACCGCCGTTAAGATGAGTATACCCCATGGTATATAGCCGGTTAAACGCGTCCTGAAGACGCAGGCCTTCAGAATCGAGAGGGCGTCCTTCGGACATGTCGAACATGTCCATACATATTGCCAGCACGTCTTCCGGGCTATTTTCGATCCATGTGTAACCAAGCTTCTCGTATGTCTCAGGAGTGAAAAGCATTCGTAACCGCTCAGGTTCATCACCATAGCATTCAAGAAGTCCCATCGCTGCGATTTCCGGGAAGGTCATGATATGGCCATCGCTGTTGCGTCGGAGTAGTTTCGGGTTGTCCATATTTCGCCAGCCCGCCTTGCCGACCCATGGCATCGGACAGAGGTTTGCGGCCGCCCAGGGAACATTGAATATCCGCGCAACAGTGATGAGCCCCGAATTGTTTCCTAGAAAAAACCGGCAGCGGGCGCTGAGATAAATGTCCATAAAAGGGTCACGGTGTAGCTTGGCGTAGTCGATGATCCGGGGACCACAGTCCGGCAGTGCGTTTGCGACGTGCGACCCGACTCGGATTGCAACGCCGCCCTGTTTAGCTATCCACTGCATGGCAGGGATGTAGTTTTCGATCGAACAGTCAAGATAACTGGATTGATTTTCTGCTTTTCCAAAGCCTTTCCGGTAAGCGATATAGGATGGGTCGCGGGCGTGCACGCATACGAACCAGTCATCCGGCGAAACCCCCATGGCCAGAAGACCGGCGCGCCCTCGCTCGTCTTCGGCGCGGGTAAATTGAATGACCGGCGGTTCGTTAAGATACGCTTCGTGCTCGATAACCGGAATATTCGGGAGCGGGCAGTAAAATCGTGTCCGGGAAATAAAGGGGCGGCAGGCTATGAAAAAACGACGGGCGGACTTGTTCTCGACAATCGGCAAGTATCTTTTCCATATCTCCAAAAGAGGCCGGTTGGCGGGATTCCACGCGAAAAAAATAGTCTTTCCAGCGGGTTTCTCGGCAGACTGGCGGGCAAGCCGGACATATAACTCGGTATTGGACGCCAGATGGCCGATCCGATCTTCAAGAAGTTCCCCGATCCGGATCGGGTATATAGCTTCAAATACCCACAAAACAGGGATTCCGATAACGACAAAGACGAGTCGGCAACCCAGGTTCAATAAGCTCGAGAGGGGACTTCTCATATCAGTGCTCGCTGCACATCCATCGGCGTGACGCGGTGGAATAAGATGCGGACGGTATTCACGCACCAATCCCTTGCAATGGCGACGAGAAAATGTCTCTTCCGATCTTCCGTTGACGGGGCATAGCCTGAACTGGCGTACGGGTTGGCATTGGATGAGTACATAGACTGAAAGAGATTTCTGCTCTGCGGAATGGCTTTTGCAACGCAGACAAACGTTATCGCGGAGCGGTCGTTGGCCTGCGCTAGACCTTTAGTGTCGCGCCGATGGATGGGTGGCGAGTACGCCTACTCCGTAGGGAGGGTAGTTGCTGTAACGACCCCGTTTCGCTACTTCAAAGTTGAACCGTTCCATTTGTGTGTCGGGGGGCGCGACAAAAAGCACCCGACGGATTCCACTCCCAGGAAACGCACTAAGCAACTCTGCATCGATACTCGAGAGGACGTCCGGCGACGGCGGTGAAATCTTAGAATCTAGTAAAATCATGGCGTTAAGCCCCAAAGACTATCATATTAACTCGCGGTGATCACGTAGGAATAACGCTCCGACCCTGCCTGGGAATCCAGAGCCGTCAAAATGGCGGGCGGGAGATATTTCAATGAAACGGCTCTGCAACATGTCGTCGTCAGATTCAGGTTGCCATTCACCATCGAGCCGTTCGTTCATTTCACGGACCAGGGCGAGGATTTCGTCCGGCGTATTTTCGAGAAACTCAACGCCGTCAGCATCAAGTTTTTCCAGTTCGTCCAAGGTCAACCAGTCGCTGTCCACACCCCGGGCAATCATGTGGCGGTATGGGATCAATTCTCCGCTGCGCTTGTAACGCGAATTCTTGAAAATAACGATATCGTGGGGCATCCGCCCGCATTCCCCGTATGGCAGCATATTTGCGTAGGCCACTGGTACCCCGAACATCGACGAGAGAATGTATATTCCGGACCCTGTTCCGACAAAAAATTTGCACGTGGCCTGTAGATATGTGTCCGCGAAATCTGGATCGCTGAGGGTCGGGCGCACTACGCCGGTGTAATCGACGATATTCGGATGCAGCCCCGCCGGAAGCAATTCGGCAGGTGTATGGACACCCATGCGCAGCACGCGAATACCGCGTTCGGCAAGATATTCGGCCGCCGCGATGTATCCCTTGATATCACAGTTTCGGAAATCTTTTGTGCCCCAATAGCTATCAGGGTCCGGCGGGGTGTCCGGATTATCCGAATAACCCCGATCCTTGGCAAAAATGCAAACATACGCCCCGCCCTCCGGGACACCGAGTTCGCGCAGTAGCGCCTGTCCGCGCTCATGCTCTTCAGACGTGAAGGAGAGTTGTGGCCCGGGCTGGCTCCACTCCGCGCCGCGCAGCCAACCGGTGCAACCGAGGTCAATCCAGATAAAGTGATCGGGTGTGAAGTTACGAATGTCTTCGAGCAGACGGCGAATACGATTCGAGCTAATCACCTTAACGCGGCGGCGGATCATCTTAAGAATCTGGCTATTGACTGGCCGGTCCCCAGCAACGAGTCGGACGATTTCACGACCCCGCGAAGGACTGAATTTGCGCAGACGCAGAAAATATTCGGTATTGCCGTAAAACCGGCCCATCGTCTGATGGTGCAGGATTCCAATTCTCAGCCGTCCAAAAGGCCGCAGCAAACCGGCAAGGCCAAACAGAAGAGCTGCGCTGATGCGCGTGCACGCCGAAGCCGCCGGCCTTTCGGCGCGTTCCTGCCTCTCCCAGATTAATTCTTTGCGCGTTTTGTCTGACGATGTCGGCATGGGTCTTAATTCTTTCGGGTCATGGCAGCGTATCGGGCAGTATCTCATCATGCCGCGCCGCACGCCAAAATCGGCCGGCGGTCACTCTCCAGCGGCGGACAAGATAGACCGGACAGCTTATGATTGCAGTCACATAGCGTATTAGATTGATGGCGACAAAAACTGTTTGTGCGATCCGAAGCGATATAAAGGCGCCGAGCCCCCGGCTGACTTCACGGTTTTGCAGGCACTTCTTCAAGTATTCGCGATATCTCCGGGGGCGCCAAATCCGAAGATCCTTCTGCGTCCATTTGTGCCGATAAAACGCATTGAAGCCATAATCCTTAAACGGCGTTCGACCTGAAGCTTCGTCGCAGCAGGCACGGATAAATTTGGCAAACGAGGTGGGTCGCAGATAGTCGATAAAAACACCCCATTCGACCGTCGACGGCAGCAGCATCGTCAGATAAAGGCGTATGCGCTCGATCCACCCGTTCGCGGTATACAACTCGGGTTCATAACCGTATTTCCGCATGTAATTCCTGAAAAGGCCCTCGAATACATACCAGTCACGACGACCGATCTTTTTCTTCCAGGATTCGGAAACAATCCGCGGATTGACCGTGTTCATCGGCTCCATGTCGTAAATCTGATCTCCCCACCATAACTGGCCGCCAAACGTGATCTGGCTCAAGCACGGATGTTCGGAAATCCCGATAAAGGCAGCAGTTTTACGGAGCACCGCTGGCGCATCGTAGAATAGATCTTCATGGCGCACGACGCGGAGCCGGTCTTCAGAAACACCACTCAGTACCTCGAGACTCTCATAGAGATACCTGCTGATAAAATAATAGACCCGGCGCTTGAAAATTGCCGCATCAGTCGCGTCATAGCGATGAGCGTCGACCGCGACTTCACTTGAATTGTAGCGGCCCGAAAAATTCGATCGAGGATCGCGAACTGTGCCAATGATCAGCAGTTCAGGGAAGTCGGGAATCAGATATTGAGGCAAATATTCGTGGACATGGATATGGTACACGAGCACCGTTTTTAGTTTAAGGTTTTCGTTACGACAATAGGCGTAAGCGTAATGAACAGCGAGCAGAAAAGTGCGCCCGGAGATGGCCTCGTTTGCCAATAGATGCGCTAGATAGCTCCGAAACACAGCCTCATCTATCGCAATGAATTCACTCCGGTCATCGCCCAGCTCAGCCAGGCCATCGAATCCCGAAATGCGCCGCGTATCAATCACCGACGCGTGCTTCACACAAAATACGTCGATTATATCCGCCCACGTTCGGTCGGTAGGCATTTCGGACGACCATTCCTCCCAATGCGCGTAAAAATACATCAACGGGTATGCTGGCACCATATAAACCTCGGGGTGTCCGTCTATGAATCCCTGATATAACTTTGTGCCGCTTCCATTCGCGGTGTACAGCGCGACCATTCTCGGTTCGGGTATATCTTGAAAACGTGGCCAGTTTCCCGACTGAATTGCCTCGGTGGGCCCATCGTCAGGCGTTAGAGGTGTCGGCCCAGTCTGGCTCATAAAACGACGAAACTGGCCGAATATTTGGCCGAAAGTCGCTCCGCGACCGGCACCGTTTGACTGCCAAGTGGTACAAGAACGACGGAACTCGCCGTCACGTCCTGCGGATGCAAAATCTGGCGGCCGCGAAATGTCTGGCCAATCCGTTTGGGATTTTCGTCAACAAAAAACCGTGTTCGACCCCCAAGCTCTTCATCAAGAAAAGCAGCCTCGATCGTCGTGCCCAGAATTCCGTCGGCAGGCTTACTGCCATGGGCGCCAATAGCGTTTGAAAGTGCCCGCACATGGTTATGTGCCGACTCAAGAACCGATACCCCAGAGAATTCGGACACATCGCGTTCAACTCGATCACCAACGCGTCCGAGCAGTGTGACATCGCGTGGAAAAGGCATGTCTTGAAGCATTTTCACTCGGAACCCGAGTTCAGACATCAGCGCAGTCAGCGTGGTCTCGGAAAAATGATAGTGAAGGTCTCCAAGCAGGAGCGCACAAGGTTTTTTCAAGATGTCCGGAGTCTGGATAAAAATTGCTCCAGCCGGGTTGATCCAGGCACGGATCTGATACATCAGTTCGGCGATTTCGCGGACGTACTGGATGCTATGTGACATGCAGATCAGGTCGAAAGGACCATCAATATCTCGCCAGTCACCAGTCTCTAATGTGAACGCACCGCCCGTCGGAAAACCGTCGCGTGGCGCTACATCGTAGCCGACGAGCGTGGCATCTGGGCGGAGGGTGGAGAACTCCTGCAACAACCGACCGTTAAAACACCCAAAATCGAGAATTCGAGGCGGAAAGTCGGGTAAAACCCCGACAAGAGCTTCGGCCTGAACTCTCGATGCCGGAACTGGATCCGCCCCACCGGGGACCGAGATCGCGTGCACCTCTTCATGGGCCGCGTAGAGTTCGCTGCGATACAGGGCGTCGATGTCTTGCAACGTTTGAGCCTTCGCAATGCGAAAGATTGTCCCGCAACTGCTACATTCACCCAATCTCCCCGTCTCGGTATCGAGGCGCACGAAGTCTAGGTGTCGGAACAATGGAAAGGGAAATTCGCGCACAATGCTATTGGCAGCGCCGCAAGCGGGGCAAATGCCAGAACCTGCTTTGTTGTCCATCTTACTTACGCGCAGCCGGATAGATTTCGAGAGACCTTATCGCCTGGGAGTCACGCAGAGTGCCCAGATAAAATGACACATCGGCGCGTAGCCCGTATGCACAACCTCGTCGTTCATGCCAAACAGAAAAACGTTGTGAAAATATTTTAGCCCAAGCGCGCGCAGCGTATCCTGCGTTTTTAAATTGATATGCCCCTTGCATGACCATTCAGATGCATATTGTTCAGCCGATTTATTTGGCGTGCCAATCAGCATCACCCCATGATCACGAATCGATTCAGTCAGATTAGCCATGAAGGCGCCTTCTTCGCCCGGAAATATATGTTCGATGACATCGATCATATAAACAGCATCGACTTTCGGTTTATAGAACCCTTCACGAAAGTCGAAATATTCATATGTCGCGTTTTTCACGAAATTCTTGTGACGGCGCTCTGTGTCCTTTAGCAGCGGCGCATTTATATCTGCGCAGATCAGCCTACCTACTGCATCGGCTACCAGCGGCGCACCAAAACCATCGCCGCAACCGACCTCCATCACAGTATCCATGCCTCCAAGCATCTTCGACGCAAATTTGTACCGCGACGTCACAAAGGCAAAATGCTTTGGGTCATTAGCATAATCATCTGACGCGTATCGCCCGAGTTCTATTGGTGTGGCCGTGATTTCGCTGTCGACTTCCTCCCACAGCTTCTTAGAATCGCTCATGTTGTTCCTCCTTGGGTGCCGGAGTGGGAAGCCCCAGCTGGAAGCCCAGCGCCTTTGAGCCAGGCTTCTATGAATGCGGATTGCAGTGCTGGATCGCCGTCTTCAGCGGGCGCCCATTCGGCGTCGACCCTGTCAGCGATGTCGAATGGGCCGTTCGTCACTTCGTGGAAAACAACGAAATCCGTCTCCGGCAATACGGAATGAAACGTCTCCGAATGCAGTCGGTAAAAGAACGAACCCCCGCCGCCCGGCTTCGCCATCTGGATCGTTTGTTTCCAGGTCGCATCATCGCCGAACAGAAAGATCTTCAGCCTTCCTTCGACAATGTGAAAAGATTCGCTTTTGCCGCGATGTTTGTGAGGTTGCACATACGCGCCACCAGTATGGGCTATCAGCATTTCATGCAGCGCATCGTCGTTTCCGGGATGCGCACATAGCCGCGCCCGACCCCGCCGGTTCTTCTCTGCAACGAATTTCAGGAAGGCTATCGCGTCATCCGTAACGATGGTCGGATTTCCATCGGCGACGTAAACTTCGTCATTGATCCGAGCAAAACCGGACGGGATCTTCATAAGCGGTAAAACTCTCGGATACAGCCCGTCACGTAATCGACCTCGCGTTCGCCAATCAGATCCTCCTGGTTTGGCAGGCACAGAATTTCGTTCGCCGCGCGCTCCGCAACTGGAATCTCGACATCAAAACGATCGCGATAGGCGGTGTGTCGCGGCATAGGGATTGGGTGCTGCACCTGGGTTTCGACCCCACGTTCGGCGAGGTGGCTCATAAGGGCATCCCGGTCATCGGCTAGCACCGAATAGGCGTAGTAAATATGTTTGTTCCCGGGTAGTTCGCGCGGGCAACGAACCACATTGTCCAGCCGGTCGTTATACAGCGCTGCAATCTCGCGGCGTTTCTCGATTTTCTCTTCAAGATAATCCAGGCTGATGACTAGCATCGTCGCCTGAATAGTGTCGAGCCGACCATTGAGGCTCGGGTAGACGCAATCCTGTTTGTTGATAGTGCCGCCATACCGCAGGATCGTCAGTTTTTCACGAATCTCTGCGTCATCGGTAACGATAGCACCGGCTTCACCATACCCATTATAAACCTTCATTGGGTTCATGCTGAAGCAGCTCATCGTGCCGTAAGACCCGCAGACCCGGTCGTTGCGTTGCGCGCCGAACGCCTGGGCACCATCTTCAATGACGAGAAGATCGTGCCGCGAAGCGATCTCCATAATGGTTTCCATCTCACACATCTGGCCGGTAAAATGGACGGGAATGATGGCACGTGTCCGGTTCGTGATCAGTGCTTCGATGGCCCCCGGGTCGATATTCAGATCATAGCGGATATCGGCAAAGACCGGCGTGGCCCCCACCAGGACGATCGCGTTTGCCGTCGCAATCCAGGAAAGCGGCGTGGTGATAACCTCATCGCCCTCGCCGATGCCGGCCGCCTTCAGCGCCAGAAATAATGCGTCCGTCCCGGAGTTAACACCGATCCCATGTTGACGGCCGCAATATGCCGCCATTCGTTCTTCAAACTCGTTATGTTCCGGCCCTAGAATAAAGCGGCCGTGCTGAAGCACCTTGTCGATCGATTCAAGTAGCCGAGCACGCAACGCGGTATCCGTTACGCTGAGATCTCGATACCTAATTTCCATCAGATCTGACCTGCGCTAGCTTTTGCGAAGTTCGCCAAGAATGTGTTCCTTACCGAGCCCATGGGCGGCACGTAATTCATCATGACTGCCATAACAATGGATGAATTCATCGGCGAGCGTGAACACCTTGAGATCACACATCGCGCGTTCGTCCCAGGCGATCGATTTAGCGTGGGTCGCCAGACCACCGATCGGCGCATGCTCCTCAATGACAACGACGCGGGCATGGTTTTTAAGATTTCGGGCGATGCCTTCCCGATCTATCGGCTTCAGCGTGTGCACGTTGACGACACTGACCGATGCGCCGCCCGCTTCAAGCTCGTCAGCGATTTCCAGTGCCATCGACATGATCGCGCCATGTGCCATGATGCAGATATCACTGCCCTGCCGGATCGTCCGGACCTTACCGAATTCGAATCCCTCGACGGCATTTTCAGTCAGATTCGGCTCACCTGCCTTGCCCAGCCTCAGATATAGGGGCCCCTTGTTCTCCAACGCACAGAACCTGGTCATTTCCCGCGTTTCCAGCGGATCGCAGGGGGTCAGAATCCGCATGTTGGGTATTGCCCCGGCAACGGCGATATCTTCCTGGGTATGATGGGTACCACCCAGCGTCGAATACACGATGCCGGCGCCCATACCGACAACCGTTACCGACAAATTCTGATAGCAAAGATCGTCACGCACCATTTCGAACGGACGGTAGAGAGTAAAAGTCGCAATCGTATAGGCGAACGGCCTCAAGCCCTTGAGAGCCATGCCGGCGCAAATGCCGATCATCGACTGCTCTGCGACTCCCACATTCAGAAAGCGGTCCGAATGATCGCGCTGGAAATCCGCCATGCTGCCGGCGGGTGAAATATCCGCCACGACGATACAGACACGTTCGTCTTCGAGCGCAGATTCATACAGTGCTTCGGAAAATGCATTTCTCATTCGGCACCCCCAAGTTCGCGCATGGCCTGCTCGTATTCTTCTTTATTCGGCGACCTGTAATGCCACATCGGAATGTTTTCCATGTAACTGACACCTTTGCCTTTTGTCGTAGCGCCGATCAGAGCAAAAGGCTTGTCACCCGAACGAGCCGTTACCGCTTCGTATATCGCGCCGGAGTCATGTCCATCGGTTTCACCAACTTCCCAGCCGAATGATTCGAATTTCTCAGCCAATGGATAGAAACTTGGATGGGTTTCGGAAGTTCGCCCGAGACTCTGGAAATCGTTGTTGTCGATCAACGCAACCAGATTGGTGAGGCAAAGGGACGACGCCATCATCAACGCCTCCCAGGTCGACCCTTCCTGCAGCTCGCCATCGCTGAGAACGGCAAAAACCTGACCGTCGGTTTTCCGAATGCGCTCGGCATAGGCCATGCCCACCGTCATCGACAAACCATGTCCCAGCGAGCCCGTCGACGCCTCTATACCGGGTACTCCATAGTCAGGGTGGCAACCGAGCTGCCCGTCTGCAGTGCAATACCGGTCAAGGTCCTCGCGTGAGAGAACGCCAAGATCTTCGAGAATCACATACTGAATCATACAGCCATGACCCTTGGAGATCAGAAAGGTGTCCGGAGAACTGCCATCTGCATCGCGCCGCATGAAGCCGTTATATGCCGCATCGACAAGTTCCGTGCACGAATAGGCCCCTGCCATGTGCAGCGCCGTCACCTGTTGGGAAATTTCCAAGATGCGGCGTCGGTAGGCACCGCACCTTTGTTCCGCGACGGCGGGATCAAAAGAGTTTTTTAGCGTCATGCCAATGCTCCGGTCAGTCGGTGATGAAGGGCCGCACGAGGCTCATTCAATAATTGTCCAGTTGTAGTCGCCGGTGTAGCCGGCCTCATTGAACAGGGAAATCCAACCATCGGTGAAATCATGAAATTCCGCCGTCAGAACCCATTCCATAAATAGGTCCCGCTGTTCCTGGGTGCGGTATGAATCAACAGTAATAAACCCGTTGCCGGGGGCGAGGCGTTCCACCTCGCGCAGCGCGGTGATGCAGCGTTCGCGTGGCAGGTTGTGTAGAGTGTTCAGACATATGACAGCGTCAAAACTACCATCCGGAAACGGGAGGCTTTCGGCTGTTCCCTGATGAAGCCGGCCAATCACTTCAGGTTCACAATTCATCAGAGCGTATTCGGAAATATCGAGCCCGAATGCTTCAATGCCCGGGCAGGCGCCGAGCAGGTCTTTGACCAAAAACCCCTTGGCGCAACCGACATCGAGAATACGGGATCCCGGGCCTAGACCGAAATGATCCACAATATCCCGGGCGACAGGCTGCCAGCGGCCATCGTAACCGTATCCGCCATAGCCGTATTCTCTGGGGCCATCGAAATAAAGCTCACCGTATTCCTTCGATATTCTGATGCTCTCGTCGGATTTTTCGGTCACGCGCGCTTTAACATTGCGCTTACCGCCTTTCGGCAGTGCACGCAGAAGATCCAGTTCAGCCATGATTGTTGTTCAGCATCTCGTTATGGGTTTGCCGCAATCCGTCAGCCAGCGACGTATAAACGAAATCGGGAAAAGCGGAAGAGGTCGCGGCGGGGTCGAACGGCCGGTATCCGTTATGGGGCATCGGCCCCACGCGGGGAGACGATTTTATCTTTGTCGCAGTATCGAACATATCCGAGACATCGTTGGCAATGTCATAGAAGGAAGTGACCGCGCCAGTTGCGATATTGAGAACACCTGCGCTGCAATGACGCAGAATCCGAAGAACGAGTTCCGCAACGTCATCGACAAGAACGTGATCGCGGCGTTCTTCGCCATCACCAAACAAAACGATGTCATCTCCAGCAGCGGCCAGCCGTCGAAAACGGTTGGGTCCATACCCGTTATGTGGATCGGCGGCACCGTAAATTAACGTCGGCCGTATGATGGCAAACGGTCCAGATACGCAGTCGCCCAGCATCAATTCACGGGTAAGGTGCATCACACCATGCATAGACCCCGGTGCGGCGGGAGATGCTTCTGTCAACGGGATCGGTTCATCGCCGTAGACCGCATCGGAGCTGATATAGACCACATGTGCGACAGACTGTTTCGTCAGGGCACCGCATACCGTTTCCATCATTGAGATGTTTTCACGCAGCATCACGCTGTCTTTGCACGGTGCGTTAGCCGATACAACGACGAGGCTGTCATTGGCACGCAGCAAGGCCGCCAGGTCATCGGCGGCCGACGGGGACAGAAGATCGATATCTGCGCGGGCAATCGCCTCAACCGGGATGCTGTTTGCCCGAAGTAGATCGACAGACGCACTTCCAACAAACCCGGCCGCTCCAAGAACGACAACGCGGGTCGGGTTGGTTGGGCGTGTTTGCATATGCTTAAGCATGCGCGTTCTCCTGCGGATTAGCGGTTTCAGCTCCGAGTGTTGCATAGGCGAAACCGGCAGCAACAGCATCCTTTCGATCAATCAACGCATATGGATCGATCATCACTCGGCCCCGCATTACAGCGGCGACATCAGAGGAGTTGAGGGTTGAAAATTCCGGCCATGGCGTCATCAGCACCACAACATCTGCATCCGCGACCGCGTCCATCGCTGAAGTAGCAACGACGGAACCGGGGGCCGCTTTCGCGCCATCGACAACCGGGTCATAGACCACAGTGTCGTGCCCAACGAGGCGGGATAGAAATTTCAGTGACGCTGCGTTCTTTACGCTGTGTGTATTTTCCTTATAGGAGAGCCCCAGGATGGCTATTCGTGCTTGCGGCTTGTCGCCCAGTACCAAGGTGGCCAACATTTCATACGCCCAGTCTTTTCGGATATTACTGTTTGCGATCCACGCATCGACAATTCCGTGATCCTGATCATGGGCGTCGGCCAGGTTGATGACCGTCGCGAGATCACGCTCAAGATTGCCGCCGGCCAGACCAAGGCCGGGCTTGAGATAAGCTGAAGGACCGATACGGGCATCGAGCCGCAATGCTGGTACGATCTCCGACCAGTCGGCACCGACGGTCTCGCAAACTCCTGCCATCGTGTTCGCAACCCCGATCGATGCGACTAGGCACATGTTGATCGAGATCTTTGCAAGTTCCGCACTTTCGAATCGCATGGGCAGGATCGGGCAGTTGAAGACAGATAGAACTGCGTTGAATACTTCGGGTAGTGGCTGGGTCGCGTCGGCAGAGCCGACGATCAGCCGCTCCGGTAGAAGCGCGCGCTGGACCGCCCGACCAAAAATCAAAGTCTCTACTTGATAGTAGAACCGTGGATCAGCATCAAACAGCTTGCGGGTAAAGCCTGGCGGGACCTGGCTCAACATGACAATAACCGCATCCTGGCGGATATATGGCTGCACCCTTTCGATAAGATCGGTAATTGCCGAAACATCACTGATACCCTGGTCATCCGTCGGGACATCTCGGGAAATATAGACAATATCGCAAACCGTGAGGTCGCCTGGTTTCGACGTGAAGGTAAGTCGGTCGATATTGCGCTCGAATGTCTCGGGGAGATCGGGCTCAACCACCGGGAGGATGCCACCTGCCAGCGCATCCACAACCGCCGCCTCATCGTCGTATCCAACGACATTGAAGCCTTTCTCGGCGGCCGCACATCCTGAAACAATACCCAGGTGCGAAAGGCCGGCGAAGCCGACGGTCAAGCCAGCCATGCACCGTGATCCAAGTCCGTGGCGTTCGCAACTGAAGCGAGCGCTCGGTTAATCGTCACATCTTTATCAAGATTGACCACGCCAGTTTCGCAGAGCGATTTGAAATGTGTGTATTCTAGTTCCCAGGTCGGGTCGGACTGGGTCAAGACGATAGATTCTTCCGGTGGCCTGCCAGACGGCAATACGCGAGTGCGCCGCGTGAATGTCGAAGGGCCCCATTTGCACAACGAATCGATATGAGCTGAGCCATTCTCTGTAAAAACATCGCACGTAAAATGATTTCTCCAGGAGAGTAGCGTCATCTCGAGCTCAATTTCCGGCGTGCCGGTACTACTGATAATAAATCGGTCGAACGCACGGTTTTCAAATCGATTGAAGACGACAGGCCGGAATTCACGGTTCGTATCTCCGAAGAAAAATAGAACGGTATCGATGAGATGCGAGCCCAGGTCTGGAAGAACGCCCGCGCCGGTATCGCGCCATTCGGAATTGCGTACATCCCGTGCAGTGCCATTGCCGTAGAACATCCGCATAAAATAGATTTCGCCTAGTTCACCCGATTCGATCAGATCCTTCATGCGAAGGAAATGCGGCTCAAACCGGTGATTGTAGGCTGTGTAACAAGCGACGCCAGCGGCGCGCGCTTTTGCAGCCAGCGCCTCGATATCCGACATCTCCGCCGCGATGATCGGCTTTTCAACTAGGATATGCTTACCTTTAGCGATGAGGTTGTCGATCAGCCCAAGTTTCGGACCGTCGGGAACGCACAACAGCGCCGCATCATAGGCATCAACCGGTACATCGTCGATAGATTTATAGTCCGCACCCTCAACGACCGGATCAACCGTCGCCACCACATCGGTGCCCGCGATCTCCCGTCGCTTGCGGCCCTGAATGCCAAGCCCCATGACAACGACCCTTATAACGTCAGAGCGCGGCAATGTTGCCCTCAATAGCGTCGATTTTTTTACTTACGTCGTCGCGCGAAACGGGAATGTTTCCGTCACGTTCGCATTCAACCGACGCTGCAAAGGACCCGAGCACGGAAGCGATCACTTCGTTTCCGGTGGCCAGCATGGCAAGCGTCGAATAAGCGAGCAGCGCATCGCCTGCACCCACCGCGTCGACGAGATCGTCTGTGAAACTGTCAATCGCGAAGAATGCCCGAAAATCGCCGGACCGATTCGAGCGATAGGTGATGATCCCCCGGCCGCCAAGCTTGAGGATGAGCGTGCCGGCTTTGGCTTCTTCGAACAGGCTTAGTGCGAGCGGGCGTACACCGGATTCCTGGTCACCGAGTGCAAAACGGGCTTCCTTTTCATTAGGCGTTATCAGGTCGAATTCAGAAAAATCCAGGATGTTCCCCCAGCGGCTCGCGACCTGGCTATCGGCGACACGGAACGTTTCTTCCGGTATTGCAGATTTGAGCGTGGGGATAGTAGCCTTATTGAAAATACCGTGGCGAAAATCGCTAAAAATAATAGCATCGGTGGCAGTCGTTTTGACGTAATTGCACAGTTCTGACAGGACACGTTCAGATATCGTGCTGTTGTCGAGCGTATCGACTTTCAGCATCCGGTAACTATCCGCGATGAAGGCGTTCTTATTTGTTGTCGGGCGCGTCTTATCAACAATGGCATTGCACAGAACGTTTGCAGTCGTCAGTTCGTCAACGACCATCTGCCCCATTGGGTCATCGCCGACTACCGTCGAGAAAACGACATCGCCACCCGCTTCAGCGATGTGGCGCGACACAATACCTGCGCCACCGACGTAGTCCTGACTGTTTTCGTAACGAACGCTGAAAGTTGGTGTTTTGGCATTGCTGCCGATAAGCGAACAATGCGTATACGTATCGACGATGGTGTCGCCCACAACATGAACGCGTTTGCCGTCAAAAGCATCAAGGGCTGCCCGAAGGTCGTCAAAGCCCAGTTTCTCGGCCTGCATCATAACAGCGAGTTTCTCGCCGGCGATGCTTGGCGCCGAGAGATTCAGCAACGATGTCGATGAATATATAATATCGCCAGGCGTGAATATCATTTCGCCGCCGTAGGCTTCCACTACGTCCTGTTCTTCGCGGGTCTTTTCCGGCAACCCGCGTTCCGTGTATTCAAAACCCTTGGCGAAAAAATCGGGCTGGATAACATTAATGTTACTGATCGGCGTCGCTTCACGGTCGATGATCACGTAATCCACCATTTCGAACGCGGCCAGATTTATCGCACGCAGTTCTTCGGGGACGTAGGGCCTTGGACCTGAATGACCCTTCATGACGTGAGCATCGCAGGTCAGGCTTGCAATCAAGATTTCGCCTTTGCCTTTAGCATATAGCAAATGACGGACGTGTCCCGGATGAACCACGTCAAACGTACCATGGCACATGATTGCGCTCTTGTCGCGCGGGCGGTGGCCAATGAGATCAAGGATTTCTGTTGGGGTTTTGATCTTGTGGCCGTAGCGGTCGGCGAGTTGCTCGGTAATGTTTACTGTCACGTAAGTGCCTCGAACCAGGTCTTCGTCGCCGTCGCGATCGTATCCGGTGTCCATAGCGGCGCATCACGCCAGTTTTCAATATCAGCGAGCATTAGTGCCACGCCGTCTTCAAAAGAAACTTTCGGTTCCCAGCCCAAGTCGCGTGTGATCTTGCCGATTTCCGCCCAAGTGGTTTCCGGCTCACCGGGCCTCTTGGGCAGGAATGCTCTCTCACCGCCGCCGATGAGATCGACAAGCCGGTTCACCGACTGCGGGTTCCCGCCGCCAAGGTTGAAGATTTCTCCCGTCGCATCTGTTTCTCCGGCACGTCGAAAAGCATCGGCGACATCGGTGACAAACACGAAATCTCGGCACTGCTCGCCATCGCCAACAATCGTCAGCGGCACCCCTTCGAGTTTTTGTTTGAAGAACACGCCGAACACCGCGCCATAGGCGCCGGTGGTCCGGACGCGAGGCCCATAGGCATTGAATATCCTCACCGCGTTGACCGGCAGACCGTAGATCCGGTGCCAATGGAACGCCGTCTGTTCACCGAGATACTTGCTGAGCGCATAGGGATATTGCGGGTCGATCGGATGATCTTCGCGAGTCGGAACATTAGCCAATCCGTAGCACGACGAGGATGCTGCATAGACGAATTTTTCGACCCCGGCATGGCGGGCACACTCAAGAACACGAACTGTGCCCTGCACATTAGTCTGCATATAATCCGTCGGTCGCTCAATGGACGGGACAATGTCGCCAATACCGGCAAAGTGAAAGACATGGGTCGCACCGTCGAACGTCTTATCATTCGGATCAAGCTCACAAATATCGCGAACGGTCAGCGAGAATTTTTCGTTGTGTCCTAAATGCGCAAGATTACTCTCGCGCCCCCCCGTCAGATCATCGAGCACGCGAACGGTATACCCATGACCGAGCAACGCATCGACCATGTGCGAGCCGATAAACCCCGCGCCGCCGGTGACAACGGCAATCCGTTTGGAGGTCATGCGGCGTTCAACCGTTTCAGGCGGCGAACGTTGAAATAGATGTCATCTTCAAGACTCCCCGGCAGCCGGCTATCACGGAACGCTTTGCACAGATCGCGGACTGCATCTTCGACAGAATACTTCGGCACGAAGCCGATCCGGTCCTTAATCTTGTCAGAATTGATATGATAGGATCGGTTATCGTCCGACGGTGTACGTACGATTTCAATCTCAGGTTTGTCGGGAAATTCTTCCGCCACGACCCGCTTTACCGTAGCGGCGATCTCATTAATCGTCATATTCTGATAGCCAGCATTGAAAGTTTCCCCCTGTATTTTTTCACCGGGAAGCTCAAGCACCAACTGATAGAGATCGCACATATCCTGAATATGCAGATTGGGGCGCATTTGTTCTCCGCCGAAAACCGTAATACGGCCGTTATTGACGGCGAGGTTGGTCAGAATATTCACTGACACGTCCAACCGCGTGCGCGGGCTGTAACCGCACACCGTCGCGGGACGCAACGTGACGCATTCGAAATCGTCTGACATGTATTTGAAGAGGATCGGTTCGCACTTCCCTTTATACTCGTTGTACAAAGTTAGCGGCACCAACGGGTGGTCTTCAGTGACGTTCGGTTGATCGGACACGCCGTAGACGGAGCTTGATGAACAATAAATGAAACGCCTAACGCCGGCCTCTTTTGCGGCGGCAACCATTGGCTCAAAGGCGTGCAGGTTTGTCGACGTGCTGAGTTCCTCATCCAGCTCGAAGCTGGCGTCGTTCGATATACAGCCGAGTGATACGACAGCGTCATGCCCTGTCACCGCGTCCGCATACGCTTTGGTGTCACGGATATCACCCTTGATCAGGGCCAGATTAGGATGGTCCGGCAGACCTTCGGTGCCAAAATACATAATATCGAAGACGGTGACTTTATACCCGGCACTCAGAAGTTGGGGAACAAGCAGGCAGCCAACGAAGCCGGCGCCGCCGGGAACAAAAACCTTGTTGAACTTTGGCATAATTTCTCCTATTGGACGGGCGTCTTATTCGCCCGTCGCACGCTGTGATTCACCAAAAACCCGATATCCTGCAGACGTAGCATCGCGATAGAACATCTCTACGGTTTCAAGTGAATATTGGGCGAGATCTTTTCCGATTATTGGCAACTTCTCCAGGACATCGGTGGTGACGGTAATGACCTGGCATCCGCATTGTTCTGCGTGGAAGATGTTTAGGAGCTCCCTCGGACTGGCCCAGATAAGCTTTGCCGTGGGCTTTTGTGCCAAACAGGCGACAGCCTCGGTCATGATCGGAATGGGGTCCCGCCCGGTATCGGCAATACGCCCCGCAAAAACGGATACGAACGCGGTGACGGATGGGTCAAGGCAAGCCGTTATCTTCTCGACCTGTTCCATCTCCATCAACGCCGTCACATTAACGGAGATGCCTGAATTTGAAAGTCGTTCGACCAGCGGGCCCGCGAATTCACCCTTCGTATTTGTAATCGGAATTTTAACATTCACGTTATCGCCCCACGCGGCAATTGCCCTCGCCTGGGTTTCCATTTCGTCGAAATCATCTGCGAATACTTCAAAGGACACGGGGAGTGTCGGCACGATTTCGAGCACATTCCGGGCAAAGCTCTCATAGTCCTCGATGCCCGCTTTTCGCATTAGGGTCGGGTTTGTCGTAAAGCCCTTGATCAGGGCGTTGGCGGCGAGGGCGGCGATGCCATCGAGATCGGCGCCATCGGCAAAAACTTGGACGTTCAATCCTGAAACGGGGGTCATTGGGCATTTGCCTTCCATGGAAAACCTTTAACGATAATCGGCGCTGCTTCGGCAAGCGACGCGACAACATAGTTCGGGTTTTTGGGCTGGGGTTCATTATAACCGTAGTCGATGAATACAGTCCGGCAACCCGCGGCCGCACCAGCGTCGATATCGCGCCAGCGGTCGCCAATCATCACACTCTGCTGGAGGTCGATTCCAAACTCCTGCGCTGCGTCGTACAACATCCCGGGCTTCGGCTTCCGGCACATGCACCCATCTTCATTGACGTGGTAGCAAACGCGAATATCATCCACAGTCAGTTCTGCCTGTATTTTGCGGTTCATCGTTTCAATATTTTCTCGGGGCACAAGTCCTTTCCCGACATCGGGTTGATTCGTCACAACAATGAGCTTTGCCCCCACGGCTTTCAACGCGAGCAGGGCTTCAACTGTCCCCGGCAGTATCTCGAATTCGTCGAGGGTCTCAGGTGCATAAGGCCGGCCATTTCTTACGATGCTCCGATTGATCACTCCGTCTCGGTCGAGAAAAACTGCCCAGTGCATCCGCTCAAAAATACCCAAAACCCATAGCCGTCGAATAGAACATCTTTGGGCCTTCGACTAGCCTCAAATCGATTACCATACTGGCATAATCCACAGATATATTACAAATATGAGAACGGAATATGTACCGATAATAATTGTAAACATTTTGTCGAATAGTGGGGATGAAATGGAATTAAAAAGACATCGTTCTGTGACGAGAAATACGGCCCCACCCAGCGTTGCTAAGCAGAGTTGATGCCAGCCCATAACTTCCGGTACCAGGATCACAAGCACTGCAAGCTGAATCGCTGCAAAAAAGATGTAACAGAATGCAATATGCGCACGAACCTGTTTTTTATCTTCGTACAAACTAGACACAAAGACAGCGAGAATACCCCCGCCTAGATTTGAGAGGCCATGTACGGTTCCGATAATGGACAATAAGACCTTGGGAAATCGGTCTATCAGATTCTTTAGAAACTGTGCAGCGGCGGCAGAAGTCCGGATGACAACGTAAATCAACAAGATACCCGCAACGAACAGATTCAGTTCTAGATCCCACCCCCAATAAAGCCCGCTGACCAACACGATCGCTAGCGGCGCAAGGCACCAAATACCGAAACGGCGAATGAAATCCCGCTGCGGGCAAGGGCCCTGCCAGACCTGGAACAGACTTATCGCCGCTGATGCAGGCAGCACCGTTGCCAAGGTTTCGGCAAACGGTAACCCTAGAATGATAAGTGTCGGCGTGCCAAAGAACAGTATTCCAATGCCGAATATCGACTGCACAACCGAGAAAACCGCGATGACCAGTAACTCGATAATAACGATTGTCCTATGCAGCTATTCCGGGTTGGGTAGCATACGCTTCAAACCCTTGCGAAATCCAAGCCTTCCCACTTGTTTTCCTGAATCATCAAGTCAGGGTGGCACACAATGCAGTGCCAGATCACGGCCTGAAAAGCCTCGGCGTGGGGCGTGATCCTGTCTGGAGATACGGTGGGAACGACGATGACGGTATCGCCAACTTTCCGCGTGTACCCGCCATCACGCCCAACGATCCCAAATATTTTCATCCCACGCGCGCGAGCTTCGTCGAGACCGGCGACGATATTGGCAGAAACACCCCTCGCTGCGTCACCTCCGCCTACCGAAAAGACAAGGATTGCATCGTCCCCGTCACATTGGCTTGTCCGCAGGTAAGCTGCAAAAATCGTCTCCCACCCCTCGTCATTAGTCCGAGCTGTCAACTCGGCTACATTATCGATCGGCGCGTAGGTTTCTATTCCGCACAGTTTTCTAAAGTCATTCACCGCATGACTGCAATTTGCCGCGCTGCCGCCAACACCAATTACAAAAAGTCTGCCGCCACGCGCGCGGAGATCCGCTAGTTCAACAACCATTCGCTCGATCTGTTGCGGGTCAAGCTCCAGACATATTTTGATAGCTTCGTCTAAATAATTAGAGGCGTGACTTATCACTATATTTACACCGATGTTTCTATTAATTTTTGCCGCGGTGCGGCGATGGAACATCTCATTGCTACCGCAGCGCGGGTGAACCTCCGTTCACAGCGCGAACCCTAGTTCCCCAACCTAAAAAATAGGGGCTTTATTTGGTCCATATTCAGGGAAAAAGCCCCTAAAAACAGGCCGAAACTTGCGAATCATCAATCGCTCTATCTTCGAACGAGCGATTGATACTTACCTAATTAAATTCTTCGGTAGGCAAGTCTGAGAATGTCATAGTTTATTACGTTCAAAGAATGAACGTCAATAGTCGGAAGCCCTTCGTCTGAAGCTCGTATTAATTAGGACGGTTCGTTGGGCTCATGGCTGATAGCCATGAAAACCGAGATAAGACAATTTTCGACAGTTGCATGAGTTTTTATGCTCCAGCATTCCAATGAAGGTAGGCCATGTTTATAT
>DBHK01000025.1:0-27867 GCA_002295635.1 Alphaproteobacteria bacterium UBA830 | reverse complement strand
ATGAAGGTAGGCCATGTTTATATATTGAACACCAACCCCCAAAAACAGGTTTTGGGGGATAGTTTCGTGGCGCTGCTTTTCAGTGCAAGAAGATATGAGCAAAAATGTATTAGTTTTCTCTATAATATCCACCGTCAATAGAGTTTATTATATGAACAAATTAGCCCGGAGCGCTGTTCTTTGGGGTTTTTAATAAATCGAGGTAGCTAAAAATTGCTATCGATTGACAGTCAGCGACATTCACAGTAACCGATTGCTAGTTTTCACTGTTTAGCCAGACATGGATCAAATAAGTAAAATTGTCGTAGTTGGACTCGGATATGTCGGCCTTCCTCTTGCTGTATCCTTGGCGCGCAGCTATCAGGTGACAGGTTTTGACATCAATGCCGAACGCATAAGAGAGCTTCAGAGCGGTAAAGACCGGACTCGGGAAGTCGAACCGGGGCGCCTCAGCGGGACTAATCTTCTTTATTCGGCCGATATCGGTGATACGAGAGGGGCTGATGTCTATATCGTAACGGTGCCGACCCCTGTCTCAGCCAACAACCAGCCAGATCTTAGCGCCGTACGACGGGCGAGCGAAATGGTTGGAGAAGTAATGGCGACGGGTACAATCGTTGTCTATGAGAGCACCGTCTATCCAGGCGTAACCGAAGATGTGTGTGGCCCCATCCTCGAAGAGTCGTCCGGGCTAAAATGCGGCACGGACTTCTTTCTCGGCTATTCACCTGAACGTATAAACCCCGGTGACCGCGATCATACGGTCGACCAGATCACAAAAGTTGTCGCTGGCCAGACGCCGCAGGTCACCGAAACTCTCTGTGAGATGTACAATGCCGTTACGTCTAGCGGCGTTTTTTGCGCTGCCGACATAAAGACGGCCGAGGCTGCCAAGGTTATTGAGAATGCCCAGCGCGACATCAACATTGCGTTTGTAAACGAGGTCGCGACGATTTTTCACAAGACGGGAGTCTCGATCCACGACGTGCTCGAGGCAGCAAGTACTAAATGGAATTTTCTCGATTTTAAACCTGGGCTAGTCGGCGGTCACTGCATCGGCGTAGATCCATTCTACCTAGCCCACGCTGCGGTTGCGGTCGGCCATCACCCGGAAATTGTCCTCGCCGGCCGGCGTATTAACGATGCGATGGGCCCCTATATCGCCGAGTGTGTTGCTTCCGAGATGGCTCAACAGGGCCATGGTTCTGGCGCGCGTATCCTAGTCCTCGGTCTGACGTTTAAGGAGAACGTGCCCGATCTTCGTAATTCGCGAGTGATCGACATCATTACGGCGCTGAAGGCCCAAGGGTTTGAAGTCGATGTCCACGACTACTTCGCGGATGCTGCAGAAGCTAAGAATGCATACAACGTCGATCTTTTACCTTCGCTTGATTCTGCGTCTGGTTATCATTGCATTGTCGGTGCAGTCGCACATGATGATTATGTCATATACGACGAGGCCGATTTCGCGCGGTTAGCAACCCCTGACGCCGTTATCGCGGATGTAAAAGGTATGTGGCGAAAGACTAATCTGGACGCAAACTGTCGGCGGTGGCAACTCTAGCTCGTTTCGGAATATTCGGTCAGCGCGCTAGTCTAGCTCTCGTTTATTTTCCAGTTAGCTTGGACAGAGCCCATTTGACTTGCGCCGCTCCCTGTTTCGATGCGCCCGATATCACAATCTGTTCAGTTCGCTTGGTGTCCTGCCCGTCTCCGAGGTAGATACTTTCCTGTAGGTTGGCTATCCCGCCGGAACAGTGCATGCGCCACCCTGATTTGTCCGGTAATCTTAACAAGACGGAGGCTCCGTCCTTAACCAGCGAAGCCTTTATTGTAGGGTGAAGGTGAAAGCGGATGGCAAACTTGTGATCGCCCAAACCATCAAGCGTGTCTTCGCCTCGGATGTCGAAGCCTGATGCATCGATGTATATGCGTCGGTGATGAACGATACCGAAGCTTGAGGTATAACCGTTATGGGACATATTAATCCAGGTATTACCGCCATCTTCCAGACGTTCTGTTTTGACTGAAATACCTCTTGCATCAATCCTGCCGTCTCCCAAAATCTCGGCCGAGTTTCGGTCTTCAACGACCAACGTCGAATGTGCCGCGGTGGCTCGTTGCGCAATTTGCCACGTTTTGTCACGCCCTGTGTAAGCGCCACAATTGACGATCACGCGTTGCTTTCCTACGCTCATCTCAAAGCTCAATGCACCTGCATGGGCACCCGCGCCTGTTATAGAAGGGGCGCCGCTATCGGCGATCAACAAAGTTCGATTTGCGGCTACGCGCTCGAAACATGTGTTGGGGGCCGAGGCGAGCGCCGTCTTAGAAACCTCAGATTTAGATAGAATAACGTCGATCAGCCATGGCTCACCCTCGGTACTTCCGTTGAATAAAGCAAGGCCCCCATCGCCATGTCGAAACAGCTGAAGCATCGGTGTAGCCCGCTCGATAGCCTGTTGCAAAGCCTCCGGTACTTCGATCAGCGATGCATTGAGCACTGAGCGGATATCTATCATGTTGCGCATTGCTTGAATCTGCGAAACTGGGCTCCGCTCGATATGTCCCCCGTCAGCTAAAATTTGCTGCCTGCTCATCCGCGTGACAATTTTTAACTGCCGCGGCAGAAAGCGGATGCTGTTCGGTAGGCAGAGAGATAAGTAAATTAATGCCTTAGTTACTAACATCCTATCGAGACCGTTGGGTACGAAGCGCCCGGATCGTCTTAGGTGTCGTGCCTGACGGGCAACGCTGCCTAAGAATAATTCCGCAAAATCTTCTTCGGCGCCGACGGAGACGAATTCCGCATAGGTCAGCCAGTTAGATAGCCGGCGAGCCATGACATCTGGACGCCAGCTTACAGGGTGCCATTTCTGGTTAGCTGAGACCCAGTCTGTTAGATGCATTCGCGCCTGAATGCGGGCGTTTTCCGTTCCGACTGCGCGTATATCGCGCAGCCAATCGAAACTGTGATATTCCGATTGCCAAGCTGGCCCTGCATCTGTCTTTCCAGAGGCGAGTTCTTCAGCTGTGATCGAATGGTTTAGGAACCGGAACTGGCCGATCACGAGTTCCAACCCGCGGTCCGGGCTGCCTGGCCAATTATCTTCCGGTATCAGATTTAATGAATGCGGCCGCCGTCCACGCAAAGTGCGACCGTAGAACACTCCGCGGAACCAAAGACGCGCAATCAGGTATATCGCTGCGCGCAATATTTCTCCGATCCCTCTCTGGTCAAGACGCGGCATCTTCTATCTGCCCATTAACGTTAAAATTTTCTGTTCAGCACCGCGAACCTCTCTCCGTAGGGTAAACATATTGGCGAATTCATTTTCCGCCGCGAAGCCTGCGGATATTAGCAGCATAACTGCGTCGCCCGCCTTTGAAGGTTGCCGAGCCGGCAACCAACACGTCCGCTCCGGCTTTTATCGCCGCTTTCGCGGTCACTGGATCAATCCCGCCGTCCACCTCCAGATCAATGTCAAGACCCGTTGCGTCAATTGCATCTCGCAACGCCGCAATCTTAGCAATTGACGCGGGAATAAATTTCTGTCCGCCAAAACCAGGATTGACGCTCATAACGAGCACCAAGTCCACCTCTTCTAGTACGTCAAACACAGCAGCGGCAGGCGTTGCCGGATTGATCGATACACCGGCCTTCTTGCCCAGCGATTTAATCAATTGGATAGTTCGATGCAGTTGCGGTCCTGCCTCCTCATGTACAGTGATGATATCAGACCCCGCTTCTGCGAAGGCGGCGACGTATGGATCGACTGGTGAAATCATCAGGTGGACATCGAACGTTTTGCTGGTAGTTTTTCGTAACGCCTTTACGACGTCCGGGCCAAGCGTAATGTTAGGCACAAAATGGCCGTCCATGACGTCTACATGGATATAGTCGGCTCCGGCACGAGTTATCGCGCGGACTTCATCTCCTAGAGCAGCAAAATCCGCTGACAGGATGGACGGGGCAATTCGAACCGGTTTCTGCACGGCGATTAGGTATCAGTTTGCTCGAGTCGCGGCAAGCAAACGGCAGATTTGTGACTTTAATTTTTCTTCAACCTCGCGATAAAGAATCCATCCACACCTCCTTTTTCGCTTAGATGTGCGGGGGTCGTTTGCAAAAAGCCGTCTGGGTTTATGCAACTTTCGAACCCCGGGACCTCCGAAGGTTCAACTGGATCTATTGAGATATTAATGTTTCGTGCAAGAAGTTGATTTATCTGGTCAAGCCCTTCTAATTTCTCCATTGAACATACGCTGTAAACTAAATTACCACCGTCTCGCAAGAGGTCGCAGGCACGATCTAGAAACTTTCTTTGGACATCCGACTGACGGGTGACGTCGGCGGCAGATTTTAGGATAGGGATGTCTGGGTGACGCCGGATTGTTCCGGTCGCCGTGCAGGGCGCGTCCAGTAGAATGGAGTCGTATTGCTGATCCGTTTTCCACGTCAGGAGATCAGCCTCGACCACGGTCGCAGTTAGCTTCAGTCGGCGAAGGTTCTCGGCTAAGATCTTTAGCCGAACTGATGCGATATCTAGGGCGATGACGTTGTGCCCCGTTGATGCAAGCTGGGCGGTTTTGCCACCCGGGGCCGCGCAAAGATCCAGAACTTCTCGGGCCACCGAGGGCGGCGGTATCAACTGGGCTGGTAACGCGGCGGCGGCGTCTTGTACCCACCAGGCGCCGTCTCCAAACCCCGGTAAAGCCTTTATATCCCCGCTTGCGGCAAGCCGTACCGTTGAAGCGCCAATCGCCTCCCCGCTTAATCGTTTCAACCATCCCGGTCTGTCCTTGGGGACGGTCAGATCAATCGGCGGGATTTTGAGGTGTGCGGCGGCAATGTTGGCCGCGTGTACTACATCGAAAGACCCGCACCAGGACTGCCACAGCCAATCCGGTACATTTGCTCGCTCCGCCTCCGGTGTAAGTGGAATACTTCCGGCCATTCGCACAACCCGGCGCAAAATACCATTAACTAGGCCTCGAAACCGGTCTGGCCCGCGCTGTCCCGCTAGCGTCACTGAAGTATCCACAGCAGCGTATGTGTGCGTGTCCAGAAAAAGAATCTGGCATACGCCAAGGCGCATCGCATTGCGAGCAGCGGCGGCTGACTTGGGCAGAGGTCTATCCAGACAGTCATCGATGATAATGTCGATCTGGCCCAATCGCCTCAAAGTTGTGGAGATAAGATTACGCGAAAAGGCGCGATCCCGCGCTTCCAGTTTTGCGAACCGCTTATCAGTTTGCAGGACTTCGTCCAGTGGCCGGTGCCGATCGATTACCTCACGCAGAATAGTATGAGCTTGTGCGCGGGTGGCTAGGCCTAAGTTACCTTTCTGAGTGATATTCATAGGCTGACAATAACGAAAACCGAGGGCCGTACAATCTGGGTTTTATGGCAGCTGAAGAACGGGTGTTATTCATCTTATCTGCTAGCATACATTTGGCGGTTGACCCCGATATTATAGGAGATACTCAACCGGCCATCTTGACGGAACCCGCAGGTATGACATGTGTCTTACCGGACTGGACCACCATTTGTGGCCGGTGGGATGCCAAATGCATTTAACATGCCGGCAAGTACAGCCTAAAGGTTTCCCATACCAGAAAAAAGGTGGTCAAGCAGGCGAGTAGGAGAGTGTCTTTTCGGTAATTCGAAAGTTCGGTACCGGAGTCGACCAACACTGATGCAAGTGACAAGTGATATATCTGATGATAGGCATCCCCTAACGGGTGCCGGACCAAACCGGTCCCTGAAAAGGATTTTAGATTGACCTACATGCTAACAATCCCTTCCCCTTACGGCCTTTCTCGGACGTGGCTGGGTCCTATTTCGTGACGACGTCGCGTATTCTTCGTAACGCGTCTATGTTGGGGGTCGCCCAAGTTGTATCGATGGCTGCGGGCTTTATTTCTACTGCTTGGTTGGCCCGCATGTTGGGACCGGAGATATACGGGATCATTGGTTTTGGCACCGCGTTTGTTTCTTATTTCGCGCTATCAGTGGTGTTCGGCACTGACCTTTACGGCACCCGAGAAATAGCTGCGAACCCCGGACGTACGCAGGTTCTTTTTTCGCAAATAATCGGTACACGTTTGGTACTCCTCGCCATAGTTGGCCTGGTGTACGTCTCCGCGATCTACGCAATTGACAGACCACGCGATGTGAGCATCGTATTGTTTATCCAGATCCTCGGGCTGTTATCTGCGGCAATGACGGTCGATTTTTTGTTTCAAGGCCATCAGCGCATGGGACCAACTGCTATTCGTCAGGGTGTAGCGGCACTTCTGGGTATGATCGCCGTACTAATCTTTGTAAACGGACCCAAAGATATTTTCGTTGCTGCTGCGATACCTTTTTCAGTGATGTGTCTAACTGCATTTTTTCTGGCGTTATTCGCGCACAAGAGTGTCGCGCGGCTGAGTTTTTCGTTTGGTCGTCGAGAGATGCGGCAAGTGATTTGCGGCAGTGCCCCATTATTGCTGGCGGGTCTGATGAGCCTGGTTTTCCTAAATGTTGATGTCGTAATGCTTGGGTTTTTGCGGCCTGCTGAAGAGACGGGCATATACGCGGCCATGTCCAGGTTGTTTCTTTTATCGTTGTTCGCTGCACAGATCACAAGTTCTGCTTTCTCCCCGGCGCTTACGGCGGCGGTAGGTGATCCGGAGAAAATGCGTGCGATTTATTATCGTTACATACGCATCATCGTATTTTTAGGTGCGCCCGTCTGTGTTGCGATGATCACCTTTCCGGAGTGGGTAACGATACTGGTGTTTGGTGAAAAATTTATTCAGGGCGCTAATACTCTATCTATATTACAGGTCGCGGCTGTCATTTCCTATGCTTGTATGGCGCCACTGACGGCATTGATATCTTGGCGCGACCAGACAGTGCAAGTAGCGATCCTAGCAGCGGTCGCGGTGACAAACGTCTGCCTAAATTGTTGGCTCATACCTGCTTACGGTGGGGTCGGTGCAGCAATAGCTACTTTGCTTTCCCAGATCGTAATGTTTGCCCTTTTAGTTTTTAGAGTTCGATCAAAATTTGGCTTTTTTGGATTTGGTACCCCCGGTTTGGCGGTCATTTGTAGTGGCGTATCATTTCTCGTGGCGCGAATTCTTACGCAATTTCTGGCCGACGGGGGCGATGATTTTTCGGGTTGGTTGCTACCGTTGTTAATGGTCATCGTGGCTTTGGGGTGTTATTTACTTCTCACCTACGCAACGGGTGTTTTTCGACGCGCCGACCTTTCAGCCGTTGTATATGTTTTGCGAAATAGAGATGTGGCCAACAGCAAGCTGCAAGGAACGGACCCTAGACATGGTCAGTGAAAATAGTAAAAACTCCGGCGCCAACGCGCCCGAGAATATAAAGTCGGAAAATTCCCAAAAACCCTCTAGGCCGGGATCAGATGTCGAGTCCGAGAAGGTTAAAGAGACTGCCCTTACCCCGACAGAGATAGGTGGACGGGGAGGTGCAGACCCCACTCGTTATGGTGACTGGGAAATAAATGGCCGTTGCGTTGATTTCTAAAATCGAATGAACACACGCTGTACAGTTAGGTAAAAATTTTTATGTTTGTGGTTTACTTCTATGAACCTCCAAAAGTTTAAATCCGGCACCTAGACCGAGAGACTTTCATCTAAAAAAGTTCCATTAAACCTTCAAATCTCTGCCTTCCCGGTTTCAGGATTTCTAGGCCTATCTATGGGTTGCCTATAAAAAAGAGATGACCGGAACTATCCTTGGCGGTTTTGGCGGTTCTTCACAAGGTCATCGACCACAGCAGGATCCGCAAGGGTGGTGGTATCTCCGAGCTGGTTATGCTCATTTGCAGCAATTTTACGTAAAATACGGCGCATAATCTTACCCGAGCGCGTCTTGGGCAACCCTGGCGCCCACTGTATTAGATCTGGTGAAGCGATAGGACCTATTTCCTTTCGCACCCACTGCCTCAACTCTGCCAGCAATTCCTGCGATGTTTCATCCCCTTCCATAAGAGTAACATACGCATAAATACCCTGCCCTTTAATGTCGTGTGGATAGCCAACTACAGCAGCCTCGGCGACTTTAGGATGACCGACAAGGGCACTTTCCACCTCTGCTGTACCCATGCGGTGACCCGAAACGTTTATAACGTCGTCGACGCGGCCAGTGATCCAGTAATATCCGTCTTCGTCGCGTCGGCACCCATCACCGGTGAAGTAATTTCCTTTGTAAGTCGAGAAATACGTCTGCACGAACCGTTCATGATCGCCATAGACTGTCCTCATCTGACCAGGCCATGAATCGGTAATGATAAGATTTCCTTGTGCCGCATTCTCTAGAATATTCCCGTCGGTGTCGACGATCTGAGGTTTTATGCCGAAAAACGGACGCGTGGCGGAGCCCGGCTTTAGCGGCGTAGCGCCGGGAAGCGGCGTAATCAGAATACCGCCGGTCTCAGTTTGCCACCAAGTATCGACAATCGGGCACTTGCCGCCACCGACTACCTCATAGTACCACAGCCAAGCCTCCGGGTTTATCGGCTCACCGACGCTGCCGAGTAGGCGTAATGTGTCGCGTTTTGTCGCTTCGACTGGCCCATTACCCTCTCGCATAAGAGCGCGAATCGCGGTAGGGGCGGTGTAGAAGATGTTGACTTGATGCTTGTCGCACACCTGCCAAAAGCGAGAGGAGTCGGGGTAGTTTGGGACGCCTTCAAAGATCAGCGTTGTCGCGCCGTTGGCGAGCGGTCCATATAAGATATAGCTGTGGCCGGTGATCCATCCAACATCGGCAGTACACCAGTAAATTTCGCCGTCGTGATAATCGAACACATATTGAAATGTCATCGAGGCGTAGACCATATAACCGCCGGTGGTATGCAGTACTCCTTTGGGTGTGCCGGTGGAGCCTGAAGTATAAAGAATGAATAGCGGGTCTTCCGCTTTCATTTCCTCAGGCGGGCAATCCGACGGCGCATGTGCTATCGCCTCATGGTACCAGATATCCCGACCGGAAAACCAACTTATGTCCGCGCCGCTTCGCTTCACTACGATGCATTTTTCGATTGATGGGCACTGCTTCAACGCTTCGTCCACGTTACCTTTCAGCGGAATAGTGCGGCCGCCGCGTATGCCTTCATCTGCCGTCACGATCACTGAGGATTTAGAATCGTGAATACGCCCGGAGATAGACTCCGGCGAGAACCCGCCAAATATTACTGAGTGAATGGCACCGACCCGGGCGCAGGCTAAAACGGCAACTGCAATTTCTGGCACCATTGGAAGATAGATTGTGACTCTGTGACCCTTTTTGACCCCGTTTGCTTTGAGTACGTTCGCGAATTTACAAACCTCTTCGTATAGTTCCCGGTAGGTCAGGGTTCGCGAATCCGCTTGGTCATCGCCTTCCCAAATAAGAGCAACTTGATCACCGCGGGTTTCGAGGTGCCGATCAAGGCAGTTGGCAGATGCATTCAAAGTGCCGTCATGATACCAGCGGATATGCAAGTCGTCGGGGGAGAAGGATACATCTTTGACCTGTGTATAGGGTTTTATCCAGTCGACCCTTTTCCCCTGCTCACCCCAAAATTTCTCTGGGTTTTCAATGGACTGGCGATACATCTTTTCGTATCCGGCTTCATCCAAGAGAGCGCGTTCCGCCCACTCTTCCGGCACCGGAAAAATTTCATTCTCTGACATTATCTCACCCTGTAGCTCCTATCAGCACCTTCTGCTGACCTGTTAAATAATTATGTTTGTTTAGGCGGCACGGGGCAAGGCGACTGGCGTAGACGATGTCCCCGGCAAAAAAGCATTATTAGCCCCGCGGAAGTAAGTATATTACGCCATCCTCTATAACCAAATTAATAGAGGTCAATGCCTGCCCTGGGCAAGGACCCTGCGTACATATACCATCGTCAATGTTAAATAGGGCGCCATGCATGGAGCAGAGGATCTGATCCTTTTCGTATGATAAAAATGCATCCGGTTTCCAGTCGAGCGGTGCACCATAATGCGGACAGAAGTTCTGATAACCAAAAGCCTTTTGACCACGGCGGATGAGAAAAAAGTCCTCATGGCCGTCGATGTTCTCGAAACCCTTACTTCCCGGATCAGCAACATCGTCTAGGCGACAGAGGAAAACCCGATCGCTCACTTGGACCTCAGGGTTTTACCCCTGCCATCTTGCACAGCAGTTTCCATTCCTCCTTCGAGACAGGAACGACCGACAGGCGTGACTGCTTCACAAGCGCCAGGTTTTCCAGCTTTGGTTCTGCCTTAATATCCGCAAGTGTGACTGGTGTCTCCACCGGTTCGATCGCCTTGACGTCGACCATGCCAAACCGGCCTGACGCGTCGGTATGATCCGGGTAATGTTCCTTCACCACCTCGACAATCCCAACGATCTGTTTTTCATTCACCGAATGATAGAAAAAGCCCTTATCGCCTTTCGTCATTGCCTTCATGTTGTTGTTGGCCTGATGATTGCGGACACCGTCCCATTCGGCTACGCCGGCTTTTACCTGATCATCCCATGACCAGGCGCCTGGTTCAGATTTGAATAGCCAGTACTGCATCGGCTTTATTCCTCATTACATTGTGTTCTGTGAATACATCAGCAAAGAGTGAAAGGGAACGGCCTGACGTTTGTTCATGCGGTATCGGCTGTCGCGCCGCCGGACTAATACTTACAATGAAATTGTCGATTTCCGCTCTTATATCATAAAACAGGTGAGCCGAACGGGATAGGTCTGTTGGCGGGTTCAGCTAGGCACCTGCATTTCGGTGCCGATCTGCGCGGCGAGTGCATCTGCCGCAGCTGACGCACCTTCGAGCGTGAAAGAGGCGGCAACGTATCGGTCGGGCCGGACGAGGAGAAATTTTCCGCGGTAGGGTCTGAGTTTTTGCGGTAGATCCGCGTCGGCGATAATCGCCTTGCGCGCGATGTTGGGGACGTTGACGTGGTTCGGGACGAGGGCCACCCGCACCACGTTTAAATGATGCCATAGCGGGTGGTCAAAGTTTTCTATCTCTATTGCGGCATCGCCGCCGATCGCGAGAAGAGCGAAGCCAAATCCCAAAAGGTCGTCTAGTTTTGCGCTTCCGTCATCAGACGTTTTGATGGCTGGTTGTGGAAGCATGCGGCCGACCAGAGTGCGCGATGGTGTCTCGACGTCGGCAACGAGAAAGCCATTTGCGAATCTAGGCTCCGGCTTGAATTTCATACCAAGAAAATAATCTCGCAGCTTTGGAATGAGGCCAGCCAGCCGAAAAAACAGTATCTGACCGTATGTATGAAACCAGTTACGCGGCACCATCACCCAGCCGATTTGTATCGCCATTTGAATTAGCGACCACGCATGCGCCCGGCGCTCGCTTTCATATGTATCCATAAATTGCATGCCGAACTGTCCCTTTACGACGGCAGCGGCTTTCCACGCGAAGTTATTGGCGTCGCGTTGACCACTATTTAGGCCTTGGCCGGCGTAAGGCGGAGTTAGGTGTGCTGCATCGCCCAGCAAAAAAACGCGTTCGTCTCGCCATCGGTCCGCAACTCGCGCCTGAAACGTGTAGACAACTTTGCGGACAACCTGGACCGGACGATCGCCAATATAAGGATGCAAGAGGCGGGTGATGGTTTCCGGCTTCAGAAATTCGTCGGCATTCTCCCCCGGGTGGACAACGAATTCCCAGCGTCGCGTTTTTCCTATGCCGGGCAGTGTGATAGCCGGGCGACGGTGATCGCAATGGGCCACCGAGTCCGGTGTGTCGTCAAAATCATTTACGGTATCGAAGACAAGCCAACGTTCCTCGAAGCTAGATCCCACGAGCGCAGCGCCAATGGCGCTTCGGATTGAAGACCGCCCGCCGTCGCACCCTGCTAGGAAAGCGCCGCGGACGCGCTTTGCGACGCCGTCTGGATCACGCACCGTTACTGTGACGCCTTTGACATCCTGTTCATATTTCTCGAATTCGTGCTCGAACCATACCCTCACATTAGGAAAGCGTTTCAGTCCGTCTAGCAACGTTGCTTCCAATTCTGGCTGGTGGAACCCAGATCGCCGGGGGTGACCAAATTCGACAGTCTTTGGCTTTACACGAGCGAATTCGCGGTGGCCAGGTGAGTAATAACGCGACCCGTAGCCCGGCAGAGTTCGTTCAACGATACGGTCGACAAGGCCTAATGTTTGCATCGAGCGCAGGGATTCGTCATCGATTGATACGGCACGGGGTTCATTTACCGTGCTTGGATTCCGTTCGATCAGGGTGGTGCGGATCCCGGCCATGCCAAGATAGTTTGCGGTGGAAAGACCCGCCGGACCGGCGCCGATGATGATGACATCGGTCGACGTCAGTCCCTTGTCCAAGCATCACCCCATAGATTGAGCGTTCGTGGTTCGGTTTTCCATTCTCCAGCCGGTGAATTGAAGGTGCGGGTTTCGTACCAAGGTATGAGCGTATTCATCTGCGACGTGTCGAGAGAGAAATGGTGGAGATGGGCAGGCCAGAGTGGTGGTTTGTTCATACGGGAATCCTTTCGGACACAATGCGCGTCAGAGAGTTATTCCACACATTGAATGATATCAAGCCTATAGCCGAGTAGCGCTTAGGTTCAGTATCCGCCTCTGGCGGCTTTAGGAAGCAGGAAACTGGGTCCGTATTTTCTGCCGAATGGGCTTTTGTCTAGCCAATAGTTTGAACCGCCCTTAATTTGTTTCTGCTCGTAACGGCCGTGACATGAGGCCGTCGATAACCGAATCAATTTTCGCATTCCGGTTCAGGATTGAATCGACTGCTGCCGAGATTGGCATCTCTATTTGCAGTTCTTCGGCCAATGCTGCCGCAGCGCTGGCTGAGTAAATTCCTTCCGCGACCGAATTTCGTCGGTCTAATATATCGGTCAATGCCTGGCCCTTTCCCAGCGAGATCCCCAGTGAATAATTTCGCGATTGGATGCTCGTGCAGGTCAGAACCAGGTCGCCCATGCCTGAAAGACCCATCATGGTCTCCGCTCGCCCCCCCTTCGCGATGCAGAGCCGGGTCATCTCGGCCAAGCCCCGGGTCACCAGCGCGGCGCGGGCATTGTCGCTAAAGCCACGGCCATCTGCGATACCACACGCGATTGCGACGACGTTTTTAATCGCGCCGCCAATCTGCGCCCCGATCAAATCGTTGCTGGAATAGGGACGAAACCATTCGGAGCTAAGGGTGTGCGCTAGTCGCTGCGCTGCGTCGAGTTCGCCGGCCGCAAGCGTCACCGCTGTTGGCAGGCCTGCGGCGACATCCCTAGCGAAAGTTGGCCCTGACAGCACCATAACCGTGTTGCGGACGAAAAGCGCGGACACAACTTCACTCATAAGGGCCATTGTGCCCTGTTCGATTCCCTTGGAACAAATGACTAGAGGCGTTGTGGGCGACAGCTGATCCGCAAGAGGTTTTATCGTCCGGCGTAGATGCTGTGCCGGTGCGGCCAGTAGTATCACGTCCGAGTTAACCGCGTCACTCAAATCAGAGGTGGCGCCGATGGCGGGATTGAGAGAGACACCCGGAAGATAAGGTGTATTTTCACCCGTGTTTAAGATGGCGTCAACGACTTCCTTTTCGTATGCCCAAAGGAATACGTCGCATCCCGCACGTTGTGCGGCAACGGCTAGCGCGGTTCCCCAGGCGCCGGCACCAATGATTCCGATTTTCACGGCGGCGTCATCCATGCACCGGCGTCATATTTATCGCGATGGAAATACGCACTCCATTGCCGCGATAGGGTCGCACCGCATGAGATAGCCATGATGGGAAAAGAAGCATCAGACCAGGGCGTGGGCGGACAAGTTCGCTGGCGCCAATTGACTGGCCGCCTGGCATCGCAAAGGCTAGATGCGGGGCCAGCATAGCTGGAGCGACGCCACGCGGATCTTGGATCTCGAACTCGCCTCCCCCGACTCCTTCGTCGGCTGCGCTGCCATCGTCGACATAATAGCTGGCCGACCAGTATGCGCCGGGATGGGTGTGGAATTCATTGCCATGACCGTCTCTATTAACGTTAGCCCAGGCATTGCTGATCCACTTCACCGGGGCCGGTTTACCCATCCTGTCGCATGTTGCCTGCGACGCTAGGTCATGAGCGACCTGCATGATTTCGTCCAAGGCATCGCCGCCCCATTGATCCATATCCCATCCGGATTGCCAACCGCCGAGATTGCTGTGTTGTGTGCCTTCATGGCTTTTTTCGTGCTTAAGAATTATGCGTTTGAGTTTGGTGTTCAACGCGTCTGCGTTGGGAAGCAGAAACTCGATGACGGGTGTCGCAAAGATCGCGCGCAGCGATGCGTTTGTTTCCTTGTTCTGCTGATTTTTCATGAGATGCTATCAGGCCATCGGGTGGCGTCTGATGAAATCACCAACCGCTGCATTGTATTCCTCCACCAAAACATGCAGAACAAAATGCCCACCTGTGGGTAGGATGACTTTCTCGGCATGATTGATGCCTTCGGCTAGCTCATCAGATAGGTAGCGAGGGGTCACCATGTCGTCATCGGCAACGATGACCAGCGTTGGTACATTTATGTTCTCCATGCTGTCGCGTCGATCGAAGGCGCAGATCGCGTCGATCCGGCTTTCCATGATTTCGACCGGTTGTTCGGCTCCCGCCAGATACTTCTCCATTTCTGCAATCCGGTCCGTATTTTTCGTAATGTACCGAGGCGGTAGCAATGTTAGGATGGAATGCTTGGCGTATTCAGCAGTCCCCTGGTTCGAAAGGACGCTTTTGCGGGCCGCAAAAGCTCGGTTGAAATATTCATCTTGGCCTGGCCACGTCGCGCTGAGAACTAAAGACGCAAGGCGATCCGGATAGTCTTGGGCTACGATCTGGCCCATTGCACCACCGGTCGAATGGCCTACCCAGTGGGCGCAATCTATACCAAGATCATCCATCAGACGGAGGGCGTCAGATGCCATCTGATCTACCGAGTAGTCGATCAGGGAGTAGGTGCTTTTTCCGCATCCGCGATGGTCGTGAACGATCGCTCGGTATTCACCCGAAAATGCTTCCACTTGATTAGACCAGACGGTCCCGCCGCCGCCGAGTCCAGGAACGAACATGATTGGTTCGCCGCTACCCTTTTCCTCATAATAGATCTCAGCGTCGCCTATATCTACTTTTGGCAAGGAATGCCTCCCCTACAATTTATGTGTCGTTCATACCCATGGATCGCTCAATTGCGATCACGTCGGTAGGCCGTTCAAACGGTTCCGGCACTGTATCTCCCGGACACCTTTCTTTTCCGATAGTTTCAAAGAAATCCTCTAGGCCTGAGGGCGTAATTACCCAGAGCATGACAAGCTCGTCATTTCCGTCATTATAAATCGCATGTTTTACGTCGTAGCCCAGAAATGCTGATGAGCCCGGAGAGATGTTGTGACGTTTCCCGTCAACCATAATATGCCCCTGACCCTTGAAGCAGATCTGTAACTCGACCTGGTCAGCATGAGAATGCTCGCGTACGTGTCCGCCGATAGCAATTGTCTGATATCCCATGGACAATTCGCCAAACCTGGTGATTCCGGGAAATAGCATGGGATCCGCATGACCATTGGCCGGCATCGGTTGCCAGAAGCTCGGTCCATCGCCTGGCTGCATCACAACCGAATGGCCGCGGAATTCTTCATTACCGCTCATGCTAAGTCTCCGATTACTTTTATCCAAACAGAATTCTACCAATATTACGACTAACTGTCCGATTACCAAAATTTACACACTTTAGGCCTAATTGAAGTGTGTACTGCGGCCGACTAGGGTAACTGCTTATATCAACTCCTCGAGTGGCCACCTTGGTCGAGGAGAGAAGTCCATGTCATTGATAAGGCCTAGGCGGAGGCGCTCAATACCAACCCAAGCTATCATCGCGGCGTTGTCGGTACAGAGCGAGGGTGGCGGAGCGACGAAGCGGAAACCTGTGAGGGCGCAAAGCCCAGATAGCTTTTCCCGCAGCAGCTTATTTGCGGCTACGCCGCCGGCCACCACTAATGTCTTGCCGTCGGGATGTTGTTCATCGAATACCGCAAGGGCATTGGTGCAGCGATCAACAACCGTTTCGGTGACCGCTGCCTGGAATGAGGCGGCAATATCTTGAGCATCTACCCGGCCTAAGGTGTCGGAGCTTGTTTCGAGAATAGCTTTACGAACTGATGTCTTCAGGCCGGAAAATGAGAAATCGCAGCCCGGGCGCCCCTTCATCGGCCGCGGAAATTCATATCGTTTTGGGTTGCCGGCTGCGGCTACTCTTTCGATTGCGGGCCCACCTGGAGATCCTAGTCCCATCATCTTAGAGGATTTGTCGAATGCTTCTCCGATAGCGTCGTCAAGGGTCGTTCCCAACTGTTTATAGGCCCCGGGTCCGCTAACTGACACTAGTTGGCAGTGTCCGCCCGATGCAAGCAGAAGAAGGTAAGGAAAGCCCAGGTTGTCAGTCAGGCGCGCTGTCAGCGCATGCCCTTCCAAGTGATTGACTGCGATATACGGTTTGTTCGCCGCTAGGGCTATAGCTTTTGCAGTCATCGTGCCGACTATTATCCCGCCGATCAGCCCCGGCCCACCAGTGGCTGCGACGGCGTCGATATCTGATAGCGAAACGTTAGCGTTAACCAACGCGCTGCGCACAATCCCATCTAGAATATCGAGATGCGCTCGCGCTGCTATTTCTGGAACAACACCACCAAATGCTCGGTGCTCTTTCAGCTGTGAGTAAACCATATTTGATCGGATTGTACGGTCGTCACAGACGACAGCGGCGGCTGTTTCATCGCAGCTAGTTTCGATACCGAGAACGAGCATGAGTTATGCGGCACCTATTAAAATCGTAAAACACGGTTAACCTAGCGCAACGCTCGGTTTAATTCCATGAAACGCTAAATTCGGCTAGAATTACAGTTATGTCATCTTCGCGATTACGGATCGGCACTCGTGGCAGCCCGCTTGCCCTATGGCAAGCGAATGAGGTCAAGCGCTGTCTAGAGGAGGTCCATCTTGAACTAGCCGATTCTGGGGCCATTGAGATCTCTGTGATAAAGACGTCTGGCGACCGACTACAACAGGGATCGCTTTCTGAAGTTGGTGGTAAGGGCCTTTTCACTAAGGAAATCGAAGACGCTCTGATGGCGAGACGAATCGATATCGCCGTCCATTCCATGAAAGATGTCCCAACTTGCCTTCCTGCCGGTCTAATTATCGACTGCCTATTGCCGCGCGCCGATCCGCGGGATGCGCTGATATCGAGTGAGGTCAGTTCTATTAAGGATCTTCCCATCGGTAATACGGTCGGCACCGCCTCCCTACGCCGCAAGGCGATGCTATTATATAAGCGGCCAGACCTCAAAGTCGTCCCGCTCCGTGGCAACGTCGATACCCGGCTGGAAAAAGTAATATCAGGGGACGTCGATGCGACTTTCCTTGCGCTTGCTGGACTCAAAAGGCTGGGGCGAGATGACGTACCGGCCAAACCGATTTCGATCGATGAAATGCTACCCGCGGTCTGTCAGGGTATTATTGGAATCGAACGACGGGAAAACGACGAAAAGACCGCCGCCATGCTTGTACCAATAAACGATTCCGACGCCTCCGTTCAAGCCAAGGGAGAAAGAGAGATTCTGGCCGGGCTTGACGGTTCCTGTCGAACGCCGATAGCAGCCTACGCCACCGTTGACGGTAACAACTCGGTTCTCCGCGCCGCGATAGTCCGACCAGACGGATCCGAACTTCTCGAAACGCGTCGTGAAGGATCAGTAGCAGATGCCATGTCAATGGCCCGCGAAGCCGCTGCTGAACTACGCAGCCGAGCCGGACCTGGATTTTTCAATGAATAGGGAGATACGACGCAGCGCGCTGATCACCCGACCCCGAGACGACTCGGGGGTTCTCGCAGAATCTCTCGAGCGCCGCGGCATCATTCCGGTGCTGGCGCCTATGATGCTGGCAGAGTTCTTCGAAGAAGATATCGAGGGAGACCTCAATGCGTCCCAGGCAGTATTATTCACAAGTCGTAATGGGGTACGGAGTTTTTCCCGAGTGTCCGCCCGGCGAAATATTCCAGTTTTTGCTGTCGGAGATTCAACCAGCGACCTTGCAAAAGACATAGGTTTCGAAGTAGTCGAAAGCGCCTCTGGTAACAGTACCGATTTGGTGAAACTTGTCACTGAGAAACTATCGCCGGGGCGAGGCCAACTGTTGCATATCACTGGAAGAACGGTGGCGGGTGATTTGTCAGGATCGCTCTCTGCAGGTGGATTTAAGGTTGTTCGCCGCACGCTTTACGAAGCGAAACCTGTTTCCGTTCTCTCGGAGAAAGCCTCGGCCGCTATTAAAAACCAAGAAATCGACTATGTTTTATTTTTTTCCCCACGTACTGCCGTTCTTTTCACTAAACTTGTCGCGGAGGCCGGCCTGACGTCTAATTGCCGTAACCTAGAAGCGATCTGCCTCTCCGAGGCTGTGGCGGCGGAACTTTCGCCGAATGAGTGGAAAGTTAGGCGTATAGCATATGAACCGACGACGGATTCACTTCTCTGTTCAATAGATGATGCTCTTGGCAACGGGTATCCGGGTTCCAAAACTATGTCAGGCATCGAGTCCGATTCCCTCGATCTCACTCCATTACGGAGAGCTATAGAGCGCGCCAAGGTTGGGGCCGGGAAATCAGTTCAGTCCGTTCCGCCATCACAACCTGCGCCGAAGGTCGAGACTAAACGTATCCCACTCGGTAATCCGGTTGATCCAGAGCCGTCATCCGGCGATGATGATATTCCAAAATCCGAGAGTCTTATGACAGTTCAATCTAACGAAAAGCAGGAGAAATCTAGTCCCGGACAGGAAACTTCAGGACCCGCCTCTCCGCCCGCCGAATTCCGTTCGCGAGTGCCGACAGTAGTCTGGACCCTTGTCGTTGTTTTCGCGATAGTCTTCGTAGGATATTTTACATTACCTATGTGGCGGGGAGAACTCCCGAAACATATGCAAGAGCAACTTGCCGGTGGATCTGACGTGAAGGCGGCGACCGATAGAGGGCTGGCTACAGCATTTGCTTCCTTGCAAAGCCAAAACGATCTTTTGAATACGAAAGTTGTAGTTCTTGAACAGAGCTTGGATGAATTGAAGGCGAGATTGACCGCTATCGACGAACTAGTTTTACGTCAAAGCGGCAACGAGAGAAAACTCAAGGAACTCCAGTCTGAGGTAAGATCAGCAGCTCGAAACCTCACGTCAACTGTGGATCCCGCGTTGCTTGAGCGTATCGACGCGCTTGAAAATTCGATGTCTAAAACCGCTGTTGTTGCCCGATCTAGCCGGGCTTTTGATAGGCAGGAACTGGATGACAGGATCGCAGCATTGGTCGCCCGGATTAATGAGCAAGAGGAGGAGGCCGCGGCTATAAAGAGGGCGTTGAGGGCATCCAGTTCAAGCGATGTGCTTGCTCTAGCCATAGGCCAGTTGCGCGATTCTTTATCACGAGCTAGACCGTTCGAGGCTGAGATTGCAACTCTCAAACGCCTCGCCAGCGATAAAGCTGATATCCTTACGGCTATTGCGCCGTTAGAAGCTATATCGGTAAAGGGTGTGCCGTCCCGCTCCGAATTACTTTCCCGGTTGCCCGCGGTTGTCGACGCGACCGTAGCTGCAATCCGTACAACGGACCAAGGGGACTGGATTGATAGGACGATATCCAAGTTGCGTGGATTCGTGATTGTTCGACGAGTGGATGGAAAAGGCGGTGGTACCGATGCTATATTAGCCCGGGCAGAGGCGGCTGCCGACCGAGATGACCTCTCTGCGGCGGTATTAGAAATTTCAAAACTAAATATCAATTCAGATGGTGAAATTAATGCTTGGCTCGATAATGCCCGCGCCCGCTTAACGATGGAAGAAGCTCAAACTACATTGAACCGGATCGTGCTGAACGGGATCGAGACGTTGGGTTAATTATGATCCGTTTTACCTTGTGTATGATTGTTTCTTTAGCGGGCATTGTTGCTGCGGCGGTTTGGTTTAGTGACCGACCAGGAATGGTATCGATTGTATGGCAGGGTTGGCTGGTCGAATTAACGGTAGGTCGGTTTGTCTTGGCCACTGCGTTTCTACTGTTTGTTCTGGTCTTTATTGTTGGCATAGTCCGGGCGCTCGGTAGAACCCCACGGCGTCTTCGGGAATGGCATCGGGCCTCTCGTCGAGAGCGCGGGTACCGAGCATTGACCCATGGTATGGTCGCCGTCGCAGCAGGCGATCCGGGAGAAGCTAATCGACAGGCGCGGCGGGCAGATATCCTGTTGAACGAACCGCCACTTACAATGTTGCTCTCGGCGCAGGCGGCGCAACTAAATGGCGACGAGGCTGCCGCAGCGCGGTACTTCAAGAATATGCTCGATCGGCCCGAAACTGCTTTTCTCGGTGTCCGCGGTTTACTTATCCAAGCGCAGAAGAAAAATGACCGTTATGCAGCACTTCAATACGCCGAAAGGGCTTATGAACTGCAGCCCAAGACACCCTGGGTCTTGACGACAATGTTTGATCTTCAAGTTGCTGAGGGTCGTTGGCGCGCCGCGTTGACCACTTTGGAAGAAACTGTGAAGCGAAGATTACTGCCAGCTGACACTGCCCGTGTCCGCCGGACGACGGTATTACTCGGTTGCAGCCTCGAGGCGGAAGATAATGGCGATTTGCCAGAAGCACTTCGCTTCGCGCGGCAAGGAAATACGCTGACCCCAGAATTTCTGCCCGCTGCATTGCGTACTGTTGACCTAATGGTAAGGAACGGCAAAACGGGCCACGCTGCCCGTATCATTCAAAATGCTTGGGCGTACACGCCGCACCCGGTACTCGCTCGGATCTATGGCGAAATCGGTATAGCCGGTGAGGACCAACTCAAAATCGTTAAACGCTACGAACGCCTCCTCTCGTTCAATCCTGACCATCCCGAAAGTCATATCGCGCTGGCGCAATCGGCTCTCGAAGCAGGGCTCTGGGGAGAGGCTCGCACGCATCTTAAAAAAGCAGCGGGAACCGATCCACCATCGCGCGTGTGCAGAATGATGGCAGATCTAGAGGAGCGGTCGGGGGAAAATCCAGAAAATGCCGGGTCGTGGTTGCGGAGAGCAGCGGCTGCCCCGCCGGATCCAGCGTGGACCTGTAGCGAATGCGGGTCGACCTGGTATGATTGGAGGCCTGTCTGTGGAAGTTGTCGTACTCTCGGGACCATAGGGTGGGGATCACCGGCCCGTCCGCGGGCGCTGGGGGATGCTGAGGTGCCGTTGGTGCTTGAGGAAGATGTTGTTAATCCGGCGTCAGTGGTGCGAGATATCGCTACGGTCACTAATAAACCGGATATAGGATCGAGGGGATAGTTCCCTCGCTCTTTTGCTCTGAGTATAGGCATTATATGCCGAACCAGATTTTATCACTGCTAGCAAACCTCTCAATCAGTCTGGCACATAGGACGGTCATAACAATATTAGAATCTATGACTCTCGTGTTCTTTGATGTACCGGTTTATGAAAATATCTGAAATTGGACGTGTTAAGCGGGCTTGGAAGATCTTTGTTGAGGTCTCCGGTGTGCTTGCTGTTCTGGGTTTCTTTTTGGCAACTCTAATTTTTCTAATCTATCTAAACACCCCCAAAAACCTATGGATTTAGATTCTAAAAACACCCGCCCTCCGTAACCATACTTTACCATATCTGGACTAAATAAAGTTTTGAGTGTCTGAGATTGGCCCGGACCGCATGGAGAGATTGCAAGAAACCCCATAGCTTGCTACGAGTTCCCGAAGTCGGGGCCGCCTTAGCTCAGTTGGTAGAGCATCGCATTCGTAATAAGTTTATTCACATATAAAAACCCACGTTTTCTGCCGGTTTTTGTCTTTTTCATTAAAATTTTTCGATTTATAAATCGTTTATAATAATTTATAACGATCCTAATGGGGTAGGATTGTTATGGATAACGACACAAAAACGTACCAAGATCTAGAGAGCTTTCACAACGGCGACGTAACGATTTACGTGCGTAGTGCTGGGAAGAAACCTGTCTACCAGAGCCGCATCAGAACGCCGTTGGGTTCAGGCTATATCGTCAAGTCACTCAAAACCGAAGATAGAGACGAAGCCTACAGACGTGCGATAGATCTGTACGAAGATTTAAGATTTCGGGCTCGGGCAGGGGAGGAGGTAAAAAGTAAATCCGCTTCTAAAGTGATTGATGAGTACCTTCACTCTCAGAGCCATAAATCTCGGTTCTCCAATACGCAAAAAAAGATTGGAGATCACTTTCGTTCCTTTTTAGGAAAAAAGACTATCGGGGCGATAGACACAAAACTGATCGAAGACTATTTCACGCACCGCCGCAGTCAGAAATACAGAGGCAGACAATTATCGGAAAATACCCTGAACGCCGAAGGCGGGGAAATATCGAGATTTTTAAAGTGGGCGAAAGACAGAAAGTTTATCCGAGAGATACCAAGTTTTACTAAGCCGTCGATCAAAGATAATCCGCGCCCTGTGTTCGATGAGGTCGATTACAAAAAGCTAACTCGATACGCTCGATACTGGTTAGAAGAACACAAGCACCCGTCAGTTCGCAGAGACCGCGCCTTACTTTGGAATTATATTCTGATCCTATCAAACACGGGTATCCGAGTGGGCGAGGCTAGAGATTTGGAATGGCGAGACGTTCGCCCATTTAAAACGAACGATAGAGACGAGACGAACTTTGCCTTTCGAGTTAAGGGCAAAACAGGGCTCCGTGAAGTCGTCGCGCGAACCTCGGAAGTTCAAACCTACCTCCAACGTATACTTAAAATACGCACGGAAGAGCTCGGTTCAAAACCACCCCAGGATAGCCTCATATTCTGTCACCCAAACGGAAAAGCTATCGGATCGTTCAAAAAGTCGTTCGCTTCCTTACTCAAATATTGCGACGTTGAATTTGATAGGGAAGGAAATAAGCGAACCATTTATTCGCTTCGCCATACCTATGCGACCTTTCGGCTTTATGAGGGTGTGGATCACTATGTACTCGCCCAAAATATGGGAACGTCAGTCGAAATGATCGAAAAGTTTTACGGGCATACGAGCAACCTCCGACAGGCGAGTGAACTAACTAAGTCTTCGAACCGCTCAAAGGTGGAAAACATTTTTGACTTTCTAGCAACATAACTTCGACTTATAACAACGATGTGCCGCGTTAGCTCAGTTGGTAGAGCATCGCATTCGTAGTTTTAAATTGCGTCTCTCTTGGGAAACCTTGAGATGAAAACTCATCAAAGTCGGGGAAACCTGTGAAATGGCAATCCCGAGCCAAGCTCCGAGCGGAGAAGGTGTAGAGACTTGACGGTGAGCGCCTAATCTAACCGACGGTTAGTATGGTGAAGAGAAAGTCCAGCGCACAAAGCCCAACAGGGTGGCGACGAAAGTCGTAGTGTGATGAATGCGGGGGTCGGGTGTTCAAGTCACCCACGCGGCACCACTTTTTATTGAAGCCCCAGAATTTAGGTTTTGGGGTTTCTTTTTAAGGAAGAGGTAGACCGATTACACCTCTCTTCTCCCCACCTACCCCTCAAAACTCATAACGCTCCTCTCTTCTCCTTAAAACGAACGAAAACTGAACCGAACACCGAACTGGTTGAACGGTTCAGAAATTCATCGATCTAAAGCATCTCAAACTTATAAATAAAATTGAATTTAAATTAAAAAAATATCGCGTTTTAGGGTGTGTGCGTCGTGTCGAGGAAGTTAGTCGAAACAACAAAAGAGTTTTTAGGCAACCGTGATTGGGGCGCGTCGATCCCTGCTACCTTAAAACTCAAGCAGAGAATGAAAGTAGAGGATCCCACTAACCGTTTTATCGGATCTTTTAATGTCGAATTAGACGAGTACCAAATCACCGCGAGCCTTAGACATTTTTCGAATAGGCTTAATCGTCGTTGGTTCGGGAATAATTGGCGGCGATATAACAGACGCATAGAGTTTGTGTCGGCGAAGGAAGGCTACTCGTCAAACAATACGAGAGGCTATACTCGCAAGCATATACACCTTCGGTTCAAGCTACCTTTTGCTACGCCTCAAACCTTTGACGAATTGAGAGAGTTCGAAGCGCGGAAACTCCAATTCGTAAAATTGATACGTGATTGTTGGGCTAAAATCGATTGGGCTTACGGCTCGTACGTCGGCTTTCACGCCGACGATGGGTGGAGCGATTACCTCGCGAAATCCGAAACCAAGGAACACTACGATCAATCGGTTCCTTGGGATTTTATCTCCTTACCTAGCAAGGCGTCGCAGAACTAAGTTTCCTTCGCCCCATTAGGTATTTCGATAGTCGTCAAAGGGAGAAATATGCGTTTCTCCTTGATTGATGAACTTTACCTAAACGCGAACAAAGAACCTAACCAAACCGAGTTAGGAACGAACAAGAAGGAATAAATAATAATGAAACCGGAACCCAGAACGATCCTGTTAGAGCTACTGGAGATGTATGGAAATCCTCATAGTCGAAAGCACATTAGCTCAGATATGAAACGTTACATTCGGTCTATTCGAACGGATCTAATCTTGTATGGAACCTTATCTCAAAGGCAGTTCAAAGCGATCCGCACGTTTTTGGTTTTTGAAACCAAGGGAAATGTCGAACAGGTTAAAAACTTTTTCGAACCCTGTATTAGGATCGGTCGAGCCAAGCGATTATCTGGTTCGCCTAAATCAATAAGTGAAACTCCGGTAAACACCTTAGAACGATTTTTTTAAAGGATTGATATGTACGCCACTCAGATTCAACGAACGTCTAAAAGTTTATTTAATTTCCTTATGCCTGATCCGCTCAAAGGCAGACTCGAAGTTATCGCCGATGAATATGGAATGCCGATGTCTCACCTCGTACGTAGCTTCGTTCGGAGCGGCGTTGAAGAGATAGAGCAGAGGCATCGAACCGCTACCGAAGGCGGGTGGAGCGTCGGTTCCCCGAAACAACCTGTAACCGACCGAGGAGAGCCTTTGGCAATATTCGCTAACTTGCCCGAGACAGATTATGAAAACCTTTAAGGCATACAGAGAGGCTTTAGCCGAAACGAAAGAGAAGCCGAAGGCGAAGGGGAAAGGTAAGCGATGATACGACATACTCTCTCCTACGATTACACCGAGGATGATAATGATCCTGACGCTTATCGCTTCTATGACAGATTAATCGAATTGCTCAACACGGTTACGGAACACGCGAACGACGTAAATCAGGGCTTGGCGATAGAATATGACGATGACTTAGAAATGGTGTCGTTAAGGAGGAAGTGGCTTTAATTAGTCGTCTTCCCAATCCTTTTTCCGCTCATAAACTTAGAAACGACAAAACCCGCCGAGGCGGCGGGTCAAATCGGGTAGGCTCAATAATGTGTGGTGTTGCGGCGGAGCAATTTATGAAACTGCGTGAGTGCTATCGGAAGTCAAAAGTTGAGCCAAGGCTCTCCAAGATACCAATCTATTTGTTATGAAACTGAAAATCCTCCATTATCGATGCATTACGTTTTCAAAACTATTTCGTCTGCTATAGGGGATTACTATGGTGCGTTTGTCTCTCGTCTTATTTTTCGCTTTCGCCACAAGCGCAGTAGCGCAGGATTGTAAACCGAGCGACATCGACTGTCTGGTCAAAAAAGCTGAAGCGGAAGCTGAAGCACAGGAAAAGAAAATGCTCGAGATGCAGAAGGGTCTACTCAAAGAATTGGCGGACCCTGATTCCTTAAAAGCTTTTGGTGATGCTGTGAATTCTTTCGGTGGACCAGATACTCAATCCAAATCATCGGGTAAAAAACCAAAAGCGATTAAGAATACCCAAAAAATTCCTAGAAATAGTCAACTCGAGAAATTTGCCCAACAAGTTACTGGGAAACTTTGGACAGGGAAACCGACCGGTATAATGCTGGGAGATCCGGAGCACGCGCTGAAATTTTGGATTGATCAGGGTGTTTTAAGGTTCTCACTAGCAGCCAATAATGGAGGTATGCTGGAAGGAATAGTTACACCGGGCAAGAATGGGTCATTTTGCATAAGTGTATTTGAACCTCCTTGCACGACTATTGGTAAAAACTACCGTCAAAACGGTGCCATAAAATTGGTGAATAAAAAGAACAAGAGCGACCTTTATCTGCACAATATAGGTACTTTAAACGACTTTAAGGCTTATAAAGCGGCGTGGGTTGACCCACGAATTGCAGCAGAAAAATTGCAAAAACTCGTTTACTCAAGGGATAAATGGGGGCGCTGGGATTATTTTTACTTCTTTAGGGTTTTACCAACAATTGATGCCGGTTATGCGTACCAGGTTACTGGTGGGACACGTGAAGATAATGTAATGCTTATTCAACGTAAAATTGGTTTTGATAAGGTAGCAAGTGAGCTAATTGCGAAGCATCCAAAATGGAGTGCCGAAGACATCTACCTGGAAACAAAAAACACCTCTTTGTCAGGGAAAAATACTGATAAAGATCACATATTTTATTTACATAAACATCGTCTTACACCTAATAAAGTAAAAAAACGGGCGACGAAATTAAACGCTGCATACCAAGCTTGTTTGAAAAAAATAAAAAATATTGGACCGACCAAGCGCCCCAAGGCTCCAAAAAAATATTGTGCTGAAGACATTCTGAAAAACGGTGTTTAAACACTTGGTAACACGTCGGTAATCGGCGATTTTTTTGAATAATCTTTGACCTTAAGCCCTCTGGATCCTCCCGTGATACGTCAGGATGATACTTCTTCGAGAGTGATCGATAGACCGCCTGAATAGTCTCCACCTCGGCTGAAGGCAGGACACCTAAAATGGCGTAATAGTTTTTGGTCGTATCCATAGGGAATAAAGTAGCACTACTCGATTAGCCGTTAAGCGAGAGCGCAAAACCAACTCTTAGTACAAAAACAGATCGGAAACGCCAAAACGAAAAAACCCGCCAAGGCGGCGGGTTCAATCGGGTAGGCTCAATAATGTGTTGTTAGATTACCTGGCTATGCGGCTTTCCTCTCTTTGTCGGACTGGATCGCCGCCTTCCACATATCTTCTGCTTCTTGCCTGACACCCTTAAGATATATCTCTTTAAGACTTCTTGAAATTTTAAGTAGCTCATCGGGAGAGAACTCATTCAGAAGGTCTAAGACCTCTGACAGATAGCTATCGTTTTTCTCAACGTTGATCTGATCTGCTTCGCTCACGACCTTTTTGAGCTGCTTTAAATTCTCCATTAATGGATCCTTAGAAATCAGTAGGAGTTTTTTAATAAGGTTACTCACCGTTTCGATGTCGTTTAACGCTATTTGTCGAGCTTCCATCGAAGCCCTTTCGTCATCAACAATACAAAGGCTTTCACAGTAATCCTTACCAAGTCGTTCGACATCGCTTCCCAGTTCGTCGATAAGATCCTCAACATACCAATCGCAATTCTCATCGAGTTGAGCTTGCGAGAACCTTTTAATGGCATTCTCAAGCACATCTTTTTCGTCTTCCGGTAGCGAAGCTATAAATCCTTTGGATAGACCATACGGCGCGTTCGCAAAGAACGCATTCGCTTCATCATTTAAATCAAAGTTACTCATTTCTAAATTTCCTTCTGTTTGTAAGAGAACCCATCGCTCTCTTGATGTTTTTATTATCGGCGATATCGGGTTCTGGAACTTGAACCGTTCAGGCTATCCGGCGTTTGGTTCAGTTTCAGTTCTAAAACAGGGCGTTTCTTTTGATTACACCCTACGAAGGCGATCATACGAAACGACATAGCGTTTCTTTTGGGTGTGTTCCTTTACTTATGATACGATTCCAATTATAGTCTAGACCCATAAGATACG
>DBHK01000011.1:0-91358 GCA_002295635.1 Alphaproteobacteria bacterium UBA830 | reverse complement strand
TCGAGTCTTCTCCTGGGCACCACTTTCTGCATTGATTGCAAAACAGCCCGAAATCCAATTACGGATTTGTGGGTGGGAACGGAGGCGGTTTGTCGATTGAGCTTTATCACGGGGACCTGCCCGACGGCCTTGATCTTGGAGACTCAGTCGCGATTGATACTGAGGCCATGGGGCTCCATCCAAATCGCGACCGACTTTGCCTCGCGCAGTTGTCGTCCGGTGATGGAAACGCGCATTTGGTAAAATTTGGCCGGAACGAGTTTAATGCCCCAAACCTCTGCCGCATTCTGGCTGATCCTGATATAGAAATATTATTCCATTATGGACGCTTCGATATAGCGGTGTTGCGATATTTTCTAGGGGTTACCGCGCGCCCAGCGTATTGTACGAAAATTGCTTCAAAGCTGGCCCGCACCTACACGGACCGTCATGGCCTAAAGGATCTATGTCGCGAACTTATAGGTGTGGAAATATCGAAGGAGCAGCAATCCTCCGATTGGGGGGCGGACGAATTGTCGGAACAACAGATGAAATACGCGGCTTCCGACGTGATTTACTTACACGCCTTGCGCGAAAAGCTAGACGAAATGCTGGTACGAGAGGGGCGCATCGAAATAGCGCAGGCTTGTTTCGAGTTTCTCCCGAACCGCGCCGAGTTGGATCTATCCGGCTGGCCGGAAGTGGACATATTCGCCCATTGAGACCCTCTTTAGCGATGGAAAGTTGATTAAATCTTTTATTTATCTTTCGCTAAGGGGTCGCCGGGTTCTACGGATTCGGATAGGATATAAAGGCGATAAGCAATTGATATTGTTGGATCAAAGATGTCGGACACCGAAGATACCTTGGTAGACAATATATGCTCTTCCTCCTCGTCGGCGTTGGAGTCAGCGCGGCGCGTGCTCGATGTTGAGATATCGGGCTTGCAGGCCCTATCGCGCGCGTTGGATGCACGTTTCACTCAGGCTGTTGTGCTTTTGGGTAATGTGGAAGGGCGGGTCATTGTCACTGGCATGGGAAAAAGTGGTCACATAGCTCGGAAAATCGCGGCAACTTTGGCGTCCACTGGAACGCCATCTCAATATGTGCATCCGGGTGAAGCTAGCCACGGCGATCTTGGGATGATCACCTCGAAAGATGCAGTCATCGCGATGTCAAATTCGGGCGAGACGGCTGAGCTTTCGGATATTGTTGCCTACGTCAAGCTCAAGCGTATCCCCCTTATTTCAATAACCGGTCGTCCCGACAGTGTGTTAGCCGAAGCCGCCGACGTATCGCTTTTGGTACCGGACAGCCCGGAAGCTTGTCCGCTAAGCCTTGCGCCGACCACATCGACTACGGTCATGCTAGTATTGGGCGATGCAATCGCGGTCACGCTGCTTGAACGGCGTGGTTTTTCGCCTGATGATTTTCACCTTCTTCATCCTGGGGGTCAGCTTGGATCCCGTCTTATCCGCGCCGATGACATAATGCGTAGCGGTCGGGATCTGCCACTCGTCTCCGTCGATACACCGATGGCCGAGGCAATTATAGAAATGACTGCTAAACAGCTAGGTTGCGTCGGCGTTAGCACCGCGGATGGGAAACTGGTTGGGGTGATCACCGATGGTGACCTGCGTCGGCATATGGAAGGAGATATATTGGCTATGATGGCATCGGAGGTCATGACTGCGGATCCAAAGACCGTTGGTTACGATTCTTTGGCGGCGCAGGTTTTGGCGATGATGAATGAGAACAAGATTACTACGTCCTTTGTTGTGGCTGAAGGTGAGCCCCTCGGCATCATTCACATACACGATATTCTTAGAACCGGTCTCTCGTGATGAGTGGTAATAGTGTTGCGAAAGCCTGAAATCCATTTGACAGTGGGCGACGAATCCGACTCAGCAATAGAATCGCCACAAATGCCTCGGTACCGGTCGCGCTACAGCCGTTTCGTTATACTTATGAAGTACGCGCTGCCGGCCGTCGCTGTCATTATTCTACTATTAGTTGTGATCTGGCCGGAGTTCAAACCTAAACCCGAACAATTTACCGTCGGGATCTCGGATCTCAAAGTAAAAATTGAGCGCGGGCAAAGGGTGGTAAACGCCAGGTTCACGGGTGTAGACGGTGAAAATCGACCATTTTCAGTAACGGCGGACGCAGTGGCCCATGATGTTTATGGTGATGAGGGCGTCAATTTGAGCCGGCCCAAGGCAGATGTGACGCTTGCTAGCAATTCCTGGGTGGCTATTTCCGCGCCGCGAGGCAGGTTCTGGCGTAAGTTGGAGGTACTCAATCTGGTTGGTGGCGTCGACCTGTTTCACGAAGACGGATATGAATTCCAGACGGAGGAGGCTCGCATAGACTTCCGTAAAGCCGCCGCTGCAGGTGATACCAAGGTGCGTGGACAGGGGCCTTTCGGAATAGTCAACGCGGAAGGCTTTAGAATTCTTGACAGCGGTGACCGGATAATTTTTCGCGGTAAATCAAGCATGGTGATCTTTCCGGTGACGGCCAAACCGAGAGACGCAAAATGAGATCAGCTTTTCGATTTCGGTTATTGGGGCCCGAAGCGGTTATTATAATTGCTCTGGCGTTTTCGGCCCAGGCTCAGGGTTTGGGGCTGCCCGGGCAGTCTCGTGATAAACCGATAGAAATTAATGCTGAAGACGGAATTGAATGGCAGCAGAAAAATAAGGCCTATATAGCCCGCGGCAATGCCCGGGCGGCGCAGGGTGATGTTGCGGTATTCGCTGATACTCTGAGCGCCTATTATCGGGAGACAGCGGCTGGTGGCACAGATATCTGGAGGATACACGCTGTCGGCCATGTACGTATCGTTACGCCAACCCAAAAGGCCTTTGGGGACAACGCAGTTTACGATGTCGACCAAGGCATTCTAATCCTCACCGGCGGTTCTCGGATTGAGACTAAAACCGACCAAATAACAGCGCGGGATAGCATAGAATATTGGGAAAAACGTAATCTTGCGGTAGCTCGCGGCAACGCAATTGCCACGCGGGGCGAGAACAAGCTGCGCGCCGATGCCTTAACGGCATATTTTGCTAAAGATGCGAACGGCAAGTCCCAAGTCCGTAAAGTAGATGCGTTTGATAATGTAGTTATTACCACGCCGGATGAGATCGTTCGATCTAAACGCGGAGTTTACGATATTGAAACCGGTATTGCGACGCTCACCGGACAAGTTAAAATTACACGCGGCAATGACCAACTAAACGGGGAATATGCTGAGGTGAACCTTAATACGGGAGTAAGCAAATTGTTCGGCCGTGGCCAAAGTGGTGTTCAGGGTATTTTCACGCATGACAGCGATATTCGGCGACGAAAGAATGACTCCTCCGAGAGAGGAAACATACAGTGAAAAACCAAGACGCTAGAGCAATGATCGCGGATGATGAAGGACCGCGCTTAGTAGCGCAGAATGAAGGCCTCGAAGTTATTAAGGTCGGTAAGCGCTATAAAAAACGACCGGTGCTTAGAGACGTCAGTATGATTTTGAGGCGAGGTGAGGCCGTTGGTCTCTTGGGGCCTAATGGTGCTGGCAAGACGACTTGTTTTTATATCGTGACCGGACTTATAGCTGCCGATTACGGGTCCATTGCTCTTGACGGGCAAGACGTCACCGGCCTGCCCATGTACCGACGGTCTCGACTTGGGATCGGCTATTTGCCGCAGGAGGCGTCGATCTTTAGGGGTATGACCGTTGAAAATAATATTCGCGCGGTTCTTGAAGTCACGGATGATAACCCTGTACGACGCGAGGCGAGGCTTGAGGAACTACTTGCCGAATTTTCGGTCAGCCATCTGCGTCGCACGCCCGCATTGGCCCTATCTGGAGGTGAACGGCGACGTGTTGAGATTGCCAGGGCTCTGGCATCCAACCCTAACTTCATGCTATTAGATGAGCCTTTCGCGGGTATTGATCCGATAGCCGTGGATGATATCCGTAGCTTGGTCAGGCATTTAAAAGATCGCGGAATCGGGGTGTTGATTACGGACCATAATGTTCGGGAAACGCTCGACATCGTTGATCGGGCATATATTCTTCATGATGGCGCTGTCCTAATGGAAGGCGCACCCTCAGAAATAGTAGCACACGAGGATGTAAGACGAGTTTACCTTGGCGATAGATTCAGCCTATAGGACTTTGAGCAAGTGTTTGTGATTCTCGTCTAAATGGTGCTCAAATCAAAGTTGAGCCTTCGCCAGGGCCAAAACTTGGTGATAACGCCTGACCTGCAGCAGGCTATTAAGCTGCTGCAAATGTCTAATGTGGAGTTACAGAAATTTATCGAGGAAGAAGTTGCGCAGAATCCTCTGCTTGAACTCGAGGAGCCGAGGGGTGTCCTGGAGAGAAGTTCCGAAGATCTGAGAGATCGCGGCCCGAAGTTGGATCAAGCTGTTAGAGCCTCGGATCTTGATAGTGACAACAAAGTTGGTTCTTCTTACACGGACGATCCGGACAATGATGATATTGAGCCTTTGGCCTGGTCCGTTGAAAATACGATATCCGGGACGATGAGCCAAGGTTCCCGGTCCCTTGATACAGATATAGAGAATGTTTACGAAACGGTATCTGCTTCTGATTGGCCGTCTCTTGATATAGCCGTCGATGAGATTTACCGGTCGAGTAGGGACAAGGGCGGGGCCGGCGAATATGACTTTGATCATAGAGTCTATAATCTTGCGAACACCGCCGCGGAAAAATCCACTCTCCGGGATTACTTGATCGGACAGGTTAATATCGATCTGGATACTCCTACTGAGATTATGATCGCACGCTACCTAATCGATATGCTTGACGATAATGGCTGGTTCTCGGGAGATCTGGAATCAGTTGCGCTAGCGCTTGGCTGCTCTATCGACCTAGTCGAACAGACCCTCGAGAAATGTCAGCAGATGGATCCACCCGGTGTGTTTGGCCGAACACTTGCGGAATGTCTCGCCCTTCAGCTGCACGAAAAGGATCGGCTTGACCCCGCAATGCAGGTGCTGCTTGATAATCTCGGGCTTTTGGGCAAACGAAGTTTTAGTCAACTCCGTCGCCTTTGTGAGGTAGATGCTGAAGATCTGCTCCAGATGGTTGCAGAGATCAAAGAACTGAATCCTCGCCCTGCCTCCGGTTTTAATCACGAAGTTTCGCAACTAGTGGTTCCCGATGTGTTTGTTCATTGTACCGAGAAAGGCTGGGTTGTAGAACTGAACAATGACATTATGCCCCGGGCCCTAGTCAACAACCTCTTCTACCTAGATGTTCGGCGGCAAGCCCGAACAAAGGAAGATAGAGCATTTCTAAATGACCGGCTTCAGTCGGCACGCTGGTTGGTAAGAGCGTTGCATCAGCGGGCAGAGACAATCCTCAAGGTCGCTTCCGAAATAGTTAATCAGCAAGAGGCCTTCTTTGAGCGAGGGGTAGAGTTTCTTAAACCACTCACCCTCAGAGACATTGCAGAGGAGATTAACGTTCATGAAAGCACGGTAAGCCGGGTAACCCGGGCCAAATATCTAAGCATGAGCCGCGGTACCTTTGAGATGAAATATTTTTTTAATTCAGCGGTTGGCCGGGGCGAGGGAGGCGGGGGGCGATCATCCGAATCCGTCCGCTTCCGGATCAGGTGTCTGATCAGTCGTGAAACCCCAGAGAGCATTCTGTCCGACGATAGAATCGTCGGTATCCTGCGCGAAGAAGGTATCGCGATTGCCCGGCGAACGGTTGCTAAATACCGAGAAGCTATGGATATCCCGTCGTCGGTTGATCGGCGGCGCGAGAAGGCCATTCTGACCTTATAAAGGGCCTTTCCTACGTTAAAAGTCACTTCCTCGACTCTATTGACTCGCCTATCCGCGGTGTTATTTTCCGGCACTCTGAGTGATAAAACAGGAATCACTCATATTGTTAGAACAAGAATTATAGACCGTGGCCAGACTTCCACGAAGAACGGTTAATGAGATCTACAGTTTTAATTGAGCAGGTTGCGACCAGTGACCATTAACCGGATTTCAGTCAATTCCCTCTCGGAAAGATCTTGAAGAGATACTTAAGATGGTAGCGTCTGGCTGAGCGTTAAGGGTCTAGTAACGGAAAATATTGGTATGAGATTGCTCTATCTAAGCTTTAGCCGAAATGCTGATTGGACACTGTTTGGGCCTGAGAGGCCCACAGTTTAGAAGGGCTGGAGACGACTTTTGGAAATAGAAGACATTCTCAGTGCGGACCGCATAGTCATATCGCTCGAGGCGGGAAGCAAGAAAAACGCACTTCGGGAACTCGCTGGTAAAGCAGCGAGTAAAACCGGGCTTGAGGAACACGAAATTTTTGAAGTTCTTATGGAACGAGAACGCTTAGGGACTACCGGAGTGGGAAGCGGTATCGCTATTCCTCATGGCAAAATTCCTGATCTCGATCACCTGTTCGGATGTTTTGCGAAGCTTGACAATCCTGTCGACTTCGACGCGATCGATGGTGAGCCGGTAGATCTGATTTTCCTTTTACTAGCCCCAGAACTAGTTGGGGCAGACCACCTCAAAGCGTTAGCCAGAATCTCACGCGTTCTTCGCAATGCGGCAAAGTGCGACAAGCTGAGATTAGCTAAGACTCCGGAGCGAATATTTAGTTTGCTGACCCAAGAGGCACACACTCACGCGGCCTGAGTGGGTGAGGAGTGAACCGGTTGTGCCTCTCCTGGGCTCGAAGTTAGTGAACGCTTAGCGGTTCCATGTCGTGCTGTCGGACGGTCGCAAAAGCTACGTCGCGTTCGACATCCATCAGCGCGATTTCCGCACCATTAGCCGCATAAACGCCAAAGCGAGATGACCCGTTCTCAATGACTTTTTTTATATAAGCGACATTATGCATACCCATCATTTCAAAATCTGCCGGGCTAATAAAATTTTTCGCTATTTCACTATTGTGCATCTTTCTCCACCTTGCCTTGAGTTAACGCTGGACGTTTTATACCTACAAGAAAATATGTTTCGTCCTACTTAAACTTCTACCGCCTTCAGTTTAGTTTGCCGTTCTTGGCCCCGGGTATTGATTTCGATCGTGCGCGAGAGCGTTTCGACGACTGGTCGCTCAAGACTTATGTGCAACAATCCATTGTCAAGTTCCGCGCCGATAACGCTGATACCTGAGGCTAGCAGGAAAGACCGCTGGAACTCACGTGCCGCAATGCCCCGATGCAAAAATTCTCGGCCCAAATCGTCGTTCTGCTTCCCCCGTATAACGAGCTGGGCGGCCTCAACTTTTATTGACAAGTCTTCTCGAGCGAATCCGGCCACAGCGAGCGTAATCCGGATGTCATTCTCTCCTGTACGTTCAATATTATAAGGGGGATAACCCTCGGATGAGGATTTGCTCACGCGATCCAAAGCCCTTTCTAGCTCATCAAATCCGAGTAGAAATGGACTATTAAACAACGAGAGGCGTGTCATTGGAATTCTCCTCAACTAAGTGGGCAATTAGGGTTACAAGCCCGACTCAGCTACGACTAATAACTATATGGGAATTCCAGTGGTATTTTTCAACCTACCACGATTTTGAACTGTGTGTCGTGTCTTATCAACGACCTATATGTAGTACGACTAAAGTGCCTAAAATGGGCTTGTTTACCCAACTGATTGTGGGAATCATCTTCTCAAATAATCGGATAGAGACTCATCATGTGATTCCGATATTGGAGACCAAACAAATTCGGGAACGGTTTTGCTAACCAGTCATGAGCGAAAATGAGCTCACTGGATGCCAATGTTATAAATTTTTCTAATGAAGATAGATTTGGGTGAAACTTTTAAAATAATATACTGGACGGTAGACTGATTAGAAAAAGGCTTGCCGAAAACTTCCGTAGAGTCATTCAGTTCGACCACAAATTAGGCCTTTCGGTAATGTGATGATAATGCTCAGGGAATTGGTGGAGCCAGGCGGAATCGAACCGCCGACCTCTACAATGCCATTGTAGCGCTCTCCCAACTGAGCTATGGCCCCGAAGTATGATTTTGCGGCGCGTACTCTATTTCGACGCGAGAGTAGCCGCAATAACTAATTTTCAGGATTCATGATTTTCGCTGTCGTCCTCAGCGTTACCAAGTGCTTCCGTGACGTCGGGGTCTTCGTCAAGATCTGGCCCATCCCCATCCTCGGCGAGGATATCATCATCGGAATCATTGTCTAAATCGATCTCGTCACCAACATCCAGCGAGTCATCGTCGTCGACAAGAAGTTCGTCTTCCTCTGTCACCGCTTCTTCGGGTGAAACTTTCTCTTGGGCTTTGGCCTTCGCTTGGCTTGCAGCCGTTCGGGCCCGCTTTGGCCGGACAAGAGCTAGTGGATCGAATTCTGCCTGACAGGATGGACAGATTATCGGGTTACTCTGCATGTCGTAAAAACGAGCACCACAGCTTAGGCACGATCGTTTCAAACCCCATTCTGGCTTAGCCAAGTTGGTCTCCATTAAGTATTTGCATCAGACCTGCAGCCTTTGACATGTTCAACGATGGCTGTCAAAAGCAAAATCAGCCTAGGGATATTTCGGCACCTTTATTTTGCCGAGAATTATGGTACGGAACTGGTCGAAATATTTGGTCCGGACCCAAACTCAGGATGAGGATTTGACTAAGCTAGCAGCTCGCTCCGGTACAGCTCTCAATGGCACGATCAGTGTCCCCGGCGATAAATCCATATCGCACAGGGCGTTGATGATTGGTGCCGTCGCGGTCGGTAGCACCAAAGTATGTGGCTTGCTTGAATCGGAAGATGTGCTTCGCACTGCCGATGCTCTGCGGGCACTTGGCGTCAGTATCGACAAATCGGGGGAGTCTTGGGTTGTCGATGGTGTTGGAGTGGGTGGGCTAACCTCGCCGGAGGATGTTCTTGATCTCGGAAATTCCGGTACGGCGGCGCGGCTCTTACTGGGTTTGATGGCTTCGCACGATCTGAAAGCTTATGTGACAGGTGATCGCTCTCTGCGCTCGCGGCCGATGGACCGTGTGATCGACCCATTGTCCCGCTGCGGCGCTGTGTTTGATTTCACCGACGAGGAACGCATGCCGATGGTGGTATATGGGGCCGCTGAACCCATTCCGATTGATTACGATGTACCGGTACCGTCCGCACAAGTGAAATCGTCTATTCTTTTTTCGGGTCTAAATACACCCGGCACCACAACCGTGAGGGAACGTGAGGCAACACGAGACCATACCGAAAACATGCTGAGAGCGTTCGGTGCAGAGCTTGAAATTGTGCCGGTTGGAAACGGCGGCCGATACATTTCACTCCATGGGTATGCCGAGCTGGAAGCGCAAGAAATAAGCATCCCCGGTGATCCATCCTCTGCGGCGTTTCCCGGTGTCGCGGCGCTAGTAGTTCCGGGGTCGGAGATAATTATCAAAAATGTGGGTATTAATCCGCTGCGTGCCGGCCTCTTTCAGACATTGAAGGAAATGGGTGCCAATATTGAGATGAACAATATGCGCAAAACGGTCGGTGAGCCGATCGCAGATATGTCGTTTCGATACGGGCCACTGACTGGCGTAGATGTGCCTGCCACGCGTTCACCATCGATGATCGACGAATATCCAATTGCTGCCATTGCAGCCGCGGTCGCGTCCGGTGAGACACGGTTTAGGGGGATTTCTGAGCTGCGGGTAAAGGAGAGCGACCGATTTACTGCTATTGTCGATGGGCTGACCGCATGCGGTGTTCCGGTTCGTTCCGAGGGTGATGATATCGTGGTTACGGGTCTGAGCGGACTGCTACCGGGCGGCGCCGAGATTAATGTCAATCTAGATCATCGTATCGCTATGACCTACCTAGTAATGGGTCTGGTGTCTGAGAAGCCAGTAGTGATCGATGACGCCGATGTGATCGATACCAGCTTTCCTGGATTTCTCGGCCTGATGACTGGCCTAGGCGCCGACATCGCGCCCTTCGGAGCCTAACGGTGTCGGTTGTCATCGCAGTAGATGGCCCGGCGGCAAGTGGCAAGGGCACTCTCTCTCGACGCCTTGCGAGAGAACTTGGCTATGCTTATCTGGATACCGGGCTGTTATACCGCGCGATTGGACTGTCGCTAATTACCTCTGGAAAAGACCCAGAAGATAAGCTAGCCGCAGAGCAGACTGCCCGTGCTATCGATATCGTAAAACTGGATTTTGATGATCCCGTTCTGCGTCAGGAAGCCGTCGGCCAAGCGGCCGGCGTCATAGCCGTTAATCCAGATGTGCGGGTTGCGCTAGTAAGCTTGCAGCGGGACTTTGCTGCCGCACCGCCTAACGGTGCGCCAGGTGCTATACTCGACGGACGCGATATCGGGACATTTATTTGTCCGAACGCCGATTATAAGTTTTTCATAGACGCCAGTGTCGAGACCAGAGCGGCACGTCGGGTAAAAGAGTTGCAGGAAAAGGGTGATCCGAGTATACCTTCGCGCGTTCTGCAGGATATGAAGGAACGGGACCATCGGGATCGTACCCGCAGTGTCGCACCTCTGGCACCAGCAGCTGACGCGTCTGTCATCGATACGACAAATCTAAACGCTGACGCAGCATTCGCCTTGGCAATGTCCTTTATCCGATAGCAGGACAAATGGAGCAGATTATCGATTTTTCTAGACTGACGTCGTCGAGGCGCCGGTTCAGCTGATATCGTCTCTGTTCTCGGAAAGGGAAAACTAGGATTTAATATGGCTACCGAAACCTCAACCGCTGAGAACGAAGCATTAAAAGAAGATTTTGCCGCCCTACTCGAAGAAAGTTTGGGTGATGGAGACCTATCCGAAGGTTCTGTCATAAAGGGTACCGTCCTTATGATCGAGGGCGATAATGTCTTAATCGATGTCGGGTTAAAGTCCGAGGGGCGTGTGCCTCTAAAAGAATTTGGGGCTCCGGGGCAGGCTCCTGAAATCGGCGTCGGAGATGTAGTCGACGTTTACCTCGAGAGGATGGAGAATAAGAACGGCGAAGCCGTCCTTAGTCGGGAGCGCGCACGTCGAGAGGAGGCTTGGACACAGCTCGAGGTAGCTTTCGAAAATACTGAGAGAGTGAACGGCACAATCTTTGGCCGAGTCAAAGGTGGTTTCACTGTTGATCTTTCCGGCGCCGTGGCATTTTTGCCGGGCAGCCAGGTTGATGTGCGTCCAATACGCGATGTCGGTCCGCTCATGGGAACGGCACAGCCGTTCCAGATTCTGAAAATGGATCGTCGTCGCGGTAATATTGTAGTCTCCCGCCGCGCCGTCTTAGAGGAATCCCGTGCTGAACAGCGAAATGAACTGTTAACCAACCTCAAGGAAGGCCAGGTTCTAGAGGGCATGGTTAAGAACATTACCGATTACGGCGCGTTCGTAGATCTCGGCGGCGTGGACGGCCTTCTGCATGTTACCGATATTGCGTGGCGCCGGATTAATCATCCGACCGAGGCATTGTCGATTGGACAGACAGTTAAGGTACAGGTAATCCGGTATAATTCTGAGACGCAGCGTATCTCCCTCGGTATGAAACAGCTTGATGCAGATCCGTGGGAGGGCGTGGAGGCAAAATATCCGATTGGCGCCAAATTCACCGGTCGTGTGAGCAACATCACCGACTACGGAGCTTTCGTGGAGCTAGAACCGGGCGTAGAGGGTTTGGTCCATGTCTCTGAAATGAGTTGGACTAAAAAAAATGTTCACCCCGGCAAGATAGTTTCGACCAGCCAAGAAGTTGATATTATGGTACTTGAAGTCGATTCTCAGAAACGTCGAATTAGCCTTGGGCTAAAGCAGTGTCACGATAATCCGTGGGATGCTTTCGCATCTGCGCACCCTGTTGGTGTCGATATCGAGGGAGAGATTAAGAATATTACCGAATTTGGTCTTTTCGTGGGGCTTCCGGGAGAAATTGACGGTATGGTCCACCTTTCCGATCTGTCCTGGGAAATGGACGGCGAGGAAGCTGCCAAGGGATATGAAAAAAGTGAGATGATCACGGCGCGAATTCTCGATATCGATGTCGAAAAGGAACGCATAAGCCTTGGTGTCAAGCAACTAACGGAAGATCCCTTCGCAGGTGCGATAGAGGGAGTCGCAAAGGGCGACACTGTTACTTGCACGGTAACCGCGATAACCGAGGGTGGTTTGGAAGTAACTGTATCTGGTTCTCTACCGGGCTTTATTCGCCGAGCGGATCTTTCGCGCGAACGGAGCGAGCAACGACCAGACCGCTATGCTGTTGGTGATCGCGTCGATGCCCGGGTTACCAATATCGATAAGCGGGACCGAAAGCTAAGTCTGTCAGTAAAAGCGCACGAGATGGCGGAAGAAAAAAAGGCGATGGCTGACTTCGGCTCATCTGACTCAGGTGCTAGCCTGGGTGACATTCTAGGCGCGGCCTTAAACAAAGCCAGAGAAGAAGAGGGCGGCATTGATGTCGACGATCCGCAGGCCGAGAAAGCAGACGAGCCTGAAGAGGTTATTTACGAAGAGGCATCTGTGGAGGGCGAGACCACCGATAAGGTAGAAGCAACCGAGGCTGATGAAGAGGCATCTGTGGAGGGCGAGACCACCGATACGGTAGAAGCACCTGAGACTGATGAAGAGGCATCTGTGGAGGGAGAGACCATCGATACGGTAGAAACACCTGAGACTGATGAAGAGACATCGTAATCGTTTTGGGCGCTGTCTACTATGGATGAACGCCGGGGGTGCTTGAGTTCAAATGCCCTTAGACTCCGACAATATTATTGACCGTCTAAGACTTAAACGACGGTTAACGTTCTGGCGGATAGCTGCGATTTTCGCGGTGGTAGTAGCGATAGTGGCTATATATGGCAGGGTTGGTGGTTCCTTGGGCAATGATGATTTTATTGCCCGGGTAGAGGTGAAGGGTATTATTGTTCAGGATGACGAAAGAATTCTTAAAATCCGCAAACTTGCTCAAAATGACTCCGTAAAGGCGGTAATCGTGCGTATCGATAGTCCCGGCGGGACAGTTGTGGGAGGTGAGACGCTTCATAATGCTCTGCTTGCGCTTGGAGAAGAGAAACCCCTTGTTGCAGTGATGGGAGGTTTAGCGACCTCTGCCGCATATATGGCGGCGATTGCGACAGACCGACTTTTCGCCCGTAAAGGAACGCTTACCGGCTCAATTGGCGTCATTTTACAAACTACTGAAATCACTAAGCTTCTGGGAATGATGGGGGTCTCAGCACGATCGTTCAAAAGCGGGTCTCTTAAAGCAATGCCGTCGCCGTTTGAACCTGTGACGGGGGAGGTAGAGGCTACGACGCAGGCGCTAGTCGCGGATATGTATGGGATGTTCCGGGATATGGTTATTCGACGTCGCAACATGCAAAAGGCGGATGCTGAGAAATTCTCGGATGGTCGGGTATTTACGGGCCAACAGGCCCTGAGAGCCGGGCTGGTAGATCAGATTGGGGGAGAAGAGGACGCCCGGGCATGGTTAGTGGAGAGAAAAAACCTGTCGCCGGACCTTAAAATTCGAACCGTGCCGATACAACCTGATGCCGGCAGCTTGTTTCTCCAGCTAATTAGTTTAGCCCGAAAAACGATTTTGTATGAACGCCTTACCCTTGACGGGTTAATTTCGCTCTGGCAACCTCAAGCGATGTGATATTAAGAATAGGTCTCGTCCCGACACAAAGACGTCGCTTACTGACTGGGTAAAATTCTATGTCACCGGTAAATAGAACGCTGCTAAATCCGGGGAGAAATTCCTTCGGTTTTCAGGGGGGGACGCCAAAGTATGACGAAATCCGAGCTGATTTTGAAATTGGCAGAAGAAAATCCACATCTATACCAGAGGGATGTTGAACGAATCGTTTTTACGATCTTCGATGAAATATCGACCGCGCTTGCACGAGGGGACAGAGTTGAACTGCGCGGATTTGGCGCATTTTCGGTAAAAACGCGCGAGGCGCGTACTGGCAGGAATCCGCGTACTGGAGAGTCTGTTAGCGTTGCTAAGAAGTTTGTGCCGTTTTTTAAGTCCGGCAAGGATCTTCGCGACCGTTTAAACGGCCGTAAATAACTTGAGCCATGGGCAAGTTTGCGCGTTAGTCTTGATAAAAAATTAGCTGGCGATAGTCCAGTCGGCGCTGGACGGCGGGGTTAAAATGCGCCTAATTATGGGTATTATAGTGTTTGTTCCCTGCTCTGTTCTTTTGAGTGTGTTCGCAGTGGAGAATCGGCAGACATTGAAGCTAGAATTATGGCCAATTGCGGGAGAAATCGAACTTTCGGCGTCACTTTGGCTTCTAATAACTCTTGCGTTGGGGGTGATGGCTGGTCTGGGAATTGGATGGATTTCGACCGTAAACTGGTGTCGTAGGGCACGGAAAGCTGAGCGCCATAACCGCACACTTGAAAGAAAGTTGGATGAGAGAGATCATCCGCCGAAGGCCGTATCCACGTCGCAAAAGTTATCCGATGGTACGATGCAAGCGTCCGGGACACGGACCCAAAGCTCTCGTGCGGTGTTAATCGAAGATTAGTTGTTTACCGTCTACGTATTCACCGGTCAGCCTTTACTATGGCGACCGTCCTTTCGCCCCGATCGATAATGATTTATTAACGGGGGATGACTGACATTTCCCCCGTAGAACGAATTTTCTGCGCACTCGATACGCCCAATCTAGATGAAGCCTTACTGCTGGCCGAAATACTTTCCGGCGAGGTGGGGGCTATCAAGCTAGGTAAGGAATTTTTTACCGCCCATGGCCCGGACGGTGTGCGGCAGGTAGGCGCACTCGGCCACAAAATTTTTCTGGACCTGAAATATCACGATATCCCGAACACTGTGTTCGGCGCGGTCAGGGCCACTGAACGGCTCGGCTGCAGCGTTCTGACAGTACATGCGTCTGGCGGCCTCAAGATGCTTGAAGCTGCTGCTAGCGCGGCTGCCGAACTAGGTCCGAAACGACCGAAAATTGTTGCCGTTACGGTGCTGACTAGCCTAGATGACGATGATTTGGCCGTAATAGGACAAAAAGCTCCCGTGTCGCAACAAGTTCTTCAATTAGCCCGGCTGGCTAAAGTGTCAGGTATTGACGGTGTAGTTTGTTCTCCGAAGGAAGCGGCCATGCTGCGAGTGGAAATAGGTGATGAATTCAGTTTGGTTGTCCCCGGGGTCCGCCCGGCTTGGGTCAGTTCCGATGATCAGAAGCGCGTGATGACCCCGGCCGAGGCTGTTGCCGCAGGCGCGGATCATCTCGTAATTGGACGACCAATCACGCGTGCCGAGGATCCGGCCGGCGCGGCTCGACGCATTGCTGACGAGATTTTGGCTGCAAGGTGATGGTCGCGTCTAAAATCTGCGGCGTTAGCACGCGGGAGGCCATCGACACTGCGGTGATTGAGGGCGCTGCCTACTTAGGTTTCGTATTTTTTCCACGTTCACCGCGAAACGTAGAGCTCGAACAGGCTGCATCGCTTTTGCAGATGGTACCAAATTCTGTTAAGTCGGTCGCATTGGTAGTCGATCCTGACGATACCTTTCTGGATGCTATTAGCATGAATCCAGGCATCTCAATGTTTCAGTTGCATGGTGACGAAACACCGGAAAGAGCCGCAGAGATAAAAAAACGAACAGGGCGATCTGTAATAAAAGCGATCAAGATTTCCGAGGCCGTAGATCTTGCGATGGCGATGGACTATTCCAATGTGGTAGATATGCTACTATTCGACGCGAAGGCGCCTATTGCAATGAAAGATGCCTTGCCCGGCGGTAACGCCGTTTCATTCGACTGGGCTATTCTCTCGGGGAAAGACTGGCCAGTGCCTTGGATGTTATCAGGCGGGCTTGATCCCGATAATGTAGCCGAAGCGATTCGAATAGGCGGCGCCCCCGCAGTCGATGTTTCGTCGGGTGTTGAGAGTGCCCCTGGTGTAAAGGACTCGGGCCTTATCCGCGCATTTCTGACAGCAGTTAAGAGCGCGTGATAAAAGCTGTTCGTTCGCATTTCATTAAGTTAAATATTCCGAGAAGACGATGATAGAAACTCCTAACACATATCGCGCCGGTCCCGATGAAGATGGCCATTTTGGCATTTTTGGCGGGCGGTATGTCGCTGAAACCCTAATGCCACTCCTGCTTGAAGTTGAGAAAGCCTATGAGGAGACAAAGTTAGATCCGTCCTTCCAAGCGGAGTTTGATGAGCTGCTTGAACATTATGTAGGCCGCCCAAGCCCGTTATATTTTGCTTCTCGGATTACAGAGTATTGCGGCGGTGCAAAGGTCTATTTTAAAAGGGATGAGCTGAACCACACCGGTGCACATAAGATCAATAATACACTTGGCCAAGTACTTCTTGCGCGGCGAATGGGCAAGACCCGTGTGATCGCCGAGACTGGTGCAGGCCAGCACGGGGTCGCGACAGCGACCGTCTGCGCCTTATTCGGGATCCCCTGTGTTGTATACATGGGAGCGATCGATATCGAACGCCAGGCGCCGAACGTATTTCGCATGAAACTTTTGGGCGCTGATGTCGTGCCAGTTGAGACTGGATCTTCTACCCTAAAGGATGCGATGAACGGTGCGCTGCGGGACTGGGTCGCACACGTCGATGATACCTTCTACGTAATTGGTACAGTCGCTGGCCCGCACCCTTATCCAGCAATGGTACGCGATTTCCAATCCGTTATTGGTAACGAGACGAAAGAACAGATAATGAAGGCCGAGGAAGGGCTCCCAGATTCGTTGGTTGCCTGTATAGGGGGTGGCTCAAACGCCATGGGTCTTTTTCACCCTTTCCTAGATGAGGAAGATATTCAAATCATCGGTGTCGAGGCGGCGGGGGATGGCATTGAAACAGGCCGGCATGCGGCCTCTCTTGCAGCAGGCAGGCCGGGCGTACTGCACGGTAATAGGACCTATCTATTACAGGATAACGACGGCCAGATCATTGAAGCTCATTCAATTTCAGCGGGGCTCGATTACCCCGGTATCGGCCCCGAGCACGCTTGGCTCAAGGATACAGGCCGAGTCGAATACGTCTCTGTCACTGATGCTGAAGCGCTGGAGGCATTCCAGCTGTGTAGTCGCCTTGAAGGTATTATCCCTGCACTGGAGCCGGCCCACGCGTTAGCGCACGTAATCAAAATCGCGCCGGCTTTACCTTCAGATTATGTAATTGTAATGAATATGTGTGGACGTGGCGATAAGGATGTATTTTCTGTTGCTGCAGCACTGGATGTTACGCTATGAGCCGCCTTGAATCATGTTTCGCTACCCTGCGTGCTCAGAATCGTGGTGGATTAGTAACGTTCATCACTGCAGGTGACCCGGACGGAGACATTTCATCTAAGATTCTTGAGGGACTTCCCGCTGTCGGTGCAGATATAATTGAACTCGGCATGCCATTTACTGACCCCATGGCGGATGGACCGTCGATTGAGCTTGCCTCCAGACGGGCCCTACAGAGTGGCTATGACATTAAGAAGACCCTTTTGATGGTCGCTAAGTTTCGAAAGTCCGATAATGATACCCCGATCGTGTTGATGGGATATTATAATCCGATCCACGCCTACGGGCGCAATCAGTTTGCAACCGATGCGGCCTCTGCCGGTGTTGACGGACTGATAATAGTCGATCTGCCACCCGAGGAAGAGGATGAATTCCGGCCGCTTGCTGTGACTGCCGGCATTGACATAGTTCGGCTAATAGCGCCCACCTCGACTGGTCCACGAATAACGACGCTTGTGGAGAACGCTTCTGGATTTGTCTACTATGTTTCCGTTCGCGGTATTACCGGAACTACTTCCGCAACTGCGAGTGATATTGCCTCTAACGTTGGTCGGATAAAGGCCCAGACAGAATTGCCGGTTGCTGTCGGATTTGGTATCCGGACGCCCGAACAGGCAGCTGAAGTCGCTATGATCGCGGATGCGGCTGTCGTAGGTACTGCAATCGTTGAAACTATCGCGAATTCATTGGGTGATGATGGGGAGCCCAGCCCCCGAACTGTCTCCGATACCCTGAGCTTTGTTTCTGGTCTCGCCGCTGCAGTGCGCTCAGCTCGGTTGGGAGTCACCGAATGAACTGGATAAATAACTACGTCCGACCAAAAATCCGTTCACTAGTTGGCGTAAAATCTGATGTTCCAGAAAATCTGTGGGTACAGTGTACATCCTGTGAACAAATGTTATTTCACCGCGACCTAGAGGATAATCTGAAAGTTTGTCCAAATTGCGGTAATCACATGCGGCTTGGCGCACGCAAGCGGTTAGAACTACTGTTTGATGGGGGTAGCTTCACAGAGATCGAGTTACCGGGGAACGTTACCGACCCCTTAAAATTTCGCGATCGCAAGCGATACTCCGAGCGTCTTAGGGACACCCGAACGGCTACTGGACGCACCGATGCTATAATTGTTGCCTATGGTGAAATTGCCGGGCATACGACTGTCGTTTCAGTATTTGACTTCTCCTTCATGGGTGGATCAATGGGGATCGCCGTAGGCAATGGCATTGTTGCTGGCGCGCAGCTCGCTGTTTCAAAAAAGGCGGCGTTCGTCGTTGTGCCATCATCGGGCGGTGCGCGCATGCAGGAGGGTATTTTGTCGCTAATGCAAATGCCGCGTACCACCATAGCGGTGCAACAGGTCAAGGAGGCGTCCTTACCGTACATAGTAGTGCTTGCCGATCCAACAACCGGTGGAGTGTCCGCGTCATTTGCTATGCTGGGTGACATTGCACTGGCGGAACCTGGCACAATCATAGGGTTTGCTGGCGCTAGAGTGATCAAAGAGACGATTCGAGAGAAACTTCCCGAAGGCTTTCAGCGTTCAGAATATTTGTTGGATCATGGCATGATCGACATGGTGGTGCCACGCCACGAACTTGCCACAACGCTTGGACGTATCTTAGATTTACTGCGTCGGAAGGTGCCGAGCGCAGATGACATGCTGATAAATCGGGATGGAGAATCCTCTGCGGGTGACGGGAATGACCGGTTGTTTTCGACAACCGATTGATATCGTTCTCGGGCGGCTGACGACGCTCCACCCCAAGTTTATCGATCTCGGACTCGGGCGCACCCAACGTTTGCTAGAGGCTCTTGGTAACCCGGAAAAGTTTTTGCCACCGGTAATCCATGTTGCTGGTACAAACGGTAAGGGGTCAACCATCGCCTTTATGCGCGAGATCGCTATTGCGGCTGGTTTGCAGGTCCATGTCTATACCTCGCCGCATCTAGTGCGGTTCAACGAACGTATCGTTCTAAATGGTGTCCCTGTTAATGAAGCGGCATTGCTATCAGTCTTGGAGGAATGTGAGATTGCGAATGCTGGCGAACCGATAACTTTTTTCGAAATTACGACTGTGGCGGCACTCCTGACATTCTCACGCACGCCAGCCGATCTTCTGCTGCTTGAAACTGGGTTAGGCGGTCGCTTTGATTCTACGAATGTAATAGAAAATCCGGCGATGACGGTTATCACTCCAGTATCCATGGATCATATGTCTTTTCTTGGGGCTACTATTGCAGAGATCGCGTTTGAAAAAGCGGGGATACTAAAATCCGGTGTACCCTGCGTTGTCGCACCGCAAGTGCCAGATGCCCTAAGCGTTATTGAAGCCCGGGCGCAGGATCTCAATTCTTCTTTATACATTTCCGGGTTCGATTGGACTAGTCGATCCGAGCCTGGCGCTATGGTGTATTGTGATGGAGATCGCGAAATTTATCTACCAGAACCCTCTCTTGCTGGAGTACATCAGAGAGTTAATGCCGCCACCGCAATTGCTGCACTCCGCAGCTGGGAGCGGCATCTCTGGAGCGTGGAGGATATCTGCGAGGGAATATCGACCGCAAAGTGGCCTGGTCGTTTGCAGCATCTTTCATCTGGCCGGCTAGCGGATTTGCTTCCCGAGGGTTGGGAGCTTTGGCTCGACGGTGGGCATAACCCATCCGCAGGTGCGGCGTTGATGGAAACGATCGCAGCATGGCCCGAAGACCCTGTTGTTCTTGTTTGTGCAATGCAAGAGAATAAGGACGCGCGAGGATTTTTGGAGCCACTTGCGACTGTTGCGGACAGCTTGGCCGCAATCGATCTACCCGGGGGGAGTCCGGGTTATGCTCCAAAGGCCATCGCCGAGATCGCGTCGATACTGGGGCTCGAGAGCAAAGTCGCGACCTCGCTTTCTGCTGCGCTCGGCGAGGCGGCCAATGGCCCTACTGGCCGGGTACTGGTATGTGGATCTCTCTATTTAGTGGGCGAGGTTATTGCGGCGAATTCGTCACCCATTCAGGCTGCTAGTCATTACGCTGTTGAGGCGTCGTGAGAATGCCGCCGGGTCCGGCACCTGTTCCCCCTCCATGACGCGCGCCTGATCGAGCAGTAGCCACGCAGCATCTTCGATTTTCTCGCCGGCTCCGCCTTTGCCTATGGATTCGGACAATGACGTCATTAGTGGATGATGTGGGTTGACCTCCAATATGCGCTTGGACGATTGGTTTAGTTGGTTATGCTGTTTAAGCATCCTTTCAATCCTAAGATCCATATCGCCCTCGTCGGAAACTAGACATACAGCGCTATCAGTTAGGCGTTCTGATACTCGGACATCCTTGACTTCTTCAGACAAGGTAAGCCTGAACATGGCGATGAGCGCATCTACCTTGCCTTGGTCAAAAGATTTTTCCTTCTCGGCTTTAGCGTCATCTTTGTCTTCCGATGAAACCTTGTCGAGATCTGCCCCGGCGCGGGTGGCGGATTTGAATGGCTTGCCATCAAATTCAGCGACTGACGGGATCCAAAAATCATCAACCGCGTCGGTTAACAGTAAAACCTCGATCCCCTTGGCAGAAAATCCTTCCAATTGTGGGCTCCGGCGTACTGCATCAAGGTTTTCGCCGGAAATATAGTAAATTTCGTCCTGACCATCTTTCATACGGTCGACGTAATCTTTTAGGCTGACTAGATCGTCGTCCCCTGCGGTCGAATGGAAGCGCGCAATCTTTTGTATTGCTTCGCGGTTTTCGTAATCTTCGTACAAGCCCTCTTTTATAACCGGCCCGAAATTTTCCCAAAAAACTTTATATTCGTCCGGCTTCTTATCGGCTTTTTTTGCAAGTTCTGTCAGGACCCGCTTGACGATAGCTGCCCGGATTCGGGCAATCATCGGATTGTCCTGCAGGATTTCGCGGCTGACATTAAGTGGTAGATCCTCAGAATCTACTACGCCTCGGAGGAAGCGCAACCAAGCGGGAACCAAATTTTCTGCCTCGTTGGTAATAAATACGCGCTTTACATACAGCCGGAGGCCATGTTTCCGACTCGGATCGAAAAGATCAAACGGCTTGGCTGAGGGCACGAAAAGTAAGTTGCGGTACTCTAACTTTCCCTCGACATGCCAGTGTAATGTCATCCAAGGGTCGCCAAAGCCGCCCACGTGTCGGTAGAACTCGGTATATTGTTCGTCGGAAACATCCTTTTTTTGACGAGTCCAGAGGGCGGAGGCTTCGTTTACTGTCTCGTCGCCCTCATCGCCTCGGATCAATATCGGTAGCGCAATATGATCAGAGTAATTCTTGGCAATGTGGCGAAGGCGAGTTTCGTCGAGGAATTCATCCTCTCCCTTGCGCAGCTTGAGTCGGATTGTAGTGCCGCGACCGTCCCGGTCTCCCTCTGAAATGGTATAATCGCCGGTCCCGTCCGACACCCAACGCCAAGCCTGGTCTTCGCCGGCACGCCGGCTGATAACTTCTACCTCCTTGGCTACCATGAACACTGAATAGAACCCCACGCCGAATTGACCAATTGTACTGAGATCAGCATTTTCATCGTCGCCGTGTTCTTCAAGATACGCCGAGGTGCCCGATCGGGCGATTGTACCGAGATCGGATATTAGTGCATCGCGGTTCATGCCGATTCCGTTGTCGTGGATCTCGAGCATTTTATTTTTTTTGTCGACGGAAATTCGAACAGCGAATTCCGGATCATCGGCGATCAGCGCCGGCTGCGTCAAAGCTTCGTAGCGCAGACGGTCACAAGCATCAGACGCGTTGGAGATCAGTTCGCGCAGAAAGATTTCCTTCTGGCTGTAAAGCGAGTTGGCGACGATATGGAGAAGGCGCGAGACCTCTGTCTCAAACCTTCGCTTCTCTTCGGCCATGGGTTCAGTACTCCCGTTCGATTCATACATTTCCGCCGCAATATGTTGCGCCCGGCTTACTATTTCAACCCCTTGTCAGACACGATTCATGCCGCCATCCTGAGAAGGATGTATGGCGTGGAAGAGAGACCCGTTGTGACGGCCGTTCTTGGCCCCACCAATACCGGAAAAACCCATTATGCGATCGGGCGTATGCTCGGTCATGCAAATGGGATGATCGGTTTTCCGTTGCGCCTTCTGGCGCGGGAAAACTATGACCGAGTGGTTGAACAGAAAGGTTTGGCCCGAGTGGCATTAATCACTGGTGAGGAAAAGATCATCCCGCCACGAGCCGACTATTTTGTTTGTACCGTCGAATCCATGCCACTCGACCGGGAAGTTGAGTTTCTCGCCATCGACGAAATTCAGATGTGTGCCGATCCAGAGCGTGGCCATGTGTTCACTGATCGGCTACTTAGGGCCCGCGGAACGAGAGAAACATTGTTTCTCGGCGCGAACACTATTCGTCCCGTAGTAGAGAAGCTAGTACCTGAGGCTAATTACGTCAGCCGTCCGAGACTCTCAAGGTTGACCCATGTTGGACCGCGCAAAATTACCCGTTTGCCCCGACACAGCGCGATAGTCGCGTTTTCGATCAACGAAGTTTATTCCATTGCCGAATTAATACGCCGCAAGCGTGGCGGGGCAGCGGTAGTGCTGGGGGCGCTTAGCCCGCGTACCCGGAACGCCCAGGTGGAAATGTATCAGAGCGGCGACGTTGACTATCTGGTCGCGACTGACGCGATTGGCATGGGACTCAATATGAAAATTGAACACGTTGCCTTTGCCGGCACCCGCAAATTTGACGGCCGAAATTACCGTAATCTTACCACATCTGAGATCGCTCAGATTGCCGGGCGAGCTGGGCGTCATATTTCGGACGGCACATTCGGCCCGATCGCTGAGATCGGAGGTTTCGATGAAGATGTTGTAAACGCTATCGAGCAACATAGCCTCCAGCCTCTTACTGGCGTCTACTGGCGTAATGCGGACCTCGATTTCCGAACTGGAAGGGGGTTATTAAAATCGCTGGAAGAACCGGCGAATCGCCCCGAACTCCATCGTGCCCGAGATACAGAGGATAAGATTGCATTGGCTAGCCTTCTAAATGACGTTACCATTCGGGAACGTGCTACTACGCCGGACACCGTGCGGCTGTTGTGGGATATCTGCCAAATACCAGATTTTCGAAAGACTATGGCTGATGTCCATGCCAGCCTGTTGGGTCGGCTGTTTCGTGAACTAACGAATTCCAGTTTTCTTGATACTGATTGGGTGGCATCTCAAGTTACGAAACTTGATCGGGTCGATGGCGATATAGATACGCTGATGGCGCGGATTGCGCATGTCCGCACTTGGACGTACATCTCCCATCGCGCTGACTGGTTAAAAGATTCTGCAAGCTGGCAGGCCCGCACGCGAGAACTGGAAGATAAGATATCAGATGCGCTGCATAAAAGTCTCACACAGCGGTTTGTCGATAGACGCGCGGCTGCGCTTACCCGCATGAAAGACGCTGATGACTATACTTCAATGGTGAGTCCCGAAGGCGACGTTTCTGTCGGAGGAGAATTTATCGGATATCTGGAAGGATTTCGATTTGTGCCTGATCCCAATTCCACAGCTTCGAGTCGGCAGACACTTCTGTCTGCTGCAAACAAGGCTTTGCGAGGTGAGATCGAATCACGTATCGACACCTTTTGTGGTGCCCCTGATAGTGCATTCTCTATCGAGGAAACCGGGGCGATTAGATGGTCGGGCGCTATGGTCGCGCGGCTTGAAAAAGGTGCCGATATCGTGTCGCCCGGGATTGTGGTGTTGGCTAGAGATTACCTTTCTGTCGAACAGAGAGAACGCTTGCGTCGACGCTTGGCGATTTGGGTCGATACCCAACTCGCGGATGCGTTAGGTCGGTTGATACCCCTTCGGAGCGCGACCCTCGAGGGGGTTGCCCGAGGACTAGCCTATCGTATTGTCGAGGGTCTTGGTTCGATAAGGCGGGCGCAGGTGCTCCAAGAGTTGAGCCAGATGTCAAAGGAAGACCGAACCGCGCTTCGTAGTTGCGGCGTGCGTATAGGACCCGAAACACTTTTTCTTCCGGCACTGGTAAAACCAAAGGCGGTGAAATGGCGAGCGCTTCTATGGGCGCTTTCCAACGGGATTTCTGTACAGGAAGTGCCGGGCGCAGGTTTGGTTACGGTACCAGTGGGTGAAGATTCCGATGAATCATTTTTGGCGGCTTGTGGATTTTCCTGCCTTGGTAAGCGGGCTATCCGAGTCGATGTATTAGATCGGATTGCAGTCGATCTCCAGCGCCAATCCCGAACCGGTAAGATGGATATTGGTGCTGCTCAGCTAAACCTACTGGGTCTGTCGATGGCTGATGCCCGACCGATTTTCGAGGCGCTCGGTTACGTGGCGGAGGAAAATGGCGATACCCTTACTTGGAGATGGGGGGGGCGCCCCAAGACCAAATCCAGAAATCTTCATAAAGATGAAGCGGGTTTTTTAACTCGTAGGTCCGGTAATCGGAGAAAAAAAAGTAGTAAGAAGGGGAAGGTCGAAGACGAATCCCCGTTTGCAAAACTGCGTGAACTGAAACTCTCTTGAGCGACGATGGAATGCGCCTCGATAGATGGTTGTGGCAGGCGAGGTTTCTCAAAAGCCGCAGTCTAGCAAGTTCAATCTGCGCTGCAGGCAAGGTCCGGGTCGATGGCGCGATTATTCGCAAATCGCATTACACTGTTCGGGTCGGCGATGTACTTACTCTTTCGAAGGGTCGAGATGTGAAAGTGGTGCGTATCGAAGCTTTGGGTAATCGTCGCGGCCCAGCAACCGAGGCAAGAACCCTTTATTCGGAGATGGTGCCGCGCTCCTTAAAGTGAACCGGATCTCTGGAATACTAAAGATTGATTATTGGCAGGCATCTCTACTTGTTCGACGAAGGCCAACCCGTTTTTCTGTCCCTCGGCTATGACTGCTTCCAAATCGCGTACCCCCCAGGTCTCATTCTGGTCTTTTAGCGACCTATCGAAGACTTCGTTGGAGTGGGCGGTGTGCTTGCCGTCGATCCGAAATGGACCATACATATATAATGGTCCGCCAGATGGAAGCAGGTTGCTTGCATTGCGCATGAGACCTTCAGTGGTATCCCATGGCGAAATATGGATAACGTTGATGCAGATTATTGCGTCCGCGGATTCAATGGGAAGAATTATATCGGAAGCATTTATAGAGAGTGGATATCTTAGATTTATGCGATCCGCTGCAGCACGCCAAGCTTTGATACTTTGTAGATTAAGTGGGTCCGGATCGCTAGGTAGCCAAACTAGATCTGGAAATTTTTCAGAAAAGTAGAAGGCGTGTTCACCTGATCCACTTCCAATTTCAAGGACGGTTCCAGTGTCTGGCAGAATCTGAGAGAGGACGTCGGCGATCGCATCACGGTTCCTCGTTGTAGCAGGGAAATGTCGCGCTTTTTCTGACGGAATATCCATAGTACAAATATATCTCTCTACAAACAACTTGGATATGTTTGTGGTGGAATACCACGTATGATACCCACGGATTATGCTAGATAAGTTCAAAGCTTTCTTCGAAGACAAAGGTGCCATCGCCGAAGCTGCCGATGGTGTCCACACGCCTGATGAATTTCATATTGCCGCGGCCACGCTGTTGGTACATGCGGCAACGGTGGATGCAAACTTCGACTTCCTTGAACGCAGTCGGATAGAATGGCTCTGCGAAACCCAGTTCGGCCTTGGCCATGATGAGGCACACGCGCTGGTGGTCGCAGCGGAGCGCGAGACCGAAGAGTCGGTTCAACTTCTTCGTTATACTAGTACTATCAAAGATGGTTTTTCATATGAAGAGCGTGTCCACCTCATGGAAATGCTATGGGAAGTTGTCTACGCTGATGAGCAAGTAGAGGCACATGAGGCAATGCTGATGCGCCGAATCGCGGGGTTGATCTACGTCGATGATCGCGATAGTGGCCTTGCCAGGTCTCGCGTACGGGAGAGACTCCAAATCTGAGAATGAGCCGGTTACTATAACCTATAAAAGTAGTTGGTCGGAGTAACAAAAAATACTAGGTTGCCGGTGTTGACTTTGATGTCAATCGGAGAGGCTACATCCGCCATTTGGATAAACGATACGGATGGTGATGCCTGAAAGATTAATACGGAGATAGTTATGGCGTACGTCGTCAATGATGCGTGCATTAAGTGTAAGTATATGGATTGCGTCGAGGTGTGCCCAGTAGACTGTTTTTATGAGGGGGAGAATATGCTTGTCATTCATCCTGATGAATGCATCGATTGTGGCGTATGCGAGCCCGAGTGTCCGGCTGAAGCCATTCATCCTGACACAGATGATGTTTCAGAAAAGTATATGGACGTAAACCGGAAATTCTCCGATCTTTGGCCCAATATTACTCGGAAGGGTGAGCAACCAGCTGACGCCGACGAATGGCGCGACAAAGAAAATAAATACGAAGAGCACTTCAGCGAGGTGCCTGGTGAGGGTGGTTGACCTTTTTCGACAGGCAAACCATGCAATTAACTCTCAATGCGAAAATAGCCGTTCTGACGAACGGCCTATTTCTGTTAAATTTAGCCTAGCGAACTGTTATTCCAACTAAATTTGTGATAATCTTGTAATATAGACTGGCCGGCGGAGCGGCTAGTAGCTGAATCTAGTCCCCCTTTTGTCCGGTTTGCGATGTTTACCGAATATTATGGATATTTCGGGATAAGTGAGGAAGGCTAGGGCTCCGCGTGCCTTAAAAAAAAGACCCAACCGAGAGCGAGTGATGGCAAAGGCCAAGACAACAAAATCCAAACCAAAGACTGCGGCCGGCCCGGCCAAGAAAACAAAGCCCAAGGCTGCGACTAAAAAATTAGCCTCCAAAACTTTAGAAAAAACGTCTGAGAAAAAACAGCCTGCAACAAAGAGGGCGACTGCAGATAAGCCGGCGCCCAGAAAGTCGGCTGCGAGGGCGCCGTCAAAAAAACTACCCTTTGCGAGAGGTGACTATGTTGTCTATCCAACGCACGGCGTTGGTAAAGTGACGGGCGTTGAAAAGCGAGAAGTGGCGGGTTTCAAATTGCAGCTCTTCGTCATCCTGTTCGAATCCGAAAAAATGACCTTGCGGGTCCCAGTAGAGAAAGTAGCGGACTCCGGACTTCGTAAAATAAGCTCAAAAGATAAGATCCAAGCGGTAACCGCTACACTGAGGGGCCGTGCTCGTTCTAAGCGCACTATGTGGAGCCGGCGTGCACAGGAATACGAAGCGAAGATAAACAGTGGCGATCCTGTCGCAATCGCGGAAGTGGTGCGAGATTTATACCGAGCCGCAGGCCAACCCGAACAATCTTATAGCGAGCGCCAGATGTACGAAGCGGCTTTGGAACGGCTCGTAAATGAATATGCATTGGTCGAAAAGTTGGATGTGGAGGCGGCAACCGAGAAAATTGAGGGTATCCTAGCTGAGTAGTCTATAGAGACCATCCTCAAGAAGCTACGGAAAGCCTATAACCCGAACGCTGATTATCCCCATGGAGCGAGCCAAGTGACCGAGCGGCGCCTGCGCGATCAACTTTACCCGCCGATCGAGCCATATGAAAACGGCATGCTGCCGCTGGACGGAACCCACAGCATGTACTGGGAGCAGTCGGGTGATCCGGCCGGTATTCCGATACTATTTCTCCATGGAGGCCCGGGAGCGGGTGCGACAACGGTCCATCGCCGTTTCTTCGATCCGGCGAATTACCGGATTGTCATATTTGATCAGCGGGGTGCTGGCCGTTCCGTCCCGCGTGGTAATCTTTCCAACAATACAACCGCCCACTTGATCGAAGATATCGAGCACCTTCGAGACCACCTGAATGTTTCAAAGTTTATACTGTTTGGCGGTTCTTGGGGCAGCACGCTGGCGATCGCCTATGCGCAGGCGTATCCGGAAAATTGCCTCGGGCTAATTGTCCGGGGAATTTTTCTGGGGCGTCAATCCGAAGTTAATTGGTTTCTCTACGGCCTTCGGCGCATATTTCCTGAGCCTTGGCGAGATTTCGCGTCGGCTCTTCCCGAGAACGAACGCGGAAATATCCTAGAAAATTTCTACCGACGCTTGCTCAACCCCGATCCTGCGGTTCATCTGCCTGCGGCAAGGGCATGGAGCCGTTATGAAGGTGCATGCTCGACCCTACAACCGAGTCCTGAAACAGTTGCGGCATTCGGAGATGACTCTATAGCTTTTGCCCTAGCGCGGATCGAAACACACTATTTTTCTAATGATAACTTTTTGTCTGATAATGCTTTACTTGAAAATATGTCTAGGGTCCAAGATCTACCGTGCCTAATTATTCAAGGAAGGTACGATATGATCTGCCCAATCGTAACGGCAGATGAACTACACCGCGCTTGGGTCGGCTCTGAGATGGTTATAGTTCCAGACGCTGGACATTCTGCGATGGATCCGGGTGTACGCGAGGCATTGGTTAGGGCGACGGAACAATACAAACGGCGTTTCGGAGCCTAATTTATAGTATTGCGGGGGCGTTTGCGGTGGAAAAAAAGAGGTTGAATTGACTAAAATGGCAGCCTGTGTACGGAAAATGTGATATTGAAAAAATGATATCTAAGGTGGGGTAGAGCGACGTGAGAAAATTGCTCGCATTCTTGATTTTATTTGTTCTTGGTTTAGCTTCAATAGGGGCTGGACCGGTAGTAGCAGATGAACCAGGCTTTTTGACACTCGGAGTAGGTGACTACGATGTATATCAGAATAAGCACGATGCGGTCGAACTCCGGGCAGAATATCGCTCAGAGAAAAAAATCTGGGTATTCAAACCCTTAGCGGGTCTGATGGCTACAACGGATTCGGCGTTTTACGGATATGGCGGGGTACTTGTCGATGTATTTTTTGGGCGCCGCTGGGTCCTAACACCAAGTTTTGCCGCAGGATATTATGAGGAGGGCGATGGTCGCGATCTTGGGTATGAAATAGAATTTCGATCATCTATCGAACTGGCCTACAGGTTCGACAACCGCACACGCTTTGGGTTGGCATTCTACCATCTGTCCAATGCCAATATAGGCGATTTCAATCCAGGCACTGAGGTTCTTAGCGTCTTCTATTCAATCCCACTTCGAGATAACTACTGAATTTGCATTCGAATCGCGCGGCACTTGTGGAAGGATGTTGAAGCGGCCGGCTGGTCTGGTAATTGAGAGGTAGCTTAATCGTATTCGACCGGAACGGTGTATAATTTTATGGGGAGCAATCGCCCTAGGGTCCGCGCCTCAATTTTTTCCAACCGGGCCAGAATCTTTGGCTATGCCTATTTTGAAGTTGCCGGTGTAAACGCAGGGGATTTGTGCATGGGGCACGGTGACTTTTGAAACTTTTTTATATTTCTGCCGGTGGATTACTCTTCCTTTTTTGGTCGACATTGAGTTACATGATCCCGAAGGCCCCGTAGCTCAGCTGGATAGAGCGGCAGATTCCTAATCTGTAGGTCACAGGTTCGAATCCTGTCGGGGTCACCACCATCTTTTAAGTAAATATCCTATTAATATAAATATATTAGACACTTCTATTTTAGGGGTGTGCGAGATCAATCATTATTTTGTGTGACAAACTATCTAACAAATTTGGGACGCTGAAGGATTTGACCCCTTTATTTAGCCTAATCATTTCATTCGTCCAGTCTTACGCCATAGTATCCAGAAGACTGCTGTGATCCCGATCCACGCGGGTAAGAGCGCTCTTAGACGGGTCTCCCAGTTCTCAGGAAACTGGCATACAGCGCCAGTCGTAAGTAACATAACCGCGAGGGCGGCAATGACGAAAAGCTGCGATATGTTGAAATGGCGCTTCATTTTTACCAATACTAACGAGGCGGGCCGCTTTGTATAGCTGTTCTAAATTTGACGATTGTAGTTCTTCATTCCGCCCTATAGTCGAAGGGGCAACGACGAGAAATTTCGAAAGCCAAGAAATTAATAGATAGAAGCTGGCCGTTGCTTACGTTTTTTGATAGTGCGCGTGAGCGCTCCATATCTCGGCCCGGCTACCATTGCCATGACCTGGAGGAGCCCGGCGACAACGGCAATCGCCCCTGCCGCGTTTAGCGAATTACTGCTACCCCATAATTGTGGTCCAAAAGCCGCAAATAGATATCCACCTACTCCTGCTAGAGTTGCAACGCCGGCACTGATCCAGAGTTGCCGGCTGAGTTTATCGGTGAGCATGCGAGCCGTTGCTGCGGGACATATAAACATGGCGATCACAAGAATGGAGCCGACGGCTTCGAACGAAGCTACGGCGGCAACCGCAACTAAAACAATAAAACCGGTAGAAATTTTTTGCATTGGTAGACCAATACTGACCGCTAAATCGGGATCGAATGTCGCAACCTTCAACTCCTTGAAAAAAAGAAAAACCAAAGCCACGATACTGAAAGTCACGCCGATAAGAGTAACTAGGTGTCGCGGCATTCCAGCGTAGGCATCCAGTGTAAATAGGTCCATCCATACAGTCAGATCCATCCATATGATGGATTCGAGGCTTCCGTATAGCGCGTGTTCAGCGTCTATATGGACATTAGAGGCACCCGCTTGTTCCAGCAGGACTATTCCAGCGGCGAACATTGTGGTGAAGACAACCCCCATAGCGGCTCCGGCCTCTATCCTCCCAATTTGGCGGAGAGCCTCTATCAGTCCAGCAGCTAATATAGCGGCGCCGATGGCGCCAAGCATAAGAGGTAAAGTGGATAAGGTACCGGCGAGTAGAAAACCGATTACGATACCGGGCAAGACAGCATGAGAAATAGCGTCGCCGATCAGAGCCTGTCGCCTTAGAACTAGAAAATTACCCAGTAGGCTGCAACTGGTTGCCGCAAGTACGGCGACAAAGATCGCGGGCAGATCGATTGATAAGAAATCAATTGCGGTCATTCTCTTTCCCTTTCGAGCCTTGCCAAGATTTCGGGCGACAGCATCTCTTCAATCGGACGTCCATTATGCAGACCGAGAGAAATATCTGCGTCTGGATGATGCCTGCGGTAAACAAACCACAAGCGTCGTTGCCGGTTTGCCTCAGCGGCTGCCTCAACACCCGAAGCCGTCAGTTTACCATTTGGATCCATGTACCCGCGCCAGCGAAATAAGTACCGAGTAATTGGATCTAGGGGTGTGTATCCCCCTGCAATCGAGATAAGACCGCGATTTTCTAACGCGAAAAACCTTAGGCGAAGTCGGCAGATACTCCGCGTGATGACACCTCTTTTGGGTGCGCACAAAAGACTAAAAGTAAATATGGACGCGGCAGTTAGTACGATGACGGCGCCGGCTGGCATATTTGGATATAGTGCTGAGAATGCACCACCAATCCAGCCAGATAGGCCGCCGAATAAACCCGAAAGGGCGATCATACAACCCAGTCGATTCGTCCAGAATCGGGCCGTTGCCGGTGGGACTATCACGAGTGCAATGATTAAGACCAATCCAACGGTTTTTAACCCGATCGCCATGATCGCCAATAATAGCGCTAGCATTATCAAGTCGAAATGAGACGTTTGCCACCCCTGAGCTTTGGCAAAGTCTTTGTCAAAAGCTACCGTCCTGAATTCCTTAATAAAAGCCAATGAGCACCCGATAGCAACGGCTGAGGAGATTGAAATAAGCAAAGCCTCGCCCGAAGTCAGCATAGCGGTGGATCCGAGTAAGAAACTGTTTAGGCCCGCCTGTGCACCGGTTTTCATAGTTTGAATATGGCTAAGGAGTACAACACCGATACCGAAGAAGACACTTAGCACCGTACCTATCGCGGTATCTTCGGCGAGCCGCGTCTGATCACGTATCCATTGGATTGCAAAGATGCCGATGGCTCCGCTCAGGGTGGCACCAGCGGTTAGAAGTGCTAGGTTACGGCCCGATCCACCCAGCGTGACGCTCAGGAGAAACGCCATCGCGATTCCAGGAAGAGTGGCATGGCTTATGGCATTTGATACTAGGGATCGTTTACGTAGGTAAGGAAACACCCCTATTACCCCACCACCGAATCCGAGTGCGATCACACCTGTCAGTACGACCGAAGTATTATACCCGGCTTGGAATGTTAGGACTGTATAAGCTTCGACTATGGTCATGTTAGATTGTGCACGTTAATGCAGATCTATTTGAATGGAATATTATGCGTTACTGTCTATCGCTCGGATCGCCGTGGCCGCTAATCGCCCGCCATATGCCATTTGTAGATTTTCCTCCGTAAGGACATCTGAGATGGGTCCTGCTGCGATGGCACGGACATTGAGAATTAGTACGCGATCAAAGTATTCGCCGACGGTCTGAAGGTCGTGGTGGACGCAGACTACCGTGGCCCCGTCCGAGCGTATATCGCGGATTATATTGACGACGGTTCTCTCGGTGGCGGAGTCAACACCTGAAAAAGGCTCATCCATGAGGTATAAATCTGCTTCTTGGGCTAGAGCACGGGCAAGAAATACTCGCTGCTGCTGGCCGCCCGACAGTTGGCCTATCTGTCGATAGGCGAGATCAGCCATATCAACTTGGTCCAAGTAGCCGCGTGCGGTATCGAGGTGACGACGCTTTACAGGACGGCACCAGCCGATCCGGCGGTAAAGACCCATCGCCACGACGTCCTCAGCAGAGGCGGGGAAGTCCCAGTCAACACTCGTCCGCTGCGGCACGTAAGCGACACGATTGCGGGCGTTTTTCAGTCGTTCTCCGAATAGCTGGATTTTCCCCGAAACTGTTGGTGTAAGGCCTAATATAGCTTTGATCATAGTCGACTTCCCAGCGCCGTTTGGACCGATTACGGCCATGAGGCTCTTATCTGGTACAGAGATATCTACGTCCCAGAGCGCGGGTTTGTTGTTGTACGCGACAGTGAGACCGTGCACGGACAATGGGTTCCGTTGACCCTTGATACTGGCAGAGTTTTTTAGAATTGGGCCCGCCGATTTCATTTTGAAAACTTTGTTTCAGCAAGCTGATCGCGAGGTTGGGGCTTGGGGCTTACGCCGCTTAGGGATCGGACGATGGTAGTCACGTTATGGTTAAACATGCCGATATAGGTCCCGACATAGGTCCCAGTAGGCCCCATAGCGTCGGAGAAGAGCTTTCCTCCGATACGGACCCGGTGACCACGTGCAGCAGCCCCCTCAATCAGCGCTTGGACGTTCCGCGCTGAGACAGTACTTTCAATGAACACTGCACCAACACGTCGTTTTACTATGGTTTTGACCAGATCTTCTATTTTTTTTACGCCTGCTTCGCTTTCTGTGCTGATACCTTGGACGGCTAAGACTTCGAGTCCGTATGCTCGAGCAAAATACCCAAATGCATCGTGCGCTGTGACGAGCACACCGGATTCATTGGGGATTGAAGCAATGGATCTCTTTGCGCTGGAATGAAGCTTTCCAAGTTCGATCAGATAGGCAGCATTGTTGGTGTGGTAAAATTCAGCGTTTTTTGGATCGATTCTTGCCAATGCATCGACCGCGGTCTGCAGGGCAGTGCCCCAGAGTACCGGATCCATCCAAACATGTGGATCGTAAGCCCTGCCATCCTTGGTCAGGAAGCCCCGTTCCCTCAATACTTCTGCTAGGCCGATTACAGGCTTATGAGCCGCGAACTTCGTTAGCAATTTCACAATCTGGGCTTCAAGATCAAGGCCGTTATAGACAATCAGATCTGCACGGTTCAGTTTTAAGACGTCCGACCGGGTCAGTCGATAAAGGTGTGGGTCTACCCCTTCTCCCATCAAGGTAACGATTTTTGCGCGGCCTCCTGCAATGACCGACAGTGGTTCGCCAATTTGCGTGATGGTAGCGACGATATTTTTCTGAGCTTCAGCCTGCGCATTGTTCACGGTAAGTAGTGTTGCGAATGTTGCAAGGGTTGCAGCAAAAATATTGGCGAATTTGGTCAACGTGCTCATAAGTCCTCGTCTCCGCATGCGAATACTTTTTTAGTTTCTGATGCGGAGGTCCGAAGTTTAGCCTCTATCCATAATTTCGCAAGGACTAATCAAATAAAGCACAACTATAAATATTAGAACACACTAACTTTATAGTTAAAATTCACGAGCGATTCGTATCGGTGACAGAACGGCGGACCGGTTAGATGTAAACGTGGGCAAAAATAAATGTGGGTAAATAGAGGCTCTCGGCGGGATACATCGATCGGTCGAGTCGACTTAGGCTACCCGTATCCTCCGGCTAATTACTTAACGTTTTTACTCTTTCGTACGTAGGGTTGTCCTCGTTAAGGCGTGCAACGACGTCTTGGAATAAAAGATTCAGAACTGTCTCTTGTTCCGTATTCTTTTCGTCGTAGACCCCGGCTCTTAGTTCGTCAGCCAGCTGTCGGTTTAGTCGTACAAGCATGGTTTCCGGTTGTTCCATAACATCGTCGCCATAAAGAGCGCGTAAGATATCTAACTCATGCTCCCAAGCAAAAACACCACCTGCCAACTCGCGTTTCGCAATCCCTATCGCGGATGCAACCAAGGCCAAGTTGTATCGTTGGCGTTCCGAAATATCCGGCATGACCTCTGCGGACAGGGTCTTCTCGGCAATATCCAATAGCTCACGAGCGTTCGGACGGCTTCTCATTTAGTTACTCCTGTAAGGCGAAGGCACTCAAATTCCAATTCGGCTAGCCGCCGGCCGATTAGGGCAAGCTCAAGGCCCGGCTCTTCATTGGACCGATGGCGCATAGATTGTTGTAGTGCAATTACGGCCCAACGCGCATGAGCCATAGTCTCCCAATATGTAATTTGTTCTTTTTCAAGCTTGCGCCCTGAGGCAAGTTCATATGCGTTATAGAACACCTCGCGCGCAGCGATGCCGCCAGCCTCTAACTTTGGGGCAGAAAATCGCCAGCAACGGGCACAGAACCAAGCAACATCCTCGTGCGGATCGCCCCAACCAGCAAATTCCCAATCCAACACGCCAGTGAGCGCTCCCTCATGGACCATGTAGTTTCCCGTCCGAAAATCGCGGTGACACAGCACTATGTCTCGCGCATCTGACGATTGATTTTCAAGCCAGCGAAGCGTCCATTCCAGAACCGGGTGCGGTTCCGGTAACTCGTCTAGATAGCTTCGATATTTTTCTATCGCGTCGATTGCCGGCGATGAAGAAATTGTTTCAAGAAATTCTAAATCTTTTTGTGGTGGTTTGATGCTGTGGATACGGGCTAATTCTTGCCCGAGTGTAGCTGCCAGATGGGGCTGTTCGCCCACTCGGGTAATCCGATTACCTAGCGCGTCCCCCTCTAGATGCTTCATTAGATAAAATGGTTTACCGATGATCGCGGAATCACCGCAATACCAGAGAGGTTTGGGGACCGTCACTCCTGCCGCCTCGGCTACTTTTAGAATCGCAAATTGCTGGTCCAGCGGCCTACTTTCCGGAATTCGGGCTGTCGCTTCGGAGCGCAGAACGATCTCCTGTGTACCAAAAAGCTCGCCTCCAGAGATAGTCACTGTAAGCAAACGATTTTCTTGAATGGCTCCGCCATGCAATAGATTGCCATCCTCTATGGTGACCTTGTCTGCCCCGGCGGCATCGCGGATAAATGAGGCCAGTGCCATATCACGATATCCTTACTATCAGCGCCAGCAACCTAACCTAAGTCTAGATGCGTGGTCATTTAAGTACCCCGGTTTGGCTGAGATAGCGCACAATACCGAAACTAAATGATTAACTAGTCCCATCTCCAGAAATCGATACCCTCCGATAAGAGGTGCCGCGAAAGCACCATTTTATGGGTTTCGGAAGATCCATCCACCAGTCGTGCTTGGCGGGCGTAGCGGTACATCCACTCGAGCGGTGTATCCTTAGAATAACCACGCGCTCCGCGAAGCTGGATTGCCGTATCAATCGCTTTATGAAGGGTTTCGGATACCACCACTTTTGCCATAGACACCTCTTTACGTGCGAACTCCCCAGCATCCAACTTAATTGCCGCACGCATGGTCAAAAGGCGACAGATCTCTATTTGCATGGCCGCCTCACCGAGTAGCCATTGAACGCCTTCGTGGTTTGCTAAAGTTTCGCCAAATGCCTTTCGGTCGCGGACATATTCGAAAGTTTCCTCTAGTGCGCGTTTGGCCATACCAGTCCACCGCATACAGTGGGTTAGTCGCGCGGTTCCGAGGCGGATTTGCGCGACTTTTAGACCATCTCCGACGCCCATAAGACGATTCTCATCGGGAATCTTTAGCCCGCTAAAAGAAATTTCACAGTGTCCGCCGTGTTCTTCAGGCCCCATGATCGGAATACGCCGGAGAATTTTCCAACCTGTCTGGTTTGCGTCGAACAGGAAAGCGCTTAATCCTTTTCGATTATCGTCGGACGTACGCGCAATCAAAATAAAGTGTTTTGCTTCGCCGGCGCCCGTAATGAACCACTTCCGACCGTTAATAACCCAAGTGTCACCCTTTCTTTCTGCCGTTGTCAGCATAGTTGATGGGTCGGAGCCCGATCCTGGTGCCGGTTCGGTCATCGCGAAGGATGAACGTACTTTGCCTTCTGCGATAGGCCGCAACCACCGATCTTTCTGGGCCTCTGTCGCGATTTTATTTAGAACTATCATGTTACCGTCGTCCGGTGCGGCGGAGTTAAAGCAGACCGGTCCAAAGATCGACCGATTCATCTCCTCGTAGCACGGCGTAATACCAGCGACGCTAAGACCTTGACCACCGAGTTCCTCAGGCATCTGCAGCGCCCAAAGGCCTTCCGCTTTTACTTTGGCTCGGACGTCATCCAGCACTTCGGGTCGGATGTTCTCATGTTCATCGTAATTATCTCGGTCTGCTTCTAAAGGAATGATATTGGTATCGACAAATACGCGGATGCGGTTGCGATAGTCTTCTATTTTCGGGTGCAGGGAAAAGTCCATATTTCTGTTTACATTCCGCTGAGACTGAGACCGCCGTCTATAGTGACGACTTCTCCGGTCATATAACCCCCCGCGGGCGCAGTGAGCAACAATAGAACCCCCTCGAGGTCTTCGAGCTGTCCAAACCGGCGCTGGGCTATACGCTCAAGGATACGTCCGCCAGCCGATCCCGTGAGAAAATCACGGTTAAGATTGGTTTCAATATACCCCGGCGCGATAGCATTAACCGAGATATTGTATCGAGCGAGTTCCCGAGCTGAAGTGCGGGTCAGCTGATTGATACCGGCCTTCGATGCAGCATAAGCATGTACTTGGCCGCTTGGTATTACCCCCAAAATCGACGAGACGTTGACGATCCGGCCGCTTTTCTTTGCCGCAATCAAACGTCTGCTGACCGCCTGCGTCATAAGGAAGTAGCCAGTGAGGTTGGTATCGATTACTTGGCGCCAATCTTCTGGGGAAGTGTCTATCACGGGATTATTGTTCACGATGCCGGCGTTGTTAACCAGCAAAGTAACTAGCCCTAATTCCGTTTCGATCTTTGATATCGCACTTTCAATACTTTCTTGGTTTGTGACGTCCATACTTACCGCTAAAGTATTACTACCGATTTCTTCCGCCACTTTCATACACTTATCGGCCCGTCGAGCGGCGATAGCGACAGATGCGCCCGCGTTATTTAAAAAACCGGCAAATGCGCGGCCTAATCCCGATGACGCACCGGTAACAAGAGCCACTTGGCCGTCCAAAGAAAAATCAGCTCTCATGAGATATTCTTTATCCAGCCAGAGATTGCCTGGCCAATCTCGTCCGGGGAATCTTCTTGGATGAAATGGATTCCGGGCACAGTCACTTCAAGCTGGTTAGGCCATTTTCGGCAGAATTCGCGCTGGCGGCCCACCAGAATGGCACCGGGTTCGGCATTGATGAATAGTTTGGGTACATCAGAATTGCTAAGCCAGTCAGCATAGGACTGTACAATTTCTACTATATCATCCGGGTCTCCCTCTATAGGTATCTCCCGGGGCCAGCTGAGCATGGGCCTGCGGTCTTCGCCCGCGTCTGCGAATGGCCGTTTGTATTCGTTCATTTCCTCCTCCGTAAGATGCCGCAGGATAGATTGCGGCAGGATCAGTTCGATGAACATGTTGCGTTCAAGAATTAGTTCCTCCCCGGCGTCGGATCTCATTCCCTTAAAAATAGGACGGGATGATAGCGGCCAATCATCCCATCCTAACGGACAAACAATACTTTCCATATAAGCAATGCCAAATATCGACTCACGGTGCCTACTGGCCCAGTCGAATCCGAGTGCTGATCCCCAGTCGTGGGTAACCAGAGTGACGCGCTCGTTAACACCGACATGATCGAGAAATGAATCGAGATACTCGCGATGTTCGGTAAACCGATAACGGCCGGACCGAGAGTTGGAAAGTTTATCGGAATCCCCCATACCGATCAGATCGGGCACGATGCATCGACCTAATCTTTCTAGGTATGGAATTACATTTCGCCAGAGATATGAAGATGTGGGGTTACCGTGCAGGAACACTATCGGATCGCCCGCGCCGCGTTCAACCCAAGCCATGTTCAGGCCTTTGATATTGGTGGTTAACTTGTCTGTCCAGATCACGTCAGCGGCCCTTAAAATTCGGCTTGCGTTTGTTGACGAAGCCATCGATACCTTCGTGAGCATCAGTCGTTCGGGTCAGATTGACGATTGACCGCGTTTCCCGGTCCATTTGAGTTTCCAGTCCACCAATCCATGTTTCCTGCAGCAAACGCTTGGTTGCACCAAAAGCTTTCGTAGGTCCAGCAGCAAAATTCTTGGCGTGTGCCATGGCCTCATCTTGAAGCTGCTGGTCAGGGACCACGAGGTCAATGATCCCTATTTCCCGTGCTTCATCTGCGTTCAGCATGCGGTTGGTTAGCATCAGCTCCTTTGCTCGTCGCAGCCCTATTAGCCTAGGAAGATACCACGTAGAAGAACCATCTGGAGATAGTCCGGCCGCAGTATAGGCTAGGGTGAACTTCGCAGATTCACCTGCGATCGCGAAGTCGCAGGCGGCAGCCAAACTAAACCCGGCCCCCGCAGCCATACCGTTGATTGCGCCAACGACAGGCGCGTCCATGTGGGCCATGCGGGATAGCGCTGCGTGCAATAATCCAGTGATTTCTTTAAGTGTTGATCCGAGAGAATCTCCTTGAGCTGCAAAATATTTTAGGTCCCCTCCAGCTGAGAAAATTGCACCCTCGCCGGTGAGCAGGACAGCACGGATATCGTCGCGTTCGTCGCAGGCGATGGTGGCGTCGAAAAGATCACGACAGATATCCGAGTTAAGAGCGTTCGCTGCGTTCGGGCGGTTCAGCGCTAGCCGCGCCACTCCGTGTGCGACGTCGAAAGACAGATTTTCGTATGACACTTTTACCCTTTCAACTGATTGTCACGTGACGTTTGCGACGATAGTTTTGGTTTAAACGTAAAAATGCGGACAATCAAAGGAAGGAATGTGGATGCTTGGCCTTATGATGGACAAGCCGCTGCTGATTTCGTCGGTGTTGGAATATGCCGCGAAATACCACGGCGGTACCGAAATTGTATCACGGATGGTCGAAGGACCAATCCACCGATACAATTATGCCGACGCGCAGGTAAGGTCAAAGCGACTTGCAAAGTCGCTTACTCGTCTGGGGATCGCCCCGGGTGATCGTGTTGCCACTCTCGCGTGGAATGGGTTTCGCCATTTAGAACTTTATTACGGCGTATCCGGCATGGGCGCCATTTGTCACATGGTCAACCCGCGGCTGTTTTCCGGGCAAATTTCTTACATCCTCGAAAACGCTGAGGACAAAATTGTATTCGCTGATCTCACCTTTGTCCCACTACTTGAGGGAATAGCCGCGGAGGCAACGTCAGTGAAAGCATTTGTGATCATGACCGACGAAACCAACATGCCGGATACCAGCCTACCCAATGTGTATTGCTACGAGAAACTGCTAGCGGCGGAGGATGGCAATTACGATTGGCCACAGTTCGACGAAAACACGGCTTCGTCCATGTGTTACAGCTCCGGAACGACGGGTAATCCCAAGGGGGTTTTGTATTCTCACCGTTCTACCGTGCTCCATGCCTGGGCCGCAATGACGCCGGATATGCTCAATATCTCGGCTACGGACGCCATCATGCCGGCTGTGCCGATGTTCCACGTAAATGCCTGGGGCATTCCATATGCTGCCGCCATGGCAGGTGCCAAAATGGTGATGCCTGGCGCAGAGATGGATGGTGAGAGCATCCACAGGATGATCGAGGACGAGGGCGTTACCATTTCTGCTGGCGTACCGACAGTGTGGCTCGGCCTGCTAGACTATCTAGACCGCAGTGGTAATACGGTCGAGAAGTTTAAGTATTGCGTGATCGGCGGATCGGCGGCACCTCGGGCAATGAGCGTGGATATGCATGAGAAATACGGTGTCCAAGTTCTCCATGCTTGGGGTATGACGGAGATGTCACCTCTAGGTACAGTCAATTGGCCCAAGAACGGTATGGAGGGTGAAACTGATGAAGCTCGATACGACAGACAGGTTAAGCAGGGCCGTCCTTGCTACGGCATAGATATGAAGATCGTCAATGACGCAAATGACCCCTTGCCGGAAGACGGCAAGTCGTTTGGTGAGCTGAAAGTACGCGGCTTCTGGGTGTGTAGTGAATACTATCGAGCCGAAGGTGCCAGCCACGATTCTGAGGGTTGGTTTCCTACCGGTGATGTTGCGACCATCGATTCTGACGGCTATATGCACGTCACTGATCGTTCTAAGGATGTAATAAAGTCTGGTGGTGAGTGGATCAGTTCCATAGAACTAGAAAATATCGCGATCGGCCATCCGGGGGTTTTCGAGGCAGCAGTGATCGGTGTCAGCCATCCCAAATGGGATGAACGCCCATTATTGATTGTGGTCCGTAACGAGGGAAGCGACGTGTCTGCGGAAGACCTATTGGCATTCTACGAGGGTAAGGTGGCCAAATGGTGGATCCCAGATGATGTCGCCTTTATTGACGAACTCCCCCACACGGCGACTGGGAAGCTATTGAAAATGGATCTACGCAACATCTTTGAGGGCTACAAACTACCGAAAGCGTAGCTCCTGTTCAAAGAACGACGATCCACAGCTATATTATATTAAAGTTTTTGTTTTCACGGTTTAGTTCCCAACCTCCACATCAGCAAAAAACTCACCTAACACGTTGTTGAATAACTCCGGTTCTTCCAGATTAAGAACGTGGCCAGTGTTAGGAATCACGAAGAGGCGCGATCCCGCGATAAGTTTTTTCATGAAGATACCGGGGACTAGGCAGCGCTCGTCATCATCGCCGGTAACGATCATCGATGGCACTGGAATCGATCGGATTTCCTCCTCCAAATCCCACAGACTTGGGCGCGATGCTTGCACGCCGCGCTGTGTCAAAGCAGCGCCGGTATTAGAATGCTCCCGCAGCTTAGCAACGAAGTTGTCCCAGCCGCGCGGGTCTTTCTGCTTGAAGGTCAACCGGCCCGGAACGGTGACGTACTCCTCGGCGAAATCGGCCGCACCCCGTCTCTCAAAATTATCGGCGACGGTCAGTGAAAGGGATTGGAATTCTTCATGTGTGTTGGGCTCCGATCCATAGCCGCAGCCGCAGATAGTCAGAGATAAAGCTCGATGAGGATATACCATGCCAAAATGGAGGGTTGCGAACCCACCCATCGAAAGCCCCACTATGTGAGCTTTTTCAATACCAAGATGGTCGAGGACCGCCAAAGCGTCTTCGCGAGCGATATCTTGAGAATAACTGGCCTCGTTTTCCGGGGTTTCCGATCCAGGATAACCACGCGCCGAATACACGATACAGCGCCGTCGCCGGCTGAAGTGGCTAACCTGCGGTTCCCATGATCGCCAGTCGCCAGCGAATTCGTGGATGAACAAAATCGGCGTACCGTCTCCCGTGTCCTCGTAATAAAGCTTAATCCCGTCGGCCGCGGTTAAATGTGGCATATCTTTCTCCTATCGTATTTTTAATCGTCCCCATCCGCCTGACAATCCTCGTATGTCCGGCCAAGATTAGTACCGTCTGTCATAACCGGAGAGAATTATGAGCATTTGGCTTCTTCTCTACCATAGCGGTTGCGTGCGGGCGTTGCGGGTGGATAATAGTCCGCCATGTCATTTATGTATTTTCCATGAATAAGATTCTCGTCACCGGCGGTGCCGGATATATAGGTAGCCATACGTGCAAGGCGCTCTCTGCAGCGGGAATGGAGCCCGTGGTATTTGATAATCTGGTAAGTGGTCACGAATGGGCGGTCAAATGGGGGGAGTTGGAAAAGGGTGACTTACTCGATCGAGATAGGATTGCTGAGGTAGTACGAAATATTTGCCCCGATGGCGTAATTCATTTTGCCGGTTCAGCCTATATCGGGGAGTCCTTTACCCACCCAGCAAAGTATTGGAGAAACAATCTCACTGGCACGATCAATCTTCTAGACGCACTGATCCCCGTCGCCGTGCCGCCGGTAGTGTTTTCGAGCAGTTGTACGGTCTACGGCGTTGTTGACGTTGATCTTATTTCAGAGGTCACCCCTGTGGCTCCGATAAATCCATACGGTAACACCAAACGCGCCATTGAAATAATGATGGAGGATTACCAAGTTGCTACAGGTTTGCGTCATATTGTGCTGAGATATTTCAATGCGGGCGGTGCGGATGCTGGCGGAGATATCGGCGAAGTCCATGATCCAGAAACCCACCTGATTCCGCTTTCTATCGCTGCCGCTTTTGGTGATCGAGAGGTGCTAAAAATATTTGGGACAGACTATCCGACCACTGACGGCACCTGTGTGCGGGACTATATCCATGTTACCGATCTGGCAGATGCACACGTCCGTGCATTACAGCACCTCCTCGACGGCGGTAAGTCCGATGTTTTCAACCTCGGAGCTGGGGAGGGGTGTTCAGTCCGTGACGTTGTGGATGCCGTTGGCCGATTGGTGGGTAGGCCTGTGCCTGTGGAAGAAGACATTCGCCGGTCAGGAGACCCCCCACGACTAGTAGCAGATACAGCGCACGCCCAAGACGTGCTGGGCTGGAAACCTGTGCACTCATCGCTCGATAATATCGTTACAACCGCGTGGCATTGGTATCGGGCGCAGAAGCAGATTTTGTCGCAACCCGACGCGGGCTTGGACTAAACATATGTTTTCCCCGATCTCGACTTTCGTCATTGGAGGTGCATCCTCTGGAAAAAGCCTATACGCCGAAGAGTTGGTAATGGAATTACCTGGAGCCCCGATCTATTTGGCAACTGCGCAGGCTTTCGATGACGAAATGGAGGATAAGATTGCATCCCATCGCCGTCGCCGTGGAGACGATTGGACCACGATTGAAGAACCCTATGACTTGCCTGACGCAATTTCCGAAAATGGCGTGTCAAATACGGTATTATTGGTCGATTGTCTTACCCTGTGGCTATCTAATTTGATTTTCTTAGAACGCGATATTTCAAAAGAAAGTGATGACCTGATTGAGGCAATTTCAAAAGTCAAAGGGTGTATAGTTCTAGTGTCAAACGAGGTTGGTCTGGGCTTAGTACCCGATAATCAGGTTGGGCGGCATTTTCGTGATCTGCAAGGTACTCTTAACCAAAAAGTCGCAGCGGCAGCGGACCGTGTGGTATTCATAGCTGCCGGACTACCACTGACCCTCAAAGGTACCACGAATTGACCGAAGTTTTTCACGGGGGAGATTTGCGGGCTGCCGCGAATAGTTTTGGCGAGCAAGCTGACGACTGGCTAGATCTTAGTACTGGAATTAATCCGCACCCTTGGCCCGTACCAGAGAGCATGCTCGAAGCGCTTCACCTGCTTCCTGATAGTGATCGGATGGACAATCTGAAGTTAGCCGCGGCGGCTGCATATGGAGTAAACGATCCAGCATGTATCGCTTGTGGTCCCGGGAGTCAGGCATTGATCCAATGGTTGCCTCGTCTACGTGATGTCTGTCGGGTCGCCGTGGTAGCACCAACCTATGGAGAGCATACCCCTGCGTGGAAGGCCGCAGGCCACGACGTTTTTGAGACAGAGTTTTTGCCAGAACCAGCCGATTGCGATGTTGCGGTTGTGACTCGACCCAACAACCCGGACGGGGCGACACCGGCGATTGCCGATGTGACCTCTCTTGCTAAATTGCTATCGGAGAAAGGCGGAGGAGTGGTTGTGGATGAAGCCTTCGCCGATCTTGATACGGCTCCCTCCATCGCTGCTGGCACCTCCGCTGGGATCGTCGCTCTCCGGTCGTTTGGAAAGTTTTATGGATTACCCGGACTACGCCTCGGTTTTGTAGTTGCCGGCCCGGATATGGTGGCAAGAACGGCTGCTGCTCTGGGGCCTTGGCCGGTGTCCTCGCTAGCTGCCGATATAGGCGCCGCAGCATTAATGGATTTCGACTGGCAGACGAAAACCCGCGATCGGCTGGAGGAGTCAGCCCTTCGTCTAGACAATATTTTAATGGGGGCCGGACTCGATATACTGGGTGGCACCAACCTTTTCAGGCTAGTCACCTCCGGGAAAGCGCAGACGATGCACGAAAAACTAGGCCGGGCTGGAATCTATACCCGCAGATTTCTGGAAAACCCAAGCTGGCTGCGTTTTGGACTGCCGGGAAAAACGGTGGATTGGGTACGTCTCGAGAAGGCATTGTATTCATGAAAAATAGCGTGACTGAGTGGTGGCTGATCCGACATGCGCCTACTATTAATCCTGAAAAGGCTGTTTATGGCGCGCTCGACCTTGACATTCATATGCCGTCCGAGGAAGCGTTCCAAAATCTGTCCGATGCCTTGCCTGAAAACCCAATATGGATGATTTCTCATCTGTCGAGGACACGAAAAACGCTTGATGGGATCCTCGCCGCACGCGGAGGACATAACGTCGATGTTCATGTTGAGCAACGATTTGGAGAACAAAATTTCGGCGACTGGGAGGGCCGTCCTAGTGCCGAGGTCTGGGCTGAAATTCGCGAAAATGACAAGTCTTGGCCGGCGGATATCCGCCCACCGGGCGGGGAGACCTTTTCGGAGGTCTCCAACCGGGTACAAGAAGCGGCCTTGGACTGGTCGAGAAAAATAACGGATCGGTCTGTGGTCGCTGTACTCCACGCTGGCAGCATCCGTGGGTTCCTATCGGCTGCTATGGGGGGTGCACCGCTGGCTGCGCTGTCTTATACGATAGAAACTTTATCAATTACCCGCTGCGATTATCTCGGCCCTGAAAGCTGGCGCATCAACTTCGTCAACCGGTTGGCGGGTTAGCCCACGAGGGCCTGCGGCATACATAAGATATTTCATTGTGCGCCTGCAATCACCGCGAGAGCAAAAATTTCGGCTATTTGCTGAGAAGCGCCAAGCGAGTCACCGGTATATCCCCCCAGTTTTCGTTGCGCGAACCAGGCGATAATCCCCGCACCTACCGCTGCTCCGATTAGACAACTCATCGGTTCGGTTGGAGAAGCCAAAACGCAAATGATTAACGCTAACAGCAACGCGCCGCCGCACACCGAGACCGAGGGAATGCCGGCGTTGGCGCCGAGACCATCTACTTTCACGGGCTGACTAAAGACCATTAACATCGGTATCATTCCCCGGCTGGCGGCGCAGGCCGCTACTAGCGCACCCAGTACAAGAGTGGGGTCGTTGATAGCGGCAACAGAGGCGGCGCGCCCCGCAACCGTAAGGATTAGAGCGATAGCTCCGTAGGCGCCTATGCGACTATCTGACATGATCGCGAGCCGGCGCTCTTTGTGGGCACCACCCCAAATGCCATCCGCTAAGTCCGCCAACCCATCTTCGTGGAGGCCGCCTGTAGTTACGATCATTGCGACTATAGCGAATAGTGCGGCGACGACGGCCGGCAGTTGGAGCAGGTTACAGAGAATGTAGATTGCGCCTCCCACCGTGGCGACCAGGACGCCAGCTATAGGAAAGGCCCACATACTAGCTGCGAGGGGCCGGTCAGCTGCTTCGGGCCAACGTGGTGAAGGAAAACGCGTCAAAAATACTACGCTAGTAAATATACCTTTTAAAAGATTGTTGTTGGATGCTGTCATGATGTCACCGAAATGTTATCAGTGGGGTGCCGTCGCCGCAGGCTAATTTTACTCCCATAGCGAAGATATGATTTTGAACCAGGATGCCATAGTTCGACAACTTGAAAATTTACCCCATCTCGATACTGATTCGGCAAAGAGGACGATTGCACGAGAAGCAAACCTTACCAAACCTGCCGGTTCACTGGGCCGCTTGGAAGAACTCTCTTCCTGGTGTGCCGCCTGCCAGGGCCGTTATCCTCCTCGGCTGGAAAATATGGAGATCCTTGTTTTCGCAGGTAATCACGGTGTCACGGAACAGGGCGTATCTGCGTTTCCTCCGACGGTCACGCGCCAGATGGTTGCCAATTTTGCCGACGGGGGTGCTGCTATCAACCAGCTGGCTGAAATCCAGGGCGCGAAGCTAAGCGTTATCGATCTCGAGCTTGACCGACCCACGGCCAACTTTACCGTGGCATCCGCGATGTCGACAGAAGAACTTGCCTCGGCATTTGGGACTGGATACGACGCCTTAAATGAAGAGGCTGACGTATTGGTGGTTGGAGAAATGGGAATCGGCAACACAACCTCGGCTGCGGCTTTGTCCTGCGCGTTGTTTGGCGGGAGACCGGCTGACTGGACTGGACCGGGGACTGGGCTCGATGCGGCAGGAGTCGCGGTGAAGACTCGGGCCGTCGCGGCAGCAATGAAATTCCATGGTAAAAATTTGGATAATCCTCTGGAAGCGTTGAAACGTGTTGGCGGGCGTGAAATGGCCGCCATGGCCGGTGTCGTTCTTTCTGCACGGTGTAGCGGGATTCCGGTGATCCTCGATGGGTTTGTTGCTACCGCTGCGGTAGCAGTGCTCGAACGAACTGTCTGTGGCGCGCTTGATCACTGCGTCCCTGGGCATTTATCTAGCGAGCCGGGGCATCGGCTTCTGCTCAATAAACTCGGTAAGGAACCGCTTCTCGACCTTGGAATGGGTTTAGGCGAGGCATCGGGTGGGGCAGTCGCGCTGGGTTTGCTTAGGTGTGCCGTCGCGGCGCATAACGGCATGGCTACTTTTGAAGAAGCGGCAGTGAGTAGAGGTAATTAGGCGTAAACCGCTGTATTTAGGCCGTCTTTTCTGCCGCGAAGTGGTTCCAGAAGTTCCCCGCCAACCAGCCGGTTGCACACCAGAATACTGCGGCCGTTGCCAACGAAGCCGAGACGAAATGTGCAGCTAGTTCGGGCGGTACTGGGCCGCCGATCCGGTCGGGTACTGGCGCGCCAATCAGATGCGGTAGTGCTAAAAAAACTATTCCAGTCACTGCCCAAGGAACGCCGATTCGAAAAACCATGACCCATAGTCCGGCAGCAGTAAGGCCAACACACAGAAACCACCAGAGCTGACGATCACCAAGCGCTGCAGCCATAGCACCGGGTACTTCCGGCGGTAGACCGAGGGCCGGCGCTAGGCTGATGCTAAAAAAGCCGGCAAGCCCCCAAAGAAGGCCACGGCGGCCGTTAATAGAACCGCCTGAAAGAGCAAAACATGCTGTTATAATCAACGCGAACCCAACACCAGTTAATAAGTTAGCTAAGCACGTATACATTGTCCTTTGGAGGCCGTCGTTGGGTGCCCAGCTTTCAGCTTCCAGCTTTTCACTGCCATTATGCGAGCCGTGGGCACTTGCTGGAGGGATTAACGTTACTCCTTTTTTAAGGAGACTATGCTTGTCGCCCTGCTCGCTGCCTCCTTCAAAGGTTTCTGACTGCAGAATGATAGGTGTAGTAGTAAAATGCTGTACGATCGAAACCACCACTCCTCCCAGCAATCCAGAGATTATAGCGGTAAATAAAATTCGCCTTAACATATGCTGTTACGTTCTCAGTGACAGGGAAAAGCGAATGAATGCCTACTGTCATGCGCGGCATTGTGGATAGTATCTGAATGTGCAAAGCCGGTGCCTAATACTATAAAAGCTCCCAGCAAAATCGCGAGAACTGCTGACGCTAGAACATTTGACCCCACTGCCGATTCTTTAATTACCTGTTGGTTCATTTTTACCTCTCCTGTTCCAAACATAAGCTGATCCGCGTTATTCTGAAAAGGTCTAGCATAAAAATAATTAGCATTTCTTACCATTATTTATCTTCAGAGCTTAATTGATGATTTGTGGCTCTCTGTACCCGGTAGCTTTATTTGTCTCCGATGAGATCTGATTACTTGCCGAGTCATCAACTCTTGGGTACCGTTCTTCTGCCGACGACACCGGGAACGGGGCGAGATATCGAAATCTGAGCCCCGGCTGCCCCCGCAACTGTAGACGGTTAGTTCGCCCCAACGGCGCCACGGCGGTAATTCGCTGGAAGGCAGGGGCTGAATGACGACCCGTAAGCCAGGAGACCGGACGCCGGCCGTATCGCAAGATCGCGGGCCGGGGTGTGCTTCGCGAACGGCATCAAGCGATGCGTGTTTATTTTTTCTGCGGAGGAGGCGGAAACAACATGGCTATCGCTCAGAAAATTCCCGCGACTGTCATTACTGGTTTTCTTGGTGCTGGTAAAACAACGATGATCCGCAACTTGATAAAACAGGCCAACGGGAAAAAACTAGCTCTGGTGATCAATGAATTTGGTGACCTCTCGGTCGATGGAGAATTACTCAAAGACTGCGGCAACCCTGGTTGTACTGACGATGATATCTTCGAGCTCGCTAATGGCTGCATCTGTTGCACGGTGGCGGACGATTTTCTGCCCACGATCCAGAAGATCTTGGACCGCGAAGAGTTACCTGATCATATTTTGATCGAAACCTCTGGCCTTGCCCTACCGAAGCCGCTGGTCCAGGCTTTCGGCTGGCCAGAGGTACGCACGCGGGTGACCGTCGATGGGGTCGTCGCCCTACTGGACGGTCCGGCGGTTGCCGACGGTCGGTTTGCAGATGATCCCGACAGGGTCGATGCAATGCGTGCTGAAGACGAAGAACTTGACCATGAAAGTCCGCTACACGAACTCTATGAGGATCAGCTGGCCTGTGCCGATCTGGTACTTCTAAACAAGACTGATCTGATGGATGCTGGCGTCATAGAAACCGTGGTTAATAAAGTGGGTAGTAGCCTGCGCGACGGTGTGCGCATCGTCAAAACAACCAGGGGCGTTATTGACACTGATGTGCTTTTGGGGATTGAAGCTGCAGCTGAGGACGATCTGGAAGCGCGCCCGTCGCATCACGACGCAGAAGACGGGCATAATCACGATGATTTCGAGAGCTTTGAGGTCGTAATTGGTGCGATAGAATCGGTGGATTCCCTGATTAATCGCCTCGTATCCGCCGTAAACGCCCACGATATTCTCCGCGTGAAAGGGTTTGTCGACGTCCCGGGTAAAGATATGCGAATGATTGTCCAGGGCGTCGGTGCACGTTTGCAGCAATACTTCGACCGCCCCTGGAAGGATGGTGAAGTACGTGAAACGCAGCTCGTCATAATTGGTCTAGCCGGCCTCGATAAGCCGGCTATCGCCAGTGCGTTGGGTGGTTTGGAGAGAAGCTGAGATGCATCTTCTCGCGGCTACGCCGGGGATTTTTTCCGATGGTTCGGAAGCCGTCGATCTGGGTCAGACGTCGGGTGATATTGTCATTCTTTCCGCTGCAGATACCGAACTCACCGCGCTTTCCGCCGGGCAATCACGCGCGGGTGCAGATGCCCCATCTCTTCGCCTAGCAAATTTTCTGCAGCTAACGCATCCGATGTCAGTTGACGTCTATGTCGCGGGGATTATTGCGCATGCGAAGTTGGTGGTAATACGGCTGCTTGGCGGGGTGACCTATTGGCCGTATGGAGTTGAGCAAATCGCCCATATCTGCCGCCGTAACGACATCAGATTCGCAGCCTTACCGGGCGAAGATACACCTGACCCTGAACTGGCCCAATATGGCACGGTACCCTCTGAAGATGCTCATCGCTTGTGGCAGTACCTGGTCCATGGCGGGTCTGCAAATATCGATAACTTTCTGGGGTATGCTGCGCATTTGTTGGGGATAGACTCCGAGTGGGCTGAACCAGTTCCTTTGATGACAGCGGGACTCTATTGGCCAGATACACAGATGGTCGATATGTCAGTCCTGCACCGACACTGGAAAAAGGATGCACCAGTTGCCGCCGTAACGTTTTATCGGGCGCTGCTTCAGTCGGGAAACACCGAACCAGTCGATGCTATGATCGCCGCGCTTCAGAAACGCGATCTAAATCCGCTACCTATCTATATCCAGAGCCTGAAGGAATCTATCTCCGCCGGGGTCGTCGAACAGACCCTTTGCGATGTGCCGCCCGATGTGATCCTGAATACGACAGGTTTCGCCGTCTCCACCCCCGGGGTTGAGCGAAACAGGACCCCATTCGACTCTGCTGACTGCCCGGTATTGCAGACGGTATTTTCGGCAACTTCGGAAGACGTTTGGGCGGGTAGTGACGCCGGGCTGGTCGCCCGTGATATTGCCATGAATGTCGCCTTGCCCGAGGTTGACGGTCGAGTTCTGACTCGTGCTGTGGCGTTTAAGTCTGAGGCTAGGTTCGACGCGGCCACACAGGCCGCTATTGTCAAACATCTTCCATCTCTCGATAGAATTGATTTTGTCGCTGAACTCGCCGCTGCTTGGATTAGGCTTGCAAGAACCCCTCCACCTGAGCGCCGTATTGCTCTGGTGCTGGCCAACTATCCAAACCGTGACGGGCGCCTTGGCAATGGGGTTGGGCTAGATACGCCGGCTGGTACGATAACCCTGCTCCACGCTATGAAAGATTCTGGATACGGGATTAGTAATCTACCCAACGATGGTGCGTCCTTGATCGCACGTCTCCTCGATGGGCCAACCAATCACGGGGTCTTGGCTCGTCGGGTAGAGGAGACGATTTCTATCGCCGATTACCAGTTCTTTTTCTCGGGTTTGCCGCAAACCATCCGTGATGCGGTCTCCGAACGTTGGGGAGCGCCAGAGTCGGACCCATTCTATTTGGACGACGCCGTTGGTTACGGCGCTTTGGCGATCCCAGTGTTCCGCTTAGGGAAAATCGCTATCGGGCTACAGCCTGCGCGCGGTTATAACATCGATCCGGCAAAATCTTATCACGACCCCGACCTAGTTCCGCCGCATAGCTATTTCGCGTTCTATGCCTGGATACGGCTGCAGTTCAACGCTGATGCCGTTGTCCACATGGGAAAGCATGGCAATTTGGAATGGCTGCCGGGTAAGTCACTCGCGCTGTCGGTTAACTGTTTCCCGGAAGCGGCACTTGGCCCGTTGCCGAACGTATATCCATTTATCGTCAATGATCCCGGTGAGGGTACACAGGCGAAACGTCGGACCTCCGCTGTCATCGTTGATCACCTGACGCCACCGCTGGCACGGGCTGAAACCTATGGACCACTTGCGGATCTCGAGCGGTTGGTGGATGAATATTACGAGGCCGCTGGTTTAGATCCCCGCCGAATTAATCTTCTACGAGAGCGGATTTTGGAACTCACACGGTCGTCGGGTCTCGACCTTGATTGCGGCATTAGTGTGAATGAACCCGCCGATGAGGCCCTTGCCAAGCTCGACAATTATCTGTGCGAGCTTAAAGAATTGCAGATCCGAGACGGGTTACATGTATTTGGGATCAGCCCGGAGGGTTCCTTACGCGATGCGCTTCTGGTAGCGCTGGTACGTCTGCCGCGTGGTGACGGGCAGGATGGCGACGCCTCTCTGATTCGGGCACTGGCGGCTGATCTGGGATTGGAAGATTTCGACCCCTTGGATTGCCTTTTGGGTGACCCGTGGACCGGACCCCGGCCGGCCGCACTAGCTGGCGACGACCCTTGGCGGACGAATGGCGATACAGTTGAGCGGCTGGAAATCTTGGCACTTGATTTGGTTGGAGGTCGCACACCGGATGACGCGTGGCCTGCAACACGGGTCGTAATTGATACCGTCCGTGACACCATCGCGCCCAGTGTGGCTGCTTGTGGCTCGGCTGAGATCAGTGGTGTGCTGGCCGCGCTAGATGGTAGGTTCGTCAATCCGGGTCCATCTGGTGCGCCGACGCGGGGGCGCGTGGAAGTTTTGCCGACGGGACGCAATTTCTACTCGGTCGATACCCGCACGGTGCCTACACCTACAGCGTGGACCCTAGGCTGGAGGTCTGCAACGCTGCTGATCCATCGACATGCCCAGGAGCATGGTGAATGGCCTCGGCGTATGGCACTTTCCGCGTGGGGGACGTCCAACATGAGGACCGGAGGGGATGATATTGCTCAAGGCTTAGCGTTGATGGGTGTTCAGCCACAATGGGACCGTGGGTCGGGCCGCGTTACGGGGTTCGAGATCATGCCCCTTGAAATACTGGACCGCCCGCGTGTAGACGTCACACTGCGGTTGTCAGGATTTTTCCGCGACGCTTTTCCGCAACAAATTAATCTTTTCGATAGTGCTGCACGCGCTGTAGCTGCTTTGGATGAGCCCTTGGATCAAAACCCCCTGGCTGCCCGTGTTGCTGAGGACGCCGCTGCGCTTATGACTGAAGGAATCGATGAGGATACCGCGCGCCGTCGCGCTGGCCACCGCGTGTTTGGCTCTAAATCTGGTGCCTATGGGGCGGGGTTGCAGGCACTGATAGACGAGCGTGGTTGGGATACCGACGCCGACCTCGCCCGCGCCTATATTGCTTGGGGCGGCTACGCCTACGGTGAAGGCGCTGAAGGTGAGCCCGAACACCGTTTGTTCGAGCGTTGCTTGAGCGGCGTAGAAGCGGTCGTCCACAATCAGGATAACCGCGAGCATGATCTTCTCGACTCCGATGATTATTATCAGTTTGAAGGCGGCCTAACGGCCGCGGTGCGCTATCTTTCAGGTGATCAGCCGGCAGTCTGGCACAATGATCATTCGCGCCCGGAAACGCCCAAGATCCGGAGCCTTGAGGACGAGATTGCCCGCGTCGTACGAGCCCGTGTGGTTAACCCAAAATGGATAGCTGGCGTCATGCGTCATGGCTACAAGGGCGCGTTTGAGATGGCAGCGACCGTCGACTATCTCTTTGCCTTTGCCGCAACTGCGCACTGCGTAAAAAACCATCAATTCGACCTAGTTTTCGATGCCTATCTTGCCGACCCAGACGTGCGGGAATTTCTAGAACGGAGCAACCCTCATGCTCTTCGCGACATGGCTGAGCGTTTGATTGAAGCACAGGATCGCGGCCTATGGCGGCCGCGGTCGAACACCGCCTGGACCTATCTCAGAGATCTGAAGGGAGTGGCCTGATGGCCAAAAAACCGCAAACAACGGAAGAATTTACTCTCGCAAACGAGAAATCAAAAAAACGAAAAGAAGCACGCGACAAGATGTTAGCTAACAAGACGGTTGAGAAAGGGTTGCTGATTGTTCACACCGGCAAGGGTAAGGGAAAATCGACGGCAGCATTCGGGGTTGCTGCGCGGGCGGTCGGTAATGGCATGAAGGTTGGTGTCATCCAGTATGTGAAGGGCAAATGGGAAACCGGTGAACGCACTGTGTTGGAACACTTTCCCGAACAGGTAACTATTCGTACAATGGGTGAGGGTTTTACTTGGGAGACCCAGGACAAAGCGCGGGACATTGCGGCGGCGGAAAAGGCATGGAAAGCCTCAAAGGAAATCATCGCCGATCCGTCTTATGACCTCGTCATCCTCGATGAGCTCAATATCGTCTTGCGCTATGACTATTTAGATCTCACTGAAGTACTGGAAGTTCTCGTTAACAAGCGCGAGATGCTGCACGTGATAGTGACAGGCCGAAACGCTAAACCGGAACTTGTAGCCGCCGCCGATCTGGTCACTGAAATGACGCAAATTAAACACCCCTTTCGTGAACAGAACGTCCGTGCTCAAAAAGGTATCGAGTTCTAAAATGGCCCTAACCGCCCTCATGCTGCAAGGTACCGGATCCGACGTCGGGAAGTCGGTACTGGTGGCAGGATTGTGTCGGGCACTAATAAGGCGAGGATTCAACGTTCGGCCGTTTAAGCCGCAAAATATGTCGAATAACGCAGCTGTAACTGCTGACGGTGGAGAAATTGGGCGCGCGCAGGCATTACAGGCCCGGGCCTGCGAGGTGGCGTTTCACACCGACATGAACCCGGTGCTCCTGAAACCGCAGACCGAAACCGGCGCGCAGGTGGTGGTTCAGGGACGGGTAGTTGGCAATGCGAAGGCGCGCGACTACCAGCTTATGAAGCCCGAATTGATGAGCTCCGTGCTGGAGAGTTTTGCGCGGCTCAGTGCGGCGGCTGATATCGTCGTTGTTGAAGGCGCGGGTAGCGCGGCAGAGGTCAACCTGCGCGCTGGAGATATCGCAAATATGGGCTTCGCCGCTGCGGCTGACGTCTCAGTGATAATGATCGGCGATATCGATCGGGGCGGCGTGATTGCGCAGCTGGTAGGCACCTGGAATTTACTGTCCGACCACGAACGGAAACTCACACGCGGCTTCATCGTTAATAAGTTTCGCGGTGATCCGTCATTGTTTCGGGATGGCCGTGCCATCATTCGGGAACATACAGGCATGACGGATTATGGTGTAGTACCGTGGTTTGAGGGTGCGTCCCGTCTGCCGCGAGAAGACGCATTTAATCTCGGCGGTGCGGATACTAAATCAGGCGTAATCAAAATCGCAGTACCTATGTTTTCCCTTATCGCCAACTTTGACGATCTCGATCCACTGCGTGCCGAACCAGATGTATCAGTGACGATGGTGAAGGAAGGTGAGGCGCTGCCTGGCGATGCCGATCTGATTCTGCTGCCTGGCTCGAAGGCGACTTTGTCTGATCTGTCTTTCTTGTTTGAGCAAGGATGGGACATCGATATCACAGCCCATGTACGGCGTGGTGGCGCAGTGATGGGAATCTGCGGCGGCTACCAGATGCTGGGCCAGACAGTATCTGACCCGGAAGGTATCGAGGGTCCGGCATCGAAAGCGCAGGGGCTTGGTTTGCTCGACATAGAGACTATGCTTACGGCGAACAAAACTCTGGTCCAGGTAACCGGTACTGAAAAGCGGTCGGGAGCGGCTATATCAGGGTACGAAATGCATATAGGCCAAACCTGCGGCTTGGGCACCGAGCGCGCTATGCTCGACCTGTCGGGTAGGCCAGACGGCGCAGTGTCGGCCGACGGGCTTGTCGCCGGATGTTACGTCCATGGAATTTTCGCCTCTGATACATTTCGGTCAGCTTTTTTGCGGCGAATTCGCCCGGGTGCGCGCGCGGCGATGAACTATGAGGCCGGTATTGAGCAAGCACTTGATGCTTTGGCCGACCATTTAGAGACGTATCTTGATATTACCGGGATGATCGATGGCTAGGTGGTTAAATCAACGCCATAACAAGCAGGAGTATTGCCATCAGTCCGGCGCCCGCCTTACGGTACAGGCTAAGTGCGCGATGTATGTCAGTTGTAGAGACATCGGTGCGCGCGCCTTCGTTCATCCAAGCATCGTCAACTATAAAGTCGCGGTACTGCCGCGGCCCTGCCAGAGAAATTCCGAGCGCACCCGCCATCGCGGCTTCGGGCCAGCCCGCGTTAATCGAGCGATGCTTTTCCGCGTCCCTGACCGCCGCCGCCCATGCTTCCCCGCCCTTGGAGCCGATTCCGACGGCAGCTACGATTACTATGAGAATACCCGAGATACGCGCCGGAACCGCATTCATTGCGTCGTCAAGGCGTGCCGCAAATTTTCCGAAATGCTCGTATGTGCTGTCGCGGTGACCGATCATGCTGTCCATAGTGTTTACCGCCTTATAGGCGAAAAGTCCCGGCAGACCGAGCAACGCAAACCAAATTACCGGTGCTACCACGCCGTCAGAAAAATTTTCTGCCGTCGATTCTATGGCGGCGCGAGCGACGCCGTGTTCGTCCAGCCGGTCCGGATCTCGGCCCACAATATGGGCCACCGCGGATCTTCCGCTGATCAACGAGACGTCGAGTCCGTTTGCCACATCGCGGACGTGATTGAAAAGACTGCGATAGGCGATCAGCACGCTGGCGATCAGAGCCCCTGCGACCCAGCCATATTCCCATTGAGCGCAAAGCCACTGGAACCCGTAGCCGACGAGTCCAGCGAGCGCGACCAAGAAAAGGGTTACCAGCAGCCCCCGCCAGAACCGCACGCGGTCCGATCTTTGTGGTCGGTTCATTTTGCGGTCGAAGAAGGCCGCCAAGCTGCCGAAAACCGCAACCGGATGGGGCACGCGGTTCCAAAGCCCCGGAGGATCGCCCAGCGCGACATCGATTGCCAGCGCCAGCATCACCACCAGCAAGGGGTGCACTGCTGCCGCGTCGGCGCTATACCATTGAAACATCATCGGCCGACAATCGCGCGGTTGCGACACGAAATCAATTGCAGCCTTTACGGGAGAAACAATTGACTACAGGGATAATGGTATGTGGCCACGGTAGCCGCGACGAAGGTGCAGTAACAGAATTTGAAAAACTGGCTGTCGCGATCCGCGAACGAGCTGAAGGTGTTCCAGTCGAGTATGGTTTCCTGGAGTTTGCAAAACCCGTCATCAAGGAAGGTTTGGGGAATCTAATTGAACAGGGTGTGACTGAGATAATGGCTGTTCCAGGTATGCTCTTTGCAGCAGGGCACGCCAAGAACGATATACCGTCGGTTCTCAACACCTGGGCAGCAAGCAATAACGGAGTAGATGTCCGTTATGGGCGTGAACTAGCGATCGATCTAAAAATGTTAAGCGCCGCTTCTGATCGAATCAAAGAAGCACTCGATTTTGCAAGCGATGATGTGCCTACTGAAGAGACACTGCTCGTGGTAGTGGGGCGCGGCGCGTCCGACCCGGATGCTAATTCCAACGTTGCGAAGGTGATGCGAATGTTGTGGGAAGGTCTCGGTTTCGGCTGGGGAGAAACCGTATATTCTGGGGTAACCTTCCCGTTGGTCGAGCCAGGGCTGGAACACGCCGTCAGGTTAGGTTATCGGCGAATTGTGGTCTTTCCCTACTTTTTGTTCACAGGCGTGCTAGTGCGAAGGATCTATGATTATACCGATAAAGTTGCTGCTCGGTATCCGAACATTGAATTCATCAAGGCGTCCTACCTTAACGACCATCCGATGGTGATAGAGACGTTCATGGAACGAATAGAAGAAATCCGACTCGGAGAAAATAATATGAACTGCCAGCTTTGTAAGTATCGCGAACAGGTTCTGGGCTTTGAATCGGAAGTCGGGTTGGCCCAGGAAAGTCATCATCATCACGTCGAAGGCATCGGTATTGGTGGCCCCCACAGTCTTAATAATGAAAATCCCCACGGTCACAGAAAAGGACACGATCATTCTCACGGAGATGGGCATGATCATCACCATCCGTATCCTCACGCGGATCACCCGCTGGGGCCAAAAACAATGAAGGGAACCGGCTGAAATCACATGGAATGGCTTCGTGATCCTGATGAAATTTACCGTAGGTCATTTGCGATCGTGCGCGAAGAAGCGGACCTATCGGTGGTTCCTGACGACATGGCAGATATAGTTATCCGGCTGGTGCATGCCTGTGGCATGCCGGAGATCGTTCCGAATATCCGCTGGTATAATGGCGTAACAGCAACCGCACGTGATGCCCTTGCTGCGGGTGCGCCGGTAATTTGCGATGCGCAGATGGTGGCGGACGGTGTGATCACGGCGCACCTTCCTGCTGGAAACCAGGTTCTTAGCATGATCCGTCTACCCAACGTGGCGACGATGGCCAAGGAACAGGGCACTACGCGCTCAGCGGCGCAGGTCGAATTATGGAAACCATTTCTTCCGGGTAGTGTGGTTGCCATCGGCAATGCGCCGACAGCGCTATTCCGTTTGCTTGAGGTGATTTCTGAGGACCCATCGCGTAAGCCAGCGGTGATTTTGGGATTTCCAGTGGGGTTTGTCGGGGCTGCTGAATCGAAATATGCGCTGCAAAAAATCCGCCCCGAGGTACCCTATATTACGCTGTTGGGCCGCCGGGGTGGCAGCGCCATGGCGTCAGCAGCTGTCAACGCGCTTGCTGGAAATTACAAAATATGAAAGACCGTTGGCTCAGTGTCGTCGGTATCGGTGAGGATGGCCTTGACGGGTTAACTCCGCGTGGGCGCATGCTGATCGATGCTGCTGAAATCTTGATAGGCGGTGAACGGCATCTTGCAATGTTGCCCGATGACGATCGTGAACGACTGACCTGGACGCGGCCGTTGACAGATCTTATGACGAAAATTTCCGAAATGCGTGGTCGACTGGTCTGCGTATTAGCCACCGGCGATCCAATGTTTTTCGGGATCGGCGTGACGCTGTTGAAACACTTCGCGGCCGAAGAAATGGATGTCGTGCCGTCGCTTTCGGCGTTTACGCTCGCTGCCGCGCGACTTCGCTGGGCTCTTGCGGATGTCGACCAACTGACCCTGCATGGTCGTCCGGCCAGCCTAATAGTACCTTTCATCCAGCCCGGCTCCCGGTTACTGATCTTGGCCGACGGCTCGGGCACCCCGGCGCAGGTGGCTGACATCCTCACCGAGCGTGGTTATGGGGATAGCGAGATGACTGTTTTGGAACATATGGGAGGTGCTTGTGAACGCCAACTGGTTGGGGATGCCGGCAATTGGGACCACGACGATATCGCGGCGTTTCACACGCTTGCTGTCAACTGCGTCGCTGGTACGGATGCCGTTATTTTGCCGCGAATTCCCGGTCTGCCGGATGAAGCGTTTAGCAGCGACGGCAACATTACCAAACGCGAAGTCCGCGCCTTTACACTCTCCGCTTTGGCGCCGGTGCCAGGACAACATCTTTGGGATATCGGCGCTGGATGTGGGTCGGTAGCGATTGAATGGATGCGGACTCATCCGGCTTGCCGGGCGTCGGCTATCGAAAGCCGTGCCGACCGGATTGGTCTAATCGCTCGCAACGCTGTCGCGCTTGGCGTTCCACGTCTTCGGATGATAGAGGGAGAAGCGACCGAGGTGCTGGCGCAGCTAGATGCGCCAGATGCCGTTTTCGTCGGGGGTGGTGGTTCCAATCCCGAGTTGCTCGATCTTTGTTGGAAAGCGCTTAAGCCAGGCGGTCGTCTAGTCGCTAACGCCGTAACTCTGGAAAGCGAAGGCACTTTGGCAGTATTTCGCGAGGCATATGGCGGCAATCTTGCACGCATATCAATTTCCCGTGCGGAGCCCGTCGGTTCTCTCACTGGTTGGAGACCGACCATGCCCGTCACCCAGCTTGCCGCTGTGAAAATCTGATGGTCGGCAGGCTGTATGGCGTTGGAGTGGGTCCCGGGGACCCCGAGCTGTTGACCCTGAAAGCGTTGCGAATCCTAAAATCTGTTCCTGTTCTAGCGTGGCCCGCCCCAGAAGAAGGCCCCAGCTTGGCACGTCAGATCGTTGCTGAGCACCTACCTGGAACCCAGCGTGAGATCGCCATCCGCATGCCGCTGTTGCCGGCTCGGTTCCCATCCGACGATGTATACGATAAGGCGGCCATAGAGATTGATGATGCCCTCTCCGCCGGCGACGATGTTGCCGTAATTTGCGAAGGCGATCCCTTTTTTTATGGATCGTTCATGTATTTGTTCGGACGCCTTGTCGGTGACCATGCCATCGAGGTTGTGCCCGGTGTCTCGTCTCTGACCGCCTGCGCAGCCGCGCTTGGGTCTCCGCTATCAGCCAAGAACGATGTACTATCGGTGATCCCGGGCCCGTTGGATGCCAAGACGCTCGCAAAACGTTTGGTAGAGGCTGACGCTGCCGCGATCATTAAGGTTGGTCGGCATCTTGAAAAAATCCGTAGTGTGCTGGCTGATCTTGGCCTGTCCGAAAATGCTCGCTATATCGAACGCGCGACCATGGACAAACAGCGAGTCGTGAGATTGGCCGATGTCGGAGACGGCGACGCGCCTTATTTCTCCATGATCCTTTTACACAAGCGCGCCCAAGCATGGAAATGACTGGGCCTGCAATTATAGTACTCGGGCCGGGCGGGATAGTAACTGCGCGGAAAGTTAAATCCGCGGTTTCCGGTAGCAATATTCATGGTTTGGCGAGCCGATTGCAGGACGTGGATATTGTATTTGAAGATACCGGATATCATGTTCGTGCTTTGTTTGAACATGGTACACCCGTGATTGGTATTTGTGCTGCAGGGATATTGATCCGGCTATTGGGCTCGGCTCTGTCTGACAAGACCACCGAACCTGCCGTCATTGCCGTCGCCGAAGATGGCTCTACTGTAGTTCCACTTCTGGGAGGGCATCATGGGGCAAATGAATGTGCTAAAACGATTGCGGACGCGATTGGTGTTTCGGCCGCCATTACAACGGCCGGGGATCTGCGTTTCGGTGCCGGACTTGATAATCCACCCTCCGGGTGGGTGTTAGCTAATCCAAGTGACGTAAAGTCTTTTACGGCTGACCTGTTGGCCGGGGAGGCGGTGAGCCTCGACGGCACTTTACCTCAATTTATTGCCGACACACAGATCCCGAGAGACCTTGCCGGCGCGCTCCGTATCTCTTCAACGCCGTATTGTGATCCCGGTAATGCCAAGCATTTGGTTTATAACCCCGCAATAGTTGCTATAGGGGTCGGCTGCGAACGAGGCACTGAGCTGGATGAACTGGAGGCGTTGGCGGATAAAGCACTGAGAGAGGCGAATATCGCCCCTTCAGCTATCGCCGGGGTATTTTCCCTAGACCTTAAGGCGGACGAGCCGGCAGTCCATGCACTGGCAGTATCTCTGAACGTGCCCGCCAGATTCTTTGATGCAGAGACGCTGGAGGCTGAAACACCGCGGCTGCAAAATCCGTCTGACGTGGTTTTTCGTGAAGTTGGGTGTCATGGCGTATCGGAAGCTGCCGCGCTCGCGGCCTGTGGCCCAGAAGGTAATTTGATTTCTGCCAAGATCAAATCCGCGCGAGCCACCTGTGCTCTTGCGCTGGCGCCATCTCCAATAGTATTAGCCGATACCGGTCTACCGCAAGGCCGGCTGCTGATTGTTGGAACCGGGCCCGGAAGTGACGGTTGGATGACTTCGGAGTCGGAATCTGCGGTGGCGTCAGCGACTGATCTTGTGGGCTACACGTTGTACCTGGATATTCTTGGACCCCGCGCAGTAGGCAAGAATCGTCACGATTTTCCGTTGGGCGAAGAGATGGCCCGGGCGCATGCCGCGCTCGATATTGCGGCAACGGGCAAAACGGTCGCCTTGGTTTCGTCCGGCGATCCTGGAATTTACGCGATGGCGACCTTGGTATTCCAACTCCTAGAAACCAGCGGCCACGCTGACTGGAAACGTCTTGCGATCGAGGTCTGTCCTGGGATTTCCGCGCTGCAGGCCGCGGCCGCTAGATCAGGCGCACCCCTCGGCCATGATTTCTGCACTATTTCTCTGTCAGACTTACTTACCCCGTGGGACGCCATCGAACGACGCGTCCGCGCAGCCGCCGAAGGGGATTTCGTGATCGCATTCTATAATCCGGTCTCTATGCGTCGTACTTGGCAGCTCAAGAAAGCGCGCGAAATTCTTCTCGATGCCCGCCTCGGGACGACACCGGTGGTTCTGGCCCGCAATCTGGGTCGCGATGGAGAACAAATCCGCACGGTGACGTTGGAAACGTTGGATGTTACCGACGTAGATATGTTGACAATCGTCCTCGTAGGTTCTTCGGAAACGCGGGCGGTGATGCGAAGCGACGGACGGCAGTGGGTATACACTCCGCGCGGCTACGACGGAAAAAAATCGAACGAGAGGAAAGCCACGGGATGACGGTTTGGTTCATCGGCGCGGGACCGGGAGATCCCGACCTTCTCACCATTCGTGGACGCGACGTCATCGCGCGGTGCGAGGTTTGTCTCTACGCTGGATCTCTGGTGCCTGAAGCCGTGGTAGCCCACGCACCCCATGGTGCCTTGGTTCTCGACACTGCATCAATGACCCTGACTGATATTATCGGCTATATGGAAAAGGCCCATGCGGTCGGGCATGATGTGGCGCGGGTCCATTCCGGAGATCCGTCTCTTTATGGTGCCATAGGCGAACAGATCCGGCGGCTTAACGCGCTCCGCATCGATTTCGAGATCGTACCCGGCGTACCCGCCTATGCGGCTGCAAGCGCATTGCTGAAACGTGAACTGACACTACCTGACGTGTCACAGACGGTAATTTTGACGCGTACCGCGATGAAGGCGTCTGCCATGCCCAAGAATGAAGATCTAGATATACTTGGTAGATCTGGAGCGACGCTGGCAATTCACCTATCAGTCCGCAACCTGAAACATGTCTGTGAAACCTTGACGCCTCATTACGGTGCTGATTGTCCGGTCGCGGTCGTGTTCCGCGCAAGCTGGCCAGACGAAAAGGTGATAGAGGGGACATTGGCTGATATCCGTAATCAAGTTCGGGAGGCTAAGATCACGCGCACCGCCCTGATTTTGGTTGGCCGCGTACTGTCTCCCGTGGCGTTTGCGGATTCTGCTTTATACGATGCTGACCACGTGCACGTATTGCGGCCGAGGCGTAAAGAATAATTATTCAGACCCGACCCTACTCCTCTAGAAGGAACGGTTAATATAAAAACTTCCAATACCCCTATTCCAGATATCCATTGGGCGGAAATTCCAGTCGGTGAAATAGTTGATTATCTCTGGCACGGTCTTCAATTCACCGGCGCCGATGCATGCCCATCCAGTCCAGCGCACGGTCTATATTATCGACGGTATTTCCGGGTAACGATGAAGGCCGCCCGATCATTAAAACCGATAACCCGAGGTTTCTGGCCGCAGTAATCTTCGCATAGGCGCCATTACCGCCAGCATTTTTGCTCACTAAAACATCTATTTCGTGCGCTTGAAGCAACGCCGTTTCCTGATCAACTGAGAACGGACCGCGGCCAGTAATGTACGTGGATTTCAGGAGCGGAACGGTTTCCAGTGGATCGACGGTACGTATTAGGAATCTAATATCGTCTATGCCGGCGAAGGCTCTAAGCTCCTGGTGACCCACAGAGAGAAATGCGGCTGTGCCTAGGGCTCGTATTTTTCGGCTAGCGTCCGCGATGTCGTCGGCGTGGTACCAAATATCACCGGAGACTGCCTGCCATGCCGGGCGCAGTAGGCGGAGCAGTGGTATCCCGGTTATCTGGCAGGAGTTATGCGCATTTAAAGAAATCTGTTCTGCAAAAGGGTGGGTGGCATCGACTACCAAATCAATGTTTCGTGCAAGCAGCCAAGCGGATAGTGCTGCCACTCCGCCGAACCCGCCTGTTCGGATGGTAACATTGTCGGGACGAGACGGGTTGCGGGTCCGTCCGGCCAGCGAGTAGGTGACATCAAAATTCTCGGCGGTCTTGCGAGCGAGAGCGACGGCCTCAGATGTACCGCCCAGCAATAGCGCTCGCGGCCGGTCAGCCATCGGATGTACCTACGAGGGTACCCTGTCGGTCGAAAATCAGTACCCGTATTGTGGACCCGCTATTGCCGATAGTGTCCTTTGCGACGTCTCGGGCGCGGCGGGCAATTTCGTCTGCGAGTGGTATATCATTTGTCTGACCGAGCGACAGCACTTCTGCCGCGGTGTTTGCGTTTTCTATTGCGGCACGTGCGACGTCATCTGCTCCGAGATTCCGGGCGATACCGGCCAGCCACGACAGATCGACTTGGCTGCGCCCAGAATGAAGGTCCAAGTTACCTTGCGCTAGCTTACACAACTTGGCGAACCCGCCGCCGATGACGACATCTGGCACAGGGTGTGTACGTAGATATTTAAGCATACCGCCAGCAAAATCACCCATATCGACCATCGCATGATTGGGTAGCCCTAGCATCGTCTGGGTCTTTTCTTCGGATGTTTTGCCGGTACAGCCGGCGACCGTCTGTTCACCGCTCGCGCGTGCGACATCGATTCCCCGATGGATGGACTCGATCCATGCCGCACACGAATAGGGCACCACAATACCGGTAGTGCCGAGGATAGAAATCCCACCGACAATACCAAGACGAGGATTCCATGTTTTTTCTGCGAGCGCGGCTCCGTCGGCGACTGAAATGGTGATGATCACGTTTCCGTCTCCACCGTGGGCTGATGCAACTTCGTTAATGGTATTTGAAATCATCTGACGTGGAGCAGGGTTAATAGCTGGCTCTCCAACCGGGAGCGGCAGGCCCTCTCGGGTAACTATACCGACCCCGTCACCAGCCCGAAACTTGATACCGTCTCCCGCCCCGCATATAGAGACACTGACCTGTATCAAAGCACCATGGGTGACGTCAGGATCATCGCCTGCATCCTTAATGATGGCGGCATGGGCGGTGTTTTTGTCAATTTCTTCCCGTGCAAGTGCAAACGCGGGCCTCTCGCCTTTCGGCAGGGTAATGTGTACCGGATCGGGGAAGTGGCCAGTCAAAAGTGCTGAATAGGCGGCTTTCGCTGCCGCGGTCGCGCAGGCGCCCGTGGTCCAGCCACGACGTAATTCTCTTTCGGGCTTACGTGCCATTACACTGTTATATGTGTTAAGAGTTCTTCATGGAACGGCTCACTTTCGAAATGCCCCAATTCGAGCCTGGTTGGGTGTGGCTAACCGGGGCCGGCCCCGGTGACCCGGGGCTGCTGACACTCCACGCGCTCAACGGCATACGCCAGGCGGATGTGATCGTGCACGATGCGCTGATCGCCGATAAGATTCTTGAGCAGGCCGCCGAAACTTGTGAAATAGTCTATGCCGGCAAGCGCGGCGGCAAGCCGTCACCAAAGCAGCCGGACATCTCTGCCCGACTGGCCAAGCTGGCTCGTGAGAGCAAAAGGGTCCTGCGGCTCAAAGGTGGTGATCCTTTCATATTTGGCCGTGGCGGCGAAGAGGCGCTGGCGCTGGTGGCAGCGGGTATACCTTTCCGAGTTATTCCTGGAATTTCGGCGGGCGTTGGCGGGCTTGCCCATGCCGGCATACCTCTCACTCACCGCGAGACCAATTCTGCCGTTGCGTTTATCACCGGTCATGGCGCATCGGGTGATATCCCAGACGGGATTGATTGGCCGGCGCTGGCTGCTGGGTCTCCAGTGCTAGTAATTTACATGGCGATTAAGCATCTGGCGACAATCCGCCAACGTCTTTTCGATGGCGGCCGACACCCAGATGAAGCTGTCGCTGTCGTATCTAATGCGACGCGAGATGACGAGATGGTGATGGAAACCACACTTGGCCGGTGCGTCGAAGACGTCGCATATTCGGAGGTTAAGCCGCCTGCCATGGTGGTAATCGGAGAGGTAGTCCGCCTCCGCGATGGACTTGATTGGGCTGGCGCGCTCGGCGGTAAAATGCTGACATCTGATCCGCTCGGCAATCGTACCGAGCGCGAAGTGGGTTAGCGCCTGATGTACGGTGCCGTTATCGCTGCGCCGGCGTCGGGCAGCGGAAAAACTACCATTACCCTTGGTCTTCTGCGTCATTTCGCACGTAATAACGTGCCAGTGTCTTCCTTTAAAATAGGTCCTGACTACATCGATCCGGGATTTCATACCGCTGCAAGTGGACGCCATTGCCTCAATATCGACGGATGGGCAATGCGCCCGGGTACAATCTCGAAGTTGTTCGGCAAGGTGGCTGCCTATTCCGAAATTGTTTTCGGTGAGGGGGTGATGGGGTTGTTTGACGGTGCACAGGGTGTCTCAGGCGAGACATACGGTTCTACCGCCGATGTAGCAGCGCAGCTCGGTCTGCCAGTGATTCTGGTGGTCGATGCCAGTGCGCAGGCCCAGAGTGCCGCCGCTACGCTACATGGCTTCGCCAGCTTCCGCGAGGACGTCATAGTTGCTGGCGTGATATTTAATCGGATCGGTAGTGTGCGCCATGCCGATATGTTGAAAGAGGCTGCCGCGCCGCTCGGTATTCCAGTGCTTGGGTGTGTGCCGAGGATGCCGGGTATCGTGGTTCCAGAGCGCCATCTCGGATTGGTGCAGGCTTGTGAGCTGATGGCGCTGGAAAAATTTCTAGATGCTGCCGCAGATCTGGTAGCATCGAGTATTGATATTACCGGTCTTCGCGATCTAATGTCTGTGGTCCCGCCCCGTCCCGGCGGTGCCCCGCCGCAGCCAGTACCACCCATCGGTAAAAGGATTGCCGTTGCTTCGGACGAGGCGTTCCGTTTTCATTACCGCCATGTACTCGATGGCTGGCTTGCTGCCGATGCAGAACTTGTTTCATTCTCGCCGCTGGCTGATGAAGCACCAGATGGTTTAGCGGACGCGGTTTATTTGCCCGGCGGATATCCGGAATTACATGCTCGCACTTTGTCAGGCGCGCGAACGTTTTTGCTTGGTTTAAAATCAGCTGCTGATCGCGGAGCTGTCGTCTATGGCGAATGCGGCGGTTTTATGGTGATGGGCGAGACGCTGACCGATTCTGAAGGCGATACGCATCAGATGGCCAAACTTCTGCCTTTGGAGACTAGCTTTGCTGACCGTAAAATGCATCTGGGGTACCGCGAAGTGAAACTGATTTCCGACACACCGTTGGGCCCTACCGGCACAGTGTACGGTGCGCACGAGTTCCACTTCTCCAGCCTAGTGAACGAGGAAGATACTGACTGCTTGTTCACAGCAACGGATGCTGCTGGTATCGATCTAGGTACCCACGGTCTGCGGCGAGGCAATGTCATGGGGTCATTCATCCACCTTATTGATCGGCGATGAACTAGTCTCTCGGTTTGATTTACTATCTCGCGCTCCCCATAAGAAATCTTTGATAAAGGTTATGAAAAAACGTTGGTCACAGCGCGACAGATCAACCGACTGGCCGTGGTCTGTTTGGCAGGACAGTGAGCGCAAATATAACGGCGGCGCGTATGTGGATGCTGCCGCCGTTGAGACGGGCGCTTGCACCGCCTTCCAGAAGATGCTCGGTAGAGACCCCGATGGTATAACAATTCTATAAGGAACGTTTCGTGATGAAGACAATTGGGATATGCTAATATGGCGCCAACTGCGTAATGAAAATAGACGCCGGTGAGATTAACGCGCGAGACGGTAAGGTCAGTGATCATCGTTCCATAGTCCCTTTGTACACGAGTCTACCCATTTCCCCCTCTTTCTTAGGGCCGCTCACAGCTCATCTCTGGGCGGGTCCTAGACGGGCAGTAACGGTGGATAAAAAGGAGTTAAATCATGGCTGCAGATTGGTCAATTTGGGCGTTCCGCTATGCGCGGTCGGATATGCCGCGGGATTTCTTCGGCGGCACACTGGTCAATTCAAATAAAGGCCGCATCAACAACCCTATGATCTATTCTCTGATCTATGGCGGCGAGGTCGACTCCGAAAAGCCGATCCTAATAGACACCGGAATGAAGGGAGATTGGTCCCCTAGCGGCAAAAATTATGAAAATGTTGAACAACCGGACACGATCCTCGCCAAGGTTGGCTTTGCACCGGAGGACATTGAAGATGTAATCTTGACCCATCTTCATTTCGACCATGCTGGCAATCTCGAACAATTTCCGAATGCCATCTTTCATGTTCAACGCACTGAGTATGAAGGCTGGAAAGAGGTATACGGGATGCCGGACGGGCTGGGGTCCGACACTACCATGTGGCCGCTATCATCAATGCAAGAAAAGGATCTCGATGCGGTCGAATTCCTTCTGTCGGAGGGAAGGGTTAACCTCATGGACGGTGACACCGAATTCGCGCCTGGTGTCTGGTGTCGGCTAGCCTATGAATCTCACACTTTTGGCTGCCAATGGGTGGAGGTTCAGACCTCTGACGGACCTTATGTCGTCGCAGGAGATTGCGTCTATTGGTACGAGAATATCGAACGCATGTGGCCCCCAGCCTATGTGCAAGGAAATACTTGGAATCTGATAAAGGTTTACCGGGATATACGTGACGCTGTCGGCGGGAAGACCGACCGCATAGTCCCAGGTCACGATCCAGAACTATTCCTGCGTCACCCTGTATTCGAAGCTGGATACCACCCGGTGGCAGAGGTTCATTTGGCTGCAAACAGGAAATCTCAAATTGCTTAATTCGGTTTTTTCGAGTGACGGTATCGTCTCCGCCCCCCACCACCTAGCTGCGGATGCCGGCCGTGACGTTTTGCGCAATGACGGTAACGCGGTCGAGGCGATGATCGCTATGGCGGCAGCAATCACAGTGGTGTATCCACATATGAATGCTATCGGTGGCGACGGCTTCTGGATCGTCAAACCAGCTGGCAAGAAACCGATCGGCATTGATGCCAGTGGTGCTGTTGCTGCAGATGCTACAGACGATCTGTATGCGCGGGCCGGGCATGACACGATTCCGTCGCGAGGTCCGCTGGCGGCTAATACTGTGGCGGGCACACTATCCGGCTGGCGGGTGGCACTCGGCCTGGCGGATGATTTGGGAGGTACAAAATCACGCGAGGAGTTGCTCGAGGCGGCGATACACTACGCTGAAAAGGGCTTCCCGGTTACCGGAAACCAGTCGCGTAACACATCAAATAAACTGCATGAACTCAACGGGTTGCCGGGATTTTGTGAGAGCTTTTTACATGATGGAATTCCCCCCACGGAGGGTGATATTTTCAATCAACCTCGGCTGGGTGCGAGCTTGCGCAAATTGGCCGCCGATGGTTTCGAAACATTCTATCAGGGAGACTTAGCCGCTTCTATCGCTGCCGATCTGGCGCGAGTTGGATCGCCCATTTCTGGCGATGATCTGGCGCGTCATCGGGCGCGAACACTTAAACCGCTAGAATTGAAGCTCTCGACTGGCACGGTATGGAATATGCCGCCACCTACACAAGGTTTGGCATCCCTCATGATCCTCGGCCTGTTTGATCGTCTTGGTGTTTCGGAGCCAGAAGGCTTCACCCACGTACACGGGTTAGTTGAATGCATTAAGCAGGCCTTTATTGTCCGTAACGCCCATGTACAGGATCCGGTCGCTATGACCGTCCCGCCCGAAGAATTTTTAAATGCCGCCGATCTAGATGCCCGAGCTACCAATATCGATTTACGGACTGCGATGCCTTGGCCGTTCTCAGCCAAAAATGGCGATACCATATGGATGGGTGCCATCGACTCTGCCGGTAATACCGTATCTTTCATCCAGAGTATCTACTGGGAGTTCGGGGCCGGTATCGTACTCGAGGACACAGGGATATTGTGGCAGAATCGTGGATCGAGTTTTTCGTTAAAAGACGGCGACGTGAACCGTCTTACACCCGGTCGGCGACCATTCCATACACTCAATCCGGCGTTAGCCGAGCTATCTAACGGAAAGATTCTATCTTATGGCGCGATGGGTGGCGATGGCCAACCACAGACGCAGGCGCTCGTTTATACACGGCACGTGAATTTCGGTCAGTCCCTACAAGCGGCCATTACTGCACCGCGGTTCATACTCGGCCGAACTTGGGGTGACACGGGAACTAATCTAAAACTGGAGAGTCGCTTCGCCCCGGATCTTTTTACGGTTTTGGGAGACGCAGGACACGATGTGCAGGTGATTGATTCCTTCTCCGACCTTGTGGGCCATGCCGGAGGGGTATCGGTGAGTTCTAACGGGATAATGGAGGGTGGCTCTGACCCGCGCTCTGATGGGAAAGCGGCGGGTGTTTAGTCCCTCGAGACCAATTCACCCCGATATTCAGGATCAGTGAGTTGCCGCGTCACTCCACCCAGTAATCTGACTCCGGGTCACCTTTTATGGTCTCTTCGGGTGACCATTCGCCAATGATAATTCCATGCTTGGGCGCTCCGCCAGTGCGATTGCGGACTGTTTCTTCGGACATGGTGATGCGGGTAGCGCGGGTGCGAAGCCACTGGAATAGGCGTTCGTGCAGTTCGTCGCAAATATCCCTATATTCAGTAGTTTCACTGAGATCGCTGAACTCGGTAGGATCTGCTTCTAGGTCAAAAAGCTGCGGCTGGTAGCCTTCCCAAAGGATATATTTCCAGCGTCCGGTACGAATCATGAAGCCGCGCGCCTCTGCGGGTTCTCGGCCGGTATATGTACGAGCCGGCTTAAAAGAATAATCAATCTCGGAGAATACCGCGTCGCGTAATTCTTCGTCTTGCGTGCTACGTAGCGTTGGAAGTAGCGACTGTCCCTCCAACAGATGTTCCTTGTCGACCAATCCTCCAAAGACGTCAAGAAATGTAGGGATAATATCGAGTGATTCAACCAAGGTTTCGTCCTTCGCGCCGCGCGTTGCATCCGCTGCCGCATCCGGGTCATAGATGATCATCGGCACGCGGATTGAGCATTCGTGTAGCATCTCTTTCTCACCGAGCCAGTGGTCGCCGAGATAATCGCCATGGTCAGAGGTAAAGACAATCATCGTGTCGTCCATGCGCCCGGCCTTTTCCATCCAGCCAAACAACCGCCCTATCTGGTCGTCGATCTGCTTAATGAGCCCCATATACGCGGGCATTACGTTGTTGCGCACATCGTCAATCGAAAAGTTTAGACTTTCCGGGTGCTTCATGTGTGCTTTGAGTACGGGGTGTGGGTTGTCTCGCTCCGTTTCTGACCTTACTGCAGGTGAAATTTGATTATGACTATACATGTTGTGGTAGGGCGCTGGGACGATATAAGGCCAGTGTGGTTTGATGTATGACAGGTGGAGTAGGAAGGGATCCTCTCCCTGAGCGTCCATGAACTCGATCGCGCGGTCGGTCATGTAAGGGGTTTCAGAATCTTCTTCCTTCACGCGCGCTGGTAGGTGGTTAGAATTAAGATACCAGCCCGATAGGATACCACCGTCGGGTCCCTCGGCGGAGTTGGCCCAATCGTGCCAAGGATTCTCGCCATCATACCCCTTGGATTTGAGGAATTTGTTATAAGAGTAGTTGGGGTCGACCAGTTTGTCTGGCCACAGGCCATCGTCTCTCTCTACCGGTTCTAGCCCACATTCCGATGTCAGTATGCCGAGTTCAGACATCTTATCGACGCCGAGACGTTTCATGCCTTCTTCGTCCGGCGTCATATGGGTCTTTCCGACGAGCGCGCAGCGCAGTCCGTGTGGTCGAAGGAAATCACCAATATTGGTCTGGCCCACAGATAGTGGCACGCCGTTCCATGTGGCCCCGTGCGAATGGACATAGCGCCCGGTTAGGTATGACATACGAGAGGGCCCGCACAATGGCGACTGGACAAAGGCGTTGACGAAGTTAACGCCTTTTGCAGCGAGTTTATCGATATGCGGCGTCTCCAGGTGTGGATGGCCGTTGCATGATAGATAATCCCAGCGCAGCTGGTCACACATTATAAAAAGGATGTTACGTATGATACCCATGATCAAGTATTACTCCCTGATATCTCTAGTACTTTTAGCATGCGAAGTTATTCCCGCGAACTAGGACGGATGTACATTTAAAGTGTCCGTAAGAACGCGACTAAATCGGCAATTTCTTCGTCGGTGAGGCTTAGGGGCTGGAGTAGCTTTTCGTTTATTAGATTCAGGCGCTTTTGGGAGATCTCGGAGTAATGGCGCACCACATCTTCCAGCGTCTCTTTCGATCCGTTATGCATGTAGGGTGAGGTCTTTGTTATATTGCGTAAACTCGGCACCCGGAACTCTCCCGAATTTTTCTGGGTCAACTGCAGATGTCGGGTGAAGCCAGCTGTAGTACGATCGGCATCATCATTGAATTTACCCAGAAGGTTGTAGCGGCTACCGCGTAGCAGCTTTATGCCGCTGTAGCGGCCTTTATCGATATCGCTTGAATCTTGGAATTGGGGCAGTCCGATATCGTGGAATTCACCGTTGGTGAAGTTGGGCCCGAAATGGCAAAGTTCGCAACGCCCACGCCCGACGAATAGCTTTGCACCCCGCTGTGCTGCTGCTGGATAGGCGGCAATCCCGTTTGCATCTCCTACCTCTAGAGCGTCACGGAAGGAATCAAACTTCGACTTGTCCGAGGTCAATGTTTCCTGATATGCGGCCAATGCTTTACTGATATTAACTAGGGTGTTTTCCGAGTCGTGGGCTGTCGCGTCTGCCCCAAATACTGCGCGGTACTTCAAACTGAGGTTTGGGTTGTGAGTGATACGCACCTGAAGTTTTTCCGGGGTCATTGCCATTTCCTGATTATCTAGGATAGGCGCTATAGAGTGCGCCCAAAGGTTATCGGATTTTCCGTCCCAGCCGTACCAAGTGTTCAGGCGCATGTTGAATAGTGCTAGGGTATTGCGATTAACCCCGGAAAGGGTTTTACGGTTAGGTTGGCCATCGCTATGTCCGTACTCAGGGACGTGACAAGTAGCGCAACTTCGGCTTCGGTCGACGGACAAATCGACGCTCTCAAAAAGAGCTCTCCCATATGCTATAGCCTCAGCATTGCCAGAGAAACGATTACTGGGATCGGGTTCTGTCTTCACTGGCCATGGGCCGTGCGAGAGGATCAGCCCCTTTTCGTCTTCGGTATAGGTAACTTGCGCACCGCTCGATGGGACTGTGGTTACTGTGAAAGCAATCAATACGCTCAAGGCGATTGAACCCATCTTCTCAGAGAAAGATTTTATGAGCACCCCAGGATGAATAAAAATTTTGGTAAAGACGCGTAGCTTCTTGCTGAGGATTGGCTTAGGGATACTACTAAAAAACCCCATGCTGAAATGGGCTGGTCTACTAACAAGCATTATGAGGGAGACTCTATAATAATTCTAGCTCCTCGGTCGGGCGGCCTGTCTTCGACATGATGAGCAGTATGGATAAGGAAATCGAATAATGAGTGTATACAGGATAACATGACAGAGAGTGCAGCTCAGGTACTTTCCTTCATTGCGGATGACGAAATTATAATTCGCGAGGAATAATTTCCGGATAAATACCTGTAAAGAGTTAGCGAATTGGTTCAGTGACCAGTGAAAGCTTGCTATTTCGGCAGGCCAAGTAATTTTTTTGACAGGATATTCCGCTGAATTTCATTTGAGCCACCATAGATTGTGGCGCGACGGACCTGCATGAACAGTGGAGCGATCTCGATCGGACCTTCATCGGTATTAATGCGGTCGACCAGCGCTGCGTCAGTTCCCGCAGCTTCAAGAAGTAGATCGCAAATCCGCTGTAGAAGTTCGGTGCCGTTGATCTTCATTATCGACGCATCGAGCCCGAGCGATCGTTCGGCATTCGCTATCTCCGCAGCATGAGCGAACATGGCAGCGAAGCCTATTGTATCGATATTCACCTCCGCCAGATGTTCAAGAAAATACGGATCGTCCATGGCACCCGTTGATCTGGCCACTTTTTGCACTCTTTCGATTGCCTCGAACAAAAGTTGTGGGTTGGCGGTTCCGAGCCGTTCGTGAGCAAGTAGCGCGTTGGCAACTCGCCAGCCGTCGTTCAGCTTACCAACCAAATTCAGTAACGGTACCCTGACATCATCGAAAAATACCTCGGCAAATTCTTCGTCGCCGGTAATCGTCTTGATAGGTCGGATGTTGATCCCTGGTGTTTTTAGTTCGATCATTACGAAACTTATCCCGGCCTGCTTGCGCTGCGCTTTAGGATCGGTTCTTACCAAAGCATAAATCCAATCTGAATAATGTGCCCAGGTTGTCCAGATTTTAGATCCGTTGACGATGAGATACTTTCCATCGATATCTGCACGAGTACGGAGGCTTGCGAGGTCAGAACCGGCGCCTGGCTCAGAGTAGCCTTGACACCAAGTTTCCTCTCCAGTCAGAATTGGAGGTAGGTAGCGTTCTTTCTGTAAGTCCGTTCCGAATTCCATCAGCACCGGCCCGACATGGTTAATCCCTTGGGCCGAGATTTCGGGCGCTCCGGCGCGGGCAAACTCCTCTTTCAGAATAATCTGTTCGTTTAGATTTGCCTCCATGCCGCCATAGACCCTTGGCCAGGCCGGAGCTATCCAACCCTTTGAATGGAGTGCACGATGCCACCACATTGCACGATCAAACGGAGGACGGGTCGACCAGCCACGCAAATCATCGGGAAGGTTCTCAGAAATCCAACCTCTGACTTCAGTTCGGAAGGATTTCTCGTCTTCGCTGTCTGTCCGGAAACTTATCGACATAACAGGACACTAACGCATTCTGATTGAACCCGCCAAGACCCTGTATTTGGAATACAAGAAGATATCATCGATGACATTACGGCGTGATTATTAGCGTGTTTACCGAAGACATCGACGATAAGGAAATAGGATGGGTTACATTTAAAAAGCTACAGAAACACAATGCTATGAACCGATCCCTTAATCAGGAAAGGTGGGAAAATGATGATACTCCGAGAGTCGGTAAAGCAGCCGGAATAGCGGGTGTAACCCCGCATATTTCCAGTCATTAAATTACTTTAATAGTGCCCTATTTATCCCGCAGAGGTCATTACAAAGCTCTGATTTTCGAGACTATTTGGTACGGAATGCACACTGTTCAATTAGTTCTGATTGTGTACGCGTTTCAGAAACTCAATAGCAAGTTCATTGAACCTGTCGGCATGCTCGATATTGGGGCAGTGTCCACAGCTTTCGAAGATATGGTGTTCGTTGTCCGGGATACGGTTGGCAAGATCATTAGAATAACCCGGTTCCCGTAGCGGGTCATTTTCGCCTGCTATGATCAAAACGGGGACCTCTACATTTTCGTAGACGGTATTATCGGGAATGCCAAAACTTTGTGCTGATGGAATGTCGTCGGCGGTTTCCGGCTCGGGGCGTTTAAGTCGCGGCGCACTAGCGACTTCATATGCACCCGGCAACAACGCGACCTCTTGACGTTTTGCGACATAGGCGTCGTCATTTCCCCATTTCGGATCATGGAGCATCGCGTGCAGCAGCCTACTCATGGCATTATCGGAACAATCGTAAGCAAGGAGTACTTTGCGTTCGTCTGTAAGGGGTGTGAAGCCACCTCCTGAGCAAAGAATGGCCGAACGCACGGGGAGCGGTGGTGGTGGATCAGCTATCATGCGGGCGAGATTCGATCCGCCCATCGAATTTCCTATAAAATCTGCCTCCTGCACGCCCATGATCTCGTAAAATCGAGCCATGTGATTGTAGACCCGGGCTCGCTGATTTGCAAAATCGTATATTTTATCAGTGCGTCCGAAGCCCAGCCAGTCAGCTGCCAGCACGTGAAAATGCTCTGCCAGTGCTGGGATAGTGTATTCCCAGCTAATTTCAGAGCAGCCACCAAATTCACCGGAATGTAGGAGCCCTACAGTGGGCGCACCCTTCGGACCCGCTTCTAGATAATGGGTTCGGATCCCATCGACTTCGATATATTTGGATTCTATGTCTATCATCTGCTTGATCTGATTACCTCACAAAATCGACCGCGAGTTCGGTGATACCGGCATGATCTCTATCGGGCATCGCGGCACGTTTTTCCTCGATAGCTTCAGGGTCCCAGCCCTTCGCGAGTTCTTTCAGACGCGGGTAGACCTCGTCATTATAAAGTGTCATCGAACGAAGCGTCTCTTTTTCTGTCATATGGCCGGCCTGTCCCATCATAAGCATATGTCCGAAGCCGCCCGAATATTCCCAGAAAGCCTTGATTTGCTCGAATACTTGATCGGGTGTTCCGGCAAACACGTTGCCGCGACGCATATGTTCCTTCAAGTCGGTGCTGTAGGCCGCACCAGAGCCAGAAACATGCGCCCCACGCAGAACATTTGCCGAGACTGCAGGGGTATGGTACCCGGGTGGGTTTTTCCAGTGGTCTGCTACCTTGTTGGCTTGCATATACCACATCATCTTGTTAGCACCATTTTCGGCTGCCTTCTCGTCATCACCCACATATATCAGTCCGCAATAAGCGAGACGGTCAAGAGGGGCATGTTCGCCATGAAGACCGAGATAATTCTTGCGGTAAGCGTCGAATATGGGCCGGACCTTGGAATAACCTGCCAAGAAAATAGCCGCCACATGTTTGTTCTGTGCAACCGGCAAGGTGCTACCTGCGCTGCCTGCGGTGATCCATACCGGTGGATGAGGTTGTTGGTATGGGCGGGGCCAGATGTTTACTTGACGATGATGATACCATTCACCTTCAAAATTAAAGGGCCCATCATGGGTAGTCCATGCTTTCAGAATAAGGTCGTGAGCTTCCCATAGTCGTTCAGACCCTCGATATGGCAGGATGTTCGCCGCCGCCGCTTCGTATGGAACGCTGCGGACAAAACCAACTTCGGCTCGTCCTTTTGAAATGACGTCTATCAGAGCCATTTCCTCGGCCACGCGAACCGGCTGGTTGCGGTTAGGAAGGGGATTGCCAAGGATAAGAAGTCTGGCATTTTGGGTCTGTCGAGCCAAGATACCCATCATTATGGGGGCTGCAGGCACCATGCAAGTGGCCGTCTGGTGATGCTCATTAAGCATAATTTCCAGACCCATTTCGTCAGCTGCGCACCAAATATCTAAATACTGGTTATATAGTCGGCTCGCGTTATCTGGTTCACAATACTTGTTTGGTAGGTCTACACGGATGGACCCGTAGGTATCTTGATCCGGGAGATCGGGGTAGCAGTCCTCTGTGAAGAACCAGGTTTTGAGGTCGTTCATATAATTTACGTCCCTTTGTCGCTTGGGCCGAAGCTAATTCATCTAAAGTTAGAACTCCAAGCGTAAATCGGTCCAATGGAAAGGGGGTGCGAAAGCTATCGGTCGGCGTAAAACTTTACCGGACAAACTCCGGCGCAAAATTACCAAGATCTATTCCCTCACGGACGGGAGCCGCTTTGCTCTTTTCCCACAATTCGGCGGGATCAGTATTCGCCTCTAATTCTTTTAGGCGAGGTTCCACCTCTTCCTTGTAGAGTGTCATGGATTTCAGTGCGTCGGAGTCTGACAAGAATCCAGCCTGACCCATCATCAACATGTGGCCGAAACCGCCCGAATACTCCCAGAAGGACTTTATTTGTTCAAATACTTGGTCTGGTGTGCCAGCGAACACATTGCCACGCGCCATTTGCTCTTCCAGAGTTGGTTTTGTGGGTACGCCAGAACCTGTGACGCCACGCATTACGTTAGCGGATACCGCGGGAGGATGATAACCGGGGGGGTTACTCCATTCTGGTGGGACCTTATTGGACTCCATGTACCACAGTAGCTTGCGAGCGCCCTCCTCAGCCTCGCGTTCGTTCTCACCAATATAGCAAAGTCCGAGATAGGCTAGCCGGTCCAGTGGCGCATACTCCCCATGCGCTTCCAGATATGCTTCTCGGTAACCGTCAAACACGTCCCGGATACGTGGATAGCCGGCGAGGAAAACCGCACCGATATGCTTATGTTGCGCTACGGGCCGAGCCGAACCATTACTTCCCATCGTAATCCAGACGGGTGGATGCGGCTGTTGATACGGCCGAGGCCATATATTTACTTGCCTGTGGTGATACCACTCGCCCTCGAAATTGAAAGGACCGTCATGTGTAGTCCATGCTTTCAGGATCAGGTCGTGGGCTTCCCACATCCGATCAGATCCTCTATATGGCATAATATTTGCTGCTGCTGCCTCGTAGGGCACACTGCGGACGAACCCACACTCAACGCGACCCTTTGAGATTACATCAACCAGTGCCATTTCCTCCGCCACGCGGACAGGCTGGTTGCGGTTTGGTAGTGGATTACCCAAAATAAGGAGGCGAGCTTCTTTTGTTTGGCGGGCCAAGATACCAAGCATAATAGGCGCCGCAGGTACCATACAGGTCGCGGTTTGGTGATGTTCATTAAGCATGATGCCGAGTCCGATCTCGTCGCAGGCGCACCATAGATCAAGATACCGGTTGTAAAGGTCTGAAGCGATTTCCGGATCGCAATGTTGGTTTGGCAAATCGACACGTATAGATCGGTATGTATCTTCATCCGGCAGGTGAGGATAACAGTCTTCGGTAAACCACCAAGATTTCATATTCTTACTCCTATATTACCCTGCCAATTCAAACACAGCGTCAACGAACCGGTCTGGTTGCTCCATCTGAGGCGAGTGACCAGCTTCCTCTATCACAGTCATAGTCGCCCCTTCAATCATGTTGCAGAACTTCGTTCCGTATTCTGGCGTTACCAACCCGTCACTGGCACCCCAAATGAAATGAGTGGGGATTTTAATCCTATGTAGACGATGCGGGAGCTTTGGGTTGTGCATATAGGGATCCCACGTGTAGACGCCCAGCGCAGTTCGATTCCCCGCGACGATTTGTAGCTGCTCGTCCGGCACTTCTTGTGGATCGGGCGCTAGTGACACATCATGGAACATGATTTCGGCAAGTTTATCGGCCGGTAGAGCAAACACATCAGCGATATCTCGGTCTTCTCGGCCGTTTACCTTTACGCCCACGGAATCTACAAGAAACAGCCGTGAAAGCCGGTTAGAATTTGCTACCGCTAGCTCAGCCGCGGTCCAGCCTCCCATGGAAAATCCCATTAAAACTACGTCGGTAAGGTCCAAGACATCGAGCAGGTCTAGGTAAAGGTAGATCAGATCATCGATACGAGTGAAATGCTTTGGTATTTTACTACCGTTAAATCCCGGATGGGTAGGAGCTATGATCTCAAATTTTTCGGCTAATCGATCGGCAAATGGCATCTGCGCTGTCGGGCCACCGCCCCCGTGGAGCAGCAAAAGCGGCTGTCCAGACCCCTTGCGTACGACTTCGATGTCCAAGCCCTGCAATTCCATTATTCCGGTCACCCTTCATCCTAAACTATGTTTTTAAGCCCAAATTGGTTCGGAACCTAACTATTCTAGATTATCGGCGCTGACAAGCGAACGCAATATGTTCGCCCTCAGTTTTCGGCTATAATTTAAGGTTCGAGAAGTTATATTTTTCCCCAAATATGCACCCCTCTGAAAGGGTCTGTGGATCCTGCGGGGGGGGGCGTTATAGTATTTTTCTCGAAGACGAATCGGCGATATCGTGCGTAGCGCGCGGCGTAAGATATGAACCGTGCGCATTCGCCAAAATTCTTTGCGTTGGTACTTTTGGCCGCATAGGCGCGATACCTTTACTCGGCAATCTCCGGAAAGACCGAAATTGGCATAATTCGCATTAGCGCGCGCGTATTGCGTTGAACTAAGCCGGGCGCCGGCTACCCAGTCGTATTTCCCAATACCATCGTCTAAGGTGAACTGCGGATTATACGGGAGATCAATATGCCATCGAATGCTCGTTGGGAAAAACTGAACGTTCAAGGGTCCGACATGGAAGTCTTTGTCGACGAGCCGTCTGAGTCGGGACCGTATCCAACAATCGTCGTTGCTCATCATCGCACTGGTCTTGACGCGGCGACAACTAGGTTCGTTCAAGACCTTGCCGGCAGTGGATACGTCGCGGCCGCGCCACACCTGCATCACCGCCGACCCTCGGGCGAGGATACGAGGGAGTCTATAAAAAACCTCGATGACAACGAGATACTCAATGACCTGAATGCAACGGTCTCGTTACTTCAGGGATTGGAATCGGTTGATGGTGACCGAATGGGTATTGTGGGGCACTGCATGGGTGGGCGGGTGTCATTCCTGGGCGCCGCCGAGATTGGAGCCTTCAAGTGTAACGTCGCTTATTACAGTGGTAACATGTTTAAGGTACTCGGATCCGGCCACGTATCGCCTTTCGATAGACTTGTGAAATTGCGTGGTGCAACATTGGGATTCTTCGGTAATGACGATGAAAACCCGTCACCCGCGGATGTGGACAAAATCGATGAACGTTTGAAAGAGCTGGATATCGATCATGAATTTCACCGTTATGATGGCTGCGGACACGCATTCCAAAATTTTCATAACCCGCAAGGTTACCGTGCCGCAGCAACGGCGGATTCTATGAAGAAGATGTTTAAGTGGCTCGATAAACGACTATAGGACATCAGTCAGCTTATCTATATTTTGTTTATGAAACACCCGAATGGGATCTAAACTGTGCTGCAGGTACCTCCACCCAGAACGCAGAACTTAGCACAATGGGGGTGGTTCAGTGGAACGTCGGCTTTGGCATCGGCGAGTGTTTCTCCCATATTAAACCGCCTATCATAGGGTAGCAGGGTGCAAGGTACGACCATGGGCTTTTCAGCGCCACGGTACTTTACCACCATCCGTGAGTTCGCGCACATCATCGTGTCGGGGGCGACGTTTAAAACTTCCCAGCAGGAGGTGGTTATTTCTGGAATGTCAGTCGTTTCTTCCATTTCCGGGAATAGCACGAGGTCTAGGGGGTCCTGCGAGTTCAATTTGAGGCCAAGACATTTGAATAATCTTCCATAGCCTTGACGCAAGCTCCCTTCATCTTCTTCTGAGAATGTGCGGCCGGCGACTTTGAGCGTAAAACCGTTATTCGATAGCCAAACGAGACCGGCGATTGTCGGTTTCCACGAACGATTACCTCGTTCCATCTCGTGATATAGCTGATCGTAGTGATCAATCGATACTCTGAGCACGAGCCGGTCCTGGTATGTTTCGCGCAGGCGCAGCAGGCTCTTCTGCATTTTGGCCATAGGTCGCATCGCATTGGTAAGAACTAGGCTACGGAACCCACGTTCTAGAGTTTTTTCAAGGATATCGATGATATTAGGATTCATGAAAGGCTCACCCCCGGTGAAGCCAATTTCTTCTGTACCAAGGCTGTTTGCCTCGATTTCATCCAGATAGTCGATAACTTCCGCTGTTGTAACATAGACTAGTCGGTCGTTAGTTGGACTCGATTCGATATAGCAGTTGGTACAGGTCAGATTGCATAGGGTGCCTGTATTGATCCATAGTGTCTTAAGACTACGCAGTGATACCGACGCGCGTACATCTCCTGAGACGGTGGTCAGAGGGTCGCAGAACTTTTGAGGATCGAGCAGGGAGGCCCTATTTTTCTCCGCGATATGCATATTTCTCCAGTCCCTTAGGGCGGACACACCGTCTATGCGTAGCATATTCTCGAAGCCCGTGGACCTAGACAAGAAGATTAGTTAGGGCGAACTTTTTGCAGCGGGAAGTGTTTCATTTCCATAAACGCGTTACTCTTTTAAATGGCATATGGGGAGGAATAATGTACATCGATATCTACACTCACATATTTCCCGCGGATTTCTTCAAACGTATGGGCGAGATTGCGCCCTCGTTAGGTAATATCGGAAAGCGTATGCAATCGGTCGCCGCTGTTCATGATCTAGACGTTCGCTTTCGGGCGATGGACCCGTTCGGTGATTATCGCCAGATCATTTCGCTACCAAACCCGCCGCTTGAGGATGTCACGACGCCGAAGCAGGGTATTGAGCTGGCACGCATCGGCAATGATGCCATGGCTGAATTAGTAGAAAAGAATAGGGATCGTTTCCCCTGTTTTGTTGCCGCGCTAGCCATGCACTCAATCGATGAAACAATGGAAGAGTTGCATCGTTCAGTACGCGACCTTGGCGCTGTTGGTGTTCAAATTTTTACCAATGTTGGTGGTCGACCCTTAGACCATCCAGATTTCGAACCGGTTTTTGCAGCAATGGCGGAATACGATTTACCGATTTGGATGCATCCTGCGCGTACCTCCGATATGACCGACTACATGGCAGAGGAAAAATCACGTTACGAGATCTGGTGGGCGCTTGGGTGGCCATACGAAACCTCTGTCGCAATGGTGCGGCTTGTGTTGTGGGGTCTTTTTGACCGCTATCCCAAAATCAAAATTCTGACTCATCACCTGGGAGGAATGATTCCCTATTTTGAAGAACGGGTCGGTGCCGGGCTGTCGGTATTGGGCGCACGCACGGCGAATGAGGATTATTCCGAGGTGCTCTCTTCTCTTAAACGCCCGCATGGTGAATACTTTAGGATGTTCTATGGCGATACTGCCATGTTTGGCTCGTCCTCGGCTTTCCCTACCGGGATCGACTATTTCGGCCCCGAGCATGTATTGTTTTCGACTGACGCGCCGTTCGCGCCTGTCGCGGAAACCTTCGAGTCGTTGAGACGGATGGAACTGGAAGAGGACGTACAGGCCAAAATCTATAAGAAAAATGCTGAAAAACTAATGAATAGATTATTCGACTAACCAAAGTTTAATGCATTAGGTATCTTTGGAGACACTAGAAAATTTGGCTAGACTAAGTCCGAAATTATGAAGCTCGATCATGAGCACCAATATGGTTACTTATGAATTTTCGTAATATTTTGTTAACCATCAATGCAGCGCGAACGCCGTTATCCTGAAACAGGAGTGACCTTTTGACTTCGTTTAACCATGTTGGAATGCCAGGCCGCGTTATTCACGGTGCAGGGCGTGTTTCAGAACTTGCCGACGAGGTGGCGGCGCTTGGTGGGACGCGAGTGATGTTCTGTTGCACTAAAAGCCGTGTAGCTGAGGTCGATAAGATGGCGGCTACCTTAGGCGATCGTTTCGTAGGTATCTGCGACTCGGCCAAAATTTTTGTTCCTCTGACGGCGGTAGAGTGCGGCCGAGAAATGGCCCAGGAGCTCCAAGCGGATTGCTTGGTGTCCTATGGTGGCGGCACAGCGGTCGGACTCGCAAAGGCTATCGCGCTAGAGCAGGGTCAGCCAGTGTTATGTATCGTTACCACCTATTCCGGATCGGAAACCACGGCGCTTCAAGGCATCATAGGCCGTGACGGGGTGCGTACAAATTATCGGAGCCTTCGGATGCTGCCACGCACCCTGATCTATGATCCCGAACTGACTCTTGATGTTCCTCTCGACGTATCGATTGCGAGCGGGTTCAACTCAATCTCGCACGCTGTCAGCTCTTACCTCGGCGAAGATGCTAATCCAGTTGCTAATATGTTCTCGGAAAATGGTATTCGAATAATGTCGGCAGCACTAGTGAAACTGGCACAGGATCCGCAAGATATAACTGCAAGATCCGCGGCCATGCAGGGTGCATGGTTGTGTGGTACGACGCTGATGTCTTCAGGTACCACAATACATCACAAGATCGCACACACATTGGGCGGTGGATTTGATTTGCCTCATGGTCCGACCCACGCGGTCGTTCTTCCCCATTCGACTAACTATAACCGGAATGCCGCTCCGGATGCGATGGCGGGAATCGCGCGCGCATTAGATGTGGATCCCCGAGATGCGCCACGTGCCCTTTTTGAATTACTCGGTAAAAGCGGTGCGGCGGAGGGACTGAAGGATCTCGGTCTACCGGAAAGCGACTTAGACGAAGCTGCAGACAGAATTATGATTGACCGCTATTTCAACCTTCGGGACTATGATCGTCACGCCATACGTGAACTCCTGCAGGATGCTTGGGAGGGCCGACCGCCAAGCGGGATATGAAGTTTCAGTGGCTTCGAAGTAAATTTCGAGATTGGCTTCCGAAATACGGTAGCCAAAAAATTGTATAAATGAACGCCTCTCAACTAACGTGTTTTAGGGGACAATCGGCAGTATTCCGCGACTATTGAAAAAGATTAACAATTTGCTCCAAAGGTCTCTACTTTTTAAAAAGTGAATACGGTGACATTTACTCTGCCGCTTTCACTGTCTCCGACTTGCTGGCCCAGATATCCATCACCGTTTTCCCCTCCGGAACCTCACCGAAAATTAGGCCTACCGATGTGATTGTAGCTTCGTGCAGTGCCAAGTTGGCGGAACCCACACAGTCGGGTGGCATGACGATGTAATAGCCATGGAAGAATGCTTCGCGTAAGGTGCTGTCGACACAGACATTGGTGGCGACGCCAGTCATCACAAGGGATTTTATGCCGTGTCGGCGAAGGATGTCGTCCAGTTGCGTGTTATGAAATGCAGAATAGCAGCGCTTTTCTACAATTTGTTCACCGTCTTCCGGGCCGATCTCATAGAAATCTGCCCCCCAAGAGTTAGATTCGCAGCAAACTGCGCCCTCACCTTTGTCCAGCATCTTCGAAAGCATCGGTGCGGGTAGTAGATCGTGGTCATAGATCGCCTTGATCCACACAATTTTGCAACCCGCGGCGCGCCCTGCGTTAACCAGTTTTCCAATCCGTTCTGCAAGTCGTTTATTTCCGCTCATATCCGCGCCCTGAGTCGTATGGATATAGCCATTCTCGGCACAGAAATCATTCTGCATGTCGACCACTATAATAGCGGTATGGACGGGATTGAGGGTCTCTGCCAGTCCATTTAATAGCCCTTTTTCTTGGGTCGCATATTGTTTGGACATCTTAAGGTTCCTTCTGCATTTCCCAGTATACACAGCCCATACCACAACGTAATTCGACCGCCGGCTCGTAACAGGCGGTGATTGCCTTGCGGTCACCTACCATAGCCATTGCGCTGATCCAGGCGACGAGTTCCGACGTACCCCCATCACCAGCGGCACTCATTTTCGCCGGTGTACATTCGCGTAACACCTTTTCGGGGTCGCCTTCCTCTAGGAGGCCGAGGAACCAGCGGTCAAATTCTTCGTCAACGTCAAAATATTTTGGTCCACCTGGATCGTGGCTGAGACCTCCGGTACCCATGAAAGCGACGCGCATGTCGGTTGGTAGGTCATTTTCTATGATCTTATGTACCGCCTGGCCGAAGTTGAAGCAGTGCTGGGGTGACGGTATCGGTGGAACGATACAGTTCATATGGATTGGTACAAGCGGTATGTCGTAATCGGGAGTTAGGTATTTCAAGGGTACCGACCAATTGTCGTCAAATAGAAGTTCGTTCCTTGAAATAATGTCAAATCCGTATCCGGAAAGTCCGTCAAACAGCAGTTGCGCCACCGGTGAATTTCCCCTGACAGAATAGGGTTGGACGTTTACCCAGTCTCGGAACCACTCTGCTGGCCCGGTCCAGGCAGCGGAAGTTCCGATACAGAAATCATGGGTATCGTCGACCGGCATGTTGAGAACATGATCATTGGCAAGGCCGATGATCAGGTCTGGTTTGGCTGCACGTAGCTTTTCTCCCAGTAGAGTGAAGCCTTCGGTCAGAGATTTCTGCTCTCGTTCAGGAGCGCGATCTAACCAGCCGGTCATTCCCGGCGCATGACTTAGCCCGGTGACGAATGCCAGTTCTGCCATTATCTGGTTTTCCCTTTTCCGTCCACGACACTTTTACCGTAGGCCTGAGCCGAGGGAGAGTTGTTATGATTATAGGCCGCTCCGTGGAAAAGGCGCGATACCTGAGGCAGGAAGTAGGGGTGAACTCCCAATTCTCCTAACTTCTTGATATCCAAATCACGAAAGGCTTGTCGTTCTTCATTGCTTAGTTGATAGCTCTCCATAATACTTTCGAAGTTATTGAAGAAATCAGTGTAGAGCGCGGGGTCGCGCCGCACGTCGAAAATCATCCGGTTTGCGGGTAGTTTTTTTTTGGTGTCTGCAATGCCCATGAGTATGTCTCCCCGTTATCGGTCTGATGATAACAAAGTCAACAGTTCGGTAAAGTGGAACGCCTTGTTAGTTAATCTGACCTAAGGTCTCGACCTCTTTACCGCATTCGCCGATGATGGAACCCGGAAGAGTGGCGGGTATAAATGGCGAAGAGAGCTCAACATCTCGTAAGTAAAGAAAGACGTACCAATATCTTAGATACTATCAACCTGCCCGTTCTATCCCGGCGCGCCGATAAAAATCTATTATTACAAGTTATGACGGTACCCTTTTTAAAAAAAGAGCGCTTATGACCGCTAAAATCATGAGCGGCGGCGAGGCCATCGTCGATGCTTTGGTCCGTAACGGTGTCGATACTGCATTCGGCATTCCGGGTGTTCAACTGGACCCTCTGTTTGCGTCGTTGCATGACGCTCAGAGCCAGATCCGGATCCTTCATACGCGCCACGAACAGGGTGCAGCCTATATGGCGCTCGGTTATTCTCAAGCAACCGGGCGAGTTGGGACCGTTATTGTGGTTCCAGGGCCCGGCCTACTGAATGCATCAGCCGCGATTGCAACGGGCTATTCGTTAAATTCAAAAATGATGTGCGTAGTAGGTCAGATTCCGTCGGCGATGATTGGTAAGGGTACCGGCCAACTTCACGAATTGCCTGATCAACTCGCTATTGCTGAAGGGCTTACCAAATATGCAGCTCGGATAGATATGCCAGCTGATACACCGCTAATTATGAAGGAAGCATTCCGTCAGTTGCAAACGGGACGGCCCCGTCCAGTCGAGGTTGAAATGGCGCTTGATATCATGAGGTTGGAGGCCGAGGTAACGCCCATCGATCCTCCAAACGCCTATGAAACAGTATCCCCAGACCCCGAATTGGTAGAAAGGGCGGCTAAGTTACTAGGGAGTGCCGAAAATCCGCTAATATTTGCGGGCGGCGGTGCCATTGACGCAGGACCGGAGCTGCTCGCTCTAGCTGAGATTTTGCAGGCGCCGGTGGTGATGTCGCGTGGTGCCCTTGGTGCAATAGATTCCCGCAACCCGCTGGCGCTGACCCCACCCCATGGTCACCATCTGTGGAAGGACGCCGATGTAGTGCTAGGTGTCGGTACGCGGCTGGTACCGATGGTACCTGGCTGGGGCGCTGACGACGGCCTAAAATTCGTTCGCCTCGACATAGACACGGCGGAAATGACCCGCAGCCATAGTCCTGAAGTAGAAATACATGCCGACGCGGTGTTGGGTCTCTTGGCTCTTGCCGATGCGATACCCGCTTACAATCGAACACGTACCGCTATCGCCGACGAAATGACTGTGCTGAAGGCCAACATGCAATCAGAATTTGATAGGCTGGATCCGCAGATCCCAATCCTCCACGCCATTCGGAGAGCTCTGCCAGAAGATGGTATCTTCGTTGAGGAGTTGACTCAGCTGGGATATGTCGCACGACTTGCCTTTCCAGTTCACCAACCGCGCACTTATATTAACCCTGGATACCAAGGCACTTTAGGCTACGCGTCACCCACAGCAATGGGCGCTAAAGTAGGCATGCCTGACCGGAAGGTGCTCGCGATTTCCGGAGATGGTGGATTCATGTTTAATGTACAAGAGCTAGCGACTGCAGCCCAACATGGAATCGATTTCGTTCTCGTGGTGTTCAACGATGGAGCATTCGGCAACGTAAAACGCTTTCAGCAGAAGTTGTTTCATGGCAAGGAAATTGCCGTCGAACTACAAAATCCAGATCTAATGAAACTGTCTGATGCGTTTGGAATACAGGGGTTTCGCGTTAAAAATCCGGCGGAGCTTGAAAATGCTATTTCAGAGGGTTTTTCCAACCCGGGCCCTACCTTAATCGAATATCCTTTAGGAGAGGTGCCGGACCCGTGGCATCTGATTTCCCAAGGGAAGGTGCGGGGTTAGCTTTCCTAACCCGTCTGGATCTTCGAGCCTCGCTTAGTTTTGATACCCAAACGAGACTGTTTCGTCCGGCTACATAAAGTTCTAGAATACAAATATGGTTCAACTCTCAGTACTCGATCTCGCCAATATCGGCGAGGGGCTCACCCCGGCGGATGCGTTGTCCAACGCGCTAGATCTAGCGCAACATGCAGAGGCGGTAGGCTATCACCGGTACTGGTTGGCCGAACATCATAATCTTTCCGGAATCGCCAGCGCCGCGACCGCGGTGTGTATTTGCCATGTCGCAGGCGGCACCAGTACCATCCGAGTGGGATCAGGCGGTATAATGCTGCCCAATCATTCGCCGATGGTAATTGCCGAACAGTTTGGTACCTTGGCGACGTTATTTCCCGGCCGTATAGATCTAGGTTTGGGGCGCGCGCCCGGTACCGATCAACAAACTTGGCGGGCTTTGCGCCGCGGCCCTGAATCTTCGGAACGTTTTCCTCAGGACGTGGTTGAGCTTCGAGCGCTTCTGGGCCCGCCGCAAGAAAACCAATGGCTTCATGCCATCCCGGGTGAGGACACCAATGTTCCACTCTATATTCTTGGCTCCAGTCTGTTTGGTGCGCAACTTGCCGCGATGCTTGGTCTGCCATACGCCTTTGCATCCCATTTCGCGCCCCAGGCGTTGTTACAAGCAATTGATATCTACCGAGAGAGATTTGAACCATCCGATCAGTTGGCTGAGCCCTATGTGATGGTCGGGTGCAACGTAGTCGTTGCTGACACCGAAGATGAGGCGAGGCGGCTTTTTACGTCTCCACAACAGAATTCTACCCGAATGGTGCGCGGCACTCGTGGCAGGTTACCGCCGCCTATTGATGATATTGAGGAATTCTGGTCGCCCCAGGAAAAAATGCAGGCATCGACGATGTTGGCCTGTTCTTATCATGGTACATCAGAGACTATCAGCGCCCAATTGGGCACTCTCATTGATGCTACTGGCGCGGACGAGTTGATCGTTGCGGCTGCGATCTGGGACCATCAAGCGAGGATACGTTCATTTGAACTACTAGCAGGTGCGATGGGACAGAAGCGGGCCGCTGCTTAAAGTTTATTAGTCTAGATCTCTTTGGTTGTGGCTCGTGAACGCGGAACAATTTTCAGCTAAATGACCAATCTGTACATTCGCGACACAGTCCAGTTTATATGCTTAGAGGAGGAAGCCATTGGCTGTTGTTGCAATACAAGCCGACCTCTCAGTTCGCGATCAGGTAAGTGAGCAGGATTAGGAGCCGCGCGCTGGTTTCTCCTGTGCGTGCAGCCTGATTTCTCATTACTATGCCTGAAGGTTATGATATTCTCGTTTTCTCGGACGAAGAAGCATGTCAATTTGACTCAGATCTAGTGACTAAAGAAGGTAACAACCTAGTCGGTGGCAAAAGACTGGCCGGTATTCCTCAAATAGCGGAGAGGCCCTATCCCGAATCCCGGGAATAGGGACGGGCACCTCGTCAAATAATATATTCCTATACTTGCGCAGAGATATAGATTTTCCTGCTAATGAAGATCCGACACCAAGCCGTATACCCTAACAAGAACCATATCTAAAGACCTATGCAACCTCCATCAGTCGACCATATCCGGACGGCCGATCATCTATCCCGAGCTTGCGAAGAGCATGCCAAACCATGGCCTGGTTCGAGGTCACGACGGGTTTATCTATCTCCGCCTCAATCGATTCTATCGCCTCGACTGCGCGGATGGCGGTACAGCTTAAAAATGCGGCCTCCGACGTTGGTTCGTCCTGCTTGGTGACCCGGTGGCGCCACTCGTTAGGCTCAACCGCCAGCATCGCGCCTCCATCACCTGTTATGCCGAGGCCAGTTTCGGAAAGCACCTCAATGCCGTGGGAGGCTAGGAATGCGACCTCTCGGTCGTTTGTGATCTGGATATAGGGTGTGGTTAGTGTAATTTTCTTTGCATCAACCATACCAAATGCTTCCAAGCAGCCCTTGGACGTCGACGTAGCCGGCTTACCGGTCGCGGTGGCGATCCGATCAATTATTTCATCGTCGAAGCCAGGGGCAAACATTGAAGCCGCAGTACAGTGAAAAACGATTAGGTCGACGTCGGCATCGGCTAGCATTACGGAGCCGCGCTCGACATCGACTACCATTTCGTTGATGTGCTCTTCCTCGCTCGACAAGAGCCTTAGGCGTGTAGTGTGCAGAGACACGCCACTGGGTAACATCTCAGTGATCTGCGGTTCGGCGGCGCGGTTGACTGAGGGTAGAAGCATACCGATACGAGCGCGGTCTCCGTATTTAGCCATTTGAATCCACCTTCCCGATATAATCGGCCATATTCGGTTGACCAGAGATACGCTCGACACCGTCCTCAGGAATTGCCCATGGGAGGGCACTGTCGGCCCAAATATGTAGCCTTACCGGTACCCAACTAGGGTCATCCAGCGTTCCGGCATAAATGACGCGAATATTAGGGCGGGCGGAGGGGACCGAAAAAAGCGGCGTGCCGCAAGTGCCGCAGAAATTCAATTCTAGTTTGTTACCGCTATCGGCGGTACGGGTACGGGCCGATGGCTCCCCTTGCTCGATGACTAAATTGTCATCTGTCACCTGCATGTTGAGGCCAAACGCACTCGACGTTCGCCGCTGGCACTCAGTGCAATGGCACAGGTACGAAATTAGCGGTTCCGACGTCACATTGTAACGGACGGCGCCGCATCCGCATCCGCCGGTAAATAGTGTAGACATGGAAATGCTCCCGATTAGATATTCTCTATTTTAGGATGTCAGAAGGGTTTACGGAATGCGTGAGTTCGATAAACTTTAACCATGTTTCTAAAAAATTGCTGGTATGTAGCGGCCTATGATCGCGAACTGGAAGGTAATGGCCCTCTGGGGCGTATGCTCCTGAACGAACCCGTGGTGATGTATCGCGACAGTGCCGGGAAGGCGATAGCACTAGAAGATCGCTGCTGTCATCGCCAACTACCCCTGTCGCTTGGGCAAGTAAAAGGCGATAGGCTGCAATGCGGATATCATGGCCTTGAGTTTGACGATACTGGCGCCTGTGTGAACGTACCTGGACAGTCCATGGTGCCGCCGGGGGCCCTTATCAAATCCTATCCCTTAGCTGAAAAATGGGGCTTCCTGTGGATCTGGATGGGCGACGCGGTCCTGGCCGATGACAGCCTAATCCCCAACTGGTGGTGGGTTGATGATCCTGACTGGGGCTACAATACTGGTGCGCTATTGCATATACAGTGCAATTACGAGCTAATCACTGACAACCTGCTAGATCTGTCGCATCTGGGCTATGTCCACAATCGCACCATAGGTAACAGCGCTATCGTTGATTTTCCGGTTAAAACCGAGCGACTAAGTGACCGGGTCCGAATGTCGAGGTGGATTCAAGACCGGCCGCCTCCGCCGCTTTACGCCGCTGGTATGAACTCCCACGACCATGTTGACCGGTGGCAGATCGTAGAGACCGAGGCGCCAGCCTATTCTGTTGTCTATGCGGGTTGTGGCCCAGTCGCTGCAGGCGAATACGGTGGACAGGATGAATATGAAACTGGCATACGCCTTCGCGCATTAAACGCACCAACACCCGAGACCGCCACGTCTAGCTTCTACTTTTACTCCCATGTTTGGGACTTCAAAGTTGGTGATAATGTCTGGACCAAGAAGATGTATGACGACTTTCTAATGACCTTTATGGAGGATTGTCACATCCTCGAAGCGCAGCAGGCCTCAATCGACCGAGACCCGGCCCGGTCAATGGTTGACATCAATGTCGATGCGCCAGGTTTGGCGGCCCGGCGAATGCTCGCGGAACGGATAGGGGCTGAAAGGGTCTTGAAAATCGATAAGGAGACAATCGCGGCAGAGTAACAGTATAGTGCAGAAAAAAAATACCTATCTAAATAGCAGAAGAGCGAACCTATGTTCTTGAAAAA
>DBHK01000026.1:0-154313 GCA_002295635.1 Alphaproteobacteria bacterium UBA830 | reverse complement strand
TCAGCGATTAGAGATTAATGGTTCCACGTCGTTCACTGGGCTGGATGTCATTTCCGGAACTGTCGACACCAGTAGTAATCCAGATGACGAGGTTGAGGTCTCCGGCGATCGAGATTTTTCGGGCATTACGTTCACAAATATGAATGAGTTGGACTTGGCCGATGGGAGCGGCGTTCGTCAGACGATAGGTGCAAATTCCAGTACATCGCTGGGCCTAACAGAGATCGATGATTTCACCGGTGGCTCCGGGTCAACGACGGATCGTTTTGATTACAAGAGTAATCTCGTTTCGGGTAATGGCACGTCGGTGTCGGCCTCAAGTGACTTTACGCTGACAGAGATCAATAGCGGTGCCCGTGCGACGAACGTGATCTCTTCGAATGCGACTGGCGTCATTGATTTTGAGACGACGGTTAATACCAACAATCTGGGTATAGATATCACCAACTCAACGTTAAGCGAGATTACGACAGCGGCTGAAGCGCTTCTCGAGAGCACAAACTCCTCCACAAACCTCACCGGATCGTCGGCCCAGGTGACACAGGGGAACGCTAATACTGACTCGCTGCTGATCTTCTACGATAATGATGAAGACGCGGTTATCATCCGTTATCAGGAAGGTTCGACATCTGAGGCGGATTTCAGTGGAGAACTGAGCGTCGTCGCGATCTTCGATAATCCTGGTAGTGTTTCAACCTTCGATAACGCCAATATTATTTAAATAATTCTGGTATAGTGGTCTAAGTAAGAAATCGGTTAGTTTGAACCGATGAAAAGACTACTTTTACAATTCGGTCTTAATCCTTCTAAAACGCTTGGGCTTTTATTTTCTTCCCTCGCGGCTAACCTTCTGGCGTTGGTGCCGGCAGTTTTCGTCATTCTGGTATTGAATAGATACGTTACTTATGGCGTCGATGCGACTTTGGTTACCCTTGCAACCGCAGCTTGTCTCGCAATTTTGTTTGAATTTGTGTTTCGTCGATTGAGGTACCAGACAGCGTCTCGACTTGATGTAGATGGTCAAAAAAAACTCAACGAAAATGTTTTCTTAAAATTTATCGGGGTAAAACTTGGATTTATGGGTCAAGTGCCGGTTACTACGCTAAGGGGGGTGTTCGGGAGTGTCGACCAATTAAAGAATGCGTATTCCCCGAGTAACATTTGCGCATTCTTAGATGCTCCTTTCGCGCTTTTATTCCTTTTTGCACTTTACCTATTATGTCCGCCCCTTTGCCTCATCACGGCAGTCATTATCTGCATGTTATCTCTAATAATTACTATTCAATTGAATAGTCTGCGAGAGGTGGGTCGCAATATCAATAAAGCTAATACGCTCAAGCTGCAGCTTGTAAACAATGCCATCGATACCCCGGAGACTCTGAGATTATTTGATAATGAGGCTCACCTTCACAAGAAATGGCAAAAAATCTGTGAAGCATTTGATGCACTACATTTTCGCCTTTCTGACCGTCAGGACAGAACGCAATCTCTAATCAAGGCTTTTACCGGTCTTTTGACGGTTGCGGTAATTTCGATAGGTGCCGTTCTCGTGGTTGACGGTCAGCTCGACATTGGTGAGATGATTGGCGCCAATATACTTGCAGCCAGGGCGCTGGCACCGATCGTTTCTCTCTGCCAACAAACAGAGGGTTGGGTCCGCGCTGATCAGGCAAGCAAAACACTCAACGATTTTGATCGTCTCCCACTCGAACAAACTGATGGGTCAGCTTTTGAAGATTATTCGGGCAAGCTTGAATTCAGGGACGTAAATTTCAACTATCACTCGCGCGAGACGCCGGTGTTGGAAAAACTGAACTTTGTGCTCCAGCCTGGAGAAGTCCTCTGTGTAACTGGGGCCAATGGGTCAGGGAAGTCGACGCTCGCCAAATTAGTTATCGGATTGCTCGAGCCCAGTCAGGGCTACATATCCCTGGATGGTGTGAACCTCAAGCAAATGTCTCTAAATTGGTGGCGAAAGCATATTGTTTATCTTCCACAAGAGCCTCGGTTTATAGAGGGGACCATCCGCGAAAATTTTCTGGCCAGCAGTGCCAGTCTTACTGACGATGGTATTAGAAAACTGCTATCCGTTGTTGGGCTTGAAGACGAAATTGATAAAACGGCTGGGGGATTGGAACAGGCTCTTAACAGTTCCGGTTCGAGCCTGTCTTTGGGAGTTCGGAGAAGACTGGCCTTGGCGAGAGCACTCGTTAACGCTGGTAAATTAGCGGTCCTAGACGAGCCTACAGAGGGCATTGATTCCGTTGGGGCGTCGCATGTTTACAACGTGATGAACAATTTATCAGGATCGGGGCGAACGCTGATTATTTGTTCGCACGACCCAGAAGTTCTTAGCGGCGCGCATCATGTTCTCGATCTTAACGATGGAACGGACGCCATCGTACGTTCGGTCGCAACTTAGGTGGTATGACGATGGTGAATAGTTACCGCTTTGGCCTAGCGACCTTTCTGTTATTTCTCGGCGTCGGTATTTGGTCTTTTTTCGGGACCCTAGATTACGTGACGGTCACGCAAGGCTTTGTAACTCCATCGAACAAGATTAAGAAAATCCAGCATCTTGAAGGTGGAATTATTCGTTCGATTCTTGTCTTTGAAGGACAACGTGTAGGAGAAGGGGCGCCTCTAATTGAGCTGCAGGCGACTAAATCTGAGGCAGAATTCAATGAATTAGAAACAAGACTGGCAGCATTACAGATTGATTTAATTCGGCTAGAAGCGGAGCAAGGTTTCAAAAAAAAATTAATATATTCAGCAAAAATACGCGGTCAGCACCCAAGCAAAATAGAGAAAGCGGTCGCCCTTTTTCAAATCCGAAAAACGTCTTTGGAAAATAGGGTCTCGGCCCAAAAAAATGTTGTTCAGCAGAAAATACAGGATATGGAGGAAATCCAGCAGAGGATAAGCAAAAACAAGAAATATCTGAAGATTCTTACAGAAAAGATCACGATTAGCTCTAATTTGCTTAAGGATGATTTATCAAATCGGCTCGAGCATCTTAAGTATCTCGAACAGAAGATTGGTATAGAAGGAAAAATCAGTGAGGATTTTTGGTCTCTAGAGAAATCCAAAACAGCAATAAAAGAAGCTAAACTGCGTATCCTTAGTCTTCGAGATTCTCAAAAAGAAACAGCATTATCCGAGTATAATGAAAAGAATAATGCATATGAAGAATTGCGTTTTAGAAGGGATAGGTTGCTAGATAGTCGTTCCAGAACAATGATCCGATCTCCAGTGAGCGGGCGGGTTAAATACCTGTATTATTCTACGATAGGAGGTGTAGTCGCCCCGGGCGCTGTTGTAGTCGAAGTTGTGCCGGAGGCCGGTAAACTAATTATAGAAGCTAGGTTGCCCGTTAATGAAAGGGCTTATGTGAAGCTGGGGCAGCAGGCCAAGGTTCGTCTGACCTCTCCAGGGCCTGCGGGTTTTGGACAATTGAATGGTTTCGTAGATTATATAAGTGCGGATAGCATTTCCGACCAAAACGGGGTTCCATATTTTTTGGTGAGGATTAGCGTTGACGGAAAAAATATTTCTTATAACGGAAAAAATTATGAGCTCGCTTCTGGCGAAAGCGTGGAGTGTCGGATATTGATCGGCGAAAGACGTATTATCAATTACTTTATAGAACCGTTCTGGAAGGGGGCTAGTATGGCGCTAAGAGAGCATTGATTGTATTTCATTACCCTGATTGCATAGGATTTTATAAAAGAGAGACTATTTGAATGACTGTTAGACATCCTCTGCAGAGGTGCTCACTCATTTTTTCGGCCACTGTTTCTATGGCTGTTATCGGCGGTTTTTTCGCGACTGACGCGCTTTCTAAAGGTCTTTCATTTAAGGAACAAATTTCCGAAATACTGGACAAACATCCCCGTATTGAAGCTGCTAGACAGACGGTTCAGTCCCTGAAAGAGGGAATAAGTGTGAGCCAGAAGGCCTGGTTTCCAGACCTCGCAGTCACGGGAAGTAGAGCCAAGGAAAACAGAAATAACGTGAGTGGCACCGACGACACAACGATGAAGTCGGCCGAGCTCAAATTGACATTAACGCAACCAATTTATGACTTCGGATCGAAATCAACAGCGATAAGAATTGCACGTTTGCGATTAGAACAGGCGGAGAAAACACTCGAACTAACGAAACAATCAATAATTCTAGAAATCGGCGTCGCCCAGATTGGGGCATCGACAGCGATTGATAAACTCAGATATGCGAGAAGGTCACTCTCTAACCTAAAAAAACAGACCAAGTTAGAAAATATTAAAGTAAAAACCGGCGCTGGTGTCTCAACGGATGTTTTGCAGGCCAAAGTCCAGTTAGCTGGAGCCAGAGCGCGTCTACTTGCCACTGAAGGTCAGCTGAAAACACAGGAAAATCGTTATAGAGCTGTATTTGGAGAGCTTCAGAATGACTTTTTAAAATCGCGTAAATTAAAACTTCCCATTGACGCTCTTCCTGAAACTGAGGACGAGGCGCTTGCGATGGCGAAAAAGAGTAATTATCAGATTCGGTCACTGCAGGACGCCGTATCATTGTCAAAAGCAGCGCTTTCTCAGGTAAAGTCGGATCAGGTTTGGCCGAAATTTAGTTTCGTCTTGGATAAGAGCTTTAAAGAAAATGTCGGGGGAACAAGAGGGAAGGCCCAAGAACTGACAGCAAAATTCCAATTCACCTATAATTTTAACCTCGGTTTTTCAGTGGTTAATAGTATCGATGCGGCAAGAGCAAATTATTCGGCCGCTCAGAGACAACTTGATGACGCGAGGCGTTTAATCAATGAATCTGTGAGTAATGCATTTACTGCCTATCAACAATCTCTTGAGAATGCAGAACTATTAGCTGAGCAGGCGGCCTTGTCTGCGGCGTTTCTTGAGCTTGCCAGAAAGGAGAGGAAGTTAGGCAAGAGGTCTCTCCTAGAGATACTGGCAGGAGAGACGGCCGAGATAAATGCTAAGTCCGACGCTGCTGAGGCCGAAGGGGCCCGGGTGTCGACGTCGCTTGCATTATTGTCGGCGATGGGCGTACTGGATAAAAAGCACTTAATCCTGAAGTGAATTAAAATAAGAAATACGACTATTGAATTTTTCATTTTACTATAGATTGCTTTGACTAGTTAGTCTCAGAGCCGGGCGTTTAACTCCACAATACTTTTGATCGCTATTTTACTTGGTTTGTAGCAAGGCTACTCGTCTCCAATAAATTCAGTATCAATTTGAATTGAATAATTAAAATCGCCAAACCCGAATTCAACGTAACAATGATATGGTCCATCTTCGTCCGATCAACATTTGTATTTATGTAAAAAGAGAATTTTGGTTATCGGGGAGTAGGCAAATGGGCCTTGTTCGGTCACTAAACAGGTGTCTGAAACGTATCTTGGCTGAGCGTAATGGAGAGTGAGCCAGAACTCCCGGGGACCGATACCCAATATGAAAACTTGGTGTATACGCCCACAAGAAACGCGGGTCTGGCTCGCCTCGAGAATTTTGTTACTCATGCATGTCGAAGTTATGCGAGTAATAGACACTTCGATCTTGGAGAAGGGCAAAGGAGTAATGTCTCGAATTTGTCGCCCTGGATACGGCATCGTTTGATCTCCGAAGAAGAAGTAATCCGGGAAACCCTCTCTCGCTTTTCGGCATCAACGGCAGAAAAGTTTATTCAAGAAATCTTTTGGAGGGCGTACTTCAAGGGTTGGCTTGAGCATCATCCAACTGTGTGGAGTTCCTATAAAAATAATCTTCTCGAGATTTTATCAAGACTTGACCGAAACAAAGACCTGTCTTCGCGATACCACGACGCTATTCGAGGTGGAACCAATCTCGAGTGTTTCGACCATTGGGTGCGCGAGTTGATTGATACGGGCTACCTGCATAATCACGCTCGAATGTGGTTTGCCTCCATCTGGATTTTCACACTACGCTTGCCTTGGGAATTGGGTGCCGACTTTTTTCTCCGCTACTTGATCGACGGTGATCCTGCTTCAAATACCCTGAGCTGGCGCTGGGTTGCCGGCCTTCACACAAAAGGTAAGACGTACCGGGCTAGTCGAGACAATATTTCCAAATACACAGGTGGGCGTTTCAGCCCGAGGGGGCTCTCAAAAGTTGCAGATCCAATTATCGAAAAAGAGAGGCATTCAGCTTCATTTATTCCATTAGCGGACCCTTTACCCAACGAGGAATTTCTACTTCTTCTCACGGAAGAAGACTGCCTTGTTAATGAGTTGCTTCCGCGAAGTCCTGCCGGAACAGTAGGTCTTCTTGTTGCCGATAAAAGATCACCCCTCGGTGTAGGTCCAAAAGTGAGAACTTTCTCAAGCGGCGCTTTGAATGATGCAATGGCACGCAGCACTAACAAACTTATTAAAATAACGTCTTCAGGAGAAGAATTAGCGGAGTTGGTTATATCCGAGGCATGCAAGGCTGGAGTTAAAGATGTCGTGACTGCCAAACCCGCGGTAGGATCAGTCAGTTCAGTGGTAATGGATGCTAAGCGTGAACTTAGGGCAGCTGGCATCATTCTCCATTGTTTAGGCCGAGATTATGACCGTTTTACCTGGCGTCACGCCGATCGTAGCTTTTCCAAGATAAAAAAGAATATTCCAAATATAATTCAGAAACTTGGAATATTATATTAAAATTTTTTCGAGGGTTTCCTGAGCGGTCTCTCTGTATGCTTTGCGCTTTTTCTCACTCATTTTTGCCCACGTTCTGTACGCGTTTCCGAGGCGGGGGTTACTCGACAGTTTGTCTCGGTTTCGAACTAAGAAATCCCAGTAAAGTGAGTTGAATGGGCAGGCGTCAGCACCAGTTTTCTGATTAACCTGAAAGCGACATGAGCGGCAATGATTAGACATTTTGTTTATATAATTGCCACTGGCAGCATAGGGCTTTGAAGCAACCAAACCCCCGTCGGCAAATTGGCTCATCCCTATAACGTTTGGGGCTTCTACCCATTCGTAGGCATCTGCGTAAACTGCCAAATACCATTTGTGTAACTCCTTCGGATCGACTCCAGCCAGCATTGCGAAATTACCGGTAACCATCAGGCGTTGAATATGATGAGCGTATGCCTCATCTCGCGTTTGATTAATGGCCGCTCTAATACAGGCCATGTCGGTTTTTCCGGTCCAGTAAAAACTAGGAAGCGGCCTTTTGGCCCCGAAAAAATTATGATCGGTGTACTTTGGCATCTTTAGCCAGTAGATACCGCGTACATATTCACGCCAACCTATGATCTGACGAATGTAGCCCTCCACAGCGTTTAAAGGCGCAGTCCCCGAATACCATGCGGCTTCTACTCGTCGGCATACCTCTAGGGGATCCAGAAGACCAGCGTTAATATATTGAGATAATGCAGAGTGAAAGAGGAAAGGTTCGCCATCAAGCATGGCATCCTGAAAGTCACCAAATGAGGGTAGGGCGTGTCTAATGAATGAATCTAGAGCCTTTAACGCTTCGTTCCGGGTAACCGCAAACCAGAATGGCCGTAATTCACCAAAATTATTTGGAAACCGTTTTTCAACCAGAGTCAAAACTTCGTCTGTAATTTTATCCGGCGCTACCGAGAGCGGTCTTTGCATTGATAAATTTTCTGACGCGGGTTTCCGGTTCTCCTTGTCAAAATTCCACTTTCCCCCCTCCGGTTTATCGCCATCCATCAGTAGGCCGGTTTTACGCCGCATGAGACGATAAAAAAACTCCATTCTCATTTGTTTTCGGCCCGCTGCCCATTCTTCAAAATCTCGATGTGAACAGACAAAGCGATCATCGGTAAGAACCTCAAGGACTATCTTGTTTGAGTTTGCCCAATTAGAAATTTCTTCTGTAATTCTGTACTCGCTTGCTTCCGTGTACACTGCGGAAGCTATACCTAGTTGATTCAGGGCTCGGCCGAGTTCACCGCTTAGGGTTCCTGTATTGCCAGAGGCGTCTAATTTAACGTAGCGGACGTTCCAGCCCCTCTCAGAGAGTTCAGCCGCGAAATGACGCATAGCCGAGAACATAAAAGCGATTTTCTTTTTATGGTGCAGAACATAATTGGCTTCACGGTCTACCTCTGCCAACAAAATCTGGTCTTTATATTTGTTGGCCGAACGGAGTGAACTAATTTTCAAAGAGAGTTGATCTCCCAATATAAGAACCACCCTGTCGGGCTTGAAAACAGTCAAAGTGCACCTACAGTTCGGGAAACAATTTTCATTGTTTCGACTTTAGAGAAGTAAAGATGACAGTAGACATGCTATTGCCCCAAGGGACAGCGGTAGTCGGAGAGCTTTAAACCAATAAGGCGCTGCCGAAAAATGGATATCCGCAAAAAGTGTTAATACGAAAGCAAATGAGAGAAGCAACAATCCAGCGGTAGTTGGAAGTAATAAAGCTATCCAACCCAACAATGCGGGAATAACGCTAAAACAGAGTTGTCCCCAAATTGCTTCGCGATTTATCGTTATTATCGCTAGACCCCAGCGTATTCCGCCAAGGAAGGAGAGGATAACAGCGCCATAAGCTGTTAGCACTTGATGAGCGAAAACATATGGGAGTTGTATCTGGATGAGCGATAACCCGGTAAATGAAAAAAAGGGAGCAAGGCCAAGAAACCCGATAATTACTGCTACCTTTGGCGCTGACTTAAAGCTATCTAACCAACTATTCATTGGTTCTCACCAGCTTCGTAGACAGTGTTTTCCGTGAATAAGAGATTGAAAAAAGTGACAAAGTAGAGATTCCAGCGAGGTAAGCAGTAAAGCACCATGATGTGACAATGACGGACTCAAAAAAGGCTAAGAGTAAACTAACCTCTTTCTCGCTCATCGGTGGGTTTCAGTAACTCAATAGCGTTACCGAATGGGTCTCGAACGTATATGCTTTCTTTACCATCTCTGTGGGTTCTCATCTCCCCGAAGGTCGACGCTCCCTCATGTTCGAATGCCAGATGAGGGGGGTGCTGTGACGGTAATACCAGCGCGACTCTCGTATTTTCGAAAGACAACAAAGCCCATGTCTCGTCCTGGTATTCAACGTCGAAAGCGAGAAGGTTTTTATACCAGTCTACCGCTGACTGAATTTCATCAACGCATATCGCCGTGTGATGTAATTTCATTTGCGACTCCTTTGATAGGATTACGAACAACGGAGCAGATAAGATCAGTAAATTTTAGCGATCTCTGGAAAAAAGGTTTGAACCGTTCCCGATTAAACTTTTACGGCCGGATAGAACTTGCAGCATCTAACATTGGTACGTCGTATAGACTCCGGCTATGGGATTCTCGAAAATAACATAAAAAGGTAATCTGATTGAGTCGTTCAACGGACACTTCAACTTTAAAATAAAGAAAAAATGACTGACTATTTTGAAAAATCTCTAATCATGCATCAACAATTGAGAGGTAAGATTGGGATCCACAATAAAATGCCAATCGGCAGTAGAGACGATTTATCTCTCGCTTATACGCCGGGTGTTGCCCGACCGTGCGAAGTTATTTCTGATAATCCCGAGGAGGCCTATAAGTTAACGCTCAAAGGAAATTCCGTCGCCGTTATATCGGACGGATCTGCTGTTCTGGGTTTGGGAAATATTGGTCCTCTCGCTGCGCTCCCCGTAATGGAGGGAAAAGCGTTATTATTCAGAGAATTCGCGAAAATTGATGCTTGGCCGATTTGTTTGGATACGAATGACCCTATAAAAATTATAGAAACGTGCCGTATCATCGCCCCATCTTTTGGGGGGATAAACCTCGAAGATATTTCGGCCCCTCGATGTTTCGAAATCGAGGAGGCCCTTCAAGGCCTTGGAATACCTGTCTTCCATGACGATCAACATGGCACGGCAATTGTCCTTCTTGCCGGGCTCATAAACTCTGCGAAGGTAGTTGATAAAAAAATCTCCGCATTGCGGGTGGTCATTAATGGGGCGGGAGCGGCAGGCACCGCGATAGCAAAATTGATTGCTGGTGTGGGGATTGGAAAATCATCGATAAATCCCGTTGCTGACGTACTAATTTGTGATTCTAGGGGGATCATCTCCAAAGATCGCCGGGACCTGAACCCGGAAAAGACAAGTCTGCTAGAATTTTCAAATAAAGGTGAAGTGAAGGGCAGCCTTCAAGATGCACTTCACGATGCCGACGTATTTATTGGTGTCTCGAGGGGAAACCTGTTGAATGCTGATGATATTTCCGTGATGGCAGAGAACCCCATCATTTTTGGGATGGCTAATCCGGTTCCTGAGATAATGCCGGAAGAGGCGGCTAAGGGTGGCGCTGCGGTAGTTGGGACTGGGCGCAGTGATTTTCCAAATCAAGTAAATAATGTTCTGGTATTCCCAGGAATTTTTCGCGGTGCTCTTGATGCTCGCGCCTCCGCAATCACTCCAGAAATGAAAGTAGCGGCCGCGTTAGCACTTGCGAATATCGTAGAGATGCCAAACGCCAAGATGATCCTTCCGCATCCACTGGATAGGACAGTAGCGCCGGAAATTGCAAAGCATGTTCGGGCGGCCGCTCGGCAATGACAGACTTGAATTAACGAGAGGACCCTCGGGAATTTTGTTATGAGGAAATCCAAGTCGTACTTAAGTGTTATATTTTGTAAAAAATCTTCGTGGCTACCCACCACTAAAGTAAGTGTCTTTTTTATTTGAGTGGCCTGCTGAATCGTTGGAACTTAATTTCTTCGCCAGATCAACGCTAAAAACGTGTTTAAGAGCGACATCTATAGTTGGATTGCGTCTTAGCAAGCCACGTAGTTCAGCTTTTGGCCAGAAAACGCATCGGGAGGGTACGGTAGTGGTCACGGTGGCAGAGGCGGGCGTGTCGTCTCCTTGAATAAAAGACATTTCGCCAATTAGGGCTCCGTCGCGGGATCGTCCTACCTCTTGATTTTCGCGTTGAACTTTTACTTCGCCGTTATAGAGGAGGTACACCCCATCAAGCGGGCGCCCTTGAGTTGCAAGTACATCGTCGGCCACAGTATTTTTCCATTCGGCAAATCGCATGAGTTTCATGTATTCGACCGGCGTAAACCCCGAAAATATTGTTTCGTAAAGCTCTTTTTCATCTTCTGTGAAATGTATTGAAAGTTGTTCTTTTATAATTCCACCGATCCGGACGCCGTTTATAAGGGCGAACAATGAAAGCCAGAATATTGGCAGCCAATTGGGGCCTCCAGCACACAAATAATTATAAGTGATACCGACTACCGCGCTGACACCCGCGATTAAACGAAGAAGGATCATATCCTTTAGCAGGAACGAAATAGCCGTGAGCATAAATGCGAGATGCCCGACGATTTCAATCCAAGACATATTCATTTTACTTCGGCCGGCATTATCCAAAACCTATCTGGCAATTGATTAGCGTAACCCGCAGATATGGAAGAGTTTAGCATTTAGCCATCATCCAGCGTTTTCCCCGCAGCGTTCATATCAATGTCTTTGATAAATGATGCCACGTAAAATTTTCGGCGTTTCAGATTTCTGAGAAATTCATATAGAAACTCCGGGGCGACCGCACCAGTGATAGTGTCGTTTGATAACAATACTTCGGTCCACGCGTTTAAGCTCGGAAAATTGTTTAGTAGCCCAGTTTTGAGATACCCATCGGCGATACAGAAACGCTGCAGAAATGGTGCGTAGGCGCAGTCGACCAGAGAGAGACCGGGGCCGTTGAAATAAGGGCCCGTGTTCCGGCCACGCTGGCGTATCAGCGCTTCTTCGAGCCTTTCGATGACTCTGGGTGCGTTTGCTAGTCCTTCTTCCATCTCGTTGCGATTCTTGGTGTAGTAAATTTTACTCAATGCACTAGAAAACGTTGGCACAAAATCCGTCCACGCTCGGTTGCGCGCTCGCTCAATAGGACTTGTAGGATGAAGGCGCGGCTCTAAAGTCTCATCCAGAAATTCGGCAATGGCATTTGACTCAAATAAAACTTCATCGTCTATCTTAAGTACTGGAACCTTACCATGAGGAGAAAGTTTTAAAAACCAGTCGGGCTTTTCCCGGAGATTGATAAATGTGACCTCGAACTCGACGTCTTTGGCGCGCATAGCTATGACAGCGCGCTGGACCCACGGTCAGGTAAACGAACTAATAAGATGATACTTAACTGTCATACCGATATCCCTCCGGTTGGTAAGAAACAGACCATAGTTCGTAGTCAGTTACATTGAAACGGCAGGCGGTAGGTCTTCTTCTAAGATGGAAATATTGAGCGTGAAGGAAATCTCCCCCTCCTCATCATCGCGGTATAAAACACCGATAAACTCATCAGCTAAATACACTTCAATGGGTGCGTCGGGCTTTTTAGGTTGGAGAATTCTGATGCGATTATTCGCAAAGGTCAGACGGAGGTATTCTTGTACCCGTGTAATCTCGTTCAGCGTCATTGATTGACTTCCTATGACAATATTACTGGCAGTTTAACATCACCTGAAACGGGGTAAAGGTGATCAAGTTGTTCTCGCATAAAATCAAACATCGATTTGTTGCCGGGTTGACCGAAATTGGCTAGCCTAATCGTTACTAGATAATTTTATCATCTGGGAGGGATAATATGACTCGTAAAGCTAACCAACCTTTTGTGCGTAATGCGTGGTACATCGCGGCATGGTCGGAAGAAATCGACAGCGGGCTCTTGGCTAGGACGATTATGAACCAGCCAATCGTTATTTATCGAGATGCTGACGGCGGTGTTGGAGCGCTTGAAGATCGCTGCTGCCACCGTGGTGCGCCTTTGACACATGGGTCGGTAACTGACGTGGGCCTCCGGTGCGGTTATCATGGTCTGACCTTTGATACGAAGGGAAATTGCGTAGAAATTCCGGGTCAGAAGAATATTCCGCCTCAGGCTTATGTCCGGCATTTTCCCTTGGTTGAGCGTGACCAAGTCTTGTGGATCTGGATGGGAGACCCGGCACTGGCGGACGAGGGGAAAATTGTTGATTACCCCTATCATAATGATTCGGAAAAGTGGCCCCATCGTAAGGCAATGTTTCAGATCAAATCGAACTACATGCTGATGATCGATAATCTGATGGATCTAACGCACCTAGGTTATGTTCATGGATCGACGATCGGGGGAAATCCCCTCCAGCATGTCGGCGCTGATATGGACAGCCATAAAACTGAAAAGGGTGCATATTTCATTCGTTGGATGCTGGAACATGATCCGCCCCCGACATACCAGAAGGGCGGGCAGTTTTCTGGCAAGGTCGATCGCTGGCAGGAATTCGAGTATGTAGGTCCCAGCGTGGTGCTGCAGTGGTCTGGTGCAGTTGCAGTCGGTCAGGGAGCGCAGGAGAACCGAGATCAAAAAGGATTTCATTTGCGTTTACTGCATGCCGCGACGCCGGAAACAGAAACTACTTTCCATTATTTCTGGTCGTCAGCGAACGGATATCGCCAGCAAGACCCAAATGCGACGCAGGAGATGTATGATGAGATCTATCCAACCTTCATCGAAGATAAAGTCATTATGGAGGCCCAACAGGAGCGAATTGATCTGAACCCGGACCGTGACCTGGTGGAGATCCATGCGGATAGCGTTCTAGCGCTTGCGAGGATATCTCTCGATGAAATGATTGAGCAGGATAATGCGCAAATGGCTCAGGCTGCCGAATAGAATTATTTAAAAATTCTACGGTTTAGAAACGGCGGGTTTATCCCGCCGTTTTTATTTTATTATTATCAATCCATCTAACTTACAGGATAGATCTCCGGGGAACTCCGTCGAAACCAGCGCAATCAATTATACTGAGGAATCCTACCGCTGCTCGGATTATGGTAAAGAGTGAAGGTTGTTTTACCGGTTGGAATGGGAGGAAGTGCTTTTTTGGATATATATTTGCCCTAACCCGTCGATTGAAAAGGAGACAACGTGTCATTGATATTTGCTGTTGATACCGGCGGCACTTTTACCGACATCGCTGCTTTTAATATGGAAACAGGGGCCGTTTCTTACGCCAAGGCGTTGACGACGTACGAGGATCTCGTAGAGGGAGTGATGCAATGCGTCAATGACCTCGGCTTTGACCTAAAAAACGCACTCCTCGCCAAGCATGGTACCACTTTGGTAATCAACACTTTGCTGCAACGAGATGGCGCGCGGGCGGCACTTATCACGACAAAAGGCTTTCGGGATACACTTGAACTTGGCCGCGGGAATCGTACCGCTCCGTTTCGAATAGACTACAGAAAATCACCGCCTCTAATTCCAAGAGATTTTCGTTTTGAAATTGATGAGCGCATTCATGGGCGCGGTGAAATTGTAAGTAGTCTAGACCTTAGGGAAGTCGATGCCGTTGCCGAACGTCTAAAAAAAATGGGGGTCGCAGCCGTTGCAATATCATTTGTCAACGGATACCTGAATAATCAGCATGAAGCAGCGGTTGCCAAGCGGCTGCGTAAACAACTTCCCGACGTATATGTTACCGCCGGAACAGAAATTACCCGTGAATGGTATGAATATGAACGTTGTTGTACCGCGGCGGCCAACGCAATCGCTGGACCCAGAATGGTATCGTACACCCGTAACCTTGAGGGACGATTTCGCGAAGCTGGGTTTGAAAATACCCTATATATGATGGGGTCAAATGGTGGCGTATTATCGGTCGATCGTACGCTGCGTGAACCAATTTCCCTGATTGAGTCGGGGCCGGTTGGTGGATGCATCGGTGCTGGTGCATACGGAGAAGCACTCGGCATTTCCAACCTAATAGCGTTTGATATGGGTGGAACGACAGCGAAATGCGCCATTATTAGGGACGGTAAGTTCAGTTTAAAATCTCCCTACTTTGTTGGAGGCTATGAGGACGGTTTTCCTATCAGGGGATCCGTGGTTGATATCGTTGAAGTAGGGGCGGGTGGTGGATCAATTGCTTGGGTCGACGATGCCGGAAGATTGAATGTCGGCCCCCGAAGCGCGGGATCAGATCCGGGGCCAGCAGCGTTTGGGCTTGGCGGAACCGAACCAACCGTGACAGATGCGAACTTGGTTGTTGGTCGGATAAGTGCCGACGTTTTTCTTGGTGGTGAACTAGGTTTGGACCTTGAGTCAGCGCGCGATACAATTACTCAAAACGTTGCGGTTCCCATCGGCTTGGGTGAGAGCGCTATAGAAGTTCCAGCCGCTGGAATATTGCAAATTGCAACCGTCAGTATGACGAATGCAATCCGACAAATAACTGTCGAAAGGGGGTACGACCCGAGGGATTTCTCGTTGTTTGTTTTTGGGGGTAGCGGTCCGATCTATGCTGCTGACTTGGCCCGTGAACTGGGCGTCGCGGAAGTCATTATTCCACCGGAGCCGGGCAATTTTTCGGCTTTGGGTATGCTTCTCGCTGAAGCGAGACTGGATAGTGCTAGGACCATGATCCTTAACCTCGATGATGGGGCTCTGGGAAATGTTAAAATGACACTTGAAGAGATGGAAAGAGATGCGACGGCAACGTTGGCCCGGGAGGTGGCGGGATCAAAGATATTCCTTAACAGAAAAATAGACATGCGATATCGAGGTCAGAAGCACACTTTTACCCTCGAGGTTGACAAAGTGCCTGATGATACAAAGGTGCTCCGAGATGAATTTGAACAATTCTATCGCAATAGATTTGGCCATTCGGACGATAGTGCGGCGGTGGAAATCGTTGGCGTTCAACTGAGTGGTTTTGCGCAAACCATAAAACCCGATCTCGCAAGTCTTTATCGACGCAGCTCGAATAAAGTTATTGAGGCCCAGAGCCGACGTGTATTTTTCGGCGAGGAGAGCGGCTGGCGGGACACGCCCGTTTATCGGAGGGATGCAATACCTGTTGGTTTTGAAGCCAGTGGGCCCCTAGTGATCGAGGAATACGGTTCTACGACCGTTGTCGGGGTTGGGGATCATTGCCGTGTGGGAGCTCTTGGTGAGCTGCGCATTCGAGTTGGTGAATAAAAATGTCGAAAGAAACACATTCCGCTGTTGATCCCATTACACTGGAAATAATTCGCCGAGGGCTGATAGCGATTCCCAATGAAATCGATGCGAATATCACTCGGACGGCATTCAGTCCTCTTGTTTACGAGTATAAGGATTTTGCAACTGGGGTCGTTGATCCAGAAGGTCGTTTGATTTCGCAAGGGGATGGATCAATCCCAATATTTGTTGCCAATGCGCTCGGTAATGCGGTTCGGGATGGGCTGGAGATATATGGAACAGATGATATTTATCCGGGAGATGTCATTATATCCAATCATGCTGGAACGCTTGGTCAGCATCTCAATAACGTAGTCATGTACACTCCGATCCACGTGGGGCCTGATAAATCAGATTTGTTTGGTTTCATGTGCGTGCTTGTTCATTGGATTGATATCGGCGGCGGCGCCGTTGGGTCATGCAGCGCTACGGACACAACTGATATTTTCCAGGAGGGTATCCAATATCGGACTGTTAAGCTTTGGAATCGAGGCATTCGGAATGAAGAACTTTATCGTATTGTTCAATATAATACTCGGTTCCCGGAAATGGTACTCGGAGACCTTGACGCGCAACTGGCAGGAACTGTTTCCGGTCGTGATAAGGTTGAAGCTCTAATAGTTCGTTACAGTGTCGAAATTGTTCGCTCGGCTATAGGATTGATATGGGATCAGTCCGAAACCGTAGCCCGCGAGGCAGTTCGTGCTCTCCCCGATGGCGTCTGGCAAGCCTCCTCTTTTCTGGATGATGACGGTGGCGGGGCTGGTGACCCGGTTCCTGTCAATATTGACGTTCGTATAAAAGATGATGCAATGACCATAGATTTCTCTGGTCTCGGCGGGGAATTGAGAGGGCCACTTAATTCAGGCGTGTTTGGCGGCGCTTATCCGGCGGCGCGTATAGCGTTTAAGATGTTGACTGCGCCAGAGGAGCCCGCAAATGAAGGGTGTTTTAGGCCACTTGAGATCATCATCCCCGATGGGACGTTTCTGAGCGCGGGGCCAACGGCGCCGATGGGACTTTATAGTGCTACTTTACCGACGGTAATCGATACAATCATTCGCGCGGTAGGGAAGGCTTCGCCGAGAGCAGTTGCCGGTGGTCACCATGCATCCTTTTCCGCCCACTGGTTCTTCGGGAATGACCCCCAAACCGGGAGCCTCTTTCAGCAGTTGGACACTGGGCACGGCGGATGGGGCGCAACTGAACATGCGGACGGTTCTGGTCCATTTAAAACGATGGCCCACGGCGATACCCTGGATGTTCCGGTCGAGGTTCAAGAATCTCTCAATCCTCTGTTAATCGAGTCAATTGGCTTAAGGGCGGATTCAGGAGGTGATGGGGAGAGGAGAGGTGGTCTCGGTACTGAGAAGGTTGTCCGCGCACTTACTGATTGCCAGGTAAGCATTCAGATTGACAGGACCGAATGTCCTCCGTGGGGAACGAATGGCGGTAGCGAAGGTGCTCCTGGTGAATCATTTGTTGAACAGGCGGATGGCGAGATTCGGCGGGTACTGAAAGGCACTTTTCCGCTTTCGAAGGGTGATAGATTTAGGTTAAAGACCGGAGGTGGGGGGGGGTTCGGGCAAGCTGTAGACCGTGAGATGGAAGCTGTAAACGCTGATTTAAGGGCAGGTTATATATCGCGGAAATGTGCGGAGAAGGTTTACCGTGTAAAGTTTCACTCGGATGGGTCGTTAGACATTGGCGCGACGCAAGATGCTCGAAAATTTCTCGAGGACTAAGATGCCTCGGAGTTATGTTTGTAATCAGAAAACACTCTGCGGGTCGGCGGGGATCAATCATTTCCATGATCAAGGTGTTTCCGGACTTCACGGACGCGCATTTCAAGTGCATCTTTTGAGTACGGCTCCGGCGGGCTATGCCCCCAAACTGGGCCAGGCCAAGCGGGGTCGCACTCCGAGCGCCCAACCACATGTATGTGAAGCTGGCGGACAATATTGCCCAGGACCCCAATATTAATCTTCAATGGATTATAGAGAATTTTGAGTATGTTAGCGGCAATGTTTGTCTCGTCGGATAACTGGATCCGGTCGTCACGGCGGAGATCTGTGATCTCATTTAGCTCCGGTATAGTAGGGACTAAAATTAGCCAAGCATAACGGACATCATTCATCAGTAGAATGCGACAAAGGTTGAGCCTTCCAATATCAACGGTATCTGCAGCTAGTCGCCCATCAAGTTCGAACATGGTGTTGATAGAACTGGTAAATGGCACGGGTTTTCCTCTCTAATTCTATTAACGGCACTCTATTTATAGATTGTTTACCCATCCTGATCTTATGGTCGCCCCAATCGCTGCAGCTTTCTTCTATGCGTAATACTATAAGAGAGGAATAGAGGCACAACCTTTTCCTCTTGGACCCGAGATGCGATGATAGGGGTATGTCTGAGGAAACCGCCAAAATAACACTAACTGTTAATGGGACTCTCCTTGAGAGAACAGTGCCCGTGAGGCGACACCTTGTTGATTTTCTTCGACTTGATCTCAGTCTAACTGGTTCGCATCTCGCGTGCGAGCATGGGGTATGTGGCGCGTGCACGGTACGTGTTAACGGTGCAGCGATACGCGGTTGTTTAATGCTGGCGGTGCAGGCCGATGGGGCGGACGTGGTGACTATCGAGGGCCTCTCCGATAGCGGAGAAGTCGCTGACCTGCAGGCAGAATTTGAGCTACGTAACGCCGCGCAGTGCGGTTATTGCACCCCGGGGATGGTCATCACTGCAGCTGAACTTCTCTCTGCCGGCGGTAGACCCGAACGTGAGGCCATCCGCAATCACTTATCGGGTAACCTTTGTCGATGCACTGGTTATCAGGCAATTATTGATGCAGTAGAAGAAACTCTGAAGAAAAGGGTAGGGATGTGACAGTTGAGGTAGGCCGGCCTAAAACCACGCTGGTTGGCGGAGCGGTAACTCGCCAAAACGTGAAGCGGCTGATCCATGGGCGAGGACAATATACCGACGACATTTCTCTTCCCCATATGCTCTATATTGCATTTGTTCGAAGTGCTTACGGCCACGCAAGGATCATCGATATAGACGCGTCCGCGGCGGAGAGTGCTCCTGGTGTCACTCGTGTGATCACGGGTAGCGAAGTTTCGAAAATTTGCAAACCAATGATCGCCATTGCTGCCCACAGACCTGGGCATAAATCAGCACCGCAACACGCATTGGCCATTGATCACGTCTGCTATCAGGGAGAGCCGATAGCGGCGATTGTCGCCGCCTCCCGAGCACAGGCGGAGGACGCGGCAGATCAAGTAATCGTTTCCTACGAAGAACTTCCCGTAGTCATGGATATTATGGAGGCGCTTGATCAATCATCTCCGCCAATCCACCCAGAACTGGGCGATAATCAATGTTTTGAACACACAGTGATTACTGGTGACGCCGCCTCGGCCTTTGAGACGGCTAAATTTACGGTGGAGCATGAATTCGAGTTTGGCCGGCATACTGCAGTTACGCTTGAAGGACGCGCCATTCTTGCGTACTGGGACACCGTTGAAGAACGTTTGACGGTGCATCATTCTCACCAATCACCCTATCAGATGCAGGATGTCTTCTCCCGTCATCTCGACATACCAGAACATAAGGTACGGGTGATTACACCGGACATTGGTGGTGGTTTTGGGCTTAAGATAAATGTCCACGGTGAAGAGCTTGCCGTTGCTGCTATCGCCAAAATTCTGGGGAAACCCGTGAAATTTACTGCTGACCGGCTAGAGTCTTTCGTTGCCGACTGCCAAACACGCGATCACCTTGGGACTGCCAAGATGGGAGTTAATGCCGATGGTAAAATCACGTCGATGGACTTTGAGAATGCGCTATCTGTTGGGCCCTACACAGCTTATATCCGTTTCGGTTTAGCAGAGGGGATGATGGCAATCGCTTGTGCTGCCGCTCCCTATGCTCTGACAGATTACCATGCCCGCACCCGGGTTGCTTATGTCAATAAAGGCATTGTGGGCATGTTCCGTGGTGTTGGTGTTCCAGTGGGTTGCGCGGTCACTGAAGTGCTAGTCGATCAAGCCGCCGCGAAAGCAGAAATAGATCCAGTTGAGTTTCGTCGTTTAAATTATCACAAGGATGAGGATTACCCTCTAACAAGCGTAGGTGGTTATGCGGCGAAGTTTATGTCGCTTCATAGGTGTCTCGACGCTTGTATCGGAATCATGAATTACGCCGATTTGAGGGCTGATCAAGCCCAAGGCCGAAAAAGGAATATTTGGCGGGGCGTTGGCGTGGCAACGTTCGTCGAGGCTGCTGCATTTGGACCTGTGTATTACGGACCGTCGGGTGCGCGAGTATCTACTCAGGATGGTTGTACAGTAAAACTGGAGCCGTCCGGGGTTGTTCGGGTTATGACTAGCGCAACTGATCAAGGTCAGGGCACCCTGACCGGGATCGCACAGATTGTGGGCGATCAGCTCGGTATTGGTATGGATTCCATCGATGTTATCTCTGGCGATAGTGCGACAACCCCTTACGGCGGCGGCGCTTGGGCTTCTCGAGGGATGGCGATGGGTGGCGAGGCGGCGTTGCAGGCGGGAAAGGCTTTGAAAGAGAATATTCTCGATCTCGCAGCTTCTATATTGCAGACGTCGGCGGATTCTCTTACCCTGGAGAGGGGTGAGATTCGTGACGTTGCGTCCGGTGATGCACGTATGGATCTGGCTGAGCTCGCAAAAGTTGGGTACTTCCGACAAGATACTCTGCCCAGCGGGAGTCAACCTGAGCTTATGGTCACCCGTCATCATGTCCCGGATAGCCCTTATTACATTGCAAATGGTGTCCAAGGAGCGCATATCGAGGTCGATATCGACACAGGTTTTATTAAGCTTCTTGGTTGGTGGGTCGCCGATGATTGCGGTCGTGTGGTTAATCCGTTGATGGTCGATGAGCAGATACGCGGAGGCGTAATTCAAGGGATCGGGAACACCCTTTTCGAGCACAGTCAATACGACGAAACGGGGCAACTTCTGAATGCGACATTGGCAGACTATCTCTTGCCTATGTCCGGCGAAATGCCTGACATAAAAATTGCCCATGTTGAAACGCCGCTCAGTAATACAGAACTTGGGGCTAATGGGATTGGAGAGAGTGGGACGATAGGCGCAATCGCTGCTCTTTGGTGTGCTGTGAATGATGCACTTCGACCACTTGGCGCCCAGGTAACTAAGCAACCTTTCACGCCGGAACACATTCTCGATGTCATTTCAGCAGCGCGTGAATAGGGGCTGGCACTTCTCGGATCTGGACTTCTCCCGAGCTCTTAATTTTTCTGTTCAATAGTTAATATCAAGGGATTTCCCGATTATCTTACCATTTCGGATGCTTCCTTCTGTGAGAGCATGCACTTCTGGCTAAATTTCTATCTATCACGTTCGTCTCACGCTTTTTCCATAACACCTTTGGGTCGCGCCCAGAGGAATAGCGTAACCATGGAAAAGAGAAGAACGAAGGCGCTTAAACAAAGCGACCAATGAATACCGATTAGTCCGCCACCGAAACCGATGGTAAACCCGCTGAAAGTGCGAAATCCCAGACTGCCGACATTGAAAAGACCAATTGCACGACCACGTATTTCCGGGGGGGAATGAAGTTGGGCGAGCGTTCGTGTCATCGAATTGAATGAAAGATCAAGGAAGCCGGCACATATCAGAAGAGCAAAAGCGAGAATAAAATTTTCAGAAATTGCGAAGCAAAGTATCGCGAACGCCCAAAGACCACCTAATATGAATGAGGTACGCGTTTTGGCAGGCAACATGCTGCCGGCTTCGAGGATAATACCCGCCGTCATGGCGCCGATAGCGTTGGCTGCCAGCAGCAAGCTATAATATAGACCTTCGCCGCCGTACCCGAGGTTTCGAGCAAATTCTGGCATTTGGGGTTCGTGTGCGTTGCCTACAAAGAAGGCAGCGAGGCCGGCCAGAAAGGTCATCGAAAATACAACCGGAATCCCCGAAATTTTTCGTAATGTTTCGAACATGTCTCGAAAACTTGACATGGCGGCAGCGGAAACTTCTCTATCTGTATTAATTTCTTTCGGATTTTTAAATAGCCAAAGGGTCAATGGGAGATATATGAGAACGTTGATGAAAATGCCGACTGTCGGGCCGACGGTGATTATCATAGCACCACCGACCGCAGGACCTAAGAGAAGTCCTAGGGTCCGAGATGTTGCGAGAAGTCGGATCGCACTTTGTAGCTGTCGGTTGCCGACCACGTCGTGGACCAGCACCTGACCTGCCGGTGCCCACAGCACTCCCGCAAAACCGTGAACAATGAGTAGGATTACGGCATGCCATTTCTCGAGGCTATCCGTAGCGAATAGTATACCCCAACCAAGCGATACTATCATAAACAGGATCATGCCGGCTTGGATGATACGCCGCGGATCGTATCGGTCTGCCAAAGCACCCGCCCACAAAGACCCAAGAAGAAATGGCAACCAATGCGCTATTACGGCGAAGCCGGCTAGGGAGGGGGACTCAAATACATTAAAGATGATCCAATAGCTGATAACGTGTTCTACGCTATCGGCCATCATCGCTAACGCTGCGCCCAATAGGTATTTGCGCGAGGCTGGATAGCGAAGCGCAGCATAAGACCGGGTGTCGTGAGATGAAGGTTCGGTGATTTCTTCTTTGATCATGAAACGGAAAATTTGTCCTGGAAGTTGCGGGTTTTAAGGATCATGGCCCGGGCTCAGAGTGAAATTAGCATAGAACGGTCGGGCAGCTGAGACCGACCCCATTGTCCGACCGAAGTGGCTACTCAGATCCAAGTTTCCTCGGTGGTTGGCATGTCGCCCCGTAAGCTAAATTACGACGGTTCGAAATCAACTACCAAGAGGGTTTTAACGACTGGGTGCAAGATTTCCTGTACTTCCTTGTGCGCTGGATGTGGTCCGTACGCCGTGAGCGTATCTCTGTCTCGCATCGTAACAATGAAAGCGTGGGTGATATCACCAGCACGTCCTGAAAAATCCTCCCCGCACTCGATCCTCTCTATCCCATCGATCTTTCCTTTTAGTGCGTTGACGGCGGCTAATGCATGTTTTTTTGTTTCTTTGTCAACACCATCATTAAATCCGAGCATTACGATATGTTGTACCGTCATTCTTTGTCCTTCCGGTTTGTTTCCGCTGGTATCGTGCATGCTTCGCCTTCAGCTAACAAGTGCTGCCCTTGTCGGGAGTAAGCGAGGATGCGATTATTTACCACAAACTTAATGCACTTGAGAGGAAGAGGTAAGGATGCCGTTGAGTGAAGAAATCATGGTAGGGGTATCGATCAATAATGTTCAGGGAATTACCGGTAAGACCTATTCGATACATGATCTGATTAAGGCAGGCGTTGAGGCGGAAGCAATGGGCTTTGACGGTGTCTGGGTGCATGATGCGATGATGGGCCGGCGTACGACAGCATCATTTTGTCCGATCAATGCACTAACAGCGGTAGCCGGAAAAACGAGAAAAATAAACCTATGTACAGGTATTCTAACACCTCAGGTCCGCAACCCCGTAATGACGGCCCAGCAATGGGGTACGTTATATGAAATCTCTGAAGGGCGCGCAATTATGGGGGTAGGTATGGGCGCCGGCACGCCAACGCTGATCAAACGAGAATTCGAAGGACTTGCGTGTCTGAAGCATGATACGACCCTTAATCCGGCGGAGCTCTACAAAAAAAGAGGGAAGGTGTTCGATGAATGTCTCGACATCATGCGCCGCCTATGGTCTGAGGACAAGGTTACCTACAGAGGTGACTATTTCAACTTTAACGAAATCACACTAGGTTCTGCACGCCCGATGGAGGTGCCACCAGTTCTTGTGGGATCTGGTATCTATTTTCCAACGCAGCCCGGTGGGCCTGTCCATCATGGCTGGAAGGAACATAATGCCGGCAAGTATCTACCTGGAAAATTAAGCCGAGTAGTTGATTACGGCGATGGATGGATTACGCCTCACGTAACGCCGGAAGAATATGCTAATCACTACGCGACCATTGAGAAATTGGCGGCTGAAAAGGGCAACGGGCGGAAATATGGGCGCGCTTTCAACTGTTTTAGCTGCGTAAAAGACAGTCCCCGCGAGGGCTGGGAATCTGTTCACAGCCATCTTGAGGATTTTCATGGGCCGCCGATAAGAGACGATGTTGTAGACCGCTGGGCGGTTGCTGGACCGCCTGAGAATATTGCCTCGAGACTGAACGAGTTTATCGGTATTGGCGTCACCCATTTTCAATTGGTGATTGGTGATCCAGATCAATTTGGACAGATGAAGAAAATCGCTGATCAGGTTTTGCCTTTATTACATCGCTGATATGTCCGGCAAACGTAAATACATTGACCTTGCTCCAGAAGGAGCATCCCCGGAACTCCACTTTGATTTGCCGGAGCTGGTTTACCCAGAACGTCTAAATGCGGTCAAAACCGTCTTTGAACATGCGCGGGAGAACGGGTGGATGGATCGCGTAGTATACTATTGCAATGGCTTTGAGTACACGTTTGAGCAATTGGAGACGTCTGTGGGAAAGACAATGGTGGCTCTGGTTTCAGCTGGCGTTGGTCGAGGTGACGTTGTCATCCTGAGAATTCCTGACACAATTGATTTAGTGATCACGCTTCTAGCAGTGCAGGCGATTGGTGCGGTTGCAATGCCTACTTATGTGCAGCTCAGAGCAGATGACCTGGTCTATCGAGCAAACGACGCAGACGCTCGGCTACTGATTTCGACACCAAATTTGCTTCAGGAAGCCCTACCTGTCGCTGACAGTCGTGACGGAGCTACTAAAGTGATGGCCTTAAACGTTGATCCGGAAGGTCGTTGTAGGGGATTACAGGAATTTATGCCTGAAGAGCGTGTTTTGCCTGAGTTCGCAGACATGGATGCAGAAGAACTATGCCTGTTTCTCTATACTTCTGGCAGTACAGGAGCGCCGAAAGGAGCGATTCATTGTCATCGAGATATGCTCGCGATATGTGACACTTATTGGCGGCATTGCATTGCACCGGAACCTAATGATGTTTTGAGTGGCCCTCCATCTATTGCATTTGCGTTAGGCTTTGGGATGTTTGTTTATTTCCCACTTCGTCTGGGCCATGCGGCGGTTCTTGAACCTGACAAATCGCCCGAAATAGCGCTTGAACAAATCCAACAATACAACGTCACAATCTTCGCAGGTGTTGTCTCTTACTATAATCGGCTGGCGCATCTAATCCGAGAAACCGGCGCGGATATATCTTCAATCGTACACCCAATGACGGGCGGAGAGCCTCTGACGGAGGAAGTTGAGCGGCTCTGGGATGAGGTGACAGGTGTTCCTCTCGAGCAATTTCTAGGTACAACTGAATCACTACATTGCTTTGTTACCTCGACTAGTCCCAACGAATTACCGAACAAGGCAACAATAGGACATGCCGTTCCTGGGTACGAGGTCGCTGTACTAGATCCTGATACCTTTGAAGTAATGCCCGACGGTGAACATGGATTGTTTGCCATGAAAGGTCCAACCGGCAGCGTTTACTGGAATAAACCTGAACATCAAGAAAAAATCATCAGAAATGGTTGGAATGTTTATCAAGATATTGTCTGGCGCGACGAGGGTGGTGATTTTCATTATGTAGCCAGGGCAGATGAGATGATTATTTCAGCCGGCTACAATATATCGCCAGTCCAAGTTGAGAGCGTTCTTTTACAGCACGATGCGGTGGTCGAATGTGCTTGTGTTCCAGCGCCCGACCCCACCGGCAAACGCGGCATGGTTGTAAAAGCCCATATAGTAACCCATCCGGACTACAATCCTGGCGGAGATTTGATCGTTGAGTTGCAGAATTTTGTGAAATTAAACGCTGCACCGTACATGTATCCGCGGGTGGTTTCGTTTGATGCTGGATTACCCAAGACAGTGAACGGAAAGATTTTGCGTTCCGAACTTCGTGATCTTGCTTTACGTGGGACGGATTAATCCGCGAGGGTCGATACATAATAAATTGTGTGCGTAAGCGTTTAATATCTGTTTTTCTTTCAGATAAAAGATTTTAGCGCTTCTTTGTGGTATTTGGACCGTTAGGTCGTCCAATTTTAGATAGTTGACGTTGCAATACTCAGTATTGTGAGCATACTACTGAGTATATTTTCTTATGAAGGGTTAAAAAATGGAGCCGACTAAAGTTGTGATCGCGGGGGGAGGCCTTGGAGGTTTGGCCGCAGCATTGGGCTTAGCCAAAGTCGGTAAATCGGTTACTGTTCTCGAAAAGGCGCCGCAACTAGGGGAAATTGGCGCTGGTATTCAGCTTGGACCTAACGCTTTTCATTCTTTCGATTATCTGGGTGTTGGCTCAGGCGCGCGGAAACAAGCGGTATACGTCGAGAAGCTACGTTTTATGGATGCAATTACGGGTGAAGAGGTCAATCATATTCCTCTCGACGATGAGTTTCGGGCAAGGTTTGGGAATCCATATGCTGTCGTCCACCGGGCCGACCTGCATAAGGAGATGGTTAAGGCGTGCAAAGAAAACACGCTGATAGAGCTGTGCGTAAATTCGGAAGTTATTGGCTACGATCAGGATGGCACCAGTGCTACGGCGCATCTCGCATCGGGCGATAGCGTGACCGGTGATCTTTTGGTTGGTGCTGATGGCCTTCATTCCGCCATAAGGGCGAAGGTAGTCGGCGATGGGGCGCCGCGCGTTTCGGGGCACTCGACATACCGAGCAGTGATACCAGTTGACGCGATGCCGGAAGATCTGCGCTGGAATGCAGCGACCCTATGGATGGGACCAAATTGTCACCTAGTGCATTATCCGTTATCGGGTTGGAAGGTATTTAACCTTGTGATCACTAAGGCCAACGATGCAACCGAAGTGTTAGCTGGTGAGCCACTGTCCCGAGCTGAGGTGCATGCGAACTTCGATCATATACATGATACCCCGCGCAGGCTTATCGACCTCAGCGAAGACTGGAGGGTTTGGGTTTTGTGCGACCGTGCACCGGTCGAAAATTGGATTGACGGTCGTGCCGTGCTTCTGGGAGATGCAGCACATCCAACCCTGCAATATTATGCGCAGGGTGCCTGCATGGCTCTTGAAGACGGTGTTTGCTTATCGCGCACAATTGAGCGAAACGCAGACGATCTGGACGCTGCGCTAGCCATCTATCAAGAACGTCGCGTTGTTCGCACGGCTCGTATTCAAATCGGTTCGCGGCAGCTTGGTGATAACTGGTTTCACGTCGACGGCGTTCATAGGAAGCTTAGGAACGAAATCATGGGTAGCATGACGGCCGATGATTACTACTATCAGCTCAAATGGCTGTATGGTCATAACGAAGCTCAAATGGCAGCCTGATGGTAGAAGTTGGTAATACAGGCATCCTGAACGATCTATGTCAGGCTCCCGGTCATCTAATGCGTAGGTGCCAGCAAATTGCTGTTTCGGTTTTCCTCGATGAGTGCCGTCCCTGGGACATCACCCCTCTGCAGTTCGCATTGCTTATAGAGTTAAACCGGCAGGGGCCCGACGATCAGGTTGGTCTAGGAGGTGCGCTGGCGCTTGACCGAACTACGACTAGCGTTGTAGTCCGAAAGTTGGAAGAAAGGGGCTTGGTTGAACGAAGCATTTCGAAGAGGGATCGCCGTTCAAAACCGGTTTCGATTACCAAGAGGGGCATGCGACTAATCCGTGACGTTCTTCCGGCGGCTGAAATTGCCCAAGATCGGATGCTGGCTCCGTTGACACCAACAGAACAGGCGCACTTTATGCGGCTTCTTAGGAAAATGGCTGACGGCAACAATAGTGAGAGCCGCGCACCCTTGAGGCGTTAGGAGTTAGTCTCTTCGGAGATTTGGATATTTCATGGTGGTATCTTGTCCGGGTGGCGGGTTGTCAACTGCACTTTCCAGTGACATTTCCTCATGCCATTCGTCTGGCGGGCGTGACTGCCCATTGATACCGATCTGATCAATTCCCCAATAAATTTCGAGCATGTGGTTATCTGGATCGAAAAATTCTACCGCAACTTGGCAGCCGGCACGTCGGCGGCCCAAGTAGGAGATTTTTATTTCATGGGCTTCGAGATGGTCGCGCGCCCGGAACACCTCATCGATGGTAGAGACTTCAAATGCCATATGGTTCAATTCATAACTGTTACCGGCCTTCAAAGCTCCTCCGACCAGCGCAACACCATGGTGATCATTGCTGCAACGCATAAAGACCATACGGCCGGGAACCATCGATGCGGGATAAACGTCGGACACCCTAAAACCCAGCACCTTTGCGTAAAATTCCACTGATTTCTCGAGGTCTTGCACCATCAAAACGACGTGCCCGATTTTATTTATACTGAAAGGGATATCGCCCGGCGTCTGCGTTTCGCGCAGTCTTGAAACGTCTGGTGAGTTAAGACCGTCTTTATCGATAATACCCCTTGCCATGCGTTATCTCCTGCGACATTTAAAAAGTTTTTTGTTCATTATATCTCAAACGATCTGAAGCACCGTGTTGTGTAATACAGAACTGGCTTTAGTTTTCCCATGCAATAAAGATCTTTTACAGCATCTCACTGAGCTAGGAATAAAGAGTAGATGACGTTTATTAATTTTATGATTCTTCTGAAGAGTGTCTCTCGATGTTACATCTCGTAAATGAGATTTGGTCCATCATCATTACCTTCACGGCGATCGTTGCTATTGCGCTTGGCTTTACTATTTCTGATCGGCGGTCTTTGGGGCGGATTTTTCGTATTGATCAAGATCGCGGTCACGGACGGTGTTCGTCCAGTCAACTATCTGTTCTGGTTTACACTCCTAAGTGGGTTTTGGCTGTTTGTTGCCGCCAATATTCGCGGTATGAGGCCGAGGTATGCAAGAACGCATTGGCGATATTACCTACGACTCGGGTTAGTCAGATTCACGCTTGCTAACATGATCCTTTACACCGTCCAGGGTAAATTACCCATAGGTCTCATGGCGGTAATTATGAGTTTCGTTCCGATTTTCACCTACCTCATAAGCTTGATTACAAGAATAGAAAAGTTTTTCTGGCTCCGGACCGGAGGCATCGTATTAGGATTTTTGGGTGCGATTCTGATTGTCGCACCCGAATCCAGTTTACCTGATCGCTCGCTGGCCGTGTGGGTATTAATTGGATTTGGTGCACCACTCCTTCATGCTGTTGCTTATACTGCGTTATCGGAAAAATCGCGGCCAGCGAAAGTTGATTCTTTGACGTTGTCGAGTGGAACGTTGCTCGCCGCATCTATATTTGCGTTTCCTCTTGCAATCGCATTGGGCGAATTTCAGCTGCTCGGATGGCCGCTGTCACGAGGAGAAATAGCTCTTGTCGCCCATTCCGTGCTCGCTGCGATAAATTTTTACGCTATCTTTGAACTTATCCGTATAGCTGGACCCACCTATATGACGCAGGCTAACTTTCTGTCTGTGGGTTTCGGCGTGGCATTTGGTTTGCTTCTGTTCAACGAAAGCCACTCGCTGATCGTTTGGATTTCGATAGGCTTGATGCTGTTAGGCGTCGCATTGGTGAACTGGAGGCGCTGATTTAACGAATTCCATCAAGAGAGAGAGGAATCCAGAACATTAAATCTCACTCTGAAAATTAATATCGAAAATAAGAAAAACCTCGATAATACAGTAAGTTAATATGAAATATGAAATTAAATAATGAGGTAATATCATTAGTGGAAAGTCAAAGACCCTTTAAACGACTTTATTTACGCAGAAGGAAGCCGGCGCCATATTACAGGTCGGAGATTGCTATCCAAATTAGCCGAGCCGACATTGCGGTTAAGATAACTTGAAATCCCGTACGAAAAGCCCTTTCCGATATACGATCCATAACGCCTTTACCTATCCAAGTTCCAAGGAATGAGGCAGCTATCATCGATATAATGAGGGGTACATAGGAGCCGAAACTGACACCAAGTAATCCGAATGTAGTCAGTTTAGCTATATGAACGATCGACATTAGTATTCCGACCATAGCGATGTGGTTACGCCGATCTTGTGCTTTGGCAGCCGTAAAAGTAGCCAGCAATGTCCCGGTGGCACTGATAAATACACCGAGGAACGTGACTATAAATCCGACGAATAGAAAGCGGCCTCGTTCCGGTCCGAACCTTGCAAGACTAGGCACCCATAAAAGGATTAAAATACTTATCGCCAAGGTCAGGAGAAGGACGTTCTCTGGTAGATTTATGAATATCTGACCGCCAACGGCGGCCCCCACGATTGTGCCGATCAGAAACGGTGCTACTGTATCCCACATCATGTATTTCCACCGAGAGATACCGAGGCTAGCGGCGGCTCCAAGCTGAACAATTGTATGTATTGGTATTAGCAGGGCCGGCGGAAATACAAATGCCATGAAGGCCAGCAGAGCCAGTCCTCCTGCTGTTCCTGAAACCGAAGCTATGAATGCTGCGATTAAGGCACCGAAAGACAGTGCGGTGAATACCCAAGCGTTAATCCCGAGCATACCGAGAAATTGACCATCCGCGGCGTTCATCTCCATGAGTTTAACCGCAATAATTTATATTAGAGTTTACCAAGTGCCTTGAGTATTACCTCAGGCGAGATCGGTTGTTCGGTAACCCGACCGTCGGTTAACGGTTTGATGGCGTTATTGACCGCATTCATCATCACGCCAGGCGCTGCGCCCGTTCCTGATTCGCCCGCACCCTTTGCTCCAAGCTCAGATTCGCTGGTCGGCGTCTGGACGTGGCCAACTGTGATATCGGGCATTTCCGACATCATTGGCGTGACATAGTCAACCATCGTGCCGTTTTGAAGCTGGCCGAAATCATCGTATATGCAGTGTTCGTACAAAGCCCCGCCAAGTCCTTGCACGCAGCCGCCCCGAATCTGCTCGTCGGCAAGCTGTTCATTAATAATGCGACCACAATCTTCGACTACCCAGTGATTTAGGTGATTTATCCATCCAGTATCAATGTCAACCTCTATATAAGCGCCGTGGATACCGTTGGTATAGATGTAAGGGGAATCCTGCAGTCGGTAGCGGCGTGTATGCGACAAGACAGGCTGATAGTCGTTTGGTAGTTGACCTAATTGAAAGTGACCGATCCGTCCTATCTCGGACAGTGGAATACGAGGCTCGGTCGAGCCAAGAGTAACTACATTACCATCCACAATATCGAGTTCTTCTGGATCGGATTGTAGCAATATCCCCGCCATATGAAGAATTTCTCGCCGAAGATCTAGCGCGGCTTGGTAGGTAGCCTCGCCGCCGATGGCAGTTGCTCTAGACGCATAAGTACCGCCTCCGTAAGGCGTGGCGTCAGTATCTCCTGAGATCGCCCGTACCTGTTCTATCTGGCAGCCGACAGCTGCTGCAGCGATCTGTTCCATAACGGTATCAACACCTTGACCTTGGTCGGTCACGCCGAGTGCCACGATAACCCCGCCGGATGGTTCTAGCTTCACAGTCGTTGCGTCTTGAGCTGCGATGCGCGCGCCACCGGCTCCATAGTAACCCACAGGACTTGGTGCCGTTCCCTTGATAAAGCCCGCGACGCCAATACCTCGGTAAATACCTTGTTTTCTTAGCTCGGCTTGTTCCGTCTTTAAATCCTCGTAACTCATTAGTCCATAAAGCTTTTCTAGACACGCCTGATGCGACAGGTCTTTCATCGGGATGCCGGACCCTATTTGGCGGGGGTAGGAATCATCCTCCATTACGTTCTTGCGACGAATTTCGAATGGATCAAGCCCAGTGATATCGGCGGCCCAATCCATCATGAACTCGCCGACCGATATGCCGATAGGATGCCCCACTGCTCTGTACTGTGAGGTTGGTACGGCATTGAGATAAACCACGGTCGCCTTCGCCCGGTAGTTCGGGTGCTTATACGGCCCAAAGCTAATATTCAGGATTTGATTGGCCTCAAACACAGAAGTTCGAGGGTATTGAGAGTAGGCGCCGACACCGGAGAGGTCGTCGATTTCAGCAGCTATCATGGTGCCGTCGTTCATAATACCTATCTTGGCCTTAACCCTATTTTCTCGGGCATGAATGTCTGAAACGAATGATTCGAGACGGTCCGCGACAAATTTTACAGGGCGGCCCAATTTTATGGATGCAGCGGTTGCTGCGACTTCGTCACCAAATGTATGAATCTTCAGCCCGAACGAGCCACCGACATCGGGTGCGACGATCCGAACGTTATGTTCCGGAACTCCGAGCGTTTGGGCGAAAACAGTTTCGATCATATGTGGGCATTGGCTGGATGTATGGATCGTAAGCCGTTCTGTCCCCGGATCGTACTCAGAGAGTACAATACGTGGCTCTAGGCTGACCGCAGTGTGACGTCCGAAATAAAAGGTCTCTTCAAGTACGTGATCGGCCTCCTCAAAAGCCTTATCTACGTCGCCAGAACCCAGAGTGTGTTCCCAAGCTTTATTATCGCCCAAATTAGGGTGAATGACCGGAGAGCCCACATCAAGCGCCGTTTCCTTATTAATAACGACTGGTAATTCCTCGTACTCGACGGTGACAAGCTCCCCCGCATCCTCAGCCTGTGCTCGCGTTTCTGCAATTACCATAACTACTGGTTCGCCATGCCAACAAACGCGGTCGACCGCCATTGGATATTGGGGCTCCGCCTTCATATTCTCGAAGACCGTCAGTGTGCCGACCCATGGGCCGGTACACATCTTCGCTAGTTCTTCGCCAGTCATCACCAATTTCACTCCAGGCGATTCATGTACAGCGTTTACGTTTATATGCAGAATTTTTGCATGAGCGTAGGGGCTGCGAACGAACGCTGCGTGAAGGGTCCGAGGTGGCGTTATATCGTCTGTATAACGCCCCCTGCCGGCGACTGCCCGTTTCGCCCGAGACCTAGGGAGTGTGCGGCCGATATAGGAATTGGGGCGTTCGTAGGGGTGAATAAATCCCATTTTTACCCTTTTAAACGTTCGTTATTTATGTTTTCTATTGCATCCACGATGGCATGATAACCGGTGCAACGGCAGTAATTACCCGACATAAATTCGCGGATATCCTCTCGGCTCATCGCGGTTTTTTGAGCCAGCAACTCTGCGGCTGTCATCAACATTCCGGGGGTACAAAAGCCGCATTGCAGGGCGTTACGTTCAACGAATTTGTTCTGAAGATCTGCAATTTCCCCTGTATCGGTAATGCCTTCGATAGTTAGAACTTCGCTTCCCTCGGCTTGAGCCGCCAGCATTAGACAGCCACGTACGACGTCGCCGTCAACGCGGACTGAGCATGCGCCGCAGATACCATGCTCGCAGCCTAGATGCGAGCCCGTAAACCCGAGTTCTGTCCGGATGAAATCGACCAAATGGGTCCTGACTGGTATAGTTTTAGATACTGCTTCACCATTAACCGTCATGCTGACGGTCACCATTTCCTCGCTCATTAAAAGTTCCCCGCACGGCTAATCGCTGTATCCATAGCGCGGCCAGTCAGAACTTTTTGCAGGTGCATCTTCATCGCAGAGCTACCGTGCAGGTTAGCCATTGGATCAAGATCGTTTTCAAGAGCAGATGAAACTGCGTCCTTGGTATCTTCGGACCAAGTTTTACCATTGAGCGCCGCAATAGCATTCTCCCCAATCATAGGCCGATCCTCACTAGCGAAATATACAAGCCGCATGTCATCAATCGTATTCCCAGAAACCTTTCCATAGGCACAGATCCCAGCAATAGCGAAGTCGCCGTGGCGACGAGCTAGTTCCATGAAGACCGAAACGTTACCTTTTTTCTGTATCGGAAAGCGGATTTCGATTAACAGCTCGTTTTCGGCACGAGCGGTTTCATATAGACCGTGAAAAAATTCTTCTGCAGGAATTTCTCGTTTTCCCTCACTGCTCTGGACAACGAGGCTGGCCCCGAGAGCTAAAGCGCAGGCCGGCATTTCTGCGGCTGGGTCGGATAAAGCGATACTACCCCCGATAGTTCCTCGGTTTCGGATGGCCACATGAGCGACGTGTGGCATTGCCTCCGCAATGAGAGGGAGATGTTTAGAAACGATCTCCGAATTCATAACTTCGACATGTCGGGTCAAAGCACCGATTGTGACAGTATCGCCATCTAGCGTAATGCCTTTAAGCTCCTGCAGCCGATTTATGTCGACGAGAATTTCCGGCTGCGACAAGCGCATATTGAGTGTTGGCATCAGGCTTTGGCCACCCGCAAGGATACGAGCATCGTCACCATGCTGGTCAAGCAGCTCAAGCGCATGACCAACGCTTTCCGCCCTTACGTATGAAAATTTCGGCGCCTTCACGGCTAACTCCTCATTTTAGTTTTTTTTTAATCCCTAAATGCCCGAAGAATGTCCCATCTCATGGTAAGTAGTTCAAGGGGGCATCGTGACGCATGACCTTCCTCTTGATCTTACACAGTTCCGCTGGGAAAATCATTAAAGGTGCATGATGGAAAGGCCGGGTCGGTGGAGTTGAAAAAACATAATCGTTACGAGTATTCGCCAATAATTGATCGGCCGGACTACGAATGGCCGGACGGCAAGCGATTAGCCGTTTATTTCGCTTTGAATATCGAACATTTTAGCTTTGGCGAGGGTCTGGGTCATACGCCGACTAATCCGGGTACACAACCCGACGTGCGAAACTACGCATGGCGAGATTATGGTTTGCGCGTTGGAATTTGGCGGATTTTCGAACTTTTCGGCAGTATGGGATTGCCGATGTGCCATCTGATGAATACATCAATCTACGATTATGCTCCACAGATACCCAGAAAGATACGCGACAGAGGTGATGAATTCGTTGGCCATGGCGTAACTAATTCCGAAGAGCAGGGGGCATACCCGAAAGAGGAGGAAGCTGATCTTATAGCGCGTGCTACCGAGGCCTTTCGCGAACATGAGGGGGAAGGGCCGGGTGGATGGATGGGGCCATGGATATCTGAGAGCAGCTATACACCGGATCTCCTGCATGCCAACGGTTACCGGTACATTATGGACTGGTCAGCCGACGACCAGGCATTCTGGATGAAGACGGAAACCGGTTCCATTTTATCCATCCCATATCACATTGAAATTAATGACTCCCCAGCGCAACTTAGTCGTCGTCACACGGCCGACGACTTTACCCGGATGGTCACTGCGCATTTTGATGAACAAATCCGACAGTGCGAAAATCAGCCACTTATCTTTAGCCTTGCAATGCACACGTTCGTGGTTGGCCAGCCGTACCGACTTTCTGGTTTACGAGACATTTTGAAACATATTATCAACCATCCAGAGGCTGACAGGATTTGGCTTTGTAGACCCCGAGATATTTATGAACATGTCCGTTCACTACCCAGCGGCACTGTACCCGGAGGCTGATTTGCCACGGGATCCGAATTTTTCGATAAAGCCTTGTCAAGGGGCTTGAATTTTCTAACGATCTCAAATTTAGAGTGAAAGCACAAAACAGTACTCCAAAAGAAAACGAAAAAATTATTGAACCAATTTCAGTACTTTTCTCTTACATAGACATTGCCTACTATTTCCATAAGGACAATGCGAGGAGACGGATGACGAAATTTCTTTCAGCGGATCAGATCGAATTCTATCGGGACAAGGGTTACCTAGCGCCTCTTGAAGGAATTGACATTGCGGATGCTGAGGGAATGTTGGGAGACCTTGACGCATTTCGAATTGCTAATGAAATGTCTGCAGGTCAACTCCAAATAAAGGGACACCTCTGCTTCCGCCGATCATATGATTTTACTTTTAATGACCGGATTCTGGACGTCGTAGAAGATCTCATCGGTCCCGACATCTTATCATTTGCGTCGCGTTTCTGGATAAAGGGAGCGCGGGATGGTTCTTATGTCTCTTGGCATCAGGATTCAGCGTATTTTGGTTTAGAACCTCACGAATTGGTTACCGTTTGGCTGGCAATTACTGACTCAACTCCAGAAATGGGATGTATGAAGGTACTCCCAGGTTCGCACATCGGCGCAACGTACTCGCATGAAGAGACTTTCGACGAAAAAAATTTACTGGCCCGGGGGCAGGTTATTCATGGTATTAATGACAGTGATGCCGTTTACCTCCCCTTGAGGCAGGGTCAGTTTTCTTGTCATCATGAACGGATACTTCATTCGTCCGATGCTAATAATACTGACACGGAACGGGTGGGTCTCGCTCTATTCTTTATCCCAACCCACGTGAAATCCACTATCGGTCGTCGCACTGCCTATCTTGTTCGGGGCACTGATGAGTACGGTCATTGGGACGACGATCCTATACCACAGGGAAGGTTTGATTCAGATATTATAAGCCATATACGTTCTGCCGGCGCTCGCTACGTTGATCCGCAATACCGGCAGGAAGCAGAAGCTTAAAGGAATAGTTGTGGAATAGTCGCTGTCTTTCTCGGCTATATTACTCCTTCGTTTTTAAGAATGGAGATATCATCGTCTGAGTATCCATAACGTTTCAACAAAACTATCGTGTTTTCCCCATAAGCAGGAGCCGCGGACACCTCCTTCACATCGTGTCGATTCGGAGTGCGACTCAAGTGAAGTGGCTGACCCACCAACTCAATATCACCTCGTATCGGAGAAGTTACCTTACTGGCGATGCCGCTATGCACGATCTGCGGGTCTGCAAATACCTCATCCATTGTGTAGATCGGTCCGCATGGTACCCTAGCCTTATTCAGTGCCTGTATCCAAAATTCTGAAGGCTTTTGGATGGTCAATTTTTCGATCTCGACAATTAGCTCGGCGCGGTGCTGAACACGGGCATCAAATGTTGCATACTTGGGGTCGTCAATAAGCCGTTCCATTCCTAATGTCTGACAAAATGCCGACCAGTGATTGGGCATGGGTGCAATGTTGATGAAGCTGTCTTGTGTCCGGAATGCACCCATAGGAGCTATTGTGGGGTGATGATTACCTTGTTGCGGGGCCACCTCTTTGTCGATCAGCCACCGAGCGGCTTGGAAATCGAGTAGAAATATCATCGCCTCTAGGAGGGATGTTTGAACCCACTGCCCTTCGCCGGATTTCTCTCGTTCAAGTAACGCTAGCGCAATACCGTTGGCACATAGTATCCCTGCTGTCATATCACTTATTGCGGCGCCGGACCGCATCGGTCCCTCGCCCGGAACTCCGGTGACCATCATATGACCGCCCATGCCCTGCGCAATCTGATCTAAGCAGGGCCTTTCAGAATAGGGCCCGTCTTGGCCAAATCCGGAGATGCTCGCATAAACGACGCGAGGGTTAAGCGAACGTAAAGTATCATAGTCGACCTCGAGGCGGTGTTTGACGCCAGGGCGCATATTCTCAACTACAACATCGGCATCTTTGACCATGCGATAGAATATTTCTTTTCCTCCATCAGATTTGAGATCCAGTGTCATCGCCTGCTTATTACGATGTAAGTTCTGAAAGTCCGGCGCATTGCGCTGGCCAAGATCGGCATCGGCATCGGCGCCTGGTGTTTCAATTTTTACAACGTCTGCACCCCAATCGGCGAGCTGTCGAACGGCGGTTGGCCCGGAGCGAGCGCGTGTGAGATCGAGGACTTTTATATCGGACAGAACCTGTCCCTTGGGATTATCGGTCATGCGGATTTCCAGTATCAGAATGTGTAATTCTGATGTTTATCGGATAAACCAGTACATATGAATGGTTTGCCTAAAGATAATTCGTGAAAAGACCTGGCACCGGGTATAATTGGCGGCTGGAAACCCCGATTTATGCGACGGCATTTTTCACCGGCAACGTATTTCCGACGATGCACGTGCTGATGCCACTTTGGGCCTTAGAGCTTACTGGTTCCCCCATAATTATCGGTATTATTATTTCTTGTCGCCAAATTTTACCGGTGCTGTTATCCATCCACGGCGGGGTAATGCTCGATAAATACGGTCCAAGAAAAGTGATTATCTGGATGGGTCTTATCGGTGCGCTTTGCACAGGCATGTTTCCTGTCTTTCCGTTTATCTGGGCTGCTATGGTATTGCAGATTGTCACTGGATTTGCCGAGACGACAAACTGGATCGGCGTCCAGAGTGCGGTCGGAACGATTCTGAAAGGGGCTCCCGTTTACGCGGGCCGGATGACCGCATCGGCCCGCACTGGGGGATTCTTTGGGCCAGTTTTAGCTGGTCTGATGTGGGAAACTTACGGACCCCTTGGCGGCTTCGTGTTTCTGAGCTGTTGGTTAACATGCGGTGTCTTAGCCGCCGCTTTCCTGCCCCGCCGTCAAAAAAAGGATGTTTTCTTCAGAGAGGGTTCGCATGAAAATCCAGTCTGGACGAATAATGGGCTCATGATCAAAATATCTGACTACCGAGATACGCTAGCGCTCTTAGCAACATCGGCGATCGCGTTAGTGATAATGGCAACGTTTATGCGTCAGACGGGATCCGGGGTTCAATCGTCGTTCTATGGCGTTTGGTTGAGGCAGGAGCTGGGGCTGGATGGGACTACGATCGGTTTTCTGATCGGTTTTGGAAATCTTGTCTCGGCAGCATCGGCTCTAACAATTGGTTCTCTTACCCGGCATTTCGCGGATCACTGGTTGCTTCTTTGGATGGTTGGGTTAGCGATTGTCGGCGTCGCGTTGACGCCGATGTTGGAAGGGCTTCTTCTGCTGTCTTTGGCAATTGGTTTGCGGGGGGTCGGCCAAGGTTTAAACTTACCGCTTATGATTTCTATCGCTTCCCGCGCCGTGGCGCCGAATCTTCAAGGGAGGGTTGCGGCGCTGCGTATCTCTTTCAACAGACTCGGCGCAGCATTGTTCCCAATCGGGATAGGAGCACTTGCGGAATTCATAGGATTAGAAGCCTCATTTTACGTGATCGGATTGTTTGGAGTATTTCTAATTAGCTGCCTGGCTGTATGGGTTGCGCGTACGAAGGGTAAGTTGCAGGAGCGTTGACTATATGCCGTTTTCTATAGTCGGCCGGTAGCTTTTAAAACATCTTCCGGCGTTATGGGGACCGCGGATACCTCACCCTCAAACGGCCGGATCGCATCGTTAACAGCGCTAAGTATAGACTGGGGGACACCGGCCATGCCGCTCTCACCTGCACCTTTTGCTCCAAGAGTTGTTTTCGATGTTGGTGTAGATACGTGTTCGATAACGATGTCTGGCGATTCACCTGACATTGGAACGAGGTAGTCGGCCATCGTAGCGTTCTGCAGTTGACCTGCTGCATCGTAAATACAGTGCTCATACAAGGCATCACCTAGGCCATGTACCACCGAACCTCGTTGTTGCTCCGCGACAAGCTGCGGGTTGATCACGCGGCCGCAATCCTCCACGACCCAATAGTTTAAAACTTTTATAAAGCCTGTATCGGGGTCGACCTCGACATATGCGGCATGAGCGGCATTGGTAAAAATATAGTCTCTGACGCGAAACCTCTCGGTCGCAACTAGAACCGGATGGTAGTCGTCCGGTAACTCAAAGGATCGGAGGAAGGCTATGTTCCCAAGCTCCGCCAATGAGATCCGTTCGGCGTGGTCATCAGCGTTGATCACTATACTCTCTTGGATATCGAGTGTGTCAGCATCGGTCTGCAATAAAACGCCGGCTAGTTCTAAAATTTGCTTACGTAATGTCTGCCCGGCCTTCCATGAGGCTTCTCCGCCGATTCCAGCGCCCCGGGACCCATATGTGCCGCCTCCATAGGGAACCGCATTTGTATCGCCGGTTACCACGCGAACATCGTCAAATCGAACACCGATTGCCGATGCAACCACCTGTGCGAGGGCAGTCTCTGTTCCTTGGCCTTGCTCTGTCACGCCAGTAAGAACAGTAACCCCGCCCGCTGGCTCCAGTCGAATTGTGGTACCGTCTTGTGCTGAAATCGGCACTTTGGCAGGGCCGTAAATCAGAGCGCCTGGGTTTGTACCCTTTATAAAAGAGGCGTAGCCAATTCCCCGATGAATGCCTCTTTCACGAGCGGCAGTTTGGTCCTCTTTAAGCGCTTCGACATTTATCACCTCTGCAAGCTTTTCAAGACATGCTTGATGTGACAGATCGTGTAATGGAATACCTGCGGGCGAAGCTGCGGGGTAAGCATCGTCTGAGATAAGATTACGCCGCCGAATTTCCATACGGTCCATACCTACCGCTGCGGCAGCCTTGTCCAACAGACTATCGCAGATAACGATACCCATCGGATGACCTACTGCACGATATTGAGACGTGGGAACCATGTTCTGAAAAACAACAGTAGTTTTGGCACGAAAGTTTTCGATATTGTACGGTCCGCCAGCTATGTTTAGTACTTGGTTGGCCTCGACGCAGCTGGTGCGTGGATAGGCGGAATATGCGCCGGCTGCGGTAATGTCGTCGAATTCAAAGGCAACGATCTTCCCGTGTATATCGACGCCCATTCGACCAGATAGTCGGTGCTGACGAGCATGAATATCCGAGACAAAACTCTCGATTCGGTCAGCGCGATAGCGTACCGGTCGATTGAGCATCATTGAGAGAACAGCGGTAGCAAATTCGTCGCCATAAAGATGACTTTTAATCCCATAAGAGCCACCGCAATCCCCAGCTACGACGCGGATATTTCGCTCAGGAATACCGAGATGTTTTGAAAATAGAACCTGGATCATGTGAACGGCCTGACCGCCATAATGGACGGTCAGCTGACCTTCGGAGGCATCCCATGATGATACCATAGTTCGGGGTTCCAGCGTCACACCAGTGTGGCGACCAAAATCAAACGTTCCCTCAACCACATACGCCGCGTTATTAAAGGCGGTATCTACATCACCTTTTTCGACGCTTCGTTCGAACATCTTGTTGTCACCTAATTCCGGGTGCAGAACTGGAGCGGTGGGGTCGAGCGCGGAGAGCATATCGGCAACGACCGGCTTCTCGGTCCAGTCGATGACGACCATGTCGGCGGCGTCTTCGGCTATGGAGCGGGTTTGCGCGACAACTGCAATCACAGGTTCTCCCTGCCAGGTTGCTCGATCTACCGCTAAGGCATACTGAGGAACAGATTTTAGTGCTGGCTGGTTGTCCATTATGCCGGTCCACGGCGTCATGTGGTTAGCAATTTCCCGACCCGTTACGATGGCTACGACGCCCGGTAACTTAGATGCCGCTGCCGTATTTATATCTCCTATATCGGCATGGGCGAAAGGACTGCGTACGAAAGCTACTTCAACCGTTCTGGCCATAGTGAAATCATCAACATGACGGCCGCGACCCTCCACTGCTCTTCGTGCCATAAGCCGCGCTGGGGATTGGCCAATGGGAGATCCTGAGGCGAGGGGGGTGGACATTACACTAACGTTAACTATTCATAAGACTAGGTAGGTAAAGTGCCAACTCGGGAAATATAATAAGAAGCACGAGCACAATTAGCGCACAACCGATATAAGGCGCGGCTGCTTTTGCGACCTGCCAAAGAGTGGTTCCCTTGGGGGCAACCGCTACCATAACAAATAAAAGCAAGCCAAACGGTGGTGTGGTGAGACTAATTTCAAGTGCCAAAAGCATTATCAGTCCAAACCACACGAGATCAAATTGCAAAGTTTCTGCGAGTGGGAAGAAGATTGGCACGGTTAAAAGCATCATCGAAACCTGATCCATGAACATCCCAAGGATTAGTAACACCCCAAACATGATCAGAAGGATGACAAGGGGAGCCAATTTAACCTCTGTCGCCCATTCGATTAGACCGGCACTTGCTCCGGTAAATGCCAAAAGCTGGCTGAATGTAGTTGATGCTAAAATAATGAGCAGAACCATAGCGGTCACTCGTAGGGACCCTGCGAACGACTTTACAATCACCTCCCATGTCAATACCCGGAAAAGAACACCCAATATGACAACACCGAGGGCCCCGAAACCGGCTGCTTCAGTTGGAGTGGCTACTCCCAAAATTATCAAGCCGATTACACAAAACACGATAAAGCCCATCGGGAGAACATTTACAATGAGCGACCAGATAATTTCTTTTAGAGGCGATGGTTCAACTGAATATTCAGGGGCCGCCTCTGGGTCCAGTTTTACTTGTCCGTAGATAAGAATTGAATACAAGACGGCCAATATAAGGCCGGGTATCACCCCAGCAATCAAGAGCCCGCCAATATCGATCTCTGCTAGACTTGCAAGCAAGACGGCCAAGGCTGATGGCGGAATGATCATTGCCAAGCCACCGGTTCCTAAAATCGGGCCCATGGACATATGGCCTTTGTATCCCCGTTTCGTCATCTCGGGGACCATAAGCGAGCCCATCATTGCAGTATTTGCCATAGTAGAGCCAGAAAGGGTGGCGAAAATCGTTCCACCTGCCACTGTGATATACGAAAGCCTCCCCGGGAGGCGACCGAAGCATCGGTCCAAGGCATCAAAAACACGAACGGCGAGACCCGTATGGAAAAATAGTTCACCCATAATGATAAATAACGGTACTGGAATGAGCGCGAAAATGGCCACTGAATCCACCGCATTAGAAACTATGAGCGGCATCGCATCTAACCCACCGGTCAGGGTGCCGTCACCCATAAAAATGGCTGCGCCAATTATATTCGTAGTTAGAAATGCGAATGCGACCGGGAGGCCGAGAAGCATCAATACGATAATCATTCCGACTAGAAAGCCAGCAATGGAATACCACTCTGTGAGTATTTCCATTAGAGGGATTCCCCGGAGCTGGCTTTATTAGAGTAATAACTGTCAAAACCAAGCAAGTACCTCGTGAACTCGATTGCAACGAGCGAGAACCCAATTGGGAATGGCACCATTAGTAGCCATTTTGGCATGTCAACCGAACGAAGATCCTGCTCTCCGGTTTTGATTGCCTCTATGGTCTCAAGTAACCCATAATAAACGAAGAGAAGGGATAGAAAAATGCATACAAGATACACAATTTTTTCTAAAATCTGGCGAATTTTTAGCGGCATTGCGAGCCTCAACGACTCGACTACGACGTGACCTTTATGCCGGACCAGATAGGGTGCGCCAAACATGGTACAGAAAAAGAGACTGTATTCCGCCACGGCGCTGTACCACTGAAGCGAATTGAAACCTATTGTTCGAAGGGTAACGTCACAGATTATTCCCAGGAATATAACCGCGAGGAGTATTCCTCCGATTACGGCCAAGCCAAATATAAGCTTATTATAAGCATTGGTTAAGATGGTCATATTGCTAACGCTTAATAAGGGCCCCCTAACCTATGAAGGTTAGGGGGCAATATATTTGGCTAAATTTACTGACCGTGGAAGAGTTTGCTCAACTCTTTAGCTTCAGGTGAGTTCAGATTTTTAAGCCTCTTAACGGGCGTGCCATTTGCCAGCGCAATATATTTCTTCGCTGCAGCACCTGACATCACGACTTCTTTAGCGCCACCCTTTTTATAAACTTCTCTCTCTTGGGCGACCTGTGGGGACCAAATTCCTGCAGAAATTCTCTCCCAGTCTTCCCCTACCTTGAGCATAATCTTCTTACCTTCGGGGCTCAGTTTTGCGAGCGCCTTATTGCTTATAAAGGTGCAGGCCTCGATCTGATAGAACGATGGGTGGACTGTATGGGTTACAAACTTGTTCCATTTAAACTTACGGGTCCAAAGATTCGGAAAGGGGAAGCCGTCGACGACGCCACGTTGGAGTGCCTCGTATATTTCTGGAACGTGTACCGTCATTGTAGTAGCACCAAGAGCCTTTAGAAAACCGTCGTAAATTGGAACGGAGCGCATTTTGAAGCCCTTGAGTGATACAACTCCGTCAGGTCCAATTTCCGGTTTCTTTCTCAGATACAACTGGAACTGAACACTTGAAGCGGTGTGCGATAGTATGATCCCGTTTAAACGTTTGCTCACAGCTTTATTTAGCACTGCCATTCCACCGCTTTTTCGAGCATCCCAAGGCTTGATTTGCTGAGCAGAAAGAGCATCAACTTCTGGGATGGACCCCTGCAGATAACTGGCAGCCGTGTACATGAGGTCGTATATGCCGGACTTAAAACCCTTCGCTTGAGCTGCAGGCTTTCCTAGCTCAGAGCCACCGGTCCATTTGATTTTGAAATGCCCCTTACCACGTTTGTTAGCTTCCTCAATGAATGGCAGATAATCCTTTGCAACCATTGGAAAGCTCTTTGGCCAGCCCGAGATTCCTTTAAGTGTAACTTCAGCAGCGTGTGCAGCAGGGATTGCGAGAACCCCACTCAAGGCAACCGCCGCAACGGCTGAAATAGAAAATCTATTCATAATTATTCTCCCTGTTATTTAAATCACCCTTTTAGGTATTTTGAGGGTCCCCCATTTTTGTTCGGGACGCAAGCCAAACGACGTTTTTCCGGGTATGCATGTCAATTAGCCAAAGCGGCTTTTTTCTCGCTGGCGACATACCATAGCGTTACGGCGGCAGCTACGATAAGCAGAGGTATGGCGCCTATATTCACCCAGTCCCAGCCGAAATAGTGAATAAATGCACCAGAGGATAATGCACCACACGCGACGACGGTGTAGATGACTTGGTTCATCATGCCTTGGGTCTTTGCCCGTTCAGCAGGTTTGTAAGCGGTTGTCATCAAGCTGGTCGCGGCGGTGAACGTGAAGTTCCAGCCGACACCAAGTAAGAACATAGACAGCCAAAAATCTAGAACGGTGATGCCCGAGAGCGCTACCGCGATACAGGCAGCTTCAAGAACTAGGCCGATCATTATAATTTTTACTTCGCCGAGTTTACGGATCAGAAAACCGGTAATAAAACCGGGAGCAAACATGGCGAATGTATGCCATGCAATTACGCTCGCGGTTGCACCGAAACTGTGGCCGCAAATAGAGATCATTGCTATCGGTGTCGCAGTCATCAGGAAATTCATAACACATTGTCCGACCGTCGCTGAGACGGCCGCGGCGATAAATACGGGTTGTTTCATAATCTCCCAAATCGGGCGTTGCTCACCTTCGAGTTGTGCTTTTGTCAGATTGGGGATCCGTAAGAAAAGAAGTGCAATCGCGGCGACCAGTGCCGTTCCCGTTAAGAAAAGGAAAGTGCCCCCAAACTGGCGCACTTCACCAGAATACCAGTCGGCGGGTACCAGGTTTTCCCCCCATACGGCGAGTCCCGCACCCGCAAAACCAGCAAAAACTCCGCCTGCGAGAACTAGTGAAATTGCTATACTGCGGTACCTTTCGGCTATACCGTCGGCCGCAGCGAAACGGTATAGCTGCGCAAAGCCCGCAAAGAATCCAAACACCAAGCCTCCAAAAGATAAAAGCCAAAAATTCATATAAATCACGGCAAAAAAACATAAGATTCCGCTTGCTGCCGCTAAAGCTGTCCCAATCAGGAACCCGAATTGTCGGCCCGTCTTTCGCGAAATCATCGATGCGATCCATGCGGACAGGGCTGTTCCGATCACAACGGTTGCCGCAGGAAGCGTCGCTAGCGCAAGATGAGGTGAAAATCCCGGCAATAAAGCCACTGCGGGTGCGGTCACCATGAATAGGCCGCGTCCTGTTCCAAAGAGCATTTGGCAAGTACTTAGGACACCTACATTACTGATATCACGGGTTGTGTCGGACAAAAGGGGAGCACCATTAAAAAAAGCTCCGACCAAATTGGGCGGGGATTGTTCATAACAGACTGTAGGGGGATCAGGAAGAGTAACAAAAGACCCTCTCGTAAAAACTGAGATGAAATACCCTCATATTTGGGCGACGCCTTTTGATTACATGCAATCAGAACACCTTAGTCTATCGGGTCTCGCCCCTGAATAAATTTGATCAATACAAAAAAGTGCTTCAGAACTATCCACCTCAATAACGCAGATTGCGTTAATATGAATTTACTCGGTCGGTCAAAGCCACTCTGACGACTTTAGCATTGCGGAAGTTAGTTTCTGATCCAATTGATTACATCCCGATGGACACGTCTGCCTGCTAATCTTCGCGGTATTCTCTGGTTGCTTGTGGGAACTATGGCATTCGCTATAAACGATCTATTCGTTAAATCATTGGGACAAACGATTTCGCCTTTCCAAATGGCATTTTTCCGCTACGGAATCGGCTTTGCACTGATGTGTCCGTTTTTTCTCCAGATGGGAGCGGGGAAGCTTAGGACACGCCGACCGGGTATCCATATCGCTCGGCTTATCTTGGCCTGTGTTGCACAGGTTGGGGTCTATACCTCCGTTGTTTACCTCCCGCTCGCGGATGCTACCGCGCTCGCGTTTACCCGTATACTCTTCACGACCATTATTGCGGTAATTTTTCTGCGTGAATTAGTCGGGGGAAGCCGTTGGGCGGCGACGTTTGCTGGTTTTGTCGGCGTTATTGTCATGGTGCGTCCAGGAGGAGCCATTGATCCGGTAGTTTTTATTGCGATAGGTGCGGCCTGCACATTCGCCATTGCCAATGTGTTGATCCGTATCATGTCGACCACAGAGCCACCGAACCGAATATTGTTCTACTATCAAGCGGGAGGTATATTGGTATTTCTCCCGCCCACAATAATATTATGGCAGACGCCGCCAGACTTAATTTCATGGCTCATGGCACTTGCGATTGGATTTCTTACAGCGATCGGAATGATTGGTTTTATAAGGGGATTCGCGGTTGGCGAAGCCAGCGTCATCGGTCCGACGGAGTATATCCGTCTTATTTTTGCAGCAACACTGGGATTCGCGATCTTCGGCGAGATACCAGATATCTGGACAGTTGTTGGTGCTTTAATAATCGTCGGAGCAACCAGTTTCATCGCTCGATTAGAGTCAAAGAAAAGACAAAAATTTTAGTTCGAAATCCATTCAATTATAATTTTTGCTGCATTGATAGCATCTCCCTCGGTATCAAACGGGCCATCACGACGCCCGGTAGGGTGCCAGCCAGATGGGTCCTCCGGATCACGGCGCCACTCGTCCCAAAAAAATCGACCGTCATTGGTCTGGTATATGTCAACGCAGCGTATACCCATTGGGTCTTCTAGGGAGGTTGCTACTATGCGGTTGTGACGGTCAATCATCCGTCTTTAACGAAGTGTTTTTCCAGAAATTCTACCGATCGGCGATGCGCGAGCCTCGCTGCCTCGGCGTCATGGTTGGTTTGTTCGGGATTGTAAAAGGCATGGCCCGCGCCGGGGTAGACATGAAATTCACTATCCGAAAAGCTTTCTGAGATTCTTTGTACGAGTTCGAACGGCACTACGTGATCAGCGTCACCATAGTGCAATAACGTCGGGCAATTCGGCTTTTGGTCGAGGCTGTCGTGTATATCGCTGCCATAAAAAATCACCGACGCGTCAAAATCGAGGCGATTAGCTGCGATCCAGGCCCAAGTACCGCCAGTACAAAACCCCGAAATTGCAACCCGATTATTTGTCCTTCGAAGTAGGGCCGCGCAAGCGCCGATATCCAGCAATACTGTATCTTCTTTTAGATTTTCTCGGAACTGCATCCCGCCATGGTCGTCATAAGCAAAAACTTTATTACGTTCGGTCCGGTCGTAGGTTGCGGGTGCAATAGACTCAAAGCCATCATGCGCGAACCAGTCGCAAACATCACCCAGATGGGTAGTTAGGCCATAGATAGCTTGAAGGAAAATCAAGCCCCCCTTTGCCTCGTCATCTGGGAACGAGTGCCATGCATCAAATTTATGCCCGTCATCAGCTGTGATCGAAATTCGGTTAGCCATAAAAATATCCTCCAGTTGCGTGTGAGGATAATAAAAAGGGGCGGGTGGTCAAATTCTGGGGCGAGGAGAATTAATCAGCCAATAAGCATATTTTTTGGGAGGCCTGATAATTTGCTATTAAAGATTGGTAGCTAACATTTTTTTCTTTAGAAGATCTTTGTCGTTGTGATCATGAGAAGATCATTTCTTATCTTGTCGCGGTCGATATCTCTAACGCTGACATCCGCATAACGAAGACCTCCTATATATCAGCTAGTCTAAGGAGGTTGAAGCGATCTCGGTATAAGCGCACATTGCGCTTGCTCTCGGGTCTTTATTCGGTATTTGGGGAGGATAATGCGTAAGCGGACTGAAAGTTTTAATATCGACAATTCTAAATTCCAGCAAATGGATATTGAGAATAGGAAAGGCTATGAGTTAATAAGCGCCCTTAGAACAGAATTAGAAAACCAAAAATCTGAAACAGATGCGACAGTGCAAAAGGCTATACAGAAATATGCCGATGATATTGCGCAGTTGAAGCGGATGGTTTCAGAGCTTCGGAATGAGTTAGAAAGTTTGTCATTTGAAAAAAATGCGGCTGTTCAACGGGCTGTGCAGAACTCAGCCGATGAAGTTACTCAGCTTAAGGAGACTATCTCCAGCTTGCGGATAGAACTTGAAAGCTCAACGTTCGAGAAAAATGCTGCGGTTCAGGATGCGGTCCAAAGGTCAACCGACGAAATTTCCCAATTAAAACAGACTGCTTTTAACCTTCGTACAGAGTTAGAAATGCAAAAGGCGACGGCAGAGGATGAAATCCAAAAACAAAAACTGGAGAACCGTAAGGAGTCGGAACAGCTACAAGAGACCATCTATCTGTTGAGAACAAAATTAGAGATGTTGACGGGGGAGTAAACGTTTATGGCTCGTGTAAACCGTATCGAGAAGATTACTGAGAACGAATTAGATCTACTGTCCGCTGAAGAACTCCGACTTCATCTGAAAAGTGCACAAAAACAACTCCGAAAACGGGGCTTGCTTTTATCCGTAAGTCAAAACATCGCTGGGAAGGATAGCTTGAGTGAAATCCTTTGGGAGCTTGTAGATATAACTACCAGAGAATTAAGTGCTGAGAGGGGCAGCTTATTCCTTAATGATCCAATAACTGGAGAACTATATTCCAGAGTAGCTCAGGGTGAGTTAACTAGGGAAATACGGCTACTTAATTCTAGCGGAATAGCGGGCTCAGTATTCCGATCCGGTGTCGGGGAGATTGTCCATAGACCATACGAAGACGAACGTTTTAACTCCGGGATAGATGAACAAACCGGCTTTGTAACAAAAAGCATACTCTGCACGCCAATAAGAACTGCCCGGAATGACGTGATTGGTGTCCTTCAAATCCTAAATAAATGCAAAGGGCGTTTCACTAAAGATGATCTCGATATAGTCGAAGCAATAGCAGCCCAAGCGTCGGTTACCTTGCAGAATGCCCAGGGTATCGAGGATATGCAAAAATCCCGCGATAAAGAAATGAAATTCCTTGATGTTGTATCCGACGTAACCGCGGAAATAGAGCTCGGGACGCTTCTTCAGAGGGTGATGGTAGAGGCAACAAATATGCTCAATGCCGATAGAGCAACGCTTTTTCTCAATGATATAAAAACAAATGAACTTTTCTCTCGTGTCGCAATGGGTGATGGTATTGGCGAGATCCGACTACCGAACGACGTAGGTATAGCCGGGGCAGTTTTTCAGTCTCACGAGACGATAAATATACCGCACGCCTATGCTGACCTCCGGTTCAATCCAAGTTTTGATCGACAAACAGGTTATTTTACGAGCTCAATATTGTGCGTTCCCATTACCAATAAAGACGGTGACTGCATTGGTTGTACCCAAGTATTGAATAAAAAAGGGGGCGGATTCACGGAAGAGGATGAGTCCCGGCTCAAGGCATTTACTCAACAAGTTTCTATTGCTCTCGAAAACGCAAAACTCTTCGAGGATGTCTCGAAGGAACGGGCATATAATCACAGCATGCTCACGAGCATGTCCAATGCGGTTATCACGATTGACGCGGCAGGTGACATAATAACCTGTAATAAGGCAGGCTTAAAAATCCTTCAGGTCCAAGCGGCTGAAATACTTGGGAAGAAGGCTGAAGAATTTTTCTCAGAAGGTCGTTCCGTGATCGCCGAAAAAATAAAAACATGCGAAGCGACAAGGAATGCCGATCTAATCTTTGATGCGGAATTCCAAGTTGGAACCGCAGGGGACACAGTATCGGCAAACTTAAGTTTTCTGCCGCTCCGTAATCAAGATCCGGATGGCAGGATGGATCAAGTTGATGAGCACTTGGGGACCCTCGTTATGATCGAGGATATCTCCGATGAGAAACGTATGAAATCTACAATGTCTCGATACATCGATCCGGGTATTGCAGATAAATTAATGAGCGACGGAAACGATATTATGGGGGGGCAGGAAACTGTCGCGACACTGCTTTTTTCTGACGTTCGAGGCTTTACAACAATCACTGAGACCTTAGGTGCCCAGGGTACTGTTACTCTTTTAAATGAATACTTTGACATAATGGTTGAAGCGATAACCGAGCAGGAAGGTATGGTCGATAAATTCATTGGTGATGCAATTATGGCGGGATTTGGCGTGCCGGTCGCTCACGAGGACGATGAAGACCGGGCTGTCCGTTCAGCGATAAACATGATCAAAAGGCTAAGAGACTGGAATATTCAAAGGGAGGCCGAAGGTAAAATGCCAGTGGATATGGGCATTGGTTTGAATACCGACAAGGTTGTTTCAGGAAACATCGGGTCGTCAAAGAGAATGGACTACACCATGATCGGTGACGGAGTTAATTTGGCAGCCCGCTTAGAAAGCGCGTGTAAAGCTTATGCCGCGAGAATTCTTATAAGCGAATTCACACACCAAAATCTTAAAGGCACCTACCAAGTTAGACACATTGATGAGGTAATTGTTAAAGGAAAAACAGAGCCCGTGGGGGTATTCGAGGTCTTGGATTTCCATACCAGTGATACATTTCCAAATTTAATGGAGGTTGTTGGGCATTTCAAAGAGGGGCGGGAGCACTTTGTCAGCGGGGACTGGGATAAAGCAATTAATTCTTTTAAAAAGTCCGTCGCAGCTAACGAAAATGATCTTTTGTCAACAATATATATAGATCGTTGTACCAAGCTAAAGGCTGAAGATCCAAAAGAATGGGATGGGGTATGGAAGTTTGATTCCAAATGACCCGTCTACTCTCGGGGCGTGTAACGTTACTTCCGTATTTTAACCGTTATTTTCTCCAGATTGGAACTTTAAATGCTGGTGAGGTTTGTGAGGGCAGGGGGGAAGGATAGGGTATTGTTCCGCAACCGATATGGAGTCGCGCTGGGTATAGTGATGATAGTGTCCTCGGCCACAGCGGAGGCAGACATGACCGTGGTTGAAGGTCATGTCACTAAAATACGTGACGGGGATACTATTGAGATAGGGCCAATTGCAATCCGACTTAACGGTGTCTCGGCACCAGAAATAGGGGAGGCTTTAGGCAAACAATCAAAAGCTTTTATTTATCGGCTTATAATGGGTAAGCGTATACGCTGCGAATTGAACGGCGAAAAAACCTACGACAGGCTTGTTGGGAAATGTTTCTTCCAGGGACAAGATATCGGAGCCGAACTTATTAGTTCGGGTTTAGCCTTAGATTGCCCCAGATATAGTGATGGGCAGTACAAAGTTTATGAAAGAACGATTGCGAGAGAACAAATTGAATTACCAGCGTATTGCCGATTAATGCCAAACAATCAAGATTAACAATACAAATTATTGAGAGATTCACAGTTCAGTCGTTTATTTGGTATTCTTTAATCTTAGCCTCCGACCATTTTGCCTCCATCTGATCTATGGTGGCATCAGACAGCGAAATTCCCTCATCACCAAGGCTGGCTTCGACGTAACGGAAACGGCGTTCGAATTTTGATGTTGCTTCTCGGAGCGCATCTTCAGCATCGACACCAAGGTGGCGAGATAGATTAACGCTTGCAAAGATCAAATCTCCGATCTCGTCCTTTAATCGAGTATTAGAAACCTGAGCCCTAACCTCTTCTTCTACTTCATGAAGTTCTTCACGAATTTTTGCGATCACCGGCATCAGTTCTGTCCAGTCGAAGCCTTCGCGAGATGCGCGTTTTTGCATTTTCTGTGCCCGCATTAGCGCCGGGAGGGCGAGGGCTATCCCATCCAGTGCGCTTGGCGGACTTCCTGTTTTTGCGGCGCGAGCGCTACGTTCCTCCGCCTTTTGTGCCTCCCAAGCGGCGGTTTGTCTCTCGCTGGAACGAGTCTTGGCAGCCCCAAAAACATGTGGATGTCTGCTACGCATTTTTTTTGTGATGCCATTAGCAATATCGTCAAAGTCAAATCCACCATTTTCGCGGGACATCTGTGCATAAAAGACGACCTGAAAAAGGAGGTCACCGAGTTCGTCTTTGAGTTGTTCATCATCATTGCATGTGATTGCGTCGACGACTTCATAAGCCTCTTCGATTGTGAAGGGGGCAATAGTTTCTGGGGTTTGTTCAATGTCCCATGGACACCCTGTTTTAGGGTCCCGGAGTTGTTCCATTGTGTCTAGTAGGTTTTGAATTGGTGTTGGAGTTTTTTGTGGTGTGTCGTGATTTTCCATTCGAACAACGTATTTAAAATTGTCTTCAATATCGAGTTTTTTCAGAATAGTCCGGACATGTTTGCAAGCGGGGGCGGCGGAACAAGTAACAAGCAACTTAAGACAAATGTCGCATAATGTATATTATGGATAAAAACCAATTGGTAAATCACGGTATATTAAGGGTCATCCCATCATAGGCAGGTTCAACCCCATCGGGACAAAGAGCATTTATCGTGGCGTAATCCGTTTGGAGGTTCATATGCGTCAACACTGCCCGTCTGGGATTAACACGGCCTATCCACTCTAGCGTCCGATCCAAATGGGAATGTGTCGGATGAGGTTCGGTACGAAGGCAATCTACAATCCAAGTGTCGACCCCTTCTAGAACTTCGAAAGCACTGTCCGGCATTTCAACAACGTCCGTGGTGTATGCAAAGTTCGCAATGCGGAAACCTGCAGTATCGCATATACCGTGATCGAGTTCGAATGGCAGAACTTTAATCCCATGGACGTCAAATGGCGTGCCATAAACAAAGCGATGAGGCTCAACGGCAGGTTTGTATAAAATTGGGTCATGCGAACCTTTGGCTGAAAACAAATAACTCCAATTGCTCTCGAGAGTTTTTAGGGTCGCCGGAGTACCAAAGATATCAATACGGCTCTTTGCAAGGAAACTAATCGTTCGCAACTCGCCGATCCCACCGACATGGTCATAATGTAGATGTGTGTAAAGAACCGCATCTATCATGTTAATTTTGTTGAATAAAAATTGATTACGTATATCCGGAGATGTATCGACTAAGATCGAAACACCATCTACTTCTACAAGTATGGATGAACGGGTTCGACGGTTTTTAGGATTTTCAGGATCGCAGCTACCCCATCTATTACCGATTACCGGTACTCCTTGCGATGGACCGCATCCCAAAATAGTAATTTTCATGCAACTTGCGGTCGGCGCGCTTTGTTGAAAAGGCGGAAGAAATTATTTGTGGAAGAAATTGATAATAATTCGGTACTCACGTTCTTAAGTTCGGCGACCTTGGCAGCGGTATGGACCACAAATGACGGTTCATTACGCCGGCCCCGGTTAGGGATCGGCGCAAGGAACGGCGAATCAGTTTCTACCAGAATTCGGTCCAGTGGAACCTTTTCGACGATGTTACGGAGATCCTGAGCGTTTTTGAAGGTAACAATACCGGAAAGCGAGATGTAGAATCCGATATTGAGTGCCCGGCGGGCTAGTTCAGCACCCGATGAGAAACAATGCAGCACGCCAGAAAATGCACCATTTTCCATTTCGTTCTCGAGGATGTCGGCCATGTCTGCGTCGGCATCCCGGGTATGGACGATCAGCGGTAGGCCTGTTTCCCGCGCTGCCGCTATGTGAGTTCTAAAGCTTTCTTTCTGCACGTGCCGTGCGCTGTTGTCGTAGTAGTAGTCAAGGCCGGTTTCGCCGATGCCTACGACCTTCGGGTTCTGTGCCCGCGAAACTAGGTCCTCGGTGCTTAACAGTGGTTCTTCATCAGCCTGATGCGGGTGAATGCCGACGGAACACCATATATTAGGATCAGATTCGGCGATGTTCAGGATCTGTGCGAAACGCGTGACGCGAGTACAAATGGTCACCATCGTGCCTATCCCGGCGTCTTTGGCACGCCGGATAGTATCCGCGCGGTCTTCATCAAAAACGTCGAAATCAAGATGGCAATGGCTGTCAACAAGCATGAGTGGGTCTTTAGCACACTCCGTCCGTGAATTCACGCAATCAGGGTGGCTGATTAAACCTATCGACCTGTGCCAGCAGCGGAAACGCTTTCCAGATAAAGGCCGCGACTACAATCGAGCCGACGCCGCCAACCAGTACTGCCGTCACCGCGCCGATAGCGGCGGCCATGACTCCTGCCCTGAATTCCCGATTTCGTTCGACGCGCCGGTAAATACCGAACTGACGGCGCTAACGCGACCGCGCATCTCGTCCGGCGTAGCAATTTGGATAAGATTGGCGCGAATATAGAGGCTGATCATGTCGACCGCCCCGAGGACAGCCACGGTGAGCAGCGACAGCCAGTATGTCTCCGATCGGCCGAACACAAGTGTTCAGACCTCAAAAATCAACACGTTTGCGAACATTTTGCGCCCGACATTGGGTTCGAGTGCGATCTGGGTCAGCACGATACCGCTTAATCATGGCACCGCCCGCCATGGCGCTACGGAGGAATCCTGCCCCGGCAGCGCCGGTTTCGAGGATATCCTTTGCGAACACTGGAAACAGTGCCGTCGCGCCACCCAGCAGCAGCACCAGGAGGGCGAGCGTTATAGCGCCAAATATAATCTTCTTCGCATAAACGTATCTCAGCCCGGCGAACAGCGTTGACAGCGTCGTCGGCTGGCGTTTGCCCCGCCCCATGCAGGTTTTAATGGCCAGCGAAGTGACGGCTGCGATGCCAAGCGCGTTAGTGGCGGAGATATAGAGTACCTCCGGTCCGGCCCTATAGGTACACAACGCCACCCAAGGCCGGCGTGAATGTGGCTAGCCCGAAATAGGCGAGGTTCAGTACATTTCCAGTCTTGTCATAAACCTGATAGGCGATCGCCACTAGTATCATGTTTAGTGCAATCCACCCGAACAGCTTGGCCGCGATCAATAGCGTGAAAGCGCGATAGGCGAAGGAGGCGAAGTCTTTAGTGGCGTCCGCGTCGCTCACGCGGCGTTATCCCTCAAGAGGACCTACTAAATATCTTCGTCGACGAACCGTGGGAAGACGGGTTCGGGCTTGGGCAGCGCCGAGCCGGCGGCCATCGCGTATTCCGGACGGATATGCACAAAATTTCGAGCGTCCTTGGAGATGGCAAGCAGGTTCAGTATCTTCTCCGCCGAATCCGGCATAAAAGGTTGGATGTAGATACCTAGGCGGCGGATAGTTTCAGCCAGGACGTACAAGACTGTATCGCGGCGTTTTGGGTCTTCCTTGTGCAGCCGCCACGGCGCTTGGACGTCGACGTAGGCGTTGGCTGCACGCACTAAAATCCATATTGTCTCCAGCGCCTCATGAAAGGCCTGATTATCAATATGGTTACGGAGGTTATCAATGACCCCTGCTGAATGGGAAAGAATTTCATTGTCGCCATCCGAGAAATCACCTGGCGTAGGCAGAGTGCCGTTGCAGTATCGGCCAACCATGGATAACGAACGCTGTGCCAAATTACCAAGGTCGTTGGCGAGTTCTGAATTAATCCGGTTGACCATAGAGCGATGTGAAAAATCACCATCATTGCCAAACGGTACTTCCCGCAGCAGGAAATAACGCACCTGATCAAGCCCGTAGGTTTCCACTATCTGGCGCGGCTCGATTACGTTGCCGAGCGATTTAGAGATTTTTTTTCCCTCATTGGTCCACCACCCATGCGCGAATATTCGCTTCGGCGGTTCAAGCCCGGCTCCCATCAAGAAGGCTGGCCAGTAAACCGCGTGAAAACGAAGGATATCTTTACCGACCATGTGCAGATCTGCCGGCCAGAACTTCGCATAAAGTTTTGCGTCTTGGTCCGGGTAATCCATAGCCGTGATGTAATTGGTGAGTGCGTCGAGCCATACATACATAATGTGGCCCTCATCTCCGGGTACGTCCACGCCCCATTTAAAACTGGTACGCGACACCGAGAGATCGTGCATTCCGCCTTTAACGAAGCTGATAACTTCGTTCCGGCGCGATTTCGGAGCGATGAAATCTGGGTTATCTTCGTAAAACTTTAATAGCGGTTCCTGCCATTTCGAAAGATCAAAGAAGTAGCTAGGTTCTTCCACCCATTCGCATATTGCGCCGGATGGCGCGATTTTCTCTCCATCCGCTCCGTCGTCTAGTTCGTCTTCAGCGTAGAACGCCTCGTCACGAACCGCGTACCAACCTTGATAAGTGCCGAGATAAATGTGCCCATTTTCCCGCAGCGCAGTCCAGAGTGCTTGGCTTGCCTTTGCGTGGCGGGGCTCTGTAGTTCGGATGAAGCAGTCGTGGCTGTAATTCATGAAATCCGCGAGCTCACGAAAATTCTGAGAAACCGCATCCGTAAAACTCTGCGGATCTAGCCCTGAGTCCTCAGCAGAATTTTCAACTTTCTGACCATGCTCATCTGTTCCGGTTAGGAAAAAGACGTCATAGCCGTCAAGGCGCTTGAACCTTGCGAGTACGTCACAAGCAAGCGTTGTGTATGCGTGACCAATGTGAGGCGCATCGTTCACATAGTATATTGGGGTCGTGAGATAGTATGTCTTCTTACCGGACATTAGATTTTCCTTGGAGAGTCCGACGGTCATTTCTTACGCGAGATCTATTTTTTCACGTAGAGGGTTTATACACCTGTCTATGCAACATTTGCCATCGTGGTTAGTGCATTCAACATCACCTGCTTGCGGTCCAGATTTGCGTTTTCGGCACGAGCGAACAGAACATTATTCCTCTCCCACACGTTTATCCAATGGTGCACCGGCGCCATCGCACTTAATTTTTCAAGACAGGCAACCTCTTCTGATAGGTATCCACGACCATCGACCCCATTTTCTCTTATACTGTAGGAGACAATATTGGCAACCCCGCGGCTTGCAAGTTCTACTGCCGTTCGCCAAGCTAAATCCGCATCTCGTCGAGCTACCTTATCGGCGAAACTGTGCGCGACATCCATATCCAGCGAAGGCAGACTCTTCATCACCCGCAGCAAGTCACGGTGAAGTGAGACGCCGTCTCCGCTGGCAAGGTCTAGTGCACGCCCGATACTGCCTTCGGAAATATGCAGCAAAGTTTGACGGTCGGGATCTGAAACCTTCGGTAGCTGCTGCGCGATCAGTGTTTCAACCACCTCCGGTCTGAGTTTGGAAAGCCTAAGTTGTCGGCAGCGTGACCGGATTGTTGACAATATCCTTCCTGGCATATGTGAGATTAGAAGTAGGACTGTATTTGGGGGCGGTTCCTCAAGTAATTTTAGCAAAGCATTTGCCGCGTTTGAGTTCATTTCCTCTGCGCCGTCTACAATGATGACGCGCCAGCCCCCCTCGCTTGCTGTAAGCGATAGGGTTTGTCCCACGGCACGAATTTTATCGATTGGAATGATAGTCTGCATTCGCTTCCCGTCATCAGAAAGCCCGCGCTCTATTACCTTAAGATCCGAGTGCGCATTTGATGCTACTCGACGAAATATTGGATTATTGGGATTAATAAAAAGAGAATTGGGGATTGCTGTCGGTATTTCGTCCTCTTGGAACAATGCGGGACCAGCATCCTCGCTCTGTGAGCGCTCACCATGTGCCAGAAGAAAGCGAGCAAAACGATAGGCCAATGTTGCCTTACCAATCCCCTTTGGCCCGTTGATTAGCCATGCATGATGAAGATATCCACCTATCCAAGAATCTAGAAATTGATTTTCTGCATCTTCATGTCCGATGAGATCGGGGTTTTCTCGCGGCGAAAGGCTCTCTGTCATATTGAAAATTTCGTACCGAGACGCTCCCTAACAGAAGCCATTATACGGGACGTAACAGTTTCAATAGTACCGCTCGCGTCGATAACTACGCACCGACCCGGTTCTTTGTAAGCAATCTCCAGAAAACCCTCCCGAAGCCGTTTATGAAAAGAGAAATCCATCTTCTCATACCTATCAGGGGCTTCACCTCGGGTCTGCATCCGCTCCAAGCTAGTTTCTAGCGGTAGGTCTAGAACAAGAGTTAGATCAGGTTTGAAATCACCAAGTATCAAGTCATACAACATTTCAATAGCCAAATTGCTTACGCCCAGCCCGTACCCCTGATATGCACGCGTGGAGTCCGCAAAACGATCGCAGAGTACCCAGCTTCCATTCTTTAACGCTGGAGCAATTTTAGTGGTGTAGTGATCCGAACGTGCCGCGAAATGAAGCAGCGTTTCGGTGGGTGTATCCCAGTCTAATTGGGGATTTAGCAAAAGTTGTCGGATTGTTTCGGCGCCAGGCGAACCGCCAGGTTCACGTGTTGTGATCACGCTGATTTCCTCATTTAGAAGTGCCCCCGCCAGACGAGCAATCTGGGTAGATTTTCCAGTGCCCTCCCCGCCTTCAAAAGTAACGAATTTTCCTCGTTCCATCTGGTTCAGGAAGCCCCCCAGATGAGGTATTTGATTGCCGTAATAATACGGCCCATAAACCCAAGCTGTTCTACATTTGCGCCTGCCGATAGTGGGTACTCCCTATCGGTCATATTGGGAACTTTGACTACGAGCGTACCGAGCGTCTGACCCTCCCTGACGGGTGCAGGAACAGGATTCTTCAAACGGACGGTAACTTTAATTCTGTCATTGGCACCGCGCGGTAAAGTTAGCCTAAGGTCTTTTTTTAGCGTAAGCGGTATCTTTGAATTATCGCCTAGCCAGATATCTGCCTCAGTGACTGTATCACCCTTCTTGAATAGAGTAACCGGCTTAAAGGCTCTGAATGCCCATTCCATCAAACGCAAGGACTCACGTGACCTTTGCCTGACGCTCGTAAGTCCATTTAGTACAACGACTATCCTACGATCACCGTTCTTAGCGGAAGCGGTTAAGCCGTATCCCGCTGCCACTGTATGACCAGTTTTCAGGCCGTCGGCGCCTATATTCCGATACAACAATGGATTCCTGTTACCCTGCTTGATCTTGTTATAGCTGAAGGACTTTTCGCTGAACATTTTATAAAGTTCTGGAAAATCCTCGATTAACCGTTTTGATAAAATGGCAAGATCTTCTGCTGACATCCGATGGCTTGGGTTGGGCCATCCAGTAGCGTTAGTGAAGGTACTATTCTTCAGACCGAGTTCCCTACCCTTATTGGTCATTAACTCTGCAAAGCTATTCTCACTGCCGGCTAGTGCCTCGGCGACCACAATGCATGCATCATTACCCGACTGGACAATAATCCCGCGTAACAAATCGGCGACGGAGACTCTGTCACCAATCTTTACGAACATTTTGGAGCCGCCCTTTTTCCATGCCTTCCTGCTGACTAGTAACTTGTCTTCCAGCGACAGGGCGCCCTGCTTTATAAGGTCGAAAACCATATAAACGGTCATAAGCTTGCTCATCGAAGCCGGGGGCATTGGTACTTCTGCCTGCTTCTGCAGTAAAACAGTGTTAGTGGATAGATCAACAATGAACGCATTTCTCGCTGGGGTCTCGATCATTTGGGCAACTGACGGACCCGAAAGGATCAAGGTAAATAGCGCGGCTGCGGTAGTCAGGCGGGTGGTGAAAAATATCATACTCGATTTCCGTTCGGTCTCGGAGTGATTATCATCGCAAACTATGGCGGATTTGGGGCAAAATACTCTTAGTCTATGACAATCTTGGCTCTCGGAAAGCCGGAAGAAATTAACTGGGAAAGGACTTTGTCCGCACGCTCAAGTGTGAGCATCGGACCAATTCGAACCCGAAAGAATTTTTGCCCCCCCACTTTCTTCTCGCTCAACCACGCCGGACCGTAGTCCGACATACGTATCCGAACTTTTGAAGCATTTGCGAAATCGATGTAGGCGCCAACCTGGACGTACATCTGATTTTTATCTGCTACGGGAACATTTTTAACGTTGATAGGGCTCGGCTGCGTGGTTTCGACCTTGGCGCGTTTCGGGGGTAGCTTAATAGATTGTATCGTAGCCTGCTGTCCGTGAATCGGCTTTTGGATTACGACCTCGCGGGTTACCGGACCCGCGACGATTTGTTCCGAATTTGATATTTTTCTATTCAAAGCAGACATTTTCATTCTCTGGCTCTCATCAGGAATTATTTCAACTCGAACGCTTGCGGTCCCTTTGCGCTGAAAGCCGAGAAGTTGTGCCGCTCGCCGGGAAACATCAATAATCCGATTGCGGGCAAATGGTCCGCGATCGTTAATTCGTAGTCTTAGCGAGCGACCATTGCTCAGATTTATCACCCGAACCATGCTCGGCATGGGTAGCGTTCGATGCGCTGCGGTGAGCGCATTCATATCAAATGTCTCACCGTTCGCCGTTCTACGTAGGTGAAATTTAGGGCCATACCAAGACGCTATGCCAGTCTCGGTATAATTAAAATCTTCTGCCGGATAATACCAAGTGTTTTCAATTCGGTATGGTTTGCCAACCTTGTAATACCCTTTTGTGTTGGGACCAGACCGCTTTGTCGTTCCAGCAATTTCCTTAGCGCCATGCACAACTAGTTGGGTTTCAGCGCAGGAGGACATAATAATTGCAGTGACACTAAGCAAAATGGTATTTCTAAGATTATAGAAAAAAATCATTTCGCCCCCCCAATTTTATCGGAAAGTATCCCTACTGTGACGGCGTAAAGATGGGCGCAGTTATAGGCCATGATTGCCGCATAATTGCGATAGACAATATAAGCTTCGCCATCGGGGCCATCTGGCAGTACGAGCGCGGCTGACATGTTTCGCGCGGGAAGGTCTGTCGCATCGGTGCGCCGTACTCCAAGCTTGTGCCAAGTGCTAAGCTTTTTTTGTTCCGATGTTTTGGCTCGGCAGCCCGGCGCGGAAGGACGTGAGGGTTTGCCCAAAGATATGATCAAAGATTCTGGGACAAGGACCTTGCGTCCCCAAGTTAGTTTATCGTTCCAGCCATGTTTCGCGAGATAATTTGCAATAGAGGCAAAGACGTCTCCTTCATTTTTCCATATATCCCGGCGGCCGTCTCCGTCGAAATCCTGTGCAAAGGCAAGGTAACTTGAAGGTATAAATTGCGGTTGACCCATTGCGCCTGCCCAAGAACCGAAGAGGCTTTCGGGTCCAATATATCCTTTGTTAACCATCTGCAGAGTGTCGAAAAGCTGTTTCCGGAAAAATTTGGATCGACGTGCATCGTAGGCGAGAGTAGCTAGCGACGATACGAGAGGTATATTTGCTTTCACTGCTCCGTAACGAGTTTCGATACCCCAGATAGCCAAAATGAAACGGGGTTGGACACCGTATTTTTTTGATACTTCTTTTAGAAGTGTTTGGTGTTTTAGACCCTTATTTCGACCAGCGGACACAGTCGCGGGCGTAACAACTCGTTGACGGTAGGTTGAGAGCGTAAGTTTAAATTCCGCTTGATTTCGGTCTTTTTTAATTACGCGCCGATTTAGCTGAACATTAGTGAGAAGTCGATCCACGACGTTCGGGCGAATACCACTTTTAATCGCTTCGACGCGAACTCCAGAGAGCCAAGTTTGGAAATCACCTTTTGGATTTGCCAACAATCTATCGGAGATTGTCAGCATCGTGACGGTAAAACTGGTGATAAGAAATAAAAGGCGGCTCATATCTCAGATTTTCAGGTCGATAATCTTCCTCATTAAGTGCCACAGTAAGCGCCGACTCGCGACTCAATTGTCGCTGAGACGTCCTGGTGCCGGAAAAAAAGTGTCAGTTCGACCTAGCATCCAATAAACCAATAACCCAAGCCATTCGCGAGCCGACCGGTTCATTGATGTTAACCCCGTAAGAGCGTGAAATCCGACCTGAAAAGAAGTGTTGCCATCCGTAAGGTGACCAACAGGATACGGTAGAATGTTCCACCCACTATTTCTGAAAACCCCAACGGCGCGCGGCATGTGGATTGCGGATGTGACTAGGACCCACTTTTGATTAAAAAGTTCATTCGCGAGTGCTCGGCTGAACTCGGCATTTTCGAGAGTATTTCGAGATTTTCTCTCGTAAAGTACCCGCCCGTCATCCATTCCCATACGATCAAAGAAGAGCTTCGCGGCGTCGGCTTCCTTAGCGCTTTGATCAACAAGTGAACCGGAGCCGCCGGAAAAGATAAGTCGTGCATTCGGAAATTGACGAGCGAGATAAATAAACTCGGTAAATCGAGCCCCTCCGTTGCTAATAGAAGGCTGTTTCCTTGTTGCCGTAATATGTTGGTTTATTGTTCCCCCCAGCACTATGATTCCAGCGATGTTTGGCGGAATTTCAGGATTGGCTGGGAAACGGTTCTCGAGATGCTCTGACAGCCATCCCCCGATGGGAAAGATGGTGAAGAAGACGATTATTGCGGTTGCAAACACAATAAGTCTTCTTCCCACACGACGGAAACGTGTGAACGAGAGCAAAGTGCCGAGCATCAAGAGAAAAACAAAGACGTTCGCCGGGTTACCGATCAGCCAGAAAATTTTGGAAACAACGAACATTACTTAGGCAGCTTAAATCCTATCATCGAGTACTGCTATAGTCAGCAAGTCCTTTAAGACCTATATAATTAATCCATCGATAAGTAAGTGAAACCCCTGATGACATTGGAAGATCGGTCGCTCTCGGGGCGTAAAGAAAACAACGGTTTCGAATGGAGCGCGTTAACATCTCTTGCGCCTTACCTCTGGTCTCGGGGGGGTACTGAAGTAAAATGTCGAGTGTTATTCGCGCTTCTTCTTCTAGCGGCCGCTAAGGTGGCGACCGTTTATATTCCAATTTTATATGGCCAGGTCGTCGATACCTTGGATGTGGGTGAAAATGAGGTTCTGGTTCTGCCTATCGCTCTGATTTTAGTGCTGGGTACCCTCCGAGTTTTCTCTATTGCCTTTGCTGAGCTACGGGATGCAATTTTTACCAAAGTCGCACAGCGTTCTATCCGAGATGTAGCGCTCCAGACATTTCAGCATCTCCATAGTCTAACGCTCAGGTACCACCTCGAACGACAGACTGGAGGTCTTTCGAATGCGATCGAGCGTGGCACCAAGGCGATTGATTTTCTTCTGAGATTTATGTTGTTCAACATCCTTCCGACGTTGCTGGAAATACTACTGGTTTGCGCCATTCTCTGGGGTCTTTTTAATTTTTGGTATGCGTTTGTAACCCTCGTCTCGATTGCAGTTTACATCGCTTACACGTTGATCGTAACAGAGTGGCGTCTTAAGTGGCGACGGGAGATGAACGAGACGGATCAGCGCGCGAATACGTATGCTATTGATAGTCTGCTTAACTATGAGACCGTAAAGTACTTCGGTAACGAGAGCTTCGAATCAGACAGATACGACGTCGCGCTCCGACGATATGAAAAGGCATCCGTCGTAAGTAAGGTGAGTCTTTCATTATTAAATATTGGTCAAGCACTTATTATTGGTGTCGGGCTGACAATTATGATCCTGATGGCGGGTGGTGATGTCGTCGATGGAACGATGACTTTGGGCGAGTTCGTGATGGTGAACACATATTTAATTCAGCTCTATATTCCATTAAACTTTCTCGGCTTTGTTTATCGCGAAATCAAGCAATCTCTTATCGATATGGAAGCAATGTTCTATCTGCTTTCTACGTCTATGGAGATCCCCGACAGGGAAGACGCTCGAACTTTGGCTCCGGGTAAGGGAGCAATCGAATTTGATAATGTTTCGTTTGGATACGATCCAAAGAGACGAGTTCTTCATGGAATTAGCTTTTGCGTCGCGCCTGGGCAGAAAGTTGCCATAGTCGGCCCCAGTGGGGCCGGCAAATCGACTATCGGCCGACTGCTATTCAGATTTTATGACGTTGATGACGGTTCGATTTTTCTTGATGGCGAGGACATACGCGATATCCTTCAGGCGAGCCTTCGCAGTGCCATTGGTGTTGTGCCTCAAGACTCCGTCCTATTTAATGATACAATTTATTACAATATCGCGTATGGCCGACCCAGTGCCTCGGCGTCGGAGGTAGAGGAGGCGGCAAAATGCGCGGCTATTCATAATTTCATTATGTCTTCACCTGACGGATATAACACTCTCGTCGGAGAACGAGGGTTGAAGCTTTCGGGTGGCGAAAAACAACGGATTGCAATTGCTAGGACAATCCTAAAAGCACCACGCGTCTTGTTGTTTGATGAGGCTACATCCGCGCTTGATACACGGACAGAGCGGGCAATCCAATCGGCTTTGCAACTCGTCTCTCGAGATAGGACGAGCCTAGTTATTACGCACCGACTGTCCACGGTAATTGATGCCGATGAGATTATCGTTTTGAGTGACGGGCGGATAATTGAACGAGGCCGGCACGGGTATCTAGTCCTTAAGAACGGCCTTTATGCATCAATGTGGCGCGAGCAACAGGAATGTGCGAGGCATAAAGAGCTATCAGAAGGAAAAGCTACAACGGTCACCGATTAGTCGGTTCTATAGGTTCAACGCGACCTCGGTCCCCTGGTGGATAGCAGTCAGAGCATCCAAGCCAGCCGATAACTGGGCGCCACCGATTAACGTTGCAGTGGCCCCTGCTTCAGTTAGCTCATTGTATAGATCATTCTCGGAAACCTGACCTGCGCAAACAATAATCGTATCAGCTTCAATTACCTGCTCCTTACCACCGACCGTGATGTGTAACCCTTCATCATTTATACGATTGTATGAGGCACCCGTTATATTTTTTACCCCTCGGGATTTAAGCTCGCTTCGAACAACCCACCCTGTGGTCAGCCCCAACGACTTTCCAGGGCGACTTTCTGAACGCTGAAGCATGATTATCGATCGGGCTGGTGTTTCGGGGATTGATGGAGTCATTCCGCCCGGAGTAAGGTGATCTATATCTATGCCCCAGTGTGCCATAAAACCATTGATCGAGTTGGGGACAGAAGTACGAGGATTACTGACGAACTCTGCAACGTCGAAACCTATGCCACCTGAGCCAATAATGGCAACTTTATCACCGATTGGTTTTCGTCCCAAGAGGGCGTCGATATAGCTTATAACGTTGTCACGATCTGCTCCCTCGATATCGAGTAATCTAGGCTTCACCCCTGTTGCGACGATTATGTGATCGTAGTTTTTAGACGCTAACTCTGCCGCCGTTGGCCGGCTCCTCAGGCAGACATTAACGTTTTCCTCCTCAAGTCTGGCTCCAAAATATCGAATTGTTTCTTCGAAATCTTCCTTGCCTGGAATACGTTTAGCTAGATTGAACTGTCCGCCCAGTTCGTCGCTACCTTCATAAAGCGTGACTGAATGCCCGCATTCCGCACTCGTCAATGCTGTAGCTAGGCCGGCAGGGCCTGCACCGACAACGGCGATATTATTGGGCTTCTCTGAGGTCGTTCGCGCGATATCTAGTTCTCTCCCGGCGAATGGATTTACTAGACATGAAGCTGCCTTCTCTGCGAAAATAAAATCGAGGCAGGCCTGATTACAGCCAATACAGGTATTGATTGCAATCGCCCTTCCATTCTCTGCTTTGATCGCAAATTGCGCATCAGCGAGCATTTGCCGCCCCAATGCAACGATGTCCGCGTCGCCGTTCGCTATTAGTTGTTCGCCAATTTCCGGGGTATTGATCCGGTTGGTTGCTGCAACGGGTATATTTACAGCATTTTTTATTCGTCTGGCGGCATGTCGCCATCCACCTCTCGGTACCATATGTGCAATAGTTGGAATTCGGGATTCATGCCAGCCAATCCCCGTTGTTAAAATATTAGCACCGGCCTTCTCAATTTCCTGTGCAAGGATCTCAGTCTCAAGCCCTGTCAGGCCTCCCTCAAAAAGATCTAATGCGGAGATTCGATAAAGAATAATGAATTGATTGCCAACGCGTTCGCGTACGCGACGGACGATTTCTATCGGAAACTTAATCCTGTTCTCGAGGGATCCGCCCCATTGATCCTTTCGATCATTGGTACTTTCCGCGCAAAAGGTGCTGATCAGGTAGCCTTCGGAGCCCATGATCTCGACGCCGTCGTAGCCAGCCTCCTGCGCTAGGGCGGCACAATTGACGAAATCCTCAATTGTTTGTTCAACCTCATCCGAAGAAAGCGCCCGAATTTTCCGCGGGTTAATTGGCGAGGGAATGCTGGAGGCACCCACTGGATTTTGGACCTTTGCGTACCGGCCTGCATGGAGGATTTGCAGTACAATCCTGCCTCCTGCTTCATGGACGGCAGATGGAATTTTCCGTTCCTCTTCCAACTGATCTGAGGAATTCAGACAGTCGGCGCCTGTTTCGATTACACCTTGTTGGTTGGGACCGTATCCGCCTGTGACAATCAGAGCGGCGCCACCCCTCGCTCTCTCGGCGTAAAAGGCGGCAGCCCGATTGGAGGCATCGCCAAGCAGCTCGAAACGTATGTGCATGGAGGCCATAAAGATTCGGTTCTTGAGGGAGGTGAAACCGAGATCGAGGGGCTCAAATAGGTGCGGGTAGTGTGAGTTTATCATTGCAGCCCTTTTGGAGTGCGCCAAGCAGAGAAGCTTAGCATAGGAGTGGTGAAATAAAAGTGTGTGTGTCCCGCTAATGATGGAAATTAGAGCATTCAGATAGGGAAATATCGCTCAAGCCAGTCGCTTAGTATCGTTATAATCCGAGGGTTTTCCTCACCGAACATAAAATGATCAACATCGGCTACAAGATGGAGATCGGTTGGCTGGCCCGCGCGTTTAAACATTTCAATTGATTGTTCCGTCGGGGTGACTGAATCCTTTGAGCTATGAAGAAGGAGAAGCGGTCGCGGGGCGATCTGCCCGATGACGTCTTCTGCTCTAAATTCGAACATACTGATGGCTGTATCGGCTGGAAACATCATCACAGAACCAGGGGCAAGGTTGCGCCGCAGATGTTGTGGGATAGGGACGATGTCATACCGTGGAACCATCAGCACCTCACCTGTTTGGTTTTTATACGCGCGACCGCTTTCCATCATATTTGTAAAGGCGGTCCATGCTTCTTTACCAATATGTTGCTCACGGAATTTGCGTTCACCGTTGCCCCAGCCGCCAGATGAAATGGCAGCCGATACACGTTTGTCCACGCCAGCCGTGTATACGGTCACTGCGGCCCCGAAGCTTGTACCAATCAGAGCAATTCGTTCAGGATCGACCTGATTAAGGCCCTGAACATAAGTGATGGCATTCATAGTATCTTCGACCTGTTCTAGGCAGTTGATATGGTTGGGTTTACCTTCGCTGTCACCGCAGCTTCGCATGTCAAAACGGAGTGTTACATAGCCCCATCTTGTGAACTTGCGAGCCGGCCAAATGCAACTTTTGCTCTCCTTGTTACTTCCAAAACCGTGAAGCACTAGAATCGCTGGCCTTTTTTCGTCGGGCGTAATTTCATCCGGAATATTTAGGATTCCGCTCAGCGTAAGATCTTCGGATTTAAATGAAATACTTTTTTCCACACCGGTTACCAGTTTTGATTGACGGCTAGACAGAAAAAAACCCCCTGTATCAATAAGATACAGGGGGTTTTTGTTAGTCTTTCTTAATGAGAGACTCTCATGCCGGCCTCTTTATAAGCTTTAACCGCACCCGGGTGATATGCCGGGCTGGGGACGGTGCCCATGTCCGCTTTTTTATTTCGGTTGAAGGGTCCGAAACTTTTACCGAGAGCTTTCTGGTTCTCAATTATGGCCTTTGTGACTTTATATGCGAGTTCGTTGGTTGTTTTGTTGTGCGTTAACATTACGTAAGTCATTTCCACGACATGCGTCGGTGCCTTGATGCCAGCAATTTTTGTATCGGATATCTTGACCAATTTCAGGGCGTTATATGAAACTTTTTTGAAGGCGTTGTAGGGTCCTTCCGAGGTGTCTAGGTCTAGGTAGCGAATTCCGCCTCTATTTCTCAACTGGTTGTTAATTTTCTTAGCTAGCCCCGATCCAACCGGGACCCAAGAAACATCTACACGACCAGAACCCAAGCCTAACGCCGCCTTAGCGAGCCCAGCCATCGGGACATGGGTGAAATCTTCAAATTTTACTCCGCCATTCACTAACGCAGCTTTTAGAAAGTCTTCAACAATCGCAAGCGATGTGAACTTAGATGGAATTTTCTTTCCTTTGTAGTTTTTCAGATCTGAAATTTTCTTTAAACCAGTATCGGCAACGACAGCTACTCCCGACCGAAGTGGAAACATTACACCGACCATTCTGATATTTTCCAGTTTCCGACCCTTAAATGTACCGACACCATCGGCAGCATGTTTAAGCTCACCACCATTAGTAAAGCCGAAATCAATTTCGTGCCGATTAATCATTGGCAGGTAGGTTGTAGAACCGCCCATTGGCTGCGCTCGCGCCGTAATATCAGTTTTCGCTGTAACTACCTTTGCGACTGCAATTCCTGTCCTGTGGCCGAGAGTTCCCTGAGGATTCGTTGCAACACTGTAAACTTGAGCGTTTGCTATTCCAGCGGTCGTAAGCAGAACGCCGACGGCGGATGCGTAAATAATTGTCTTCATGATTTCCTCCCTTAATTTTCAATTAACGAAAATCTAGAATAAATTGCTCTTGGGGCCAAACTTTTCATTTCGCTGATTGAATTTAATTGCCTTTATAATGTACTTGGCCCTTGATCATGGTGCTTGTCCCGAAAATACGTTGGTAAGTTGCCGCATAACGCCATCAAATCTATTTAGAGGCTATGAAGAGGAGTTTCTGCTGGACATCGCCAGAAACGTGAGAGCTAAAATCCCGAGAGAACAACCCGCTATATCCGCGATTCCTTGAAAACCTACCGCTTGATCGGGGATCATCGCGGCGACACCCAATAAAATCAGTAAAATTCGGGGTGGCCAACCCATCTGCCGACGGAAATAACCTATTGCTGCAACTGATATTAAATAAACACCCACCAGTGCTGTTCCCGCATCAATGGCTATCTGCAGATTATCATCGCCGAGCAAAAGTAAACTGGGAGATATAACAAATAGAAATGGAACTACGTAGGCAGTCCAGCCGAAACGCATTGCGACAAAGCCCGTAGTCATAGGATCCGCCTTTGTGAGCGTCGCGGCGGCAAATGCCGCGAGGGCAATGGGCGGCGTAATCATTGACATCATTCCGAAATAAAGAATGAACATATGTGCCGGCACGTCGTCCACGCCAGCTTCTATAATTGCCGGCGCTATCAAGGCTGAAAGTAGAATGTATACCGCTGTGGTCGGCATCCCCATGCCCAAGACGATGCAGACAACCGCGGCTATTATTAATAAGACCGCCAGATTATCTCCTGCGATGCTTATCAGCGCGGTCGGTAATGCGAGGCCAAGCCCAGTCATATTTAGAACGCCGATAACTATACCTGCTGCGGCAACAATCATGATTAGATTGATTGTCACTAATCCTGTTTCGGCGAGAATTTCATATAAGTCTTCTAGCCGAATGCGGCGGCCCTTATAGCTGAAGATTGCTCCGGAGACTATAAGTACGGCGGCGGCCCAGACAGCCGCAACTGCCGCAGGTTGGTTCGCCCAGAAGAGTAGGTAAATTAGAACAGCGAAGGGTGGAATGAAATACCAACCTTCTTTAAGAACTTGCTTTAACTTTGGAATTTCCTGATTTACTGCGGAAATATCATCTCGTGCGGCAATCAGGTCGACCTGAATATATGCAGCGAAATAATATATTATAGATGGGAGTAATGCCGCAATTACGATCTCGGCGTATAAAATTTCGAGGGTCTCGGCCATGAGAAAAGCAGCAGCCCCCATTATGGGGGGCATCATTTGGCCGCCAGTCGACGCTATGGCTTCTATTGCCCCAGCGTGGGTTGCTTTGTAGCCGGAGTCCCTCATTAAAGGGATGGTGACGACACCCGTAACAACGACATTTGAGACCGCGGCACCAGAGATAGTGCCGAATAGCGCGGATGCCATCACTGAAATCTTCGCCGCGCCACCACGTCTTCTACCCATGGTTGCCATCGCGAGGTCGGTGAAAAACTCGCTACCTCCGGCACGAAGTAGTACTTGTCCCATTAGGATAAACATGATCACAATTGTTGTCGAAATAACGAGCGGTGCGCCGAAAATAGCATTCGGATTGAATCCAAGGTTCATTCCTATCTGCCAAAGTGGCAGATTGAGACCAACTAGGCTTCCGGGAACCATGTGAGCGAGAGGCGCATAAATTAAGAAGACCCCGACTACCCCAAGAAGAACGTATCCAGCTGAGCGCCGCAGCCCCTCTAAAACTAAGAAGGAGAGGATCGCGCCAATGAAGATCACTTCGTTGGTGCTATTTGCGAATCCCTCTTCCTTTAAGCGCAGGTAGTTAAGGCTTACATATAAGAGGAGAATAATTGTAAAAACCGAGAGAATAAGGTCGTACCAAGGGAGCTTTTCAGATGACTTTCTTGTGATACCGATGGTCAAATAGGTAACTGTAAGCGCAAGACCTAATACAAATGCCTGAAAGGTCTCCTCGATAGGCGCCATGTCCAGTAGCGTCAGGAAATCAAGGTTCCAGATAAGGCAGCCTGCGGTCATCAGAGCGGCTGCCCCTCGGGCTATTTTAATATGTTGTGTCATTAAGGCCCCGCCACTGGATAATGTTTATCTTTGTTCTTATCGTTTCGCCAAACACTAAATATTATTCCGAAAGCGCTGGCAATTGTATGATTCATAGAATTTATAGCGTCTCTGGATCCGCACCTATAGACCTATCAAATTGGCCAAGGCTATGATCAGTACCTGAATGGTTACCAATGTAGCCTCTAGGATCTCTATAGCGGCCCATACAGTGGGGTAGCGTGCAATTAACGACCACAGATGACCCCAAGATAAATGCATCTTCAGAAACGGAGATCACCGCCCTACCCTCTGGAAAAACACAAAGTTAGCACCTTCCATCTTCGGAAAAGATGTCTATGTTCTGCGCTGTCGGAGAGGTGCCTGAGTGGTTGAAAGGACCGGTCTTGAAAACCGGCGTGCGTGCAAGCGTACCGTGGGTTCGAATCCCACCCTCTCCGCCATAACTGACTGGAAAATCGCCCAACATTGATAATAAATACAATATAGTTCACCGAACTAGCCCCACTATCATCGGTCTTGAATGCCTATGGGCGTAAAAGCGTCTCGGGAGTTCGAATATTCCCTCCTTCGCCAAATGTACTCTTCCTTAGTCCCTTGAATTACCCCGAATTGCCACTGCAAATTGTTACTTTGGCCGAATGTAAACTATATCGAAGAAGCGGCAATTTCGGCTTCGGGTAGCACGTCGTAGGCATAGAGATGTTTTCGAAACTCTGCATGTGCGGTTAATTCGTTGTCCCTCTTTTCAAGATCGGAATAATCCAACATCGAATCTACCCGAAGCCCATTTTGCCGCGCGCCGAGAACAATATCTGCAACGCGTTTACGGCGAAGATTTTCGTATGCGGTCAGAGCGGCCGCAGCATTTTCTTTTTCCGTCTTAGAAAGAATGATTGCCAACGCCATGCCGTCTTCCATTGCCTGGTTCGCACCTTGGCCGAGATGTGGCAGCATTGGGTGGGCGGCGTCCCCCAATAATGCAAGGCGTCCTTTAGTCCAAGTTGGAAGGGGCTCTCGATCGTAGAGCGCCCAACGGAATGTTTGGTCGACCTTTTGTAGCAGGGCCTCGATCCTAGGGTCCCAATCCGCGAATTCCGCGCGAAGAGTGTCCGGGTCACCGGGAGCCGACCACGATTCTCGCATTTGCTCATCTGTCGGTACAAAACCAACATAATTTATCATTTCCCCGCTACGTACGGGAAAGACAAGAAAGTGTTTTTTGGGGCCGGCCCACATCAGCCAAATATCCATCGGCCAGTCCGGAAGCTGATCCCGAGGCACTAGTCCACGATAGCTAATGGTGCCGTGGAACACTGGCGTCGATGGTGGAAATACGAAGGGTCGTAGTTCAGAATGAATTCCGTCAGCCGCTATCACGATATCGGCCTCGATTTGGATGCCATTCGCAAAAATCACCCGAGCATGCTGATCATCCTGTTCAAAATTTATCGCTTTATGACCGCAATGAACGATACCATCATGAAGCTCTGCAGCAAGTAGTTCGACCATATCTGCGCGGTGCATTCCGTATGTCGCGTTCCAGCCAGAGGCATCTTCAACTTGAACTGGCGCTATTGGGCTACCGTCCTGACGGAGGTATTGCGAACCCTCTCCGACAAGCGCACCCCATCTCTCTACTGAAGGGCCGAGACCGACGCGCTCAAGTTGACGGACGCTGTTTGGCGTGAGGAAGAAGCCTGCGCCAATCTCGCCTAGCTCGGGCGCCTGCTCATAAACCGAGACTTCAAGGCCCTGCGCGATCAATGCATTTGCTGCAAATAGCCCGCCGATTCCTCCACCGACAATTGCAACCTTTGCTGCAGTTCCCGACACAACTTTCCTCCCAAATTTCAGAAATTAAGGTTCCGTTTCCTGTCTTCTAAGAATACAATTCGTTAAAACGCATATACCTATATAATAATTTACACCATTTTGCTGCGGCGAAGTGATATAGTCGGTATAAATCTTTCTAATACACATTCTCTTAAAGATGTGTATGGTCTTAGGACGTCGCGAGGTCGTCGATGCTAGATCGTGATACCCGCTTATGCGGTTAGCTCATTTATCTATCCCGGCAATGTGAACGTTTTTCAGTAGGAATCCGCATAGGGCGGTATTCTATACAATTGTCGTGAAAGGACAGAAAATGGCTAAAGGTACAGTCAAATGGTTTAATCCCACAAAAGGTTTTGGGTTTATCGAGCCGGAAGATGGTTCCAAGGATGCGTTTGTGCACATTAGTGCTGTTGAACGGTCGGGACTTTCCGGACTAAACGAAGGCCAAAAGGTTTCATTCGATTTAGTTCCCGGACGTGATGGCAAAATGGCTGCCGAGAATTTGGTAGCGGAAGACTAAGTCACCTCGGGCGGCCGCAAGGCCGCCCGTTTCTTTTGAAGCCCCCCCGGAGAAGAATTTGCCCCGAAAGCCAAATTATCGTTTTGAACGCCAAGAGCGCGAACGGAAAAAGGCCGAGAAAAAGGCCGCTCGAGCGGCAGCCAAGGCGGAGAAGAAGGCTGAACCGGATCCCGATGCGGCTGACAACGCAAGGGGTGCCGCTGAAATCGATGAGGTTCAAATTTAATATAGCGTTAAGTCTATATAAAACTTGATATTAAAAATGCTCGAGGTTACCTCAGAGAATCTGTGATTGGTATCTTCTTTGCGGAGATGGATGGCAAGATACTTCAGAATACTTAACACTACCCGGCTTAGTCTATAGTCGTCTGGCCGCTACCGACGCTTATATAGCGTATCATAAAAGCGCGTAAAGATCGGTAAAGTTCGCGTGACTAACGAAAGTTTGCTTTTATGATTAGTAACCCTCGAATTCCCTATCAAATGTCCAGCGAGCGTCCGCCGCTTAAAGGCATCGACGAAAAACCGCTTCAAGTCCATTTGGTTGTGAACGTGGAACATTGGTTGTTTGATCAAAATATGCCGAGAAAATACCTAACCGCGCCCCATGGCTTGGAACAGATACCCGATATACCGAATTTCAGTTGGGCAGAATACGGAATGCGGACAGGAATGCCCCGGCTTTTGGAATGCTTCAAACGACGGAACTTGCCGGCAAGCGTTAGCCTAAATGCCGGAGTTATCGACGCCTATCCTTCCTGCGCTAAGGCAATGCTTGACGCTGGTTGGGAATTTGTCGGCCACGGTTTGCATCAGAAATCTATTCAAGGCGAGACCGATGAACGGGATATTATTGCGCTTGCTATCCAGATGATTGAGGATTTCACCGGCAGCCGGCCGGGAGGTTGGCTAGGACCAGGCCTAAAGGAGACTTTTGACACACCAGATATCTTGAAAGAGTTGGGAATCGATTATGTATTCGACTGGGTTATGGATGATTTGCCCAACTGGATGACCACGAAACATGGCCCGCTTTTATCCATACCATACACATTAGAGCTCAACGACAGTCCTTTATTTGCAGGACAAAACATGAGTTCTTCTGAGATGTACGAACGACTGGTGGATACGCTTGAAGTATTTGAGCGGGAGCTAAAAACACAGCCTCGGATACTGACTTTAGCGTTGCACCCCCATTTGATAGGGGTCCCGCACCGCTTTGCATACCTTGAACGAATGCTGGATCTGCTCCAAGCGCGCGACGACACAAATTTTGTGGTGGGACGTCAAATCGCTGATTGGTATATATCTGCTTGCCCACCGGCCTAATTAGCTAAATAAGGAACAGTGTGTAATTTGGCTTTTTTGTCATTAGAGACATTAGTTCGAATGTATCTGTTTAGAATTTTCTCACTTACCTTGGCCGTAGGCCGTTTATGAGAATAGTTTACCCCGAGCAGGCATTTATTGCGTCTCGATTCTCCTTTCAAATTTCCGATATATGAACTTACCACTGTGGCATTTTCTTGCGTGATCGTCTCGTCTATTCTGTAGTCGAATAATTTTTTGGATCCAATTGTTGGCGCGTCTCTCCCCAATTCTTAACCAGGACATAAAGGTCATCAGCCTCGTGTGTTTCCCTCACATGATGAGCCATGTCTATTGGTTGGTTATTCCCCCGATGTACCTTGCCCTAATTGCCGCTTTTGGGATAAGCGGGAACGAATTTGCGTTTCTCGGCTTCGTGGATAAGCCTTTCACTGTAATCGCAACGGTAACAACCGTTTTTGCGATTGCGACTTTTATTTTTCAGACACCGGTTGGTTTTATTGTAGACCGTATCGGAGCGCGGGCGGTTTTGGCAACGGGTTTGGCCATAGAGGCAGTTGCGATCGGGCTTTTCGGTGTCGCAACGGCGTATTGGCAACTATTGATTTTAGCCGCCGCTGCCGGAGTCGGACATACGGTTTTTCATCCTGCTGACTACGCTATCCTCTCAGCGCGGGTGAGCGAAGAGCGCATGGGTCGCGCGTTTTCCATTCATTCCGCGACCGGCTATGTCGGGTTTGCAATAGCCCCGATTTTCATGACAGGGGTAGCGGCAGTGTGGAATTGGCGCATGTCCTTTATCTTGATCGGCATAATTGGTTTGGTTGCATCCCTCCTACTTCTGACCCAATCAGAGGCTTTGAAAGATACTGGGCAAACGTCGGAAAAGAGAGAAAAAAAGTCCGAAGGCAGCCATTGTGAAGCCGATAGTACTAGGGCAGGTATTAACCTATTGTTATCATTGCCGATTCTGATGTGCTTTCTCTATTTCGTGCTGCATCAGATGGGCGGCGGTGGTATCCGTAGTTTTCTTGTTGCAGCGCTCGGTGAAATGTACGGTACACCGGAAGTTGTCGCAGCAACTGCACTAAGTGCCTTCACGGTAGGTTCAGTCTTTGGGATCCTTTCTGGCGGTTGGGTTGCCGATAGATTTGGGCCGAGGATCACCACAGCTTTCATAACTCTAGTTCCAGCGGGCATCCTGATTGCCCTGTTGGGTTGGTTTGATATGCGTGGCGTATTATTGATCGGAATGCTGGCATTGTCGGGCTATCTTATTGGCTTACTTATACCCTCAAGAGACATTCTTCTCAGGTCTGTTACCCCGCCCGGGTCAATGGGAAAGGTCATGGGTTTTGCTTCGACCGGTTCAAACCTCGGTGGTGCCCTTATTCCCCTAGTGCTAGGTTTTGCGTTAGACACCCTAGGCGGTCAATGGGTTTTCTGGATCTGTGCCATTTTCGTAGCTGCCGCCTTTCTCACCTTCATCACTGCCAAAACCCAATTTAGCAAAAATGTCCATCAATAAACTTATAGATAATTCGAAAATTGAGGCACACTAGTTATTTTTCTCGTTGTGGCCGTTACATATAAACGCCTGCATGTCCTTAGCTGCTTGGACTATAATTAATTTTTAACCTTACCGCGAAGTTCTTGGACAAAATTCTCTACTTGATCTAATTCATCGTCTGCAAGCCGTTCAATATTTGCAGTTAATCTTAGGTTATCTGTCTGTATCTCTTTAATGGATGGCCCAATTCCAGGATCCAATAAGACTTCAAAGGTCCTTACCTCTTCCCTTATCCCCTTCACTGCGACTTTACCTAATTCTTTACAATTTATTTCATTTGAAATTTGGCTATACGTATCGAATGAAATCAGGATAGCGCCGGGTTTTGACAATGCTTCGAGGCGGGCTGCCAAATTAACTTGGGAGCCGATTACAGTGTAGTCTAACCTGTCTTCGCTTCCAAAGTTACCCACGGTGCAGTAGCCGGTAGCGATACCAATACGTATCTCTAATGGTTCCCTTAAACCAAACTTTTTCGACCACTCGTTTTTTAATTCTTCCATTTTTAGCTGCATCGATACCGCCATATTGACACAGTTAATAGCGTCCTGTTGCACTCCCTCTGTTTCTGGGTCGCCAAAAAAGACCAATATTGCATCACCAATGTACTTATCTATTGTACCGCCGTGAGCCAGAGCAATCTGCGACATCTCTGTAAGGTAATAATTTAACATTGATGAAATTTCCTCCGCCTCTAAGGCGTCAGAAATGTCAGTAAAACCAACAATGTCCGAAAAAAAGACTGTTAGTTTTTTTCGTTGGCTAACTATGTCCGCTTGTTTTTCACCCGAAAAAATCGAGTGATAGATTTGAGGTGAAAGATATTTAGATAGTTGGTTAGAGATAGATTCAATCTCGGCTTTTTTTTCTACAGCTACTTTTTGTGCATTGATCGCTAACTCTTTCTGTTTTTCCATTTCATCAGCGAGATTTTTTCTTAATTGCGCCTCTAACTTTTGTCTTTTTAGTAACTTGTCTAATTCCTTTGCCTTTTCCTTTGCAGTGTTATTAGCCTCAATGGCCAATGTCTTCTGCTTCTCCAACTCAGCGGACAAATTCTTTCGTAATTCTAATTCAAGTCGCAGCTTCTTTAGCTCTTTCTCCAAAGCTTTATTGTTATCGTTGATGACCTTCTTCGCCGCCACCGCTTTCTCTGACTCGTCTTCAAACCCAGAAAACACAGATTCTGATTTTTTAAAAATTTTTTTCATTATGAAGAAGATCGAACTCCAGAGATAAGTGTCAGAGAACCCGGAGCGGATTTTAAACACTGCTCTCGTAATATTCTTACTTTAGGTGAGCCATGAGCCCAAGGACGCTCGTTAATACTATATATTTCTCCGTGCTTGAGTCTTCTAATTTATTTAAATTTCTGTCCTTAAGGCGACCGTTAGCTTTCCCAATTTCACGCCAATCTGAGTAGACTAACTATTAAGATTACAACAGTGAGTCAAAAATCAAATATTTGGTATAGGCTGAGACTAGAGATCTAGAGTACATACGGGGAAGTCTATATCAATCTTTGTCAGGTGGTTGATATAGTTACCCATAATCACGAATATCACGTTAGAAAATACTTCTAAAATTAAGCTATTCGATAAACCGGCTTCTTTCGCTTCAGTGACTTGTTCTTCCGGCACCTGACCTCTGTTTTCCACGATCGAGACGGCTAAATCTAACATCGCTTGCTCGATTGGGTTATCTGCTTCGCAAAGCCGTGACTTAATGATATCGGCTGTATCTAGGCCTAGGCCTGAGCAAAATTCAGTATGTGCAGAAACACAGTATCTACATTCGTTTGCTTGAGATACAGCCAAGGCGATCATCTCTCTTTGTGGCTTGGTTAAGTGTCCAGAATCGAGTGCCCCTTCCATACTCATATACATATCAAGAGTGGCTTCGGAATGAGCCATTACTCCGATTATATTAGGAAGCATTCCAAATGCTTCCTCAATGTTTTCTAATTTTTCTTTAACAACAGGGGTGGTTTGATCTTTATCTAAAGGGGTGATAAGGGACATAAAGGCTAATCCTTTTAGGTGACTATGAATGTGCGCAAGTGAATACGCACTATTCTTATAATTTATCAAATCTTCTGACTTCGTGGAACGAAAACCATAGCAAAAACATAGGTGCTAGTTCGGCTGCTATTGAAAATTCCTATAAGGCCGGTAATGCTACGAGCCAGTGGTTGCTTTCCGGTGTGCTGGGCCGTAGGTTGCATGAGACCAAATTCTTTGGGGCTTTGCTTGGCCGACTGGTTTTGCGGAGTGGTACATTTTGGTAATGACACGTCAAACTGAAATTAATCCCCACAAGGACGTTCCTCTGATTTCTTTCCTAGACCTTGATCCTGAAGACGAAGATTTTCTGACCGCTGTCGTTTCGGGATTGTCGAAGAAAGACAAGACCCTGCCCTGTAAGTTTTTCTATGACGAACGCGGCTCAGACCTTTTCGATAGAATTTGTAAATTGGAAGAATATTATCCGACGCGCACCGAGATTTGGATCTTGGAAGAGCGCCTTAACGAGATCATCGAATATATCGGGCGCCGCGCGCACCTAATTGAACTCGGAAGTGGCGCAAGCGTGAAAATTCGCACGCTTCTGGAGGGATTACCAGACCTTGTGCAATACACAGCGGTCGATATATCGCGTAGATTCTTGCTTCAGAGTGTTGAAGCGCTAGCAATTGACTACCCCGATTTGGATGTTGCGGCGGTGTGTGCTGATTACACCAAGACATTCGAAATTCCGCCCCCAAAGAACGGTAAAAGCCTCCGTGATATAGCTTTTTTCCCGGGCTCCACTATCGGTAATTTTACGACGGTTGAAGCAGAGGCATTTCTTCGTCGACTAAGAGGGGTTATGGGCCCAGGTGGCGGGCTTCTTGTTGGTGTGGACTTAAGAAAGGACCCCGACACCCTAAGAGCCGCCTACAATGACGAAGGTGGTGTGACGGCGGCCTTTAATCTAAATCTGCTTGTTCGGATAAACCGGGAACTAGGTGCTGATTTTGATGTAGCGAGTTTCCGTCATCGAGCTATTTACCTTGAAGATGCTGGTCGGATCGAAATGCATCTTGTCAGTGAAAAAGAACAAACTGTCTCGATAAGTGGCAGAACATTCGAATTTAAAATGGGGGAACACATTCATACCGAAAATTCTCAGAAGTACTCTTTGGATGAGTTTCGCGGATTATGCGCTAGAGCTGGTTATCTCTCGGCCGCTTCGTGGACCGATGAAAATGGTCTTTTCAGTGTCCATTATTGTTCGGCAGGACAGGACTTAGATACCGATAACAGTGATGGCTCTTAAAATTGATATCATTGTCGATACGGTTTGCCCTTGGTGTTATGTGGGCAAGAAACGTTTTGAACGCGCGCTTGAAATCAGTCCACAGCCAGATATTCAGGTCGGTTGGCGGGCTTTCCAGCTTAATCCCGATATGCCAGAGGTCGGTAAGGACAGACGGGCTTATGTCATGGAGAAATTTGGCGGAATTGAGCGTGCCCGTGCTGTTCATTCCTCGCTTTTAACTGCGGGTAAAGAAGTAGGTATTAAATTTAATTTCAATTCTATAGAGAAAACCCCTAATACAATACATTCGCACCGTTTAGTAAGGTATGCGGCGGGGAAAGGCCTTCAGACCCCCGTTATCGGTGCTATTTTCGATAGCTATTTTCGACAAGGTTTAGATATTGGAGAGCTGGATGTTCTAGCTCGGATCGGCGAATCCGTTGGGCTAGAATTCGATCAAGCCTTGATGTTCCTCAAAAGTAACCGGGACAAAGATACCATCCTCGCAGAAGACGAACTGTCGCGAAAATTAGGAGTAAATGGGGTGCCCTGCTTCATCGTAAACCGGACTTATGCGGTGTCTGGCGCGCAATCCCCAGAAGTTCTCTTGCAGATTTTCGACTTGGCGAAACAGGAGGAGAAACGGCCTACTTCAGGATGAAAAACAGGTCGATAAGCCATTTGCAGCGTTTTCGATTACGTAAAATTTTACCGGGTCTTTACGTCCCCGTATATCTGTCTCGTTTTGAGGAATTCCTGTCACATTGATTTCTGCCTTTTCAGCGACGTCGTTAGAGAATACTAGCTCTGCGGCGTACTCCTTAGTCATTGCCTCAAGACGGCTTGCCGTATTAACGCTATCGCCAATCGCTGTAAGTCCGAAAGCCGTGCCATAACCCATTTCTCCAATTATCGCGGGACCGGAATGGATACCGATTCCAATACGTAGGGGTTCATCGAGTTCGTCGTGAAGTTGTGAATTTAGATCTGCCAATTTTTGTGACATACTCTGTGCTGCCTCCAGTGCATCACGTGCTCCTGATTTGCCATCGCTGCTGGTGCCGAACAGCGCCATTACGCCATCGCCAATAAATTTGTCTAAATGGCCTCCCGATGACTCGATTGCCTCCCCCATGTGGGCAAAGTATCGATTCAGTACAAATACCACGTCGTAGGGCAGTTTTTTTTCAGAAAACTGTGTAAATGATCGTAGATCTGCGAAAAGAATAGAAATCTCGCGTTCCTGCCCTGCCATATCAGGACTTCGACGCCGGGCATCCTTTACTGTTGCATTAGCCGGCAACAAGGGAATTATTGATATATCTCCCGACGGTACCGCCTGACAGGCAAGCCTTACTCTCGGTGGTGCGCCGACACGCTCTAAGACACGTAGTTCTTCCGCTTTTGGTTCGCCGAGCTTTTCCTCCCCCTCCAACACACGGACCCGACACGTAGAGCAGCGCCCTCGGCCGCCACATACGGAGGCATGAGGAATGCCATGTAGCCGGCTAGCCTCGAGAATGGTCGTTCCCGTCACGTTTCGGAAAACTATGTTATTTGGGTATTGTAAGAGATAGGTACCCTTCCGGCGCTCCATAATAGAGCGGGTAAGGCGACCTATAAGAGCGAGACCGATCAGCCCGAAAATGGTTGATCGAATAAAATATGACAATTCGTAAACCAGATGAACGCCATCGGCGTTGGGAGCTTTAAAGGATGCGATGGCGGCGCGTCGCCAGTCAATGTCTTCATAAAGCGATAACACCTCCTTTCCCCCTGCATAAAATCCGATCCATGACGCGATCGGGATAGCAACCGCAAATGCGAATAGCACCGGTTTAAATGTCTCGAAAATCGGTTTTAGCCGGAGCCAGAAATACAGACCGATGCATCCGTGCACCCAAGTCGCGAGCAGGCCTGCTGACTGTGTAAAGACGGAAGTGTCGGAGAATTTCCATATCGCAAGTAAAACGAAGGCATAAGAATCATTGGCACCGAAAATTCGATGTACGCCGCCGGTACCGACGAAGTGTAAAGCAAGAAAAAGTGGAATCGAAAAACCAAGCGTAATCTGCAGGGCTTCGCCACAGGACATTCTGAGGGACCTCCGGGAGTAGAGAGCCCAAACCGCAAGCAGGAGATGCACTAATAAAGCACCTCCGAAGGCTATCGAGCCGGCTGGATTACGCCAAATCATTACGAACCATTCCCTCCCCGCCTCCATGGCGGCGAGGGAATGAATTCCCAAAATATGATTTATCAGATGACCAGTGACAAAAGCGAAAAGGATGAGGCCTGTGATGAGGCGAACTCTGCGGATCATCGTAAATCCCTATCGCCTACGAGTCGGTGACGGGTCTTATTTCGATTTTTTTTCTATCGATGCGTCGAGTGAAAGCTTCAATGATTTGAATTCATCGCAATTGGTACCGCAAATTTTTTCCAACTTATTAAGTTGTGTCTTCGCAGCCTCAAGGTTATCTAGCTCGACATAGGCTTGACCAAGATACTCGTTGGCGCCGAGGTGTTTCGGATCAAGGGACAAAGCTTTTTTGTAATACGAAACTGCGCGGGCGAAGTCGCCTGATTTCCGGTGACTGTATCCCAGGTAGTTAAGAGCGTCAGGGTGGTTCGGTTTTTTTTCGATTACATAATTTAAAAGGTTAATAGCTTTTGGGTAATGCTTGGCATTTACTGCTTTGACTGCCAAGCGATAGCTGTCATTAACACTCGCCTCTGAAGCGGTCTCGTTATCGTCGCTTGAACCTGCGGCGTTAACTATGACAGGAGCCGAAAAAAGCATTGTTGCGCAGGCTAAAACAGCAAAAGTTCTGGTCATTACAGGATCCTCTCAATTGACTTTGGGCTAAGTTAAATCGGGTAATTCCTTATATCGTACGCTGAACGGAATTTTCATCCGCTTCAAGAAGAAAATCGCAGCTGTAGGTTTTTCTTTAGAGTGATCTGTGTTGTGCAATTAATTTAATAGGTTTGGATCAATTCATAGTTAAGAGCGCTTGTAGAATGATGATGAAAGGCCCATCTTTAGCCAATGTCCATCAAAGGAACCGAAAATTCGGGTCGTGGGGAAGCACCCTCACGTGCGCCGAGACAGCGTAGGGGGCGGTTTCGCAGCCATATTCGCGGGTACTTTTTTGCCGGTGTACTAGTGACAGCGCCTATCGGCATTACCTTCTATATCTCCTGGTTACTTATCCGATGGGTCGATTCAAAAATCACCCCGCTAATTCCTGCAGCCTACAACCCCGAGACCTATTTGCCATTCGCGTTGCCAGGGCTTGGACTTATAGTCGTCTTTATCTCTTTGACGTTCATCGGTTGGTCAACTGCTGGTCTTCTTGGACGTCTTTGGATGCGGTTGTCCGAGAATGTTCTGGCTAGGATGCCGGTTATCCGCAGTGTCTATGCGGCGGTTAAACAGATAATCGAGACCATCTTAAAGCAACAATCTAACGCTTTTCGCGAGGTTGTACTATTTGAGTATCCTCGACGTGGCAGTTGGGCTCTCGGATTCATTACAGGACAAACTCAGGGAGAAGTTCAGAATTTGACGGCTGACGATGTCGTTAATGTTTTTCTGCCGACAACACCAAACCCGACATCGGGTTATCTACTTTTCATACCGAGACGCGAGCTTGTCATTCTCGATATGACAGTCGAGGAAGGAATCAAGATGGTGGTTTCGGGTGGTATTGTTACGCCGCCTGATCGAAGGTCTTTGGAAGAGCAAGGGAAAAAGGTTGTTGCCAAAGCCAATGGAGATACGCGAACAATTCGAAATGACTCAGATACAAAGGCTGCTCCGGAGTAATCAGCCCGATAATGCTGTTTTCACGACGGCATCTCGCTCGAACAGATAAAGCAATGTGCGCAACGCCTCACCTCTTTCAGAGTTTAATTCTGGGTCTTTCTCTAGGATAAGTTTTGCATCGTCACGGGCTGCAATTATTAACTCCGTATGAGCAGCAAGATCGGCGATCCGGAACTCCGGAAGGCCGCTTTGTTTGCTGCCTAAGATTTCCCCCGCCCCGCGAAGACGCAAATCCTCCTCGGCAATAATAAAACCGTCATCCGTTTCTCGCATGACTTTCAATCGGGCTTTTGCCGCATCACCCGGAGACTCGCCATACAGGAGTATGCAGGACGATGAACGTTGACCGCGCCCCACCCGGCCGCGGAGTTGATGTAGCTGAGAAAGGCCAAACCTCTCTGCGTGTTCGATAACCATAATCGTTGCCTCCGGAACGTCCACACCGACTTCGATTACTGTTGTCGCGACTAAGATGTCGATATCACCCTCGGCAAACTTAGCCATGACTGTATCTTTTTCTGATGCTTTAAGGCGTCCGTGAACCAATCCCACCCGGTCTCCGAAACGCTGGGAAAGAGCGGCATGCCTCTCGGTTGTTGCAGCGATATCAAGTGAGTCGGAATCGTCAATTAACGGACAAACCCAGTATACTCTTGCACCTGAAGAAACGGCTGAGCGCAGCCGGTCGATCAGTTCCTCGAGGCGCGAAATCGGCATTGCGCGTGTTTCAATGGGTTTTCTCCCCAAGGGTTTTTCCGTCAGGCGCGACGTATCGAGGTCTCCATAGGCCGTCATCATCAGCGTTCGAGGGATAGGTGTCGCAGTCATCACGAGGATATCCGCTGCTTTCCCCTTCTCGGCAAGAGCAAGTCGTTGATGAACGCCGAACCGATGCTGCTCGTCAACGACGACTAGGGCGAGATCCGCAAAAACGATATCATCTTGAAATAAAGCATGCGTACCAATCACAATTGGCGTTTTTCCCGTCTTCAAGCTGGAAACTATCTCTTCGCGTTTTCTGCCTTTGTCGCGGCTTGTGATAAGGACGACGGGTATCCCTATTTCTTCAGCTAATGGTTTGATCGTAGCAAAATGCTGTCGTGCAAGGATTTCAGTGGGTGCCATTAGCGCAGACTGGGCGCCGTTTTCTACCGCGGTTAGCATCGCTATCAGAGCGACAATCGTTTTCCCGCTGCCGACATCACCTTGTAACAAACGAAGCATCCTTAAACTGGATCTCATATCTACGCCGATTTCCTTAATTGCCGCCTTTTGGGAGCTTGTGAGCGAGAAAGGCAATAGGTTTTCGACGCGTTCGCGCAGTATGCCGTCGCCGTTGATAGATCTCCCAGGCCTTTTTCGTTGACGCCGGCGAACAATCAGCAACGCGAGCTGGTTAGCAAGTAGTTCATCGTATGCTAGGCGAGCCCGCGCGGGCGTGTTGGGAAGAAGTTCTCTGTCCGATAGCGGTCGGTGAGCACTGTTTAAAGATTCCTGCCAACTGCCCCAGCCTTGCTGCTTGAGCCACGCGGTGTCCTGCCATTCAGTGAGATCGGGAGCCATTGCCAAGGCGCTCGAAATTGCCCGGCCTAGCGGTTTCAAGGTTAGTCCCGACGTCATTGGATAAACAGGTTCTACTGTTTTTATGCTGGTTATTTCGTGCAGTGGTCCGATTCGATCGGGGTGGGTAATCTGAATTTCATCCCGGTATTGTTCAACGCGACCGCTAACTACTCGTGTTTCGCCCTCCGGTAGTATCGATTTTAGATAGTCTTCTCGACCATTGAAAAATACCAAGTTGAGGAAACCACTCTCATCGTGGCAACGTACTCGGTATGGGAGGGCTCGTCTTGGTGCAGGTTCGTGTTTATCGACGATAATTGTCAGCGTCGCGATACTTCCTACTGTAGCTTGAGAAATTATCGGCGAGTATCGCCGATCTATTATGCTGACTGGCAGGTGCCAAAGGAGGTCTACGATATTCGGTCCGGCCAGTTGACAGATGAGGTTGCCAATCTTGGGCCCAATACCGGAAAGGCCAGTAACTGGGGAAAAAATTTGGAAAAGAGGCTCTGGTCGCATGAAAAAAGGGTATATCCGGCTGACAATTGGTTACAACCAAATTATACCAGCGTTCTATAGGAAGCAGGAATGCCTGATAGAATTGAAAAGATCCGGCGAAAATTACGATTTCGAAGTCTCCGGCGAGGTACCAAAGAGAGCGATTTGGTGATCGGCGGATTTGCCGAGTCACATTTGCAAGAATTAACTGAGGATCAACTCGGTTCGTTCGAGGAGTTGCTCGACGCAAACGATCAGGAAGTCCTCAGCTGGGTTATCGGCATAGCGGAGCCGCCGACTGCGCTCGATACAGATGTTCTGGATATGATAAAAGAATTTAAGAAAAGCCGTTAAATTATTGAAAAAAATATGAAAATGAATATAAAAAACGGCCGGTACCTAATGTCGGGGGTACCTGAGGGTTATGATGCGCAGATTTTAGCAGATGCGCTGAAAGATCGAACGGCGACTTCGTTACACATTCATATCTGCCGAGACGCATCGCGTATGGCAGCAATGCAGAACGTTCTTATTTTTTTTGAACCAAGATTGGATGTTGTTACCCTGCCCGCCTGGGATTGCTTGCCTTACGATAGGGTATCGCCAAATCGCGAAATCATCGCCTCCAGGGTCGATGCACTTGCGAGACTAGCGGCGCGGGATCCCGATTGCGAAACGCCGTTAATATTACTAACAACAGTCAATTCAATTGTGCAGCGTGTGCCGCCAAGAGATGTAATACTCGGGGCGAGTAGGACTATTTCTGTAGGCTCACGTGTCGATCTAGAAGATCTCAGCATTTTTTTCGCGCGGAATGGCTTCGAGCGGGCAGGTACGGTCCGCGAACCAGGTGAGTACGCTGTTCGTGGCGGAATAATTGATATTTTCCCGCCGGGTGGATCCCTGCCCCTCCGCGTTGATTTGTTAGACGATGAAGTTGAATCTTTGAAATGTTTCGATCCAGTCACCCAAAAAAGCTTGGATAATGTAGATAATTTGATACTCCGGCCGGCCAATGAGGTTTTGCTCGATGCAGAATCAATTGCTCGCTTTAGGTCAGGTTATCGCGAAGCATTTGGCTCGGTCACGGAAGATCCCCTTTATTCCGCGGTTAGCGAAGGTCGTCGTCAAATCGGATTGGAACACTGGCTACCACTTTTCCACGAAACACTAGAAACGGTGTTCGACTATCTTCCCGGGGCATCCGTTAGCCTAGACAACGACGCCGATCAGATCCGCGATGCTAGACTGGAAATGACCGCAGATTACTACGAAGCGCGGGTCACCTTTCTGGAAAGTCGTCTTGCAAATGATGTCTCCAGTCCGCAGCCTTATCGGCCACTTCCAATGAATCGGTTATACTTATCGGCGGCGAATATTGAAAACGCAATGAAAGAGAGACTAGTTATACAGTTTTCGCCTTTCGAATCCCCCGACGGAATTGCGATATTCGGCTTCGACGAGGTTATATCTGTTGGTGCCCGACGTGTTCCAGATTTTGCCGCTCTCCGGGCACGATCCGCCGCCGCGATGAAAAAAAATGATATTCCACCTGACAATGTGTTCGTCAGCGTGAGGAGTAGGCTTATTCGGGAAATCGCAGAAGGAAGACGTGTCGTCGTTACGGCTTTTTCCGCTGGCTCCCGTGAGCGACTGGGGCAGCTTTTGACTGAGGCCAAGGTTTTGGGCTTAAAAACTGTCAAAAATTGGCACGATGTTCAGAAATTATCGCTGGAGAATATTGCCCTTGCGGTCCTACCTGTCGAAAGGGGTTTTACGGGAGAGCAGCTTTTTCTGGTGACTGAGCAGGATATTTTGGGCGAACGAATCGTTCGGACGGAAAAAAAACGACGTCGTGCCGAGGATTTTATCGCCGAGGTATCGGAAATAACTACCGGCGACCTAGTGGTACATGTAGAGCACGGTATTTGCCGGTATGACGGCCTTGAAACATTAGATGTCGCGGGTGCGCCACATGATTGCCTGCGGCTTGTTTATGCTGGCGATGACCGGTTGTATGTACCGGTAGAAAATGTTGAGGTCCTCTCGCGCTACGGCTCCGGGGACACGGGGGCGACGCTTGATCGTCTCGGCAGTGCTGCGTGGCAGGCCCGAAAATCAAAGATGAAGGATAGACTTCGGGACATCGCTAATCAGCTTATAAAGGTAGCTGCTGAACGCTCTCTAAGACCGGCAACCAAGATCGTGGTTTCAGATCCGATTTACCAAGAATTTGCCGCTAGGTTTCCGTATTCGGAGACCGAAGATCAAATACACGCTATTGACGATACGCTTAAGGATTTACAATCAGGAAATGCAATGGACCGACTTGTTTGCGGCGACGTCGGTTTTGGTAAAACGGAAATTGCCTTGCGCGCAGCGTTTGCGACTGTCATGTCGGGTGGACAGGTTGCTATTATTGTTCCCACTACTTTGCTCTGCCGACAGCATTTCGCAACCTTCGTAGAACGCTTCAGGGGTGTTCCGGTGCGGATCGAACAGCTGTCGCGCCTCGTTAACGGTAAAGACGCAGAAAAAGTCCGGTTGGGTTTGAGTAATGGTGAGGTTGATATCGTTATCGGCACTCATGCTTTGCTTAGCAAATCGATCAGTTTCAAAAGGTTAGAGCTGTTGATCGTCGATGAGGAGCAGCATTTTGGTGTAACGCACAAAGAACGCCTTAAAAACCTGAAAGCCGACGTCCATGTACTCACTCTGACTGCAACGCCTATTCCGCGTACGCTCCAGATGGCTTTGAGCGGCGTGAAGGAGATGAGCCTAATCGCCACTCCACCGGTGGACCGACTCGCTGTCCGTACATTTATCATGCCATTCGACGATGTAATGATCCGTGAAGCAATAATGCGTGAGCACTTCCGAGGTGGTCAAATTTTCTATGTTTGTCCAAGGGTCTCCGATCTTAGGGAAATCGCTGAGCGATTAGGTAAATTGGTACCGGAAATAAAAGTTTCGGTTGCCCACGGACAGATGGGCACACGGGCGCTGGAAGACGTGATGACTGAATTTTATGAGGGTACAATAAATCTTTTGCTGTCAACGCAGATCGTAGAATCCGGTCTCGATATACCCAGTGCAAATACGATGATAATCCACCGCGCGGACATGTTCGGCCTGGCGCAGCTCTATCAGCTCCGGGGGCGTATCGGACGCTCGAAATTGCGAGCTTACTGTTACATAACACTTCCGACCGACCGAAAGCTGACTGAAACGGCAAAGAAGCGGTTGGAGGTAATGCAGTCGCTTGATACCTTGGGAGCCGGTTTTAGCCTAGCTAGCCACGATCTAGATATCCGGGGTGCCGGCAACCTGCTTGGCGAAGAACAATCAGGACATATCCGCGAAGTCGGCGTGGAGCTATATCAGCATATGTTGGAAGAAGCGGTTGCTGCTGCCAAGGGGGTGGAGAATTCTGCGGGCCGAGAATGGAGCCCACAGATCAATGTGGGAATACCTGTCCTTATTCCGGAGAAGTACGTTTCGGATCTCGGCGTCCGGCTTGGATTGTATAGACGAATCGCGGAACTGCAGAATCTTGAGGATACTGATTCCTTCGCTGCAGAACTTATCGACCGGTTCGGAAGTCTACCGGAAGAGGTAGAAAACTTGTTACAGATCGTGGCGATCAAAAGATCATGCCGAGAAGCGGAGATTGAGAGGATAGACGCCGGTCCGAAGGGTGCGACGCTGGTCTTCCGAAATAATCATTTCGCCAATCCTGGAGGTCTCGTCGCTTTCGTAACGGAGGATCTTGGACGGACCAAATTGAGACCAGATCACACTTTTGTCATTCGACGGGATTGGACTAGGGGTTCCGATCGGTTGCGCGGCGTTCGCTTACTAGCGGCAAAGCTTTCAGAGATCGCACAAAACGCGCCAGCAGAGATGGAGAACGCGTAAAGTGAAAACGGTCAAATCACTTTTTTTCGAAGATTTTAAAGTTGGTCAGGTGATAAAGACCGACTCTCGTACGCTTGAAGAAGCTGAGATAATCGAATTTGGACAAAAGTATGCTCCTCTTCCTTACCACACGGACGTTGTAGCGGCAAAGGAGACCAGCTTCGGGGGCCTTGTCGCCGCCGGTTATCAAACAGCGGCGATCACGTTCGGTCTTTTTGCCAAGACCGGAGCGCTGGCGGAGAGTGGAATGGGGTCTCCGGGGGTCGACACCCTGCGTTGGAAACATCCTGTCAAACCTGGTGATACCCTCTATGTTCTGGCGAATATCCTCGAATTGTCCGCAGGCGATAAAAAAGGTGGTCGCGATGCTGTTCGGATTCGCTATGATACGATTAATCAGCATGATGTAATTGTCATGACACTAACCAGTCTGCATTTCGTCCGTCGTCGTCCATAACAATAAATACGGTAGTTATTATGTCCGACATGCTCCCAATTCGACTTGCGGCCGGATCCGGTCCTACTTTCGGCGTTGATGACCTTAGCTGCGCCGCAGCTACCACTCTTGGGCTGTGGAAAGACGAAGGTTTGGATGTCACATGGACGCCCGTTCATGGGGGTGTGGCCGCTATTAATGCAGTTCTAGATGGAACGGTAGATGTATCTTATGGCGGGCTAGGCCCCGTTATCAAGTCGCGGGCGGAAGGTAATCCAGTCTGCGCTGTTGTCTCAATGGCGCGGGGACTGGCGCAAAATCTGATTGTACAACTCCCAATCCAGACGACCGAAGATTTGCGAGGGATTTCCTGGGCGCTTGATGGAACAAATGCCCTAAGTCATCACATGGCTCGGCTGACAGTTCGTGCTCTTGGAATCGGTGAAGAGGATATCGACTGGCAGGTAGTTGGTCCACCTCCGGAGCGGATTGATCGTTTGTTGGGTGGCTCGATCGATGTATCCTTGATCCGGGTTGAGGAAGCGGTTTCACTGAGCCTTGAACATGCCGACAAGGTTCATAATCTGTTAGGCTTTGCACAACTAAAAAAACTGGTGCCGGTCCAGCCACACGGAGTCCTTGGAACGTCTGAGGCCTACACAGTAGAACATAGTGAAGAGCTTGCGAGGCTGAGCCGCGGTATGATTCGTGCATCAAGGGCTTTGCACGATAATTACGAGACATTTCGTAAAGTATATGACTCTCACGTTTCGGTCCCAGTACCGGAAGACAGTATCTACCAGATCTGGCAACAGGAACACGAGTCCGGCGGTTTTGCGGTTAATGGCGAGATGTCGGACGGGCATTGGGCGGCGCAGCTAGAATTGTATCGTGAGCTTTATCCGGGCCTTCGCAAAGTCTCACAAGATGAAATACTCTCGCGAGAATTTGTCGCCGACGGGCTAAATGCTCTGGGACGCCATTACAGTGATTTTGATAAGTCCTGATCAGGTCGTCGCTGAGATCCTTCTTTTTTTTCGGGAGGCATTGGCGAAAAGACCGCTGATTAGTGCGCAGACACTAAGTACGGAAATTACCTCAATCATCGGAAAGAATGTCTTGTCGTAAAGCGCCGAAATAAAAAGCGAAGCAAGGGCGGCAGCGGAAAAATGTAAAAACATAACAATTCCTGATCCAGTTCCAGTCAGATTTGGTTCTGAGTTAATCGCTGCTGCCTGAGCGTGCGGCATTGCTAAGCCTTGTGCTAGTCCTATCAAAGCCCCGGGCATGAATAATGCAAGCGGTTCGTCCGGTATGACCAAGACAGACAGTGTTAACAGCTCTACCGTTATGATACCGGTAAGACAGCCAAAAACGATCATATAGTCGCTTGATACCCGAGTTCCCAAGCGCCCGGAAATGAAATTGCCGGACATGAACCCCACGGTAAGTAGGATAAAGTATAGCCCGTATTGTCCCGACGTGCCTCTATAATGGTCATTCATCAGAAAAGTGGAGTACGCGGCGAGCGCAAAAAAAGCCCCCGACGTGAAAGCAGGTACTAGAGCGTAGCCGATGAAAACTGGGTTTCGCAAAAGCTGAGAATAATCCCTGAAAAGATTGGTTGGTCCGCGGTCCCTTTTGTGATTGTGATGGGTTTCGCGGATTACTAAGCCTCCTAGAAGCACAACTAAAAGTGAAACGCCGGTTGCGAAATAGAAAACAGCATTCCAGCCGAACAAATCTGAAATTGCCCCGCCGATGGGCGGGGCCAACGTTGGCCCTAAAACATAGGCGGTTGTTATATATGCGATGACCTGTGCTAGTTTCTCAGGTCCATAGACATCACGGGCGATGGCACGGGCTAAAACAATACCACAACCTGCGGCGATGGCCTGAAACAGGCGCCCGACAAATAGGATCTCAAAGTTCCAGGAGATTGCACACAATGCGGAACCGACGACAAACAGGGATAGACCCACCATAAGTACCGGTTTTCGCCCGAACTTATCGGACATTGTTCCATAGGCTAGAGTACCGAACGCCATGACGAATAACACCAAGCTAAATGTCAGCGTCGTAAGTAAGGTGGAGACGCCAAAGGCCTGCTGTATTGTCGGCATGATTGGGATGTACATGTGAATTGCTAGGGGGCCAATTAAGGTGATCGTTACCAAAGCTACCAAAAAGGCAATCCCAGGCCCCCTATCAGCGGTTTTCGGGTTCGTGTTCAGGATATGAGCTCCCGCCGAAGGACTTTGCCTACAGGACTTTTAGGCAGCACGTCGATAAACTCAATGAAGTGTGGCGTCTTGTAGGGCGCCATTCTACTTCGTACTGATTGTCTAATTTCTCTAGCTATTTCGTCCGTAGCTGCTGTCCCATCCTTCAGGACGCAGACGGCGCGGATACGGTTACCGATCTCCGGGTCGGCCATTGGGACTATGCAGGCTTCGGCAATAGCCGGGTGTTGACGTAGTATATTCTCTATTTCATAGGGCGAAATAAAGATCCCTCGGCTTTTGAAGCAATCATCATTGCGCCCCGCTATACGGTAATAGCCGTCCTTGTCCCGAGATGCTAAATCTCCGGTGTGGTACCAGCCATTATGGAGAACCTCTGCTGTTTTTTCCGGGTCCCTGTGATAGCCCAGAAAGAAACCAGGGTTGTCTGAACGGATCAGGAAATGCCCAATTTGATCGTCGGCGACCTCGTTGTAATCGTCATCAAGGACGGCAACCTCGGTGCCTGGTATCGCTATCCCTATAGAACCGGGGACAACAGGTTTTCGCGGCCCCTGCCCTAGAACCATCTGCATCTCCGACACGCCGTAGTGTTCCCATATGTCGCAGCCAATTCGATCCTTGAATTCTTGCCAGGTCGTCGCCTCTAGGGCTTCCCCGGTAGCATTACAGCCCCGTAATGATGACAGGTCATATTCATTCTCGACGCCCTCCATGGCGAGGATCCGTCTATAAACTGTCGCAACCGAATACATCAGCGTGACCCGATGTTCTTGAATGGTGGCAAGAATGTTTTCTGGAGTTGCGCGACCTTCCAAGATTACGCCCGTGACGCCATTTCGGAGTGGAAACATCACATTGTGTCCCAAGGCGCTAATAAAACTCCACTCGCCTGTTGCGTAGGCGCGATCCCCGTTTTCTGGCGGAACGCGCCAAGCGTTGGAATCACCAAGGGCAATGACCCACCTATGTGCATGTACGATACATTTAGGACGTCCAGTTGTACCTGAGGTATAAATAAAAAACGCCGGGTCATCAGATGCGGTATCCGCCGTTACAAAAATCTCCGAGGGCGCGTTTCGGATGAGGCCTTCATAGTTATCCGGACTACATTTTTGCTCCTTTGCGAAGACAATTCCTGTCGGGAGATTCTTCTTCAGCTTTAGGAGAGGCTCCGACAGTGATGCGAGCGTGACCGCTGCCTGTGCCTCGGAATGTTCAATCACATAGGCGACTTCCTCTTCGCTGAGTAGGGAGTTCTGTAGTACTGGTAGCGCACCTAATTTCATAAGAGCAAGAACGGTTTCGGCGAATTCTACGCAGTTATGCATTCGCACGAGTACCGGCATGCCTTTTTTTATGCCAAACTCGGCCAAACCGTGGGCGAGCTTATTTACGCGGTTTGAAAATTCGCAATAGGAAATTTCACCGCTATTCCAGACAAAGGCGGTGCGATTTGAATAACCGCGCTCCTCAAATCGATCGACGACTTCGCCGGCGATATTCATCCGTTCTGGTATTTGTCGGTAGTCGACAGGCAAATCAATCATTTTTCGCGGGGGCGCCAGGGTGGGTTATCGTAATATGGTCCCTTGTAGTCGGCTTCGCGTTTCTCAATAAAAGCGCGTATGCCTTCTCGGCAGTCGCCTGTTCGGGTGATTTCTTGGATCGCACCAAATTCACGTGCCCAGCCTTCATCGGTCCGATTATGGTTCCAGTACATCCGAACGAGATCCTTAGCGTAGCGGACGGATAGATAGGGGTTGGATGCAACTTCACCTGCATACTCGAACGTTTTATCGAGCAACTCGTCGTGGGGGAAAACCTTTTCCACGAGTCCGATTTCAAGCGCTTCGTTGGCTTCGATAATTTTACCGGTAAGGATCATGTCCAAAGCCTTACCAACTCCAACCAGTTTTGGGAGGTTCCGGGCGCCGCCGGATTCCGGAAGGAAACCAGCTGGTACAGCGACTTCACCCAGTTTGGCCTTATCAGACGCAAACCGGAGATCACATAATGTACAGATCTCAAGCCCGATCCCTACCGCAGGCCCGTTGATGGCTGCGATCACGATACAGGGCAGATCTTCGAATTTCCTGAACGCTCGTTGAAGGACCTGGTGACGCAGATCATTGAAAAATAGACTTGCGATTTCCTTGTAGGCGCCGAAGTTTCCGAAATCAAAGTCTTCTTCCCCGGCACCCAATGGCCCGGCTTCTGATTTGAGGTCTCCTCCCGCCGAGAAACCCCTGCCTTCGCCGGTTATGATGATGACCTTGATGTTGCTGTTGTGGCCAATTTCGTCACAAAGAATGTCTAGTTCTACACGCATGCGGACGTCGACCGCATTCAAAAAATCTGGCCGGTTCAGGGTCAAAAGGCCTATCGACATCTCTCCCGGCTGATTGGGGTTTTCTCGGATTTCCCATTTTAGGGCCTGGTATTCCATTTCATTTTCTCCCTTACGTTTTCAGGTGCCGACACGGAACGGCGTTGTCAAGCCACGCAGAGTGGCGATGACGCTTAGAGCGGTAATTTTTCCGGTTCCAGGGTTTTCCTCAGACGGAACGTTTTCAATGCTAAAACTGAAACGAGCACTGTCTGCTTCAACTTCGATAAAATGGGTATTACGGTCGAGGCTCGGGTCTGCCCAAATCTGCAATTTGGTTCGATCTACGCCTATACCAGCAAGTCCGAGAGCTGCAGCGACGTTGACGTTTGCGGGGAAGCCCGCCGCTCCTTCGCGGGCGGTTCCCTCGAATACTTTAAGCGGTTCTTCGAGGTTTTTGATAGAGATGTCATGGTTTTCAAGGTAAGGCGCACCTGTTAGCGAATACGGTGGTTTGCGGGTGATCATTGTAACTTCATAAATTTCACCTTCGGCTGCCGCGCGTACCGCGTCTAATCCTAGTAGTGCCCCGGTCGCAAGAATTATCTGGGCTCCGTTTTCTTCGGCAATATCGACCATTTCCTTATGAATGAGTAGTCCGGCACCGCTAACGGTTATAAATGTGCGTCCCGCTTTAAGAGCAGGCTCCGCTATTTCTGGAAAGGCGATTTTCGGAACGCATTCAACGATCACGTCACAAAGATCCGCGAGCTCTTGAGCCCCGACTACTGGCACGGGGTCGCAGTAGCTTGCCATATTCCGTTTGGCTTTCTTACGGTCGCGCGAACAGATTGCTGTGAGTTCTAAACCTTTGATACCTCTGTGCAGCGCGGCGGCCACTGGCTTCCCGATAGCCCCAAAACCCGCTATTCCTACTTTCACATTCATTCTCCGTTTCCCCGTGACTTAGAACAGGCTTAACGCCAAAGTGTACGCGTATCAAACCTTTCACAACGGCAGAGTTGCATGGCACTTTTATTTATGTGCAATGGCGAGGATCCCGATATCTGGATGGACGCACTACGCGAGGAAATGTCAGAACTAGACATAAGGTGTTGGCCAGATCAGGTCGGCGACTTTGCGGATATTGATGTTGTGCTAACATGGGAGGCACCGCCAGGCGTACTGGCGATGTTTCCCAACCTGAAGGCAATATTATCACTTGGCGCAGGGCTCGAGCATTTGTTGAGTGACCCGGAGTTACCGCGCGGGGTGCCGATCGCTCGGCTAATCGATCCGGGTTTGAAAACCGGAATGACTGAATTCGTGACAATGGAAATTCTGCGTCATCACCGTCGCGAAGCAGAGTATCGAGCGCAACAGCGGGCTGGCAAATGGAAGTTGCTGAGACAGACCATGTCTCGGGATCGAAGGATCGGTATCCTTGGTCTTGGGCATCTAGGATCGGCATGCGGCGAGATACTGATAGAGCTCGGGTTTCCCGTTTGCGGCTGGTCGCGGACCTATAAAAAAATCCCAAATATAGAGAGTTTTATTGGAGAGGACGGTCTTTTTTCCGTTTTAGAACGCAGTGATATCTTGGTTTGCCTGTTACCATTAACGCCACAAACCGAGGATATATTGGATGCGACAACTCTCGGCGCCTTGCCTCGCGGTGCCTTCTTGATAAACGCGGCGCGTGGTAAACATGTCGTCGATGATGATTTAATCGACGCTCTCGACAGTGGTCAACTTTCTGGGGCAACGCTCGACGTATATCGGGAGGAGCCACTGGGCCGGGGCCACCCGTTTTGGACACATCCAAAGATCGTCATGTATCCTCATGCCGCGGCATGGACGTTGCCTGAATCAGCCGCGCCCGTGATCGCCGATAATATCCGGCGTGCCCGCAATGGCAAAGTCCTCAATGGACAACTAGATACGATGAAGGGCTACTGATGCATTAATGTAATCAGAACGGTGACCGTTAGGATGTTTTCGATTTAATTTACTTTGGCAAATGAGATCATTGATCCGACCGATCAGCAAAGAATTGGATAAAATGGATGCGAAATGCATTTGAGCCACCGGGTAAAGAATTCCCGGACCACCAAATGTTTCCGAGAAATTTTATACCGGCCGGTATTACTTGCAGATCTAATGCGGCCACGTAAGGGTAATCCGGTGCAATCGTCTATAACTTACTATCTAACGCCCCTTATAAACGGGTGGCCTTTTCTCTCTAAATGCGCGGACACCCTCTTTGTGATCTTCGGACGTGATTAAGACAGATTGTCCAATACGTTCCAGAATGCGTCCGGAAGCCATGTCGATGTTCTCGCAGGTATTCATAATCGCCTTTGCAAGTCCCATCGCCATTGGCGCTTTGGCAACTAGTTTTTCTCCCAGAGTCCGTGCTTCTTCCTGCAATTTCTCTTTCGGGACTACACGGGTTACGAGACCAAGTTGAGCAGCTTTTTCTGCATCTATAAATTCGCCGGCCAGAACTAGTTCTTTGGCCCAGCCTGGGCCAATAAGTTTAATCAACCGAGAACACCCTCCGGATCCGGGTATCAGATTGATATTACCTTCTGTGAATCCAAAACGTGCATCTTCAGAACAAATTCTGAAATCACAAGACATTGCGAGTTCTAGTCCGCCGCATGCACAGATACCCTGGGCGGCGCAAATAACCGGGATTTCTATCCTCTCCAAACGATCAAAAAAATCATGGATCCACCGATATTCGATACGAAAGCGCTCCGTCGGGAAATCCTGTTCAAACCATGAAACATCTGCACCAGCGCCAAAAGCCTTTTCACCTTCGGCATTAACGATAATTACCCGGATGTCATCGTTAGCCTCAATACGTCGTTCGATCCACCGAAAATCCTCTTTCATACCTTCGTCAAAAGTATTCAGACGTTCCGGACGATTTAACGTTATTGTAAGTATGTGGTTAGATATATCGACCTTCAAAGCGTTGAATTTGTGGTCAAGTATAACGTTATTTGTTTCGGTGATCATGCGACGGTCCTCGATGGCGTTTGGTAAAAAAACCGCCGGCCACTCTTACGAGGGCCGGCGGCGGATCATAAGCCGACTAAATAGCGTGTTAACGCTGCATCGACATCAAAATTTCGCGAGTGCTATCCGCCAGCTCGCAATTAACTGCTTCAAAGGCTTCTATTGTTGGAAACATTAGACCTGTTCCCTCCATATGATCCCGCATCTCTTTTAAATAACGGTTTACAATTTCCTCGGTCGTGTTTCGTTTTAGACCGTGTTCTAAACAGAAGTCATTATCGGCTCCTTCTAAACGCCCAAAGGCGCGTTTTAGACAATTTGGCATAACGCGATCATAAACTTCTTGAAATGCAGCGAGCTGAGCGGGGTCTTTCGCGAATTCTTTGAGGTTCTCGACACCGTTGCCGTAATGGTCTTCCTCGTCCTCTAGGACTTCTTCCTGGCTTGCGCCCCAAGGGAGATAACTTGATTCACGATACTCCATTATCTGATGGCTACCAGCGCGGTCGACCGTGAAGTTGAAAACAGCAATGTCTAACCAATTACCAAGGTCCAAAGCCCAGTATTTTTCAGCATCGGGACGTCCGGCAATAATTTCCTCTGGGTCCTCGCCGAGATCAGTCAGAATATCATAAAGACCCCTGCAGTGACGTGCCTCCTCAGATGCAAATTCGGCAGCTATTTCTTTTTCCTGCCAGTTTGGTGCGGCACTGATTGCACGACCAAACACTTCAGCTGTCGCGGATTCGGCGTAGATCTGCCGTATCAATAATCGGATGAGCATTTCACGGTATGGCCCGCTGACCTCTGACGGATGATTATATGTCGCGATATTATCAATCGCAGCAGTATTTGTATCCACGGTATTCTCCTGATTGAAGTCGGGAATTCATGTTCAAGAATTTATAGGCAAAACATCTAAACTCGATTGAAAGCAGATTGGCTAAGCACTAAATATAAATCAAATCGCCATTTTTTATATAAGTTATTACCATGAGCAATATTAAAGACGTAGACCTGAACCTTCTTATAGTCCTAAATGTGTTACTCGATGAGCGAAGCGTTAGTGGCGCCGCTAAACGCCTCAACCTTTCACAACCGGCAGTCAGCGGGGCCCTAAAGAGATTACGTGAGGCATTCCATGATCCATTGTTTGTAAGAACTCGCCAAGGTATCCGACCTACGCCCCAGGCGCTACAACTTATTGGCCCATTGAAATCGGTATTACGTGATATCGAAACAATTTTTGCTGTTACCGATTTTGTACCTGAGACTGCTGACTTTACGTTTACTGTTGCAGCTACTGACTACGCGCAAACTACTTTCCTGGCCCCATTAATTAATCGGGTCAACGCTATTGCCCCTGGTATTCGATTTTCAGTCGTCCCGACTGATATACGCCGAATGCCGGAGCAATTGGACCGTCAAGAGATCGATATAGCCATAACCGTTCCGGAAATGGCGCCACCCAACTGTTTGTCAATCGAACTGTTTGATGATCGTTACGTTTGCGCACTTGATGTTGGGCATCTTTTGGCTGAGCAGGAACTTAGCCTAGACAAATTCTGTGAGTTAGATCACGTCCTTGTTACACCGTCGAATGACGGGTTTTTTGGCCCGACAGACGAAGCTCTTAAAAAGCTGGGTAGAGAACGACGTGTTTCGGTTACGATCCCTAATTTTCTTAGTTTGCCGAGCATCCTCAGTGGCAGTGACTTTATCACTGTTGCTCCGGAACGTATTTTACGCCCTTTCGAAGGTTCCGTGAAAATCTTTCCGCCGCCTTTTCCTTTGCCGCCATTTCGAATGATTGGCGTGTGGCATGATCATTCAGAAAATTCGCCAGCCCATACCTGGTTTCGCGACCAGATTAGAAAACTTGCTATCGATCTAGGTTAACTTATTAGGACAAAGACGCATCGGAAAGATCTGACCAACCTTTGTTTGAACGATACGGAGTGTTTTATAGGGCTTGTGGAATAGATATCGGAATTGTGGGTTTCTCTTCGGAGGCGAAGGGCGTAGATTTTCGAAAGCCAACTATTAAATACTGGGGATGTTATGCCAAAGCTTTCACTTGATCAGGCGCAGAAGATCTTATCAAAGACCCTCGAAAAAGGGCGGGATATGGGTTTAAATCCACTGACTATCGCTATCGTAGACGACGGTGGAAGCATAAAGGCCTTTGCCCGAGAGGATGGTCCTGGTGCAGCTTTGCGTCCCCAGATTGCGATAGGCAAGGCTTTTGGTGCTGTCGGTATGGGTATTTCTTCCCGCGCGATAAGCGAACGTGTACTTGACCGACCGCATTTCGGTGTCGCTCTCGTTGGGGCGTCCGATGGTCGGCTCGTTCCGGTCCCGGGCGGTGTTCTGATCAAAATTGGCGATGATATTATTGGCGCGGTAGGTGTCAGTGGAGACACTTCAGATAATGACGAAGCAGCAGCCATCGCAGGTATTGAGGCCACGGGCCTGATTGCAGGCGTCTGATCCTAAACGTGTCACAGGCAGCTACCCTCTCCGAAGTCGATATTGTTCGTCGTGACCGCCGTGTCACAACTCTAATCGGCGTGTCTCATGGCGCGAGCCATTTTTATCAGCTCGCACTTCCACCGCTATTTTACTTGATTAATGCTTCTGAAGGCATGAGCTTTGCTCTTCTCGGTGCTTTAACCGCAGCATTTTATGTGGCATCCGCTGTCTGTCAGCCTTTGTCCGGATTTCTGGTTGATAAGTTTGGCGCAAGAACAATTCTCCTAATGGGTCTAGGCCTGATGGCTGGATGCACAGCACTAATGGGGTTGCTACCCTATTATCCGGCCTTGTTTGTATTGTCTGTACTGGCTGGCATAGGTAATAGCGTCTTCCATCCTTGCGATTACAGCATCATGAACGCAACCATCAGCGACAAGCGGATTGCGCGGGCGTTCAGCTACCATATGTTTGGTGGATACGTCGGGTATGTAGCGGCACCAGTTGCTATGACAGGAATTGGCGCCGCATTTGGCTGGCAGCCCGCAATCATTATTGCCGGAGCGGTTGGGTTGCTGCTGTTTGCCATTCTTTGGGGAGGAAGCCGCGATTTTCGTGACAGTACTCACGAGAGGGCGGAGAGTGGCGTAGCCGAAGAGACCCTCGGTGACAGTCTGCGCACCCTGATGGGTCCCCCCGTCTTGCTTTGCTGGAGCTTCTTCCTTTTTGTGGCAATGGGTCAAATGGGATTAATGTCATTTGTTCCAACCTTAATGAAAGAAATATACGCCTTCCAACTCGAGGCGGCCGGAGCCTTTGTGTCAGTTATGATTGCTTCCGTCATGACGGGCGTGCTGTGCGGTGGCTATTTGGCCGACAATTTCCGGAAACCTGACATAATCGTAACCATCGGTTATTGCATCGCCACTTTAATGGTGGTGAGTATCTGGTATTTCGAACTTGTCAGTTGGCAGCTTTTTGGAATTTTTGCAGTGATAGGTTTCATGTATGGCATTGTTTTTCCCTCCCGGGAGTTGCTGGTGAGGGCGGCTACACCAAAAGGCGCCAGCGGAAAGGTGTTTGGGTTTGTATATTCCGGGATGGATTTTGGTGCTGCGGCAACACCCATTCTATTTGGTTGGTTTGTTGACACTGGGGTGCCCCGCTATGCTTTTCTGTGTGTGGCGTTTCTCTGGGCCGCATCGGTCATAATTATTCTTATGACCAACAACGCGACAAAACGCCTAGCGTCCGGAACGGTGGACTAATTTTCAGAGCGTTGCCCTCGCCGAACGTCGCCGAGACTTCCGAGTAATCGGTGTTGTAGGTGGTTGTCATTTTTTTAGTTATTTTTACCAATTCGTGCTGCCACCCTTATCAATCTTAATTCATCAGTCGGTTTTTTTGCCTGTGGGCTTAGCACTATTTCTATGGGGTTTGTTCCCCCGACGGCACTCTATCTTTATCTCATTTTCGTGATAACCGGCTTTCTTTTCGGATTTGGTTTTGCCTCTCGAGACCTTTTGGTGTGGAACCTTGCACCAGCAGGGGCTAGCGGCGCGGTTTATGGTTTTGTTTTTTCAGGACTTGGTATCGGCTCAACGTTTATTCCTCTGATTTACGGTTATTTTCTTGGTGTTAGTATGGAATTTTACATTTTTTATGTCGGAGGTATCTTGATCATTCTTGCCGCCGTTATTATTTGGCCGGCGGGTAAGAGGGTCGACACTTATAGAAGATGAGCGTTTCAATTATCGTCTCTATAACTCAAACGTCCCAAGGTGGTCTTGTCGCGCTTTGAACAAGTTAGATTTTCTATCGTGACGGGTTAAAAAAACGGAGCCAACGCCTGCACCAGCTTTAACGGCTCCGCCCATCACAAAGGAATACAGGAAGGAATTGGTGGGACAACCAAAACGATTTCCTCTGCGGCGCAATTGCTTCACGGTTAGGGAGAAAACCATGAAGCAGACTAAAAGTACTACATATAGTGTTTATAGACTAAAAGGTATCAGCTTTTGGTATATGTTCACAAACGATCAATAGAGGGGTGCTGGTCACCCGATTCCTCCGGAATCAGCTTTGTTCCCAGTGTTTTAAAGAACTTTTGGTCCAGGCAATTACTTTCGATGTCGAATCGATTCGCCTCGATCCAACATTTCCTGAGGTCGATTTCTTCGCATCTCGACGCCATACTGCTCTATGTTTTTCTTCGGTAGTGAGCCGTTATGTATTATTTCCGACGGTCGGAAAAGCGCGGGGCTTTCACTGAACTTTCAAATTCAGTTGCCAAAGTACCTAAATCCAACACATTTATGTCGGGGGTCACTTCGAAAATTCGCTTAGTTTCGTGGATGACGTTCTGTGCGACGGTCGTGGCGTTACTCTCTGGATTAATCTCGATCGATAAAACGAATTTATCAGCACCGTTGTTTTCAGTAATTAGTTCTGCCTTGAAGTCATTCACATCTGGAATATCGAAGATAAAATCCTCGTACTCCTGATGATTGATATTTACACCGCGGATCTTGAAAAAACCCGCAGTGCGGTGAGCGTGTTCAATGACGGGAAAGACCGCGAATTCAGACGAGGTCTCTCCATGCCGTTTCCAGCTTACGATATCTCCAGAATTCCATCGGAGGAATGCTGCGCCATTATTGCTGAACAATGGTGTCATGACCAAAACACCGGGCTTGCCTTCAGCCACCGGTTTCATCGTTTGTTCATCAAGGACTTCTATATGTGCAAGGTCGGTCCAAATATGAAAACCATCTCGTTTTTCGCTCTCCGCGCCCATCATGCTGCATTCGGTCATACCGAAGCAGTCATATACTTCTGCGCCCCAGTCGCGCTCAAGTTTAGCGCGTTTAGCCGCCGATACGGGCTCTGCAGTGCACATGATCCGGCTGATGCTACCACCTTTAAGATCAATTCCCTTGGCAGCTGCCAAGTTGGCAAGGTGCAATCCATAGCTAGACATGCCCATCCAGATTGTTGGTTTCAGACTACTAATCAATTCTAATTGCATCGCGGACGGCAGCGACGCCCCTGCCCCGCCCCAGATTGTGCCTACGCCAATAATACGTGCCGAACGAGCCCACATATGACCTGCTGGATGAATACCTAAAGGGAACGATATATGGGCGACATTACCAGGCTGTGTACCCGAGCAATGAAAGGTACGAGCAAAACCGACCATGTTGTAGCAGATATCTTCATATGTTTTCGGGTAGAATAGCGGCTTACCCGTACTCCCACCTGATCGCCAGTATTCACAGATCTGGTTGGGTGGAGCGGTGCAAAAATCCGTGTAAAACTGCTCCGTTGTCATTTCCCGAAGCTGATCTTTATCCAAGATAGGAATTTTTGACCATTCCTCAGGATCATCTAATTTTTTTGGATTAATATGGTCTAATTTTCCCTTCCAAAAAGTCGCTCGTTTTGCCTTTTCAAAGGCGACAGGTTTTTGTCGTCTCTGTATCTCTTCTATTGCCGCTGGCGATTCAGGAATTCCCAGAGCCAAGGTCTCTTCGGAGGTGTTCATTTCTCGTTTCGATAAATTGAGGCTCCGATCCATCGGCTATTTTCAGTATGTCCGGGAGGCATGTTATCTGACCGTTCTGCCTCGACCATTAATGCGAGACGAGCCTGCTTCTCGTTCGTATCTTCGGGGATTTCGTGCAAAGCGTTTTCGAGAAAACGTTCATAGTCCGATCCGACAGGACATACGTCCTGACAACGTCTACAACCCGTCACAACTCCAGATCCTCTGAGAATGCTTTGCCACAGATTAAAAGAGGACTCCGAGCGAACAAGATTTAGCTTCTCCATCGGATCAGTTTCATCGAATATATTTTCTAGGTGATCGGTCAACTGGGAAAATCCATGGGGCGAACGATATCGGTCACATCCTTGCCAATCCCGTGTCCAATGGCCAACTACGTCGCCCGGACAAGTTGATAAACAACGGCCACACTCCGGCCCCTTGCACAATGCCTCCGACATCGGCGAATCGGTATCGCAATCCAAAGTACACATCACAGCGGTGAGCATTACTCGAGGCCCATATTCTGGTGTTAGTAGTTGGAGATTTAGTCCTAGTGTTCCCAAACCGGCCTCGACCGCCGCATGATTTAGTGAAATCAAGGTCGTAAGATGTTCGTCGGGATCATTCTGGTACGCCCAAGGATCGACGTGGGTCGGAGGGATAATTATTCCCGGATAGCCTAAATCTTCTAGCCAGTAGACCAAACTGAGTGACACTTCTTCAAGCATCGTCAAAGTCAACTCATCGTTATAGTATTTGTGCCGCTCGTCCCAACGCTTGATGCGAGTGGTTCCACTGGCAAAGCGCATCCCAATGATTATAACACGGCCGGAATCATGCTCGGTTATATCCGACGGTCCATTGGGAAATCCGGGTGGCCGATTGGCGTCAAGTACCGACCCATCGGCTATACCAACAATATCGGCACCCAGTGCACGCGCTTTACCCTTGATTTCGTCAGCTGTTATTGGCGCCTTAAATGCGGATACCATCGATGTTTCCCTCTATTCATCTGTATTAGCAGCCATGGCCGCTTCTTCTTTTTCTCGCTGTTCCTTCTTGAAGGCCTGCATTTGGCGTGCCACCATCCCCTGGTAACCCTCTGGACCGACCCAACGTTCATTCCATTCATTAAGACCATCGATTTCGTCGCCGTTCTTTCGCGCTTCTTTAAAGCCTTTGGCCTTCTCTACTTTTTCAGGTGTTTTTTCAGGAATAACCTTCTGTATTTGTGCTAAATGAGCATGATAGTCATTACCGACCGGGCAAACTGCCAAGCAACGTGGACAATCGCCAAATGAGCCAACGACACGAAGCAAACCCTGCCAAAAACCAAACAACTCTCTATCTTTTAGTAATATCTTTTGTTTTTCCTCGGACTGTTGAACGAAATACTCCCAGAACTGAAGGATTGTGGTAAATCCAAACTCTTGAGCTTCTGTCGCGCAAGCTCGTTTATCAATCCCAAAATGGCGTACAGCATCTGAAGGGCAGGAATACAGGCAGCGGCTACAAGATTCTCCTATACAAACCTGTTCCGTAATTCTTTCATCTGCCTCTATGGAAGCTTCCGTAAGGATTCCGGTTAAGTAGATTCGCGGACCGTACTCCGGAGATAAAATATTGACCTCGAGACCAAATGTTCCAAGACCGGCCTCTATTCCGAGGTGGCGTGTACTAAGCCTTCCATAGCTTGCATTCTTATATGACCAATCCGTTTCCTGAGCAGCAGTAACAAATGAGGGGTGGCCTTCGTCTTCAAGCCAACGTGTTAAATGAAATGCCGATCTATCCATTTTTCGCAACACCAGCATATCGATATATTGAACAGGGACATTCGATTTTGCCCTGAATGCCCCAACAGGTATTCGTTTAGCAATAACGACCACGCTTTTTGCAAAGGGTGAAATTCGCTCCGGTGTCTGTGGCCATTTGGGGTCTGGCGGAAATTCATTCAACGTGCCGGCGTCAACGATACCGACCAGGTCCGCGCCGAGTTCCTTCGCCTTTTCCTTTACGAGATTTGAGTCGAGATCGTATTCCATCACTGGATAAAACTGTCACAGCCAGAAACAGACAACAATGTTTTTTATGAATTATTAACGACTATCATTGAATAGGTTTTAAGTTGTAATTACTTTAGAATAGGTTGTTCGGAGGTTTTTTATTTCACTCGATCGGGTAGCAGTTTTGGTGAATCAAAGACGAGTTGCACGGTTTGTGTGGTGCGAATAATGCCTTATTTCTCTGCAGATCCGAATTTCGTAACTTGAAAAAATACGGTTCTTGCCATCTTCCATAGCTTCGCGATGTAGAGGGTCGCGAGTCCAATTAACCAGCGCTTTCTCGTTATCCCAGAATGAAACCGTGCTGGTGCGGCCATCGTTGGAAACGTGCGAGTAACTCTCTTTACCCTGAAAACCCGGCACGTCATCTGCGGCTGGAAGCAGGTTTTGAAGCCACTTTTGTTGCTCTTTCTCCATTCCGGGGTGAATCTGAAATTCTATAAGACAGATAATCATATTGTTTCCTATCAACTTAAACGCACCATTGTAGAGAACTAATATCGAGCGTATTAAATCACCTTAACTTTTTTTATATACCGATGACCAACGAACTAAACTCCGATGTCTCTCTAAAAGAGAGTCTCTCACCGCTCGCAAGCGTCGAGAGAGCCGCGTTTGAATTGCGAAGCGGCCGTCCGGTTTTCGTGGTCGATGACACGGACAGTGCGGCACTAGTCCTTGCAACCGAGATGCTGACCCAAGAAAGGGCTAATGCTCTGATAGAAAATTACGGGGACACTCTCCCGCATATAGTCTTGACCCATGAACGGGCAGAAACTCTGAAAATACGGCTGTATACGCCAAACGTAGTTCGCATTCCATATCCTCATTGGCTGTCCACCGATCAGGTTCGACAGCTTGCCGACCCTCAATTTGATTTATTGACCCCCATGCGGGGGCCTTTCATCGCGAAGCGTGATAAAGTCTCAGATGCCGTCGTTTCATCGGTTAAGCTTGCAAAAGTAGGGCGTATTCTTCCGTCAGTTCTTGAGGTTTCTCTGCCGGCGGTTTCTGTTGCCAAGTATCCGGAAATAATTACTGTAAGTTCTAGTAGCATTAGCAGCTATGATATTTTGGCTGCATCAAAACTCAGGCGTGTTACAGCAGCTGATGTTCCTCTAGTTGGGGCAGAAAATAGCAAAATTATTGCATTCCGGCCGGAGGATGGGGGAATTGAGCACCTTGCTATTGTAATCGGTGATCCATCTCCCTCGGCACCCGTTCTTATCCGACTGCACTCCGAATGCTTTACAGGCGATTTGCTGGGTTCGTTGAAATGTGACTGTGGCGATCAGCTTCGTGGAGCGATAGAACAAATTGGAAAAGAAGGTTCTGGAATTCTTCTTTATCTCGCTCAGGAGGGACGGGGTATCGGCCTAATCAATAAATTACGAGCGTACGCCCTTCAGGACCAAGGTTTCGACACGGTGGAGGCTAACCAACGTCTTGGCTTTGCCGATGATGAACGCGTATTTTTAGCGGCGGCAGAAATTCTAGGACAACTTGGATTCTCAAAAGTGAGGCTCCTTACTAATAATCCTCGTAAGGTAAAACAGCTTGAGGAATATGGCATTTGTGTCTCGGAGAGGGTCGAGCATAAATTTGAATCGAATGAACACAATGAACGATATCTCGCGGTAAAGGCTGAAAAAAGTGGTCACCTGTTTTAGTTAACCCGTTTATAGAGCTATCTGTATATCCGACGGCGATAATCATGATTCCGCTTATGCATTGGGCTATTCGGTTATAAAAATCCGTTGGCTTGCCGTGTTATTTGGAGGTGGGTGCGCGGGACTAGGCGGGGCATATCTACCGCTTGCATATACACCATTCTTTGGACCAGAAATGACGGCAGGGCGAGGCTGGATAGCGTTGGCATTGGTGGTGTTCGCATCTTGGATGCCGGGCCGTCTGGTTATCGGCGCCTTTTCGTTTTGAGCGGTGAGCATTCTGCAGCTACAGGCCCAGAGCGCGGGTGTTAATATACCGTCGCAGATGATGGCGGCCCTTCCCTATCTCGCCTGTATCGCTGTTCTACTGTTAATCTCCTATAAACGTCGAAGCGCTGGCTCTGCAATGCCTGGCTCACTCGGCATATCATTTGTAAATGATCCCTGAATTTATTCGGCATTATATACCGATAACAAAAGGTTTTTGTGTCTCAAACATTTACGGGCCTCGTATAATCCTCAGTCGGCGCTTCCGGAACAAGTCTGCCCTACTTGCAATCGGCAACGCTTATACCGCCTGTCTAAGTCGGACCCGCGTGTTGTCTGTAAAACGACTAAAAATGTATATCTTTCAGTTTCGTATGTAGTTTTGTTACATAGTTTACTTAGCAAGTAATGTGAAACAGGATCACCGCCAATTAAGCGAGCGCTTTGGAAAAAAACGTACAGCTATAGCTTTCTCCTTTTTATGAATCCTGCGATACAAATTATATAATTCGCATGCCATAAGAACGTTGTTCACTCGCCCTGCTCTGCGAATGCATGACCATTTAGTCAAATCTGCACATAATTGTTTACAAGTTCGATGTAGTCATTGGACAAGCTCTTGGTTGGGGTACTGATCAATAGTTAGGCAGCTAGACGGGGTAGAGAGGTTTTTGATCAATGAAGGTTGGATATGGTCAAACTTCTTTTTCTCTTGAGGAGGTCAACTACTCGTATACTTAAATAAGTACATTGCCAAATTTATAGAAAATTTAGTACTTGTGTAGTATTTCTCCGAATTAAGCGGTTGGAAGATTGATCTTCGTTTAAACATAAGTTATGCCCGCGAGTATTACTTTTTTGGCGGTAAATTTAGGACAAAATCCGCCATATGCACTCCCGATACTCTGACACTTAAATCCTTAATTCAAAGGTCAATATGATCGGTTTGCCCGCAGCTTTGCGTCAACAACTGCCAATTTACGGCGCCGGCGTTTTCTCCAACAGCAATGTAACCATTTCGTCGATAATCGTTCCCTTGTGGGCGGTTTACTTAGATATTTCTCCCGGCGTAATCGGTGTATTACTGGGAATTAGGCATTTGCCTGGCCTGTTATTCGCAATTCATGGTGGGGTTTTACTAGACCGACTCGGCGCCCGACCGGTAATGATTGTATTTGCTGGAATAGCGGTCGTAGTTCCCCTACTTTTCCCTGTTATGCCTTGGGTCTGGGCAATGTTGTTGCTTCAAATGCTGTGGGGTTTTTCAACCACTATGACTTGGATGGGGGCACAAACGAGTGTGTCGCAGCTTATGCGCGGGAGTACTAAACATGCCGGGCGTTTATCGGTATCCGTTCGTCTTGGCATGCTCGTTGGACCGCCATTAGCGGGATGGGGGTGGGATACCTGGGGACCATGGGGAGGATTTATCGCGATATCCGTCTGGGCACTGGGTCTCCTGTTGTCATGTTTGACCATTCCTACTTTTCAAGTAGCGGTACCCCAAACAGTGCGTCGGTTTAGATTAAATGACCTGATACCACATCGAGCTGATTACGTTGCCGCATTACGTATGATGACGATCCCCGCGATTAGTGTATGTGTTTACTTAAGTGCAGTCCGGATCGCGAGTTATGGTGTTCAGGAGTCATTCTATATCGTTTATCTGAAAGAAATCGGCATGAGCGCTGAAAACATTGGCTTATTGGCTGGTACCGGACATTCCTTGCTTGGCGCCGTCGGTGCACTAATATTAACGTTTGCGCCGCGGATAAAATCAATTAAGCGGCAGCTTTTTTTATTTTTAATAACACTCACCATCGCCGTGGTCTTAATTACTATTACCCCAATGCTCCGTGATTTTTGGCCGCTATTTGCAGCGATCGCTCTCCGTGGGCTGATGCTCGGGTTCAACCAGCCATTAATGATTTCTGTTATGGCAGCGGCAACACCACCTGAAACACAAGGGCAAACAGTGGGCCTTCGAACAACGGCTAACCGGGCTGCATCAACTATCATTCCAGTGGCAATGGGTTTGATGATTGAAGCTATAGGGATTCAACTGAGTTTTTATCTAATGGGCGCTCTTATGATGGCGGCTTGTCTCTGGATCTGGCTACTCATGTTAAAGGGACTTAGAACCGGTCAAATCTCCGATTGAATATCACTCGACGACTTTATCATAACTCAATAGGCATCTCGGTACCTATTTCAGATCGTTCAATCCAACGAAACTGCCGGCATTACGTGCGGTAAGTACGCGCATGAGATGGGCAAATCGCTGCCGATTAGGCAAGTGTTTCTCAGATCGGAACAAAACAGGGAATCCAAAGGCGTGGATTCGGACCCGCGGCTTGCCGAGATCGTCCAAAACATTGATCCGGGCCACCTCTTCAACGACATTGGTAATATTGCGACCTGTAAAATCATCCCCGAATACGTATAGGCTAATGAGACGATCCTGGCGATAAAATCCACGTACCGCCGCGACAATTCCCTCAACGGGGCTACTGTTACTGAAACTGTTCCAATTCTTCAGTCGATCAATTACAGCGCGGCGACGGGAAGGAGTGTCCGGTATCCAACGACCGCTGTAGGTTTCAAACATGTAGCGGCCCATATCGTTCATTATCTGTATACCTTTGACCTTTGGATAGACTTCCAGTACTTCCCGCACTTTTCTAACTACTAGAGGCCAAGCGAATTGCTGCATGCTTCCTGAAGTATCAATGATGAAGAGGATATATTCGCTGTCGACTGGGATCCCGCCAATGACGGCGTTATCCTTCGGGGGCCTATATTGTGGCTGGTCCAGTAGCCTCCTCATTTCCTGCGTTAGGTTCTGACGGACTATCGCAAGTTGTTCGGCCTTTTCTTGTTGTTCCGCAAGCTCCACCGCAGCCGAAACGGCGCTTATCCGAGCTCTCGACGTCTCCTGCTCGATTTTCTTTAAATCCCGGCTAAATGCGGCAATATATTTTTCCTGCTTTGCCAGTTGAGGCAATAGCTGTTCTCGTTTTTGGACGTGCTTATCGCGGGTATCGTTCCGAATCATTATTGAGCCTGAAAGGTCTTTGGTAATTTGACTAAGGGTCGCTGGTTCGAGCGCGAATGCTAATACCAGAAGAAGAATTACCGCGCCGAAACCGCAGGAAACCACGTCCAAAAAAGACATCGAGAAAATTTCGCTATCCCTCCTTCGACTTCGGTTCATGGCCAGTCTCTCGCAGGTGTAATGAAGGAACCTTTTGTTTTTATAGCTAGCTCCCAGAATGAGACCGCGGCGATTGGGTCACCCTCGATCGGAAAGAGCAAGGTGTTGACGGGGATCATAGCGGGGAGACTTTTTACAGCAGACTGAAAAAGTTCAACGCGCTCATCGCTAGATACTTGCCCCATGCCTTTCGCCATAAAATCTTGTGTCGGGAGGCCGTCAGTAATCAGGATTATACTGTCCGGAATTGGTTTAAAACTTTTTGGAACTCTGAAAGCACGATGAAGGCTAGTGCCTCCCTCAGGCGTAATCGCTCGTATCCCGTTGAGAGTGTTTTGGAGGTCGGTTCGACTGTCCGAGCTTAGCCAGCGGCCCTCTGAACCCCCAATAATAGGCTTTGCCCGTGTGCTGAAAGAGTAAATTTGGAACTGAGTCCCGGGCTTGAGGTTCGCGAGCAGCCATTGAACAGAACTCAGCGTTCGCTGCCATTTTGGAGCACGTCGTCTCTGATCAGGTTTCATCAGCTTACGACGGACAATATTCACTATAGTTTCATCTAGCATACTTGCGGAGCTATCCACGAGAATAAGCGTCCGTTTCCCACCTAGTTTGAGACCAGTAAGATACTGCCGCTGACCATCTCCGGAAAAAGCTAATTTTCGTGTTCCGAGTTTGGAGTTTTTCGGCCTCTTAGATTTCAGGAGTTTTGTGCTAGCCCGAAGAGCTGCCTGTTCTCGCTCCAAACGAGACTGATCTCTATTTACCTTGGCGAGTTTTGATAGGGATATTTGCCGGGCACTATCCGCCTTATTCCGTTCTTTGATTCTTTGATTTATGAGGGATTTAAGCCTTCTGACCTCAATTTGTGCGGTTTTCAACTCTTCGCGAGTTTCAACTAGCTGTTCTGAGGCTAACTGCTCGGATATGGTAGCTCGGTTTAACACGCCTCTCAGGTCTTCAAATTTTCCCTCGCGTTTTTTGATGACCTCCCCATTAAGGATAACCACCAGAAGCACTACCGCGCCAAAACCACAGAACATAATATCGAGAAAGGCCAAACTGAATGGCGAGACGGGCCTTTTCTTCATTCTGTTGTTTTATGTCTCTGAACTGCGAAGACGTCGAACGAACCAGTCATCGCAGTAGCGGCGCACATCAAGGACCAATCTTTCCTGCGATGATTGCATCGCATGAACCAAGAACATCAGGATTATGGAAATTAGCAACGCAATGAATGTCGAGTTGAAGGCAACCCCGAGGCTTTGTGTAACTCCAGTGATATCGCCTGCAACAGCACGGTGGGCCTGTCCAAGGGCGTTACCAATTCCTCGGACGGTACCGATAAATCCAACCGATGGTATGGCCCAGGCAATGTAACGGATGATTGATAGTTCAGATTCCACCCGCTCAGCTTCTGAGTCGCAAACCGAGTGTACGACGCTTGAGGCATCCTGAACACTTCTGGTAGCCGAAAAACGGTCGATTGCTGCTAACATTACCCGGGATAATAAGTAGTCCTGCGCTTCGGGCGGTAGACGTTTGCGAATTAGAGAGGATGCCTGCTTCGCGGTTTCGACCGACACGTACTCACCCTCTGGAAGTCCAACAAAATCAAGCTTTAACTGTTTTTGCTGGCGGTAAACGCGCACCGCTTTATAGCCGAGGATAGAAAGAGCCCAGAACATTAGTATGAAACAGACTTCCTGCTCAAAATCTCGAAGAACGACATAGAGAGATCGCTGCGGCTCGTAATCGGAATTTTGTGCAATCTGCGTTTGTTCAATCTTATGAAATGCTTCTGCATTTGGGCGGATTATCCCTACGTAAACAGTGTGCACAACAATAAAGGCGACGAGGAGAGCAAAGATCTGAAATATAAGTTCTGACGGAAAGAATTTTTTCATTTTTCTGGCTCAGATATCGGAAGGGAAAGACACCGGTTTTCCGGGTGCAATAGTTTCCCGTGGACGAAAAACAGTTTGACCGGGCTTGTAAATTTTATTTGGCGGTGGGGATAACTGTGTCGAATGGTCGGAGCTGGAGGATGATGGCGATGACTGTTCTCGATTATCCTGTGCGGTTGCAACAACGCCATAGACCAACGCTGAGGCGAAAATGGTGGCGAAACAAAGGGAGTTTAATTTAGTTGGGAATCTGAACATAACGGGCAATCCTGAATCCGATATCGTTTCTTTTCTCATCCGAATAGTCCCTGAATGATAGCCGTAATTCCGTAATTGAACCATGACGCCAACTTGACCCGCGAATAACATGAAATCTTCCACTCTTTGGTCCTGTCGGATCGCGGGATAGTTTTCTTCCGCCGGCAGAAGCGTCGTAGAAATCGTTAATCCATTCTGCGGCATTACCACCCACATCATATAAACCGAGTATATTTGCGCGAAAGCTACGGACAGGCGACGTTTTCCTATAGCCGTCGCGATAACCTTGGATCTGAATTGGAACCAATCCCGCTGCGGTCTGGTCTGCAAAATTTCCGCTTCTGGCGATCGGCGGCATCGAGAAACCCCAAGGGAATTTCAGGGGATTGGATTTCGAACGTTTGCCCGCTTCGTATCGAGCGACATAAACCCATTCTGCCTCGGTCGGTAGCCGGTATCCCATTGTCAGCGGTAGAATGGCGACCATTCTCTTCTTCTCCTCGTGATAGGCGGGTGGGTGGCCCTCTAATTCGCTTATCCAGTTCAGGTAGCGCGCAGCATCGTCCCAAGTCAACGATACCGCTGGTTGAGCGTCGCCATTCAGCCCGCTGCCCGAATTATGATTTGGTCGGAAACGTCGATACATGGCATTGGTGACCTCAGCCTCGCCAATGGCGAAGCTTTTTGTAAGTCCGACTGGATACAGGGTTTCATTGGATCGTCTACCACGCTCGCGGCGGGACGCTCCCATTTTGAATTCAACCTCGCCATCTATAGGCACTATGCGGACGACATGCCCCGATGACGTATTGATACTTTTTCGAGATTTTTGGCGGAGTACGTCTAATTGTTTCTCAAGAGTTATTTTCAAGCTTTTTGAGGCGGCTTTTCGCGGAGAAACCATGCCGCGATAGGTTATATAACCTGGCTTGCTGATCTCAATGTTATGCGGCCGGGTTTGAAGGCGCAGGCGTTGCGAGGCGGCTCCGACTGGTCGGCCGTCAATCTTTAGTTTGGCTCCCGAAGGGCTTGTCTTCAGAAAAATGATGCCAAACTCAGGGTTTAGTTTTGCAACAATGGTTGTTGTCTTATCGGACTTTATCGCAGCAGAGAGGATTTTGGGTTTGTAGCCAAGTTTGGTGAGACGTATATCGTAAGTCTTTTGACCAACGAGGTCGATTTTCAACGGTGTGCGGCCGCGAAACATGTCACCAATCGTCACAGTGGCATTTGATGGCCGAGATGAGATGAACAGCTTACCATCGATCCGTTCCAGTTGGATTGTCCCTAAATCGACGGCTCTACCCGGAGAAATATCAAACTCCCGATAGGCAGGTTTCCATCCTGGTTTAGCGAGTTCGAGACGGTATTTACCCCTCAGGGGTTTTGCGAGTGATGGTGTACTACCCACGAGTCGACCATTAAGTGTTAGATCAGCGCCTTTTGGATTACTAGTAACCATTAGTGTTCCCCATGCTGGATCCAACGCTACATTGAGCACCTGACGTTCGCCCTTACCTGTAACTTTTACCGAAGTTTGGACAGTTAAGTATCGCTCGGATCTGATCTCTACAGAGTGTGTGCCTGGACTTATCTCGATATCAGTCAGGGGGGTTGTACCAACAAACTTATCGCCAAATTTGACTTCCGCAGGTATATCGGGTGCCGTTTTAATAGATATGAGGCCGGGAAGTTTAAGCATCTGAAAGAAAAACCGATGACTATTACCAAATTCGATTCTTACGCTTTCATCCAACGGCCGATACCCCGGGCTTTTGCTCCGGACTTTGTATTTTCCCGGTAAAACGAGAAAGCGGTCGCCGAATGGAATGGCTGGGAAGATCCCCGAGAGCGATATCGATGTAGGAGATGGCTTAATATCAAGAGTTACGAGTGACGCGGAAAGAACGAACGCTACACCTGCTACAAGGATGCCGAAAACTGCGATTATATAGGGTTTGGATTTCCATCTTTGCAATTTTTCTCTTGATACCCTTTCCGTTGCTCCTCGTTCTGGAAATGCTGATGATGTTTGTGTCTTGGAATTCGAGCCAATCTCATTTTGAGAATCGCCTTTTACGCTAGGCGCGATGACCCTTAAATCTAATCTATCACCTGAAATATTTACCCTTATGCGGATATCGCCTATGCGGATGGTATCGGTCGCCGTTATCCAGACCGACCCCTTTATGATTTTGCCATTTTGGTATACGGATCTACCTCCGCTCTCTGTTTGGAGGAAATAGTGGCCGTCATGACCCCTTAGCCATAGACATGGATCCGCTTCGGCCTGCGGCCCGATTGAAAGTGTGTTGTCTGCCGTGATGCCTAAGGCGATTGGCAGATCCGACAAAGACAGGTCACATTCGCTTTCACCGTCAAAGATGCGTATCAACGCTCCTAGATCCTCTCTGTACATTTAACAATTACGGACGCGGTATTGTTGGCACCGCGAATCCAAAATTCGACGCGGACATCTCGATACCCGGTACGTGTTCCCACCGCGATATATTTGCCAAGTGTTAATTCTATACTCTTCTCTATAAATCGTCCCAAACGAGCAATCCGATATACCGTGACGTGGGTTTCGCCATCCGACCTTAGGAGCACAGTGTGGGGTACGGATGCATTGATCACTAGGTCGTTCAAGCGCTTTATTTTAGAGGCCAGACGGGGTCTAGAGGCCAGCGAATTTTTTCCCTCCTTTATCAATTGACGTGCATGTTTGAGCGGTTCTTCCGAATTTAGTCGGTCAGGTTCTTTTATATAATTGTTAATCTGGTTTTGCAGAAGAAACATGCGTTTTGAAAGGCGAAGGCCATTGATTCCTGAGGCGGCGTTTGGGTCAATCGTTAGGACTTTCTGATATTGTGTTGCTGCTTTTTCCCAATTCTCATTCGCGGCCGCCTTCCGGGCATTACTCAACAGACTGTCAATCGCAGCATCCTCTCTTCGCTGTTTAAGCTGGGTGCTGAGGTCTCGGAGTTCTTGCGAATGAGGCCTTATATTTCGAGCCTTTGACAGGGCGATAGCGGCGATCTCAAATTTACCCTTATCGATACCCTGGATGGCCTCAGTTACTGCCCGAATGTAATTCATTTCCGAAATCAGTCGCCCGGTTCGCGAGGCTTCTTTCTGCGCCGGTCGATAAGCGGGGTCCGCATTCGCGGCATCGCGGAATGCTCTGTATGCCGCTTCTAGGTGGCCGTTTAACTCGAGGCGCCGACCTTGTTCTACTAGTTTAAGGACAGAAGGCAACGACGCCGCTCGAGCAAGTCCTGCAAGGGCTTCAGGGTTATCGGGTTGAATAGCGACGGCAAGACTAAATGCCGTCTCAGCGGAACGGGCCTCGGCATTCTTTATTGCGAGACGACCTGCTTTAATCGCCATGATTAGACGTTTATTTTTACTCTTTTCAAGAGTTACAAGAAGTTCTTTAACGTGCTGAAATTCTTTTATAGAGATGAGATAATTCTCTGAATCGAACGCCGCATTTGCCTGCTGAAGCGCCTGTAACACCTCGGGGTAACTAACGGTCAATCTGTTTTCCCCCCATATTGTTACTCGATCCCTCTCGAGAAGCGATTTTTCGCGGAGTATATCTTTTAAAAGGCGTTCGGCAGTTTTTCTTCGTTTGTCTATTAGTGAGGGCATAGTCCCCGCTCCTGACGGGGGGCGATTAGCGGATGGGGACACCGCTCTTGTGGGCTTAATTTCCCTATTTTCGGAATTCTTTATAGGCCCCAGTGGTTCTTTGTCGATAGTCGTAGGAAGCACAAAAACAACTGCTAGCGCGACTAAGATAAGCACAAGCAAACCGAGGCCTACCCCTAAATTTACTCTCTTGTAATTGCCGTCCTCATGGAATGGTTTTGGTCCGGAAACAGTCATTTACGTTATCCGATCCGGCGATTTAGCCAGTTAAGCTATGTTTGCCAATGCTATCCCCAAATTTTGAGGATGATTTATCAAGGGGCCCGACCTCCTGTTCGTGGAGTTTCTTCAGAATTACCCGCCACTGCCGAAATTTGTCCTCCACGGATCCGGTGAGTTCGACCGCCTCTCCTTCAACTTCAAGCACCACGGGCGTTACTTCTGAAGCAAGCGATTCACCGAGTTCTTCGAGCGCGATTTGATGGAGTTTACGATCGGCACCTGCTGTTTCAGAGAGTTGAATGGCCTCTCGAACGGCTTCGGCAAGAACGACCGAACCAACGGAGATCCCGGCAGTACCGCAACTAGGACAGTTGGTATTGCTCTGCGCTCCAGCAACGATCAAAGCGGTACCCAAAAGTCCCGTTACAACGGCTTTGGCGGCCCGCTCACTCTCAAGTTTTTCGGCCTTCCTCACGGCGTTCATTTCTGTCAGTCGTGACGTCCTCCACTGCGTGTAGGCTGCCTGAATATTGTGCGCAAGCCCATCGTACTGAGCGTCAAGGGTTTCTACTAATTGATTTTCTCGGGCACGGATACGCTGAATGCGTTGAAAAGAGGGGTCATCGTTCGACGGGAGCCGAATAACCTTGTATGTACCCTTACTTTCATTTGTTTTGGAGGATTTAGTACCTGAAAAAAGGCTCCCTAAAAAATCATTTTTAGTTGGTTTTTGGACTATTTTACCTTTTTTTAGATAACCTCCATATATATCTGGCGCGAATTCGGCAGCAAATTTCAGTTCCGCGATTTGTCTAATTTGGTAGACCCTTTTCTTTGGTAACGTGTTGAATTTCTGCGCTATATCATTTGCCATTTGATTATATAACGACTGAAACGGATCGGATCCCTGCTTTTCTGCGGTTTCGTACCTATCTTGATCGACTACGCCTGAATACTCTTTTGAATACCAGTTCGTGCCGGATGCATCTGACACAACCAAGAAAAGTTTTAGTATTTCCCCATCGGATTCGAGTATTTCACCTGATACCGCGATTTCTCCATTATTTTTGATTGCCGGAATGACCCGGACCGGGCCCCAATGCCCGGATTTCTGCATCGTATCTCGTAGCTTGGTCGCGATATAATAGCCCTCGGCGCGACGAATTTCTCTCGATACACGCTTGGCCTTGGCATCTTCGTCTGCGTTCTCACCAGATGCAAATGTACTAATACGAACTTCCAAAAGATCATTTTCTGATATCTCAGCCCTCGGTTGAATAAGCTTGATCTCTTTTGTGGTAACTGTTCGTTTCTGGTAAGTAGAAACACAACTAGTTCCAATCAAGCAAATTACCACTAAGCCAAAAAGGCGGAACATTTTTGTTCTTTGCATTTCACCACATGCTCTTACTTTTTGCGACATATGCCTCACCTTACCTGAATAACAACGGATAGGGTCAATCACGCGTTGCCTTTATCTTTCGGTATTCTTCCCAGAGTTTTTCTTTTAGAACTGGATCTTTTTCGTCTTCTGCCGCTTCTCGGATCTGTCTGGCTACGACATCATCATCGTTTCCTCTCTCACCCACAGAATTATTGCGTTTAGTCTCTGCTGTATTCTCCCCTCGATCGATTTCACCGTCAGGCTCCCTGGTATTTTCGCCAAGAGGGATAGGTGACCTATCAACATCCTCTGAGGTTTTTCCCCTGCCCTTCTTTTGATTTCTATTTAATTCGGATTGTTTAGCCGCTTTCTCAGACGGTAAATTAGCTTGTTTCGCAGATCTTTTGTCCGAATTCCCCCCGTCGTCGTTTGATGACGATTTGGGTTTTTGCGCTCTTGATCCGCTCCGCGTCGGCATACTGATCTGCCGCTGAGAGGCTCGCTCAAGCGCTCTTTGTCTCGAGCGCGAGAGTTTTTTGTCAACGACGGCCTCGAGAGCTTTTAGCTCGTCTTCAAGCGACCTCGATTTTTCTCTAATGGTCTGTACCTGTTTCGGCAATTGTGAGGCTCGTCTCCCAACTGTTTGTTCGATTAGGCAGTCTGTTCCGGATAGGGCTTTATTTCCCCCAATACGTCGGACTTTTTCACAGTTCTCGAGTTTTTGTCGATGAAGGCTTGCGACAAACTCCGCATACTCCAAAGCTTCTTTTTTGTTAATTGTTCCTGCATTTCGCTGGGCCCGGTATAGATTGCGTTCACGGAGCCACTCAATATCACTAGCTTTCAACTGATTTAAAGCCTGGTGGAGGTCTGAGGTCTTTTTGGCTGAGGTAGTATCGATAACTCCAAACGATAGAGCCATTCCAGCAATTAGATAAAGGGCCGAGAGGCCCCTCTTCCGGCAACTGACCCTATTTTTATTTCTCCGAATGTCTGCTCAACCTCAGTTTGAGGCCCCTTTAAATAATTAATGGATACAACTTGGCCCGTTTAAAGAAATAGAAGGACTTCGAAAAAGTCCAATCTATAATTTTGTTTAATGTCACTATGCCGTAATTAATCTTATCTCGAAAAAACGCGCAATCGTAGTTTAAAACTTTTTTGCGATACTAGGTATTTTACTCCAGTGAGAGATAATTAGGGTCTTAAGAACGGTTTGACTCAAAAAAATTAATAACCTCTCTAATAACCTTGTTCAGATGCTCTCGGTTCCTTCCCGACCCACCCTCATTCGTGAAGCATTTATCGATAAACAATCTACGCGTTGCCTTTGACCCATCGGCAAAACGCCAACCACCGATTTGCATTCGGATCAATGGGTTAAAACGGCATCCGTTCACGGCTACACCTCTGGTAATTCGGCCGTCGGTACTGAAAAAATGGTTGGCCCCCTTGATCAATAAAAAAGTGACGAGGTTACCCGCTTTTCGAAGCATTTTGATGAAATGCTGACAAGGTTCAAGATAGTAGTGACTTTCCGAACCTTTAATAATCAGTACAGGAAATGTTGCCTTTATTGGTTCCGGAAAAGCGTTGCACCCAGGCTCAGCCGCAGCCACTGCCCGCCATGGCTTAGCATCGGAGGCGTATTGAATGTCAAACGATTTCCCGACTTGTGCAGCTCCGAAGCTGAAACCCGTATAAAAAATATTACCATTATCGAAGCGGATGTCTGAAGCCAAAATCTTTTTAAGATCAAGAGCATAACGATAGGCATTCGGAAACTTCTTTTTATCCCTCGGTTGAATATCATTTTCAAAAAAAGCATCCAAGGCGGCAACGACAAAACCACGTTCGATTCCGTTTTTAATTATTCGAGAAGAATACTCATCCGTCCTTCCTTCACCATCGGCAAATATTAACCCGTCACGGCCAGCCCCGTGTTGGGTAACAATAACTGGGTGAGGACCTTTCGAATTTGTGGGAACCCAGATTTGAGCTATTACCGGTCGTTCCTTACCACGGCTAACGCTTTTAAATTTAAATACTTCTGTGGAGTAATTCGGGTTTTCTGCTATGGCAATCGGAGGCCCAAGAAGACTTTCAGATAGCAAAATGATCGAGAATAAACAGGTTCTTTTAACTCTCATGAAACCCATTTTCCGAGAATCCTAGAAATGTTTGTAAAAATCTGAGATGTAGACAGATTATAGAGCAAATATCGTGTAAATCTTCATTCTATCCACGAATAAAAACCGCCCTAATTTGCTATCCCCAGCTATCTTGGTATCATCGCGCTTCTTGCAGTAACTAAAGGGTTAATCATGAAGCGCCTAATTTTTTCAATATCTTCGGTTTTAGTATTTTTCGGTTGGAGCAATATTGCTTTTGCTGGCTGTGGTAAAGTTACAATCGCAGAGATGACTTGGGGGTCAGCAGCTGTCGCCGCTCACGTTCAAAATACTATTCTATCAAAAGGTTTTGGCTGCAAGACCGAATTGGTTCCAGGTGACACCGTTCCGACAGTTACTTCGATGACAGAGAAAGGAGAGCCTGATTTAGCACCTGAAGTCTGGATTAACTCTGCTCGTAAGGTTGTAGAGAAAGCGGTGGCAGAAGGCCGACTAAAAATCGCTGGCGAGATCTTATCTGACGGTGGAGAAGAAGGCTGGTGGGTTCCCGAATATGTAGTAAAAAAATATCCAAACCTGAAAACGCTACAAGCTGTATTGGCAAAACCGGGACTTTTTCCTGACAAAGAAGAGCCCGGCAAAGGCCGTTTTTACACGTGCCCCCCCGGATGGGCATGCGAAATTGTGAACAAGAATCTGTATAAAGCATACGGATTAAAAAAAGCGGGCTTTACAATCTTTAACCCAGGTTCAGGCAAGGGGTTATCAGCGGCAATCGCTCAGGCTTACGAGCGCAAGAAACCAATATTTACCTATTATTGGGCGCCGACCGCTGTCCTTGGAAAGTACCCGATGGTGAAGTTGGGTGGGATGAAACATGATGCAAAATCTTGGTCTTGTGTGACGAATAAGGATTGTGCCAGTCCTAAAAAGAACATGTATCCGAAATCAACAGTCGTAACTGTCGCAACAAGTGATTTCGCTAATAAAAACACGGAAGCGTATGGGTTTATTTCCAAGTTTTCGTGGCCTAACAAAGTTGTCAATGAATTGCTTGCTTGGAAAGAAAAGACTAGATCCACAGCGGCTGAAACGGCGAACCACTTCATTGCAAATTATAAAGGTACTTGGAGCAGCTGGGTCTCAGCAGAAGTTGCTGCAAAAATTAATAAGTAACATTTAAAATATTTAATCGGGCCGGCTTTCGCTGGCCCGATTAACCAAAAAGAGTTCAAAATGGATTTTTTTGGTGCGGACTTTCCAAGTTTAAAATTGGATACCCTGCGTTACTTCGAAAGAGAAATTGACAAGGCCTACTTAGAATTCTCCCGGTCATATGGGGCAGACATAGAGAGCGTTTTCGATCCTCTATTGTATTTTCTTATCTGGTTCGAACGGATTTTACTTTGGGCACCATGGTGGGCAATAATCATTGTTATTGGGGCCTTGGCATTCCTTGCTAGTCGTCGACTTTTTCTTACATTCTGCGTAATCGCTGCATTCTGTTTTATCGGCTATCTCGGCATGTGGGAAAACACCATGCGGACAATGGCTATAATTTCTGTTTCTACACTATTTGCGATCTCTTTGGGTCTGCCATGCGGGATCCTGATGTCACGATCTGAACGCTTCCAAGGGGTGATGACCCCCATCCTAGACGTGATGCAAACGATGCCAATTTTTGTTTATCTAATTCCAGTAGTAATGCTATTCGGATTAGGGAAGGTACCTGGGATGATCGCGGTTGTTGTCTATGCGATTCCCCCTGTGATAAGGCTCACGAACCTGGGTATAAGGCTGGTTGATAAAGAGCTCTTGGAGGCGGCAGACGCCTTTGGAGTTAGTCGACTTAAGAGGCTTATAGGCGTTGAAATACCCTTGGCACTTCCGAATATCATGGCCGGAATAAACCAAACCATCATGATGGCATTATCAATGGTAGTGATCGCATCAATGATTGGGGTCAAGGGGCTGGGGCAGCCAGTTCTTCAGGCGGTAACAAATCAATATTTTGCGCTTGGCTTACTTAACGGTGCGGCTGTTGTCACACTCGCCATTGTATTTGATCGCATTACTCAGAATTATGGGCGCCGCATTCAAGCGGCTCGTGGTATCAATTCGTGACACCCCCAATAAAAAATGAGGGGATAGAAATCCGAGGACTGTATAAAGTTTTTGGAACCTCGCCGAGATCTTGTTTACCTCTCATTAGAGACGGTATATCTAAAAGTGAGCTTCTCGAGCACCACAATCACGTTTTGGCGTTAGAAGATATAAATCTCTCTGTAGCGCCCCATTCAATACACGTCATCATGGGTTTGAGTGGCAGTGGAAAATCAACCCTTATACGGCACGTAAACCGTCTGATCGATCCGACCGATGGCATCATTCGAATCGGGACCGAAGATGTTTTGAACATGGACCACCGCAGGCTTACGGAATTTCGTCGAAATAAAGTTAGCATGGTTTTCCAGAGGTTCGCTCTCCTGCCCCACTACGACGTCGCCGAGAACGTTTCTTATGGGCTCAAGGCGCAGGGCTTATCAAAGGCACAACGTGAAAAAAAAGCAGCCGACTGGATTGTCAAAGTTGGCCTTGAGGGGTTTGAAAACGCTTTCCCTCATCAACTGTCTGGTGGCATGCAGCAGAGAGTTGGTCTCGCCCGCGCTCTCGCCACCGATACCAACATACTTCTTATGGATGAGGCTTTTAGCGCTCTCGACCCCCTCATTCGGTCTGAAATGCAGGAATTGCTTCTACATTTACAAACCGAGTTGAAAAAAACGATCCTGTTCGTGACACATGATCTCGATGAAGCTATTCGGATCGGTGAAAGGATCGCTATTTTAAGAGACGGTTTGATAGTCCAAAATGATACTTCTCAAGGAATTGTTCTTAACCCTGCTGACGATTACATCGCAGAGTTTACGAAAGGTATTAATAGAGGGCGCGTGATAGAGGTTGGATCGATTTTGAATAATGATCTATCCGATCAAGATCTGACGAAATGCCCGTCTAACACCTGCCTGGAAGATGGTTTGTCAGCCGCCATGAATACCCCGGATGGTAGGCTTCTTATAACGGACGACCAAGGTAATGATGTCGGGATACTCAGTGCATCGGAAATCGTTGCAGCGATGCAGGTTAAATAGGAAGAATCTTTATCTTCTACTAAACTCTACAAAATTCTACTTAACCTATTATAAACATTTAATAATCTATAAAATAGATATTTTGTATTTTCCGTATAAGTCTCATAGGTTAAATTACGCCACAACAACTTTACTACCATCAATTTCTATTTTTATTTGCTAAATCGGAAGGATATTGATCAAAGATAGAAATGATTTGAATCTATAGGATCAACCGACGAAGAGGAGTTTCGAAATTACCCGTGCGTACTTTTCAACAAATGACTAAGGCAGATGTAGAGGAAGCGCAAAGGGCCTGGGTGAAATGCGTTACAGACCAAAATGTCGACGCATTGTTAGACCTTTATGATTTCGGAACGAAGGAGGCGCCTCTCCTTTTTAAGCCAACTTTGACAGATATCATTCGCACTGATCGTAAAGCGGCAAAGTCATATTTTGTTGGCGGTGATAAGAATTATCCCATGGACGAAGGCTTCCTGTCTCAAGGATGGAAAAGCGTTAGGTTTCAAAGTGCAGCTGGCCCACTCAAGACAGCCGCTGGGAACGGTTTCATGGACTTGGGACGTTACACCTTTGTCGACGGCAATGGGGCGGAGACAAAAGCCGACTATACTTTTATCTATCACAAGCTTGAGGGAACTGTTCTTATCGCACTACACCATTCATCTCTCACTTGGCTACCCAAGGCCACATAGGTGTATCATCCGCAATATCTAAACATGTTCTTTTCCAGCACGTAAATTCCTAGAATACGGAATGATCAAATTTACACTACTCACGTGAACGGTAGGTAAAAACCATCAATTTACTGTTTCAATTATTTGGATGGTAAAGCTTTCACAAAGCATCTGAATTGGCTTTTCCCATCTGAATTTTGCCGGCGAATTATGTAGTGGCGTGTGAGGTCTTTTATACAGTCTTGGTCGCTCACATCGGATGCGAGAACACTTACAAGCCATTTGTCGACTACCATCGGCCATATAATGTCTGCCCGGGCGAGCGTCTGACGAAAACGCGTAGCGTCAGACTTTATCTGCCAGATATTTTTCGGGGTTGGCGCCCAGCTTACTTCATTGATGATGCTATAACGTGGAATGGTATCACCGCGTCGTCGGCCCAACGCGAAGAATTCCGCGTGAGATATCACCGATGTATCCAAACCCTGAGAAAGGATAAGTAATTTCGGCTGCTTCGGGAGCTGTTTTCCAATCAGAAGCTCTATAGTCTCCGCTGACTGCTTGCTTTGTGCTATACGAGGGTCAATTGGCTGACCTCGGCGTGTCGTAATTTGCTCCACGCTTTCCCAGACTTGAACGACCTGAGAGCCGCCCAGAACAAACAGGCTGCAACAGACCGCAATAAGCCAATCACGACGAGTAGATAGTACTGCCAAAGCCATTGACCCCCAGCCTCGGCGTATTGCGAACAGAGTGACATCGATTAACATAACTAGCCCAACTGCATGCAAGGTCCACAGAATAACTCGCGTGAAGCGCGGGATAGAATTTAATTCGTTGAAATAGTATTCGCCAAAACAGGTTAAGTGGAACCAATAGAGAGCGGCAAAATAAACCGTTGCCGTTGTCACTAATAATATAGGTGTCCTATGTCGTCCGGAGAGCACGGTACCTATCAAGCCAACTATACTGGCCAAAGTTAAGATCAGTTTATAACTCAATGTATAATCGACTATTGCACCAAAAAATCTGTTCGCGAGGTCACTCCAATCATAATTTGATGCAGTGACAAGCGCCTCGGCAGACAGGGTTTCAAGCGGTCTATACATGCATCCGCTAATGTTAGTGTCGAGCGCCCAAATCGCAGCGATGGCCGCGGTAGGTCCCATCAAAAGAGCTCCGGTCGCAACAACGCTGCGCAGTCGGGATAATCGACTAGATCCGCCTCGAAACAATATAAGCAGGCAGACTAGAGCTATGCCGGGTATGAATAGAATTGCGGCTGATTTGATTAAATAGCACGCTGCCAAAACGGTGCCTGCCGCTCCTTCAAAATGTCGATGATATTCGTGTGATAGCTCCGAAGCATAAATGAGTAGAAGAAAGGCAACGCCGCAATATATTTGCGGGGCCTCAATCAATAAAGTTTTTGACCAAAGCGGGCCCATGGCCTGCGCTGCCGTAAACAAAAGAATGAATATCCAACCAATTAGGCCTGCCGGTATTGGGTGTAGGTGGCCTTCTTTTCTGACCAGCCCTGTTACGATATCATATACAAGCGCAGTGACCGCGACACAGAACACAAAAGGTGCGGTGGCAGAGATGCCTAAGTCGCTTATTCCTCTCAATTGCCATGGCAATGCCAGCAAAAATGGCCATCCTGGTAAATAGCCACGAAGGTTAAAGGACCCGTGAGCCTCTTGCCAGGTTTCCTCGGCATTTAGTCTGAGTGGATTAGAGAGCCAATGTGAAAATTCGTCTTGACCGACCGGGAGATAGTCTAGTTCTGGGCGTAGGATAACAACGACGAAACCAATGATTAGAAAAATAAAGGTTGGATGAGAGAGGAGTATTGCCCAACTCGGACGCCAGTGAATGGCTCTGAGCCTCAGCACAATTCCTGTGACTGCTAGCAAGACTAGGATTTGAAGGATTGTCACCATAGCCAACCCGGCGAGCAACATAAGGAAGCCAAGGACGGTTAGGATGGCGTAGCCGAGAGTAAGCCTCAAACCTATCGTTGGGAAAGGTAAGGCTATGTTCAATCTCGGCCAACAGCCCAAGCCCGCACCAATAAATGAATAGATTAATAGGCCAATCATAACGCGCCTCTTATATAGGCAGGAGCCCAATTAGCAACTAACCTAAACCAGACAAGTTATTGCCGTTATTTAGATTGCGGTTCTCCTTATCTACAACGTATGCGAAGTTTGTCTTGAAGAGCGAGTCTCCAGAGAACTCCATGTTCTCAACGGATTTGACCCGGCCACGACGAAGCGAAACTATTCCTTCACAACTAAATGAGTAAATCAGAGGTTGTTATTGAAAACGTCTGACACTTAATAAAGTCTATCGTACGTTGCAATTAAAGCAGGGAAGGCAGGAATGTGACTAATGGTGGGAAGACTGCCAGTACTATCATGCCCAAAATGAATAGACCGACAAAAGGCCACGCAGCCCGGAACACCTCCGAAATTGTTACTCGATCGGCTGCACCTTGGAAGGCAAATATGACGTAACCAAATGGTGGAGATATCCCTCCAACGGTAACGTTCAAAAGCATTATTAGCCAGAACCAGACAGGGTCGAAGCCCAAGGTTGTCAGCAATGGCTGATATATTGGGATCACAACCATCATCAGAGCGATCTGATCAATGAACATGCACATTATGAAAGGAATTAGCATCATGATGAACAGCATGAGCATCGGAGACCAATCGAGGGTGACAATAAGATTGGTGAGTTCTGTAGTGGCACCAGTAAACGCTAAAAGCTGACTGAACATCCGAGACGATGCCATGATCAATAGGATCATACTGGTAATAAATGCCGAGGTGCCAAGCGCCTCAACGATCATTTTAAAATTTAAACGGCGATAATATGCTGCAGTGATAAGGGATGCCAGTACACCTGTTGCAGCGGCCTCCGACGGCGTCGCAATTCCGAACATAATAAAGCCCATTACGGAAAATATTATGAGCCCAAAAGGTAAACAGCTCCCCACTGCCTTCAATTTCTCAGCCGCACTCACATGAGCTACGACGTCTCCGCTGGAATCAGGCGCGAGTGAAGGATTAAGCCTAACTCGTAACATTGTGTAAAAAAGGAATAATGTTGCGAGCAAAAGACCGGGGATAATTCCACCAATCAATAGCCCAGCAATTGAGGTGTTTGAGAGCGTTCCTATTACAATTGCCAAAACGCTTGGAGGGATAATTGGAGCAAGGCTAGCACCGGCTAGCATTGTCCCTATTGATAATTTTGTATCATACCCTCGATTACGCATAGTCGGGAAAAGTGTTCTAGCCAGCATAGCGGCAACCGCCATTCCTGATCCTGATAACGCTCCGAAAACCGTTGATAGTGAAATAGTAAGGACATATTGACGTCCTTTCATCCGACCAACCAGTTTATCGACCGCATCGAATAGAATTTCTACCGACCCGGAACGGAACAGTATTTCCGCCATTAAAACAAACAGCGGAATTGTTGCGAGGTCTGTGTAGTTGGCGGTATCGAAAATGGAATTTGCGACCATTCCGAACCCGGCTTGCCCAAGAAAAATTGCAACACCGGCCAGATTGATTACCAAAAAAGCGACAAATAAAGGCGCACCTGTCAAAAATGCCGCCAACAAAAGAAGCAATGCTGTTATGAGTATGGTTTCCCATCCCATCGGTCACCCCTCCCCAAATCCGCCGGTAGATCCTGCCTTACTTGGATCAATTTTACGCCAGTCTAAAAAACGTATGAAGTAGATCGTAGAACTGGCAAAGCCTATAGGGAGGAACACTGAAATTAGGTATTTAGGTACCGGCTTTACTGCCATAATGTGCACGTCATTGGTCCACTGACGCAACGTCTCGTCTGCTGTGATCCATGTAGCAAAGCCACAGGCCAATGCCCCCATTAAATATGTGAACCAGACGGCGGGTCTCACAGCGCGCCGCGGAAGCACTTCAAAAATCAACGCGACGGCAACATGTCCCTTTTTCCAAGTAACGTAGGGCATCATCATGAATGTACCAATGCATAGGGAATATGATACTGCTTCACTAGCCCACCATTGCGGGGAATTAAAGAAATAGCGGCCAAAAACTTCGATTATATATGAGCAAAAAATAATGGCCAAGGTCAGGCATCCGAGGTAGTACCCGATTTGAGCCGTCTTATCGTGCCAACGTGTCGCTGTTGAAATAAGCATGATTATGGGTCGATTCTTTGCAGAAGAATTACAGAAAAATCGGTAGCCGCGGCGGAAAATTTCCGCCGCGACTTGTTAATTTTATTAGCAGTGAATTATGGGGAAAGGCCAGCCTTAACTGCCAGTGCCCGCATTTTCTTAGAGTCTTCACCACAGCATTTCTCACCGAGCGCCCAAAGGCCGTCTGAGAAAGCTTTTTTCATCGCGGGAATTTGATCCGCCGGGACCCGGGTAATCTTTACGCCTTTAGCTGCTAAAGTAGCGTCTTCTTTAGCCTGCAGTTGATCACCAATCCAGGGCATTTCGAGTTCGGTCATTTTGCCTGCGGAAAGAAGTATAGACTGCTCATCCTTCTTGAGCTTTTTCCATTTTCCCATATTGATAAGTATTGGGAGGGTTGATGTGCCAAACGTCGGCCGGACCTTATGCTTTGCCACTTCGAAGTGTTTCATACTCAGCATACCTGCCGCAGGCCAAGCGGCTCCGTCTACCACACCCTTTTCCAGGGCTGAGTAAACCTGTGAGCCAGGCATAACAACTGGTTCTCCACCAAAAAGTTTAATTACTCCGTGATATGTTTGGGTGCCTCTGATTTTTCGGCCCTTCCAATTACCACCTTTGATCGGGTCTTTTAGAAAAATGTGATATCCGGCGGTACTGCTGGGAGAAATTGCCAAGAGCTTAAGGCCATGGGTCTTCTGGTAAAACTTATCTAGATGATCCCAAACGCCCGATGTCCGTTTTCCAACGGGGTCAGCATTCAGCGCGTCCGTCACCGCTGCAAGGCCTTTTGAACCCATGTGATAAACGCCATGGGTAAACAAGATATCAAAAACTCCGGATTTAACCGGTTGAAGCTGCTGGAAACCGGGAACTACCTCTGGCCCACTGATCCGTAGCGTAACCTTGTCACCACCGATTTTGGCTACATTTTTTTGAAAAGTATCCAGCACAACATATGTCGGCCAAATATTTTTATTCCAACTCGCTAACACCTTAAGTTCAGCAGCAGACACCGATGTAGCTGCCATTAACACCCCTGCCGAGACGGCAGATGCTATAAATGATCGCATTTTCATGTTTAGTCCCTTTTGAAATATTACCTCTAAAGATCGTAATTATGCGAAAAGCCACTCAACCCCTGGCTACGCTATATCCTATCGTATACAGAATTCGCCGGACCGCAATGCCCTGTGCATAAAGTAATCAAGGAATTTGAAAGAACCCATCAAGGCCAGAATGTATTCTATAAAGTGCGATTTCTACCGCCAAGCATTTCAAACCCGAAAAAATTTTTTTATGTGACGCCACCTTTGATGATGATGTGGTAGCCTAAAGCAGTATTCTTAGAAGTTATGTGCGAGCCGTCGCGAATTCTTCAAACAAATTTAATCGATTTTGTCGTCGCCAATCATACAATTGTCAAACGGTCGAAGATTAGAGACGGAAAACTTTAGATGATATATGAACTGCCAAATTTGGTGCCACCAAAAGATCTTGAGAAGATATTAGAGATTATCTCCAAGGGTAAATTCGTTGATGGAATGCAAACAGCGGGACTGGACGTCGCCAATGTAAAGAAAAATAATGAACTCAAACTAGGCTCATCTGAAGCAAACCAGATCAATCGGATTATTCAGCAATGCATGGCGGAGAATAATGATTTTCAGATCATTACAATGCCATCGAATATTACTAAGCTTTTAACCAGCCGTTACGGCGTGGGTATGGGGTATGGTGATCACAGTGATAATGCCAGAATGGAATCGGGAAAATTTCGTTCTGATATTTCTCTGACTGTCTTCCTCAATGAACCGGATACCTATGAGGGCGGAGAATTGGTATTAAACACTGATATCCGACCGGAACCATACAAATGTGCCGCCGGTACATGCGTGATTTATCCCACTTATTTTCTGCACCGGGTTAACCCTGTTACAAAAGGTGAACGGCTAGTTGGTTTGGGTTGGGTTAACAGTCAGGTTGCAGACCCTATCCGGAGACAAGTCTTAATCGACTTGGCTTTGACGTTAAGTTATTTAATGAACAATGCGGCAGGCGGGGTCGATCATTTGGAGTATATCCGCCTCGATAAGGTCTATAAAAATTTGCTGCGAATGTGGGGTTAATTTAGAGGCCGAATTATTCCATTGTACCTTTTCGTTCTAAAACTTCGGTGTCGTATAGCTTTTAATACCGCCATATCCAGAATAGGCGCTAATTTTAGATATCTCGATTACGCCGGGAAGTCATTTTTTTGGCCATGCGGGGTGCCCGACCAGGCGTCGACCATGGACACGCAGCTATACAGATCCCACATCCCTGAGTGTCGTTAAAATAGGGAATGCATTTATCGAAATCGACGTACCATTTCGCGACTCCTCTAACGGTATTTTTTTTGTGTTTTATTGCGTCTGGCGGGCACGCTTTTGTGCAAATTTGACAATTGGTGCAAAAATCATCTGCCCCGAATATATCAGGGGCGTCTTCGGCTAATGGAAGGTCGGTCAAAACGCCCGCTAGGCGAAAAGAAGAGCCAAATTTTCGATTGATCATTGAACCATGTTTGCCAAGTTCTCCAAGTCCCGCTTCAATCGCCGCTGGTATTAGCAAAATAGGCCCTGCGGCCGGACCACCGTGCGGTCGCGCATGATAGCCGTTGGTCTGAATAAAATTTGCCATCGATCGCGCGACGCGTGTACCACGATTATATTGAGCGATTACCTCAACCGGTGACTCTACAGATGGCGCTTTTGAGAGTTCATGGTGGTCCATGGAAACGCCAATAATGATGATCCATGGTTCCGGGGCTTCATAACCTTCAAAAATCCACTCGGGACGTATTCGGGTAATGCCTACAAGATCACCTTCATTACCTAATATATGTTCCTTTACTAGTTTTACCCAGTTTGCTGGGGTTTTAACGGTCGGTTGATCGGGTATGGTGGCTGGAGAATTTCTGCCACGACCGCCAAATCGGTTCTGAAAATTTTGTAGCTCAGGGCGTTCGTTGTAGTTTTTCAGATAATAATCCTGCAGTTTTTTATGAGGCAGCTCTATATCCCCGTAGTGCCAGAAAATTGGCGTCGGTGGACGTATTTCTGACTCTCCTAATCCGTTAAGGGTATTTCCCGAGACATCCGGAAAAAGCGCGATTTGGTGAGCAGGCGGCTTATAAGGAAGTTTTTTATCTGCCCGCATCACCTTTATCCCAGTCACCATTATTGGCTATTTTTTAATATATCTCGCGTAAAATAGGAAAGTCTCGGTCATTTTTGAACGTTGTTGTTTCTTCATCACGTCGAATACGCCAGACCCGATCGAAATACTTTATCAACAGTAAATCAGAGGACAATGCCGTATAAGTCTTTTTTTTTCGTCGCCATTGTTGAGTTTACGGAGCTACGCTGCTACGCCCCCTGCCCGACCGTTTATTCCTAGGTTAAGAATCGAATGCATCTGAGAAATTGGCAACAAAATTTCATCGACGAGTTTCCGGAGGTGATTAAGAAGTATCGAAGGTTTATTGTCAAAGCGCCAACTGGGGCGGGTAAGACAGTTCTCGCCAGTGAAATCATCGACCGCTTTTATAAAGGCAAAAAAATTATCGTTCTGTGCCATCGACTGGTTCTTCTGGAGCAGCTGTACAGAGCCCTTAGCGATAAACATGTTGTCCGCAAGCTAGAGGTATCGGATGTGGGCGATGCTTTTGAAGAATACGATATTCTACTCTCGACAAGTCTTCGAGCGAGAGAGGTATTGAGTGACGCGATTGCCAAGGCCGATGTTATCATTGTTGATGAAGCTCATCGAGTTTCACCCAATGGAAAAGGATACAAACGTATACTTGATGACTTTGAGGAGCGAGGTAAAGAAAATGCGCCGTTGATCGGTCTAACGGCCTCACCCGAGCGTCGAACGGGTGACCAGCGTGATCAACTTAATCTAGCATTCGATGCAATAATAGATTGCGCAAATATCGAGGATTTGATCGATGAGGGCGTTCTCGTAAAGCCCATATACCGCCCACATTTTGTTCACGATCTAAACCTAGATAGTATTGATATAAGCTCAGGTGATTTTCCGATTGAGAAATTGTCGAATGCGATCATCAGGTCATCGATGATTGATTATGCAATCTGGAGCTATAAGGAAGAGCGTTTAAAACTCAAAGTCACCGCTATATCTGCTTGGTTTTGCGCCGATATCAGTGTTGCAGAAGCAACATTATGTGCGATCGAACAATGCGGTTTTAGTGCAGCCATCGTCACGGCCAAGACACCGATAAAGGAAAGAATGAAATTGCTAGGCCTTCATGAAGCTGGGGAGATTGAGGCAATCGTTTCAGTCGGAGTGCTCGCTGAGGGTTGGGACAATCCAAATTGTAACATAATTGTTCATCTCCGGCCGACGCTGTCCAAGGTGTTGTGGGGCCAATCTGTCGGGCGCGGTTTACGGTCGGCGCCAGGAAAGGATAGGTGTGTGGTCATAGATGTGAGTTCCAATTGGAGTACGTTTGGCCCAGTGGAGAAGCTGGAGTGGAGCCTATGGAGTCATCGAAAATCATATATGCAGTTCATGAACCGATTCAACTGGATCGGCCAACAACAGGATGGCGAAGACAGCGGTGATATCTATTTGTTATGTAAGAATGAATTAGCCAATGAAACACGGTGTTCACATATTTATAAAAAAGGTTCTTATGAAGATGATACTTGCCCTGTGTGCGGTACCTATGCCGCTGTAGATATCTATAAAGAGCAAAAGCTGGACAAAACCCTTAATGAAAACGGGCTGCACCGGCTATTTTTCGAACGCGTACCTGAAATTTATGAAGACATGGACATGTCAGTCTGGAGTAACCTTGGGGACATGGCATGGAGAACAGCAACACTCGAAGACCAAATGTTCCTTGCCTTCTGCAAATCTTTCGTAGAGGTCTCCGGTGAGCCTACTAAATCCGAATCTGACTACTGGGATGCAGCGCTTGCCGCCGAGGCACGAATACGCGCGTATCTGGTTGAGAATGATATTCAGATCGTAAAGCAAGAAGACTTTGACCTTTCCGTAATTGCTGACGGTTTCTTGGCTGGAAGAAAGATCCATACGCTACAGGCACATTATGGAGTTTCCGTATGCGGCTCGACATTCAATGCAAACACCAGAGAACAAAACGAACGTAAGTATCAAAAAGCTCTGAAGATTTCTGAGCGGCTCGCGATGATGGGGTGTTCTTCTAAGGATAATCTTCCTTACTTCAAAGCGTCAGAGTACGTAAAAAACTAAAATCACAAAAAGATTTGTTGTAATAATAAAAGCTGGATCCCGTACGATGCCGTTACGACAGAACTTTAAATTAAAAATTTATTTAATTTATAGAAGCGCCTGTTCCAAGTGATAAGTCTCAGCGTAATACAACGGGGGGAACGGTTAAACGTAGTCTAGTCTCGTTGAATATTGGTTTGTTATCCGATTGTTATCTCTATTTTTTAATCTAGAGAATTAGTTTGTGCCATGAAAAATATGTCGCAAAACAGCGGCTAAATGTTCAATCTTTAGACCTCTAATTTCCAACTGTTCTAAGCACAAAGTATGATTCAATACGCGTTACGCCGGGCAATTTAGACAATTGTTCCCGATGGACCCTCTCATAATCCGATATGTCTGCTGAGCCAACGCGAAGCATATAATCATCCCGACCCGAGATCATATCGCAGCCAAGAATGTTTGCACTACCACTGACTGCATTTTCGAAGGCTGCAAGGGCTTCATCATCATGGTGCTGGAGACCGATATGGACGATCACTGTTAACCCGATACCGAGCGCCTTTGGATCGACCCTCGCAAGGTAGCCTTTGATCACCCCGGTACGCTCAAGTGTACGAACCCGGCGAAGGCAGGCTGAAGGCGAAAGACCGACTAGATCCGCGAGCGCCGTATTAGACATCCGCGCATCCTTCTGGAGAAAGGTAACGATTTTGTGATCTAATGGATCGAGATTCATAAACACAATTATATATCAAAAAAAACAAAAAATACGAAAATTTTTGCGTAATAGATAGAGTTTCATATCCTTTTTGATCAGTAATTTCAGTAAAGGCCGACTAAAATTGTTAGATGAATGAAATAGATGTCATCCCTACTTTCACCTCTGCTCCGTCATCGTTGAACCGACCCGCCGGCGCGCTAGATAACCCGGAATTCGAGCTACGCGCGGCGATGAATGATCGCATTCTCATCTTGGATGGCGCCATTGGAACCACCATTCAAAGTCTCGAACTGCCTGAGTCCGCCTATAAAGGCACGCCGCCCGCAATCCATAACTGTTCCAACCACGGCAACCATGATGTGTTGAATATTACTAGACCTGATGAGATTCGGCGGATCCATGACGCGTATCTGGCGGCCGGTGCTGACATCATTTCTACGAATACATTTAATGCCAACCGCATATCCCAAGCAGATTATGAAATGCAGAATGAGGTATACAGGATCAATTGGGAAGGCGCGAAAATCGCCCGAGCATCGGCAGACGCGGTTCAAGAATCCAATCCAGACCGTAAGGTATTTGTCGCGGGCATAATGGGACCGACCAACATGACTGCCTCCATCTCCAGTGACGTAAATGATCCGAGCCATCGGTCAGTTTCGTTTGATGAACTGCGAGATGTATACAAAGAGGCCGCATTAGGTCTTCTCCAAGGTGGTGTCGATCTTTTAATGGTGGAGACGGTCTTTGACACGCTGAACGCCAAAGCAGCTCTTTTTGGCTGCGAGGAACTGTTTGATGAGCTCAATTTTAAGGTTCCGATGATGATATCTGGGACAATTACTGATGCTTCAGGACGGACCCTGTCGGGCCAGACCCCAGAGGCGTTCTGGACCTCGGTTCGCCATGCCAAACCACTGATCGCCGGACTGAATTGTGCACTGGGGTCGGAACAGCTTCGTCCCCATCTTCAGGAATTTTCAAGAGCATGCGAGGGATATGTCAGCGTACACCCCAATGCCGGCCTTCCGGACGAGTTCGGCCTCTATACCGAAGGCCCCGAGGAAATGGCAGCTCATCTTCTAGAGTTTGCCCAAAGCGGTTTCGTCAACGTTATCGGCGGCTGCTGTGGCACCACGCCCGAGCATATAGCAGCAATAGCCGAGGTTGCTAAGGACGTACCACCCCGTCCAATACCAGAAGTAGAACTTTCTACACGCCTTAGTGGTCTGGAAAGATTCGAGTTCAACGAGGTTACCGGTTTCGTCAACGTCGGCGAACGAACAAATGTTGCGGGATCGGCAAAGTTTAAACGTCTGGTAATTGCGGGTGAATATGAGAAAGCGATAGATGTGGCCCGACAGCAAATCGACAACGGTGCTCAAATAATCGATGTCAATATGGATGAGGCACTCTTGGACGGCGTGGCAGCTATGGAGCGTTTTCTAAAATTAGTAGCGACAGAGCCGGATATCGCCCGCGTGCCCGTGATGATCGACTCCTCAGATTGGAACATAATCGAAGCCGGGTTGAAATGTATTCAGGGCAAAGGAGTAATCAACTCGATCAGTCTCAAGGAGGGTGAGCCTACGTTTTTAAGCCACTCGGCTAAAGCTCTTAGATATGGTGCAGCCGTAATTGTTATGGCCTTTGATGAAAATGGACAAGCGGATAGTTATGCCCGCATGGTTGAGATATGTCAGCGTTCCTATCGATTGCTGACTGATCGTATCGGTTTTCCGCCAGAAGATATCATCTTCGATGCTAACATCTTCCCTGTAGCTACCGGTATTTCAGAACACAATCACTTCGCCAAGGACTTTATTTCTGCCATAACCGAAATCAAAACGACCTGCCCTGGGTCCTTAACCAGTGGCGGAGTGAGTAACGTTTCATTTTCTTTTCGCGGTAATGACCCAATGCGGGAGGCCATGCATTCGGTATTCCTATACCATGCCATCAAAGCCGGCCTAGACATGGGTATCGTCAATGCGGGTCAGCTGACAGTGTATAAAGATCTGGATGGCGAGGTTCGAGATCGGATTGAGGATGTGATCTTCAATCGGCGTGATGACGCGACCGATCATCTTCTTAAGATTGCGGGTAATATGTCTGGCTCTGTAAAGGACGCTGGGCCAGACCTGTCTTGGAGAGAAGACACTGTGGAAAAACGGCTTGCTCATGCCTTGGTCCATGGTCTGGGCGAGTTTGTAATAGAGGATACGGAAGAGGCACGTATGGCGGCAGGGCGCCCTATTGAGGTGATTGAAGGGCCGCTAATGGCTGGTATGAATATTGTTGGGGATCTATTCGGATCAGGCCAAATGTTCCTGCCACAAGTGGTTAAGAGCGCTCGGGTGATGAAGCAAGCGGTAGCCCATCTTAACCCATTTATCGAGGCAGAGAAGACGGAGGCTTCCGATGGGAGTGCCGGCAAGGTTTTACTAGCCACAGTAAAAGGAGACGTGCACGATATAGGTAAGAACATTGTTGGCGTGATCCTTCAGTGTAATAACTACGAAGTGATTGATCTGGGGGTTATGGTACCCGCAGACGTGATAATAGAATCCGCAAGGGTCGAAAACGTCGATATGATCGGCCTCTCAGGCCTGATCACCCCGTCACTCCGGGAAATGACTCATATTGCTCATGAGATGGAACGCGCCGGCCTTACGCTGCCGCTCCTAATCGGGGGCGCAACTACGTCAAGAGTGCATACCGCTGTCCGTATCGCACCAGCCTATCAAACTGGGCCAACGGTCTATGTCCCCGATGCATCCCGTTCCGTGGATGTGGTGGGGCAATTGACCAGCGCAGAGCGAAGGGGTGACTTTATCAACGACCTCGCCGCCAATTATGAAACAATTCGGATCGAGAGGGAGCAACGCGAGGATGACACTCGCCTTCATACAATCGCGGTTGCTCGCAACCATAGTCTAAAGGCTGATTGGAGCCTGGTCGCGCCCAAACCCCCAAACCTGAATGAATTGAAGGTGTTCGGAGAATATCGAATTGACGATCTAATTGGGCGAATAGATTGGACCCCGTTTTTTCGGAGTTGGGAGCTTGCCGGCAATCATCCTGCGATTTTGGAGGATCCGAAAGTCGGAAAAGCGGCTCGCGATTTATATGAGGATGGCACTGAGATGCTAGCACAGATTGCGAAAGAGAAGTGGCTGAACGCGCGGGCAGTGATTGGTTTCTTTCCTGCAAATTCTGTGGGTGACGATATTGAAGTTTATACAAACGACGACCGAAAAACCGTCCGCATGACCTTCAATTTTTTACGCCAGCAGATGATGAAAAGCAAACAGGGAACTAATCTTTGTCTCGCCGATTTCGTTGCCCCTAAAGATACTGGTATTCCGGATTATATTGGCGCATTTTCAGTTACCACGGGTTTCGGTGTTAATGAGCGCGCCATTGCTTTTAAGGATGCGGGCGATGACTACAGTGAAATCATGCTTAAGGCCCTCGCTGACCGGTTGGCGGAGGCATTTGCAGAGCATTTACACGAACGAGTCCGAAAAGAATTTTGGGGGTATGCGCCAGATGAGGATCTTGGGAGCCAAGAAATAATAAACGAAAAGTATCAGGGCATCCGCCCCGCACCCGGATATCCTGCTTGTCCGGATCATAGCGAGAAGACTAAGTTGTTCGAGCTTTTAGATGCCCCCGTTAACGCCGGTATCAAACTTACAGAAAGTTTTGCAATGACACCTGCTGCGTCGGTCAGCGGCTTTTATTTTGCTCATCCATCATCTAGTTATTTTGGCATTGGTCGTATAGGCAGAGACCAGGTCGAGGACTATGCTGACCGAAAGGGCGTGAACACAAATGAGGCAGAGGTTTGGCTCTCACCAAACCTAAACTACGCACCTAAAACATAGATGGTTTTTATGAACGGATCGGTTTAATCAATGTTAAACTAAGGAATATAGTTTCTCGTCAACCGGGTTCTTCAAGAGGTAGTCTGAAGCCGTTATAGCGGCTTTAGAGCCCTCGCCCATAGACATTATAATTTGTTTGTAAGGCACAGTAGTTACATCTCCACATGCATAAATGCCTTCGATAGAGGTGTTGCAGAGTTCATCGACTACTATCTCTCCATATTCGTTGAGGTCCACCAACCCATCAACGATTTTACTATTAGGGACTAGTCCAATCTGAACGAAGATGCCTGAGACTTGGCATTCTATTAGTTCCTTAGTGTCTCGCTCTTCATATTTCAGTCCGACAACCTTTCCTCGCTCGGACAAAATGTTGTTCGTTTGAGCGTTTGTTACAATATTTATGTTGGGTCTTTTTTCTAACTGGTCCAGCAATATTTGATCTGCTTTTAAAGTCGGCAAATACTCAAACAAGGTTACTGTCTTGGCAATACCCGCCAAATCAAGAGCGGCTTCGACACCCGAATTCCCTCCTCCGATGACAGCAACATCCTTACCCTTGTAAAAGGGACCGTCACAATGTGGGCAATATGCAACCCCGTTACCAATATTTTCTTGCTCGCCAGGTATGCCGAGCTTTTTCCAATTAGCCCCAGTTGCAATAATTATCGTGCGGGATCTTATGATCTCACCAGAGGAAAGGATGACGTTTTTTAATATCCCGGGTTCCACACGCTCGACGCCAACGTGCTCTTTCAACGTTATGGCGTAATCAGACATATGCTGCTTTAAGGCATCAGTGAGTTCTGAACCAGTCGTACTGGGAACAGAAATAAAATTTTCAATTCCTAGAGTTTCTCTTAGCTGTCCCCCAACATTCTTTGTTACGACCGCTACCTTAAAACCCTTCCTAGCTGCATAAATAGTAGAGCTAATTCCAGCAGGCCCGCCGCCTACCACAACAACATCCTGAATAGGAATTGAACTGGAGGACCCCGGTTCACGGCTCGTCCCGAACTCACCTATTTTTTCAATCAGAGCAGAGACTTCTACCCTACCGTTTGCGAATAATTCCCCATTTAAATAGACGCTTGGGACCCCCTGTATATCGCGTTCGTCGATGATATCTTGAAATAAGCCACCATCAATCATCTCACTCGTTATATTGTCATTTAAAATGGCAAACTGGTTAAGTGCTTGAACAACCTCAGGGCAATTATGACACGTCAGGCTCACAAAGGTTTCAAATGAGAGAGGCTCCTGGATGTTGGTAATGATCTTCTTAAGATTTTCCTCCAGTTTTATTTCGACACCCCCACTTTGAAGGATTGCGAGAATAAAAGTGTTAAATTCATGACCAGTGGGTATCCCCGAAAAGTAGATTCCGGTCGGTTTACCGCCCACCTCTATTGCAAAGGTAAGAGGACTCCGCAGTTTTTCGGCAAATTCCCTCTCATGGAACTCAATCAACCTAGTTGTGTTTGCAACAGACTTTATGAATTCAATGAGTTCAGCCCGTTTTTCATGATTACCGCTATTCAGTACAATAGAAACGGGCCTACTCATTCCATCCGCATAACCGGCGATGGTCTTCTTTATTTCATCGGTTAGCAATAGAGCGCTAATCCCTAGAAGGTCCCAAAATTGGGATGTTGAAGATCATTTTAATTATCTTCAACTAAATTTTTCCAACGAGATCTAGTGATGGTGCGAGTGTCTCTTCACCTTCTTCCCATTTTGCCGGACAAACTTCATCGGGATGTTGCCTGACGTATTGAGCGGCCTTTACTTTCCGCACCAAACTAGAGGCATCTCTCCCAACACCCTCGCAGCTAATCTCCATAAATTTAATCATTCCATCTGGATCAACCACGAATGTGCCACGCTCGGAGCGGCCTTCATTCTCGCGTAGGACATTGAAGCTTCTAGAAATGTTAAATGTGTTGTCGCTGATCATTTTAAATTTGATCTTTCCCACAGCAGTGGAAGAACCATGCCATGCCTTATGGCAAAAATGACTATCTGTAGAAATTGCGTAGACATCGACCCCCATCGCTTGGAAATCATCATGGTGATTTGCCAAATCCTCCAACTCAGTCGGACATACGTAGGTGAAATCCGCCGGGTAAAAGAAGAATACATTCCATTTGCCGATCATTTCTGAACTGTCAACAGTCACGAAGTCACTATTGCCAGGCTCAAAGGCTGTTGCTTGGAATGGCTGTATTTCGGTGTCAATTAGTAACATACTGTGAGGTATCCTTCAGAATTAAGAGTTAGGAAACTGGGGTCGACCAGACAATGGGCCGACCGGACAATACAATGATACTGTTTCTTAATATCATTCTAAAGTAGGTTTTTTTTATATATCTAATTTTTTTTCAGAGTTGGGTTGAGAGATTTACCTAATATATAGATCTAATAAATTATGATTATTTAGTCCTCAGCGTTCATGACCCTATATTGAAATATATGACAATCCACCGCTCTAGCGGAGACCTGCTTCAAGTTTATGGGCGCTCTGGGAATAGCCTGCAATTTTGAGCTCACGAAGGATATTACGATGAGTTTTCTAAAAGACCGATTTCATGGGGTGATCAAGAAGCAGGGATTGAAAGCGGGGTTAATCCCGGTTGCAGATTTGAATGGTGAAAATGACCGTCTTAACGAAATCAAACGGCTTGATCTTGAGGAAAAGGACCTTAGTAATGATAGGCATCTAAATAATGTAACCGAGCTTGCGTGCTACCTCACCGAGAAGCCCCAATCGACGATCAATCTTCTTACGGACAAAAGCCAACTCTCAAAAAATAATCACGGATTTTCAATTCCCGAGCAAATTTTGGTACGAGAAATTCCGAGAGATATTAGTCTTTGCCAATATGTCCTTAAACACCCACGTGAACAATTAGTGATCGAGAACGTGCGGGAGAACAATAAAACACAGAACTTCCATAAAATGGCTTTTGCACCGGATATACAATTTTATGCCGGTACACCGATTGTCACTAGTAAAGGCTTTACAGTTGGCACGTTGTGTGTGACGGATTCGAAACCGGGTAGACTCCCCCACAATATGCGTGAGGGTTTGCGACTACTATCTGATCAAGTTAGTAATATTTTGGAATTTGGTGCGCTTAAACCACAATTCGACAATTTGGAGAACGACAAGAAAGTTTCTTTAAAAGCAGATGCTTCCTTTTATTCTTCCGCATCAATTTTGTTTACCGATTTTGTCGGGTTTACACATATATCGGAAGATATTGACCCAGGAGAACTTATTGAAAGCCTGGACGAATTCTTTTCAACCTTTGACCAAATCGCGACAAAACATGATCTAAGTAAAGTCAAAACCATTGGTGACTCTTATATGGCGACTGGGGGAATACCAGATGGCCGTCAGGGCCATGCAAAAAAAGCATGTATGGCTGCTCTGGACATCACACGTGCCGTATCTGGTTTGAATGTTAAACGAGAAGTTTTGGGGCAGGCTCCCTGGAAAATAAGAGTGGGTGTCCACACCGGTCCAGTAATTGCCGGCGTCTCCGCGAATGGTTTCGATGTGTGGGGGGATACAGTCAATCTCGCATCACGACTGGAGAGCTCTTCGGAGCCCGGCAAAGTCCATATCTCAGATATGACGCGGCAATCTTTAGGTGATACAGCAACCGTTACTGACCGGGGCCAGATCAACATAAAAAACAAAGGTAAGATACAGACATACTTCTTGGACAACGTGTCCGATTAGGACTTTATCGTTTACAAGAAAGAAGGGAACAACCAGATATGTTGTTCCGACGACGCTTCGAACATTGGGGTATTGTTATTCTTTTTAGCTCAGCCTGTATAGTTAAATACGCGATGAAGATATTTAGGGATCGTTAATGGTATTCTTGGTTTTTAGCAAAATTTCGGCCGATTTTTCTCTAATATGAGCAAAGGAAATTGGAAATTTATATATCCGATCTATATTCCAGGGACACATCTTTAAATGTCGCCAAAAATTGAGAGGTTATCCTCCTTCGAATTCGATCACGGTGAGGTAATTGTCGATGTTAGATCGCCTTCCGAATTTAAGGAAGATCACATCCCCGGCTCAATAAATTTACCGGTTCTAAGTGACAACGAGTTTAAAAAGGTCGGGACGATTTACAAAGAAGTTTCCCCATTTGACGCATCAAAAATTGGTGCCGCGCTGGTATCAAAAAACATTTCAACACACTTGGGCGAGTATTTTTATGACAAGCCCCAAACTACGAAATTTGTATTCTACTGTGCCCGCGGGGGAAAACGTTCGAGTTCCTTTGCCCAAGTATGTTCGATGGTCGGTTGGCCTACCTGTGTAATTGACGGGGGATACAAGGCCTATAGAAAGCATGTTACTGGAAGCATCGAAAAACTTTGTAACGGATATAAATTCCTCTTGATCGGCGGAAAAACCGGTACGGGTAAGACAGAAATCCTCAATCACTTAGAGGTTAAAGGCTATGACGTTCTTAACCTAGAACGGCTTGCAGTTCATCGCGGTAGCTTGCTCGGTGCTCATAAAGATCAGGATCAACCGGCGCAAAAGCTTTTTGAGACAAGGATCTTTGAAAAGATAAAAACCTTTAATGATCAGAAAACTATTTTTGCAGAAGCGGAAAGTAACAAGATTGGTCGTGTTTTTATTCCTGCGGCATTGTGGAAGAAAATGAAGGCAGCGCCAATTTTTATTATTGAGAACCAAAACGAACATCGTGTGAGCTTCATATTAAAGGAATATGACCCTGATTTTCTGCAACGAAAAGCAATTCCCAATCTGTTATCGTTTATTGATAAAAAATCAAATGCTATCGATACAGAAAAACTACGGAAGTTAGTTAGTGAGGGAAAATGGAGCGAATTCGTTCAAGAAATACTCACCAGTCACTATGATCCTTTATATCAACATGCCATATCCAAGCGGATTGCTCCGATAGTTAAAAGATTAGAGATCAATCAGCCGGTGGAGCAAAGCATACCGTACCTCTGCCAAGAACTAATAGAAGCTTGCGGAAGTTGAAGATCAAGCCGGCTGGTATTTCTGCTAAATATAATCCAAGCAAGTCCTCCTAGGCAGTAAAAAGCGAGTCAAATCCTTAGGACTTTCATGAAATCTCCTAGATTTGACTACTGAGAAACAGCCTGTTCCAATAATTCCTTAATATCCTCTTCGCCGGTCTGGGCGATAAGGCGCCCAACTTCTTCTCCACTCTTAAGGAGGATTAGGGTCGACCGACGCGGCACCTTTCGGTTCCTCGTAACCTCTTTGTTTCGGAAAGTATCCCAGTCAACGAGGATAAAAGTGATTGCCTTATTATATTTTGGATTGCCCGCACGGAGCTTTCTCAGCACTCGATCTTGACGAGCGCAGGTACTTCACCAACTTGATTTGTAAAAAAGGAGAGCGGAGCCGCCTTTTGAAAGTGCTTCTTTAATTACGCCCGCTTTGTACTCGACCCAACTAACATTAGCATTTGCTGCGATTGGGGCCGCAGTGCAAAAAAACAATACCGTAATTAGCCCAGTAAAATAATTTTTCATAAATCTTCCTCCTCTGATCGATACGTCATAAAGCAACTGATAGATCTTGAAACCAAATCGGAATTATTCCGATAGCCCATGATTCTATAACTTTGGTGAAATCAAACAGGATTGCGACGCCCACGGCAACAAAAGCTGCTGCCAAAATAGTTTTTGAGTTTTTTGCCAGTCTTTGAAACCTCGCAAACCGCCGTGTGACGGTCTCCCGGGCGCCATAGGCTAGTAACAGAATTACGGTTGATGCTCCCAAAGCGAAAGTTGTCATGATGGCAACCGACCAGAGTAATGATCCTCCCTGCGATGCAATTGATATCGCTCCGCCAAGCGTCGGACCAATACAGGGTGACCATGCTGCCCCCAGAAATATACCACCGATAAAATGACCACTAAGACCCCTGTGAAGTGATGCTCCAGCAAGTCGATCACCTTTGTTAGACATGCTGACAGTGATCGTGGTGAAGCGGTTGTTAAGCGCCGGCACCATCAGGACCACACCAAAAAATATCATTGCTAATGAACCAATCTTTGCCATCAGTTCGGCGTCTAGACCAATTGTTGATCCCATGGTCGCAACCAAGGCGCCAAGCACGACAAACGAGAGGCTTAAGCCAGCAGCGAGCGCCACGGGGCCGCCCCGTTCCTGTTGGAGAAGGGAGCCGAGAATAATTGGCAGGACCGGAAGAACACACGGATTGATGAAAGTCAGCAATCCGGCTCCATATCCAAATACAAGTTCCAAAATTATACCTCCTGATTAGAAGGAATTCGATAATTCCAACAGGCACAGAAAAGATAATCAACATAGAGTTTTTAAGATTTCTCTGAGGGACAGGCGGAGTTGCCATTATAGGACTAGATGGCCGGACCATTTAAAACTTAACGTTGGTATAGCCACCACACCCTGAGGATATCCGAAAAACACCTTTATTTTTTGACTATGACGATATTTGAAAGTACTTGAAATTTTACGACAAAACTCGAATGAAAGATTTTTTCAATTTATTGGAAAACCTAGTCCACTTTTTTTGTTTTTTCGTGAGCAGTAGTAAGACATAAAGTTAAAGTTGCGACTACATCGGTCCAGTCACCTTTAATCAGATAGATTTTGACTGAATTTTACTTCGACAGTGTCAAAGGTTTAAATTTTACCAACTTGCGAGCGTTATCTATCCCATGCGAGCATCTGATGCCGGCAACTCCAAAATCAAGAAAGTCGTCAAGAAAAGTGTGTTGGACATTTTTTAATTACCTCGTGTTTCTAGATCAGAAGGCTTTGCAAATTAGTAATCCTCATCTTCTCTCCAAAAGACATGGCAAGATATAGCAATTTAAAATGCAGCCATAGGTTTACGCCCTTGGACTGTAGTCCGACGTAAAAGTCTACGTTCTCCAGCAGAGAAATCGGTGCGTGCGTGATTTGTGCATCGATTGTCCCAAGCGACCAAATCACCAGGTTTCCATTTATGTTGATATATAATTTCAGATCGCTCTGAATGTTCAAATAGGCGGGACAGCACACTCTGACTTTCTTCATCGTCAAAACCGATAATTCGCCGTGTTAATAACCGGTTTACATATACGGATATCCTCTCGGTTTCTTCATGCCGAATAAATATTGGGTGTACAGCGCTACCTTTATAGCCATCCACTCGAAGTGACCGCTTCATTTTGGCTGAGACGTCAACACCTGTATAAAATCCTTGCTCGGCTTCCGCTTTGGATAGTCGGAGTTTTAGATCTCCGGGAAGTGTATCGAAAGCTAGGCACATATTTGCGAACAATGTGTCTCCACCCTCTTTGGGAACCTCCAACGCATAGAGCATTGTGTACCTATATGGGTCCCGCTCATATGCACCATCTGTGTGAAAATGCATCTCACCATCCGGCAAGGAACCGATTACTTTCCCATCTTCTCTAATATTAGAGACCAGCATCACCGACTGGTGCAGTTGATCTCCGGATTTTGATCCCCTCGAATGCGGCGATTTTGAGGGGAGCTCGCCAAACATACGAGAAAAACGTACCTGATCTTTATCCTGAAGATTCTGGTCAGGGAAAATAAGGACGTGATATTTAAGCCAAGCTGCATGTATCGTACTGAAATCATCGCACGATATATCCTTTGATAGGTTAATGCCAAGCACCCGCGCACCCAAAGCCGCGTCCAGCGGCATGATTTCTATTGACACGTGTCCCTCCCCTCGTTTGATCGGTATCGCCTTCGAACCCAAATCCCAAATTAACTTAGCTTTATTGAGATGCGACTGAAACCTGCTCGAACTTGCGTGGACGTTTATAAGCCCTCTGGGCGAAGCTTATACAAAAGGTCGACTCCTGTTGGAGGCTCACCTAGCCCAGTGAATAGAGATTAGACTGGACGGGTAGTGTATCTGTCAGAATGGACATAGTAATATAATATTCAAAATTTGAACCAAAATCAGAAGTTTGTCTGGCCAAGTTTGAGCTGTAATACGTTTTCATACAGAATTGGAGTTACAAATGCAGGGTTATGAGCCATTTATAGAACTAGTAGAGGTCGAGAAGGCAACCGGTGACAGAAAACACCTTTACGACGATCTAGAAAGGGTAAGGGGTAAAGGACGGGTATCAAACCTTTTTAAAGCATATGGGGCTTTTCCCGAGCTTGGTATAGCAAATTTCAAGAGACTTACTGTCTTGCTAAGCCGCGGTACGCTCAGCGAAAAGCTGAAGGAATCCGTGATGACAGCTTTGGCCGTCATAAATCATTGTGATTACTGTGTTTCCTTTCATGGATCGCAACTGCAATCGCTTGGTTCAAGTGATACGGAAATCGCAGCTGCGCGAGAGTTTAATCCAGAAGATATTGATTTTTCTCCCAAAGAAAGAGCGCTTTTTGAGTATGCAATGAAGGCCAATGGTGATGCCCACTCAATTACTCCTGAGGACATCAAAGTTTGTCGTGATTTGGGAACTACGGATGCGGAATTTGTTGAAATTCTGGAGACGGTAAATACAGGAAATGCGTTTAACACTTTTGCAGGTGCTCTAAATATTGGCGCAGATAACTTCCTTAGTTATGCGATGGACGAGTATCGTGAGAAGAAAGCGGCGGCGAATTCATGAGTACCTTTCGGGATATCAGTCAGGTAGAAGTTTTTGATGAAGTCATCGGCAGCGGTTCACTGACGCTGGTCAAGTTCCAATCGGAGCTTTGTGTCATTTGCCGCAAACTAGATCCCATGCTTGTTGCTGTGAAAAATGGATTTGAGAAATCAATAAATGTAGCAAACGCAGATGTCGAAGCTAATATTGACCTCGCAAATCGGTATAACATTCAGACGCTACCAACACTGATTCTATTTAAAAAGGGTACCGAACTCGACCGGCTGCAGGGGTTTCAGACTGCGAGCATGCTCCGAAATTGGATTACCCCCTTCTTAGAAAGTTTAGGCAATGAACGAAAAAAATAATTCTGAAGTTTCTTTAATTGACACGGAACGCGCACCCGCCGCGCCAGGCCCGTTTTCTCATGCCGCAGAAGTAGCGGATTGGGTCTATACATCGGGTATGGGAGGTCTACTTCCGGAGACAGGAGAAGTAATTTCCGACGACGTTATAGAGCAGACGGAACAAGCTATCCGCAACGTGGAGGAGATACTTTCAGCAGCCGGCTGTGGCCTGACCGATGTGGTCAAGGTAACTTTATACTTGACTGATATGGCCGATTATCCGCGGGTCAACAAAGTCTATGAAGATGCATTTTCGCCACACAAGCCGGCCCGCACCTGTGTAGCGGTATCGGCTTTACCCGTCAGGGAGAGAATGAAGCTGGACACGGTAGCTTACAAAGCTGCACGATAAACCCTTGTAATCACGAAAGGCCCTGAGAGCCACGTTACATTGAATTAAATACCGGGATCCCAAAAATAAAGATGCGTTTTCACAAAGGCAAAGAACTCCTGCACCATAAGAGATGATGGCACAAATCGATAGATTCTTGTACACGATGTTGAGGTAAAAAATCTCTTCTGATCGCAGCTTTGGTTGGGTTTTTACCGTTTTGTTCGCGGTGATCGGGCAGGTGTCTACCACTTCTCGTTCTCGTTGACCGCTATCAGGGATATTGGGCGGAGCCATCGCTCTCCATGAACACACTATAATCCTCGCGCAGAAGATGCTCGGCGGCGGGCACCCAGCAATCGCCAAATTAGAAGATGACTTATTTTACCTGCCATCCAGTTGCCCTTTTTTCGGCACACTGACGCCATAAACATCCAGTAACCCCCAATCATTCTACAATTGGATAACCCAAGAAGCACGGGGCTAAGGATGAATATCTGTATTAAAAAGCGGTGCCTATCTTATTTAATACTCACCCTTTTGGTTGCGGCAATTCCAAGTGTTGCATCTGCCATACCGAAAATGGATGTAGCAAGAGGGAGCCTGATAGCGGAGGGTGTAAACGGATTTGTTCTTCATCTTCCTTTGGTTTCAACTGATGTCGCCATCAAGGTAACCGGTCCAATAGGGCGAACCATTGTCCGCCAGACGTTTCAAAATGACAGTGATCAGTGGATCGAGGCCCTGTATCTCTTTCCTTTACCGGACAATGCAGCGGTTGACCGCATTCAGCTATCGATTGGAGATCGTTTTATCGAAGGTGAAATAAAAGAAAAGAAAGAAGCTTCGGAGATATATGCAAAAGCCAAAACAGACGGATACAAAGCCGCTATTGTGGAACAGGATCGACCGAATTTATTCCATACTTCTGTGGCAAACATTCCTCCTCGAGGTCAGATAGGCGTCGTAATCGAATATCAGCAAAGCCTGAGTTGGCGGGATAGATCTTTTGGGCTCAGGTTCCCGCTGGCAATTACGCCGCGTTTTCTGCCCGCCACGCAGGAAATATCCCAGCTTATAGAGTTAAAAAGCGGATGGAAAATGCTACCCGGCGAAAGGTCCCAAATTATGGACATAGATGGAGGTCAGGTTTCAAAAACAAAAATTTCGATGTCCTTATCCCCGGGATTTGAAATTGGGAGGTTGGAAAGCCCCTCCCACCCAATCCGAATCATCTCCCGCTCTGAGGAAGAAGTGAAGCTTCTGGTAGGTAATGACTCAGGAGAGCTAAAACCCAGAGACTTTATTTTAAATTGGTCACCAATTTCTTTAGAGGCGCCAGAAGCAGCTTTTTTTACTGAAAGACACCAACACGAAAACTTTGGACTGGTGATGATTACCCCGCCCGAAATTCAAGCCGAGAGTAATGTCGCCCGTGAAGTTATTTTCGTCATTGATACATCGGGCTCCATGGATGGAATTTCGATCGAAAACGCTAAAGAGGCGTTGATCGCTGGTATCAACGGTCTAAGGCGGGGCGATAGTTTTAACGTGATCAATTTTGATGACACCGCCACCAAGCTATTTCGTACCCCCGTCTCGATAAGTAAGCGAAACCGGAGCACCGCCAAGAGATATGTGAGATCGCTCGATGCAGACGGCGGAACCAATATGCAATCAGCTCTATCCCTCGCTCTTCTCAAAAACAAATCCCGCTCACATATTATCCGCCAAATTATATTCATCACAGATGGCGCGGTAACCAATGAAACAGCTCTGTTCGGTTTTATAAATAAGAATTTAGGTCACTCACGTCTCTTCACTGTTGGAATCGGCGACGCGCCAAACGGTTTTTTTATGAAGGAAGCGGCGGAAGTTGGGAGAGGAACCTACTCCTTCGTAGATCCAGGCGTCGATACGAAGATAACCATCGCCAGACTATTCGAAAAAATCAGCAGGCCTATACTGACAAATGTCCAAATAAATGGGGAAGGCATATTTGATATAACCCCACAAAAAATTCCTGATTTATACCTTGATCAACCGCTAGTGTTTGCAGTTAAGCTGAGAAAACCTGCGGCGAAGATTCTGATTACTGGACGTTTGGGAAACTCAGAATGGAAAAAAACAGTTAGGATGACGTCGACAGACGTTGTAGCAGGTGTGGCTACCGATTGGGCAAAGCGATCCATAGACGAATGGCGTCGCAAACACCTACACGGAGCGACACCCGAACTGATAAAGAAACACATAACCGCGCTCGGTTTGGAATTTCAACTGGTCACCCAGTATACCAGCCTAGTCAGCGTAGATAAAACGCCATCAAGGCCCGACAAAGCGTTTCTTCAAACACAGGCAATACCCGCCTTAAAACCTGACGGATTGAGGCTTAAAATAAAAAAATACAAGGAGCAACCTGCCTACTCCCCTTCCCCGCTGGGCAGTCCAAATGCAATCGTGAGTTTTGCTCAAACAGCCGACGGTTATGAGAAACGGCTTATTTTGGGCCTGTCAATTATGATCATGGCAGCCCTCGGTTTCATTATCTTTATTCGCAAATGGCGGATTTAGCCGTGAATTGGCGCTACCGCGCGCGGCTATCTTTATGCGTTTCTATTGGTGCATTCGGGTTTGTCATATTGCTTAGTGGTTTTTGGGTACCCGCAAAAGCTCAACTCGCCCAATTTTTGCTCGAAAAAAGTTGGTACTATTACAAAAAAACAGGAGAGTTTCGTCGGCCCTGGCCGTGGGCCGACCATCACCCGGTTGGTCAAATCGAGGCTCCCGTGCAAAGGGTGAAACAAATATTCCTGGAAAATGATAGAGGCAGCAGCCTAGCGTTTGCCCCTGCATTAAATCAACACAGCGGTAAGGCTGGCTCGGCACTGATCATTAGCGGACATCGTGACACGCATTTCCGATTTCTTAAATTTCTGAAAATAAATGACCCAATTGTGATCGATTTTCCATCCAAGCGAAAAATCTTCAAAGTGGTTGGATCTCAGGTAATTGACTCGCGAATAAAGAAATTGAGCCCCGAGCGGTTTCCAGGAGGGTTAATCCTCGTGACCTGCTATCCGTTCGATGCTCCCGCCGCAGGCGGGGCTCTTAGATATGTAGTATTTTCCCTGCCAATCTGAGTTTATCTTTAATTTATATAATGTATTTCTAGTTCACCGACTTTAACGAAATAGCGGCACAATGGCCGCTAAGTCTCTGAAAAGAATGGTGCGCCCACCAAGACTCGAACCTGGGACCCACTGATTAAAAGTCAGTTATAAATCATTATATATCAATGGTGTGGACACCTTCGAACCGAAAGAACGCGTTAATAGACGTCAATACGTTACCGGCTAAGAGTTCACTCCCTTGTCGTTATCGTTCGCCGCGGCCGTCTTCCCGTTCTTGTGATAATCATGATTGGTGACGAACACCTCTCCGGTGTCGACGTTCAAGTAGACGAACTTGTCGCCGTGCACTTCCCGCGCACTCTCAATCCAAGCGCCTAGACCGCGAAGACGCAGCTTCTCCATCGCCTCGCTCGAGTATCTACCCATATGATTTTGCCATCGAATGGTCCATCGCCGTACAATAACTGAAATAATTCGTGACTTTCGAGCTAGTAGCGGGATGATTTATCTGCTTCCAAGGCGTGTACGGGAATATACCCGTCGCAGAGGGCTGTTGGACAAAAATGATAGGGTATCTAGAGTGATTTAATGGCGCATCCCGATATACAGACTGAAATTATCGAGAAATTACTGGCAAAGCCAAATCAGAAGGCCGATGAACTTGCTCGTGAGATCGGCTGTACTCGAACCGAAGTAAATAAGCTTCTGTATGGATCACTTAAATCCCAAGTAAAACAAGACAGAAATTATAGGTGGCATCTCGTCGCTAAAAGTGAGAGACATGCTGCGCCGCAGGCTGGTCAAGAAGATGAGGGCTTCGCGGATACAGACCTAGCTCTCCTGTGCCGATATTATCTCGCGTGTCTCGGTTTTGATGATACCGACATTACAACTTTTCTGACGTCAAAGTACGGCGATCCCGATTACATTGAGTTGCCTGCCTTACCTCGCTCAAATATTGATCTTGCCGATAGTGAGGGTGCGAGAAAGATTCTCGGTCGCAAGAGAACAGAGCGAGGTCGTTATGGCCTATATTTTGGTTATCCGACCCACCTCAACTTGATAAAGTCGAAACGGTCTAGCTGGCAGGGCTTTATGGTAGAGCCAATTCTTCTGTTTCCTATTGAGCAGGAACAGGGGACAGGAAGGCTCACCATCGACCTTAGTTTTCCGATTGTTAATCGGAGACCATTTCAGAATTTCACAAATGTTGAGCGTGAAATGCTGATGAATGAGTTGGTCCAATTGGAACAGGAATTAGGCTTCGCAGGTGAAGACGGTATGCCTGATCTCGATGAAGTTGCGATGCGACTACAAGCCATTCGCCCTGAATGGCCCTGGAAAGAAGAGATCGACCCGGACGATTTTCACGAAGATCGAAAACCCATTGGGGAGCTAGACGAGGCTGGTATTTATAATCGAGCTATAGTGATAATGGCGGAGAAGTCGCCATTCACTCAAGGTTTAGAACAAGAACTTCGTGATCTAGCTCATGTCTCTGCTAACAAATACTCTTCAACAGTCCTAGGGCGTTGGCTAAGCGGTAACCAAGATGACACTTCTGAGGCAAGTGAGGAGTTGGAGCCTCTCCTAGAGGTCCTTCCAATGAACTCGGAGCAGCGGCAGGCCGTGTCTGCGGCTCTAACGCAGCCGATAACAATCATAACGGGGCCGCCAGGGACCGGTAAATCTCAGGTGGTGACCAACCTGCTCGTGAACGCAGCTTGGTCAAACAAGAAAGTCTTGTTCGCAAGTAAGAACAACAAAGCTGTCGACGTTGTCGAAACTCGGGTGAACGCCCGTGGGTCGCGCCCAATCTTGTTAAGAGTTGGTGCACAACAAGGCTATCAAGCTCGCCTCGCTGAATACATTCTTGCTCTTATGTCTGCGACTACTACTGACGCGGAGAAGGAAGACTTTGCCGAGGCGAAAGAGGTCCATGAGCGTTTACTTGCAGAGCATTCAAAGTTAACAGTCGAGGCGCAGCGCCTAATAGAGGCACGAAATAGGGTAGATAGACTTGAGCAGGCGGCTGAAGACGCTCGTTCAGTATTAGGGCAGGAAATTTTCTCACGAGCGGTTAGTGCGGATACCGAGGGTTACGCCGTTGAACTAAAATCGATTGGTGAAAAGCTTGACCGCGCGGACAGAAGTCTTGCCGGTCCTATCCCTTCTCTCTTCTGGCCGTTGGTTCGCAAGGGGCGGTTTGCGGAGTTATCTGCGTCTTTAAGGGTAGCATCCGAGGCGTTCCCCGCACTGAATTGCGAAATGCCGTCTGAGCCGAGAGAGGATGACGACATTTTCAAAATTAGGCGCGGTATTGAGAATGCATCAAGCCATCTAGAGCAGCTTGTCAAAGCAGAAGAGTATTTGTTCGAACTTAAATCACTACAAGAAATGCGCTCGCTAGAAGCAATATCTTCTGAAGAAACAAATGTGCTTCAGCGAATTGCTCGGCACTCAGAACAATTATGGAATCTCTGGTTGCGCCTGCAGCCATCGACCCTGTCGGCTGATGAACGCAAGAAGTTGGGAAAATATACGTCGCTGCTAAAGATGGTTATGGAAGCGGGCGAAGATGGGCAGCTGTCTCGTCAAGCTTTCGGCAAATATAACTCAATGCTGCGTGACATTTCGCATCTGCTCCCTTGTTGGGCGGTCACGTCTTTATCAGCAAGAGGTCGTATACCCTTGGAGCCTAGTGAGTTTGATATCGTAGTGTTTGACGAGGCCAGCCAGTGTGACATCGCATCTGCCATTCCTCTCCTGTACCGCGCAAAGTCTGTCGTAATTATAGGAGACCCAAATCAACTCTCCCATATCAGCAGATTACAAAGAGGCCAAGATCAAGCTTTGCTTGAGCGCTACAATCTTCTCGAGGATTTTCCACATTGGGCATATTCGCATCAATCATTGTTCTCTTTAGGGTCGACCCAAGTATCCGGTGGAGGAATTGTAAGTTTAGTTGACCACCACAGGTCTCATTCAGACATCATCAGTTTCTCAAACGAAGAGTTTTACGAGGAACGACTGCGGGTTGCGACAAATTACGATAAGCTCCGGGCGCCCAAGAGGTCTGAGCCGGGCATCAGATGGATCGACGTAAAAGGCAATGTCGTCCGGCCTGGAAGTGGAGGTGCCATAAACTCCGCAGAGGCAAATGCGGTTGTAGAGACCTTACGCGATTTGGTCATCGGTCGTCGTTATGAGGGGACGGTTGGTGTCGTTACGCCTTTCAGAGCGCAGGCAAATGCCATAACCCAGGCAGTTCACAAGGATGAAGTACTTTCGACGGCGCTTATGAAGCAAGGCTTCCTATCTGATACAGTACATAAATTTCAAGGAGACGAGAGAGATGTAATGATCTTTTCTCCTGTTGTTTCAGCAAATTTTCCATTGGGCGCTCTGGGTTTTCTGCGATCGAATGGAAATTTGTTTAACGTCGCAATCACTCGTGCGCGTGCTCAATTAATTGTTGTAGGAGATAGGGCATCTTGCGGGGCGTGCGAGGTGGGTTATTTGTCTCGCTTTGCTAGGTACGCTGCTTCTATTCAAAAAGATTTCAAACAAGAGACTGACCGCCAGCTTGAGGAGTATGGCCCCCGTTATCCTAACGTAGCAAAGCCGGAACTGGTATCTGACTGGGAGCGTGATTTCTACGTTTCTGCATTTGCCGAAGGGATCAAACTTATCCCGCAGTTTAACATTGAGAAATACATTGCGGACTTCGTACTCGTTGACGGAGAACGAAGCCTTGTCATAGAGATTGATGGTGAGAGATATCACCGAAATTGGTCCGGCGAACTATGCCGCAGGGATCAAATCCGAAATCAGCGTATGTTCGAACTGGGCTATGACGTAATGCGGTTCTGGGTTTACGAAGTTCGCGATGACCTAACTGGATGCCTTCAGCGCATCAAAGCATGGCGAGGCAATATTTAGTTGGGCAAAGCAACAGGCGAAAGGCGCGATCGTCAAATTAACTGACGCCAAAAAGAACAAAGGTTGATCAAAAGTCAGTAAAAAGTGTCCACCCTTTGTAGAAATAGCGGCACAATGGCCGCTAAGTCTTTGAAAGAGTTGGTGCGCCCACCAGGACTCGAACCTGTCAATTATTTTTAAACTATTTTATAAGTCGTTGAAA
>DBHK01000023.1:122041-129601 GCA_002295635.1 Alphaproteobacteria bacterium UBA830 | reverse complement strand
GGCAACGGGTTTTGATCCCGTGATTCGCAGGTTCGATCCCTGCCGCCCCAGCCAGCACTATCCACGAACTGGATTATACGCGTAACTTGTTCATATTCCACCCAAGGAAATCAGTTTAAGAAACTGAGTATTCTATAGTTGGGCGCGGAAACGTAAATCTTAATATTCGAGGGCCCGAAGCATATAGAAATTAGTTTTATGAACATCCATTTACCGAGTTGGGATAATTGTCCATCGCGTTAAAGTTTTATATAGAACTAATCATTCACAATAATCTCTCCCAAAGTGCATACTAGAACATGGACGAAGAAGTAACTATTCTTGACGCAACGGATCTAAGGTGTCCCCTCCCAGTTCTGCGAGCGCGTAAAACCCTTAAGGATCTACCATCCGGCAAATTTTTAGATGTTTTTGCTACAGACGAAGCTGCGCCTGCTGATTTTGCAGCCTTTTGCGAAGAAACAGGACATCGATTGGTCAAAATAGCGCAGAATGGAAAAATTTATACGATAAGACTTAGAAGAAAATGAGACCTTGGTTTAGGGATTTGTCTACTGCAAACCGGAGAACCGCCCCGAGGTTTGCCATTTAACACCTTAAAACCACCCATATCATCACTTCCGGCGGAAGTGCTCTCTTCGGCATCAGGACCTAATATTCTGGAGGGATGTCAGTCTCTAAAACATATCAGTAAACACCAGTTTCGAATGGCATATTCCCAGTATTTGTACCAAAGATAGTGATGGCCATTATTCAAAGCTATACCAGAAACGAAGTCTTCTCGAATGATAGCCTAATGCATCCCATGTGCGAGCTATTCGGCATCTGCCCCGCGTAACTGCGGATTATTGGGCCTGTGGAGATACAGATTAGGGCCGCCCTCCCCCATTATCTTGAGCCAATCAGGCGTCCGGAACTATAAATCCTGACACTATATTCATTTGGCCCAAATCCAGCAGCCTAGCTGATCGACTCGGAGATTTGATAGGAATCAAAAGTCGAGCCATTAGGCTCCCGTCAGGAGATTCTGAATGCGATTTAGATATTCTAGAGAGACCGGTTGCGAGAAAAAAGAAGTAAGAGAATTGATGCCACCATAAACGTTGCGGACAAATATAGAACCTCGTTGGTAAAATTTCTATCGAGCAGAGCACCGTATGCTAATGGAGCTAGTCCTTGACCGACGTTGAAGCCAGTGCTGACAAACGCGAATACTGTGCCCAGTGCGCCCGCTGGCGCTAACTGACGCACCATCATGTCGCGCGAAGGGTTGACTATACCACGAACGAAACCACCGAGCATAAAGGCGCCGACAACAAGTAAAACCGGAATTAGTGCGGTACCCACGATCACTAGCACAACCGAGTAGATGGTAAATGAGATGACCAGAACAAGTTCGTGGCGGGGAGTTTTATCCGCGAGCCAGCCTCCAAAAAGGGTTCCGAGCGCATTGCTGAATAGAAGCGCTGAAAGGATATAGGCCGCGGTCTCTACTGTTACATTGTACAAAGCAGGAAGGTAGATCGGTGCAAATGCGGTAAGGCCGATATTTGCAGAAGAGGTAAGCACATAAAACAGAAACAACAACACTATGCTTCGGGTAATCATGGACCGAAGAGGTTTCTCCGACTTGGTTTTCTGTTTAGCGGCCGCATCCTCTTGCAGTGTATCGCCGGAAAATACAAAAATTAGGCTCAAAACCACTCCGAGCAAACCGGCAATGACAAGGGCTGTTCGCCAGTCTGTCATTGTCATTAATATGGCCATGACGGCCGGCCCTGCCGCAGTCCCAAGAGACCCACCGAATGAGTGCATTGAGTAGGCCCGTCCCTGGCGGGATTGATCTACCGACGCGGTTAAAATAACGTAGTCGGCTGGGTGAAATACGCTATTGCCTGCACCGGCTACGAAAAAGAGCATTAATAATTCCCAATAGGCGGTTGTGAAACCGCAAAGACCAAATGCAGACGAAGTGACGAATAATCCGCTGATCAGTACTCGGCGTGCACCGAATTTATCAACAAGGATACCCATCGGGGTCTGCAGCACACCCGTTGCTATATTATATGCTGTCAGGATCGCTCCTAGTTGCAGATTGGTTACATTCAGATCAGTGCTGATCGCCACGAATAGTGGCACCAGTCCAAACATGTAAAAGTGGCTTAGGAAATGTCCAAACCCGACTAGGCTGATTGCGCGTATTTCACGACCGAAATTGGCTGAAGACACAGACGTCATTTTATAGAGGCTGTCCTTATCGGCGCTCGCAGGGCGGTTGCATTATTAGATAATCAGGTAATATCGGAATTAATTAATTTTATTAGACATTTGAAACCACTCCGACAGGCACTTCACATGTAGCGCGTAATCAATACCAGGGCAAATCGGAATGAGCGCTCGAATAGGCCTAGGGTAACACCAAGTATCTTTTCTTTAATTATGTATTTTTATAGATAACGGTATCTTTCTTGAGTGTTGAGATGCTCGCCTACGCAGCTATTTGATCATCCTTCTTTTCCTTTCCGCCAAGGCGTGTCGAATTGTCAGTCGCATATTATTTCCGGCATCATTCCTGCGGGAAATAGACAGCTCCAATTTGGAAATGAAGCCGTCGGCTAACTAACTACCTCTTTGCTCGGTTAAGCCTGCAAGTTGACAGTAAAGTGTTGATCTCGTCTCTAAGTTTGGACGGTGTTCGCGATTTTGATCGGAGTGTTAATCTTAATCGGAATTCCCGATTGTTCTTAACGGTCACTTCTTTAAAACTTCCGTGGGTTTTTCGAAGCGGACGGAGCGGATGCTACTGATATTGGATGAATGCTGTATAATAAGTGGCAGAAGGATAAATGAGCAGGACGCCTAAAAGATGGCCCAAAATTTTCGCGAACTTATAGACGAGCTCCGAGCGGCGGACGAATTGATTGATATCGAGAAACCAGTCGATATTCGACATATCGCTACGCTGGTCGATCAGGCAGACAAAGCATTGATGTTTAATAATGTAAACGGTTATGAGATGCCTGTGATATCCGGGGTGACCAACAGCCGTAAACGTCTTGCAATCGCTGCCGGGTGCGATTTCTCGGATATAGAAGGTCGTCTCCGCGAGGGTCTCGACCGGCCTATCGGGCCAAAATTTGTCAATAGTGGTCCGGTAAGGGAATTTTATGTTGAAGGGGATGAGGTCGATCTCTACTCACTCCCCGTACCGCTTTTTTCGGTTCTGGACGGTGGCCCCATGATCACCGCCGGTGTCACCCTATCCAAGGATCCGGATGAGAATGACGATTCTGCGATCAATGCCGGTGTATATCGCTTCCTCGTAAAGCAAAAGAACCTCACCGGGATCGACATTGTCACCCCTAACAATCTGCATCGCTATGCCGCAAAAGCATACGAAAAGGGAGAACCTTTGCCGATTTCGATCAATATCGGCACCCACCCCTTCGAACTGATCTGTTCAACATATAAGGCCCGTGCCGGCGTTAGCGAACTTGGCATAGCCGGTGGGATGCGCGGCAAGGGTGTGCCGTTGACACAATGTAAAACGATTGACATGCCATGCATAGCTGACGCTGAAATCGTTCTTGAAGCAGAAATTTTACCTACCGGATGGACCCAGCCGGAGGGTCGGTTCGGAGAATTTACTCGTTTAATGGGTGGGTTGCATTGGAACCCGCATGTTCGGATCAAGGCGGTATCTATGCGTAAAAATCCAGTCTACTACGCTTTGCATATGCCATGGGAAAATATTTGGCCGTCGGGACCAATTTATGAGGCGAATGTGCGACGGGTCTTGGACGAAGCCGGCGTAAATGTAACAGCCGTCAATATTACTCCAGGCGGTTGCTGTCACTGGCATGCGATCATTGCGATTAAACCGTTACCCGGCGATGGGAAAAACGCCATTACTGCGGCGCTTTCAGTCGCAGACATGAAACACGTCACGGTAGTGGATCACGATATTGACGTGTTCGATGATGTCGATGTTGAATGGGCGGTTGCGACCCGTGTGCAGGCCGATCGTGACGTCGTAATCATATCAGGAGCTCGGTCGAAACCGTTGGACCCCAGTCTACCTCCACCAGGACCGTATTCCCGTGTACCTACAACCGCGAAAATGGGTATTGATGCGACAATTCCCGATAACGTGCCACGAGAGCGTTTCCACCGCATTGAATATGCCTACGCGGACGAGGTCACTCTTGAAGACTTTATAGGCCCGACTAAAGTCGCATCTCAACCAGTAAAGGAGATAGAGCCGGAAAAACTTGCGGCACAGATTAAGGAACTGATTTCGGAAGAACCGCGTTATTTCGCAGAGCTTTGCGAAAGATTCGTCGCTCACGGATTCCAGAGTGTCACTCGAGCTATTGGTACACTTCATGAAAGTGGCATTCTTTGGCAGGACCCGGAGGGTAAGTTCTGTCTCAGAAATTCTGAATACGCAGCAGTGCCCCCCGAAAAAGGATAAGTCTATTGGTCGTAGCTAATTAAAGAGTGTACGGGAAGATCGAGCTGATCGCGTCCGTTGAGGAAATTCAATTCAACGATAAAGGCCGAGGCAACTACTCGGGCGCCGAGACCGCGCAATAGTCCAATTGATGCCGCAGCGGTTCCACCGGTGGCTAAAAGATCATCTATCAATACAACTTTCTGGGACTCGCTTATCGTGCCAGACTGAATTTCGATGGTATCGCTTCCGTACTCCAAATCGTAGCTATGAGAAATGACTTTGCCCGGAAGTTTTCCCTGCTTCCGGATCATTGTAAGACCGATGTTGAGATTCAACGCTAACGGTGCAGCCACAAGAAAGCCCCGGGATTCGATGGCGATCAGACGATCCGGCTGGTATGGTTCAATTTGCTCTGCGAGGCGGTTAACCGCCACCTGCCAAGCCTCGGGTTTTTCAAGCAAGGTGGAAATATCATAGAAAAGTATACCCGGCTGAGGAAAATCCGGAATCGACCGGATATGGTCTTTTAAATTCATAGTGCATCCTGATTTGGGTATTGAATGTATGAATTAAACGTATAATCCTAACTTAACATTACCAATGCGCCAACGGGTTCATTATATGGAAGGGCTCTTTCACTGACCTCCGTATTTGACTCTGTCTCTCGTCCCCAATGGTCAACGTAGGTTCGCGTATGAAATTGGGTAGTTGATGCTTGCAGCGATTACGTTGCTACCACTACTCTGGGTTAGAGAGCATCGACGAAGGGCAGAATTGCCTGCGCGGCTAGCTGCCGGATCGAAAGGGAGGCAATATGTATACTGGCATTCTACTACCAGTTGATCTCGGTAATGAGAGTTCTTGGGCACGAGCTCTGCCAACTGCTATAGGGTATTGTATGGCTTTCGATTCGCTTCTTCACGTGATGACAGTTATGCCCGATTTTCGGTCTCCTATGGTGGCGCAGTTTTTTCCTGAAGGTCATGAAGACAGGTTGATGCACAACGCGAAAGAGGTCCTCAACAAATTTGTTGAGGACCGCGTGCCAAGTACTATCAAAGTCAGGAACATTGTTGCTGACGGTACAATATATAAGTCAATCATTGATACCGCGGACGAAATTAATGCGGATCTTATAATCATGGGTTCCCATAGACCCGAGCTACAGGACTATTTGTTAGGGCCGAATGCGGCCCGCGTGGTGCGGCACTCTGCCAAATCCGTACTAGTTGTGCGTTAGTCCGACGCATCGCGGCGCATTCTTATATCATTCGGTCTGTTAATGAAATTCTTTAAGGTAATGCCGGCTGAAAAGCGTTTTTTTGTGCCAAACCTGCCACGGAGGTGCCGCAATTTCTTCTCTTTTATTTGATACTTTTCCTGTGTGGGCCAAATTTCCTATTTAAAGAAAATAGAAGTACTTGAGAGGCGATTATCCAATTTGGGGTATGTTTACCCCTGACTAAAGCCGAATCTATATATCGAAACCCTACCCGAACACCTCCAAACTCACGAGCTCTATGTGGTGCATTACTGACGTAGTAATCATCTGATATCTTCTTATGATTCGGAGCTTCCTTTCGGCTAATATAGAGTTTTCGGAAACAGCGGGACCGATGTTGATAAGCTTTTTGGAACCGAATGAGCTACGGGTTTTTGAAAAGTCGACCACAAAAAATCAACAAACCGCTCCAGAAAATCATTTAACTAAAATGGGAATGACTCTCATTCGCATATCTGGTACTTTTTAGTTTGGATGGCCTACATAAATCATAAATTTATCAATGGAACTGCGCCGAAACCACTGTTCGACCATCGTCGCATCCAAAAAGAAAATTAGAAAAAAGAAGAATTTATTATAATGCTATCAAAAAAAGATAAAACTAACAGGCCTATTGAAATTAAGGACCTTTATTTTACCGAACAAGCCTTCATATGGGCTTTAAGAATGAAGGTTCGCGGCGAAAGATACTTTGAAAGGGTGCGAACGGAATTTGGCGATAATTTGCCCCCATCCGCAAAGCGGATCGCGATTGAAGCCGTTAATTCAACTATTCGATTGGTCCAAGCCCATGGTACGAAAGCGTTAAAATTAAACTGTACCTGCATACCACACCTTTCCCCCGACGAGTGGCTACTTGTAAGGATCCTGAGGGAAGTAAGCCGCGATCCGGCAGCCCCGTGGCCGGTATCTGATTCAGACTTCATAGCGGAAGACGGTCGAGACGGTTTCGTGAATGCGCTTCTTTCTTTCCAGTTGGCGTTGGATCTCGTTGACCAAAGGCCAAATACGGAGATGCCCGACCGCATGGAAACGATTAACCAGGTTCATAGAAGCGCGTCTATAACGATCCACTAAACGCCGTTAACCCTTTTAGAATTAGGCTTTAGACGGCTTTCTGGTTACTTACTGGCACGACGTTCCTATTCAGTAGTCGGACGCTCCGAATAACCCGTGAAAAAACGATCCAAGGGCGGAGGGTTACTATTCGTCATTTCCCTCAAACATATGTTGCTGAAGGTAGTTTGGAAGACCGGCCTGATTTATCCTGGTATGCTGCTGTTCAATCCAGTCAATGTGCTCTTCGGTATCAGTGAGGATGTTTTCAAATATCTCCCGCGAAACGAAGTCCCGGGCTTCTTCGCACGCAGAAATAGCTAATTTTAAACACCCTTGGTTCATTTCTTCGACCCCGAGATCCGATTTCAGAACCTCGGGCACGTTTTCACCGATCCTAAGCTTGCCAAGGTCTTGGAGGTTTGGGAGGCCGTTTAGCACGAGAATTCGTTCTATCAGATGATCGGCGTGCTTCATTTCCCCAATGGACTCTTCATATACCTTTGCTGCGAGGCGGTTTAATCCCCAATCTTTAAGCATACGCGCATGCAAGAAATACTGATTGATCGCTGTAAGTTCATTTTTCAAAATTACGTTTAATTGCTCGATGACTTTCGGGTCGCCCTTCATAACAATTCCCTCCTTGGATGATCCACGCCTCGATCAAATATATAACTCATAAAAGCAAATAAATCTATTAAAAATAAATAAAAAATAAATAAAAGAACAATAAAAATGAATTTCATTCTCACGAATATTGCATCTC
>DBHK01000023.1:0-121674 GCA_002295635.1 Alphaproteobacteria bacterium UBA830 | reverse complement strand
CGAATATTGCATCTCATTCTCATGTGAATGGAAAAGTATATAGATTCCATTATATTAACTTCCGGCAAACCGTTTCGGTATGAACTAGCTTGGGTCTGCTTGACATAAATGACGGACATAAATGATAATGGTTCTCAGTATCAAATTGGGTGGGATCCCATTATCTTTTTATGTATGTCTGTATTTGTAATTCGATAAACGACCGAGAAGTTGAGTCCGCTATCCAGTCTGGAGTGGAAGCGTGGGAGGATGTGCATAACGTCTACGGCTGCAAGCCAAAATGTGGTCAGTGCCGGGCGGAAATTGTCGAAGCAATAGTGGACCACCGAATTAAACCTACAGAACAGGGCCTTGACCGGTTCTCTGCGAAAGTAATAACCGTCGCTGAATAAAGGCATTCATGGGACGACACGATAGATTCGGTTCTAAATTCTCGCAGCCATTTAGGTTTGATGCGCTAAGGTTGGCTAACTGGTGCCGACGATTTTCTATCAGAATAGAACTTTGAGCGCCGTCGGTACGGAAACGCTATGGGAATCATATTAGGGAAACAGAGTTTGCCATCACGGCGGTCATACTGGCGGTGAGAGAAGATGATATGACCCGTGAGAAGCGCACTTTGGTCGAGAACGGTTGAAACCTACTTCGACGCTTGCTTGAGAAAGGCCATGAGATTTTCCATATCTCGCTTTTTTTTAATGCCGGCAAAAGCCATCTTGGTACCCTTAATGAAAGCTCTGGGCTTGGTGAGATACTTAGCCACGGTCTCCGGACTCCATATCAGCCCGCTCGCGCCAGCCTTTTTCATGGCTCTTGAAAACCTGTATTTAGGGGCTTTACCTGCGGCACGGCCAAAGAGCCCATGCAGGCTAGGGCCGATACGGTGTTTATTCATTACTAGAGAGTGACACGCCTTGCATTTGTTGAAAACCCTTTTCCCCTTGGCGACATCTGCCGCGTTGACAGTACCTGCAGCAAGAAGAACAGAAACCGCAGAAATAGCTAAGAATAGAGGTATTTTCATTATAAATAGGTCCTGATAGATCATCTTTCCGATAAAATGAACTAAGTCTTCCTTATCGTCAGGTCAATTAACATTGCCAATGTAATTTCTACTCGAGGGATAATTAAATTGTAGTTAACAGGTAGATATGATCGGGAGCGACTGTAAATATTTACTACGATATTGTGACGACAATCACATCACCCAAGATGACCGTTCGAACCATTTTTGTATTTCCACATCGTTTCGAAGGATTTCTGAATGGGATTCTTTGGGATGTATGTGTCCACGCAACTTTCCAAAAAAAGTCCAATTATCGGAGAGCCAAACTTACTTCTATAGTTTGATTCCCCCTGGGACTCTCGCAACCGGATTAAAGGGTCGAGGGCTCACCTTTTCTAATCGCATCGCATCCAAAACGCGCGCGCAAATCGTCAATGGCAAACTCAATCTGCTTGCGTTTTTGTAAGTCCGGGTCGGCGAGGTCAATGGGGTCGCAATGCTTAGACGATGTAAATTCGGATAATCCAACACCCAGCAGGCGATATGCGGTGCCATCCGCTTCCTTTTTTAAAAGCGGAGCGGCTGCCGTGAAGATTACATCGGCTAGCTGGGTTGGGTGTGGTAGAGTGCGCGATCGTGTCCGAATAGCGAACTTAGCCGTTTTTAATTTTAAGGTAACCGTCTTACCGCCAATCTCTTCTTTTTTTACGCCTTTAGATATCTTCTCGACCTGTTGCCATAGAATACGATTGAGGTGGTTGACATCAGAAATGTTATTAGCAAACGTCGTCTCGGTTGAGAGGCTCTTACGCCGTACCCCGGCCGAGACCTTTCGGTCGTCCCGCCCGAAAGCGAGATGGTGTAGGTGTCGGCCAAACTCACCGTAGCGGTGCACGAGTTCTACACTCTCCTGTTTCTGTAGATCACCAATTAAAGTGATACCGTCGCGTTTCAGCCGCTTCTGCATAACTTGGCCGACACCCCAGATACCGGAGACCGGCTGCTCGGAGAGGAAAGGTACTGTTTCTTTTCGGCCTACCACTGTGAATCCATAAGGTTTGTTAAGGCCAGACGCCAGCTTGGCTAAGAACTTGTTATGGCTCAGGCCGACGGTTACCGTAATACCGTGTTTCGATCGGATATCTACCGCCAGCCGGGCGAGTGTGCTGGCGGGGCTCACACCATGTAAACGTTCCGTACCCGCTAGGTCGAGAAAAGCCTCGTCGATAGAGATTGGTTCTACTAAGGGAGTGACATTCCGCATCATTTCCCGCACCGCGCGGCCCGCGGCGGTGTACTTCTTTATATCCGGTGGGATAACGACGGCATCCGGACAAGCCCTGAGCGCTCTAAACATCGGCATCGCGGAATGGATTCCGTATTTTCGAGCAACATAGCAGGCGGCCATCACGACCCCTCGTTTTTGACCGCCAACAATCACCGGTTTATCGATCAGTTTGGGGTTATCCCGTTTCTCAATGCTTGCATAGAATGAATCGCAGTCAATATGGGCTGTAGAAAGTGAATTTAGCTCGGCGTGATTAATAACCGTGTGCTCTCCACCGTTTGAGCATTTTTGGCTAATTCTCGGTCGATCAGTAAGACATATTCGGCAAAGTTCGGGCATATTTAAATCTTTAGCAGCTGCGCTATTTAGTTCAATCCTTTGTAGCCGGGCCAATTAAACGAATGTGTGTTCCGCCCGAAAATTCTGTATTCCCTTTTTAAATGGGGCCGAGAAAAATTTCCCTTCGGTCTTGGGCGGCGACTCTACTTGGTATGAATCCTTTTTTCTTATCTATACGAATAAGTCTGAGACGAAGATAAATGTTACCCCGAGCTAGTGCTAATGAGGTTTTTACGAATTGCACCCATCAACGGGGAACTATTCAAAACACACTATAACTTCGGCAAAATTGGCCGGATCTACGAGGCGACCTTTTCTGGTTGAGACTTCTGTCCCAGCTTGCCATACACTAGCCACATGATCGATAAAAGAACCGAAACTCCGAAAGAGGCGGTTTCGTTAATTCAAGATGGTGCAGTAATCCTGATTAGTGGTTTCGGAGAGTCGGGAAATCCCACCGAGCTTACGCACGCGCTAATTGACCATGGGTCCCGCGAACTCACTATAGTTAATAATAACGCAGGAAACGGACATGTCGGCCTAGCGGCGCTACTAGAGTGTGGTCTGGTGCGCAAGATGATCTGTTCATTTCCTAGGTCGTCGCATTCGGAAGTCTTCGAAACCATGTATCGCGACGGTCGGATCGAGCTCGAGATGGTCCCGCAAGGGACGCTCGCTGAACGTATCCGCGCTGCCGGCGCCGGGATAGGCGGTTTTTATACACGGACTACTGTCGGCACACCTCTTGCAGAGGGTAAAGAACGAAGAATCTATAAAGGTGAAGAGTTCGTTCTGGAGGATCCATTGCACGCTGATTTTGCATTAGTGAAGGCCGATCTCGCTGATCGCTGGGGCAATCTAACCTATCGCCTAGCAGCCCGAAATTTCGGGCCTATCATGTGTACGGCGGCAAAAAACACAATCGTACAGGCCCGAAAGATTGTCGATCTAGGAGAAATCCCACCAGAACAAGTCGTAACGCCCGGTATCTATGTGGATCAAGTAGTGGAAGTTCCCTATCCGGTTAGCGAAAGTGAAATGATCCAACGAGATTTCCGCTATCTAGGTCAGGGGAAAAAGTGACACATAGACTTAATCGTAGACAAGTTGCCTGGCGCCTAGCTCAGGACATAGACAACGGGAGTTATGTTAACCTTGGTATCGGAATGCCTGAGTTGGTTGCGAACTATATTCCTGATGGTCGTGAAATCATTTTTCATAGTGAAAATGGTATTCTCGGGATGGGGCCGGAACCCAGCGTTGATGAGTTTGATTGCGATCTAATCAATGCGGGCAAAAAACCGGTTACTGTCCTACCCGGTGGTGCTTTCTTTCATCACGCGGATTCATTCGGCATGATTAGAGGAGGACATATCGATATCTGTATTCTCGGCGCTTTCCAGGTTTCTGCGAGGGGAGACCTTGCTAACTGGTCTACCGGTGGTCCTCACGCCCTTCCGGCGGTGGGCGGTGCAATGGATCTTGCTTCGGGTGCGCGGAAGGTTTTGGTAATGACAGAACATAATACAAGAGGGGGCGATCAAAAGATTGTCGACGAATGTACTTATCCACTGACCGGTATTGGTGTGGTCAATACCGTATATACTGACATTGCTGTGATCGATTTCTCCGCCGGACGGGCTGTTGTTCGCGAAAAAGTTCCGGGTCTTTCGTTTGACCAATTACAAGATTATACCGGTGCTGAACTCCTCGGAGCCGAGAATTGCCGAGACCTTGCCACTCCTGACTTGGATTAGTCCAAGGCAGTTATGCCTATCCTCGTTGGTCCGTGCCAGAATTTGTTATTGCCAGACGCTATTGAAAGGAAAAACAGATGGCCCGAGTAAAACCTATACGGCGCGAAGAAGCACCTGAACTGGAGGACGTTTTCAGCCGCGCAGAAAAGGCGCTCGGTTTCGTCCCGAATAGTTTCCTCGCCATGGGCCGGTCTCCGGATATCCTGCGGGCCTTTACGCGCCTCGCGCGAGAAGTGATCGGCGTATCCGGAAAGGTCCCGCTGCCCTTGAAGAGAATGGCGGGCTATATGGCAAGCCGCTCCGCAGGCTGCATGTACTGTTCTTCTCATACGGCGGAGTCTGCTAGCGTGGTAGACGGTGTCTCACCGGAAAAGGTCGCTGCCATCTGGGATTACGAAACAAGTGAACATTTTGATAATGCGGAACGAGCGGTTCTTCGGATGGCTCAGGGCGCTGGGGCGTCGCCAAACTCTGTATCGGACGAAGATATGGAGGAACTGCATAAATATTTCGATGATGATCAAATTGTCGAGCTGGTTGCCGCGGTCTGTTTGTTCGGCTGGCTCAACCGCTGGAACGATACGATGGCGACAGATCTTGAGCCGAGGCCGCTAGAATTCGGACTTTCAAATCTATCCAATAGCGGCTGGGTGCCTGGCAAACACGTAACAGACGAATGATATATGAAACACACTCCTGAAGAGGGACCGCAGGGCCCGGCTGCCTATCCGTGCTTATCTGGTCGATCGATTATCGTCACCGGCGGTGGGCAGGGCATCGGTCGCCACATGGCTTTGGCTTTGGCAGAGAGGGGGGCCTCGGTAGTTATCACTGTAGCCCGCGATCCAGAATCGCTGAATGAAACAGTGGCACTTGCGGCGGATTTGGCTGGAGAGGTGGCGCCGTTACAGGCGGATATACGCAACCTAAGCGATTGTGAACGGACTTTAGCGTTTGCGATATCCGAATTCGGCAGCGTGCAGGCATTGGTAAACAACGCTGCACGGGGAATTTCTTATGTCCGCGAGACCACAGGTGGTGAGCCAGTACCCTTCTGGGAAACCGATCGTTCCCGTTGGGTAGAGACCATGACTACTAACGTTATCGGTACATTTCAAATGAGCGCTATCGCATGCGAATATATGATCGAAAATAATTTCGGTCGGATTATCAACGTTTCGACTAGTGATCGGTCAATGACCCGGGAGATGAATTCACCCTACGGCCCGTCGAAGGCCGCCCTAGAGGCGATGAGCGTCGCTTGGGCCAAAGAGGGCTCAACGAAAGGTGTTACTGTCAACGTACTATTGCCGGGTGGGGCCACTAATACTCGAATGGTGACAGGTGTTACAAAGCGCACCCCGCTTCCGCCAGACATCATGAACGCGTCAATCTTGTGGCTGTGTTCGGATGCGTCGAAAGACTACACGGGTGGCCGGTACAAGGCGGATGACTGGGATACAAAACTTGAACCCGAATGTGCCGCGGCGGGTGCGCGCACAGAATCCCACCAACTTCCTATAATTATGTAGTTCCGCGGTCGCAAGTTTCACGGTGCCAAATATATAGTCCGCTTCCGATCACAATCGATGCCCCAAGGATCGAATACTCATCCGGCAACTGGTTGAAGACAATGACACTGAGGATTGTCACCCAAACAATCTGAGTATAGAGAAAAGGCGACAGGGTTGATACTGTCGCGACTTCGAATGCGCGGATCAGCAAATAATGGCCGAACCCAAACAGGGCGCCTGTTGCTACCATAATTCCCCAAGCTTGTGCGTCGGGTGCTTTCCAAACGAATGGAGCAATACAAGACATCACGATAACACCCATCGTCGATGTCCAGAAAAGGCTTGTCTTGGTGTCTTCTGTCCGTCCTGCAATACGGGTCATAATCTGATAAGCGGCATAGCAAACGGCAGTGCCAAGCGGCAGGATCGCCGCCCAATGCATCATACCCATTCCGGGGCGGATAATCACCAATACACCAAGGAAACCAATGAATATCGCCACCCAGCGACGTGGGCCTACTTTTTCGCCTAGAAAAGTTATCGATAAAGCGGTGACCAGAAGCGGCGCGGCGAAGTTGATAGCTACAGCATCCGGCATAGAGAGGTAAATCAACGCGGTAAAAAAAGTAATCGTTCCAATCATCAGAGTGATTGATCGAGCGATATGGAGGAACGGTCGCGAAGTTTTCATCTGGCTAATGATTCCAGACCGGGAAAAGATGGCGAGGAATACGAGCGCATGGAAAACATACCGTGCCCAAACAACCTGCAGGATGTGATAATCAGCTGCTAATATTTTTACGCAGGCCTCGCCAATTCCAAAAAACGCTACGCCTGAACACAGGAGGAAAATTCCAAGGCGTGAGTCCTGTGCTTTAGGATCTACATCCATGGGGAGTCTCCGACGGTAAACACTCTCGTGGGGTTTATTGCAGGATCGACATTTCCGTCGGAGTCATGCGGGTCACCACCATCGCCTCCCGGTTTAGCATTGACGACAGGCGCGGGCTGACATCATTTTTCCAGTAATCACTGTCGTATATTTCAGTATACAGCCTCTCACGTTCCGCCTCATTTTCGAATCTGCGAATCCATATGTAAACCGAATCATCATCTTCACCTCGGAAACTCCCGGCGATCACAGCACCTTTGGATACCTGAAATGGAATTATTTTCTCCTGCATCATCTTAAGCCAGTTCTCCATCTGCCCTTCGAGGACTGTGTATTGACGTAATTCATAAAATGCCATCAGTCATTTCTCCCTAGTTGATGCTTCTTATTCGTTGACTATGCCGGTTACGTCAATCTCTACAGGTACGACTTCGAGGAGCCGAGCGTTGACCTCAATCGCGCTTATAGTGGGCCAACCACTATCAACCGGAGATCCAAGTATAGTTAATCCTGTATACAGGTTAAAATGACACAAGGTATTATTGCCCGATTCCACACTTGGATGTCTATTTATGAAACCCAACTTGTTCGCTGGCACCAACTTAGCTTCTACCTTGCGGGAGTGCGCATTTTGTCTCTGGGACGTTGGGGCGCGTGGTGGGACGGATGTGTTCTTCTCGCCCTTTGCGTTTGCCATAGACGTAATCGGGTTTGAGCCAGAGCCGATGGCATTTGAGGAAATGTCTCCATCAGGCTTATGGCGGAGCGAAAAATTTTTTGAGATCGCTCTTGGCGGTCCCGATACCAGTTCGATTCTCCAGGTCCCCAGAGACCCGACCGGTGCGTCTTTTCTCGAGCATGATACGGCGATAGGGGCACGTTATGGTCTCGACGACCTTTTCCAGGTGGAGCGTACGGTCGATATAAAAACTGTGACGATAGACTACGCGGTGGCCAATCTAGGAGTGCCTAAGCCCACCCTTCTAAAACTCGACGTGGAGGGAATAGAACTAGATATTCTCAAGGGGAGTGGGGAGGCACTCAAAAGTATCGTCGCGATAAAGCTAGAGGCCGGATACATTCGACATCGGATTGGTCAGCCACTTGCAGGTGAGTTAATCGCATTTCTGGAAGGTCAGGGTTTGTACGCTGTGGATATTGTTGAGGAAGCCCGGTGGCGAAAGCGTCCTTGGGCTGGCGATCCATGTTTGGTGAAGAGAAACCCTTCATATTCGCGAGGTAGACTTGTCCAAGCAGATATAATCTTCCTGCGCGAACCAGAGACTGTTACCCCGGACATAGCTATGGTCGCGGCTTTAGCGGCGATCTGTCTCGGTTATTTTGATCACGGGCTCGAATTACTTGAGGTCAGTCAAGAGGAAGACGCCAAGGTTCTAATTCAGGCTGTTTATACGGCCTCTAAAGTCTATGGTCGCGCCCGCGCCACGCAGGTATTGCAGGACAGCATTTTCAGGATCTTCCAGCTTGTGCGTTCGCTTACCAGTGGGCTGAATGTGCCGAAGAGTTCGGACTGAAGCAGCCAACCATTCTGATTACAGTTTAACTCTTTTCTGGTACTGTTTTTCTTCGAATTACCAATAAGAAAGGGATTGGAATAAGGGCGCCTAATGCATACAAGATAAAAGAATTTAGGTAACCAATCATAGCGGCCTGATTACCGATTTCTTGCGTTAGCGAAATCAGCCCGTTTGGTGTGTCCAAATTCACAAATTCTTCTATGCCCGGTCGTGCCAGATGTTCATTATAAGGACTTGCAATTTCCGACAGCTCCGAGTGGTTTACCTTGCTTGTTCTCAAGACGACCATCACGTTTAGTGCAATGAAGATGCTACTCCCATAATTTCGTATTAAATGGAAAAATGCGGTACCGTCTGCCATGAGATCGCTCCGAAGTGTGGAAAAAGCTACTACCGAAAGTGGTACCCACAATAATCCGCAACCGATTCCCTGCAGGATACCAGTCCAACATACGAACCAAACACTAATATTGGTATTGAATCCTGCTGAGATTAATCCCGATAAACCGATCGTCAAAAGACCCATACCCATACTATAACGAGGGTCGATTTTTGACAGCCTTGGCGCCACTAGGAAGCCAAGAAAAATACCAACGCTTCGCATCGCCAGAATGAGGCCGATATCCGAATCCGGGTATCCGACATAATCTTGCAACATAGTCGGGAGAAGTACTGTAGGGGTTACATTAAGCATACCGTATACGAAGACGAAAAATAGGCCGATAGCATAATTCCGATCAGTGAACAGGTTTGGGTTAATAAAAGGATTTTTATTGAAAAAAGAATGTACTACAAAAAAATACCCACTTAGTAATAATACCACTCCCATAAGAATTATTGATTTGTTCTCGAACCAGTCGAGGCGCTCACCCCGATCAAGAATGATTTGCAGACAAGTCACAGCCATTGACAGAGCAATAAACCCTGTCCAATCCAGCTTGGAATTTCCCGCTCTCTCGCTGTCTTTTATGAATGCTAAGACACCAAGAAGTGCTGCGAAACATACCGGTAGGAGTAAATAGAAAGTCCAGCGCCAGCTATGTTCCTCTGCCATATACCCACCAAGCGCGGGAGCAAGACCGGGTCCAATTACTACTGACATACCCCAGATGCTCATGGCGACTGCACGCTTGTGGGGTTCTTTGTATGTGTTAAGGATTACCGCCTGAGCGATGGGAACCAACGGGGCACCAAAAGCTCCTTGGCCAATCCGGTATAACAATAAAGGCTCCAGTGAGTTTGAGACCGCGCACATATAGGTTGTCACAGAGAAACCGATAACACACCAGATCAATATATTGCGTTGTCCCCATTTTGATACCAACCATCCTGTAAGTGGAGTTGCTATGGCTGTCGCAACTAAGTTAAGGGTAATAACCCATGAGATTTGATCCGGCGTAGCTGACAGAGCGCCCTGCATTTGGGGTAAAGCAACGTTAACAATAGTTAACGCGCATATGTACACCGCCGTAACTAATGACATTACCAGTAGAATAAATACTCTCGGAAATTCCCGGTCAGTCATACGGACTTCTGTTGGTAGGTCTCATGTGAATAAAGCTAAACGCCGATTTCATCCGCAATCTGCGTCTATAATTCTTGCAACCACAAATCACGTAATTTGATACCAGCTTAAAGAGACATAAGCGAGCCGATATGTGAGAAGGAGAGGCGGCGTTTGGTATTACGTGTTAGATGGTCGGAGTGAGAGGATTCGAACCTCCGGCCCCTGCCTCCCGAAGACAGTGCTCTACCAGGCTGAGCTACACTCCGACTGAAACGGGCAAGTTTATACCGCTCGAGGCTTCTGCCGGCAAGCGGTTGCAAAGCCACCTGTAGGGGATCGTTGACTTGTCTTCCGCACGGTTTCAATCTGCGATCTCAAATATTTGAAGGAATCAATTAACGTGGTCGACGCGCGGTTCGGTCCCAGTCATTTCAGGCTTCTCGAACTTACCTCAGTTCGTACGAGACTGGCCTCCGCAAGCCAGCTCGATAATCTTGGCGGTTATTTTATGTGAAAAGACAAACATGCTGCCAATAGCAGGGTCTTATAAGAAGGAGAAAAAAACATGGCCGATGCCACTGGAAGAAAGACACTCCGCGCTAGCCCAGAAACGATACACTTTCGTAAAGAGAATGGGGTCGGGTGGATGACTTATGACCATCCGGCTAAGCATAATGCGGTTACTTATGATATGCGCTGCGCGATACCGGGGATTATGGCCAACTTCGAGGCCGATAATGACGTCCGTGTGGTGGTAATCGCCGGCGCGGGGGAGAGCGCATTTATTTCCGGATCCGATATCTCCCAATTTAGTCAAAAGCGTTCGTCGGAGGAGTCAAGGAAAGTATACGACGAAGCCTCAGAACGGGCGAACCTCGCGATGCGCCAGTTTACCAAGCCAATGATCGCAATGATCCATGGGTATTGTTTAGGTGCTGGCTTACTGACTGCGCTATTGTGTGATTTCCGTATTGCCGCCGAAAACGCTCAATTCGGTGCGCCTCCTGCCAAGCTGGGTCTCGGTTTTGGATATAGCGGTGTTGATGACCTAGTGAAATTGATTGGGCCAGCCTACACGGCGGAGTTGCTCTTTACCGGTTACCGTTACGACGCCCTCGAGGGTCTAAAAATGGGGCTCGTCAACCGGGTCGTTCCGCAAGCTAATCTGAAGAATACAGTTAGGGAGATCGCTAATTCCATTGCTGCGAACGCGCCACTGACGATTAAATCGATCAAGACATCCATTCGAAACACGCAGCTAGCGGAAAACGCTCGCGATATGAAAGAGATCCAGACCCAAATTGATGCCTGCTTCGCTAGCGATGATTACCAAGAAGGCCGAGAGGCATTTATGGAGAAGCGCGAACCTTTGTTCACAGGAAAGTAAGCGCACTTAAAAACTTCGATGGATCGCGAACTCAACCGCGTCGTTCAATGATGATTTTATCTCGCCGTCCGGGAATTGTTCCAGCGCTGCGGTTGCTTTTGTACCGTACTCTCGGGCAAGCTCCATTGTCGCTGTAAGAGCGCCAGATTTTTCCAGTAAGGCGACCGCGCGTCGAAAATCTCCTTTCTTCTGCTCAAGATCTTCCAGCGTTCGGCGCCAGAAAGTTTTTTCGTCATCGTCCGCGGTTCGGAAAGCGAGGACAATCGGAAGGGTTATCTTTCCATCACGAAAATCATCTCCTACGGCCTTGCCCAGCGTCGCCTGTCGGGCAGAGTAGTCCAGAACGTCGTCGACGAGTTGGAATGCCATACCAATATTATGACCGAACGAGGAAAGTGCCTGCCAGTCTTGTTCTGGCCTACCTGCGACGACTGCACCGATTTCACTGGCGGCACCGAACAATTTCGCGGTCTTCGATTCAATCACTTCAAGATAGTCTGCCTCCACTGTCTCGGTATCGTTAGCTGTTACGAGCTGCAGCACTTCGCCCTCGGCGATAATCGACGAAGCCTGCGAAAGGATTCGGAGCACATCAAGATTGCCGTCCTCCACCATAAGCTCGAATGCTCGGCTGAAAAGAAAATCGCCGACCAGTACACTGGATTTGTTACCCCAAACAGCATTTGCACTAGCGGCACCGCGACGCAGATCACTTTCGTCTACCACATCGTCATGGAGCAGGGTGGCGGTATGAATAAACTCTACGCATGCGGCCAAGCCAATGTGACGGTCGCCCTCGTATCCGCACATCCGGGCACTGGCGAGTGTGAGCATGGGTCGTAACCGTTTTCCGCCGGCAGCAATAATATGGCCGGCGACTTGGGGGATTAGAATTACAGGACTCTCCATCCTATCGATGATGGTTTGGTTGACGTTTTGAATGTCTTCTTTAGTCAGCGCGGATAGCGCTTCGATGGACGGTGTTGGCCGTTCCCGACGCTCGCGGTCGAGATCTACAATAACGCTCACGGAAACCTCGGATGTTGACGTTTCTGATACATGTACGGAACATAGTTCGGGTAAGGTGTCGGTCAAGATGGAAGATGCTTGAAAGAAATACTTATATCTAATGAAATGGTACTTTTGTTGTAAAACGGAGAGTTACTCGAATCGGCGGGCGCTTCGATCGTGATTTTTAATAAATATAAGAGTAGAATTGAGGGAAGCGTCGATGCGATCCGACTGAGAGCCATGGTTGTGAATAAGAAATATTATCGTGTCCACCGCCTTCTACAAGACCCTAACAAGGGAGATCGTGTTGACTGAGGTGCCGAAGTCAACTCCGCCGGAGAGTCTTAGCGAAGACTCATTTTTAAACGGGTCGATAATTATTCGTCAGCCTGTAAATGGTTATCGAGCTGGCATAGATCCGGTCATGTTGGCAGCATCAGTTAATGCTCGACCCGGTGACCGGGTGCTGGAAGCTGGTGCCGGACATGGCACTGCGGGGATCTGTCTTGCGCGGCGTGCGCCCAACTGTAGCGTTACTGGCATCGAAATTCAGCCCGATATGGTACGTCTTGCGAATGACAACGCTCGGCTGAACGGATTGACAGATAACGTCCAGGTAATGATCGGGGATTTGGAGCGGCCGTTACCACGTGTTGCGGCTGGCAGTTTCGATCACGCAATCGCAAATCCCCCTTTTCTCCGCAACGACGACGCGAATTCGTCACCTGATCTAGGTCGCGCCACAGCCAATTCAGAGGGGGAAGCGGGACTGAGCGACTGGATCGGGTTCCTTCTGCGTATGGTTCGCGCTGAAGGTACTATAACATTAATTCACCGCGCTGACCGGCTGGACGAAATTCTATCACTTATGCAGGGCAAAGCGGGAGAGATTACGGTGTTTCCGTTATGGCCCAAAAGGGGGGTTGCAGCCAAACGTGTAATCATTCGTGCGCGCAAGGATATACGAACCCCGTTGGTAATGTTGCCGGGACTTGTTCTTCATGAAGAAGATGGCAACTATACCGAGCAGGCAGATGCAATCCTGCGTGGTGGTGCCTGTCCCCTAAAATAAGTGATATAATCATCCTATGAATCTCGACAGTATAAAGGACGCCATAGGCGATTTACTGAGGAAGCTACCTTTCGAACGCTTTCGAAACCCACCACCTGTGATAGGCGTTTTGCGTTTGGACGGCGTCATCGGTCGATCGGCGGGACCCGGCAGAACGGGTCTCAGCCTTGAAAGTCACGAGAGGGCCATAACCAAGCTGTTTGCTCGGAGAAACCTGAGGGCGGTTGCGCTCGTGATCAATTCTCCGGGAGGGTCTCCAGTACAAAGCGCCCTTATCGCCAGGCAGATCCGCGACTTAGCGGAGGAAAAACAGATCTCCGTTATCTCTTTTTGCGAAGACGTAGCTGCTTCCGGTGGTTACTGGTTGGCATGCGCTGGAGACGAGATCTTCGCCGATTCCAATTCGATCATCGGTTCGATTGGAGTGATTTCTGCGGGTTTCGGGTTTGCAGATCTGATAGAGCGTTTCGGGATAGAACGCCGCGTATATTCGACGGGCAAGCGTAAGGGTATGCTTGATCCTTTTCAGGATGAAAAATCTGAGGACGTCGATCGGCTACGGGAATTACAGGAGGATATTTTTGAAAACTTTAAATCATATATCTATGGGCGGCGTGGTGACCGCCTAAAGGCGAGCGACGGGGTGCTTTTCTCAGGAGATGTCTGGACCGGCAATCAGGCAGTGGAAAACGGGCTAATCGATGGATTGGCTGAGATGCGATCGGAGATGCGCGACCGTTTTGGTGACAGGGTAATTTTCTGCAGAGCCAGTGTAAGGCCGGGCCTGATCAGCCGCTTACGTGGAGGCGCGTCGTCTATCGATTCTGGAGACCTAATATCAGCGATTGACGACTGGGCACTGTGGAAACGATACCGGATATAGAATCGATACCATGTTTCTAAAGTTCATCGTTCTTTTGCTGATCATCGGTGCGGCCTGGTATCTTTTCAAGAAATTCCACGGCCGAGATATAAATGAAGGACTTAATGAGTTAAATCGAGAATGGATCGAAAGTGAAGATGTGTCGGCGTGCCAAATATGTGGGGTTTTTGTGACCGAGGGACCGTCAAATTGTGGACACAATATTTGCCCCCATTGACCGATTAGATAATAGCAACATGCTTTATCAGACGCCTGATCGAAACAATTTTGACTAAGGAAACCTCAATGGACTGGTTTAGACCTTATGTCGAGCGGATCAAGCGTTACGTATATTCATTTTATATTTTAAATAAAAATAGATTTCTTGGCCGAACATTCGTTCCACCACCATATAGTCGGCTATTTGTCGAAACAGTCAGTTTTTGTAATTTAAAATGCAAGTTCTGTACCTATCCCAAAAATCTTCATCCGCGGGGGGTAATGGACGACGCATTATTCCGACAAAGTATTGATCAGGCGTCAGAATTGGGAGTCAAAGAAATTGCTCTGACGCCAATAAACGGCGACGTATTTATGGATAGAAATATCCTCGAGCGTCTTCGTTACATAGAGGATAGCAGCATAAAATCCCACCTGTTTTATACGAATTTTGTAGGCGCGGATGAGCGGATGATTTTAGCGCTTCTGTCGATGAAAAAATGCCGTTTTATTGAAATCAGCTTGTACGGTCATGACTTAGAGAGTTTTGTCAAAATAACTGGGAGAACGGAGAGCCAATTCAACAGATTGGTCGAGAACCTCGAAACATTGGAACGTCATCTGCAGCGCAGGAGAAATGGGTTGAAAATTGTGATTGCATTCAGAACCTATCGCACCTTTAAGCTAGAAAAAGAAATTTCGAATGGGCTCCTCGACGTAGTTTTCAGATTGCGTGCAGCTGGTATCGAGGTCAGCATTAGTTCAACGGTCGATAATTGGGCTGGCGACGTTACTAAAGAAGATATAGCCGATATCCAAATGAATCTTGTGGAAGGACGTCATCTTTACCGAAATGGTCCGTGCGGCCTGCCGTTTGACAGCGTGCAGGTGACGTCTAGCGGAGAGGTGAATGCATGCGCATGCCGAGATCCTCGAGGTACACTCCGACTTGGCGACCTTAAATTCGAATCTTTGCAAGATATTTTATCATCAGTTAACCCCAAATGGGTTAAAATTGTCGAAGAACATGAATCCGGAAAGTTCAGTGAAGTGTGCAGATCTTGCGGCTTTTATAACAGCATCCATGATGAACGTCGTGCAGAATCCTTCGGAGAAATTTCCCTGATCAGCAAGGAAGAGTTTGTGTCAAGGGCAGGTTGCAAAGGACAAGACTAGGTATTTACTCATTTATTAATACTATCGAGAGATTCGATCTTACCTCCTTAAGAAGGAGTTCAGAATAACTTGCGACTTGGCCTGTTCTACTCCGCAAACCTTCAGCGTTTCAGGTGCTGATTGAGGAAATTTGCATTCAGATTGTCCCAATGGTGAGCCTTGCATTGTTTGTGATTAAGATCACAGTTTCTCAGCGAGCCGTTGACCCGACTCTTGACCGCCCGTATTTTGCAAAACAATTTCATCTCATGGGCCTGAGTGTTATGCCATGTCGCAGAACGACCCTGCCGACACATCTTTCCAATCACTGATCCTAAGGCTCCATGCCTACTGGGCACAGCACGGGTGTCTAATCCTGCAGCCTTACGATATGGAGGTAGGTGCTGGGACATTCCATCCTGCGACAATCCTGCGTGCGCTCGGGCCGGAAGCGTGGAAGGCAGCCTACGTACAACCATCACGGCGACCTAGAGACGGACGCTATGGGAAGAATCCCAACAGGCTGCAGCATTACTACCAATACCAAGTAATTCTTAAGCCGTCCCCTTTTAACAGCCAAGATCTCTATATCGATTCGCTTCGTCACCTCGGCGTTAATCCCGAGTACCACGACATTCGGTTCGTTGAAGATGACTGGGAAAGCCCGACTCTCGGTGCCGCCGGACTCGGATGGGAAGTCTGGTGCGACGGAATGGAGGTCAGCCAATTTACATATTTTCAACAGGTTGGCGGTATTGAGTGTGACCCTGTTTCTGTCGAACTGACTTACGGCCTTGAACGGCTCGCCATGTATATTCAGGGCGTGGAGAACGTCTATGATATAGATTTCAACGGCGGGGGCGTATCATATGGTGATGTGTTCATGCGCGCTGAAAGGGAATTCTCAGCGTATAACTTCGAGTATGCCGACACGGAAAAACTGTTTAGCCAGTTCGAATACGTAGAGACTGAATGTCACGCGCTGCTGCTAGAACGACTTCCATTGCCTGCCTACGACCAGTGCATAAAAGCTAGCCACCTCTTTAATCTATTAGATGCTCGAAACGCTATCAGCGTCACTGAACGCGCTTCCTATATCGGCCGGGTCCGAGCACTGGCAAAGGGTAGTTGCGAGGCATGGCTAGGGGTCACAGCAGCCAACGAGCCAGTGGATTAGCCATGTCTGAACTCCTGCTAGAACTATTTTCTGAAGAAATTCCCGCACGTATGCAAGCCCGCGCTGCGGATGATCTAGAACGTATTATCGCGACCAGTTTGAGAGATGCTAGCCTAGACTACGCCAATATCCATACTTTTGTTACCCCGCGGAGATTGGTACTTGTTGTGGAGGGATTGCCCGAAAAGCAAGCCGACGTGTCAGAAGAAAAACGCGGACCAAAAACTAATGCACCACCCGCGGCGATTGAAGGTTTTTTGAAAGCGAATGGTGTCACCCGCGAAGAGTGCGAGGAACGCAAACTAGAAAAAGGCACGTTTCTCTTTGTGGTGGTCGAAAATGCGGGCGCCGCGACCTCTCTCGTTTTGTCCAGATTATTGTCAGATGTGATCGAAAATCTGCCTTGGCAAAAATCTATGAGATGGGGTGCAGGACCAATGCGCTGGGTGCGCTCTCTGGAACGAATTTTATGCATATTTGGGGGGAAAAAGCTTAGTGTCGAAACCCGAAATAACGTTTCCTGCGGTGATGTGACGTCAGGACATCGTTTCCTGGCCCCAAAACCCTTTTCTGTAGAATCATTCGCCGATTACGAGAATAAACTGCGCGATGCCTACGTCGTACTTGATCGCGAAAAACGCAAGTCTCTTATACTTGATGGCGCCAAGAAAGCGGCAGATGATGAAGGACTGAGCTTGCGGAATGATCCGGGCCTCCTAGAGGAGGTGGCCGGACTGGTGGAGTGGCCCGTGGTAATGATGGGTCGGATCGATGAAACTTTCATGGATGTACCGGAAGAAGTCTTGATCACATCTATGCGGGCGCATCAAAAATATTTTTCTTTGTTGAATAAAGACGGTTCGCTCGCGCCGCGCTTTATACTGGTTAGTAATACAGAGACGAAGGATGGTGGAAAATCTGTTGTTGCAGGTAATGAGCGTGTGCTGCGCGCCCGACTGTCGGACGCTAACTTTTTCTGGGACCAGGACCGCGTGAAGACCCTGGAAAGTCGGAGTCCGGCGTTAGCCGATAGCGTGTTCCATGCAAGGCTCGGTACGATGGCGCAGAAAGTTGAACGGGTGACCGCGCTTTCGGGCGAACTTGCAAGGTTTATTGCCGATTGCGACGCCGAGAAGGCCATGCGCGCTGCACACCTATCCAAAACCGACTTAGTAAGTGAGATGGTTTGTGAGTTTCCTACACTACAGGGAACTATGGGCCACTATTACGCTTTGAATGACGGCGAAGATGCGGCTGTAGCGAAAGCCATCGCGGATCACTATTCCCCGGCAGGGCCGGGTGATGATTGTCCACAGGCTCCGATTTCCATTGCCGTCGCTTTGGCCGATAAACTCGATACACTGGTCGGGTTCTTTGCGATTAACGAAAAACCTACAGGTTCGCGTGATCCTTATGCGCTCCGTCGCGCGGCACTTGGAATCATCCGGCTGGTACTGGAGAACAGCCTGCGGTTGCCATTGAGGGAGACCATTATGAAGGCCTGTTCAGGGTATTCGGAAACCGTACCCGATTTCCAGAATACGTTCGTTGATGGTCACAGGCAAAAGTCTGTTGAATTCGAACTGCTTGATTTCTTTGCTGACCGTCTAAAAGTGCATCTACGTGGGCGTGGCGTAAGATCCGATCATATTGATGCTATTTTTTCACTGGGTCGCGAGGACGATCTATTGCGCGTTTTGGCGCGTGTTGACGCCTTGTCTGGATTTCTCGCTACTGCTGACGGCGAGAACCTCCTTGCGGCTTACAAACGAGCCGCGAACATTGTTGCAATAGAAGAAAAGAAGGATAACAGGCCCTTTGATGGAGATATTTTAGTCGATAAACTTGTACAGGTTGAGGAACATAACCTCGTCGAGGCGCTTTCAGGGTCCGCTTTAAGCGCCAGCAAGGCAATCGACCAAGAAAAATACGTTGCAGCGATGGAAGCGCTGGCGAGTCTGCGAGTGCCTGTCGATCTGTTCTTCGATAAGGTTACTGTCAATTCGGATGACGCCGATCTTCGGGATAACCGCCTGAGGTTGCTAGCGCAGCTCCGTTCTACCCTCGGCGAAATTGCCGATTTCGGTTGTATAGAGGGCTAGCGTATGAGCGGAGTACAATGGGTATTTAAATTCGGGGGTGGCAGTACAGAAGGTGCTGCCGATATGAAAAACCTACTCGGTGGCAAGGGCGCGAATCTAGCTGAGATGTCGTCTCTGGGGCTTCCTGTTCCGCCTGGCTTTACGATAAATACAGAGCTGTGTGCCGCCTATTATGAGGGCAGTGAGACATATCCCTCTGATCTATCTGGTCAGGTTGAGGCGGCGCTGGAGTTTGTTGAGGAAACCGTTGGTGCCAGATTCGGCGATCCTGATAATCCGCTCCTGGTGTCTGTTCGATCCGGCGCGCGGGTATCAATGCCTGGTATGATGGATACTGTCCTCAATCTTGGCCTAAATGATGCCACTGTAATAGGCCTGTCGGTGAAAAGTGGCGACGCGCGGTTCGCGTGGGATTCATATCGACGTTTTATCCAGATGTATGGCGACGTTGTGCTTGGCGTCAATCACGACAATTTCGAAGAGATTATCGATACCCAAAAAATGATGAGAGGTGTTGCACTCGATACTGATCTTGATGCCGATGACTGGAAGGCGGTCGCAACCGGATTTATGGAAAGGGTAGAGGATGAGACCGGCCGTATTTTTCCTCAGGACCCGCGGGATCAGTTATGGGGCGCTATCACCGCGGTTTTTGGTAGTTGGCAAAACGACCGCGCCCATACTTATCGAAGATTGCACAATATCCCAGAGAACTGGGGTACGGCGGTCAATGTTCAGGCGATGGTGTTCGGCAATATGGGGGACGACTGCGCAACTGGTGTCGCATTCACCCGAGATCCGTCGGACGGGCGGAACAACTTTTATGGAGAGTATCTTGTAAACGCCCAAGGTGAGGACGTAGTTGCCGGTATTCGTACCCCGCAACATCTAACGGTTTCTGGCAAAGAGGAGCAGGGCTCTGATCTTCCGGCGATGGAAGAAGTGATGCCCGATGTGTTCAGGCAGCTAGAAGAGGTGCGGCGGAAACTCGAAGAACATTACCGAGATATGCAAGATATTGAGTTTACGGTCCAGCAGAATAAGCTTTGGATGTTGCAAACTCGGTCGGGCAAGCGGACTGCTAAAGCAGCACTAAAAATTGCCTGTGAGATGGTTCAAGAAGGCCTTATTACTCGGAACGAAGCGATTTCTCGCGTTGATCCTGATTCGCTCGATCAGCTTTTGCACCCAACACTAGATCCGGATGCAGCGCGCGACCTTCTGACACGGGGTTTGCCTGCGTCGCCGGGTGCGGCATCAGGAAAAGTTGTGTTCTCGGCGGATAAGGCAGAGTTAAAATCTGCCGAAGGAGAGAAAGTTATTCTCGTCCGCATCGAAACTAGCCCGGAAGATATCCACGGTATGCATGCGGCGCAGGGCATTCTCACAAGTCGAGGTGGTATGACCAGTCATGCGGCGGTAGTTGCGCGTGGCATGGGACGTCCCTGCGTTTCTGGGGCGGGTGATCTCAGAATAGACTACGAAACCCAAACAATGACAGTTATGGGCCGAGAAATCTCAGCCGGAGACATCCTGACGATTGACGGAACCTCTGGCGAGGTCATATCGGGTGAAGTGCCGACATTGCAACCGGAGATGTCTGGAGATTTTGTTGAGCTGATGTCTTGGGTTGACGATGTACGCGACTTACGCGTCCGAACTAATGCGGAGACACCGCTTGATGCGCAGACGGCTGTAAATTTCGGTGCTGAAGGCATCGGCCTCTGCCGTACCGAGCATATGTTTTTCGATACGGAACGTATTGTCGCAGTTCGGGAGATGATCCTTGCCAAAGACGAAGAGGGCCGCCGCTTAGCGCTTGATAAGATTTTGCCAATGCAGCGTCAGGATTTTGTCGAGCTGTTCCGGATTATGGCGGGTAAGCCAGTTACGATCCGCCTACTTGACCCACCGCTACATGAATTTCTGCCCCATACCGCCGAGGAAATACAGAAAGTTGCAGAGGCTTCCGGGGTATCAGCTGAGGATCTAAGGGTTCGAGCCAGAGAGTTGGCCGAGGTCAACCCTATGCTAGGTCATCGTGGCTGCAGACTTGGCGTGACATATCCTGAAATCTCAGAAATGCAGGCTCGGGCGATTTTCGAAGCGGCCGTAGAGGCATCGGGGGATGTCGATTCGCCAGTTGAACCAGAGGTAATGATCCCCCTCGTAGCCGACAAAATGGAATTCGAGTTTGTTCGGGAACGGATCGACGCCATTGCTACCCAGGTGTTTAAGGAAACCGGGGTCACGGTACCATATCTCGTCGGAACTATGATTGAGTTACCGAGAGCTGCATTGCGAGCAGGGGACATAGCGGAGGGTGCTGAGTTTTTTTCCTTTGGGACTAACGACTTAACGCAAACTACGTTTGGATTATCCCGAGACGATACAGCGGGGTTACTGAAGGCATACGAGCGACTTGGCATATTTGATATCGATCCGTTCGTTTCCATAGACGTGGATGGCGTCGGCGAGCTGATAAAGCTAAGTGTCGATCGGGGGCGTGAAACACGTCCGGGGATCAAGCTTGGCATTTGTGGTGAACACGGTGGTGAACCCGCGTCTGTCCATTTCTGTTCTGAAATTGGATTGGATTACGTTTCCTGTTCTCCTTACCGAGTGCCGATAGCCCGTCTTTCTGCAGCCCAAGCCACGTTGCGTACCCGGGGTGATTGAGGTTTAAAATCTCATCCAATTAGGCTTTTGGGCGTTAATACTAACGCCGTTAGAAGTTAGGCCGCCTTTTTCAACCAAATCCAGTCGGAGCAGGGCTAAGCCGTGGCCCCTTTGTGTAGAATGAATTTGACCGGCGGCTATATCGCCCGATTTAACTATAGCTCCCTGAGCGAGATCGCCATCAAATTCGACGGGGAACAATCTCTTCTTTACAAGATTGCGGTGCTTCATACGTATAGTAACTTCCTGGCCAACGTAACACCCTTTTTGAAAGTCGACACCGTTCAGTTCGTCGAATCCAGTTTCGAGCGGAAAAGATTTTTCTGGAATCAAATCGTTTATGCTGTCGGGGATGCCCAGCATAATCCTCCGAGAATCGTATTCAGCGCGGCAATTTGACACCAGAAATTTATCAGCCGGAAAAGAAGCATCTTCGTTGATTAGATGTATCGTCCTTTCTCCCAATCCCGCGTGTCGAGGATCAGTATAACACACACCGTCAAAATCGAGCGGCCCACCCACTTCCCCCGCGAAGATATCTGAGCCATTTGTATCAAGCAGAATGCCAACTGAAAATCTCTCAGACATGTCTAATATCTCGACCTTAGCCCGCAGCCGGTACATGGTTAATTTTTTAATTAATTCTGGTATCCTAGCTATTTCGCAATCCAAGAGAAAACACTCTTGGTGCTCCACAATAAAGAAGTCGAATAGGAACCTCCCCTGAGGGGTTAACAACGCGGCGTATATTGCGGAGTCCTCAGTCACCTTCTGGATATCATTGGTGATAAGACCCTGTAGAAATTCTCGCGCGTCGTCACCGGCAACTGATACGACGCCACGATCATAAAGCGGACAGTGAATTCTTTGGCCCATCTGCATTACACCTTTTTATGCTAATTATAGCTTTCGCGTGGAATTATCCAGTCTTACCGCTATAACTCGCCACATGAACCAAGAAGAATTTGTACTTTCTGTCGTTATCTCCATACGCAATGAGGAGGCGCAACTCGCCGACTGCCTCGAGACACTCTCTTTCGCAGACGAAATCGTGGTATTACTGGATGATTGTACTGATAGTTCGCGCCAAATCGCTGCGCGATATACTGACCGATTGTTCGACGGCAATTGGCTCACTGAGGGAGAGCGACGTAATGCGGGTATTGACGCCGCTAGGGGCATTTGGGTCTTCGAAATAGATGCAGATGAGCGCGTTCCTGCGGCTCTTGGCTTGGAAATTCGCCGAATTGCGGAAATAAGTGAGCATGATTGGCATGGAATTCCGGTCGACAACTACGTAGGTGACCGTCTTATCCGCCATGGTTGGGGAGGTTCATGGGGAAAGGGACAATATCCTGGACTTTTTCGCCGGGGCAGCAAGCGTTGGGGGCTACAGCGGCTACATCCCACTCTCGAACTCACCAGTAAGGAGGGACCGACGCTGGAAAACCGATTGGACCATTACGTCGATCGTAATATTTCCGATATGATACGCCGGCTAGACTCTTATACATCGGCCCGTGCTCACGATATCCGCGAACATAATGACGGCGGGTCCCTTGGAAGGAATATACGTCGATTTTTCACACGGTTTTGGAAATGTTTTGTGTCGCGTAGGGGTTATAGAGAGGGTAAGTATGGATTTTTAATCGCGCTGTGTGCCGCTTTATATCCTCTTCTCTCTTATCTGAAAGCTACGCTGGAGGAGAAGTAGTGGCAGTCGTCCGAATGGCTGATGATGGCATCAAGTTTGATGGCTACACCTTGTCTCGCGGGCCGCTCGGTGGTGCAGAGACAGCGTTTATTTCGCTTGCGGAAGCGCTCGCGAAACGGGGGCATGATGTAACCGTTCACAATAGATGTGAAGCTTCAATGAAATGTAACGGTGTTTCGTGGGAGCCTCTGGATAATATTCTACCTGATTCTGCCGATCTTTACATCGCTAATCGTGGCGATAGGCTTATTCCGCTTGTACCGAATGCTCGGTCTCGAGCTTTCTGGATCCACAATCCCGCCCAGTATCTGAACAAGTGGCGCTATTGGCGAAAACTTGCCCGTTGGAAGCCAACGGTGGTGTTTTCCTCCCATTTTCATGCGACAACGATGGCTACGTGGATGCCTGTCGGCGGCCGGCTGACAATCCCTTACGGAATATCGGATGCTTTTATGAAGGTAGTACCGCAGTCCGATCCGCCGCCTCCAAATGTGGCTTTCACATCCAGCCCTCTAAGGTCGCTCGATTGGCTGCTAGATTTGTGGGGTGCGCATATTCGTCCGAAAGTGCCGGGCGCAGAGCTCCATGTATTTTCTAGCCCAAAGACCTACGGCGCTCATGGTGATGCGCGCGCAGGAGAGATGAATGCAGTGATCGACCGCGCAGCCAGGATGGTGGATCAAGGTGTCTTCGTCCGCCATCCTCTGACCAAGGCGGATCTTGCTGATACGCTTTCCGGATTCCGAGCGATGTTCTACCGGGGAGATCCGGGTGAGACCTATTGCCTAGCCGTAGGAGAAGCACAGGCGGTTGGCATTCCGGCTGTTGTTCAGGATATAGGCTGTGTTGCTGAGCGGGTGATTAATGGAGAAACGGGTTTCGTGGCTGTCGATGATTTTGATTTTGTGAGACGGGGTTGTGATATACTGACCGATGACAACCTCTGGAGTAATCTTCAGAAAAGGACGCTCGACCTACAGCGCCGATGGACTTGGGACGATGCCGCCGCCGGCTTTGAAAAGCTAATACCTCGATGAAGATTATGCAGACTATGGCTGGAGGGCCCATCGGAGGCGCGGAAGAATTTTTTGTCCGTTTAGCTTCTGCATTTCAAGCGCGCGGTGTTGAGCAAACCGTAGTAATTCGACCGAATCATACAAGAGATGCCCAGCTACGAGGCTCCGGAGTTAATCCGATAGAACTACCCTTCGGCAGAATACTTGATTTCCGGACTGTGTCGTCACTCGCTGAAGAACTAGATAGAGTAAAGCCAGATGTTGTCTTATCTTGGATGAACCGCGCATCAGAGATGACGGGAAGGGCCCGTCTGCGGGCCCGTTCAAAATCGATACAGATCGGTCGTCAGGGCGGTTACTACGATCTAAAATACTATAGAAATTGCGATCACCTGATCGGCAATACCCCGGATATTGTCCAATATATCACAGATAATGGCTGGCCGTCACACCGTGCGCACTATGTTCCTAACTTTGTCCATGCTGATCCGGGTTTCATGCTTCCGCGGAGTCAGTTTAATATTCCGATAGATACACCCCTGATGCTTGCTGCGGGTAGACTTCACCAAAATAAGGCGTTTGATATTCTTCTGCAGGCGATGACATATGCAGAGGGTGTCCACTTGCTAGTGGCAGGCGAAGGGCCGGACGAACATAAGCTGAAACGGCTAGTGCAAAAGCTTGACCTTACCCAGAGGGTACGTTTTCTTGGGTGGCGCTTAGACATCGCCGATCTGATAGCTACAGCAGATTTTCTGGTCTGCCCCTCTCGGAAAGAACCACTAGGCAATATCATAGTTGAAGCGTGGGCCGGGCATTTACCCGTAGTGGCTACTGCATCAGAAGGACCAGGCTGGTTGATAACAGATGGTGAAGACGGATTACTTGTGCCCATCGATGATGACTGCGCACTAGCCTCGGCGATATCCCGTATTGCGGATGATCGCGATCTTGCTACTCGTCTTGCCGCCGCAGGATATAAACGATTTGAGGAAGAATTCACCGAGGCATCGGTAGTCAAAAGGTTTCTGGAGCTCTTTGATAAGGTGTCCGACTGATGTGCGGCATTGCTGGGATAGTGACTGTCGATCGAACGACCCCAGATGCTAGCAAGCTGGACAGTATGCGGGCGGCCTTATCGCATCGTGGTCCGGACGGACATGCTGTCTGGGTATCAGGAGACACCGGTCTGGTTCACACACGGCTTGCCATTATTGATCTCGAAACCGGAGAGCAGCCACTGTTTATGCCTGACGGCACCGCGTTGGTCGCCAACGGCGAGATCTATAACTATATTGAGCTGAGGGGTGAGTTAATCGACGCTGATTTTTCGACACATTCCGACTGTGAACCGATCCTATATTATTACCGAAAATACGGTCTGGACTTCGCTAATTCCTTGCGAGGAATGTACGCGTTAGCGATATTCGATCCAAAGGAGCGTCGGCTCATTCTATCGCGAGATCCGTTTGGTATAAAGCCACTTTATTTTTCTCAGTCGGCAGGCGGATTTGCTTTCGCATCTGAACCGCAGGCATTGCTGCGCGCTGGATTTGGAGAGCGCAGATTAAGAGAGAGGTCTATCAGCGAATTACTGCAACTTCAGTTCACAACCGGTGCGGAGACACCCTATATGGGTATCCAACGCGTACTGCCAGGTGAGACTATTGCGGTTGCCAACGGTCGAATTGTTGAACGTCGTCGACGGGACGCATTACCCGATAAGGGGCCGGTCGATATTGAAGAACGTCCTGCTTTAAAACGGGTGGAGGATGCGCTGCTTAATAGCGTTGAAATGCACCAGAGGTCAGATGTGCCCTATGCGATGTTTTTATCCGGCGGAGTAGATTCTTCGGCGATTCTTGCTTTAATGGCGCGACTGAATGACCGTCCTGTTCATGCGTTTACCGCGGGGTTTACTGGTTCCGCCGCTACAGACGAACGCAATCATGCCCGCACGGTCGCAGGTTCACTAGGTGCGGATCATGAGGAGATAACCTTCGGTGCACACGATTTCTGGACGCTACTTCCAGCTATTGCCGCGGCAATGGACGAACCCGTAGCTGACTATGCCATACTGCCAACCTGGAAACTGGCACAAGAGGCATCAAAATCCTTCAAGGTTGTCCTATCTGGAGAGGGCGGTGACGAGATCTTTGGCGGTTACGGCCGTTATCGCAACGTGATGCGGCCGATCTGGTTTGGGGGGCGGGAGATGCGACGGCGAGGCGCCATGGACGGTTTGAATATTCTGAAAATACCGGCCTCAGGTTGGCGAGAGGGATTTGCGGATAGCGAAACGATTGCGGCAAGGGATGGGCGGTCGCGCTTACAGGTGGCACAGGCTACTGATTGCGCTGATTGGCTGAGTAACGATCTACTTGCCAAGCTAGATCGTTGTCTGATGGCGCACGGGGTGGAGGGACGGACACCATTCCTTGATCCAGCGGTCGCCAACGCTGCTTTTTGTCTGCCGGACAGGCTAAAAATCCGAAAAGGCCAAGGGAAATGGATCCTCCGGAAATGGCTCGATGGAGCAGCACCAGAAGCCGCCGCTTTTGCCTCCAAGAGAGGATTCACCGTTCCGGTTGGCGATTGGATCTCAACGCAGGGAGAGCGACTAGGTCCCCTTGTTGCATCCCAAGCAGGGGTTGCTGAGCGGTGTAGGCCGAGCGCGGTTGAGGCTGTATTCAGATCTACGAGAAAGCATGAGGCGTTTGCTGCGTGGACCCTACTATTCTTTGCTCTCTGGCATCAGTATCACATAGTTAATGGCGCCGCGGGTGGTGATGTTTTCGATTGTCTGTCTGAAGCATGAATCATTTTTGAAATGGCATAGTAGCATTATGCTTAAACTGTTAAGTTTTGTAAGAGCGCTACCTAGCACGAGAATACCACGAACTCGCACAAGAATAAGCCAGCCAATATGCGCCAGTATATTTGATCTTTAGTGCGATGACGATTCGATGACCTAGCGGTAGCCTTTCGTTAGGGATATTTTCTGGTGAACTAATGTATAGCTCGTTGCCTGTGGCACTAATAGGATCCCTGATTTTTTGCATATCCACGCCGATAGCTTCGGCGCAAGATTCTCCCTATGGCGACGCTATTTCCTGGTATGAACGAAGTGCTGTCGGGGGCTCAATGAAAGCACAGTATTTCCTTGGGTTGCTGTACGAAAAGGGCGCTACTCCTCGCGTCAGAAGTATTGAAAAATCTCTCTATTGGTTTTCCAAAGCTGCTGCTCAGGGGCATTCGCGGGCGCAATATAAGGTTGCAATGTCTTACCAGCTTGGCAGAGGTACCGGCTTTGATCTGAAAAAAGCCACTATGTGGTATCGTCGGGCGGCTGACCAAGGTTTGCCAGAAGCGCAACACAATCTTGCTTATATACTAGAAAACTCGAAAGATTCAGGTGGAACGCTACAAGAGGCAGCTAAATGGTATCGGGTAGCTGCGACTGGAGGTTTTGGTCCCTCTCAATTGGCCTTGGGATTTCTCTATATTCGCGGTGTAGGTGTGGCTAGAGACCTCTCGGAGGCTTGGGCGTGGTTGCGCGCAGCTGAGTCTCGACAAATAGGCCGAGCTGGTGAGGCGAGGGAAGCACTTGAAAATTATTTACCCCCAGCACAGTTGTTGCGGGCTCGGGTATTGGCTAAATCACGCATTGCCCGATGATTTGGCTGTCACGTGGCCCTGCTAGTATCTAGACAGAGCACTGAGGTTGCCGCATCATCTGCGGAGGAGAATGATATGGATACTATCGAAGGCAATATCAGTATTGTCGAACCTGATGAATTGGTTGCTCGAGCAATAGCGATAAAACCGTCCTTGCGAGCTCGTCAACGTGAGACAGAATGCAATCGACGTGTCTCCGATGAGACCGTTGCCGAGCTAAAAGCGGCGGGATTGTACAAAGTCATTCAGCCGGCTCGTTACGGCGGTTACGAACTGGATTTGTGGACCTTTGCAAGGTGCGCTTCCGAAATCGGTGCTGGTTGCGGCTCTACGGGATGGGTTTATGCGACCGCCGCCCAGCATCAATGGCAGATCGGGATGTTTGACGACCAGGCCCAAGCGGAGGTTTGGGCCGATACACCGGAAGCAATTTCTGCTTCTTCCTATTCACCGGGTGGAACCGCGGTTGAGGTTGATGGCGGATATCGTATATCTGGAAAATGGCTCTATTGCTCGGGTGTTCTGAATGCCGATTGGATGATCCTTGGCGCAAAAATTGCCAAGGATTTCGAATCCGAACCTTATACACAAGGATATATTCTTGTACCGAAGACGGAGTATCAGGTTGAGGATAACTGGGATGTCGTTGGCTTGATAGGTACTGGCAGTAGCGATGTTATAATCAATGACCTTTTCGTGCCATCACATCGCATGCTTACCTTAAATGAGGCGCTGTCTGGCAAGCCGCCGGGGGCGGCTGTGAATGGACACGAACTCTGGCGTATCCCATTTTTTGCAGCGATTTCCCTGTGTTTGTGTGCGCCTGCGATGGGGATGGCTCAGGGGGCACTTGAAACATACCGGGATGCGATCGGTGTACGGAAAACTCGTGGCGCAGCGTTAAGTCAACCTCAGAGCATGGCAGAATTTCCGACTATTCAAGTACGCGTAGCGGAGGCCTCGGCAGCAATTGATTCGGCTAAAATGTTAGTGAGGCGTGATTGTCAAGAAATCATGAAAACTATGGCTGAGGGGCGCGAATTAAGCCTAAACCAGAGAGCTAGAAATAAAGGCGACCTCAGCTTCGCGGTGAAAATGGCCCGCGGGGCCGTAGATCTGCTTTACGAGAGCGTCGGCGGTGCAGGTCTGTCGAATGATAGCAATACCCAACGCTACTGGCGCGACGTTAACAGTGCATCAAAGCACATCAGCATGAACTGGGATATGTGCTCGACTCTTTACGGACGTGTGCTCCTCGGACTTCCATCGGGAACTGCGCAGTTTTAACTTTTAAGGCGGTTTTTTTTGTAGTCGCCCACAACTTCGTTCAGAGCGTCACAGATCAGGCTATTTGCGGGCTGGTCACAAGAGGCAGGAGTCCGAGGGTATTATCTAAGGTAACTTTAAAGAAGTTGTAGAAGGTTTTAGGAATACATTATCAGATCGCGCGACCGATATAGTCGCCTTGCGAAGGCCCACTGATGGGAGCGAAGATTTGTCGACCAAAAACATTATAATTGTTGGCGGTGGTATAGGCGGGCTTACGCTAGCACTTCTCTTGCATCATCGTGGAATAAGGAGTTGTATCTTTGAGGCGGCACCTCAGTTTCGGCCGCTAGGTGTCGGAATTAATATGTTGCCGCACGCGATCCGCATTCTGGCTTCCCTCGGCTTGCAAGAGAAATTGAATTCATATGGTGTTGAGGCACGAGAATTTACATACTTCAACCGGCATGGCCAGCTGATATTCTCTGAACCCTGCGGACTACACGCTGGTTATGAATACCCGCACTTCTCTATCCATCGTGCGGATCTTCATCAAATTCTTCTCGACGCCGTTGCGAACCGCCTTGGTCAGAACGCTGTCAGGACCGGACACAAGTGCATTGGGGTAGAGCAGGATTCTGACGGGGTCAAAGTCCGGTTCGATACAGCTAACCCTGTTATTGGTGACATCGCTATCGCTTGCGACGGTTTCCATTCTGCCATTCGCGCACAGTTTTATTCGGAAGAGGGTCCACCGCAATTCGGTGGTATAAATATGTGGCGAGGAGTGACTCGTCGGCGGCCATTTCTAACTGGCGCCAGCGTAACGCGTGTCGGGACGGTCCAGTCCGGAAAAATGGTAATCTATCCGATAAAGCAGTTTGATGATGGTACACAGTTGATCAACTGGAATACTGAACAGGTGCGCGCCGACTATAAGCCGAATGACTGGGCGACTTCTGGGCGGATAGAAGACTTCATTGAGCCATTTAAAAACTGGTCCTTCCAGTGGCTAGACATTCCCCGGTTGATTGTAGACGCCGAGTTTATTCTCGAATATCCAATGGTCGACCGTGATCCAGTCGACCGCTGGGTATGGAATCGGGTGGCTCTGATGGGTGATGCTGCCCATCCCATGTATCCCCGCGGCGGTAATGGAGGCGCACAAGCGATCTTGGACGCAGAATGCCTCGCCGATCTATTGGCGGAGACGACAGATCTTCGGGTAGCGTTGACGGAATATCAAACTCAGCGCCTTATCAGTGTGAATGAGATTGTGCTAACAAATCGCAGCCAGCCTCCGGACTATATAATCGAGACCGTGGAAAAACTGACCGGCGGCGAACCCTTCGGCCGTATCGAGGATATTATCGATCCAGTCGAGCTTGCAGCAATATCGGATCGATATAAAGAGGTAGCAAAATACCCCTTACCGGAGTGTTAGCTTTCATTCCGCCATTTGGAGATATCAGGTTCACCTTTGAGAGAAACATCGAAGTAGGCGTAATTGATATGTATATATTCTCTCATCACTACATTTATCTGTTCAGGTTTACTGCTCAAAATAACATGACCGGCGAGGCGATCCGGGGCTGGGATCTATAAGGATCCCATGACGTAAAACCCGCCGTCTGACTGCCGCTGAACAACGACTACTTCCCCTGAGCGCGGAAATATCCCGGTCAAAGCGGTGATATTGACCTGGTGGGTCACCAAAACGAGTGGTCGACTGCCCCGGTAGGCATTTAGCCATAATTTAAATGTGTAAGTCTGGGACACTGCCTTATCTGGTGTCTCAAAAAACGAGTTGATTTCTTGGAGCGGTTCTACTTTACCAATCATCAGTAACTCCGCTGTTTCGCGACAACGGCACCATTCGCTTGTGAAAACCCTTGCTTGTCTGATTCCGTGGGCGCGAAACCTTTTCCCTATCCTCGCCGCCTGCTGCCGGCCTTTAAAAGAAAGGTTCCGCTGAGTACGACATTTTCCTAGAACAAAATTTTCTGGATCACCAATTCCGGGAGCAAGAGCATGGCGGATTAGAGCAAATGCGGTACCTGATTTGAGCGCTTTCCATAAGGGTACCGCTTGCTTCGGTTCGGCAGCTTTACTCTCATTATGCGCGAATGAAAACACGATGAGAATGAGGGTGTATGCAAGAAATGTCGAAAGGTGGTTTTGCATTATTATTTCCAATCTGTTCGTTACTTCAACGCCCCAATAATTCGGGTGGCGGCCAGCCCGAAATGGGCAAAAGAATAAGAGAAGGCGCGTCGCCCACCGTATGTCGGTAACCACAGTGAATTAATATTGATATATAGGAACCGGATTTATTGATTCCATTGGGAAAACCGTTGATGAGGAATTGTTAAAAGTATCCTGAGAGATTTGACCCAAAACAGGCTAGGCTGACGGCAGCAACCACTTATCGCCAAACGTGCTTTCCCGCGTAGACAGAGCGCCATCAACGAAACTACTGATTCAATTTTCGATTTGACCTACCGCTCGGTGTTTGGACGCCATTTTTTACCAACTAGACATACCACCTTCGCGATAGTTTTCTCTCGTCGCAGAAATTCCCCATATCGTGCAAAACCGCGCGGGTTCAAGGATGCTTTCGGTGGTTGACTATAAAAATTCTTAGTTGAACCGATTTCACTTTGCTTTATCGCAGCAAGTAAAGTTTTTGGTGAAGTGGAATATGAACGTCCTCGGCGAGGAGATCCGGCAACATGAACGCCAATGACTGCGCCGGCGGCATCTACCCAGGGCCCACCGCTAATTCCCGCAAGATCGGCACCGATATCTGGTATCCGGCGAACTTGGATCCAAGCGACCACCGGTTCGTCTTTTCGATAACGACCCCGCGTCAGCATCCGACCACGCCCAATAACCTTGCCATAGACAGCGCCCGGGGTACCCTGAGGGAAACCAAACGAATACCCATCTTGGCCAACCCTTAGTTGGGGCCGGATTACATTCATTCGGGGTGCACCTCCTTTTGTGCGCAGGATACTAATGTCAGCATCAGGGCGCTCCGTTACATTGTGGACGCGAACTAGTTGGCTGTTCGAATTCTGAAGCCCCAGCATATCGCAACCCGAGGTGACATGATGGGCAGTAATCCAGACACCTGAATCGTCTATAGAGAAAGCTGTACCGGTGGATGTGCTCTTTTTCTTTTCAATTTTGACAACTATACGTGGATCGAGGGGAGATTCATCTGGGAGTAGGTTTTCGGGTTTGAGACGTAATACTGAAATTGGTGTATTCTCGGAGGCGGGTCCAAACTGGCGTGGATCTGGACGGCGCGGAGATTCCCTCTCCAAGTTATCGGTATCTTTGATAGCTCCGCTGAGAATTGCCGTTACAATGAGGACACCAATCGCGATATAGTCTCGTAGCTTCATGGGTTGTTCCTGCTACGAGATCTAACGGATCCCAAAATACTTCGCACTATCTATCCGGCGATAGCCGCGGCGTTAATGAATGCAACCGAGAGCTTGATACCCACCACTAGTACTGCGGCTCCAACTTCTCCATTCTCGATGCGTCTAGGGAGGTCTCTCACAAGAAAGTCGCCTATCCTATAGGCCAGCAACTGAATCATCAGTGCTACAAAGCCCCAGATGACGATATCCCATACACTGACGCTGGTAGCCATACAGATCGCAAGCGGGATAGACATACCCGCTATTGCTCCCGATATCGATATTGCTGCCGCGATATTTCCACTGCGTACCAGCTGTAACTCGTGGTATGGGGTTACGTAGTGATAAATCACGATACCAACCACGAGCATTGCAATAGCTACGGAAAAATGCAGTAGCAAAACAGGAAAGCCAGCGAGCAAACTCTGAATAACGGGATCCATTAAAAATTCCGATTTTTTCTGAAGAGATTGTCAATATTATCTCTATCGGGTGAATTTCCCAACCAGTCTAATAAACGTAGTTGTGGTATTTGTGATGGCTTCACTAGCCAATACTCCGACGATATCGTTTCAAGATGAGTAGATTAGCGGAAGGGTAAAAGTAGGGTCTTCTGGATTAGATTAAACTGCGCCCGGTGGCACGAACTGTTCCCAGTATCCTGGTCGTTGTGGCAGGTCCGCGAACGGCCGTAATTGGTCTGCAGCTCGACCCGTTATATCCGCTGGAGCCTGACTGCGGTCAGATAGGTACTTTTCGACTGTCTCTATAGCCTCTGAAAGCACACCGAAGCCGTTGGTGAAGACAGCACTTGAAATTTCTACAGCGTGAGCACCCGCTAGCAGCATACGCAATACATCGTGACCGCTTCTTGCACCGTTCATTCCAACAAGCGGTACTTCAGCGCCTAACGTCTTACGCGTCTTTGCCAGCCAGTAGCATGTAATTGGTAGTGCCCACCCTCCTCCAGTGCCGAGGTTAGTCTCTAGAAGTGGAGCCTGGGTATCCAGTTCAGGTATCATCCCAAGGAACCGACCCATCAATACAACGGCGTCGGCACCACCTTCTCGCGCAGCTTGCGCGAGTGCGGCGACGTTTTCGCTCTGGCCAGTTATCTTGGCCCAAACCGGAATATCGACTGTATCGCATACGGCCTTCACGATTTCTGTGACTCGGGAAGTGACGCGTTCCGTTGTCACTACACCTGATGCTTCGTCACCATATGGCGTACCGATATTAAACTCTAGGATGCGTACACCGGCTGCTTCCATCCGTCTCGCCATAACTAAGGAAGCCTCAAGGTCGGCGAGGATGATACTCCCAATGACATACTGTCCCGAATTCGCGGCGTGGTCATCGAGGCGAGCTATAATATCGAGCCAAGAATCGAAATCCATCTTCTGCAGGCCGGATCGACAGGCCAGTGTAGCGTGATGTGGTGCCGAAAAATCCCAAGGAAGGCGATTCCACTGGCCGTCTAGTAGCGCGTAATCAGTCCGGTCGAGCTGATCCCTAGCAGCCATGGTTTCGTTTACCGATTTTGCGACCACTCCTCCGACCCCTGTTTTTAGCGCAAGCCGAAGTCCCGCCTCTGTCATCACATGCTCTCCTGATCCACAGATCACCGGATTTTTAAGCGGTGTTCGTCCAATGTAGCATTGGGCCGATTTCATTTTTGTAGCCTCATTGATTACGTCATTTCTCAAAATGATAAAAAAATAGTGCTAATGATAGTCAAAAAAACTCGGGGATAGCATCAAAGGATTTTCCGAACTGATCCACGATTAATTTCCCGTTAATGCAACCATCCTTATACTCGTCCGGGCTGATTGTTATCACTTGTTTTAAAAATGATATTTTTTCTTTGGATCGTATGTATTTTTAAATTTCATTAATTAGCCAAAATTGTCAAAGGAGAAATTAGTTACCTCTCAGTGCCCGGAATTCTCTCAATAGTGACATGTCGTTCAGGTTCTATTCAGATAGTCTTCTCACTGAAAAGCGATTAGAGCAGGTGGTGGGTTGCTAATCCTATAGGTGCGGGGGGTGGCTATTACTGAGAGCGGTAGATAAGTTCTCTCAATCGGAAAACCATTCACACCCGTGTTATCGTCCAGATAATAATATCACGGTAGCGAATGATGAATTATAAATTGCCTTTAATGACCTAAAGTTTTCCTAAGTAACAGATCCGAAGATCGAGGTAGCAGATATCGTCTGCTGATTAATCAGGCTGACACGGGCCCTAGTTCGTCTTCATATTAAGATCGACCCCGTAAATGATGCCTTTGCAGAGAACGCCTTTCAGGAAATTTCTGTTGCTGCCTCCCGATGAATCGGCTTATCGTTTATTGGGTAATTCATCAGCGACGCAACGAAACCCATTATGATGGCAGCCCACCAAACGGCATTATAATTTCCAAACAGATCAAAAAAGTAGCCTGCGGCGTAGATACCTATAAAGCTACCAATCTGATGCGCCACGAAGGTGAACCCGAATAGCATGCCCATATAACGAAGCCCAAATACCCGCGCGACAATTGAACCCGTTAGCGGCACAGTACCTAGCCAAAGTAGTCCCATGGCCGCAGAGAAAACAATCACGTTAATGGAAGTTGGCGGGAGAATAATGAAAAACACCATGATTACGGAACGTAGGCTATATAGCCAACAGAGAAGAAATTTCTGTCGGAACTTGCCGCCCGCAGCACCCCAAGCAAATGTACCGATAATATTGAATGCCCCAATTAAGGACAGTGACATCGCCGCGAGGGTTATATCCACGTCAAGGTTTCGCAACATATTCGGAAAGTGAGTACCTATAAACATGGTTTGGAGCCCACACACGAAATAGCCGCTCATCAGAAGAACATAACCCCTATGGCTAAATGCCTCTCGAATCGCCTCGTATGTACCTTGCGACGGGAGTGCAGTCGCCGTGATCTCGCCAACATTTTTTCGTACCATGACAAAGGCTAATGGTACGATCAGTAAGGTCATTATCGACATCATATACAAGGACATCACCCAACCCTGACTATCGATAAAGAACTGCCCCAGCGGGATCATTATGACCTGCCCGGAAGATCCACCTGCACTAGCGACCCCAAGATAGAAATCGCGCTTTTCCGGAGCAACGGCTCGACTGATCGCAGATAGAATAATTGGAAACATTGCGCCTGACATTGCGAAACCAGTAAAGACGCCAATAGATAGATGCGCCATTATTGGCGTGCTTGAAACAGTCATTAGCAACAGGCCGGCGGTATAAATCAGCCCCGCTGCGGCAATTACCCGTCCGGTCCCATATTTATCGGCAATATTCCCTGCGATTGGTGTGCCTATACCCCAGAAAAGAGACTGCAGTGCGATGGACAGCGAGAGAATTTCGATCTGCCCGCCGAATAGGTCATTAGAAGCGTCTGGCATCCAAAGACCGAACGTCATCCGGGCACCGAGGGACAGAAAGACAATAGCCGTCCCGGCTAACAGTATGACAAAGGGTGTACGCCAGTTGGGCGAAGATACAGGTAGGCTCATCGTACGTTTATGCCTGTTTGAAGGGGAGCGGTCTAATCCATTCTACAGGAGTTAAGTAGGATACCTTTTCTCCAGCATCATCGAAGAAGTATAGCCGAGGCAAGAAATTAACGCTGGGAAAGCTGTCTTAAGCATTTGCTGGTTGCACCCGCTCGACTGGTTTATCGTCTATCGGCAAGTGCAGAGCTGCGGCGATGACACCGAGAATAACACCAATCCACCAAATCGTATCGTAGGAACCTGTGTTCTCGAAAAAAACGCCTCCGAGCCATGCTCCAACGAAACTACCGAGTTGGTGACTAAAGAACACAATCCCTGTCAATGTTGCCATGTACTTTAGGCCGAATATGCGAGCTACTAAGCCGGAGGTTAGAGGTACTGTAGCTAGCCAAAGCAACCCAATGGCCGCCGAAAATAAGTAAGTGCTTAAGGGTGTGACCGGTACGAGGATAAAGATTGTTAACACCAGCGAACGCAGCAAGTAAATAGAGGTAAGCAGATACTTCATCCGCAATTTTCCGCCCATCGCACCCCAGAACAGCGTACCGAGGATGTTGAACAATCCGATCAATGATAGTGCAGTCGCGCCTACCCAAGGGTCCTGACCGGCTTCGCTAAGAAAATTCGGCAAGTGCGTACCGAGAAACATTACTTGGTAACCACAGACGAAATATCCTGCGGTAAGAAGTAGAAAGCCTCGATGGGTAATCGCTTCGTTTACTGCTTCGGTTAGTTTCTGTGTCGGTGCGGTGCCGAGATTGGCGGAGCCGCGTGTTTCATCCTTCATAGCCGCGGCTAGTGGGACGATTAAGGCGACTAGACAGCCGAAGATGATGGCAGTGACGGCCCAACCGTATCCACTGATGAAAAACTGCCCCATCGGCACTAGTGCAAGTTGGCCGGAGGATCCAGCGGCACTCCCAATACCAAGAAACAAACTGCGACGCTTCTCGTCGACCCGCTTGGTGATTGCAGCGAGGATGATTGGAAAGCCCGTTGCGCTGAGTCCGAGGCCCAACATCAGCCCAGCCGTCATATTCATATGAATAGGGGTTTGAACTAGCGACATCAGTATGAGGCCACAGGCATATAGTGCCCCGCCTAACGCGATCATCCTGCCTGTTCCGAAGCGCTCGGCCAAAGATGCGGTAATTGGTGTGGTAAAACCCCAGATGACTGCCTGTAGCCCGATCGCGAACGAAAAATCACTCACGCTCACTCCGGCTGATCCCGTCATTGGATCGAGTAGAATCCCGAATATGTTCCGAGCGCCGAAGCTTATGAATAGAATGATCGTACCGCAGGTAAGAACAATCATTGGTGTACGCCACGTATCTTGCATGACCAGTAATTCCTTTTAAACTTTGGAGGACAGTATCTGATATAGATTCTGGCCGCTATCCGGACGGCTTTCGCTGGAAATGGAATTGATTAAAAGTGGGGCTCAATCCAAAAGGTAACCAAACTTCTCCCGCGCGTCATCCAACACGTCTGACGATGGGGCATTCACGGTCGGGAACTCATCTTTCCAGTGGAAGGGCTTACACGCATCGATGATTGCGCGGCTATTGGTAATGTCGCCGCATGCTTTTTGTTCGGGTGTTAGCCGTGGGTCAGCAGGCGATGTCCAAGCTCCTTTTACGATGTCGATCGTTGTCGCTGGATCGCAGCGGGTACACATTGCCCAGATAAGCTGTTCAAGATTAGTTACGTCTATATCCTCATCCACAACGACGACAAAACGGTTAGCGTAGTTGGAAGCCTGGCACTGGGCGGCTATGTGGCCAGCCTGTTTCGAATGTCCGGGGTAACGTTGCTTGATAGACACCCCATGGAATAGACGTGAGGCGCCGATTTCATGGCACCATACACCGGTGACATCCGGTACGCCCGCCTCTGCCAGGTTTTGTTTCAGCATGGCCGACCGCAACACCGCTCGGTATCGCGCCATCTCGTCTGATCCTTGGCCCATCGGGGGAACACCTAAAATGATCGGATCATTGCGGTGATAGACCGTCTCGACTTCCAGTACTGGTTCCGGGTGTTCGCCGCTGGCATAGTAGCCCGTCCACTCCCCAAAGGGACCTTCGTTTTTGACTTTGCCCTCGTGCAAGTAGCCTTCAAGGACAATTTCTGCATTAGCTGGAAAAGGCAAGCCGGTAATATTACCAGACACACACTCTACCGCCTTGCCGCGAATACCTCCGACTATATCCAGCTCAAAAGTTCCATAGGGCGCTTCCGCTCCGCCATTGAAGAACGCAACCGGCTCGCCGCCAATGACCATTATCACTGGGCAAGGTTCACCTTTGGCCCAGTATTTATTTCGATGTACATAGCCATGCTTGCCGGTCACCATAAAACAGCCGACCGACTTCTTGTCATGCACCATGGCCCGGTAAGCACCGCAGTTCATCCACCCATCCTCTGGATCCCGGGTGACAGTATAGGTGCCTGTACCTATATAACGTCCACCATCTTCCGGGTGCCACATCGGCGCCGGGAATTTCATTAGATCTATATCGTCGCCGGTAATGATGTTTTCGAATACCGGACCATCGTCCACCAATATATGCGGTATAGATTTTCGCTCCTTTACGAAGGCGTCGAAACAGCCGTCAGAAAGCTCTTGTTTGTTGAGGTTATCAGGGAATCCCAAAGTCATATTGCGACGTACTCCGCCGAAGACGTTAATTAGAACGCGGAACCCGTCTGGACATCCGGGTATTTTGTCGAACAAAACTGCGGGACCGTTGTCTTGCCGGATTACAACCTCCGAGGCGAGCCCGATATCTTTCTCCCAGCTGGCGCCATCGACACGCTTAAGTTCGCCGAGCCGATCTGCCTGTTCTATCCAGTCACGTAGGTCATCATATGTGAATTTCTGAGCTGTATTGGCTCGTGTTTTGTCGCTGTTATTCATAATTACTTCTTTAGATTTCGAGGATTTCCTTGGCCTTAGATGACGCAAACGGATGGCCGCACCCGGGGCAGATCAGGTCCACGTCTTTCATCTTTAACAAGTCTGGCGCTATGTGAAACCAGTGTTCGCATTTCGGACATTGTGCCCAATTCGAATTACCGAATTTTTCGTAGGGTGAATCGGTCATTGAGGATCTCAGTTGGGCCAATCAGACATGTCAATGCCTTTTAGTACGGACCTCGCCGCGGCGAGCGCCTCGTCCGACACCCTGTTGCGTGGCGCTACCGGTTTAGGGTACCCGGGTCGAGTGGCGGCCGGTAGAGTAGCGTCGATCGCGGCCTTTGTAATCGTATTAACCGAGGACGGTGCAGAGGGATCAAGCGGAGCCAGCGTAAGGCCGTTGATTTTCATCACATCTCGATGCCACTGTACGCGGGTCGCAAGTGCCCACATTATCTGACGATCATCAAAAATCTCAATATCTTCATCGAAAGCAAATACTGCTTTCAGGCGCCTAAAGGCAATTGCAGCCATCATAGCATCTCGCACCTCTCCAGGGCGCGGATTCTCAAACTGCAAATAGGCATGGAACCGGCGGCCCGATACCGGAACGTGGACGTTGATCAGTGACGGTGATACTTGTCGAGCAAGCGAATATACATATCCCTCCATACCCATATTGTCAGGAACAAGATGATCGGGTAATCCCGATCCGCAATCGTGGTAAATAGCGTCCTTTCGTCGTGTTATGCACGTTACTTCGATCACTGGATTAGGAATTTGCGGACCCTGATAACCAGAAAACTCTGCGAAGGGACCCTCCGCCTCTATTCGGTTCGGCGGTAGATTGCCCTCCACAACTATCTCTGCATCTGCTGGCACCATGATTTTTTCGCCATGAGTTACTGATGGTACTAAGCGCAAAGGCTTGCCCACAGCGCCTCCGGCAACCCCCCAGTGGCTTTCTGGATAGCGTAATTTCGACTGTGCCCCCATCTCAATCGCCGGATGATGGCCAATCCAGATGGCTACCGGGCAAGCCTCGCCCTTTTCCCAAAACTTCCGCAGATTGATCATGTTGTGCGAGGTTTCTAGCATATAGCAGCCCATTAATCTTTTGCCACGCACCCATAGCCGCTGAATACCCATATTATCGATCCCACTGTCTGGATCAAAGGTCACAACATGGCCGCATGTGATGTAATGCCCCGAATCTCCCTCATGTTGGCGAAGGGCTGGTAATGCTTGAAGATTGGCCGTATCGCCCTCGTCAACAACTTCACGTACTGGAGCAGAGCCGGGATTAACTGTAACCGGATCGATGGCTCGCGAGGTAAGTTCCGCCATCGCCTTAGCCGAGTTTCGGTGATCCTCAATTCCGAGCGACTTTGCTGACAGTTTGCGACTAGCGAAGAGGTTGGTGAGCACGGGGATTTCAGAAATGGTGCCGTCCGGTAATTTCGGTTGTCGTACGAAGATTGCCGGATTGGTATTTTTCGCCGCCATTACATGCTGTAGTGCCGTGATTTCTTGTTGAACTGCGATGGGCTGGTCGGGCCGAAATATCGCATTATCAATTTCGTTTAGGTAAGTGCGAAGGTCAGTCATTGGACAGTGTCAATCGTTCCATTTCGGCCACGTTTTCAGGATCAACATAGTAATTCCAGAAATCGTTGTAGTACTCGAGGTTAGCCGGGTTGAGATCATGTTCGGGCATTGGATCGCGTTTCCAATACCCATAATGGTCCTTACCCCGGACTAGAATAGCAGTATTAAGTTGGTTGGTAGGCTTTACGTGTGTTGGGCAAAATACGAATAAGATCCCTACGCGGCGTCGGTCGCTAGAATTGGGCTCAGATGAATGTGCAAGGCGAAAGTGGTGCAGGGTACACTCGCCAGGCTCCAATTCTACATCGATAGCCCCGGACTCATCAAACTGATCAGACGAAATTTTTTGTCCACGTGACAGCATGTTCTTAGGATCATATGTCTCTTGATGGTTCATCTCTGGATCATTATGGCTACCTGGCAAATATTTCAGGCAACCGTTATCAGCATGACTATCGGTAATCGCAATCCAAGCGCTCCACACTTCCATAGGATCATACCCAAAATAAGCCGAATCCTGATGCCAGGTTACAAAACGCGGATCGTATGCATCCTTGGGCCAGATCGCACAGGTAGTCAGCATTATGTTAGGTCCCAATAAATCTTCAATAGCGTCAAGAAGTGTGGGGGTTGTGCCAAGTGCGAACAGCCACTTAAACAGGATATGCGGTTTAACAGAGAGTAATTCCGGTACATCATTTCCCTGCCGTGCCTCCAGAGATTCATATGTCGCTCTGACATCGGCGGTATCGCGGGGAGACATAATACGGATGGGGAAAACGCACCCATCTTTTCGCGCACGCTTCAATTGTTCGTCTGTTAGTAACTTCGCCATATTAGTGCTCTCCCAGAAACTTAAAAAAAGAATGAACGGGTGAAGAAGCGGTGTCCAGAGGCGATGAATAGTGCCGTGTAAAACCCGAATTTCTGTTCGAAATTAGATAACGGGCGATACTTAAACCTATCGTTTGGGTATTACGTTAGTAAGCCGATAAGATAAATTTTCGATATACCTCCCATACGACTTGTTAACATCCGTTGTCCTCTATAAGATTTTTTAAGATTGTTTTTCTGTAGTTTGCATTAAACGGTTTTCGCTACACTTTTATTTTCCCAGAGAACAATCGGGATTAGTTCGGTCGCGTCAGAAGTGCGTGGTTTTGAGGTACACGGGAGGGTGTACTGTAAAATTAATCAGGGAGAAGAATAATGATAAACTTTAGAACAATTTGTAGGGCCGCGACAGTGACGGCAATGCTGGGAGTTTTTGCAACAACGCCGCTCCAAGCACAGAAATATAATTTCAAGCTCACGTCGTTTGTTCCTGCAAAGGGTGGGTTCTGGAACAATTATATGGGTCGTTTCATTAATGCTGTCGATTTGATGACTAACGGGCAAGTAAAAATCAAAGGCTACAGCGTTGGCGTGCTTGCGGGACCGTTCGACGGATGGGCAGCAGTTCAGAAGGGTACAGCGGATATCTGCTATTGCTATCCCGGTTTTGCTGTTAACGCTGATCCGGCAAATGGCATCTTCGCCGGAATGGTTGGCGGCATGCCGATGGAAGAATTTATGCACTGGCTGATTTCGGGAGACGGCACTGATTTGCTAACGGAAATGAGGAGTAAAACTCAAAAGCTGGTTCCTATAGCTACTGGTTTTGGGTCAACAGAAATTTTTCTTCATTCTCATAGGAAAATTCAAACCATTGCTGACCTTAAAGGTATGAAAATTCGGACTGCGGCCGCGTGGGCGGACATTCTCAAACGCGTGGGGGCATCGCCCACGGTGTTGCCGCCAGCCGATATTTACACTGCGCTGGAACGTCGTGTGATTGATGGCACGGAGTTTGTAACTCCCTCTACCAACATCAAACTCGGATTTCACAAGATTGCGAAGTACATAATTCTGCCGGGTATCCATTCCCCTTCGCACATGAATGAAGCAGTATTCAGCGAGGCAACATGGAAGACCCTTCCGAAGCGGTTACAGGAGCAAATCCGGGCGGCGGGGCTTTACGCTGGGTTCCGCACTGCAATGCAGGTTGGGTTGGATGATATTGGCGCTATGGAAAAGATGAGCAAGGGCAAAAATGAATGGGTTTACCTTACCCCCGAGGCTCAGGCGAAAATTCGGGACCTTGGCCGAGAATGGTCAGAAGAACAAGCAAATGCTCAATCGGCAAAGGGTAATGACTGGATGGCCCGTGTTTCCGAATCATACTGGGGCTTTTACGACCGCTGGAAGAAATATGGCACCTATCGCCATAATTGATGCCTAAATATGTCGAGGGCCGGGAGTGTTATCCGGCCCTCGCCCTGTTATTATGCAGTTCTTTCTTAAAGTAATTGATCGGTTGTCTATGGCCTTGGCCGTGATCGCTGGTATCTTATTGTTAATACTGATAGGCGATATGATGTATGAAGTCGTGTCGCGAAGAGTTTTCTCCGCGCCCACACTCTGGGCATACGACATCGCCTACATGGCAAATGGCATAGGATTTCTGTTTGCAGCCGGTTACACGCTTCGCAACAATGCACACATCCGAATCGACTTTTTGTCGACCCGTCTTCCCCGCGATTGGCAAGACTGGATTAACGTTGTCGTTTATATCGGGCTATTCATTCCCGCGCTTATTTTTTTCATCATTGGCGCCTACGACGAATGGCTTGAAGCATATCTAACAAACGAATTAGACCCTGCGAGCCCATGGAAACCGCTGTTGTGGCCTTTGTTTGCGGGATTACTTGTCGGATTTGCCGCGCTTTTGTTGCAAGCTGTGGCCGAGTGTATTCGCCATGTCCGCAGTGCGCTAGGTTTTATTAAATCGCCACTGGACAAGTCAGGTGACAGCCTAACGGAAAGTGATCATGGCTGACCTGTCGCTCGCAGTCTTTATGTTTCCAATGCTATTTATTTTAGTGTTCGCCGGTATTCCGGTGGCATTCAGCCTAATAGCGACGGCTTTTCTATTTGGCGTCCTTGAATTCGGTATGGTCCTGCCTACTCAGTTTCATAGCCGTCTGTTTGACGTAACATCCAATTTCGTACTCGCTGCCATACCCCTATTCGTGTTCATGGGGGCAATGCTGGAAAGGGCCGGTATTGCGGCCCGACTGTTTGACGCAATTAAGATCTGGTTCGGTGCATTACGAGGCGGGTTGGCGATTACAACCATTATCATGTGTGGAATATTTGCTGCATCGTCCGGCGTCGTCGGTGCTGTAGAGATCGTGGTGGGACTGATGGCGGTCCCGGCAATGATGGGTGCGGGATACAAAAAGGATTTAGCCGCCGGTACCGTCTGTGCAGGGGGGTCACTCGGCACAACCATACCGCCATCGGTCGTCATTATCGTATATGCGTCAATAACAGAAATGTCCGTTGGAGATTTGTTTGCCGGAATTCTGATTCCCGCAGGTGTGCTGGTTGGACTATTCATACTTTACATCATTGTACGATGCCTGTTGCAGCCGGAGGCCGGTCCCGGTCAGAATGATTTGGACGACCGCGTCTCGCTCTCGGCGAAACTTTGGCTGATGCTGACAGCGTTGCTGCCGGCATCACTCCTGATCCTTGCCGTGCTAGGCAGTATCTTCGCCGGTATCGCTGCGCCCACTGAAGCGGCGGCGGTGGGCGCGTTTGGGTCTGTTATTCTCGCCATCGCTTACCGCCAGTTTTCCTTCATCATTCTAAAAGAAGCCGTAACCCAGACCATCAAGATCACATCGATGGTGATGCTGATTGTGCTAGGCGGCATTCTATTCGCTAGTATTTTCATCGTACACGGAGGAGATGATCTGGTCTCTCAGGTTGTTGAAGGCTCCGGTTTTAGCCCAGCTGGAATCGTGGTGATCTTCCTTATAGTGGTTTTCATTTTGGGCTTTGTACTGGATTGGATATCGGTCTTGATCATCGTGCTGCCAATTGCTGATCCGATAATCCGCGCGGCAGAGATCGATCCTCTGTGGTTTGGCGTGATGGTCTGTATCATTCTACAAACCTCTTACCTTACCCCACCAATGGCACCATCAATCTTTTACCTTCGGTCCATTGCTCCGAAGGAGATAACATATATCGACATGTACAAGGGAGTGGGCCCATTCGTTATCGCACAGCTTCTGACGTTGGCCATGGTCGCGCTATATCCCGCGACTGCCACCTGGTTGCCGAGTATGCTGTTCGGAGGATTCTAAACCCCGGGAGGTTACTCCGTCTCGGAAATCGCTTCGCCAAGGATCGATATGATTTCGCCGACCTGAGCTTCGGATGCGATTAGCGGCGGAGACATCGCGATGATGTCGCCGGTCTGGCGTACCAGAAGCCCCTTCTCGTAGCATTTAAGATACACGTCATAGGCGCGCGTCGCCGGCGCGTCGTCACGCGGCGCCAGTTCAATCGCACCCATCATACCGAGGTTACGGATATCGATGACGTTGCGCTGTCCCTTTATGCTGTGAATGGAGTTTTCCCATATCGAAGCCAATGCTCTGCTGCGATTGAACAAATCTTCTTCAGCGAACACGTCCAGCGTCGCTAGCGCGGCCGCGCAGGCCAGCGGGTGTGCCGAGTAGGTATAGCCGTGAAAGAGCTCTATCATGTGGGGTGGGCCCTGCATGAACGTGTTGTAGACGTTGCCCCGCGCAGCGATGGCGGACATCGGCACGGCTCCATTCGTTAGACCCTTTGCCATGGTCATCAGGTCGGGCACGATGCCGAAATAGTCGGCGGCGAACGGATCGCCGAGTCGTCCAAACCCGGTGATGACCTCGTCGAATATCAGCAGGATACCGTGGTCATTGCAGATCGACCGAATTTTCTCCAGGTAGCCCTTCGGAGGGACAAGTACGCCGGTGGATCCCGCGACGGGCTCAATGATGACTGCGGCAATGGTCGATGCGTCGTGCAGCGCGATGATGCGCTCTAGGTCGCTCGCCAGATGTGTACCCCACTCTGGCTGTCCCCGCGTAAACGCCATTTCCGCCAGGTTATGGGTATGGGGGAGGTGATCAGTGCCCGCCATAAGATTGCCAAAGTGCTTTCGATTGTTTGAGATGCCTCCGACTGAGGTGCCGCCAATACCCACACCGTGATAACCGCGTTCGCGGCCGATCAGCCGTGTGCGCCGCGCATCACCGCGAAGCTGATGATAAGCCAGCGCCAATTTCAGTGCGGTATCGACCGCTTCCGAGCCCGAATTAGCATAAAAAACGTAGTCCAGATCACCAGGGAACAGATTGGCAAGCCTCGATGAAAGATCGAACGCACCCGAGTGTCCCCACTGGAAAGCGGGAGCATAATCCATGATACCCGCTTGGGTGCGGATGGCCTCGGTGATCTTATCCCTGCCATGGCCTGCGTTGACGCACCACATACCCGCCGCTGCATCCAGAATCTGGCGGCCTTGGTCGTCAGTGTAATGCATGTCTTTGGCGGCAACCATGAGCCTTGGCGCCGCTTTGAACTGGCGATTTGCTGTAAACGGCATCCAGAAATGCTCAAGATTATTTGTATGTCGTGCCGGTGTGCCGTCGGGCATATCTATTCCTTCTATATGGGCCTGAGGCTATCAATGGGTATGGGGAACTGCAAGGTAGGAATGACTCCTTAGCCCTTGCTCGTTAAAACGATGTAGTGCTGGGGTATCAAGAGTATCTGAACGGCTCGCCGCGTTATTAGAGCCTAATCACTGGAAGTCCGCGATTGAAAATTTATTTTCGTACAGCGGCTGGTGGGGAGAGATAACAGCGATGGTGTTTCTTAATATATGTCGGCGGGTATGAGAGCGAAATACGCGAGACGCTCGAACTAGATTGGGTAGAGGATGAGTTGCCCCAGTCCTAAACATGGCGATTGCCTTGGAATAGTGCACCAAAACATGCTCATCGTAGTCTTCAAAGTCAGGAGTATAAGGGTGCAAATCGTTATTCGATAGCATTTGCTTCCTCTAACATTTGCATAAGTGATGCTCGCAATAGGTAATCCCGTTTAGCGGCCCCGTCGGTCGCTGTAAACTCTAGCTCTTTTAGGCGATATTCCCGTGCCTCTGGGTCATTTTCCTCGAGCAATCGCTTGTTAGCGATGGATTGAGCCTGAACATATTTTTCGGCCATTGGTCGTCTTTGGCGGTCATAGCGGCTTAGCAACAACTCGTGATTACCACCATGCCATGCCGCTTCCAACTTTTCGGCCAGATTCAGCGCGTCATGTATTCCACTATTCATCCCCATGCCCCCTAAGGGATTATTTACATGGGCGGCATCACCTGCAAGCGCTACCCGGCCCTTCGCGAAGCTCTCAGCCACTCGTTGATGTACGCTATAGAGATTTCGGTGCAGGAGGTCGTACGGTGGATCGTACGGATAACACTCGGCAAACCGAGCCTGAATCCATTCATCACTTAGCACATGTTCATCGGGCATGTCCCCGAATGCTGGGAATAGCGCTCGCCACACACCTTCGTCGGCCTCGCCCGGTACCTTGATCATTGCACACCATTGTTCCGGATGCGCTACGTAATTACGATACCGATAGCCAGCGGCCTCTTCGAAATCATAATAGGTCGATACAATGATGAACCGCTCCTCCCAGGTAAAGCCCGGAAAATCAATATCGAGTAATTTACGCACTACGGATTTACCGCCATCGGCTCCGATCAAAAATTTCCCACGATGGACTTCGAAAGACCCATCTGGTGCTTTGACACTAACCTCAACCCCGTTATCGTCCTGAGATAGTCTGGAGAGCTCTCGCTCACGGTGAAGCTCGAACCCATCGATAGCCAGTGCAATGTCGAGCCCGATTTCTATCGTCTTGTGCTGTTCCAGCTGTAAGGCATAGGGGTAGGTCAGCACATCTGAGATATCGCGATAATCAAATTCAGCGACAATGCGGTCGCTCGCTCGATCACGCCATTGGAAAAGGGGGGATTCAATTCCACGGTCAACGAGTACTGATGTCATTTCAAGCTTTTCAAGCAACATCAGCGTCGACGGGTGTAACGTTGACGCCCGGTGGTCGGCAGGAATTTCTGCGAGAATATCAAACATTTTTACCGGAATTCCAGCCTTCGACAAGGCTAACCCCGCGGTCATACCAACAGGCCCTGCCCCAGCGATCAAGATACAGTCGTTATTCGCCATTTCCTATTTTCCAGTGTCTACTTCTCACGATGTTTCTACGTATCCATGCCAGATTTATTGGCATCTAACCTTCGACGCCCAGATGATACTAACCAGACACCAGTGAAAATAACCCCGATACCCGCGATGTGATAGGTCTCAACTGCTTCACCAAGCAATATGACCGACAGAAAGACACCAATCATAGGGATAAGATATTGTGCAATACTGGCGACACTGGCCCCGACCACTGGGACCGCCCTATTCCATAAAAGGTATGAAATGAAAGATGGAAAGATGACCGCATAAATGATTATGGCGATATTATCAAAGTTCGTTTCAAATGTTTTACCCTGAATGAGATCGATCGCGTATAGCGGAGCCATAAGAATAACGGCAAAAATCGCCATAGAGGTAAGGAAGGCAAGTTCGCCCATTTCGGCCGGTTTCCACCTCAACATCACAGTGTAAACCGCCCAAGAAAAAAATCCGACTAACACCATGATGTCACCGACATTAAATGAAAATTGTGACAATACGGCTAGATCGGCGCGCGACACGATCACGAGTGTACCGAAGAACCCTAGCAATACACCAAGTGATTGTTTTCGCGTGATTGTCTCTCCCGTCATCAGGAAGGCAATACCAACGATCCATAGCGCACCAGAGGTATTCATAAGCGAGGCGTTGATAGCGACTGTAAACTGCAGGCCTACATAATATGGGACAGTAAAACCCACAATTCCGAAGAATCCAAACGCGACCAAGAGTTTCCAGTGCTTTAGGACGAGACGGCGCTGTTCCCAAGTCTCTCTCCCACCGATCGCGAGAAAACAAAGGACGACGAAAAACCAACGAATAAATGAAAGGGAAAATGGTGGCACGTTTCCTGATGCCATGCGCCCTGCGATCGAACTTCCCGCCCAGGAAAACGCCCCGATGACTAAAAAGAGAACCGCAACCCAATAGGGAATCGTCCATTTTGTCTTTGAGCACTCATCTTTAGCCAAGAAAATCCCCCATAATCTATGGTAAGCTAATGCGCGTCTAGTATCGGCACAACACATGCTTCTTGACACCATAGGCAGCTGAGAAGAACCTTTTATCGCGTGAAAAAAAATATTGAAACTTGGGATGCTGGGGGCGCGGATTTGCTAGCGTTATTTCGTGCACTGAAGGGCGACCTATTTTCTTTTAGGGAACTTGTTCCGGACGATTTAGCGCCGATGCGGGTAAAAGGTCTGGTCCATGCTCATGTAGCTATCCGTGGTACCAAGAAAATTTTGCGTATCCCGAGATCCGGTGCCTTTGGGCTCTCCCCAGCCGCGAATCTGAAATATCAGGCAGCCTGTTTCTCCCGTGCTTACCCTTGCGGCCATGTACCAGTGTTACATGCCATTATACCACCACAGGTTGGGATACCGTGGGGTGCTCTGATAATTTCGGAGATTGAAGGCTGTGTCCCGCGGCTTCCGGAAGAACTTGTTTCTATCGCGGAAGCTCTCGCGTCAATTCACTCATTACCGGTACCCGAAAAGGTTGATCAGCAGCCATTACCGTTCCACGCAGACCCAATAGCGGCCACCCTCAGAGTGATTGAGGCCCAGTCCCGGTATATGGATGACGCTGACATAACCCCCGCTTCTCGGCGCCAAATCGATGAAGAACTGGGGCGCGCCCATGATTTTGCTGCAAATGCCGATTGCTGCGATTTACCGATCACACTGGTCGGTACAGATACCCATCCCGGCAATTTTATGATTCAGTCGGATGGGACCGCTGTATTCGTCGATCTTGAGAAGATGCTGTATGGCGCACCGGCGATCGATCTAGCGCACGCGACCGTCTATACCTCCACGATGTGGGATTCGGATGTGGCCACAGTAATTAGTGACAAAGATGTTAACCTCTTCTACGAGGCGTATTTTTCTGAGCTAACGAGAGAACTAGGCGACCGTATCCGACCGTGGTGTGGACCCTTTAGAAGAATCACTTGGTTACGGACTACGACCTGGTGTGCAAAGTTGCGGGTAGAGTCTCGCGCAGGCGCGGCATGGTCCGGCTCTCACCACGACCCGGAATATATTGCTTCTGTGCATCGCCGTATTGATGATTATTTTGATCCAGAGACGATCGCCCAGATCCGCGAGGGCTTTAACGATGGCCAGAGTGCCTAGTTCGATCTCGGCTGGAATCGAAAAACGGGACTTTATTCGGTGAGGCCTTGCTGAGTAATTCATATCCTTCATCACCCCCGCGACTGGAGGCCAGCTGAGGCAGTCAAAATGAGATAACCGTTTCGGAGGTGGTCAGTGATTATCGCCCTTGGAAGCGAGCCTTTTTTTTCGCAATGAAGGAGGTCCATGCATTGCGGTAATCCTCTGTATCACCGTAGGAGGCCGCCCGGACGTATTGGGCCTCAGAATCATCACCTTCTATGCGAACTTTTCGGATAGCATCTTTATTAAACCGGTGAGCCAGCGGTGCGCCAACGCAAATACGCTCTACAGTTGCAGCTACTTCTTCGTCGAGCCCCCCGTCTGGCGCAATCCGGGTAATAATTCCGCGTTTCAGCGCTTCTTCTGTATTAAGGAATCGACCTTCAAGGACTAACTCGAGGGCTGCAGTCCGCCCGATTGCATTGACCAAAGTGTCCGCAAGCGCTGGGTCTAGGAAAATCCCCATATTCTTGACCGGTAAGCCAAAGGTCGAGCCGGGTGCTGCCACCCGTACGTCGCAGGCTAAAGCGATCTCCAAACCTCCGCCCAGGCAGAAACCCTCGATCCGCGCCACTGTTGGATGCAGGCATTGCTCAATCGCATGTATGGTGGCAATGGTTATATCGTTATATTCGCGTACCTTTCTGGAATCCTTTCGGAGTGTATCGAATTCGGAGATATCATTCCCAGATCCGAAGGCTTTACCCCCTGCGCCGGTAACAACAATGCAACGCAGACTTGTATCTTCGGATAATTCGCCGAAAATTTCACCGAGCTGGGACCATGAGCCTCGGTCCATCGCATTACGGCGCTCCGGGCGATTGATGGTTACAGTTGCGACGGCCCCGTCGCGGACACACAGAATTGTATTGCTCATTCGACCTTCGTAGAATGTTATTGAACGGCGTTTTACCACATTAAAGATGACATTATAGGTATCGTTTTATTTTAATGGACTGCGCTCTATTCAACGCAGATAGTTACTTCAATATCTTTGCCGTTAGGTGCGAAAATTTTCACGATTCTAAGCTTGGAGTCGCCGACATTTCGTTGTGCCAACGGTAAAAATCTCGAAGAAATTCCGTCCGGATCTTCCAGCTAGTCAAAAACCGCATTTCCGACTGCAACAATTTTGAAACTAGACAGCCATCATCTGGGGATCAGTCTTCCAATCCTCTCCACCCAATAGTAATTAGCAAACGCCGCATATCACTCCGGGTCCGTTTCGATTGAGAATTACCGGAGTTTTTCAAATGGTAACATCATCATGCACAAAAAATTCTGGCATGAAAGATTTGCTATCAGGGAGTGAACTGTTCGTTCAGGATACGATCCTCCAGCTTATGATCCGGGTCGAACAATAACGAAAATGACTTGTCGTTGCAGGCTCGCACCGTTACCCGTTTTACGTCGCGGATCTCAGTATAGTCGCCTACCGCACTTACGGGCCGTTTTCGCGGTTCCAGAACCTCTAGGGAGATTGATACAGAGGATGGTAGAAGTGCGCCGCGCCAACGGCGAGGTCGGAAAGCGCTGATCGGAGTAAGAGCCAGTAAGTTTGCGTCCAATGGAATGATTGGTCCATCCGCGGACAGGTTATAGGCGGTACTGCCTGCGGGCGTGGCAACTAATACTCCGTCGCAGATCAACTCGGACATTCGCACTCTACCATCGATCTTTATCCTCAACTTGGCAGCCTGCCGGGTCTCGCGCAGTAACGAAATCTCATTGATTGCGATTGAGGTGGTTTTATTACCGTGAATATCCTGCACTGCCATTTCCAGTGGTCGTAGTTTTACCGTTTCCGCAGAGGCAATCCGTTTTGTTAGGTTTGTCGCCCGAAACTCATTCATTAGAAACCCCACCGTACCCCGGTTCATACCGTATATAGGGATATCCTGATCAAGCCATGAATGGAGTGTCTCTAGCATGTGTCCGTCACCACCGAGTGCGACAATAACATCGGCTTCTTGTGGGACGACGTGCTGATATTTTTCTTTTAACGCTTTTACCGCTCTCCGCGCGGACTCAGACGTAGCAGCAACGAAACCGATTTTTTTTTCATCCATAGGATACTTCTGTATTGGTACCATGATCGGAGTATATCGCGCGTGTTGTTGGGCGCTAGTCTTTGCGACTCGTAAATTATTCCTTGGCCGTAATCAGAGACAGAGTCGAAGGGGCACGCCGGGGTCGTTCTTCACAAAATAACCATTCAATTTATCGAATAAAACCAGCCAACCGGTATCTGTTGGGGCGGCAAAGCCGGTTCGGATAAAAGCGCTCTCAGGCCTCTACGCTATCGGAATCTTCCTTACCGGATGCGATGTCCTCTAAAACTGATTTCTCCGCTCGGGCTTCTGCAATGGGTTCCACGGCCTTCTCTACGACTGCCAACAACTCCTCGTCTGGTGCTGCACCTTCTTCGAATACGACACCGACTTCGACGTTTTTATCTTCTATGCCGACAACTTCGCCGTCGCGGTTTATCCGCTGACCGCGGGCTTGCATTTCCGCCTCTTCCTCCGAGCGTGCGACATTTGCGATTACTTCAACTGATACCTCTGGATGCAGTTCGATACGCACGGTATGCATACCAACTGTTTTGATCGGGCGGTCCAATTTGATCTGTCGCCGATCTGCCGTTACTCCTGCCTCTGTGATGCCGTCGGCAATATCACGTGGCGTTACAGAACCATATAGTTGATCACTGTCACTTGCCTGGCGAACAATAACGATATTCAGTTTATCCATATCCTTTGAAATACGTTCTGCTTCTTCGCGATGTTCAAGGTTTTTAGCTTCTAATTGAGCACGCTGCTTCTCGAATGTTCCCCGATTAGAATCGGTTGCTCGCAGCGCTTTTTTGCGCGGTAGGAGGTAGTTGCGCGCGAAGCCAGGTTTGACGGTAACTACATCACCCATTTGCCCCAATTTTTCGATCCGTTCAAGAAGTATAACGTCCATTATTCGCTTCCTTTGTTCGAGCGACGCGCCTTCAAGCGGTCGCGAATTTGCAAACGAGACTCCAACACGCCGAGTACTGCAATTAACGCAGCGGGCCAATGTGCCAAAATCAAAAAAATATACATGAACGCCAGAGCAAAAAAGCGTCCAGACCACGCATTTGAGATACTATGCAGAACTGCCAGTCCTATAAAGAAAAAAGGTACGCTGGTTATTAACAATATATTTAAGCCGATAAACCCGATTTCACCTCCCGAAAATGTCAGAAGGGCACCTATAACAATTATCGCCACAGGCCATAAAGGAGCTTCAATATCGGAATAAACTGGTTTGGGTCGGATATTCTTACCTATGACCACGAGAAATCTCTGCGCGAGCACGCAATTGATAAGGCTCATCAGTATCCAAGATGCTGCTGCAACGCCAGGGAATATTGTCACCATCGTCATAATCATTGCATCAAAGACAGGCTGATCCGTATTGTTAAGGCCGGTTATTATTGTTTTGAGATAACCTTGGACCGCACCTCGAATGCCTCCTTCATTGTCCATGAAAACGACATAGCTTGCAAAAAATGCAGCGACAGCAAGCATCGATAGCCATACGAGAATTCGACCGACTGGATACCAAGCTACACCCCCCATATCATCGGCCCGGTTTCGCATGGCAAAAAAGATAACCATAATAACAGGTAGTGCCGATGTAATGATGAATAGACTTAACGTCCCTGCTCCAGGCGATAACAGGGCAACTAGCATCGCGGCACACGCCGCTGCGACGGCGGCTTGCGAGAGTCCTAAGGCCAATCCTGTTGCAGCAATTGGCAGTTGAGCGAAATAGGCTATCATTAATGCGCCGGGCGAACCGAGTGTTAACGAAAGATGAAGAACAGCAGAAACAACGCCCGCACCCAATGGAATGAGCATGGCGTTACGCACGGAACCCCAACTACCAGCTTCTTCGTGTTTCAGTTTATGATAAAGGGTAAAAGGGCAAGGTTGCGGGCACGCTTAATCGCCGATGCCAGCTCACGCTGCTTCTTGGCAGAGACTGCCGTAATACGGCTAGGCACGATTTTGCCCCGTTCAGACGTAAAACGCTGTAGCAGTTTAACGTTTTTGTAGTCAATTATCGGCGCGTTTTCCCCCGAAAATGGGCAGCTTTTTGGCCGACGAAAAAACGGTCTCCGGCTCATTCTTCGGTTTCCTTACTATCGATCTCAGCTTCGCTATTCGTTTCTGATTCATCCGCCAAGGATTCTTCAGACTTTGTCTCGACTGCAGTATCCATGGCTTCATCCTCAACGCCGTCGCGTCCACGTTCACGGTCGTCCCGACTATTCTTATTTTGCATCATCACCGAAGGGCCGTCCTCATGTTCGTCGACGCGGACGCTCATATAGCGCAAGACATCCTCGCTTAGCCTCATGTTCCGCTCCATTTCCGAAAGTGCAGCCGGGGGTGCGTCGATATTTAACAATGAATAATGACCCTTCCGGTTTTTCTTAATCCGGTAGGCAAACGATTTCAGACCCCAGTATTCATCCTTGGTGACAGTGCCACCATTTTCCTCGAGTATCTTGGTCCAGTCCGCCGTGAGGGCTTCGACCTGGGCCGGTGAAATATCTGGGCGTGCGATATACACGTTTTCGTATAGAGGCACCTTAATTACTCCTGGTTGGCATCTGGCACGTAGCCGTAGTCGGCATTTGTTTCAGGTAGACTTTTTCTTCCGATTTACCAATAGCGTCTTGGACAAGCGTCAGAAATGACGTACCGAACTATGAGGCGCCGGAATATACACATTTGATCAGCACGCGCAAGCAATCCTATCATGATTCGTGACACTATCTTGACTCCCATTTTTCACTCTATATGACTGAAAAAATTGGCTTCAATCGAGCAAAAAAATTCGGGGTAGGATAAATGGCGCGAGCATTGGTTTTTCCGGGACAAGGATCTCAGGCGGTAGGCATGGGAGAAGAATTGCTCGCGGCGTTCCCAATCGCTCGCGAAACATTGGAAGAGGTTGATGATGCGTTAGGCGAGAATTTGACTAAATTAATAACAGATGGCCCGATGGAAGAGCTGACGCTTACAGAGAACGCGCAGCCGGCCTTAATGGCAGTTAGCATGGCTATAATACGTGTCTTAGAAAAAGAAGGTGGCGTTAGAGTAGATGAAATTGCCACCTTTCTAGCGGGTCATTCTTTGGGTGAATATTCGGCCTTGGCTGCTGCCCGATCGTTTGGACTGGCGGATGCTGCGCGGTTACTTAGGATTCGCGGACAGGCAATGCAGGAGGCTGTGCCAGTAGGAAAAGGCGGTATGGCGGCTTTGCTGGGTGCTGAGCTTGATCAAGCCAAAGAAATCGCCATTGCTGCATCTGATGGAGAAATCTGCTCGGTGGCAAACGATAATGCCCCAGGACAAGTCGTTTTATCAGGCGCTATGGATGCAATCGACCGAGCTATCGAAATTGCTAGTGAGCGTGATATTCGGCGAACCGTCAAATTAGCGGTCAGTGCACCCTTCCACTGTAGTATGATGGCGCCTGCCGCTGAAATAATGGAGAGGGCGCTGAGTGAAGTAACGGTTGTTCGTCCACTTGTGCGGGTAATGACGAATGTCACGGCAGCGCCGGTAGACAATCCTGATGAAATTAAATCGCTATTGGTTGAACAAGTGACGTCCATGGTTCGGTGGCGCGAGAGCGTACTAGCCATGCGGGACGGCGGGGTGGACACACTGATTGAACTTGGGCCCGGTAAGGTGTTGTCCGGCTTGACCAAACGGATAGACCGCGATTTGAGGTCGATCAACGCTGCGACACCTGATGAGATCGAGGCCGTCCTCAAAACTTTATAGGAGCGAGCTAAATGTTTGACCTTTCAGATAAGAAGGCATTAATTACCGGCGCATCCGGAGGTATTGGTGGCGCGATAGGTAGAGCGCTGCATGCACAGGGAGCGACGGTTACACTGGCTGGACGAAGCAAGAAAGCATTGAATGACCTAGCGACGTTGCTGGGTGAGCGCACTCAAGTGGTAATAGGTGACCTAGGGAATTCTGAGAGTGCTGATGCTATGTTGTCCGATGCCTATGATGCAATGGACGGAATCGATATTTTGGTCAATAATGCAGGTTTGACTCGCGATAATATCGCATTGCGCATTAAGGATCAGGATTGGGAAGAGGTTATTAAAATAAACCTGACTGCTAGCTTCCGACTTTCACGCGCAGTTTTACGAGGCATGATGAAGGCTCGTTGGGGTCGTATAATTAATGTAACTTCCATAGTCGGCGTAACTGGGAACGCTGGACAGGCTAATTATTCCGCGTCTAAAGCAGGACTGATAGGCATGTCGAAGACGCTGGCGAGCGAGGTAGCAACCCGGGGTGTCACGGTCAACTGTATCGCACCTGGTTTCATTGCAACGGCGATGACCGAATCACTAGGGGAGGAACAACGCAAAAAATTGAGCGATGCTGTTCCCGCGGGACGGCTCGGAACCCCGGAAGACGTGGCCGCGTGCGCGGTATTTCTCGCCTCCCAAGAGGCGGCATACGTTACCGGTCAAACCTTGCATGTAAATGGTGGAATGGCCATGATATAGAACGTTCAGGGGTAAAGTCCCCTTTAATTGTCGAACCTCGAAAAATGTTAATTTCGGGTGAGGAGAAAACGAAACCAAAGGCCGGACCGACATTCGCTCGGATGCCGGTAAATTCCAGGGAAAGAATAATGAGTGATACCGCAGACCGGGTGAAAAAGATCGTCGTCGAGCATCTTGGTGTTGACGAGAGCAAAGTAACCGAAAACTCCAGCTTTATTGATGATCTAGGGGCGGACAGCCTCGATACGGTCGAACTCGTGATGGCATTCGAAGAGGAATTTGGCTGCGAGATTCCAGATGATGCCGCCGAAAAGATCCTTACCGTCAAAGACGCAATGGCTTTTATAGAGGAAAACGCTGGGTAGTAGGGGTCACCCTCCTTCTGGGCCTTTGCCCATATCGAGGAAATATTCCTGTAGGTGTGAGAGCATGGCCATGCAATTGAGACGTGTCGTTGTTACCGGTGTTGGCGCGATTACCCCGCTGGGTGCCAGCGTAGAATACGTCTGGAATCGCCTGTTAAAAAGTGAGTCCGGGGCGACGAAGATTGAAACTTTCGATACCGACGATCTAGCAGTTAAGATCGCTTGTCAGGTTCCCCTCGGTGATGGCACGAACGGTACATTCAATCCGGACGACCATGTAGCTCCTAAAGACCAGCGGAAGATGGATAAATTTATAATCTTTGCACTGGGAGCGGCAGCAGAAGCAATTGCTGATTCTGGGTGGAACGTTACTGAAGACGAAGATGCCTATCGGACTGGAGTGATGATTGGGTCGGGTATCGGCGGGCTCGAGACAATCTCAGAGGCGGCGATGCTAATGGCTCAAAAGGGTCCAAGGAGGATCTCGCCGTTCTTTATCCCGTCGAGCCTGATTAATCTTGCGTCGGGCCAGGTATCGATAAAATATGGTTACAAAGGGCCTAACCATGCCCCCGTGACTGCCTGTTCCACCGGTGCTCACGCTATAGGCGATGCGTCTCGTCTGATTGGGTTCGGAGATGCAGATGTTATGGTTGCAGGAGGAGCGGAGGCGGCTGTTTGCCGGCTAGGGTTAGCGGGTTTTGCGGCGGCCAGAGCTCTATCATCGAATTTTAACGAAGAACCTACACGCGCATCGCGTCCCTGGGATAAGGACAGGGACGGGTTCGTAATGGGTGAGGGTGCCGGGGTGGTCGTGTTAGAAGAATATGAACACGCCAAGGCCCGGGGTGCGCAAATCTACGCCGAAGTGGCCGGTTATGGTATGTCTGGAGACGCATATCATATCACCTCCCCACCTGAAGACGGTAACGGCGGTTACCGCGCAATGCAATCGGCCCTAAAGAACGCCGCCATGAATCCAGAAGATATTGACTACATTAATGCCCATGGTACTTCGACGCCGGTTGGTGACGAGATCGAATTGGGTGCTGTAAAACGCCTATTCAGCGATCATGCATATAATTTATCTATGTCCTCCACTAAATCGGCGATCGGGCATCTATTGGGAGCTGCTGGCGCGGTAGAGGCGATCTTCTCGGTGAAGGCGATCGAAAATGGCGTCGCACCGCCAACGCTTAACCTGGAAAACCCATCCGAAGGATGTGACATAGACCTTGTGGCTAACGAAGCGCGAATGCGACCAATAGACGCTGCGTTGTCTAATTCTTTCGGGTTCGGCGGCACAAACGCGTCTATCGTGTTTAAGAAGGTTTCCTGAAGTCAAATGCGGCGGTTTACCGCCCGCTTGCTAGCTATCCTAATATCGGCCGCTTTCGGCGCGGCTGGGGCGGGTATATTGTGGGTATGGGGATCATATCACGCGGATGGTCCAGCCACGCAACCGATAAAGTTGATAATCTCTAAAGGCGCTGGTGTTCAAGAGATAGCGGCACAACTTTTGTCATATGGCGTGATTGATAATGAACATCTTTTTGTACTCGGTGCGCGGTTTACCGAAACGGCTAGACGGATGCGTGCAGGAGAGTTCGTATTCCAACCTAAGATGAGTATTGATGAAATTATTAATCATTTGGTCAATGGAGAGTTAGTAAAACGCCGTATTACGATACCGGAGGGGTTATTGACCCGTGAGGTGGTATCCCTAGTCGCTGAGACAGAGGGCCTTGTAGGCGATGTACCGGTTGACCGGCCGGAAGGCATATATCTACCAGAGACCTATTTCTTTAGTTATGGTGATAAACGATCTTCGGTCTTATCGCGGATGGAAAAAGCAATGAACCTTGCTTTGGGAAAAGCTTGGGCTGCGAGGGGGAAAAAGATCACAATTACTTCTCCCCGAGAGGCTTTAATTCTCGCTTCGCTCATCGAGCGCGAAACGGGCATAAATGGCGAGCGGGCGCGGGTATCTAGCGTGTTTCATAATAGGCTGAGGTTAGGTATGCGCCTACAGTCTGACCCGACTGTAGCCTATGCAGTGACTGGCGGTAAGCGCCCTCTCGGTCGGCCGCTGACCCAGTCCGATCTGCAAATTTCTTCCCACTACAATACTTATAGGCACGCCGGAATGCCACCAGGTCCAATTGCAAATCCCGGCCTTGCAGCAATAATGGCAGCGGTCCGCCCGCGCGATTCTACAGACCTATATTTCGTCGCTGACGGTACAGGGGGTCATGCATTCGCGCGCACTCTCCATGATCATAACCAAAATGTGGCTAGATGGCGTGATATTCAAAGACGACGTGCTAACTGAAGGATACTCCGCGAGCGACTTTCAAGAGCTAGAATGATAGAATATCCCCGGTCGGGAAACTTTATGGACAAACCAAAGAAGAGATCTTGTTGAAAGTAAAGAGCATGACTGGGTTCGCTCGACTGGACGGCGCGGCCGTTGGGTATAGTTGGGTATGGGAAGTCAAAAGTGTAAATTCGAAGAGTCTGGATCTCCGTTTTCGTCTGCCGCAGGGGTTTGACCAAATAGAGGCCGAGGTGCGCAAGCGCGTGGCCGATAGTTGTGCGCGCGGCAACATATCGGTAAGTCTGGTGCTTCAGAGACCGGAAAAACCACCCGCCTTGGAAATAAACCGCCATGTTCTCGATAAATTGACGACAGTAGCGGCGGAGGTTCGAGGCAGCCCGGACGCTGTAAATATCGAAGCACTTATGAGTCTGCGGGGCGTCATTGAAGTTGTCGAGGAAGACATTGATGACAAGACAAAAACTATCGATTTGGAGGCGGCGGTCGTTGCCTCGTTTGAGGATCTTCTTGACGGACTAGTCAATATGAGGTCGGCAGAAGGGGCACGGCTTTTACGCATAATTGAAGGTCATATCGGGGATATTGCGAATTTTATTTCAGATGCATCGGGGCTCGCGGAACTTCAGCCAAAACGGCGGAAATTGCGGCTGATGGAACAGCTTGGCGAGTTATTAGATGGCGATACGCCCCCGTCTGAGGAGAGAATCGCGCAAGAACTAGCATTGATCATTGCGCGCGGCGACGTTCGAGAAGAGTTGGACCGTTTGTTTGCCCATATTGCTGCAGCTCGTGAGCTTTTGGGGAAGGGCGGCGCTGTCGGTCGGCGTCTAGATTTCCTGTGTCAGGAATTGAATCGTGAGGCCAATACATTGTGTTCAAAATCCTCTGACATAGAGCTGATAAGGGTAGGTTTGGAAATAAAGGCTGCAGTCGAACGCCTGCGAGAACAGATTCAAAATATCGAGTAGATTGATGCATGGATGATATGGAAAGCAGGGTAGAGCGGCGAGGATTAATGCTTGTGTTATCGTCTCCATCCGGCGCAGGCAAAACTACTATTTCGAGAATGGTGCTTGAACGCGATGAAGAGATATCTCTATCAATATCGGTAACAACGAGACCTAAAAGACCAGGCGAGGTCGATGGTCGAGATTACCATTTTGTTGATCGTACCGAGTTCAATCTCATGCTCAACAGACGTGAATTGTTAGAGCATGCCAAGGTCTTCGACCACTACTATGGAACGCCTAAAGTTGCTGTCGAAGAAGCTCTGGTGGCTGGCCGCGATGTGCTATTTGATATCGACTGGCAGGGTGAACAGCAACTGAAACAGTCGGTGCGTAACGATCTTGCGAGTATCTTCATACTACCACCGTCTACTGAGGAACTTGCGCGCCGTCTACAATCTCGGGCGCAGGACCCGGCCAGTGTAGTTGCAGCTCGTATGGCGAAAGCGCCTGATGAAATTAGCCATTGGCCGGAATATGACTACATTATTGTCAACCATGAAATTGACGATAGCGTTGCCCAGGTTCAGGCAATCCTGGCGGCGGAACGCTTAAAACGTGAGCGCCAAATAGGTCTTACGGATTTTGTCAAACGTCTTCGCGAGTGGAGGTGAGCGCTAGTTTTTTTCTCTCTTGTAGGCCCGGGCTATAGAACAGAAATCGACTATGCTGATCGTCTCCGCTCTCGCTGCCGGATCGATGCCGTTTTCCGATAGTGCAAAGTTGACATCCTTAAATAGGCTTCTCAAACTAGATCTAAGCATTTTCCTTCGTTGGGAAAATGCTGCCGCAACGACGGTTTCCAAGGCACTTTCATCGGCTTCCGCCAATGGCTCTGCTCTCGGGATTATCGCCACAACTGTCGATTGAACCCTTGGTGGGGGGGTAAACGCACGGCCCGGAAGGGTAAGTATAGGCCTGACTTCGCAGCGCCACTGCGCGGCGACAGATAAACGTCCGTATGCTTTTGAACCTGGCGCTGCGAAAAGCCGCTCCGCTACCTCACTCTGGAACATAAGGACCATACGGTCGAATAACTCGATTTTCTTCAGCCATTGAATCAAGAGCCGTGTGGCAATGTTATATGGGAGGTTGGAAACAATTGTAATAGGCCCTAATTCGGAAGCAAATGGTGTTGGGTCGAATTTTATAGCGTCTTGCTCAACCAATTGAAGACGACCGCCAGCAATTTTTGTCATTCCCGCAAGTGCATCTATGCATCTCGGGTCACGCTCAACAGCAATTACAGGCTGAGCTCCAGATTCTAGCAGGGCACGTGTTAGCCCTCCAGGACCGGGTCCGATTTCAATCGCTGGTTTTTCTTCCAACGGACCTGCGGCGCGCACAATCCGGCGGGTGATGTTAAGATCTAGAAGAAAATTTTGACCTAAAGACTTGTTTGCCGATAATCCATGGTGCGCGATCACTTCGCGAAGCGGTGGCAAGCTGGAGAAATCTGGGGAACCAGACAATGGCTTAACCTTCGCTCGCCTGTTCCCGACGTAATGCGATCTCTGATGCCATCCGGATTGCCGAGACCAAGCTTAAAGGATTCGCCGTCGCGCTGCCGGCAATATTGTATGCTGTTCCGTGATCCGGGGATGTGCGGACAAATGGTAGACCCATCGAGACATTTACCCCATTCTCAAAATCTAGTGTCTTCATCGGGATCAGTGCTTGATCATGATACATGCAAACTGCGGCATCGTATGTTTCCCGCGCAGCTTGATGAAACATTGTATCCCCCGACAGCGGCCCCCTAATCTCTACGTTAGGTTTTTTTGCACGCTCGATAGCAGGAGAGATGATATCAATCTCTTCGCGTCCCATATGGCCGCTTTCTCCTGCGTGGGGGTTAAGCCCCGATACTGCAACGCGAGGATGCTGTATGCCAAAATCATATTTTAGTGAGCTAATTGTGACTTCTAGCGTGCGGACGATTTCGTCGATTGTCAAAGCTTCGATAGAATCCTTAAGTGATAAATGGATTGTGACGGGTACGACTTTTAGGTTTGGCCCAGCTAAAAGCATTATCGGCCGATTGACCATTCCGACGCTTTCGCCAAGATATTCAGTATGACCAGGCGACGTGAAACCGGCTTCATAGATCCGGTTTTTTTGGATTGGATTGGTTGTCATGCCCACGGCGCTACCCCTCATAACTGCGTCAATGGCGCGGTCAATAGCTTCGATAACCATGGTACCGTCTGGTGTACTATCTGAACCAGGAAGTGAAGAAACCGGTCTGCTAAGGGGTATAACGGGTAGGGCATCTAAAGATGCGACAGCAGCGTCGGAGGGGGATTCTATTTCGACTATCGGACAATGGATACCGGTCAATAAGGCTAGGCGCCTAAGCCGATCCGGATCGTCGAACACGCAGAATGGGGGAAGGAAAGCACGATGATCGTTCCACGCTAGCATGGCGGTTTCGCCTCCTATACCCGCAGGATCACCCATCGTCACCACGATTGGGCGATCGCTAACCATCTGTGTCATATCCTGATATCGATAACGGCAGACAGGCGAATGTCGCGGAGGTAACGTCGCGCCATCAATGAGAGTCTTCTCTGGACCAGTTTGTCCGCAATCGCGTCGCGCTCGGGAAGTTTGATCTGCCCCTTGCCACCCTCTCTGCTACATACCATCAAAACTAGAACGCCGTCTGTCAATTTAATTGGGTCGGTAGTTTTGCCTGCTGGAACGTCGCGGACAGCGAGCTGGATTTCAGGCGATAAATCCCTCAAGGATAATCGACCCAGACTTGGCGAACGTGGAGACTTAACCTCTCTCGCAAGCATATCAAAATCTCTACATCCCGTTGCAGAGAGCGTGATGGTTTTCGCTAAATCGGTCTGGTTTTCTATATCGCGACGCGTTGCAGCGCGGGGAAATGGTAGAAAAATCTGACGTAGATCGATAACTACGGGTTTGCCAGTCGTTTCTCCTATTTTTCGGCGATCAAGAAGTAATAACAGGCGATATCCAGTTACAGTCTTGACTGGCGGCGAGACGGTTCCGTGCTTTAGATTGGGTACGATAGTCTTAAGTTCATTACTAAGTTCCGCTTCGTGCATCCAACCGAGGTCTCCCCCAACCGCCGCCGTCGCACTCTGCGAGAACTGCCTCGCAATAGCAGCAAAATTTGCGCCGTCCTGTACCTGCTTACGAATCCGTTGAGCTGTTCGCCGGATATTTTCTTCTTCATCCGGTCTGTCGACGGCGAGTAAGATCTCGGCTAGCCGATATTCCGTCTGCCCTTGCCGGGACTTTATACGCTGTAGGGTTTCGTCAATTTCGTCTTCTCCAACGGTGATCCTTGGGCGTAGTCTTCGGGCAAGCAATTTGGACCACGCGATTCCGGCACGCAAACGATCTTCCATTGCCGCGAGGGGCACCGCGTTCTCCTGTAACATACGATTGAGGGCATTTTTCGGAAGCTGGTTCTGTTTTTCGATCATTTCTTTAGCGCGACGCATGTCACGCTTGCTCACCGAAATATTCCTTCTCTTCGCCTCCTGCATTTGCAGCCTTTCGTCGACAAGGGTGCGCAGGATCTGACCGCTTATTCGTTGCCGAACCTCCTTTGTATTGGACAGGCCCGTGGACATAATCACCAACTTAATACGGGATTCAAGATCATATTCGGTAATCAGTTCGTCATTGACGATTGCAGCAATGCGTTGCACCGCCTGTGCCCGAACGGTCCCGGGTAAAACGAATATGATCAATAACAACGCAGTAGCGAAATTAAGAGTATACCTTTTAAACGACTTCATCGAGTCCACACATAGAGTTCTATACGAATATATATCGTCTTTTCCGTCCGCTTCAAATTTTAGGCCCGGGTTAGTTCACACCGCGAGAGGTTTCCACTTCCCCGAGGGTTTTTAGGACGAACCTGAATAGTATTGTATCCGTTGGCCCCACATCTCGGTTACGAGTAAAACTCCGAGAGTAATCCGCGCGAAATTTGAAACAATCGTCCTCGTACATAAAAAGAAGCCCATGTTTCAATGCACCACCCCCGGTTGTTAGATCACGCTGCGTACTTGCCCCAAATCTCCAATGATTATTAAATTTTGAATTTAAACTTAGTGTAACTTCTTCCCGGTCCCGGAAGTCATCCTGAGGCTCCTGAGAATCAATAAAATTCTGTTGATCGATAGATAGATAATTCAACGAGAACCGTAGCAGGGGAACGCCACCCGATGCAGTAAGTTCATTGCGGCGCGCGGAAAAATCGTCTTTATCAAATCGAAATCTATATAGTGCATCAACATACTTGGCAGGGTTCAGGTGTATTCTTCCCACCACATCAGAGAAGTGGTCGTCTAAGCCCGAATCCGGATCGAATTCTTCGCTTTTGTTAAGCCTAAAACTTTGTCCAACAAAAAAAGAGCTAAAACCACCTTTGAGACCGGAAATACCATTATGGAGCCCATAGTTGACTCTTGGCCCTCCCTCGACCCGGTCAATTCCACCGAGACGGTTAGGGGAGAATAAATTGGTATCGTCAAACTCGAAGCTGACACTGTCTTCATTTGGGATCCGGTCGGTATTTTTGCCATTGGGAGCCAAAATCACTCCGATAACGGGTTCTATAATTTGGGTAAACCGCCCTTCTTTTCTTGCCAAAGGCAGTCTCCAGTCCATCCCAGCTTGGGGAAATATGCGGTAGCTGAAGCCAGAAAGGGTCCGACTCGGATTATTGGTATCGACAACCTCACTAGCCAAATACGCATCAGTCTGAAGCGTTGAGAACCACCGGAAAATTTCTCCATGACGCGACGTATATGGTAATTCCCACCTAGTAACGCCAGAAAGACGCTTGCTATCCGTTCCATCAGTACGGGTCAATGCGAGAAATCCGGCGTCGATCGACCATCGCCCGCCGAACCGGCTAGGATCCCCGACATAGTTGTAATCCAGTTTCGGAAATACGATTGGCGTATTACCGGGGTCATCCGTGGCACGAAGCCCCTGGAAGTAATAAGCATTGAGTGCTGCGTAGTTTCGCTCTCGAAATCCTTCAAGATGTATGCGATTTTCGAGCGTATCGGTCGACTCGATACGATAACGTTGCAAATAGGTGTCATCAGTTGATAAGAAGATGTTGGCGCCACCGCGCCAAGTACGGTCGAACTCGCTCAAGATTTCGCTGCGGATATGTCCGCGTGCGGTGTCGCTCTCCCCACCGCCCTTGCTGGAATAGGCTAAGCTGCCATCTACTTTGTATGAGGTCGCGCTTAATCTGTGTCGTAGTTCTCCCGCAGCTGCAACTCCCTCGTCAGCAGTAAATGTGGGAGTCAAAGTCGCGTCCATGTCGGGAGAAATATCTATGTAGTAGGGGGTGCGGACGAATTGGCCGCGGTCTGTATCTCCGCCATAGGTTGGGATTAAAAAGCCAGTCCGGCGCTTGACTGTCGGATCTGGGTGCGAGAGATAGGGCGTGTAAAAAAATGGAATACCGTAGAATTCTATGAAGGCGTCTTTGTAAATGACATCGTGTGACGACTGGTCATGGGTGACCTTTAATGCTTTGACTTGCCATATTGGTGCCCGTGCCGGATTTTCTTCACACAATCGGCAAGGGGAATAGACGGCTTTTAGAAATTCTGTTTTTTCGCCACCTACCCTGCGACCGCCCAACGCCGCTATTCTAGCATCGTCGGCAAGGCGCACGCGCATGTTCTCTAATATTCCGTTGCGCAGGTCGCCTGTGAGTTCGACGCGGTCCGCGAATATCACCTCGCCAGTCGGTTCTAATAGGCTGATATTGCCTTTTGCCGTAACAATATCTTCGCGCTGATTAAATGTGACAACGTCTGCAAGCAAAGTGCGTTTTCCCTGGGAGAATTCCACATTGCCTTTTGCGACGATGATTCCGATTTTTTTCTCATTTCGGAGTTGGTCGGCCCGAAAAATTACCGGTCTATTCCGATCTATACTAGATCCTTCCTGTTCAGAGGCGACCGACTGCGGATAGGAAACAAGGATAATGGCCGTGGCGAGGAAGAAACTATAGAAGAATCTCAATTTAACCATCCTCGAGGTGGAGGAGGACAGCAACACCCAAGAACAACGTAATAATTGCTGGGCTCCAAGCTGCCAACACAATCGGCAACTTGGACGAAACACCCAGTGCGTACGCCACATCGGAGAGGAAATAAAGGACAAAGCCAACACCAATGCCGGATACTATGATGACCGCTGTGCCGCCCCGCCGGCCCGGCCGAAGAGAAAATGTTGCTGCCAGAATCACCACCGCGGCAAGCATCAGAGGTAATGCTAAGTGGGTATGCCAGTGAAGTAGATGCCGAACCCCCGAAAAACCAGTGTTCTCCATGATGCTTATAAAACCGGGCAGGGCCCAGAATGATATCGTCTCGGGTGGGGCGAAGCTGTCGTTAATATTTCCCCTTGTGAGATCCGTTGGGAGTCGTCGGATATCCTCCCGTGTGGGTGGCTGATTTGGAGCTGTGACCACCGCTTGTTTCAAGCGCCAAAACCCCTCCTCTAATGTCGCGATCGGAGCGTCGATACGTCCAACGAATTGGTTATCTTCCTTCATGCGAAAGACGATAACTTTATCAATTCTCATTTCGCGAGGAACAATGCTCCGAGCGTGCAAAATATAGTGCCCGTTTTGCGTCGGCTGGCGGAACCATAAACCCTGGTTAGCAAGTGCCGCGAGGCTGGATTTACCCCGTATGTATTTTGCTTCTAATACCTCGTATTTCAGCAACATTGCTGATGAAAACGGATTGAATACGGCGATCTTGAATAGTCCTATGAGGATAGCGAGAGTGATGGGAGGGGTAAGAAACTGCCATATTGAAACCCCTGCAGCGCGTGCGACTACGAACTCATGGTACCGGTTCAATCGCCAAAAAGCGAACATCGCACCTAGTAGGGCCGAGAAGGGTATCGCTTTTTCGGTCATGGTCGGGACTTTCAACAATGCCATCGAGATCACAGCATGGAAGGAAATGTCGTCTTGCCGGACTGAAACGCGTCGGAATAGTTCGAGCGTATCGAAAATGGTGATAATGAGCACCAGTCCTAGAGAGAACGCCAGGAAAGATGATATAAACTGGCGTCCTATATATAAAGATAAGGTGCGCGAGAGCTTCAATTTGTTGGTCCCTTTTTCGGCCCAGGGATTTGGTCACGTCGCTTTGGTCTGGGTCCGGCGAGCAGGAAGAAGAATACTATCGCGGTGACAATGGGAATCGCGAGTAAGGCAGCGGCCATTTCAGGCACTTTCTCACCGAGGCTTTTTGCACCCATGGTGCTAACTTGGACGAGTAAAACGGCGATGATAGCGATAGATATTCGTAGAAATTGCCCGCGGCGGTTAAAATCTCCACCCAGCAGCATCGCCAGACCTATCGCGATGTAGGTGAGGTAAAGTAACGGTGAGGCTAGCCGGAAATAACCCTCCATCCGAAGTCGCGCGTAGTTAAATACTTCGCTAGGTTTTTTCTCGAATTGGAATAGTTCATGAAGAAATCGTTCTCGTGGCTCGCGCCAGAATTTGGTGATTTCTTCCTGAATGTTTTTCAGATCGAATGTGTAGCGATCAAAATATAGAAGGGATAGACGACCGTCATCCGCCTGAACCTCTTGACGGTTACCGTTGATCAAAAGTACCCGTGGCCCCCCATCACTGTTAACAATCGCCCCTCTCGCCGCCATCATCGTCACGGGCGCCTCGGGTTTCCGCTCGTCGTGAACTATAATTCCGTATAGTTCGCCCTCTTCGCTACGTTCGCGCACGTAAACAGTAATACCCTTTGACACGGGGTTAAAGATGCCTTCTTGCAAGAATAAGGTCGATAATTCAGAGCGGAATTCGCGCTGCATGTCCTTGAAATCGCGATAGGTCGCTGGCATCAGATAAAGAGTGTTGAGATAGCCTAGAGCCATTGTAAGGACGGCAAGGACTAATGCAGGGCGGCCGATCTTGTGGGGTGGTAGGCCGCTCGCACGTAAAACCACTACCTCGCTATCATTGACCATTCTATTATAGGTGAACATTACAGCTGAGAATGCGGCTATTGGGCCGATCACTGAGAGAAATGTTGGCAATAGTAACATCGTAAAGGTAACGAAGGCAGTCGCCGATAGGCCGCGGTTTACGATCATTTCTACAAAGCGTAACGACTGAGTAAGCCAAACAATGCAAGTGAGGCTCGCAGCCACGATGGTTGTCCACCAGATCAGTTGTCTGAAAATATAGCGGTGAAGCTGGCCCATTACCGCACTATATGTTTTTGACATTCTTCTGTCACAACCCATTTTGTCTTACAAAACAATCGGTAGCCCGGTGCCCGAGGAACTTTTGAGCATAGAATTAATTCGGTACTTTATTGGGGTTGTCGTATCCGGGGAACGGCCAAGCGTTCAAAACATTAGCTTGGCGGTCTTTCATTTCTAGAAGATAGGAATGTCGTGGTTTTAATTTAACGTTTAACGCCTGCTGAATTTCAGTGGTTGGAACGTGAACCCAAATATATTGCGGTTTCTTTTCGTCAGTAAATCGTCGTAGATTCTCGACGGAGGGTCCGTAACCACTGACGAAAAACCCCTTATAATCGACGTGCGGACTGGTCACGTAGCGGACGATAACTTCGAACTCTCCATTACCGGTCACGTCCAAAACGACGAATGGGGCACCCTCAGGTACAATGTGGACGATCTGCTTAGAGACCTCCCTGACGAATACGCTGGGAGGGTGTAAGTCGAAGCGGATTTTGTAGGCGAGCCCGGCGGGTGCAAACAAAATCAGCGCGATCACCAACCAAGATAAATTTACATTAATTCGAGAGACGACAAATTTTTGCCAGAGAAGGGTTGTGCCGACCAAGCCGAATATGACGCACGCACCACCAAGGTGCATGTTGAAACGCCAGAAGGATGGTGCGACCAAGCCATTTCCACCGAACGCCGTTACGTATACGAAGAGTAAAAAGCAAATATGGCCCGCAAATAATGTTGCAACAATCAGGCTTAGCCGGTCAAATGGGGTGCGCAGTTTCCAAAGCGCCTTTAGGGCGAAAAGGCAAGCGACCATCATTATACCAAAATATCCACCTTTCTTTGATGCGACGGACAACATTCGACCTGTGATAACGTCGATTTTATCTATCATCCAGGCGTGAGGCGGAAGAAAGTTGAACTCACCTTCAATATGACTTATCTCGATGTGAAGCCGCCACGCGCTGTATACTATGATGGCAGGTAGGACGATGGCCGGCAAAAGCCGGAGATAGGAACGCAGCGAAATGTGGGGATCCCTCAGAGAGACCAATAGCCCCCCGATCACGATCAAGAAAAAGAGGACAATATTTGGTTGCTTCGTGCCGACAATCGCCATCCCGACTAGACCAAAACTCCACGAAAGGTCGGTTGTTGAATATCGTGTTTCAACGCCTGAGAGGGAGTTTAGTATCATCCACATTAGAAAAGTTAATATGCCCACCAACACCATTGTTGGTGTATCCGCATAGGCGGTGAAGACGATCTTCGGTACAAAAGTTGGATTAAATAGCGTCAGAGCCAACGCGCCGATGGCGCAGTATGTCCATCCTATTTTCCTATCTGATTGCCCGCCATTGATAGAATCACTAACTATGCGTCCTAGCGTAACGGCGAAAAATGCCATTAGGATTATGGAAAATAACGCGGAGACATTCTCCGCAAGCTCACCTGTAAAACTGCTTGCAAGGTACACGATGAAGGCGAGTGCATGGGGGTATCCTGGCAGATTCGAAGTCGGATCCGGATTTCCCGCCCCGGGTAGTGTATGATGAGAAACTAAATATCGGGCGTTTGGCATCCAATGGGTGAACTCGTCCCATTGTGAGATCATCATTGCAGACACCAACCACAACAATGGAAGCGTGAGCACGAGCGACCGGAAAATATCAGTCGACCCATTAAGCCCATTTCGGCGGAGTGCGACGCCGCAAGATAAAATGGCGACAAGCATTAATCCGGCCGCAACAATACGGAGGTCGATCTGCAAAAAACCGCCGGCTATGATGAATAAAAGAATAGTAGCTGACCAACCGGCGACAAGATTAATCTCCGGCATTTCCTTTTGTCGACGGACTAGTTTTCCGACGAAAAAAAGCCCGGCGCAAACCAATAAGACGGCCCCTAGGCCCGCGATTTGTGTCGGTTCGGGTGAAAAATAGACTATAAGTTGTTCCATTGAAGAAACTCCGGGCCGAGTAGATTGTGTATCGTAACAAGGACTGGCCGGTTGACCAATCTATTGACTAGCAGACATTTTTGCCGAATTAGATTTTAAAGTTTGGTGCTATGCTTGTAACATTTGGTTCCGCAAAACCTGGTTGACCCCAGTCAGCCCACAACCCATTGGAGTTTTAGAATGAAAATCAGCTTTTCGTCTCCTTCGTTGCCCCGGACCGGTCCCCTAGTCGTGGGGGCTTTGTCCGGAGGTGAACTGCTCTATACGGCAGGAAGGGTCGACAAGGCGACCAACGGTGCCTTGACCCGCGCGATTAATGCCAGTCGTTTCAAAGGAGAGGCAGGGCAATCTTTGACAGTTATGGCACCCTCGGGAATCAGTGCTACCCGAATTGTCTTGATTGGGATCGGTGAAGCGGAACAGGTAAATGAACTGGTTGCGCAAGGATTTGGTGGCAGGGCTTGGAAGGCGGTTGCAGGTACAGGTGCAAAGTCTGCCACGATAGCAATCGATCCTATCAAGGGGGCTAAGCTCAAGACCTGGGAGTTTTCAGCCAACACTGCGTACGGTGCGCGGTTAAGATCATATAGATTCGATAAATACCTTACGCGGGAAAAGACGGAGGGTAAACCGAGCGTCACAACTTTAACGGTTGCATCGCGGGAATCTTCGGAGGCGAAGAAAGCGTATCGTCCTATGGCGAAAGTAGCGGACGGAGTCTTTATGACCCGCGATTTAGTGTCTGAACCGGCTAACGTGATATATCCTATTTCTCTTGCGGAGCAGGCGCGTTCGTTGTCCAAGCTTGGTGTAAAGGTCTCTATTCTCGACGAGAAACAAATGGCTAAACTCAATATGGGTGCGTTACTAGGCGTTGCACAAGGATCCGCCAATAAACCGCGCCTGGCGGTTATGCATTGGAATGGAGCGCCGCAGGCCAAAAACAAGCGGCCCATTGCCTTTGTAGGTAAGGGTGTAACCTTTGATACAGGAGGAATTTCTATCAAGCCTGCTGGCGGCATGGAGGATATGAAATGGGATATGGGGGGGGCTGGGGTGGTGATTGGCCTCATGAAGGCCTTGGCCGGACGCAAAGCTAAAACTAATGCAGTGGGCGTAGTAGGACTGGTGGAAAATATGCCTTCATCGACTGCGCAACGTCCTGGTGATATCGTCAAAACCATGTCGGGCCAGACCGTCGAGGTAATCAATACCGATGCCGAGGGCAGGCTTGTTCTGGCCGATGCGATGTGGTTTTGCCAGAAACGTTACAAACCACATACTCTGATAGACCTTGCGACTCTAACGGGCGCAATTATCGTCTCCCTCGGTAACGAGAACGCCGGTATGTTCGCAAACGATGAAAAGATTTGTGACATGCTGACCGTTGCAGGGAAGGCCGTCGGCGAAACTGTATGGCGGATGCCGCTAGGAGACGGCTACGATAGGCTGATTAATTCCGACATAGCTGATATGAAAAATATTGGTGGTCGGTGGGCTGGTTCTATCACCGCAGCTCAGTTCCTTAAGCGCTTCATCAAGGAAGACGTAAAGTGGGCGCATCTCGACATTGCAGGCGTTACTTGGTCTAACAAGGATACCCCAACCGTGCCCAAGGGTGGAACTGCATTCGGTGTTCGACTTCTAGACCAGCTCGTAGCGAAAAACTATGAAGGCTGAAATTGCGCCGTGACACAGATAAGTTTTTATCATTTGCTATATACGCCATTCGAACGGGCATTCCCCAAGCTGATTGAAAAGATCCTTGAGGGTGGAGAGAATGCGGTGATAAAAACAGGCTCGATAGAGCGGGCCGAGGTGCTGAGTGGCGTGCTCTGGACATATGATCAAAGCTCGTTTCTGCCCCATGGCACCGCGCGTGACGGCAACGCGGATAAGCAGCCGATTTGGATCACGCCTGACGATGAAAATCCCAATGGTTCAAGTATATTGGTGCTGACCGACGGCGCGGCTGTAGACGATCTAGGGGCATGGGATAGGTGTTTAGAGATGTTCGATGGAAGAGATGAGGCTGCGCTGGTCGAAGCGAGACGGCATTGGAGCCTATATAAGGCTGCCGAACATGATCTAATCTATTGGCAGCAGAAGGTCGGCGGTGGTTGGGAGCAGCAGATTTGAGCTATTAGATCGAGGGAATCGGTAACACTGGTGTTGTCGTCTTTCACGTGCAAAATGAATCTGTTGATCAGGTATCATGAACCGTCTATAAGGCCGGCCGGATAAACGAATAGGAGCCTTTGTCCCAATGGCTGTTGAACGAACGCTTTCCATCATTAAGCCTGACGCAACGCGGCGGAATATTACTGGAGCAATCGTTGCGCGTTTCGAAGAGGCGGGCCTTCGGGTAGTTGCTCAGCGCCGAACACACCTGAGTCCCGAGCAGGCGCAGCAATTCTATTCGGTCCATAGGGAGAGAGCGTTTTTCGATGACCTTTGCAACTTCATGACTTCGGGCCCAGTTGTCGTGCAGGTCTTAGAGGGCGAGGACGCAATTTCCAAAAACCGCGAGGTCATGGGTGCAACCAATCCAGCGAACGCCGATGAAGGAACCATACGCCGGGATTTCGGCGAATCTGTCGAAGCCAATTCGGTGCACGGATCGGATGCTAGGGAGACTGCGGCTGAGGAAATTGCATTTTTCTTCGCCGGGACTGATATCGTGGGCTGACCAAATCTACTTTTTGTGCGTTTGAATTAAGAAAGCCGAATAAATCCTAGTTTTTTGAAACGATTCATTTCACCTGCATCAGATAAGTGTCAATGCCATTAGTCCAACAATGACGATAACGCTAACAGTGCCGATAAAAATAAACTTGGCGAATCCCTCCCAACCTCTCTGATGCCGTTGGAATTCTCTCTCCATGTCGAGGGCCATTTTGCTGGGCTCCTTTATATTCCACCTCAGTCATAGGAAACTATCTAAACTATAATGCGGAAAGCATCTTGGGTGAAGAAGCGAACCTGATTTGTCGAAATTAGTTATCCCTTGGATTCAACAGCATAGTGTCTGGTGCTCTCACGCACTCCGTTTCTACAAGGTTGTCAATGACATGGGTTTTTTCCCCTGCAACTATTTTCAGTGCCAAAGGATAACACCGGTGTTCTGCTGTAAGCACCCGATCTGCGAGAGCGTCCGCGTCATCTCCGGGATGCACAGGAACTGCTGCCTGCACGATGATCGGGCCAGTGTCCATTTCAGCTCGGACAAAATGTACCGTACATCCAGTGAAGCGCACACCGTCCTTCAATGCCCGTTCGTGGGTGTGTAATCCTTTATAGGAGGGTAGTAACGACGGGTGGATATTGATCATCCGATTATGCCACCGGTCGACGAACCTCTTGGTCAAAAGACGCATAAAGCCCGCCAGACAAACCAATTCGACCTCTGCATTTTCTAGTTCTTTTTGAAGTACTTCTTCGAATGGCTCGCGACCGTTGAAATTTCGATGATTAATGGTGACTGTGGGTAGGCCAGCTTGTGCTGCACGTTCCAATCCGCCCGCTCCTGGAACGTTAGAAATCACGCAAACTATCTCTGCTGGAAAATTCTTATCCGCAGTGGCGTCGATTAGCGACTGTAAGTTTGATCCGCGGCCAGATAATAGAACTGCGGTTTTCACCCGCTCCATGCGTTTTCCAATTCCGGAAGCCGGACCGCTTCATCTCCCTCTCTGGAAACAAGTTGGCCAATGCGGGATACGTTTTCGCCTAATTCAGAAAGCCGTTCTATCGCTGCATCGGCATTTTCTGGCGCGACAACCGCTATCATACCGATGCCGCAATTGAATGTTTTTACCATTTCGGCCGCCGAGACCTCCCCCTCCGTTGCCAGCCACTCGAATATCGGCGGCATTTTCCATGCGCTAGGGATTAACTCGGCCGTCATATTATCGGGCAGAATACGTGGTATATTTTCCATCAAACCGCCTCCGGTGATATGTGCAAATCCTTTGACCAATGCCGATTTATGGAGTTCTAGGCAGGATTTAACGTAGATCCGTGTCGGGGTGAGGAGCGTCTTACCCCAGCTGAACTGAGGATCGAAAGCTGTCGGGGATGAGAACTCTATATCTTTTTTAGAGAATATCTGACGTACCAGTGAAAACCCGTTCGAGTGCAATCCGGAGGAGGCGAGCCCAAGTACAATGTCACCTTGGGTAATATGTTTTTGCGGCAAGATGGTACCTCGTTCTGCTGCACCGACGGAAAATCCAGCGAGGTCGTAGTCGCTATTATGGTACATACCCGGCATTTCTGCTGTTTCACCGCCAATCAATGCACAGCCCGCTGTTCTACACCCTTCTGCTACGCCGGCGATTACTACTTCAGCCGCACTTGGCTCCAGCCGACCAGTTGCTAAATAGTCTAAAAAAAATAGAGGCTCCGCACCCTGCACGACCAAATCGTTCACGCACATCGCAACCAAATCGATTCCAACGGTGTCGTGGATCGCGGTCTCTATTGCTATTTTCAGTTTCGTTCCCACGCCATCTGTTGCTGCTACAAGAACTGGGTCAATGTAGCCAGCGGCCTTCAGGTCGAACAACCCGCCGAATCCACCAAGACCGCCCATTATGCCGGTGCGCTCGGTAGACCTTGCAAGCGGTTTGATACGTTCGACAAGCTCGTCGCCTGCCTCTATGTCCACGCCTGAATCTTTATATCTATGTCCGTAAATAACTGCGACGCCTCACCTGATAGTGCTAGGATAGTTAAATTATGACTGCGAATAAATCACACATCAGCAGAATACCGAATGTATGTCGATATTTGAACGGTATGAGGCGAATCTGTTGCTCGTTGGGATGTTTACTATGTTTTGTATGTCTGGTTTCCCAGACATCAGCTCAGGTGCAATCGCCGAAGATATATAAGATTTCTAATATTGAGGTCGATCGAACTTCCGATACGGCTGCCCATGCCCGTCAACAAGCAATTATTGAAGCGCACCGCCAAGCTTTTAACCAACTACTTATTCGTATGGTTCCCTCAAATCAGTTGACCTTAGTACCGAGGCTCACGCATGAAGAAATCGTATCAATGGTTCAAAGTTTCGGTATCGACGAAGAAAAGACCTCCAGCGTCCGGTATATTGGAGACCTAAGCTTTCAGTTTAGGCGGATGGAGGTTCGTCAGTTTCTAAGAAGTGCGGGTGTTAGCTTCGCAGAGACAAAGTCAAAACCAATACTTTTTTTGCCGGTTTTAGACTCGATCGGCGCTAAACTTTTGTGGGATGTTCCTAATTTGTGGTTTGAAGCATGGAAAGTAGTTCTGCCGTCCGGTGGACTGGTCCCGCTTAAGTTGCCGGTCGGCGATCTCGTAGATATCCGTGATTTAACTGCCGAACAGGCGGCAACGGGTGCCGAGTCGCAGATCGAAATTATCGGCAGGCGGTATGGGGCTGGGACAGTGATCGTTGTGGAAGCTATGTTAGATACGGTGACGAGCAATGGTCAGAGAAATATTAACGTTTCGTTGCGTTATTTTGGCGGACCGTGGGCTGATAGGACTGATATCAGGACTTTCATGGTAAAAGATGGTGAGTCGGTTTCGGATGCGCTGGCCCGCACAGCGTTAGAAATAGCTTGGCAGATCGAAGAAGACTGGAAGCGTGACAATATTCTTCAGCTTGATAGAACCAATAATCTAATAGCGGAAGTTGCCTTGAGCGAGCTTCAAGATTGGGTTGTGTTGCGTCGCAGCCTTGAAGATATCGCATTGGTGCACAACATCGAACTAATAATGATTTCTCGCAGAGATGCAACCATCCGGCTAACCTATTTCGGTACCAAGAGCCAGCTTAAAACGACGTTTGAGCAACACGACCTTCTGTTGGAGCGCAAAGCGGCAAATTGGGAATTGCGTAATATTGTAGCGCCGTCCAGTAAGTCTGATTCTTCGACTGAGATCCTCAGAGAGAAAGAAGCCGCCGTTGCAACTGGAAAAATTCTAAATCAACGACATTGAGCGAAATTCGGAACAGCAACCAGTGAATCTCCCAAATCTCATCACCTTCGCTCGCCTTCTCTCGGTTCCCATTGCAGTATATCTAATCATGCAGTCGGAGTATCTCGCGGCATTTGTCCTTTTTGCAATGGCGGGCATATCCGACGCTCTAGATGGCTATCTGGCGAAAAAAAAAGATCAGACGACACAGCTAGGCGCAATTCTTGACCCAATAGCCGACAAGACCCTGTTGGTGGGAGTTTATCTGACGCTTGGATTGCAGGGGGTTCTTCCCACTTGGCTTGTCGTGTTGGTGGTATTCCGGGATTTACTTATTGTTGGCGGGGTGATGATCGCTTTTCTGGTAAGGCTTGAAGTAAAAATGCACCCGCTAGTCATAAGCAAGATTAACACCGCAGCCCAACTCGCCTTAGCTGCGATCGCGCTGGCGGCGCTTGGTCTGGCGATCGATATAGAAAAGTTGGTTGATGCTGCTATTTACGTCGTTGCAGCGACAACTGTAATTTCCGGCGCCAGCTATATTGTTTCGTGGACGCGCCAAATGACGGGCGTTGAACATGGGCCTAGCGGACAGTGAGTGGATCTAAAGTGAAACAGCTTGCGCTTGATTTACGCCACCGGGCGGCAACGGGCCGAGAGGATTTTCTAGTATCTTCTTCCAACTCAGACGCGGTAGTTTGGGTTGATAGATGGCCAGATTGGCCTGGAACTGCACTGGTTCTGGTAGGCCCGGCCGGCTGTGGAAAAACTCACTTGGGTCAGGTTTGGCGAGAACGAACTGGTGCGGCGATATTTAAGCCGATGGGTTCGCGGGATGAAATTTCCCAAGTCGGCCCGGTTTTTGTTGATTCTCCTGAAGATCCAAGACATGACGAAGAGCTATTTCATCTATTTAATTCAGCTACTGCCGCGGGAACACACATTCTGATTGCTAGTAAGACGCCCCCAGCAAGATGGGAAGGGCGGCTACCAGACTTGAAATCCCGTCTCGGTGCTGCACTCAATATTAGTATTCATGCACCTGACGAAACGCTGATCGCGGCGGTAATGATAAAGATGTTCGCAGACCAGCAGATGCAAGTGGGCACAGAAGTTTTAGCCTACTTGGTAAATCGAATGGACCGCTCATTTGAAGCAGCACGCACGCTAGTCGCTCGTTTAAACAACGCTTCGCTGGCGACTAGGCGAGGCATTACCGTTCCTCTAGCCCGCGAAGTACTTGAAAGTATGGAGAGCACCGACCGCGAGAATTAAAGCTAAGGCTTTCGAGGCTAACGCACAGAGGATACTTAATTAGGGGGACTTAAGAAAAGTATCAATCCGAGATTTCGATAATTTTGATCTGTGATCCGGCCGCGGTAAGAGCAAGCTCACCTCTCTTTAGGCGGAGTGCATCCTCTCCGAATATGTCGCGGCGCCAGCCTTTCAATGCCCGAACATCTGCATTGTCATCAACCGCGATAGCCTCGATATCGACGGTAGATGCGATAATTTTTTGAGCGACCTTGTGAGTGTCGCATTTCAGTTTGAGGAGTACCTTTAGTAGTTCGGTGGAGGGGCCGCTATCCGATCCTGATTTGCGTTCGGGTGGTAGCTCGGGCAATATTTTGTCCCCTAGTATCCTTACATTATCCAGAACGTCGATGATTTCTTTTGCGCGATCGCTACTCACGCGATCCCGCTTGAGCGCGCGTAATTCCATAAGCGCATGTGGAGATGCCGGATTATGGGCGGCGATCTCTGTAAGTGATTCATCTTTAAGAACCCGACTTCGAGGGATGTTATTCTGCTGTGCCGACGATTCGCGCCAAGCAGCTAGCGCTCGCACATTGGCGAGGTATCTTGGTTTACGGCTGCGCGTTTTAAGTCGTTTCCACGCATCTTCCGGCGCGATCAGGTAGGTTGAGGTATCAGTCAAAATGTCCATTTCTTCTAATAGCCATGCGGCGCGCCCAGTTTCCGCAAGCTGTCTATCAAATTCCTTATAAATCTCTCGAAGGTGGATCACATCGCCTAAAGCGTAATCGATTTGCTTTTTGTCCAACGGCCGTCTCGACCAATCGGTGAAACGCATGGTTTTGTCCACCGATTTTTTTGCGATATCGCGAACTAGGCGCTCATATCCAACGGATTCACCATATCCACAAACCATGGCAGCGATCTGGGTGTCGAAAACCGGAGATGGGACGTGGCCTGTCAGGTTCACGAAAATTTCGATATCTTGGCGGGCTGCGTGGAATACCTTGAGAACGGATTCATCCGCGAATAGCCTAAAAAGTGGCGCTAAATCAATACTGTCAGGTAAAGCATCGATCGCGATTACTTCGTCTGGTGTACCAATCTGTATGAGACAAAGCTGGGGCCAATAAGTCTTTTCCCGGATGAATTCGGTATCGACGGTAATATATGGAAATGCTTCAGCGCGCTCGCAAAAGTCAGCGAGTTCAGCCGTCTGAGTAATTATCGACATAAAGATATAATACACGTTTTACGGCATTACTTGAAGCCGGACCCCGATCATTATAAAACCCGCAGCGACCCGCGCTGGTAACGGCGCGAATACGCCGCCGATTATCAGAACAGAGGTCTGAAAATGCACGATTACCGCACGCATAATTGCGGGGAACTACGCGCCCCAAACGCCGGCACCGAAGCCCGCCTGTCCGGATGGGTTCACCGAAAACGAGACCATGGAAACCTGCTTTTTGTCGATCTACGGGATCATTTCGGTTTGACCCAGTGTGTAATCGAAATTGATTCCGAAATATTCCCGCAGATTGAAGCATTAAGGCTGGAAACCGTTATTTGCGTCACAGGCACTATTGAAGCTCGAGACCTAGAACAAAAAAATCCCGATCTGCTGACCGGTGAGGTTGAACTGAGGATCACAAACTGCGAGGTGCTGGGTACGAGCGAAAATCTTCCGCTGGAGGTTAACAGCGACCGTGACTATGGAGAGGAAATTCGTCTGCGCTACCGCTACCTAGATCTTCGCCGCGATAAGGTTCACCGAAACATCGTGCTACGTAGTGCGGTTATCTCGAGTATTCGCCGCCGGATGATTGACCAAGGTTTTATGGAGTTCCAGACGCCGATATTAACGTCGACATCACCTGAAGGCGCGAGAGACTTTCTTGTGCCAAGTCGCTTGCATCCGGGTCAGTTCTACGCATTACCGCAGGCACCACAACAGTTTAAGCAATTGATAATGGTTGCCGGATTTGACAAATATTTCCAGATCGCGCCGTGTTTTCGGGACGAGGACGCACGCGCCGACCGTTCTCCGGGAGAATTCTATCAGTTAGACATAGAGATGTCATTTGTTACGCAGAACGACGTCTTTGAAGCGATCGAGCCGGTTCTGCAAGGGGTCTTTGAAGAATTTGCCGAGGATCGCTTGGTGTCACCGGCGCCATTTCCTCGAATCACCTATGCTGATGCAATGCAAAAGTATGGGTCCGATAAACCAGATCTTCGGAACCCTATAGAGATGACTGATATAACCGAAATTTTTCGAGGATCCGGTTTCAAGATTTTTTCAGGAATGATTGAAAAAGATGAACGTGTTCAGGTGTGGGCAATTCCGGCACCGGGAGGTGGTTCACGCGCGTTTTGTGACCGTATGAATTCATGGGCACAAAAACACGGGGAACCGGGCCTCGGCTATATTTTTTATCGCGACGGTGAGGGTGCGGGGCCGGTTGCCAAAAACCTCGGCGAAGCCCGTACAGAGGAATTGCGTGCACAGCTTGGCCTGAATGACGGCGATGCGGTTTTTTTTATAGCTGGTGTGCCAAGAGATTTTGTTGTTTTTGCAGGCCAAGCAAGGACACATATTGCCGAATCCCTCGAACTCGTTGACCAGAAAAAATTTGAATTCTGCTGGATCGTAGACTACCCGATGTACGAACTAGACGAAAACACGGGACAGATCCAATTTAGCCACAATCCGTTTTCTATGCCCCAAGGCGGGTTGGAAGCCTTAGGATCGAAAGATCCTCTGGATGTTCTCGCATACCAATATGATATTGTTTGCAATGGTATCGAGTTGTCGAGTGGCGCAATTCGAAATCACCGGCCAGAAATAATGTACAAGGCGTTTGAAATCGCAGGGTACCCTCAAGAACAGGTGGAGAGAGAATTCGCGGGCATGCTGAACGCACTGAAGTTTGGTGCACCACCCCATGGTGGCTCGGCACCAGGGATTGATCGGATCGTGATGTTGTTGGCAGACGAGCCGAATATCAGAGAAGTTATTCTATTTCCCATGAACCAGCAGGCGCAGGATCTAATGATGCACGCCCCGGTGCCAGTCAGCGACGAAAGGCTCAAAGAATTGTCTTTGAGGAAGGCTCTACCGACAGCGCCGAGGGCAGATTAGTACGTTGGGTGACAGGAAGGTGCGCGTAAATATATTTTGACTTAAAACTCTGTAACCAAAACGCCAACTAATAGGTGGTGATCGGTTATCTTTCCTTTTAGACAGCCCCGTTATTTTATCTTTGATTCCTTGAACATCACGTGTCTACGGGCTACCGGGTCATATTTTCGAAATTCCAACTTTTCTGACAGGGTCCGCGGATTTTTCTTTGCGACATAGTAATAACCGGTATCAGCAGTACTGAGCAGCTTTATCACTATTGTATTCGACTTGGCCATAGAACGACTCCGAGGGCGAGTTTAGTCTTATAGAAATTGCGCGGGAACGTGACGCTTTCCCCTCTTTCTGTCAAGCACTCCTCCGCGTTCAACGCTCTGCGATTGCCGAAGCCCCATTATTTAGGGCCTGAAAATAGATTTTCTTATGATTAAGAAGATATCGCGCGATTTCGATATCTTCTAGACGCTCCAAATTGGACGGTGGGCAATACTTGCGTGCCATGGCCGGATAGGTTGAAACCGCGTAAAGAGATCCGAGCAAGAATTTTGGCATATAATCATTATGATTCACGCCATTTCTAGAGGCACTCATCATTGTTCCACGGTGAGGTTTTTGGCCCGATGTGCAGACCTTTGGAATAACGCCATAGCCCTCCAAGTTTAAACCGGAGGGCGCAATCATATGCGCCCAGGTAAGCGTCAATTCACCTTGGTTTGGCAAGCGGATGATAGTCTGTACACTGCCCTTGCCATATGACGAAGAACCGACGATTACGGCACGACCACGGTCGCGAAGAGCCGCCGCCACAATTTCCGACGCTGATGCAGATAGCCCGTTCACCAGAATGACTATCGGCACGCCATGGGCCCGATCCCCCAAAGATGCATCAAAAATTTGATTTGCGTGTTTGGTTCGCCCCTCGGTCGAAATAATTCGACCATCATTTAAAAAATAGTCAGCGATCGCTATGGCTTGTTCCAGAAGTCCGCCCGGATTGCCCCTGAGATCGAGAATAATGCCTTTAATTGTCTCGGTATTGCGCTCAGAACCTGAGAGGACCTTGCCAAGGCTGCGTGACGTGCCCTGATTAAAGCCTGAGACCTTAATATTTAGTATACGACCTTCAAGCGTCGATTTAACCGTGGGTATTATGATATGTGCCCGTATCATGGTGACTTCCAACGGAGGTAGCCTAGTCCCTCGTATGATTGTGAGTTTCGCACGACTATGTACCGGTCCACGTAATTTTCTGATAACAGCTTTTTGAGGTAGACCTGTTAACAACTCCCCGCCGACATGGGTAATTCGATCGCCGGCCATCAAACCCTGCTTGAATGCCGGCGTTCCCTCATAAATCTCGCTGACGAAGGTTTCCCCCTGTTTCTGGTGGATGGTGATACCCAGACCGCCAAACCCTTCGCGGCGAGCACGCGTGTTGCGAGTCTGATCCGGACCATGATAACGGGTGTAGCGGTCGAGATTTTCAAAGCCCGCCTCAAAGAAACGTTTTAAAATATGTTCTTCGTTTGTATCTCGAACTTTGTGGGATTCTGCCTGAGCTAGTGTCAACGCATCAGATGTTAAGTGGGCCCATAGCTTATAGTCATTGGTTTGGGGTTTCTGCCAGCGCTGCAGTACGCGGTCTTTATAGAAGAGCATTATAATATCTTTCTCTTCCTTGATTAATAGTAAGTCATCGGTTCCCGACAACCCTTTTAAACCAGCGATAGAGATTTCACTGATGGGCAATGCGGTGGCATATCGTTTGTGGATATTTTCTAAAACAGTCTCAATCACACCGCGTTGAATACTTCCTCTTGTTGGATCTGAAGGCGGTGTGGAACATGCACAAATTAACAGGCCCAGAAATGCAAAGACTCCAATCTTCTCAGGATTACGCATCGCCATTCGAGGAATTAATTTGTCCATATCCAGTTATTCCGTCTTATATTTTTCCCGTTCTAGGTGAGGCGTAAAACGACGATAAATATCCCTTAGATTAACCCGATCTTGATAACACGCGTACCAACTTCTAGTTTGATCGAGGCTGGTTCCCCTCAGTAACCTATTCACCCGCGACTTATGCTCTTTCCTTTGCCACTTTCCACCTTCTTATTTCGACGGCGCTTTTTACCGTTCTTGGACATGTTATTTTGATTGCTGACCTTAACCGCACCATCGCGGATGATCGAAAACGCCAACGAGCCGGTATGAATATTGGCATCTTCCAAACGAACATTAAGCGACGTGCCTATCGCGTATGCAATACCGGTTGCCCGGCCGTTAATACTCTGGGAGACCGGGTCGAAATCGAAGCGACCATGCCCAATCATCGACATCGGCACCAGGCCGTCTGCTCCTGTCTCTGTAAGAGTCACGAATAATCCGGCTCGATGAACGCCGTTTACCCGGGCTGTAAATTCTGCACCTACGTGACTAGCCAGATACAAGGTCGTGAAACGATCAACAGCCTCGCGTTCGGCGCTAACAGCTCGGCGTTCGGTAAGCGAAATATGTTTTCCGAGTTCGGAAAAACGTTCGCCATCTTCCTGTTTTAGACCGTCATCCCCCAGCCCGAGAGCAGTAATAAGAGATCGGTGTACTAAGAGATCCGAATACCGCCGGATTGGCGACGTAAAATGGGCGTACCGCCTTATGGCGAGCCCAAAATGGCCGATATTATGTGGGCTGTATTCTGCTTGTGCTTGCGATCTCAAAACAGCCATGTTGACTAACTCCATTTCGGGCTTGCCCGCAGCCTGAGCAACAATCTTCTGAAAATTATTAGGCTTGACCACTTGACCCTTCGACAACTTGATACCGAGAGGTGCGAGTGTTTCGCGTAATCCGTCCATTTTTTCTAGAGACGGGCGATCGTGTACTCTGTACATACAGGGTGCGGCTTCACCTTCAAGCGCTTCCGCAGCCGCAACATTGGCGGTAATCATGAATTCCTCGATTACTCGATGGCTATCGAGGCGTTCAACAGATTCGATGCCCGATACATTGCCATTTTTGTCGACGATTACTTTTCGTTCTGGAAGTTCGAGATCGATAGTACCGCGCTGGATTCTGGCGCCCTGTAGTGCGGTGAAAGCCCCATAAAGTGGCGTGATTACGTCCTTTAGTAATGGTGCCGTTTCGCTGTCTGGATTACCGGTCCATGCTGATTCTAACTGCTGGTATGTAAGGCGGGCGGCTGAACGCATTATTCCACGAACGAACGCATGCCGCTCTAATTGTCCCTGTTCGTTAATCCACATGTGAACTGCCAAACACCCCCTGTCTTCATTTGGAACTAGTGAACATAGCCCGTTAGACAATGCTTCAGGGAGCATCGGAACAACCCTGTCTGGGAAGTAGACTGAGTTTCCCCGATCGAATGCATCGCGGTCTATTGGTCCACCCGGACGCACGTACCAAGAAACATCGGCAATCGCGACGATTAGGTGCCAGCCGTTTTCCTCCTTTTCGGCCCACACTGCATCATCGAAATCGCGGGCATCCGAACCATCAATGGTGACGAGGCTAATATTGCGTAAATCTTCACGTCCCTTTGGTGTAACCGGTCTAGCCGACGCTGCGGCGGCGATCGAATCTGGGGTAAAGTCGACAGGAATATCGTGAGTGTGAATGGCGATCATACTTGCCGAACGCGGACCATCCGCTGCCTCTACGACTTTCGCAACCCGGGCCTCTGGCAAACCGAAGCTCTTTCCACCGATCGCTTGACCTTGCACCAAGTCGCCTTTTGAGGCGCCATTTTCTTGGCCCGGCGGGATAATAAATTCGGTTCGGATGCGGCGGCTAGTAGGTACAATCCGGTTCTTGCCATTTATAGTCTCAAAAATACCCAGTACGTTGCGATGGGGTGTTTCCAGACGTTTGATGGTTCGGGCAATGTAAGTTCCATCGTGTGAGGTTGTAAGCCGTGCTAGGATTCGATCACCCTCCGCTAGCGCAGGCTCCCCTCGCGAAAGTGCAAGATATATTATGGGCGGATCACCTTTCCCATCCCACTTCACTGGTCGCGCTAGAGGGTCACCATCGTGATCGATTCCATTAACCTCGATCACGCTTACCTTAGGCAGCGTGCCTGGCGACCCATATCGCCGTCCGCGTCCACGTGAGAGTTCGCCGCTGCTCCTCAGCTCCCGCAGAATCTCATTCAGACGAATCCGATCCGACCCGCGAATATTAAATGCTCGGGCAATTTCCCTCTTACCGATTGGACCAAGGTGACCCCGCACGAAATCAAGGACTTCTTCCTTTGTCGGAAACGAGGTATCGGGGAGCTTATCGTTCAACGGTCAAGTTCTTCGACCTCCGTCACGCCTTCTCTGCAGGCGGTGAGGCGTCAGTCTTGGTTTTTGCCGTCTTTTTTACCTTAGATTTTTTCTTACTATTTGTTTTTTTTGTCTTCTTCTTGGAGCCTTTCTTTGCGCCAATTTTTTCTTTTCGTAATGCAATAAGTTCTAGCGCCAATTCTAGGGATATTGCTTCCGGCTCCATATCGCGCGGCAGCGACGCATTGATCCTGCCATGTTTGACGTATGGGCCGTAACGGCCATCACGCAATTCGACGGGCTTCCTGTCCTCGGGGTGTTCCCCAATAACCTTGGCCGCTGTTTTCGTTCTGTCTTTGCGAGCGGGGGATTCTGCAATAATGGTCACAGCGCGGTTCAGGCCGAGGGTAAGTATATCGTCGTCCAGCCCCAGTTTAACATATCGGTCACCAACCTTAAGGTACGGGCCGAACCGACCCACACCGGCAATAATCATTTCGCCATTTTCGGGGTGAGTCCCAACCGGCCGAGGCAACGAGAGTAGGGCCAGTGCTAATTCAAGATCGACGTCTGACGGTACCATGCCATTGAGCAAAGACTGGCGATTAGGTTTTATCTTGGACCCCTTCTCGGCTTCGCCAAGTTGGACGTAAACCCCAAAGGGCCCCTTTCGTATTGATACGGGCAGGCTGGTTTCGGGATCTAGGCCCAATTCCTTTGGGCCTGTGAAAATATCATCCTTGTTTTCGTCACCGGATACGACACGGAGGGTTGTCGTGTACCCACAACCCTCTTGATATTTACTACATCCGATGAAACCACCGTTGCGGCCCAGCTTAAGGCCAAGACGACCATCCTCGCAGGATGGACATTTACGGGGATCGGAACCGTTATTACGCTCAGGAAAGAAGTGTGGCCCAAGCTCGGCATCGAGTTTGTCGATCACATGCGTGATCCGTAGCTCCTTCGTTTGTTCGATTGCCTCGGAAAACGCAACCCAGAAATCACTAAGCAGTGCCTTCCATTCAATCTCGCCATTGGATACATCATCGAGGCGGTTCTCAAGATCGGCCGTAAACCCGTACTCGACATATCGTTGAAAAAATTCGGCTAAAAAAGCCACGACCATGCGTCCGCGGTCATGCGGAGTGAAACGGCGCTGCTCGAGAACTACATAGTTTCGATCCTGTAAAACCTGCAAAATAGACGCATACGTTGACGGGCGCCCTATACCTAGTTCTTCCATCTTACGGACTAGGCTGGCCTCAGTATATCGCGGCGGCGGCTTTGTGAAATGTTGCTCGTGTGTCACAGGACCACGGACCATAGTTTCGCCTTGCGACATCGGAGGCAGAATTCGGTCTCGATCATTATCTGTGGATTCATCGTCGCCACTGGGGGTGGCGCTCTCGTCCTTGCCTTCTTGGTATAGCTTGAGGAACCCGTCGAATTTGACGATCGAGCCATTCGCCCGCAGCACCGTTCCTCCATCTAGCGACCCAATGTCAACGGCGACCTGCTCCATAATAGCCGCCTCCATCTGACTCGCTACTGCGCGTTTCCATATCAGTTCATATAGTTTGCGTTCGTCTTCGCCGAGATGTTGACGCACTTCGTGAGGGCGCCTGAAGAAATCCGTCGGGCGGATTGCCTCATGAGCTTCTTGAGCATTCTTAGATTTATTGCGGTATGAATTTGGTTTATCGGGGACGTATTCGTGGCCGTGATCTTGGCCAATTGCAGCCCTTACCGCAACGATAGCCTCCTGTGCCATGTTTACGCTGTCAGTTCGCATGTAGGTGATCAGCCCGACCGTTTCGCCACCGATATCAATGCCTTCATAGAGTTTTTGCGCTATCCGCATTGTGCGGGTAGCGCCGAAACCTATCTTTCGTGACGCTTCTTGCTGCAGGGTAGAGGTGGTGAAGGGCGGAGCAGCGCGGCGATTAATTGTTTTTCGCTCAACTGATTTTACTTTGTATTCGTGTCTCTCAATTTCGGAGACGGCAGCTTTCGCAGCTTTTTCGTCATTGATATCGTATCGATCTAGCTTTTTCCCATTGAGATGGGTTAGGCGTGTCGGCACTGATTTGCCGATACTAGTCGTAAATTTTGCACCAACAGTCCAATATTCCTGAGGTTTAAAAATTTCGATCTCAGCTTCGCGTTCGCAGATAAGGCGTAGGGCCACCGACTGAACACGTCCGGCGGAGCGCGATCCTGGCAGTTTACGCCAAAGAACTGGCGATAGACTGAAGCCAACCAGGTAATCCAGTGCTCGCCGTGCCAGGTAGGCATCTATCAGTTCCTGATTAAGTTCACGGGGGTTGGCCAGCGCTTCGATAACCGCATTTCTGGTGACTTCGTGAAACACTACGCGTTTGACGGTGATGTCTTTCAACGCATCACGTTCGTTGAGTATTTCCTGAACGTGCCAGGAAATAGCTTCTCCTTCGCGATCAGGATCTGTAGCAAGGTAAAGGTGCTCAGCACCCTTAATAGCATCCTGAATTGCCTGAATGTTTTTTTCCGCATGGGGATCCACTGTCCAGACCATCCGGAAACCTTGATCCGGCTGCACTGAGCCATCCTTCGAAACAAGATCGCGCACATGTCCAACGCTCGCTAGGACTTTATAGCCCGAACCCAGATACTTGTTGATTGTCTTTGCCTTAGCAGGCGATTCAACGACGACGACGTCCATGGCCACCGAATATTCTATTGTAGTCAACGCACCTCAGGCAGTTTGGTTGACCACATGTTCATAAAGCCAGCGGAATTCGGTTCCCGAATACCACTGTATCCAGTCCGAGAAAAACAGTCTGAACCATGAGTTCCCGGATCGAGGCGGCAGACATTTGGCACTAGCTTAACAATTCGTCAACACTTCTTAGGCGAGCAAAGGATAATTTTATAATTTTTGCGGCCCGTGATTAGGACGTTTTCGTTGTTTCAGATCTAATTGCCGCTCGGACGTAACTTGAAGTGGTATGGTTCCAATATAATGATCCTTTGGCCGAGAACACGCATAAGATCATGAACACTTCATGTATTTGATATGCCTTAAAAAATCAGTTTGTCGGAATCTATTCTATATGGATTTTCATATGAAACCTACATGGTTAGCGAGTCCGATTTAGATTCGTATGTCGGTCCCCAACCTACAATCGACGCTTAAACAGATAAGTTGCCAGTGGTCATCTGAACGGGACCAGAACGGTTTTGTTGGCTCTTACAACCATAAATGGCAGGGTCGGCGTCCTCCTCAGATCATGCTACTTTTGATTGCGATTTCTTCCCCAAAGGGCTGAAAGGTGGAAAACGTAATTCTTATTTTACAATTACGGTTATTATGTTTTGGCAATCGCAATATGTAATATTTCAACGCTGACGAGAAATATTGATACGAGGCTCTTGGCGGTGCAAGAGACGCTTGATGTTGCTCCAATGTCTCGTCCATATCAGTATAGCTATAGTGATCGCAAACTCCATTCTTTGCGCGTCGGCAAGCCACCACATATATATAGGTGCTGCGGAGAGGGCGAAAATCGCTGATAGCGATGAATATCGGAACAGGGCAGCCACCAACAGCCACGTACCGCAGGAAAGCACACCGACTGGCAGGGAAAGCGCAAGCATAACACCCAACGCTGTTGCAACTCCCTTGCCGCCGTTGAATTTAAGCCAAACCGGGAATACGTGTCCGACCAGCGCTCCGGCAGCTGAAACGATCATGATATCGGGACCAAAGTTCTTTGCGATCAGAACGGCCACAACTCCCTTCCCCCCGTCGAGCAAAAGAGTAGCAGCTGCAAGTTTTCGGCTGCCGGTGCGTAATACGTTTGTCGCGCCAATATTTCCGGAGCCGATCTTTCTCAGATCGCCCAAGCCAGCTATTTTTGTGAGCGTTAACCCAAACGGGATAGAGCCAAGCAGATATGCAGCAACAAATGCTGCAAGGATGTATGGCCAGCTGTATGCCCAGCTAATCGGATCGATCATAAGCTAGTCGATTAAAGAATGGACGTGCCGGCCCCCAACGATCGTGCACATCACCATTCCTTTGACAGGATATTCATCGAACGGGGTATTCTTGGATTTACTTTGGAGTTTGTCAGCTTCGATTACCCACTCATGATCAGGATCAAATATGGTAAAATCTGCTGGCAGCCCAACTCCCAACCTTCCTTCTTTCATATCGAGTAGTTTGCCAGGGGCGGCGGTAAGCCGCTTAACAAGGTGTATAAGGGGGATGTGCTCAGAATGATAAAGGGCCAAGGTTAGCGGCAACAAAGTCTCTAGACCGACGATACCTGATTCTGCTTGTGTAAATGGCCGTCGTTTCGAATCTTGATCTTGTGGGCGATGGTCAGACGCGATTACGTCGATCGTGCCATCCCGTAGGCCCCTTATAACACCGACACGGTCATTTTCATCACGCAAGGGCGGCGATACCTTTGTAAAAGTTCGGTAATCCATCACCGAGGTGTCATTTAGCGCAAAATAATGTGGCGCTGTATCGCAGGTTACCGAAAGCCCACGTGCCTTGGCCTCTCTGATCACCTCCACCGAGGCGGCGGTTGAGACGTGAGCCACGTGGTAACGTGCGCCGGTCATTTCAACCAAGCGCAAATCGCGTTCAATCATCATTACTTCGGCCTCTGCCGGAATACCGGCCAGGCCGAGGCGAGTTGCAACCTCACCTTCATTCATCTGACCGTTACCCGCGAGCCCCGGCTCCTCAGGGTGTTGAACTACTAGAAGATCAAATGTCGCGGCATAGGATAGCGCCCGGCGCATTACGAGGGCATCTGCTACTGCCCGGTCCCCGTCGGTAAAAGCTAACGCGCCTGCTTCCGACAGGATACCGAATTCTGACAATTCACCCCCGTCCCGATTGCGAGTTATGGTGCCGTAGGCATAAATTTTGACGATATTGGTTTCGCGGGCGCGGCGAGCGATGAATTCTAGAACGGAGATATTGTCGATGGGGGTATCCGCATCGGGCAGGCAGACGATGGATGTAACTCCTCCTGCAGCCGCCGCAGCGCTTGCCGTTTCAAAACTTTCCTTGTGCTCATCTCCCGGCTCCGGCAGATGAACGCGCATGTCGATCAGCCCAGGCGTCAGACAGTATCCTTGGCAATCGATAGACCTGACGTTATCCGGCACGCCGTCTGAAAAAAGGCCAGCACCCCAGTCGGTAATCTTATTCCCTTCGATCAAAACCCCGCCGTTTGCGTCGATACCACTGGCCGGATCGATCAAGCGGGCATTTATGTAGGCAGTGCGATCAGTCATTCGCGGTGACCAATGTTGCGCGACAGGTTGCGGGTAACGATGTCGAGACAGGCCATTCGGACTGCGACGCCCATCTCCACCTGTTCATGAATGACGCTGCGATGGATATCGTCAGCAAGTTCGGAATCAATCTCAATCCCCCGGTTCATGGGGCCTGGATGCATTATTAGTGCATCCGGTTTGGCGATAGCCAATTTCTCGCGGTCTAACCCAAAAAACCGGAAATACTCGCGTGTCGATGGCACATAGGAGCCCTGCATACGCTCGGTCTGCAGCCGCAGCATCATGATGATATCGGCATCTCGGATCCCATCTTCCATCCGATGATGTACCTCGACACCAAACTTCTCAATCTCCGCCGGTAGCAGGGTTTTGGGGGCTACTAGCCGGACCCTCGCACCAAGTGTGTTTAGAAGATAAATGTTTGATCGCGCCACCCGGGAGTGGGTGATATCCCCGCAAATCGCTACAGTCAGTCCTTCAAGGGTATTTTTGCGTCGTCGGATTGTAAGTGCGTCGAGTAAAGCCTGAGTAGGATGTTCGTGACTCCCGTCACCGGCATTCAAGACCGAGCAAGTGACCTTTTCACTCAGCAGTTGTACAGCGCCGGAATCTCCGTGACGGACGGTCAGCACGTCTGGGTGCATGGCGTTAAGCGTCATCGCGGTATCGATAAGGGTTTCCCCCTTTTTAATGGCACTTGAACTAACCGACATGTTGATGACATCGGCGCCAAGTCGTTTGCCAGCCAATTCGAATGATGTGCGGGTGCGGGTTGAGTTCTCGAAGAATACGTTGATTAAGGTCCGACCACGCAGAATTGAGCTCTTTTTGTCGTCTTGCCTATTCTGATCGATATAGGATTCAGAGAGGTCTAGGAGATTTTCGATTTCCTCCTTCGGAACACCTTCCATACCGAGTATATGCCTTCTCGGCAGATGGAGGTCAGCTGCGGGTACTGTTTCAGCCATTAAAACCCGTTTATAAGTTGCGAGACGAAGTGCTGCAACCCGACATGAGAGGTGTTGATTCGCGGGTCCGATTTTGACAGTGCTACTCTGATGATTTCGGCGCCTTGTCGGACATTTCCTCTGGCGTGCGTTTTTCCATTTGGAAGATCACGCTTTCGTCTGTCCAAGCATAATCTTTGTAGCCAAGGCGGGATAGTGGCTTGTAACGGGCTACGTCGAAGATCCCCTCAGCTGTGATCGCGTCGTCGGCGATATGCACGCCTACCACCAAACCAAAAACCGCTTGATGGGTGGAGGTGGCATCCTTTCCTGGGAGATTAACTATCTCATGCAGCTTGCATTCAAGGTGGACCGGTGCCCCTTTGATGCGCGGTGGAGAAACCAGTTTTGACGGAAGTGCCTCAAGGCCTGTTTCGGCTAATTCTTCGACTGCGCGGTCGACGATAAGCCCCGTATTGTTCATCTGGTCTCTCTGATCCCATGTCGCCATATTATAGACAAACTCGCCGGTCGCTCGAACGTTTGCAACCGAGTCTTTTTCTTTTTGGTCCTCCACGTGCCCTCCGCCGGAAAACAATACGTAAGGGGGACTATAGCTAAGCATATTGAAGAAACTGTAAGGCGCAGCGTTGATTAGCCCGTCTGGGCTGACCGAGGTGATCCAGCCGATCGGGCGCGGTACCACGCAGGCTTTGATCGGATTGTATGACAGGCCATGATCATTCTTTTCAGTCGCATAATACATACTTGCTCTCTTATATTACCTCGACTACGTCCACCGATTTTTCTTACCATCTTAGGTATGACAGCATGGATACGCGTCGTGAATGTATTATAGCGAATTTTGACTGGAACGATGAAAAATATCTGCTGCGGATGGCCGAGAAGGGCGCGTTAGGCGAGCCATGGAAGATTAACAGTGCTGTCGTCGATAAATCATCGAGACTTAAGGAGAGGGCCAACAGCAATGAGACTAACTAATAGTGCGCCGATATATGTATTTAACTGAGTGGCGTGATCCATCCCTGATGTAGAGGAGGGGCACTGAAACCGCGGCCTCGGACGCAGGGCTAGCAATCCCAGTTCAAGGATTGCCGGCATACCGATAACTTCGATAGTCAATCCGCTGAACAGTATATTGTCCATGTCGGCGGTTGAAAGCTGATGAAAAGTATTAGCGTGGGCAATATAAAATTGGTGACGCACTCCAAACGAGCTCATAGTTCCCGCCGAAAACAGCGTGGTCCGGAGAAGCAAGAACCCGGCGACTATAATGAAGACAAATGTGGCGGTGTTTACGTTAAAAAAGAGTATAAATGGTCGATTCGGTCAGTCTTCGAGTTTCTGAAGGAAATCGAGCACACCTTGCAGAATGAACTGTGCCGCCATCTTATCGATGACCCGGGCGCGGCGTTTGCGGGTTACGTCCTGCGCAATCAGGTGGCGTTCTACTGCTTGTGTCGACATGCGTTCGTCCCAGTACCCGATCGGTAGATCTGTCTTTTGGACGAAATTGGTGCCGAATTGTCTAACCGACTGGCAGCGCGGTCCCTCTGTGCCATCCATGTTGACGGGTAGACCGATGATGAATCCCCCAACACTGTATTCCATTGCCAACGTCAGTAGTAAGTCAGCGTCTTTCGAAAATTTAGTCCGGAGGATAGTGTCCAGCGAAGTTGCGACACGGCGCTCATCATCAGAAATTGCCATACCGATTGTCTTTTTCCCCAAATCTAGTGCCATCAGGCTAGCCCGGTCGGCCATGTGAATGGGTAAGGTTCGGATATCTTCGAGAATCATGTGCGCGTTAATAAACGGGTCGGCCGCATTCGGGAAGTGTTCTTGCCGATGTGGGACGCCGATGATAATTTCCGCCCGCTTTTGCAGGAGAATTCAACCACATGATAGTCGATAGAGAAACCGTTGTCAGAGTGGCGCGGCTAGCGCGTCTGAAGATCTCAGAAGATGAAGCGAATTCGCTCGCAGGCGAGCTGTCAAATATCATCAGATGGATCGAGCAACTTGACGAGGTCGAAACGGATGGTGTCGAACCGATGGCATCGGTCGCTGAGATGAAGCTGCGCTGGCGCACTGACGAGGTCACGGATGATAGTGTTTCGGACAAGGTGACAGCAAATGCACCCGACCTGCAAAGCGGCATGTTCTCAGTCCCAAAAGTGGTCGAATAATGTCTTTGCCATCGGATCTACGAGATCTGACCATCGCTGAGGCCCGTGACGCGATGGCGGCCGGTAAGGTTTCGGCCCGAGAACTCACTGAGGCGTATCTTTCCGCTTTTGAATTCGGCCATGATCTCAACGCTTTTATCACTGAAACACCGGATCGGGCGCGGGCTGATGCGGATGCATCAGATGCGCGCCGGGCCGAAGACAAGGAACTGGGTCCCCTCGATGGCATACCGCTTGCGATCAAGGATCTTTTCTGCACAGAAGGTGTCCAGACTACAGCGGCATCTCGCATACTGGAAGGCTTCGTACCGCCCTATGAAAGTACGGTGACAAACAATCTCCGTCGTGCCGGTACTGTAATGTTAGGCAAAACCAACCTTGACGAGTTTGCAATGGGCTCTTCAAACGAGACCAGCTATTTTGGACACGTCGAAAACCCTTGGCGTCGCCTTGGTGACACGCAACCGCTAGTGCCCGGTGGCTCCTCTGGTGGCTCCGCTTCGGCGGTGGCGGGGCGCTTATGCCTTGGGGCGACGGGAACCGACACCGGCGGCTCTATCCGCCAGCCCGCAGCATTCTGCGGTATAGTGGGCATGAAACCGACCTATGGTCGGTGTTCACGGTGGGGAATCGTGGCTTTTGCGTCGTCCCTGGACCAGGCAGGGCCGATGACGCGCACTGTGCGCGATGCCGCGATTCTGCTAGGTGGTATGGCCGGATTCGATCCGAAGGACTCGACCTCGGCCCAGATGGAGACACCTGATTTTGAGGCAGCACTCGACGGCGGCATCAAAGGCTTGCGCGTCGGTATTCCGGTTGAATATGCCGTGGACGGTATGAACCCCGAAATCGAAGCGTTGTGGGAGCAGGGCAGGGCTTGGCTGAGGGATTCTGGTGCAGAATTGATTAATATCAGTCTGCCCCACACTAAATACGCGCTACCCGCTTATTATATTATCGCTCCCGCCGAGGCCTCTTCAAACCTTGCCCGCTATGATGGCGTTCGGTACGGACAGCGTGAGGATGGAACGGACCTGACAGAATTATACGAAAATACCCGCGCTGCTGGATTCGGACCCGAAGTCCGACGACGAATTCTGATAGGCACTTACGCGCTTTCGTCCGGCTATTACGATGCCTATTACTTGAAGGCGCAGAAGGTCCGTGCACTGATTGCCGAGGATTTTAGAGACGCTTATGAGAACTGCGACGTAATCTTGACCCCGACTACCCCAGGCGTGGCGTTTGCCATCGGAGAAAAATCCGATGACCCGATCGCGATGTACCTGAATGATGCTTTGACTGTTCCCGCCTCTTTGGCGGGGTTGCCTGCTATCTCATTGCCGGTCGGGTTGTCGGGCGAGGGCCTACCACTAGGATTACACTTAATTGGTAGGGCATTTGACGAGGAAACTATGTTCCGCGCTGCAAAGGTGCTCGAAGACACCGCTGGATTCAAGGGCCGGCCGGATCGGGAATGAGGCCTGGAGATGCAAATGCAAACTATCTGGTACTTTCTGATCCATGTCAGCCTAGGGCTCATCGGCTGGAAGATATTTACATTCACTAACCAGGGCGTGCTTGCGGCGTTTGCAGTGTGTTCTGGGGTGCAGGCTTGGCCGATGTACGAAATGTTTCGACTAACCCATGAAAAATTCGAAGGGATGCGTTCTCGTCTGAATGGCTCGGAACTCCGAAAGAGGGAGACCCGCGGCTATTGGATCCGTATCGGTCGTCTGTATCTTTTCCGTTCCTGCGCTTACGCGTTGCTGACCCTTTTTGTCGCATGGTTGATGAGGGGAGCCTAAAATTATGTCTTTGATCCAAGGACGCACCGGCGATTGGGAGGTCGTGATTGGTTTGGAGGTGCACGCACAAGTGGTCGCCAAATCAAAACTATTTTCCGGAGCATCCACTGAATTTGGTGCTGAGCCGAATACACAGGTGTCGCTCGTCGATGCCGCCATGCCTGGTATGTTGCCGGTTATTAACGAGACAGCGGTTGAACAGGCGGTGCGCACGGGGCTCGGTCTGAATGCCGAAATCCATCTGAAATCGATCTTCGATCGTAAAAATTACTTCTACCCGGATCTACCGCAAGGCTATCAGATTTCGCAGTACCTGCATCCTGTGGTAGGCAAGGGCGAAATCGAAATAGACCTAGAAGACGGTACGACTAGGACCATCGGGATTACTCGATTGCATCTTGAACAGGACGCTGGAAAATCGTTGCATGATCAGGATCCCGGCAAGACGCTGATTGATCTAAACCGGTCGGGCGTGGCCCTAATGGAAATCGTGTCCGAACCTGACCTGAGATCGGCAGAGGAAGCGGGAGCCTACGTCGAGAAGATCCGTTCTATCCTTCGTTATCTGGGTACCTGCGACGGCAATATGCAGGAAGGGTCTCTGCGCGCGGACGTCAATGTATCGGTTCGAAAACCCGGTCATGGCCTCGGAACCCGTACTGAAATAAAGAACGTTAACTCCATTCGTTTCATTCGTCAGGCAATTGATTGTGAGGTTCAACGTCAAATTGAGCTTATCGAAGATGGCGGTGAGGTTGATCAGGAAACGCGCTTGTTTGATTCTGACCGCGGTGAGACACGCTCCATGCGTTCGAAGGAAGAGGCACACGACTATCGGTATTTTCCTGATCCAGACCTATTACCTCTTGAATTTGGGCAAAGTTGGGTAGAAACAATCCGAGACTCCCTGCCGGAGATGCCGGATCAAAGGAAGAGCCGATTTATCGAAGACTACGGCCTCAGCGCTGAGGATGCGGGAACGCTCGTAGCCGATCGAGAGACGGCCCAATATTTCGAAACGGTCGCTGACGGGAGAAATGCGAAGGTTGTGGCAAACTGGATTATGGGGGAGTTATTTGGTGCGCTAAATCGGGCTGACATAGATATCGAGGCCTCCCCCGTTTCCGCTCGACAACTTGGTCAACTGGTTGATCTAATCGACGATGGTACTGTGTCAACTCGGTTGGCTAAAGACGTGTTTGAGATAATGTTCCAAAATGGTGATGATCCTCAAAAAATCGTTGAAAATCGCGGTATGAAACAGGTAACTGATCACGGTGCGATTGAAGCTGCGGTCGACGAAGCCATCTCTAAGGGCGCCACCCAGGTGGAACAATACAAGGGTGGAAACGAAAAGGTTTTTGGTTGGTTTGTCGGTCAGGTAATGAGGGCTACACACGGCAAGGCCAACCCGCAAGTTGTGAATGAATTTCTGAGAAAAAAGCTCGACCGGTAACTGTGCAATCTTAAGATTTCTTGTCGAAAGAATATTGTGGTTTTTTTGGTGATGTATCGTACTAGTTAGACAAAACGTTATGATCCGATCAACAAAACCCTAGCGGAGGCATCACAATGATCGACGTCTATACCTGGCCGACGCCCAACGGGCATAAAGTTCACATAATGCTCCACGAAGCGGAAATTGAGCACAACATAATCCCGATCAATATACAGGATGGAGATCAGTTTAAGCCGAATTTTCTAAAGATCAGTCCAAACAACAAAATGCCTGCGATTGTCGATCCAAGTGGTCCGGACGATGAACCGATTTCAATTTTCGAATCCGCCGCCTGTTTGATATACTTGGGCGAGAAATCTGGAAAATTTTTCCCAAACGACCCGCGCAAAAAATATGATGTCCTGCAGTGGCTGATGTTCCAGATGGGATCAGTCGGCCCAATGCTTGGTCAGTGCCATCACTTCAACGCCTATGCGCCGGAACGCGAACCAAAAGAGCGCTTAGAATACGCCCGAGACCGCTACGTCAATGAAGGCAAGCGTATCTATGGCGTAATTGATCGCCAACTCGAAGGACGTGAATGGATTGCCGCGGATGAATATACCATTGCCGACATGGCTATCATGCCGTGGCTACGCGATCCGGTAAAGCAGGGAATAGACAGCAACAAATTTCCTAATCTGATGCGCTGGCGCGATAAGATATGGGAGCGTCCTCAGGTCGTTGCCGCGTTAGAGACGCTAAAGGATCAAAGACGAAAGGACAACACCTTCACCGAGAAAGGCTGGGAAATGATGTACGGAAAGACCCAGTCATCTCAGGGAAAATCGGCGGGCTGAAATCAAGAACGTAGTTCCGGTGATCGATCTTTATACCTATCGGACGTCAAATGGGCGCAAAGTGTCGATCATGTTAGAAGAATGCGGACTCGACTACTGCACTCACATTATCGATATAACTGCGGGTGATCAGTACGCGCCAGAATTTCTAAAAATCAGCGCTAACGGGCGTATTCCCGCTATCGTCGATCCTGAGGGACCGGATGGGAAAACACTGTCGCTGTTCGAATCCGGCGCTATCCTTCTGTATCTTGCGGAAAAGACCGGAATGTTCATGCCCGGAGATGAGGATGGGTACTGGTCGACGGTCCAATGGTTAATGTGGCAAATGGGTGGCATCGGACCGAATTTTGGGCAGGCGTTCCATTTTCTTTACCAGCACCCCGACAACGCCCAAGACGACGACATCGCTTATGGCAGAAAGCGATATGCCTACGAAGTAGATCGCTTATGTAAGGTCATGGACCGAGAATTGGCCGACAAAACCTATTTGACCGGCGGTGTTTATTCGATTGCTGATATCGCTATCTTTCCGTGGATAGCGTTACATAGTTGGGTTCGGTTAGACTTCAAAAAGTTGCCGAATTTAAGACGCTGGTATGAAGAGGTCGGAGATCGACCGGGGGTCCACCGCGGCATGGATACTCCGACGCGCGAAGAAATAGGTGATCTGGTCTAAGCGCCATACCTCAAGACAGCGTATTGTTACCGGCGTAACCGGACATGATTGTTGGACACGGTTCCTGGGAGGCCGAACCAAGTAGAAAAAAGATTAAAAAGTTTAGAGTAAACACCATCCGGTCAAACCGTCAAACCTAAAAATTCTCGTACAGGGCTGTTTGCACGGATCAAGAATCATGGGCTTTGTCTGAAAAGGGCTTTATCACCATACTTTATACCGCGTTTTCAGAAATACGTGTGGTCTCTAGAATACTTGTCGGGCTTGGCATTGGGGTTCATGTCGACGTCAATTTTATATCTAATCCCTATCTATCCCATGTGTTCGAGGCGCGATAGACTTTCCCTTCGTGACCGGGCGGAAAAAGGTAAAGGAATACCATAGCATGAAGAACTATATGGATGGTGGTGAGGCAATAGTTGAGGCTTTTCGCCGGCTCGATATTGATTACGTGATGGCTTCTCCGGGATCGGAGTGGGGTTCAGTCTGGGAAGCATTTGCACGACAGGCTAAGGAAAGATCCAAAGGGCCAGAGTATCTGAGCTGCGCCCATGAAACCCTCGCGGTCAATCTCGCGATGGGATACACGGCATTCACCGGCCGTATGCAGGCTGTCATGTTGCACACTGGTGTTGGATTACTGCAAGGGTCAATGGGTATCGATGCGGCCAATCGGGCTGGGTTGCCCATGGTGGTTGTTTCTGGCGAGTCCCAGACTTATAGCGAACAGGGAGGCTTCGAGCCCGGACCGCAATGGCATGGCGTGTTATCGGTAGTCGGGGGACCATCTAGCCTTGTAGATCGCATTACAAAGTGGTCCCAGCCTGTCAGTAGTCCGCATACGTTACACGAGCAGCTCATCCGCGCAGGTGAAATGGCGCAGCGGTCTCCCCCTGGGCCGGTTTATATGTCGATCCCTATCGAAACCATGCTCCACGGCTGGACGCCTCCCCAGAACCCCCGTAAGGTTCCCCCTGCGCCCAAGCCTGCCCCCCCTAGCACTGATATCGAGGCGGTCGCTGATATGCTCCTTACCTCTAAGGCCCCAGCTATTGTGGCCGAGTCAATCGGCCGTGATCCTGCCGGCTACGCCGCGACGATTGAACTAGCAGACCTGTTAGCAATTCCAGTTTCCGAATGCCGCTGGCTCGATTTTACCAATTTTCCCAAGGACCACCCTATGTACCAAGGTATGGGGGAGCCAGAATATCTACATGACAGCGATGTTGTGCTAACACTTCGTGCTCGCGCGCCTTGGACACCCCCGAGTGCGAAGCCGGCTAAGGCGAAAATTGTGAATATCGACGAGACCCCGTTTCGTCCACATATGGTACACCAGAGCTTGCAGGCCGATATATTCCTTGAAGGAGATGCGGTTGCAACGCTAAAGTCCCTAGTCGCGGTGATCCGCGAGAAGGGCGTGGACGCTGCGGTTGTGGCCTCGCGTTTTAGGAAATGGTCGGCGGCGCATGATAATCTCGTAGCCGGCAAAAAATCTCTCGAACATGCCTCGCTCGCGAAAAACACTATTACGCCTGTCGGTCTCTGTGCGATGCTTGGGAATATTTTGCCTGACGACTCTGTCTATATTGACGAAACAATTACCCATCGACCGATTATCGTCCGACATCTCGCATTCCAAGGACCGCAGTCATTCTTTAGTGTTCCGTCCGGTGGGTTGGGACAGGGGCTCGGTCTAGCGCTCGGCACCAAACTGGCAATGAGAGACCGTCTCGTTGTATCGGTAATTGGTGATGGTTCTTTCATGTATAATCCAGTTGTCCAGAGCCTTGCTCTCTCGAAACACAGGGATCTGCCGGTATTGATTGTCATATTTAACAATGGTGGTTACTCCGCGATGCGCAAGGAGCACCATACCTACTATCCGGACGGAGTTGCGGCGGAACATAATACATCTGTTGGGCATACAATCACTGACCTAGACTATTCAGAGCTTGGTTCGCCATTTGGCTTTTATGGCTGCCGGGTCGATAAACTTTCTGATCTCCCCGCTGCATTAAAAAAGGCACGACAAGAAGTAGAAGGTGGTACAACTGCCATTTTGAATGTTATTCTAGATGACGCAGCGGGATCTAATTAAGCAAGTTCATTTCATCATTTAAATTAAATGAGGGCATTTAACTTTCTTTGTAACGACCCAGTATTTCTTACCCAGTACCGATAATTTTTCACGCTGTCGAGTAGATGATGTGAGTCATTAACAGATTGAGATAACTAGAGATGGATCAGTCTATCCTTTATTCATCTTGGAACACGCTAGCCCGTTTATTTTTACTTTTTTTCTTCATCGAGGATCTCAGCACTTCTTTTTCCATACTAAGTTTGTCTTTTAAACTCATAACGTAAGCTGAACCAGCCAGAATAAAAATCGCTCCCGCTGCGGCTAGTAAAGTCGTCGGATCTGCTTCTTTCCCTTGGCCGATTAGAGTCCTGCAGAGTGCGGTGATGGCGATAATTATGGGTAAGGTCACCGGTATACGCCTACTAACATAGAATGCGCCGACCATTCCCACTATCTCGGCATATATGAAAAACAGGAATAAATCTGAGAGCTCAACTGCTCGCATATCCCACAAGGAGACGATATCCATTACCGCCGCAAGCATGGTAAGAGCTCCAATAATAGCTAGCAGAAGCTTCTCGCTTACGACAGTGGTCCAATGCAAGCCATTGTTAAAAAGTGGATCTCTATTAATGCGGTCGATTGTATTTTTACGCCATTCAATAATCATAATCCGAACCAACTTATTCAGGCTCGGTATACGTAATAAAACCTGATCATGGATTTGTTTTTTCTGTTTTGAATTTTTCTCTCGGTTGGATTGCAAAAATCATAAGTTACCCAGATTATTTTTAGCACCGTCGATGACATGACGTCCCATCTATAAAAATTTCGGGGTACTATATCGAGATATGGCGAGATTTTGATATAATCCGCGGTAGCCGCATCTCCATTTAATTACATTTGTCGGAGGCGCAATTCAATTAGCTATTTAATTATTTGATGGTGAACAGAACTATAGGGTATCGCAGGTCCAACGGATTAAAATGCTTAATCTGCCCGAGTTCTAGATAGCCTCACCGGGCCTCCCTTCTCGGGGTCTACTCCATCGCTTATCATTTGAGCTAATGTAGAGAGTAAATTCGCGGTATTAGCTTTGCCTTCAGCGGCGATAATTCTCGAAATAGTGATGTTTAAAAGCGCGTTCGGAATATAATCCACAGCACTTTTCGCCATTACGGTCTCTGCTACATTTATCGCAAGGCTCAGGCGTTTCATGACGTCCTGCAAATCATTAATAGTAGATCTTTCTTGTTCATCGCTTGGGTCATTCATAGATACCTACCCCGAAGATTCTGGGCCGTTCTGCCCCCCTGGTTGAAGATGATAAATGAAACTCAGGGCTCTCTTCCGGAAACATCAGGGGGTTTCCTTCTGAAGAATCGGAGCAGAACGGGACTCAATATATAGTGCGAATGCGAATTATTCGCAATAACAATTTATATAAAAATTAATCAACGGACGAGTTTCCAGGAGGATTTGGATAAAATAAGATAAGCGTGGGATACTATAAAATACGCCTTACGGTATTCTAAGGAATTCTGAAGATGATTAAGTCCATCATTCCATTCCTTTGAACCCCTGCTAACACAAACCAAACCAGAAACCCTTATGATAAGGGGTAGAGGCAGCCAGCTGGAATAGTTTGAAATTTCAAGTAGGCGATAGTTTTTATCCTACATGCGTAAGCGGCACCTTCATCGTTGAAATTAGAACTGGAAATTGAGGAGAAAGCACAGTTTTCCGTATTGCTTAGAGGGTACTGCTCGGTTAAATACGCCCTTGCATACAGCGTGTAAAAAACCGCTCCCGGCGGAGAGGTGGCCGAGTGGCTGAAGGCGCTGGTTTGCTAAATCAGTAAACGGGTAACCGTTTCGAGGGTTCGAATCCCTCTCTCTCCGCCAATTCGAATCAAATCGATAGTCCGGTTGTTCTGGTGGCTTTTATAAGCATCTCCAACGTTAAAACAGCAATCACGCATGTAACTCAGTTAAACTTACCCTCCGCGGATGCATTAAGCGTCTTATACTTCTTAAAGGGGTAAATGTAGCCGTCGTATTCAACGGTGATGTCGTTGAAAGGACCGCGTCCATAGCAGGTTGCGATATTTCCTTTATCAACAGGTATAGATCTAATTTATCCTATTTTGTGTACTATCGATAAACGACCCCGTGAAATTAACCAATGGGTCGCTCTCCCAATCCACTGAAGGTTTATTTAGAATGTAGCGAACGAGCTCTCGCGAGCCCCGTAAACGAGATCGAAAAGAGAGGAACGTCGTCATGATCATTGACTGTCATGGACATTACACGACCGAACCGGAGCAGCTGACCGATTACCGCAGAGAACAGCTGGCAGGCCTGGATGCTGACCCGTCGTTTTTGCCGACCCGCGCAGAGCTTAGGATCAAAGATGAAGAAATCCGAGAGCGCATAGAGCCGGCGCAAATAAAGCTTCAGCAGGAACGCGGTACGGACATGACTATATTTTCGCCGAGGGCGGTGGGTATGGGGCACCACCTAGGGACAGAGCAAACCAGCTATTATTGGGCAGAGATCTGCAACAATATGGTGCGACGCGTCTGTGACTTGTACCCTGAACGCTTTGTGCCGGTTTGCCAGTTACCACAGTATCCTGGGGTGGAACCCGCAAAATCTATTCCCGAGTTGGAGAGATGCGTAAACGAAATGGGTTTTATCGGTGTTAATGTGAATCCCGACCCGTCGGGTGCGATGTGGACTGATCCACCGATCACCGACAAATGGTGGTACCCATTGTGGGAGAAAATGGTTGAACTCGACGTACCCGGCATGTTGCACGTAAGTGGTTCCTGCAATCCCAATTTCCATCACACTGGCGCGCATTATATCGCCGGTGACACGACGGTATTCATGCAGCTGATCCTTGGCGATCTGTTCAAAGACTTTCCGACACTTAAATTCATTATTCCACATGGCGGTGGTGCGGTGCCATTCCACTGGGGTCGCTATCGTGGGCTTGCACAGGACATGGGAAAGCCGTCACTGGATGAACACCTTCTGGAAAACGTATTTTTCGACACATGTGTTTATCATCAACCGGGGATCGACTGCATGACTAAGGTAATCCCGACCAAGAATATCCTGTTTGCCTCGGAAATGGTCGGGGCGGTTCGTGGGGTCGATCCTGAAACGGGTTTTAACTATGACGATACCAAGCGGTACATCGATGGTACGCCCAATTTGACTGATGCTGAACGCACTGAGATTTTTAGCGGCAATGTCCGTAAAGTTTTTCCAAGGCTGACATTTTAGTGGTTAGCTGGCGATTGTTCAGCGGCAAGAAAAGAACTCTAAACCGTTACACGCTCCTTTCCGGTGTTTGTCTTGAAGGCTTCCTTACAGGCTTCGGTATAATCCTCCTCCGGATCCAAAACGACCGCAACCGACCGTACTTTCATGTGTTCTGATTTGCGTCCTGTCGGCATAATTCCTTTATTCGCCAAGTCATTTGCGGCCTTACGTAGCTTGTTACGGGTCATAACAATTCCGTAATCCGTCGGCACTAGGTTCTCACGAGACCGGTCCACAATCGGACCCATTGATTCCTGTAGCGATGCATCCTGCATGCCAAACCCCATCACGCCAGAATAGGTTTCACCACGTTTCTGTGCTTCCCGGTCGATCAAGTAATCGTTGTCTTTGTTTTGAGCTGAGCGATATGTGCCGGGTATAAGCGGTACATGAATACCCTTACCATCGAGGCAAGCTTGGCGTTCTTCGGCTGTCAACGGTCGATCAGGATGGTAGTCATAGCTCCACGTCCAGCAGTTTTCGTCATTGATCGGCACCCAGAAATGGCCATGCTGCGGGTGATCGGCGCGGGGTGCGATCATAGTGAAGCATGGCATAACCCACTGCGTAATCCGCCAGTAATATTTCCCGCCTTCGACATTCCTACGCGCGGCCACATAAAGTCCGCCTTCTGAATCCCGAACTTCGAAGATGGGCTTCATGTCTCCCATGTTGAATTTATTTGCTTTGGCACCTTTGAAAAGAGGGTCGCGTTCCAGTTCCATCGAATGCAGCCAAGATACATGGCTGGAATCGATTCCACCTTCCAATCCTTGCAACCAGTTGCACTCCTGTAAACGTTTCGTGGAAACAGTTTGTTCTGGTTTCACCGTCGCAAACTCCCATTCCGGTTCCGCGGGACGATTCGTCGGATCGCCCATATGTGTCCATAGAATGTCCCCGACCTTGATCAGCGGGTATGCTTGCAACTTTGCCTCTTGCCGGACCACGCTGTCCTCCGGTTCGGACGGTATCTCCATACAGTTGCCTTCCACGTCGAATTTCCAACCGTGGTAGGGGCAGCGCAAACCACAATCTTCGTTTCTGCCGAACCACAATGATACGCGGCGGTGAGCACAAAATTCCTCTATCAGCCCGTAACGACCCTTAGAGTCTCGGAATGCGACCATTTTCTCACCCAGCAACTCGACTCGGACGGGCGGACAGTCGTTTTCCGGCAGTTCTTCTGCCAGCATTGCAGGTAGCCAGTACTGACGGAATAACTCGCCCATGGGCGTTCCTTTGTCCGTTTGGGTCAGTAGGTCATTTACTTCCTTGCGCAGCATTGTCCGTCTCCAGATTCATCTTTCTTGCCGCCGTATCCAACTTCGGCTGCAGTTCGCGATTTCCGCGTCTTTTGCTCCTGTGCAAAGGCTTGTCTTTACAGTCTGCGCGACCGCATTACCGCCACGACTAATTATAAGTCTATTGACTTTCCGTCAATGGACGGATTGCGATAGCCCCGATAGGGTTGCAGCTTACTGAATTTTTATAAAGATCCAACAAAATGCCTTATGTTATAATCGACGGAATTCGGACTCATTACGAAATACTCGGTGACGGACCACCGGTGCTGATGTATGCACCGGGTGGTTTTAATGCTCGGCTGGAGCAATGGACTAATCTAGGCATTTATAAACGCATCAAACTATTAGAACACCTGCCCGCGTACTACACCTGTATATTGTTCGACCGACGGGAGAATGGCGAGTCCGGTGGACGGATCGAAGCGGTCGGCTGGCAGCATTTCGTAAGCCAAGGTGCTGGATTGCTCGATAAAATCGGTTGTGAAAAGGTCCACCTGCTGGGCGGCTGCATGGGGTGTCCTGCTGTAACTGCGTTTGGAGTTAGACATCCCGATCGGGTGCTATCTATGGTTCTTTTTTGGCCGGTAGGTGGTGCGAAATACCGTATCAACTGCCATCTCCGTTTTAACCAGCATCTCACCTTCGTTCAGGAAAACGGAATGCAGGCCGCAGTTGATCTAGTACGTAGTCACGACAAAAATTTCTCGGAGGACCCACGCGGGGGTCCTTGGTGTACGCTGATTCGCAACGATAATAGTTTTGCTGCCCTATATGCGGAATTTGATTTGCGTCAATATACGAAGATTGTGACTAACATGTATCGTGGGTTATTCGACCGTGACACCGCTCCCGGAGCAGATGCCGAACAGCTATTGGCACTCGATGTTCCTTCAATAATTATCCCAGGCGCTGATGACGCACATGCAACATCAGCTGCAATGTATCTAAGAGAATGTCTTGCTGGATCCGAGTACGTTGATATCCCTGCTAATGAACAATCCGAAAAGAATATCCCTGAACGTATTCTTGAATTTTTGAGAGGAGTAGCAGGTTGACCCTTCGCTAACCCAATAAATGAAGCGTCGGTTCCGCAAAAAGTTCTTCGACAGTGATTACTTCAGGAATGATCTTCTGCTCAACCGCGTGTCCGATCAATTTCTCTAGGGTACTCCGGTTAGGATCAATGCCGTAGGGCAGAGGATCGTCCATTACGTCTAGCGCTGCCAAATGTACTTTGTCTACTCGGCTCATATCTCTAATTCGGCCAGTCTTGAGTTTCTCGACATACAAATCCTTGGAGGCTGTGAACGCTTCGAATAACTGCACAGCGACTTCAGGTTTTTCCGCCAGAAGATCATCTCGTACAACTACTGTATGATTGATAGGGTAAAAATCGCGTCCTTTAAGCGCTGCAACAGCAGCAGAAAAAGGGTCTTCAAACAGGGTTGTCACATCTGGGTGGTCGACCTTTGCACCGACCGCAGCGACCAGGCTCCCGGAAGTTAGGGCGCTTTCAAGGTCTCCATTTTCTAACGGTTGAACATTTGCCGGTGGCTGGTAAGTCGTAACGTGTTCGTCCCCCGAGGGACACCAAGTTACCGATGAAAGATCGACGCCGAATTCCTCCTGAAGGATAGACCTTGCCCAAACACCTGTTGTCACCGTGTAGCCCCGGTTCACGCCCACCCGCTTGCCCGCGAGGTCGGTCGGCGATGAAAGACCCGATGGTACGTGATGTATAATGGCATCGTGATGAAAATCACGCACAAGAAATATCGGTAGCGCGGTGAACTTCACGCCATGTGTGCGAGCACAAATGTAAGTGGTCAAAGCCATTTCACAAATGTCATACGACATTTCGCGTACCATACGGCGAAATGCATGTACGAGAACGGGCACCTCTTCGAAATCTATATCGAAATCTGGTAGGGAAATTTCACCATCCTTCAGAGCGCGGTTATTTCCCTGAGTACGAGATACAGCATGGAGCCTAGCCTTCCTCACAAGACCTCCTTCTTTTTGATTATCAACAGCAATCTAACTCTCCGGTATCTTCAAGGGACGGTAAAAGCCAGGTCATCGGCAGGTCATCGGCTATTACTTCTGCTATAGGTGAGAAGACCTTAAGCCGGTATCGGGTGTCGTGCTTCCAAAACACCGCGTTGGTTTCTTTCCTCGGGAACCCGGGTTTAAAGCCGAGATCTTCCGAAACTAAGATAATTGCAGAATGCGGGATCCCGAACCGGTCTCGTATCATACGCTCCACCCGGGCAATATCCTTTATGATATTTTCCTCGGGCCCTAGTCGTCTAAACATGGATTTGGTTCCAATTGATGAACACGTTAGAATTTGCCCAGACTCTGCCGCTTTGGTAAATCTGGGTCAACACAATCAGTGGAGTGGCCAGCGTGGTCGAAAAAGTTCAGGCTGCCGTGCGCACGGCACCGCAGAAAACCGAGTTCCGAGAATATGATATGCCGGATATTCCGGATGAGTCAGCACTACTAAAGGTAGAAGTTGCCGGTATTTGTGGTACGGACGTTAAGTTCTATTCCAAGCCACCTTTTGAGGGCCCCGTGATAATGGGGCACGAAAATATCGGTTATATTGCGAAGGCTGGTAACACGTTCAAAAAGAGAAGGGGTCTTAAAGAAGGCGACCTAGTATTCGTCGAACACTATGTCGGCTGTATGGACTGTCAACACTGTCACCGCGGCGATTACCGGCTATGTATGTTCACAGACTGGCGAAAATTTCCCGAGGGATTGCGCTTTGGTTATACATTGGCTGAACGCGAACCACATTTATTCGGTGGGTTCGCACAGTATATGTACCTACCATGGAATTCGGTAATCCATAAGGTACCTGACGGACTGTCACCAGAGGTCGCAGGCGTCGTAACGCCAATGGCGAATGGCATCCAATGGGCGCTATTCGATTGTGAGGTTGGATATGATGATAGGGTGTTGATACAGGGGCCTGGGCAGCAAGGGCTATGCAATACGATCGCCTGTAAAGAGGCGGGCGCATCGCTCATTATTGTCACGGGCACCTCTAAAGACCTAAAGCGCCTTGAGGTAGCGAAAAAGCTGGGCGCTGATCACATCATCAACGTAGAGGAAGAGGACCCGCTCCAGAGAATTATGGAAATTACCGGCGGCGAGGGGCTGGACGTTTCGCTCGACTGCACGGCTGGTGCGGGCACTATCCCTACTTTGCTTGGCGTTGAGGCGCTAAAGCGCAAGGGGGGAACGCTACAATTCCAGGGAGAGGATGTGCCCGAATTTCCGAATTATCCGATGGGTAAGATCGCTAATAAATACATCACCGTAAAGGCGGCCCGTGGACACAATTACGAGAGCTGCGAGTTGGGCCTAAAACAGCTAGCCTCTGACCGCTTTGATATCAGCCTTATGACTACACACCGGTTCGGCCTTGAAGACGTACACAACGCTATCAACGCTGTTGGCAGCAGTGGCGATGTTATTCACGCCTCCCTAATGCCGTGGGAATAGAGGTAATGGAGTAGTATTGGCAGGGTCTAACCGAACCTCCAACACACGTATACCGGTCACGGTTCTGACCGGTTATCTGGGTGCCGGCAAAACGACGCTACTTAATAGACTACTCTCGGAAGTCGTTGGGCAACGTTACGCAGTTATCGTCAATGAATTTGGGGAAATAGGTATTGACGGTGACCTGATCGAAACCGGTGACGAAGAACTTATAGAGCTAAATAGTGGCTGTATCTGCTGCGTAGTCCGCGGTGATTTGATTCGAACGATACGTAATTTACTAATCGACAAGTCAGGCCTAAAAGGGATAATTATCGAAACGACCGGCCTCGCCAATCCTAGCCCAGTCATTCAGACGATGGTAATTGACCAGTTGATCGGTGCGCAGTGCCGCCTTGACTCGGTGGTATGCGTTATCGATGCCGTGAATATTGTCGAACAGCTGAAGTACGGAAATGACGCTGCCGACCAAGTAGCATTCAGTGATTATCTAGTGCTGAACAAGGTGGATGATGCTCGCTTGCCGGTCACGGAAATCGAGAAACTGATCCGAGAGAGCAATCCGTTCGCTCCGATCACTCGGACCAACCGTTCGGATGTACCGGCTACCGCAATTCTCGACCGCTATGGTTTCGATCTCGAGAGAATCGAGGCTCAACTGCAACATATCCCCGACGTTGATCATCATGATCATATTGACGCGACCGGAATTTCTAGCCTCTCCTTAAGCAGTGAGGCGCATATGGACGCAGATCGCTTGGAAAAGTGGCTGCAAGACGCGCTGGGACGTTTCGGCACCGATATTCTTCGGACCAAAGGGATCGTTTCAATAGCCGGCGACAAGCGGAAGTTGGCGTTGCAAGCGGTTAACATGATGCTGGAAGGTGATTTTGTCGGTGACTGGGGTTCGGACGCGCGCGTTTCGCGTTTAGTTTTCATCGGCCGCAAACTTGAACGCGACTGGCTGGAGAGAGGATTTCTCTCGTGTCGCAGCGACACCTCCCAATTCACCTGATAAGGAAGATACCGGATGACTAGAATACCCGTGTTAGACCGTAAGGATATGGATGAGGAACAGCAGGCAGCCTTTGACCGGGTGGTTGCAAATAACGCGCGGGCTGGTTTCGGGCCAGCCATCGGCTATGCTTATTCGGCCGATGTGTGGCGGTTGCATAACGAATCTAGTACCCACCTTCTGGATTGTTCACTTAGCTCGGCACAGGTGCGCATAATCTCGTTGTTGACGGTCCGCCACTGGAAGGCAGCTTACCCATGGAGCGCGCAGGCCCAAACTGCTCTTAGGGCGGGGTTGGACCGCGATATTATTGAAGCTATTAACGAGGGTCGGCAGCCAGTCTTCGACAATGACGAAGATGCTGCCGTCCACGCGGTTACGCAGGAGCTTCTCCACTCAGGTAATTTGTCTGATACACGGTTCGCCGCCGCCGAGAAAACGTTGGGGTATCAGCGCATCGTCGAACTTGTCGCTGCTATCGGTCATTTCTGTACCACCGGGCTGATGGCCAACGTGGTCGGTGTCACCCCCGATCCTGAAGCGCTATCTCAGCTAAAAAACTGAGAGAACCTGGCGAGCTTGTTGGTATCTGATGAGGCGTATAAAAATCTATGATACGACCAGATAGTGGAACGGGGGTCTAATGTCCAACCTGGATACTACAATCGAGATGCTTGTCACTGCCAATCGCATCGTCGCGCATGAAAATGTCTGCGATTCATATGGTCATGTCAGTATCCGGCATCCTGACGATCCAAACCGCTACCTGCTGGCGTTTTCTAAAGCACCTTCTCTGATCGAGCCGGAAGACATCGTCACCTTTGAGCTTGACGGTACGCCAATTAATCTCGGTGACCGGACACCGTATTCGGAGCGCGCCATTCACGGGGCTATATATGAACAGCGACCAGATGTGCATTCGGTGGTGCACAATCATTCTTACCAAGTGGTTCCTTTTACGGTGTCGTCGGTGCAGCTGCAGCCTATTATCCATGTCGCTGCCCGCATCGGTGATCCACCACCTACTTGGGACATCAGGGACAGGTTCGGAGACGAGACTATTATGTTGGTGACTACTATGGAGCAGGGCCGTGACATGTGCGAAACTTTGGGTGCGGGCAAAATTGTTCTTATGCGGGGACACGGTGCGACAATCGCCGGGTACAGCCTCGAAGACGCCGTGCTGACGTCGATCTTCTTGCAGGTAAATGCGCAGATCCAGCTTGACGCTATTGGCTTGGGCGGTAGCGTCGAATATTTAAGTGAAGGGGAGATCGAAGCTAGGCGTGGAGCAGAAAATGAGCAAGCTGGCTTCTCTCGCGCTTGGGAGCATTTTTCCCGCCGGGCAGGACGCTAATGTATAAACTGAATCTCAGCATTGCGTCGACTGATTATGACCATTTCAGCGATTTTCGCAGCGGTGCCGTCCGCGCCGCTGGTATTGATCACACGTGGTCGATTCTTGGGCATCACGAGGTATTTTCTCGTTTTACCGCCAACTGGGAATGGGATGTCGTGGAACTCAGATTCTATAAGTTTTCGGTGCAGATCACCCGCGATGACTTCGACATTTTTGGTCTGCCGGTAGTGTATTCAAGATTGTTTCGGTTGCCGGCGTTTTACGTCAATAAAAACGCGGCTGTCAAAACTGTTGAGGACCTTAAAGGCAAGCGTTTCGGCTCGCCCAAATGGGCCCACTCCGCCGCCGTCTATATGCGCGATGCATGCAAACTATGTTTGGCGACTACCCGTTCCCGTTTGGGATCGAGGAAAACCGAGCTGCCTTGGAATAGATGCTTCTCTATTACTAACCGCATGGCATCGTTCACAAACACTCAGGCAGGAAGACATTTCCCCGCAGGGTGTCACGACTGACGTAGCGGTATAGAGAACACAAGGGCACCAGATGAGTGAACTCGATGACCAAAAGCAGCAGATCGTCCGATGTATCCGGATGCTCGAGCACAGCGGGATCCTAGACTATAACGGCCATGCCAGTATCCGTCTTGGCGGTGACCTGATACTGATCAATATCGGATCGTGTCAGCGTAGTCAGCTGACGGCCGACGATATTTGCACTATTGATTTTGGTGGGAATGTCATCGACGGGAACGGTAAACCACCGCTGGAATTTCATCTTCATGTGGGCATCTACACCGCCCGCCCGGACGTTAAGTCTGTAATTCACGCTCACCCCAACTGGTCGACCATCCTTTCGACCGCCGGGGCTGAGTATTTGCCAGTCTACGCGCAAGGATCCTTGGTCTATCCACTTCCGGTGTTAGACTCGCCGGATTCGATCAATAACCCGGAGATGGCGAAACGTCTAACGGATACGCTGAGCGACCGCCCGGCGGCGCTGATGAAGGCGCACGGTGCGGTAACCTGTGGAGACAGTTTGGTTGATGCCTTCGTATTGATGAATTACCTTGAAGACAATGCTGAGCGCCAGTACATGGCTTCGCAGATCGGTACGCCCTACTCGTTCAGTGACGAAGAGTTGGCCCTGTGCCGCGAGAAGCTTTGGAAACCGAACCTTTTCAAGCGTACCTGGGACCACTTTAGCGCAAAACTGGAAGAGGCCGCTTCGTGATACGTTCCGACCGTTTCTGCATGGCTGCTGTCATGGGTTGGCCGGTAATGCATTCGCGTTCGCCTTTGATGCACAACTACTGGATGGAGCATCAGGGGCTTAACGGCACTTATGTACCTCTGGCAATCGAACCAGGTCAAATTGGCCCCGCGCTGCGCGCAATGCATCCGCTGGGTTTCGCAGGCTGCAACCTAACGATTCCACACAAGCAGGCGGCGATGGAAGTCGTCGACGAGGTCGACGAGGTGGCGAAAAAGATCGGTGCCATCAGTTGTGTTGTAGTGCATGAAGACGGCTCACTCCTTGGGACCAACAACGACTGGTTGGGGTTTCGAGGGAATCTCGGCGAGTTTTACCCGGACTGGCGGACCGATTCTGGACCGGTCACGGTTATCGGTGCTGGTGGTGGTGGCCGCGCGGTCTGCTATGCCCTTTTAGAAAAGGGGGTAACCGAGCTCCGCCTTGTGAACCGAACCCAAGAACGGGCTGAAAAGTTAGCTGAAGAACTGGGGGGGGGTATCACAGTCTACCCATGGGAAGATAGACACGATTTGCTATCCGGTGTGGCGATAGCGGTAAACGTGACTAGCCAGGGTATGCAAGGCGAAGCGGCGCTCGATATCCGTCTCGACGCGCTTCCACGTGAGGCGATCGTTGCCGATATTATTTATATACCGCTGGAAACACCGTTTCTGGCTACTGCCCGTGCGCGAGGCAATCGCACCCTTAATGGCGTCGGTATGCTGCTCCATCAGGGTCCGCCGGCATGGAAGCGCTGGTTCAACATGGAGCCGGCTGTTACGCAAGAACTGCGAAAGAGAATGGAAGTCAGCATTCGGGGCTATTGAAGTCCGATTGGAGGCTATCAGTAGAGCGTTTTTTAAAAAGATCATCTTGAATTCGAGACTCTTCGGCTCTTTGAGCGCGAGGGAGTTTAAACGCGCTACCGCCGAGGAAACCCACCACTTCGAATCACTACTTAGGACTGCCCGCCGCTACAGTTAATATTATCACCGGTTATGAAGCTTGCGTCTTCAGACGCCAAGAAAGCTATCGCAGCTGCCTGCTCTTCTGGTGTGCCTCGTCGCTTTATGGCTTGCTGATTAGTGATATCGTCAATCATCTCCCGACGGAAAGTGTCCGCCTGATCTGGATCTTCCGCAATTACACCAGGGCGAATGAAAGAACGCTCGGTCACACGATCCGGAATATCCGTGCCGCCGGGCGACATCGTGTTTACGCGGATGCCATACTTCCCGTACTCCATCGCTAGCACTTTTCCAAGTGCAAGTATCCCACCCTTACTCGAAGCGTAAGGCAGACGATAAAGCCCCCGCACCGACTGGGATCCCAGATTGACGATTGCACCTGATTTTTGCTCCATCATTACCGGTAAGACAGCGCGGCAACCCCAAAGTGTTGGCATCAAAGAGCGCTCCAGTTCCATCTCTATCTCTTCTGGCGTGTAAAGGTGGAATGGCTTCATCCAGATAGTGCCGCCTACATTGTTGACTAGAACGTCGACCCTCCCAAAAGCTGTTATGGTCTCCGCCACAAGAATTTCTGAACCTTCGTAGGTGCTGAGGTCTATAACTACTTTGATCGCTTCTACACCGTATTCCTGTAACTCATCAGTGGTGCGGGTAGCCGTTTCCTCAATCCTGTCGGCAACGACAATTTTTCCACCTTCCTGACCCAGTCGCCGTGCTGTCGCCCGGCCTATACCTTGGCCCGCGCCCGTTATTATGCAGACCTTATCTTGAAACCTGAGTGCTCCGGCTGCGCGGTGGTCGAGTTCGTCGGTTTGCATTTTTTTCCTTTGCATTAGATTGAGGTATGGGCAACGCCCTTTTTGACTTTTGTCGGCTCGCCCGGCGCTTTGTCAAATGGAATCTCTCGTTCTAGTTCAAATGATGCAGACCGAACTGCCTGTGCTTCTGGATCCAGTCCCGGAGGTGGAATCCCTAGTACTATGTTTTCGGCCGCTTTGAGAAGCTGTCGACGTGTCTGGGTGATCCCGCGGTCGGTCAGGACTAAATTTTCACGCGATCGGTTAGCAATCACTCCCATACTTTCTTGGATTGCGGCGTCCTGCATGGCGATCCCTTTGACGCCGCTAGGTGAGGTGCCAGCCGTTTGAGCCTCGCGATCGATATAATAATCATTATCTTTATTGGCGACCGGGCGAAAGGTGCCCGGGATTTGCGTTACATGCAGGCTACCGCCCTCGGTCATGACGGATAACTCAAGCTCGTTCAGCGGCCGACTTGGATGATAGGAAAACGTCCACGCAAAACATGTCTGGTCATCGATAGGAACCCACGCGTGACCGTGAAGTGGGTTATCTCCGTAGGGCGGAACGATAGTATACCAGGGCATAATCCAGGGTGTTATGCGCCAATAGAATTTGTCCGTGCCCGCATTACGCCGCACACCCATATTCAGTCCGCCGTCGGTTTCCTTTACTTCGAAGCGAGGCTTAAGATCGGATATATGATAATCTGAACCTTTGGAGCCGTGATGCAAGGGATCGCTTCGTAGCTCGCCGGCGTGGAGAAACCCTACATGACTCGAGTCGATGCCACCTTCTAAAGCCTGTAGGTAGTTCGAATCCTGCAAGCGTTTAGTGTGATAGCGCTGGCTCTCCGGTACGGTTATCCACTCGAAAGCCGGCTGTTCAGGCCTATTTTCCGGTGCTCCCATATATGTCCAAATAATGCCACCGCGCTCAACACAAGGGTAAGAGGTGAGAGAAACCTCTAATCGGAATTTACTATCGTCTGGTTCCGAGGGGATCTCCAAGCACTTGCCAGTTACGTCGAATTTCCAGCCGTGATAGGGGCAACGAATACCGCCTTCCTCATTACGCCCAAACCACAACGATACACGTCGGTGTGCACAGAACTCTTCGATCAGTCCGATCTCACCGTTGCTATCCCGGAAGGCGATCAGTTTTTCTGACAAAAGCGTCACACGTACTGGAGGACAGTCTCTTTCAGCGACCTCGTCTGATAACAGAAATGGTATCCAGTAGCAGCGGAACAGCTTCCCCATTGGGGTGTCGGGGCCGGTTTCCGTAAGAGATTTATTTCTTTCGTTGGGTAGCAAAATCTACTTTCTGTCTATTAACCAGTGTCGGAGTTCGGGGTTAATTCGCCAAATTTGAGAGTTGATTTTCTCTTTGCCTAAGAATCAAGTTGCGTCAAATATTAGGCGGTCGCGAACTCTTTCGGAAGTCACTAAGAGGATATTCTCACCGTTAGGGAGAGACCGTTCGGAGTTAAAACAAGCTTTCTGATCGACATTAAGAGATATCATGCTATTGGACAGTTCCAGATTCCTTGGAAAGGTAACAAAAATTATCCTAGCTGAAGAGACCTATGACGGCACCTGGGTTTTCAATGCGAATTTTTTTTATGGGAACGGATTCCGTCAGCACTACCTTGATAAGGGAACAGCGAACGGAAGGAATGGCACATCACAGGAACCTTATCCAACGGTGATCGGCTCGAATGGCTTGGGCTTGATCTCTGGCAGTTCGACCGTAATGGAATGGTCGTGAGTTGCGATGCCTATTATAAATCCAACGGCAATTTGTCCGGCAAACCAGATGGCTTGGTAACAGGGTCTCCCCCATTACCTAGTACGATTTCTGACTATTTCAGATCGGGTCAGCTCTCTTCCGCTATCAACCGGTTTAGGATCTTTTCGTATGCATTGGGCCCCGCATCGATACTGAGTTTCGCCGGGTTCGGCTCATGATTGAGAGAATCCTGCGCTACTTGCTGGGCCGCGATTACCGGCATGTCTTGGTCGGCAAAGGCGAAGGTCCGCATCTTGTAGATCAGTTCGCGAATTTCCTTGTTGCGTGCATCGTCGGTCTGCACATTCCAGCGTGCGGCGCAATAATAGTAATGCGTCGTACGGTCGGTTTCTGGGGTCAGCCAGTGGAGCGCCATGTAGCCGGTACCGTTTTCCCTAGGCTCACCGATCTTGGTGGCGCCAAAATTGAGTATCAAGTTCGATGCAGGGTACCACGTGATCGCTGTCCACTGTTTACCTCGGGCCTGAAGTTCAGGATCGTCGGTGAACATTTTGATCATGCCGGGCGTTTCCGCATCCTCGGAATAACGGGACACGGTGACGGTGTCGCCCTCGACGGTGACGTCCGGATCGGTTTCCGCGGTATCCGGATTGCCGAGGATGCCGGCATGAGTAAAGCAGATGTGACTGAGATCTAGCAGGTTGTCGATCATCAGTCCGTAGTGACATTTCGCGCTCAGATACCCAAACTCCGTGATGTGGAGCTCCGGGCTGTCGTCGATGCAGCTGTAATCCGGAATTTTATCGATATCGGCCGGCTTTTCGCCCATCCAGATCCACAGCAACCGGTGTTTCTCGACCACCGGATAGGCCGGCAGGTGCAGGGCAGCCGAAATTTTCTGACTACCGTGCGGATTGTGTATGCATTTGCCGTCAGCCCCGAACTGGAGGCCGTGATAAATGCACTGTACCCGGTCGCCGGAGTGCAGGGTGCCCATCGAGAGAGGTACCTGCCGATGCGGGCACATATCCCTGATAGCCGCGATGCCACCCTTTTCCTTCCGGTAAAATGCAACTGGCAAATTGAGAATCGTACGGTGAACGATTTCGCCGTCCTTCAGTTCCTCTGATGGCATAGCCACATACCATGTGTTTTTGAGGAACTTCGCTCGGGTCAGCGGCCGCTGCGTGAGATCGTTTTCGGGGTAGATCGTGGGTTCTATCCCGATCAGCGCAGGCCCGGAATTAGAATCAGGACTCATGGGTTTCCCTCCCAAATTGCAGAAACAGAATATATTTTTCCATCACCCCGAAAAAATTGCAACTTGATAGATACTCAGGCTCTACAAGCCTTATCCGTTCGTCATGGACGGTACTTCTAGCCACTGCGCCGGTAAGGAGAAAAAAGCGGTATGAAGTCTCTTGGAATCTTTGTGCTCCGGGGTAACATCTACTCTGGATGAAACGGTATGGTGGGCGCGGCTGGGATTGAACCAGCGACCCCTCGCGTGTGAGGCGAGTGCTCTCCCGCTGAGCTACGCGCCCGGAACCGGCCGGGCTTATAAGGTGGGAGATGGGGGCTTGTCAACGCGACCCGAACACCACATTTCTATGTAATATCCTAGAGAACTTCGATTTAAATCGAAACGGACGCCAAATATGAGAGCCAGAAATTTCCTGCTCACATTTTTTATTGTCGTATTGTTGGCGAACCCTGCAGGCGCGACCACGCGAGATGTCAAACTATTCTACAAAATATATTTCGGAGGTTTTAACGTAGTAGACCTGACTGTGGATATTAGTCTTAAAAGCTCAGCCTATAAATTTACTGCGAAGGCCGAGTCTGTTGGATTGATAGGCCGGATGTTTCCTTGGTGGATGAAAGCTTATTCTAATGGAGAGCTTTCTGAGAGTAAGATCAGTCCAATTGTTGCAGGCCAGAGAAATAATTGGCGCGGCCAAGACCGGGTCGTAGATCTAAAGTTTGCGGATGGAATTGCAACAATCGATCGGATCTTACCAGAGCCGGAAAGTGACGGTCGAGATAGAGTGCCGATTGAAATGCGCAGCGGTGTCACAGACCTGACCGGGGCTATTTTGGGCATAATTCGAGAAATGGACAACGGCAAATCTTGTGAGGCCAAGATGCCGGTATTCGACGGTCGCAGAAGCTACGACTTGGTCGCAAAACCCGATGGCAGAGATAAACTGCAGTACAGTGGATACACCCCGTATGTTGGCGAAACTGTGACTTGCCGCGTCACAATCACAAAAAAAGCTGGATTTAAAAAGGAAGATAAATCCGGTTGGAATGATCGCGAACGTACAGCCCGCGTTTGGATGGCGAAAACCTTCGCACATGTCCCGCCGGTCCCGGTGCGTTTGACAACTGATACGCCGTTAGGGTCTGTCATCGCGCACCTAAATGCGGCATCTGTCAATTCGAATGGACACAAGATGAGGCTCAAATATCCAGAAACGACTGAAAAGAAATGAAAATTTCAGAAAACTACTTGGTTAAGCTCTTGGCGGAGACCCCCCAAGTGTGGCAAGTTTCTATGATCGGGCGGATTTGAGAAGGTACCATGTCGCGCCCGTGGGCATTTTAAACTGAGCGGGTTTCCGGCGCTATGACCACGGGAGCATGTGCTGCGATCATTCTGGCGGCTGGTATGGGCACGCGAATGGAGTCGAACCTGCCAAAGGTTCTTCACCCGATCGCGAACCGTCCAATGATTTCTCATATACGGTCAGAATTGGATGCGGTCTCTCCCGACAAAATAGTCGTCGTTCTTGCCCCTGGTATGGATGAGGTAGCGGACGCAGTGGCGCCGGCAGATATCGCTATCCAGACTGAGGCGTTGGGGACCGGTCACGCCGTTCTTGCGGCGCGTGAAGCGATAGAAGGGTTTGATGGTGACGTCCTGATACTGTTTGGCGATACGCCGCTACTGACTGCCGAAACTATGCAAAAAATGCTGTCGGCGCGGCGTGCGGCCGATAATCCGGCCCTCGTCGTGCTCGGCTTCCGGCCAGACGACCCGGCAGAATATGGACGTCTGGTCACCGAATCCGGAGGTGGGCTAAAAGCTATTGTCGAGTTCAGAGACGCGACCGACCACCAACGCCAATTAGCCCTATGCAATGCGGGCATCATGGTGATCCGCGGAGAATATCTATTCCCTTTGCTGGATGCGGTGGAAAACGACAACGCCAACGGCGAATACTATTTGACGGATATTATTCAAATTGCGCACGAACGGGGCCTTAACTGCGCCGTTATGGAAGCTACTGACCCGGCTGAAGTAGTAGGGGTTAATAGCCGGGCGCAATTAGCTGAAGCCGAGGCCCAAATGCAGGAGCGTCTCCGAAATACCGCAATGGAAAACGGTGTGACTATGACCGATCCGGGCACCGTTTGGTTTTCCGCTGATACAAAAATCGGTCGCGACGTTTCTATAGCGCCAAACGTATTTTTGGGCCCAGGCGTTAAGATCGCCGATAATGTTGAGATTCGGTCCTTCTGTCATATCGAAGAAGCGGATGTCGCATCGGGCGCGATCATCGGCCCGTTTGCGCGATTGCGGCCAGGCACTAGGATCGAAAACGATGTTTCTATAGGCAATTTTGTCGAGATTAAGGCGGCATTGGTGGAGGAAGGAGCAAAGGTCAATCATCTGACCTACATTGGCGATGCCCGGATTGGTGCCTACGCCAACATCGGGGCCGGTACCATAACTTGTAATTATGACGGGTTCTTTAAATATAAGACCGATGTTGGCGCCGGCGCTTTCATCGGTTCCAACTCCGCGTTGGTCGCGCCGTTGAAGATCGGAGAGGGTGCAATTGTTGGCGCTGGATCGGTCGTGACCGGCGATGTCGGAGCCGATGCTCTCTCGGTGGCGCGTGGGCGGCAGAAAAACGTCGATGGTCGCGCAGCATCGTTTAGAAAGAAGCGCCAGTCCGAAAAAGATGCAGCCAAAAAGAAATAGGCGGAACTGCCAGGGAAAGTTTGAGACGGTCGGATTATGTGCGGAATCATTGGAACTATCGGTAAAGCGGATGCAGTCCCAATTTTATTGGACGGGCTGAAACGGCTTGAATACCGCGGCTACGACTCCGCTGGAATCGCAACGTTGGTTGACAGCAAAATCGAACGTCGACGCACCGAAGGCAAAATAATTAACCTGGAGACACTAATCGACGGAGAGCCCCTCTCGGGCACGATTGGCATAGGGCATACGCGTTGGGCTACACACGGCCCACCGACTGACGTCAACGCGCATCCCCACGCCGACGACCGCGTCGTCCTGGTTCATAACGGTATTATTGAGAACTTTCAGGAGCTCCGTAGTGAGCTGACCGCGGCCGGCCATCAGTTCCAAACCGATACTGATACCGAGGCTGTGGTCCACCTGATTAGCAGCTATCTTGCTGATGATAAGACACCGGCGGAAGCCGTGGCAGCGTCGCTCAAGCGGCTGGAAGGTGCATTTGCACTTGCTATCTTGTTCGCTGGTCACGATGACATGATGATCGCCGCCCGACGCGGCAGCCCGCTCGCCATTGGATACGGAGAGGGTGCAATATATATCGGGTCGGATGCGCTGGCGCTGGCGCCTCTGACCCAGCAGATCAGCTACCTAGATGAAGGCGACTGGGCGGAAATCACGGCGGAAGGCGCCGTGGTCCATGATGAGACCGACGCCGTCGTGGAACGCGACATCCAGCAGACTGCGTCCTCTGGGGCGGTCGTCGGGAAGGGCAATTTTCCGCACTTCATGCTTAAGGAAATCTATGAGCAACCCGCCGTAATCGGTGACACCCTGCAGACAATTCTCAACCCTTGGAATGAGACGGTCATCCTGCCTAAGTTACCATTTGACCTGACCAAAATACCGCGCATAACCATTGTCGCCTGCGGTACGTCGTACCATGCGGGTATGGTCGCTCGGTACTGGTTCGAAACTGTGGCCGGAGTTCCGTGCGATATCGATATTGCATCTGAATTCCGTTACCGGACGGTAACAATGCAAACAGGCGGCTTGTCACTATTCATTTCCCAGTCTGGCGAGACTGCCGATACCTTGGCCGCGTTGCGTTATGCGAAAGAACACGATCAACACACTCTCTCTATCGTCAACGTCCCGGAAAGCTCAATGGCGCGGGAGTCCGATGCCGTCCTCCTGACCAAGGCAGGCCCCGAAATCGGTGTCGCGTCGACCAAAGCGTTCACCACGCAGTTAACGACGCTGGCATGTTTAGTAATCGGCTTAGCGGCTTTACGCGGAAAAATTGACCACGATCAGGAAGCTTCGCTGTGTCATGCACTGACTGAAGTACCTTCACGCTCAAACGATGTGCTCAACCACGACGGCGCCATTGCAAGCCTAGCGCAAGAAGTGGTGGAAGCACGTGACGTACTTTATCTCGGGCGCGGTACGGGGTTTCCTATCGCGCTGGAGGGAGCCCTGAAACTCAAGGAAATTTCTTATATTCACGCTGAGGGATATGCCGCCGGTGAGATGAAACACGGTCCTATCGCGCTAATCGACGAAAACGTACCGGTGATCGTCATCGCTCCGTCGGACGAACTATTTGAGAAAACGGCCTCCAACATGCAGGAGGTCATCGCACGCGGTGGGAGAGTGATCTTCCTGTCCGATGCTGTAGGTATTCAAAAACTAGGCGGAATGGCGGCCGCGACTATTGAGCTTCCTGCTGTTGACCCGTATGTGGCGCCGATCCTTTATACAATACCGATACAACTTCTGGCCTACCATGTCGCCGTACTTAAAGGTACCGACGTTGATAAGCCTCGCAATCTCGCCAAATCGGTGACCGTGGA
>DBHK01000004.1:499-15218 GCA_002295635.1 Alphaproteobacteria bacterium UBA830 | reverse complement strand
CGGTTCTAATGTCGTGCACCACCGGACATTCCGATACGGCGATCCAGAAGGCGCATTCGAGAGAGCGGATAAGATAGTTCGGCTCGAGTGGCGATACCCAAGATATGCATCCACTCCCATGGAGACATATGGACTGGTGGCTAATTTCGAACGCCAGCCGGATCGTTACACTATTTGGTCCAATTTCCAGGGCCCCTTTATCTTGCACGCGCTAATGACGGGTGCGCTTGGTGTGCCTGGAAACCGTTTGAGACTTATCACTTCGCCTCACTCCGGTGGCAGCTTCGGGATAAAACAGGCCATGTTCCCATATATGGTTTTACTCGCCGCTAGTTCCCGCATACTCGGGTGTCCGGTCAAGTGGATAGAAGACCGACTAGAGCATCTGACTGGGTCTTCGACAGCGGCGGACCGCGCCGACAGCGTGGAGGCGGCATTCACTGTTGAAGGGGAGTTGATCGGCCTCAAATTTTATAACATTGTCAATGTCGGCGCTTTCGTACGGGCTCCCGAACCGGCGTCTGTTTATCGTATGCATTCCGCGTCGAATGGGTGTTACCGGGTTGCGAATATCGCGGTCGATAACCGGCTCGTGGTGACTAATACTACACCTATCGGCTTAAACAGGGGATATGGTGGCCCCCAATTTTATTACGCCCTAGAAAGGGTAATGGAAGCGGGCGCAAAAGAGCTTGGGATTGACCCAGCAGAAATTCGCCGGAGGAACTTCATAGGGCCAGAAGAATTTCCCTACAAGGCCCCTGCTGGTGCCACTTATGACTCCGGTAATTACGAAGCCGGCCTCCAGCAAGCTCTTAAACTCGCCGCATATGAGGACCTGAAGGCCGCAAGAGAGCATGCGCGTTCCAACGGTAAACTTTTCGGCATTGGAATGGCGGCAGGTATAGAACCGTCGGGGTCCAATATGGCCTATGTGACGCTCGCCCAGACACCTGAAGAAAGGGCCAAGGCCGGTGGACGATCTGGTGGCCTTGGAACAGCAACGGTTTCGGTTGACCCTTCAGGTTCTGTCACCGTAAAAACCGTTTCTACCCCTGCAGGTCAGGGGCACCAGACGGTCGCTGCTCAGGTGGTTGCCGACGCACTAGGAATGCGCCCCGAACAGATAGACGTTGTCACCGAGGTTGACACGCTCACAAGCGCGTGGTCGCTGGCATCGGGAAACTACGCTAACAGGTTTTCCTCTGTCGTGATCGGTACAATTGCCGACGCAGCGGACAAAGTAGCGAAAAAGATAAAACTGATCGCTGCGGAAAACTTGGAGGTGGCGCCAGAAGATATCGAACTAGTCGGAGGGAATGCACAGGTTGTCGGCGTGCCGGATAAGTCACTTCCAATTCGTCGGCTCGCTGCCCAGACCCATTGGCACCCTGCAGGTTTGCCGGACGAGATGGAACCCGGCCTTTTCGAGACTACAATTATGAATCCCGAAATGTTGGATGCACCAGATGAACAGGATCGTGTCGCGAGTGCGGTTACTTTTGGCTATGTTTTCGACCTTGCTGCAATCCAAATTGATTCGGAAACCGGCGAAATAGAAGTTGTGAAGTATGTGTCGGTGCACGATGTCGGCAACGTTCTAAATGAAATCGTTGTCGAAGGACAAATATACGGTGGCTTTGCGCATGGAATTGCCGGCGCTCTGCTGGAGGAGTTTGTCTATGATGCGGGTGCTAATCCGCAGGCTGGAACGTTCGCCGATTATCTCTGCATTACCGCACCCGAGGTACCCGAGTTGACAATTGGTCACTTCAATACGCCTTCGCCCCACAACGCCCTCGGCGCGAAGGGTATGGGAGACGGCTCGTCGATGTTAGCGCCGACGGCGATTGCCAACGCGGCGGCTGACGCGCTGGGTACGTTCGATATCGATCTGCCGTTGACACTGAATAAGAACTGGTCGGCTGCAAATGAGTTGCCGTATCAGCGCGCTGGCACCGCAAAAGCTAGGGTAGGGAGTAGCCTGCAAGAAATGGTATCTTCTGAGGGTGGCCTCACCGGTAGTGGGTCCGTTGAACTGTCTGCATCGCGGGGGGAGGTATGGAAGCTCCTGCTTGACCCGGGTACGCTGGCCGCTGTCGTCCCCGGTTGTGAGGAGCTTAGACAGGTAAGCGACGATAACTTCACCGCAGAGGTGAAAATTGGCGTAGCGGGAATCAAAGGTGTCTACAGTGCCGAGATCGAACTTCGCGACAAGATCGAGGGAGAAAGTATTAGTCTTGTGGGCCGAGCATCTGGGGGACTGGGTTATGGGCAGGGGGAAGGCAGAGTTGCGCTGAAAGCGATTAACGACAACAGGACACGCCTGTCATACGAATACACCGCCAATGTAGGTGGCAAAGTTGCAGCGGTGGGGCAGCGTATGCTGGGTACCGTTACAAAGCTTCTTATCGCCCAATTCTTCAAGGGATTCGACAGACGGTTGAAGGTCGGCAGAGAAAATGAAAGGTCTTTTGATGGTATCTTTAGACGCATATTCAGGCGACGCGTCAAATGAAACCCGTCGCCTTTGAATACTGCCGACCTGACACATTGGAAGAAGCGATGGAGTTGCTTGCCGAGTTTGGCGGAGACGCTAGTATAATTTCTGGCGGTCTATCGCTTGGCGCGATGCTTAATATGCGCCTCGTGCGTCCAGTCGCGGTGATAGATATTAACCAATTGAATGAACTTTCCGAAATAAAGATCAGTGATGCGACTGCGACCACCGGGGCTTTAGTGAGGCAGGCGGTTGCGATGAGTAGCCCAAGTATAATTTCAGGTGTACCGCTTCTAGCTAGAGCTTTGCCTTGGGCCGGACACTACCAAACACGGTCCCGTGGGACGCTTGGTGGATCAGTTGCGCATGCCGATCCGAGCGCAGAGGTCCCACTGACGCTAGTTACGCTGGGGGGTGCAGTAAAACTTACGTCTCCACGAGGAAACCGTAATGTACCCGCGAGGGAGTTTTTCCATGGCCTCTTAACGACTGATCGGAAAGCTGACGAGATGGTTACTGAGCTGATCTGGCCGGCGCGGCGCGAAAAAATGGGATACGGATTTGAGGAACTCGCACAGCGCCATGGGGATTTTGCCATCACTGCGGTGGCGGCGCAGGTGACGGTTGAAAATGATGGTAGAATCACTGATCTTTCACTCGGGCTTGGCGGGGTAGAGGATCGGCCCATCGTCGCCGAGACGGCTACATTTATCGGCGAACCGGCGACCAAAAAAACAGCAAAGTGTATTGCGGAGACTGTTGCCGGTGTTGTTGACCCGGTAGTCGACCTGCAGGCAAATGTTGATTATCGGCGTCAGTTGGTTCGCGTATTGGGTGCTCGCGCACTTTCCGCTGCCTTTGAAGACGCCACCAAAGATCGCAAGGCAAATTGATGCTGCGTATCAAAGCCAATCAAAAACAACGCGTGACCGTGACTATCAACGGCAAAGAGCTCTCTGGGTTCGCCGAACCGAGGCTATTACTGACCGACTTTCTACGCCACGAACTTGGGATGTACGGTACTCACGTTGGCTGTGAGCATGGTGTCTGCGGCGCTTGCACTATCATCATTGATAACGTGGCTACCCGCAGTTGCCTACGGTATGCGGTGCAGTGCGATGGAATGGAACTTATTACGGTGGAGGGCCTCGCTGATCCGGATGGAATGCTGAATAGCCTGCAAAAAGCGTTCAACGAAAATGGTGCGCTACAATGCGGGTTTTGTACAGCGGGAATTTTAATGTCGGCAACCAAATTTCTTCAGGAAAATTCGAATCCGACACGTGATGAAGTTCGTGACATGTTGTCGGGACACATTTGCCGATGTACGGGGTACGAGCAAATTGTGCGAGCCATATTACAGGCTAGCGAAAAATGAACCTGGGTGAGGCTTTTTATCGCCAAACATTACGAGAGGAATCGGCTGAGGCGGTTGTTGATGGAGAGGTGCGCCGGAGCTATTGCGATTGGTATCGTGAAATTCTTGCCGTTGCTGGTGGTCTTGAATTGCAGGGTCTGAAATCAGGTGATCATTTTGTCGCAGTTCTGTCCAACCGATACGAGACCGCTACACTCTATTGGGCATGCCAAATGCTCGGAGCTATCTTTACGCCATTTAATTGGCGCGCCAATAGTGAAGAGGTTGGATACGTTCTGGATGACGCTGAGGCCGTTGCGGTAGCGTTTGAGGCAAGGTCGCGGGAGGCTGTTATAACTTCGCTCGAACAAACGGGCATAGCTGGGATTAAAACATACGATATTGATAATAATGGTTTCCACATTCTCAAAAATGCTGAGCCTCTTAATGGGCCGTCAAAGGTAGACGAAAACGAAATCTGCCTAATGCTCTACACGTCCGGTACTACAGGGCGGCCGAAGGGCGTGCCTAGAACACATCGTGCTGAACGACTTGCTGCCACCCATTGCGTAGCGCAGCTTTACTACCGACATGGTGAATCGACTCTTGGCGTAATGCCTATGTTTCATACGATGGGTATTCGATCGATGCTGATGTGTATGCTGCTAAACAGTAAATTGGTCTGTTTGCCATCATGGGATGCAGAGACAGCGATGCGACTAATTCAGGGTGAAAAGATAGATACGTTATTCCTTGTGCCGACCATGTTCCATGACATGCTTCATCATCCTAAACGAAAAGAATACGATCTCTCATCATCAAAAAATATCGGATACGCTGGTATGGCAATGACATCGGCGCTGACAGCCCGATGTGTCGAGGAGTTTAATCCGCGCCATTTTATTAATTTTTATGGATCCAGCGAAATATTTTGTTTTGCAGTCTGTGACCATGTGGCGGAAAAACCGGGCTGCGCGGGGCGGGCAGGGATTGGACAAATTTTGCGGATTGTGATGCCGGATCCTAGCGGTCAAGGAGGGCCCAATGAAATTATTCCTGATGGGCAGTCAGGAGAGATAATAGCGCCGATGGAGGGAATGGAAGCATTTTCTGGCTATTGGAAACGGCCAGATGCGGATGCGAAATCCATTCGCGAAGGCTGGTATTTCACGGGTGATCTCGGTTATTTTGATCAAGACGGCGAACTTTATCTGGTTGGTCGTGTCGACGATATGGTGATTTCCGGCGGGGAAAATATATATCCTGAGGAAGTCGAAGACGTTCTTGCAAAATCACCGCTTGTAAAACAAGTGGCGGTCATAGGTATGCCGGATGACCGTATGGGGTCCCGTGTCGTTGCATTTGTGGAGCCGGCATCGCCCGAGTGTTCTGCAGAAACCCTCGACGCTTGGTGCCTTGATAGCAGCTTAACTCGTTTTAAAAGGCCCCGCGCCTATGTTTTTGTCAAACGTATTCCGCGATCTGCCGCTGGAAAACTTTTGCGCCGGTTCCTTCGCGACGGCGATTATGAATTGAACGATAAATTTAACAGTACGCTCTAACCCGGGAGAGAAAATTGGTTGAAAAAAATTATGCGCATCAGCGGGCCTCCGTTCTTGAAAACCTTGATGGGATTCGCATTGACGTTGATGCAGAAAAACGCATCGGATACCTAATTCTTGATCGCCAGCCGCTAAACATTGTGTCGTACATCGGTCGCCAGCAGATCCGGGCGATTATCGAGGAGATGGACGAAGATGATGACATTGGGGTAATCGTCATCAAGGGAGCGAACGGCGTTTATACCTCTGGGGGTGACGTAAAAGCTTTTCCGGATATACCAAAGAATAAAATGTCAGACCTTCACTGGAATATTGGAGCCCCGGAGCGAGCGGATAAACCCGTGATCGTTGCGATGGAAAAATATGCATTTGGCGTAGGATTTGAACTCGCGATGGCCTGTGACTTCCGGTTTGCGACCAAGGATACCCTAATCGGGTTGCCAGAAAGTTCTCTTGGGCAGATGCCGGGATCTGGAGGAAGTGTGCGCGTAGCGCGTATAGCCGGTCTGACGCGGGCAAAGGATATGGTGATGCTTGGTACAAGGGTGTCAGCGCCGAGGGCACATGACTGGGGTCTGCTGACGGACGTTGCGGAGGACATAGGTGGTTTACAGGAGATGGTTGAAGATTATGCGGCCAAGTTAAATTCTCTCTCGCCGATTGCCCTGTCCTCTCTGAAGAAGGTATTAAACTCCGCATATGATTCACCTCTTAAAACCTCACTCGAAGTCGAGGGTCATTCATACGAGAAACTGAGATGGACTCACGATTATTCGGAGGGAATTGCAGCATTTTCGGAGCGCCGAAAAGCAGAATTCAAGGGCGAGTAGAAAATGGTAAATTCCTGCCGTTTGTGCGTCTGGCACTACAATTTGTTTCCAGATCATAAGGGGTAATAAGTGCTTGCCGCACCTTTTTTGTACCTTGAGAGTTTACCCTAGGCCGATACTATGAATTTTTATAACTACCATTGTATTCGGCTTTGCGGGGGCAGAGATAAATTAAAATCTATAAATACGAGCTTGAGTCAGAACCGGTTCTCTATTTTAAGGCAGTGATTGTACTGGAATTGGTACTCGGATAATAAATCAACTCGTACTCGGGCGACGTCTTAATCCTCTTACTTGGACATGCGATTTTTATGACTAAGAGAAAGAAGGCCACGGAATGGCCTGCTCAGATATTTGAAGTGCTGAAGGACGCTGATATCGTACAAGTTTCGTATGTTCCTGATGCAGGACATGCGCATTTGATCAAAGCTTGCCTTGCGGATAACCGCATAAAAACAACCCGTCTGACTACCGAGGAGGAGGGCATAGCCCTCTCGCTTGGTGCATGGCTCGGCGGTGAACGGAGTGCCTTGCTAATGCAATCTTCTGGCGTTGGTAATTGTATAAACATGCTTTCGATAATTAATGAAACCCGGTCACCATTACTGATGCTGGTTACAATGCGAGGCGAGTGGGGCGAATTCAATCCGTGGCAAATACCGATGGGGCAAGGAACGTCCAAGGCACTGGAGGACGCGGGTATGATCGTCTATCACGTAGAGGATGCCGATGAATTGGCGGAGACTGTCTACGCCGCTTCACAGATTGCGTTTAATTCATACAGGCCAGTTGCTGTGTTAATCGGCCAGAAAGTCATTGGCTTCAAGGATTGGCGGAAATAATGTCAAAAGAAAATAAAATTATCCTAAACCGTCGTGTTGTCGTATCGCAAATTATGCGCGAGCGTGGAGACGCGCTGGTTGTAACAGGGCTTGGGTCGACAACCTGGGACGCCGCGGCAGCCGGTGATCATCCCAATAATTTTTATCTTTGGGGTGGTATGGGTGGCGCGGCGGCTACGGGTTTAGGATTGGCGAGAGCTCAACCTAATCGTCGGGTAGTTATTTTGACTGGTGACGGAGAAATGCTGATGGGTATTGGTAGCCTTGCGACGATTGCAGTCGCTGGACCATCCAATTTGGCGGTGTGTATCATCGATAACCAGCGATATGGCGAGACCGGTATGCAGGAAACACATACAGGCCACGGTGTCGATCTTGCTCAGATAGCCGCTGGTGCTGGATTCGCACTGACACACACAGCTTGGACGAAGAAAGACTTGAAGGCGTCTATTCCCCATCTTTACGAAACCGAGGGTCCGGTATTCGTGGCTATAAAAGTCAACACAGACTATGTGCCGATGGTGTTGCCGATGAGGGATGGTACGGCGATCCGCAGTCGCTTTCGGGAATCGGTTTTGGGAGCAAGGGCGTTCGATTAAGAATACCAATAGTTCGAAGTGATTGATCTCTATGTCCTTGATAACATGACGCTTGTTTGCCTCGCCGCGGGCTTTATTTCTATTGCTCTGTTTCATGGCCAGCTGGATGGCTTAGATGAATAAGGACCCTTGAATGCGCTTCGCTAAGATCTATTGCGCTGATAAAAGAAGGTCAATTTAACTTTTGGCCAATAATATCGAGAATTTATTGTTTGATTATTGATTAAAGGATATCTCAGCTAAACGGGCTCCCGGTTTTTCCAATTTTGAATCGGTATTATTGCCCAAATACATCGCCATCGGATACCCTCTTTGGGGGTATTATTCGATTAAAAAGGAAGTAACGTCATGGATTCCGGTGTTGAAGCGCTTACCAAGTATAAAATGTTCATTGGTGGAGAATGGGTCAGCTCCGAGTCAGCTGAGACGTTTGAGTCCTTCAATCCATATACCGCTCGGCCTTGGGCATTGCTGCCGAGAGGCAACGCGAAAGATGTTGAACGAGCCGTCGAGGCAGCTGACAAAGCGTTCAACGAAGGCGAATGGCCGAGACTCACCGCTACGGCGCGTGGTCACATGATCCGCAAATTCGCGGATTTGATTACGGAAAACGCGGAAGAACTCGCTGAGATAGAGGTGCGTGATAACGGCAAGTTGATTGCAGAGATGAGTGCACAGTGTAAATACCTGACCCAATGGTATTATTATTACGCTGGGCTCTGCGACAAAATTGAAGGGTCCGTGATCCCCATCGATAAGGCTGGTCATTTCAACTATACGGTATGGGAACCACTGGGAGTTTGCGCATGTATAGTTCCTTGGAACTCGCCACTCCTTCTACTCGCTTGGAAGTTGGCACCTCTTCTAGCGGCTGGAAATACCGCGGTAATAAAGCCGTCCGAGTATACCTCTGCTTCCACGCTGGAGTTTATGAAAATCGCAGAGCAGGTATTTCCGCCTGGTGTGATAAATGTAGTTACCGGGTTCGGTGCAGAGGCAGGAAGTCCTTTGGTAGATCACCCTAAGGTGGTGAAAGTAGCTTTCACCGGGTCGGATGTCACAGGCTCTGCGATTTACGCTCAAGCGGCGAAGCACATGAAGAAGGTTACCATGGAACTTGGTGGTAAATCACCAAACATCGTATTTGCTGATGCGCATCTCGATAATGCTGTAAAGGGTGTAATATCAGGGATTTTTGCGGCGACGGGCCAAACCTGTATCGCTGGTTCACGTTTGCTCGTTCAGAAATCTATTCATGATGAGTTTGTGCAGAAGTTAGTTGAACTTGGTAGTTCAGCGAAAATCGGTGATCCGTCCAGCTTTGAAACGCAAGTCGGACCGGTTACAAATATTCCCCAATATGAAAAAATTCTAGACTACATAAATGTGGCGAGAGGTGAAGGTGCGGAGGTAGTGCTTGGAGGAGGCACGCCATCTGGCCCGGAAATCGGGGAAGGCTGGTTTGTAGAGCCGACAATTTTTACCGGCGTCAAAAACAATATGCGAATTGCTCAAGAGGAAGTTTTTGGTCCGGTTCTCTCGATTATTCCGTTTGAAGATGAAGACGATGCTGTGAATATCGGCAACGATGTTATTTATGGACTTGCAGCAGGTGTATGGACCCAGAATATAGGTAGAGCGATTACAATGGCCGAGAGGCTGCGGGCCGGGACTGTGTGGGTAAACACTTATAGGGCAGTCAGCTATCTCTCTCCTTTCGGCGGGTATAAAAAGTCTGGCATAGGTCGTGAGAGCGGACAGGAAATGATAAAGGAGTACCTACAGCACAAATCTGTTTGGATCGAAACATCGAATGCCGATGCGCCAAATCCATTTGTTCTTCGGTGAAAACAAATTTTAGATGTGCCCGGTTCGTTACCTCTATTTATTCGTACATGCTGGAGGATATTTCTTCGGTGTCTGGAGAGGACTTGCGTGTCGCTTGAAGGAATCAACCGGAAGTGCAGATCGAAAATTTCGTCGATCATTACAATCATCAGCGCTATCACGAGAGCATTAACAACTTCACGCCCGCAGACGTCTACTTTGGGTGTGGCCAGGCCATTTTAAAACAACGTGAAAGGATCAAACGGAAAACCATGGAGCAGCGGCGCTTGCAATACCGCAAACACGCCGCTTAATATCTTGAACCAGATGGGCCAGATCCTCGCTTAGATCAGGCCGCCATGTGTTCCATTTTATATGACGACGGACATGATAGATAGCAAATCTTCCAAATCTAACCCGATACGAGATTCGAAAAATCGGATCAAATTAGGTGTATTCGGTATCAACGGTAATGGCGCGGCTTTGACGTTTCATCCCGACCGCTATCAGTGCACCTGGGACTCAAACTTGCGACTGGCGGAGATGGCCGAGGAACTCGGCTTCGAAGCTTTTGTTTCGGCGGCTCATTGGAAATCTTTCGGTGGAGACGGCCACTACAGCGGCGACTTAATGGAAACATTTACTTGGGCGGGCGCTGTCGCCGCCGTCACCAGGCGAATTGGCATTATCAGTACGCTCCATGTGACACTTATTCATCCGGTGTTCGCAGCAAAGGCGGAAGCAACTGTAGACCTCATTTCCAATGGCCGCGCCGGAATGAATCTTGTTCTTGGTTGGAATCCGCCAGATCTGCAAGTTTTTGGAGTAGAGCTGAAAGGACACGACGCCCGCTTCGAGGTTGGTGAAGAATGGATGGAGATTTTCGACCGACTTTGGGAAGGGAAGGAAAGTTTTGATTATCGCGGAAAATATTTTGATATCAAAGGAGCATATAACCAGCCACGTGGCGTCCAGCCCCGCCCGGCACTGTTAAACGCCGGCCGTTCAGCTCGCGGCAGAGAATTTGCGGCGAAGCACTGTGATATCTCATTCGTTTCTGCCCATGATCCAGCTCCGGAGGCGATCAAGAAGCAAGTCGATGAATGCAGAAGCGAAGCCCGCACAAAGTTTGGGAAAGACATCCAGATCTGGATGTCTGCCTACGTTGTTCTGAAGGATACGACCAAGGAGGCGCAAGAATACGTCCATGACTATGTCGTTACGCAAGGCGACGATGCGGCGGTTCAGAATATCTTGAACAACAGCGAGATTGATACCAAGAAGCTTTCGCCCGAGGCAGCATCAAAGCAAGGTTACTCGCTTAAAGCAGGGTTTTATGGGTATCCACTGGTCGGAGATGCAGATCATGTCACAGAGCTTTTGAAGAATCTCTCCGACGCCGGTGTCGATGGCTTTTTACTCACTTGGCTAGACTATGAAGGCGGGCTAGCCAGATTTGGTCGGGAGTTACTCCCACGCTTAGAGAAAGCCGGGCTACGCGCACCGTTTGCAGAGATGGTTTGACGGCCATCGCGCAGACGCAGTAAATATATTGTGGATGCGCCAGTTAGTTCAGGACCGGTGCTGACCCATCCGAGGATTTCTGTATCTTCTATAATTTGGTTAGGGAGTTCGCATGCCAAAACAAGTCATCACGTCGGCTACTGCACCGACCACCGGTTTTACGCCAGGCCAATCTGTTTCACCACTCGCACAAGCAATCCGATACGGCAACATGCTGTTTCTGTCTGGACAGGGGTCGCTCGACCCATCCACGGGTGAAGTTGTGCCAGGTGATATCGAAGCACAAACACGTCAAACGTTGGACAATCTTATGATTATACTCGAAGCTGCAGGTGCAACTTCGAAGAATATCGTCAATATGCGCGTCATATTGCGCGATGTGGCCGATTTTCCCAGATTCAATGAAACTTTCCGTGAATATTTCGCGGGCGAAAAAGTAACACGAACTTGCTTTGGCGGTGTTCTTCACAGGGCAGGCATTGATATTGAAATCGACTGTGTTGCCATGTTCGACTAGGGTCTGAGCCCAATACAGCAATTTGATTTTGCTTGGCAAATCAGATTCAAGGTCTCCATGAATGGAGGTTCGAATCGCCAGGTTAGATCTACCCGATGCCGAGTGGGCCGTGATTGCTCCTTTGTTGCCCCGACAGGGTCGTGGCGCAAGGCGCGGCGATGATCGCAAGATCCTCAACGGTATCTTCGATATTCTTCTTACAGGACCTCCGTAGCGGGACTTGGCAGAATGTTACGGTCTCAGGACGACGTTTTACAATCGCTACGTCCTTTGGGGGCTTAAAGGCGTTTGGAAGACGGTTTTCGATGCCCTGGCTCGAGAGACGGAAGACAGTCTGCTTTTCATCGACAGTTCTATTATCAAGGCTCACCGCGCCGCGGCTGGGTCAAAAAGAGGGGGGCTGGAAGAAGGTATTGAAGGTGTTGGTGGCACCCCGCCCAAAATGGCCTCGTATTTCCCGATCCAGTTCCGATGACCTCAAATCAAATATTTCGTTTAACCGGTCGGCCGGGTGTCATCTTCCCCTGATTACATAATGCGTGATCAATATCCAGGTCAGGTTCCCAGACAGGGGCGCTAAGACGCCGTTTCCCGTCAGGTGTTTTTAGGATGCCGTCTTCATCCATGTTTAGACGGTCCCAGAGTTTGCAGGTTACCTGTACGTGCCTCTGGTCCAGAGCTTCACAGTAATTCGAATATTCACAAACGATATTTTCCGCACCACGGCCAAGGCGCACTTTCAAAAACCAATCAGGATCAGCTAATGACTGACGAGCGAAGCCTATAATATCGCCGTTCTCCTCAGCCAGAATATCTTCGGCTTGCTGGAATCCATGAACGCCACCTGTTACGACGACCGGTGTTCTGTAGCCGGCCGAGCGGATCGCGTTGCGGATATAAGAGGACGGCTCAAAATTTCGCCCGAATGGGCCTTTTTCATCGGAGTAATACTGAGGCATACACTCATAACCACTCGGGCCGGTGTAGGGATAAGCGGCGGCACCAACTGAGGGCTGCTGAGCATCTTCAAATCTTCCACCACGAGAGAGGGACAGGAAGTCCATACCTGCATCCGCAAATGCAACTCCTATTTGAGCCGCATCTTCAACCGTGTTTCCGCCATCGACGACATCATCGGCGAGGTAGCGGCAGCCGACAGCGTAGTCTTGTCCGACTGTCGCCCTAACCGCCTCGAATACCTCCAAGGGGAGCCTCAACCGATTCTCGATAGTGCCGCCGTATCCGTCTTGACGTGTGTTCAGCCGAGAGAGAAGTGACGACATTGTGTAAGCATGCGCGTAATGCAGTTCGATGCCGTCGAACCCCGCATCTTTTGCACGTGCCGCTGCACCAGCGAAAAGATCCGGAAGTACCTGCGGTAGTTTGGCAATTTGCGGGAGATGGGTATCGGTAACGCGCTCTCGGTATCCCATTCTCAAGCTTTCGAGTTCGCGCTCATCCAGGATACTAGAAAGTTTTTCATCACTTAGCGAAACGAGATGCTCGCGAATGCGGTCTTCGCTCCATCCATCTGCACCAAGTAATTTGCGATGACTGTCCGTTATCGTAAGATATTCGCGAAGAAATTTCTCGGGGTTTGGGCGGCGTCGAATTGCCAAGAAATCAATGCATTGGATGAATAAACGAGTATGGCCACCGCTGGATTCACGCACCGTCTCAACCAATGTGCGCAGGCCATCAACGAACCGGTCATCACCAATTCGCAGGAGCGGACCGGATGGGATGTCTCGTATACCGGTAGCCTCAACTACGATCGCGCCGGGGCGGCCGCGCGCAAATCGGCTATACCAATCAAGTACCTCTGGTGTAACTATTCCGTCTCCGGTTGACCGCCACGGTACCATCGCTGGAATCCAAGTCCGCTGCTCAAGCTCTACCGGCCCAACATTGATCGAACTGAAGAGCTTCGAACGGGATGCTGCCTTCCGGCTCGGCCATTTACCCGGCTGCGGTTCCCATTTGATCCGTTCCGGCGGTCGCCACATGTTGTTCTCCAATAAACGGAATTAAATTAGTTTAAGCTTAAACTAATTTAATTCAATAGTCTGGATTGGGAAATATAGATATTGGCTCTCGGGATTTATTCTGTTGCAGGTGTTATTGGCGACGGTACAGTCGGTACTCGGCCACGCGGAGAGACGGTAACGTCGATCTTTGAACCGCCAAGCGTCCTCTTCGTAATCTGAATGGTCGCAATTCGATTTTCGCGGCTATAGGTCAAGACGCTGGTCTCCGACCGCACGGTAGTGATCTCCTGCCACCTGTACTTAGGCATTTCTTGGAGGAAGAAATCGTATGTTATTGATGGCCCCTGACCAGTAGACATCGAGAGGCGCCCTATCCATTCATCACGAGTCCCGAGTACAAGAGATCGTTCGACGTCCATCGTGGCGCCCGCTGGTACCGCGATATCCGAAAACTGTGCGAAGCCGACAGCAGTTCTAGCTGTGGGTGTACTAGTCGTACCAGAAGAAGATGTAGTAGCGCTTCCCGGCACACAGGCCGAAACAGAAATTCCGATCGCGAATATAAGCGGCACTATAATATGATTAGGCCGGAAGGAATCATTAAAAGCCATGACCTAATATATCACGGGAATCGCCACATGAGCGAATATGATTCGGCTCAGCGATAAATATTTTTTCCATATACACCGTGTTTGCGGACATCCCAGAGGTGGTAAAGTCCGTAGTCATGATATGTAAAAATGTCGTGAAAAGAGCCCAGCGTTCTGGAGAAGGTCAATTATCTATTCGTGCAACCCTTAGAAACCGGGTCCTTCTATAAAAATAAATTTTAAAAAAAGCCACAAAAGGTTTGACAGTGCGTGCTGTCAGCCCATATAACCTGCCTCCGCGCCTAGGGACATCCCGAGGCGCTTTTGTTTCCAAGATATTTTCTGGTTCCGAACAAATCGGGAGCAGGATTGCTCGCGGGAATTGCTCTTTGAAATTGTGAATAATGGAAGGGATGCGCAGGCGGCGGCGCTAGGTTTATACCGAGCACCGTCTTTAACAGTGCGCATCCGGCTAACTATTAAGTCATGCGTAATTTGCTTGAGATGGATCTCGTTATTTCCTGGTCTAAAATCGCTTCGGCGATTTGGATCGAGGTAATATCAAACTTGAGAGTTTGATCCT
>DBHK01000004.1:0-134 GCA_002295635.1 Alphaproteobacteria bacterium UBA830 | reverse complement strand
CATGCAAGTCGAACGAAGGCCCGGTGCTTGCACCGGTCACCTTAGTGGCAAACGGGAGAGTAACGCGTGGGAATTTGCCCGATAGTACGGAATAACTGTTGGAAACGGCAGCTAATACCGTATACGCCCTCCGG
>DBHK01000027.1:0-378890 GCA_002295635.1 Alphaproteobacteria bacterium UBA830 | reverse complement strand
ACGGGATCAAAACCCGTTGCCTTACCACTTGGCTACGCCCCACCTCAGCTCGCCGGGAACATATCCGATCATCAGCATCTGATGCAACTTCCCCTCTTTTATAACCGATCAAACCGATTGCGTATTCATAAGTAGAGTTTTGAATACCGCCGATATAATAAATTCAATTCCAGTTCAAACCTATCTCGAGGAATTGGTAAATTTTGCAAGGAGACGGTTATTCTCAAAAGTTTTTACAATGTCCGAGTGGCCGGGATAAGTGAGCTTATATAAATAGCTATCCTGAACCTGACCGAATTTCAGGCCGAGTGTCACGAAATGTTGTCGCTACGCTCCACCATTGTGGATTTGTATTTTGTATATTATCGGCTGCAATTCGCGCGGAGGTCACATCAGGGAAAAGTCCAAAACATGTACCTCCACTTCCCGAAAGCCGTGCCAGCTCGCATCCATCCGATATCCGCAGCTCCCCCAGAACATCACTGATTTGAGGCAAAACAAGTCGAGCGGCATCCGCAAGGTCATTGGCTTGCAATTTTAGAAAAGAGACAAGTTCATCGAAATTTGAAGGAGCCTTCCACGCCTTGCTAGTTGAAAAAGTACCGTCGTGGGCCGCGAAAACTGACGATGTGGGAACAGCTTCACCGCTATTGATTAGTACTATCGCGCAATTAGGCAGTGCATCGACAGGTACCACGGTCTCCCCTATTCCAGACATTCGACTGGGAATACCTGAGATACAAACTGGAATGTCGGCACCGATTGACAGTCCTATGCGGGAAAGCTCTGAATCATCCAGTTTTATCTGCCATAATTCTGATAGGATACGTAGGATCGCTGCGGCGTCGGCTGATCCGCCCCCAACCCCAGCCGAAATTGGCAGGTTTTTCTGAAGAGTTACTGCGGCACCTTTTTTTATATCGAAACGATTCTGGAGTGAACGTGCCGCTCGGAGGATGAGATTGTCGTCTTGTCCCTCACTCAGACTTCCGGAAAAAGGACCCGTCACTTGGAGTGTCAACGAGTCAGCTAGCGTTGCCGTCAAGCAGTCACACTTTTCTGTAAATGCGACGAGGCTATCTAATAGATGATAACCGTCAGACCGGCGCCCAATTACTTGGAGATAGAGATTTATTTTCGCTGGTGCATCCAGCGCAATAAAATTCTTGTTTTCCGTCAAGCGCAATCACGCCCCCTATTCGTCTTCGTTGGACATTCTCAGCCCCTGGAGCAACTTTGACTCGATTGGGGCGACCTGATCTTCCTCCGGATTTAGTGATAGAGCACGCCGCCACTGAAATTGCGCTTCGGTATATCGACCAACTCGCCAATAAGCGTCACCAAGGTGGTCATTGATCGTGGGGTCATTAGGCCGCAGTTCCACAGCGCGTTCAAGATTTTCGACCGCACCCGCAAAATCTCTCAGCCGGTAAAGAACCCAACCCAAACTGTCGACTATATAACCGTCGTCAGGGCGCAACTCTACCGCCCTCTCTATCATCGTTCGTGCCCGTTCAAGGTTGACCCCTTGATCGACCCATGAGTAGCCGAGATAATTTAGCACATAGGGCTGATCCGGGCTAAGTTCCAGCGCACGCTTGAAATCTAGTTCTGCGCGACCCCACTGTTTAGATCTTTCGAGTGCGATGCCTCGCGAATAAAGGATCATCCATTGCCGTTTATCTAATCCGGAGATCATTGCGATAGCCTGATCATAGGCAGCTACCGATTCTGTAAACTGCTTGTTCGAACGGAATAGATCACCAAGACTGATTAGCGGTTCGGGATTCGTTTTGTCCTCATTGGCGAGTTTGCGGAGTAGGTCTATTGCCTCATCGTCCCTATTGAGTACCTCCAAGTTACCCGCCACCCGAAGTCTCGCAGACCAGTGAAATGGGGATTTTGGCCGGATATTCCGGTACTCCACAATTGCGTCCTCGTTACGATCCATAGACTCCAATATGCCTGCGGCTAACATCCTTGCGAGATCAAGATCCTTGCGAAGATGAAGCGCTAGATATCCGTATATCAGGGCTAATTGCTCTGAATTCTGGCGGGTCATTATTCCAGCGACGTAAAACAAAGCTTCTGCAACTCCCTCTGCTGGCGTTGACACCAATAGGGTGGGGCGCTGGCCACGCTTAAGCCTAGCAATCGCTGGACCGATAATAACTGAATTTGGATTTTCGTGTATGTACGTATTATACAGAAGCCTCGCTTTCTCTCTCTTGCCTTGGCGTTCAAGATGCCGGCCATATGCCTGTACAGCCCTTAATGTCGACGCAGGAAATTTTTGGATAGCTAGCTTGTAATACTTCTCCGCATCTGATGTTCGGCCTATGACATCGGATACAAACGCCGCATTTAGATTGTACAACACGCGAAGGTCTGACTGATTTTTCAGCGAAGACAACTCCTGGATCGGGTCTATGACCTCCATTTTTCCAACTGAAACCCAAGACATCAGAATTGGTCTTATAAAACCGTTAATACCGCGGTCAGGAAAGTCGGCGAGCACCGCATCGGCCGCCACCAGATCGTTTCGTCGAACGCAGTCCACTAAAAGGACCAGTTTGGCAAAAGGTGCCGAACTCATCCGTTTCGTGATTTCACGCGCCATCGGTACAGCAGCCGCTATATCGCCCTCCGCTAATCGCGCAAGAAACGTTTTTCGCAAAAGTGATGTATTACTGGGACTTTCCGCCAGCGCCTTGCCGAGGAACAAAGAGGCGTTTCCGAAGTCCCGACTTTTCTGAGCCTGTCGACCAGCTAGGTAATTGCCGGCCGAAGACACCAACTTCTCAGAGACGCCACTGTTCCGTTCCACCGGCGCGGTTTCGTCAGGCGTGCAGGTTGCTAGAAAAGCAATGGCTGAAACGGCAGCTACGATAGTTGTGAGCGACGAGCCACGCATAATGCACCCGTTCCGTTCAATTTTCCGTTGGACATCCGACTAAGCGTAATGTCGGCGACCGCTGAAGATATGATAACCCACTCGATTTCATTTGGTCTGCCCAAATATGAAACCTAATATAGTTCGAACCGGCCAACAGTTAAACGCTCATGAACCGAAATCGAGTCGAGCGGATCAGGTTTAGCCCCTTTCCGATCACATATTAGGGTAATTTGGTCCCCCACCACCCTCCGGCACCACCCAGTTAATATTTTGCGTTGGGTCTTTGATGTCACAGGTTTTGCAGTGAACGCAGTTCTGCGCATTGATTTGCAGGTGGGGATCAGATCCGTCTTCCTCCGCCACAATTTCGTAAACCCCGGCGGGGCAGTAGCGCTGCTCGGGCGCATCGTAGTCTCTTAGATTGACGGTAATGGGGACTCTTTCATCCTTCAATGTCAGATGTGCCGGCTGATTTTCTTCGTGGTTAGTGTTTGAAATAAACACGGAAGACAACCGATCAAAAGACACTTCTCCATCAGGTTTTGGATATTCAATCACTGACGCTTCGGATGCCTTTTTAAGCCTTGTATGATCGGCGTGATTTTTTAGTGTCCACGGCGCTCGACCCCGGAATAAATATGTGTCGATCGCAGAATATAGCAGGCCGACCCACAAGCCCCACCTGAAAGCCGGTCGGATATTACGGACACGGTATAGTTCCTCCCAGATCCAACTCTTTTTGATCGCCCTCTCATAAGAAACCGCTTCGACCTGTTCCACATTCTCCGCGATCACATCGAACACCGCCTCTGCCGCCAGCATCCCCGATTTCATTGCAGTGTGGCTGCCTTTTATCTTAGGCACATTCAGAAAACCGGCCGAGCACCCAATCAGGACGCCGCCAGGAAACGTAAGTTTTGGCACTGACTTATAACCACCCTCATTAATGGCTCGCGCGCCGTATGCGACCCTACGTCCACCCTCGAAGGTAGGACGGATTTTAGGGTGGGTCTTGAAGCGTTGGAATTCTTCGAACGGGTTCAGATGGGGGTTTGTATAATCTAGCCCAATCACGAAACCGACAGCGACCTGGTTTTCCTCCATATGATAAAGAAATGACCCGCCGTAAGTACCCGAGTCCATAGGCCATCCAATAGTGTGCACAACCCGCCCGGGATGGTGTTTTTCATGGTCAATTTCCCATAGTTCCTTGATCCCGATACCGTATGTCTGCGGATCAACGCCATCTCTGAGATGAAACCTCTCGAACAACGTCTTGGTTAGTGATCCACGGCATCCTTCCGCGAAGATCGTCTGCTTAGCATGCAGTTCAAACCCTGGTTCGTAATTCGTCGTTTTTTCACCATCCTTACCAATCCCCATGTCGCCCGTGGCGACGCCTTTGACCTTTCCCTCGTCATCGTAAAGGACTTCAGCGGCGGCAAATCCGGGATATATTTCCACACCTACCGCTTCGGCCTGATCACCTAACCAGCGGCATACGTTGCCAAGACTAGCGATATAATTCCCGTGATTGTTCATCTGCGGGGGCGTCGGCAGCCTCATAGCGCCCGACTTACCAAGAAATAGGAAATGGTCTTCTTCGACAGGCGTATTCAGAGGAGCGCCTCGCGCCTTCCAGTCGGGTAGAAGTTCGTCAAGTGCCCGTGGCTCTATCACCGCACCGGATAAAATATGAGCACCGACCTCCGACCCCTTTTCTACAACACAAACGGATATTTCCCGGTCGCTCTCCCCAGCTAGTTGCCGGAGGCGGATTGCAGATGCAAGCCCCGACGGACCTGCGCCTACGATCACCACATCGAACTCCATCGATTCCCGTTCCATTTATCGCTCCGAGATCCGGTTAAGGCATCCAATTAACGGGGTTGTGTATACCATGCGATTACTCATTATCCAGCCACGAGAAAGCTAAAGCCTCAGTGATGGACCCGTATACTAGTCGGCTGGTTCCGCCAAGCTTTGTTTTATTGTAATTTACTTTAATGATTGAAAAATTGGGTCAGAAGGCACTCCTCGATTGGTATATCGAGGCTGGAGTTGATGAACCGGTTGGCGATAAGCCAATCAACTATTTAAATGCCGCACCTACACCTGAGAAAATTCAAGCACCGGAGAAACCACCGCCCGAACTAACGGCGCAGAAAGAAGTGCCGCTCCCAGTTCAGCTTCAATCTCTGGACACATCTGTCCATTCCGCCCAAGAAATTGCTGCAGCGGCATCAACACTGGAAGAACTGCGAACAGCCTTTGAACTTTTTGATGGCTGCCCACTGAAAGACACGGCGATGAACTTTGTATTCGCTGACGGGCATACAGATGCGCGACTGATGTTAATTGGCGAGGCGCCGGGTGGCGAAGAAGACCGCAAAGGTATGCCTTTTGTTGGACCGGCGGGACAACTCTTAAACAAAATGCTAGCTGCCATAGGTATCGCTCGATCCGAGGTATATATCACCAATATTTTGCCGTGGCGACCGCCCGGCAACCGCAACCCGACCGACACTGAAATAGCGGCCTGCCTGCCGTTTGTAGAACGCCACATCATGTTAGTCGAACCTGATATCCTGATGCTCGTAGGCGGTACATCTGCAAAGACACTGTTGCGACGTAAAGAAGGTATCATGCGCCTACGTGGAAAATGGATGAACTACCAGCCCCAAATAGGTGATCCCATCGCGGCTCGTGCCTTGCTACACCCTGCTTATTTACTTCGCCAACCTGCTCAGAAAAGGGAAGCATGGCTTGACCTGCTTGAAGTTCGTGCTCGGTTGGACGAGACGACTCAAGACCAGCAATAGATCAATTTTAGTGCTGATCGAGAGTAACAGTCATGAACATATGTTGCTGGTCCCGATCCAGTTCGTTAGAATCGGCTGAAAATATTTAATTTATCTCAACTTTAGGGGAATGATGCAGGGAATTCTCTCGATAGAACAGAAGCTTGTCAAAACGATTTCACTTAGCGCGCTGATCATTTCAGCCAGCGTTTTTATAGGGTTTCCCGTGACTGCAGCCGCAGGTGACACGACGTCACCACCTGTCAAAGAGCCTACCATTGGCCGCGCCTTGCCGGATATTCTCTCTAACGCGGATTCACAAAATTACCAAAGGATTTTCGCCCTCCAGAAAAATGGGCAATGGCGCCGCGCTGATAAACTCATCCGACAACTTGAAGACCCTCTTTTGATGGGTCACGTTCAAGCGCAGCGTTATCTTCATCCTACTAAATATCGTTCGCGATATACTGAACTGGCGAAGTGGCTCAAAACCTATGCTGACCATCCAGACGCTCGTCGGATATACAGACTGGCTGTAAAACGGAAGCCGAGGAATTATCGTGCACCTCGCCGACCCGAGAGCCGGTTCTACCCCTCCTATCAACCGACCGAAATTATCGAGAATTCAGGTTACCGACCACATCGAAGATCAGCCAAGCGTATTATTCGTCAAGTCCGCCGCATGACTCATCAGCGGCGTTTGACAGCGGCGACGCGCTACATTGATGGTAAAACGGTTCGGAGGATTCTTGGCAAGGCAGGGCTTGATCTCGCGCGAACCCTCATTGCATCCGGCTGGTTTTTCTATGGCAACAGCAACAAAGCATACCAGTTAGCTTCGCTCGTAGCAGCTCGATCGGGCGAGCTGATTCCCTATTCTCACTGGATTGCTGGGTTAGCATCGTACAGACTTGGCAAGTTTCTTGACGCCGCCAACCACTTCGAAGCTGTGGCTCTTTCACCGAAGGTTAAGGGATACGATCATGCTGCTGCCGCTTTTTGGGCGGCGCGAGCCAATATGACAGGTCAAAAACCGGCGAGGGTCGGCCGCTGGCTTGAGACAGCAGCGGAGCAGCCAAGAACCTTTTACGGTATAATTGCCCGTCGCTGGCTGGGGGAGCAGTCACCACTGAACTGGTCTCCAACAGTCTTAACCGAGGCAAGGCTGGAGAGAATTCTAGATCTGCCAAGCGGCCGCCGCGCAGTTGCGCTTATCCAGCTTAGACAAACTGCCCGTGCAGGACGGGAGCTCAGGTTCATGGCAAACGCAAATGATCCCGACCTAACACTTTCACTTATCGCTGTAGCAGAGTCCAAATCGCTCCCCATGGTCGCTTATCGGGCCGGTGCGGCCTTGATTGGATCCAAATCGCCGCCACCAGCCGGTGCACTTTATCCGCTCCCGAACTGGCAGCCACGGGAGGGCTTTCGTGTTGATCGAGCACTGGTGTTCGCTTTCATACGTCAGGAATCGGCTTTCAACGTCCGTGCCAAAAGCTCCGCTGGTGCGCGCGGGCTGATGCAATTAATGCCCGCCACCGCCGGCTTCATAGCCCGGAAGCGTTTTCGCGGCAGAAAACGCAACCAACTCTACGATCCGGCACTAAACATTTCGCTTGGACAGAAATATATCCAACACTTGCTCGAGAACGATCACATAGATGGCGACCTTCTTCTAGTCGCCGCAGCATATAACGGCGGCCCCGGTAACCTGAGAAAATGGCAGCGGCGCGCCCGCAAGGGTGCATATACCGATGCGCTGATGTTCATTGAAAGCATCCCGGCAAGGGAAACCAGAATATTTATAGAACGCGTGCTATCCAATCTTTGGATGTATCGCGAGCGCTTGGGAGAACCTGCCCCCTCTCTTGACGCTCTTGCAGCCGGAGAGCGACCAGTCTACATCGCAGTTGATGGATCGGAAGGATCGGTGGCCGAAGATGTTCGGTATTGACCAAAGCATAGAATTTATTCCAATCAACATTGCCGTAATGACAGTGTCTGATACACGGACCTTTGCCGATGATAAATCTGGCGATACTCTTGAGGGTCGACTCAAAGCCGCAGGGCACAACCTTGCGGCTCGCACTATCGTGACAGATGATAGGGCTGAAATTGTTACCCAGCTGCAGTCCTGGATCGATAATCCGAAGGTTGATGCGGTTTTGGCGACAGGCGGTACGGGGATTACCGGCCGTGACGTTACTCCGGAAGCATTTCATGAGGTATACGAAAAAGAAGTGGCTGGCTTCGGTGAGCTATTCCGGACGCTCTCGTACGAAAAAATAGGTACTTCGACAATCCAATCGCGCGCCACGGCCGGAGTTGCGGGGGGCACGTATCTATTTGCTCTACCCGGATCTACCGGCGCCTGCAGGGACGCCTGGGACGACATCCTAGTCTATCAACTAGATATCAGACACAAACCGTGCAATTTTGTGGAACTAATCCCGAGACTACAAGAATATTAATTCTAACTGCTCTGGCCGCGCCACTCGGTGTAGGCAGCCCCATCATCTATATCGATAAGCTTGTCCAGCATTCCCACATTTGTGCATGAACCAATGTTGTTTAGTGTGTCTTCCAGCGCGTTATTTGTAGACCAGCGAACGTTGTTGAAAATTTTACCAACGCGCGTGCCTGGCGCTATCCCAACTAGCCAGTAACCTCCGTCGCGGGATGGACCGAACACTAATTCATTCGAGCGCAGAGCGTCGAATGCAGCGGCAATATGTGACCGACTAATATCCGGGATATCACTACCCACTATCAATACCGGTTTGTGCTTAAATCTAGCGAAACAGCGCTCCATCCGCTCACCGAGGTCGCCACCGCCTTGACACAGTCGGCCAACCGCCGGCAAATGAAGTCGCTTATCGAAAATCGCGTTATCTGGCGTGAGACATAGCCACGTTTGCCAAGCCATACCAAAACTGACGCGTCGAGTTACTCCTGTTAGATTTGAACGGTAGAAACGCAATGCTTCCACCGGCCCAATGTCACGGGCTAGACGTGTCTTGACCCGACCTAATTGAGGACGGCGTGCGAAAATAACTACCTGTTTCATTGATAGATCTTAGCTAAAATGCGCGGCGGAACACCTACAAAGTATAGGGATAGACAAAGGATGTTTCGAATGGGGCGTAGCCACCATCCATCCTCCCTATAACGCACTGAGGACGTCATTGCCGTCGCATTGAGCACAGTTAGCCTATCTCTGCCAATGCGGCGCACTATATCCACATCCTCCATCAAAGGTATGGGCCGGAACCCGCCCAATGAATCATAGTATTCCCTTGAGATTAGTAATGCCTGGTCACCGTATGGAAGACCTAGTTTTCTAGAGCGCCAGTTTACGAAGCTTTCTATTCGGCGTGCATTCGAAGATGGGTCGTTGAGGGCGAACCGAAATACGGCAGCCCGGTGCCTATTGCCCGGATGGGAGATGAAATTTTCCGCAGCGTTCCTCCAGTTGTCGCTGAGTCGCGTGTCAGCATGAAGAAACAGTAGCCATACGCCAGCCGCCTTTTCTCCACCAAGCTGGAGTTGTGTCCCCCGTCCCCTATCGCAGATAGTAACCTCGGCACCTGCAGCTTTTGCGATATCGACTGTCTCGTCCGTCGACCCACCATCGATAACGATAATTTCCTCTGCCTTTCCTCCCAGCGGAGCCATTACAGATGATAGTGTGCGTGCGGCATTTAACGCAGGTATGATGATTGATAGGTATGTATGAGCGGCCATAGTTATATTACTCATAGCACAACAAGGTGATATTTATCCCCTGAGAGCGCTGGGTAAATACAGAAATTGGAATACATTGAACGCAGAATGTTCTTGTTTTGTTCCTGTCTCGATTGTAATATTTTCCTATGTTCAAGCAACCCTCTAAAATCCCGCAAAAAGGCCGTGGCGCGATAAGCAATCGGACCGGTAGGTTTGAGCGGCAACACACCGACGCCATTGACGATGGCTGGGGGTTACAGATCGACACCAGTATTCCACCGATTCAAACAAAGCTCATCGCCGAAATTACCAAGAAGATTATTACCCGTAATCAGTCTCCGGATATACCCTTCGACCGGTCTATAAATACTTATAAAGGGTGCGAGCATGGCTGCGTTTATTGTTTTGCTAGGCCAACCCATGCCTATCTAGGCCTGTCACCCGGTCTCGATTTTGAAACCCAAATTTTTTATAAACCAGACGCTGCCGCTGTGCTGGAAAAAGAACTGCGCGCTTCAAAATATAAGTGCGCCGTGATGGCAATGGGCACCAACACCGATCCCTATCAGCCTGCGGAGCGCGAACTAAAAATAACACGCCGAATTCTAGAAATTCTATCAGCCCACAATCACCCCGTAGGAATAGTCACAAAGTCAAGCCTCGTAATAAGAGATCTCGATATTTTAGGACCGATGGCCCAAAAGGGTCTCGCTCAAGTGTCTTTATCAATCACTACCCTCAACCGTGAACTTGCTCGAAAGCTAGAGCCTCGTTGCGCAACCCCGATGCGACGATTACAAGCAATCCGTGCATGCGCCGACGCAGGCATCCAGACCGGTGTTATGGTGGCTCCGATGATCCCAGTGCTGAATGACTCGGAACTGGAATTAATTCTCAAAGCCGCGTCGGGTGCAGGGGCAACCATCGCTGGATATATACTATTGCGCCTGCCACTGGAGATCAAAGGACTCTTCCGAGAATGGCTGGAAACCCATGCGCCTATGAAAGCCGATCATGTTCTGAACGCAATCCGTGGGACACGAAACGGTCAAATGTATGTTTCTGAGTTCGGTGAACGTATGCGCGGAACAGGTGTTTATTCTGAATTACTCCAGCAGCGCTTCGATAAAACCTGTCGAAGATTAAGACTAAACGAACGGCGTTACAAGTTGCGGACAGATCTGTTCAAACGGCCGGCCCAACCTAACCAACAGCCGGATCTTTTCGACTGACTACAAGACCTGATCCAAGATAGATTCGTCCCTTTTAAGGCGCACGGATGTTAAGTTGTCGACCTGATGGATGCGCACATAAATATAACCGGCATGGCGATCGTTGGGCTAGCAGCACTGTTATGCGGTATGTTGATGGCTCGGCTCAAACAACCGGCGCTAGTCGGATACATTATCGCCGGCTTACTTTTGGGGCCAAGCGCATTTGGCGTAGTCGAAAACCGCGAACAAATCGGGGGACTGGCAGAACTAGGCGTCCTCTTGTTGCTGTTTCTGATAGGAACGGAGCTCAGCGTTCGCATTTTCATAGTGACCTGGCGGATGGCGTTGAGCGCGGTCGTACTTCAAGTCGCCGGCAGCCTTGGCGCTATATTTATTTGTTCTATTTTTCTCGACTTCACAGCGGAACAATCGATCCTGCTGGGCTTCGTAATCGCTCTATCAAGCACCGCTGTCGCCATCAAAATGCTAGAAGAGACTGGGCAGCTTAGAACTCGAACAGGCAAAATAACGATTGCTATCCTGATCGGGCAGGATCTTGCCTTTCTACCAATGCTTCTTGTCGTCGAAAATATCGGCGAAGGCACACTCGGTTTGCGGGCAGTGGCACAAATAGCAATCTCCCTTGGCGTTCTGTTGGTTTTGGTAAGGACTTTAAGCAAACGTCGCGTGAACTTACCCTTTGCCCACGTTATGATGGCCAACGTAGACCTCTCGCCACTAACCGCACTTGTCTACTGCTTCGGTTTCGGAGCTATTTTTGGTTTGATTGGGCTATCTCCTGCCTATGGGGCTTTCTTAGCCGGCTTGATAATCGGAAGATCCACTCAGCGCGAGCAAATGGTGAGAGCTATCCGCCCGATCCAAAGCGTCCTAATAATGGTTTTCTTCCTATCGGTCGGCCTGTTGATCGACCTCAAGTTTATTGCCGAAAACTTCTGGACAGTGATCGTAGTGTTGTTCGTAGTCACCATTTTTAAAACGGCAATGAATATCGGCATCTTGCGGTTATTGGGGGAAAACTGGCAGAGAGCATCGCTGCAGGGGCTGACCCTATCTCAGCTTGGCGAGTTCTCATTCCTCATAGCCGCGTCGGGATTGGCGGCGGGAGCAATAGGAGAAGAAGAGTCTCGTTTGGTTATCGCAGTCACCGTTCTGAGCTTGTCTTTAAGCCCTCTCTGGCTAACCAGCGCCCGGCGTGTACACGGACTGGCGAGCCGCCGAATTGATACCCTGCATGAATTGGTGGACGCGGCCTATGGCGATGAGGTCAAAGTAGTTCAGCGTGGATCCCGCCGTGTTATTCTCGTTACCCTCCTTGTCACTCGGACAACTTGGAACCGAGCCGTTAACTGGCTATCTAATTTGATCCACATTAAGTACCTGCAAAGAGGATCCGCGCGCGCAATAGAAGCGCCTGTCGCATCCGTAAATAGTACCGCGTCGGAGGCAATTCACAGCAATTCCGATATAAGAGACAGGGAGGGAAACCCAGCGACAAGTCTCAAAACCTTGGAAGATGAATACCAGAATAGTCGAGCGGCGAGTAGGAAACCCGATGCCTGATCTTTCCATGGAGCGGATGTGTACTGGCCTAGTAGCTGGGGTTGATGAAGCCGGGCGTGGTCCGTGGGCTGGACCTGTTGTTGCGGCCGCTGTGATTCTACCAATCGATCCTCCGCAAGGTCTGCTAACTGGACTTGATGATTCTAAGAAGCTTTCCGCTCCCCGGCGGGAAGTTTTGCTTACCGCGATTTCGGCCTGCGCCGATATCGGCATTGGCGCGGCCAGCGTGGCTGAAATTGAACGGGAAAATATCTTAACCGCTACTAATGCCGCGATGCGCCGCGCGATTAACGGGCTAACAACTCTACCGGATACCGCACTTATCGATGGTAACCGGTTGCCCCCGAATCTTCCCTGCACCGGTCGTACCATGGTCAAGGGGGATAGCCTGAGCCTATCGATCGCCGCTGCATCAATCGTCGCCAAGGTAACCCGCGACCGAATAATGCGGGCGCTTGCCTCGCGTTATCCCGCGTTTGGATGGGAGAAAAATGCCGGCTACGGCACCCGACAGCATCAAGACGGGCTTGCTGCGACCGGAGTAACTCCGCACCACCGCCGTAGCTATGCTCCGATCGCCAAGATATTGAGTCTCGGGGGTTTGGGAGGGGCAGATATAGTGTAGCTTTGCCCTAACCCATTGACTCTAAAAATATTTGTTGACGTGACGCCGCGCTGGAATCATGCTTTGTGGATAACTCTCGCCCCAAAAAATGCAAGGGGCTCTTGGTGGGACACATAATGAAACTTCCTTTGGACCGCGTCCTTATAGGGGACTGCGTCGCGGAAATGGAGAAACTCCCGGCGAAGTCAGTCGACGTTATCTTCGCAGATCCGCCCTATAATCTTCAGCTTGCCGGCGACCTGTACCGGCCAAATAATACTCGAGTCGATGGAGTCGACGCTGCCTGGGACCGGTTTGCCGATGACGGCGACGACCCTTTGGTAAGTTTTTCCGCGTACGACGCATTTACCCGAGAGTGGCTAGCAGCCGTGCGGCGAGTGCTAAAGGACGACGGCTCGATATGGGTGATCGGCAGCTATCACAACATCTTTCGAGTTGGTACCGCGCTGCAGGATCTCGGCTTCTGGGTATTGAACGATATCGTCTGGCGTAAAACCAATCCGATGCCGAATTTTCGGGGTACGCGGTTCACCAATGCCCATGAGACCATGATCTGGTGCTCCAAGCACAAAGACGCCAGAGGCGTAACGTTCAATTATGAGGCAATGAAGTCCTTAAATGAAGGCGTACAAATGCGCTCCGACTGGACATTGCCACTTTGCACCGGTCGGGAACGGATAAAGAAGGGCGGAAAAAAGGCGCATCCCACCCAGAAGCCGGAGGCGCTCATATACCGGGTGCTTTTAGCATCAACCAAGCCTGGGGATGTTATCCTCGATCCTTTTCTCGGTTCAGGAACCACCGCAGCCGTCGCAAAAAAGATGGGCCGTCATTTCATCGGCATCGAACGCGACAGTTCATACGCGGATATAGCCAAAGAGCGAGTCTCCGGGGTCGAGCCGCCGAGTAATATGGCTGATTTTGACATCCCTCAAAGACGTACCGAACCCCGAGTACCATTTGGTACCCTTCTGGAACGCGGTCTAATAGAACCGGGACAGAAGCTATTTGATACGCGCAAGCGGTTCTTCGCCAAGGTCCGTGCTGACGGGACCCTAATCGCCGAGGGTCGCCGAGGGTCTATCCACAAGGTTGGGGCTGAAGTTCAAGGCGCTCCTGCTTGTAACGGCTGGACATTCTGGCATTACGAAGAGCAGGGACAAACCCAGCCGCTCGATCACCTTCGACAAGTCGTTCGTGAGGGGATGAAAGAGAGTGCTTGAGTCACCAGACTAGAAAAGATGGAATGACTATAGTGCCACTCACCACGTTAATCTCGAAGATAAGAGGGAATTTAAAATTATTCTCCCACCCGGATGCTGATGTTACATAGATATCGATGAGCCCATTCCGATGCGCACTATCTTTTTCATCACGGTCGGAAGCGCATAATCGCCGAACCGGTTCGGGGGACACCAAACGCCTCCGAGATCAGGCTTTCCTCTCACAACGGCCGCATGGACGCAAAGCTCCAGATGAAAATGCGTGAACGTGTGCCGCACCAATCCGTCCATCGGCTGCCAGTCTGCGTCCACCGGACCTCCCGAATTTATTCTTTGCGGCGCGATATCCTCATGCCACTCCGTAGACGGCACCTCCATCATACCGCCAAGGAGTCCCTTTTCTGGGCGACGTCTCAGTAACACTGATCCGTCTTCTGCAACAAGCCAGAAGGCAACACCGTAGCGAGTCGGACGCTTTTTCTTAGGCAACTTTCTGGGCAGATCGGCCGCAATTCCCCCGGCCTTACCCTTGCAGTCCTCTCGCCACGGGCACAGGCTGCACGCGGGTTTCGCAGGCAAACAGATCGTAGCACCAAGATCCATTGTTGCTTGGGCATAATCACCACAACGGGTATCGGGTGTTAGGCCCGCCGCCAGCTCCCTCAGGCGGCCCTTTGATCGTGGCAAAGGGTCGGTCACCGCGAATAGACGCGCCATCACTCGTTCCACGTTTCCATCCACAACAGTCGCCTTACGCCCGAAAGCGATCGTCGCAATCGCCGCAGCTGTGTAAGGACCGATACCGGGTAGCTTGAGAAGACCGACCTCGGTATTCGGAAAATGCCCACCATACTCCTCAGACACGTACTTGGCGCATTTATGCAGGTTCCGGGCACGAGCGTAATAGCCGAGCCCTGCCCACATGTGGAGCACCTCGTCTAGTTCAGCGGCAGCGAGATCGGCGACCGTTGGCCAACGTGCCAAAAAACGCTCGAAATATGGACCGACGGTGGCTACAGTGGTCTGTTGCAGCATGATCTCACTGAGCCAAACTGGATAGGCGTCTGGTGTTTCCCCTGACGGGACGCGCCAAGGCATCACTCGGCGGTGGTCATCGTACCAAGCCAAGAGGCATGATGACAGATTATCCAGTTGCATTTCTGCAGTGCTACTATATTTCACAGCACGCATACCGCTTCGGCTATTGTCCGAGACATACCAAAATTATACCATAAACTAATGATCAAAACGCCCCGCCGCGAAAGCCAACCGTATTATCCATCACGCCGAAAGGAACGCGGGTTATTAGCCGTAAGCGCCAGCCTCCCGACAATCGCTGCACCGTCATTGCGCAAACGTGGATTCGCCCAAGCAAAGTTAATCACGGATTGGCCTGATATCGTCGGTGAGACAATCGCGAACGAGACAATACCGCAAAAATTGGTCTTTCAGCGAGGCAACCGTGGCGATGGAGTCCTGCATCTACGTGTCCGCTCAGGTTACGCGCTAGAGCTACAGCATATCGCGCCCCAACTAATTGAGCGGATAAACAACTTTTTCGGATATCGTGCAGTAGCCAATCTTCGCTATCAACAGGGTCCGATACTGCCGAGGCGAAAATCTCGGCAAGTCCGACCAAAACATCTTACAGACGTAGATGAAATTCGGCTTCAAAGTAGTCTGAGAGGTATTTCAGACCCCGGACTTCGAGATGCGCTTCTAGGACTCGGACGAGCTGTCCGGCTAGGCCGCAAGCATAAATAGAGAATCGCTCGGGCTTTACGGAGGAATCCAATGGACAAGCCCCGAATATCGCCATATTTCGAGCTTATCCTGTGCTGGACAGAGAATTACCCGCTAGATATTGTACTTAGGAGATGAAAATGTGGAACCCAATTAAACAATTTGCGTTTCTAGCGGTTGCGCTTCTTTTGCTTCCACCCGATACCGTGGCTAAGCAGAATGTGGCCCAGCAGCCGGTCTCTGACGGTTACGTCTCTGACCTGAAGGTGTCGGACGATGATTATTCTTTAGGACTTAAGGATGCGGATATTCTACTCGTTGAATACGCGTCTTTGACGTGTCCTCATTGTGCGCAATTCCATGTCAAAGTACTCCCGGACCTGAAGAAAGAATTTATCGATACGGGTAAGGTTCGATATATTTATCGAGATTTTCCCCTAGACCGCTTAGCATTGGGAGCGGCGATGGTGGCCCGTTGTTCGGGCCGCGAGACCTTTTTCGGCTTCATAGAGACGTTCTACAACGCACAATCCCGTTGGTCCCGAGCCTCCAAACCAGCTCTTGCGCTTGCAAAATTGGCGCGTTTGGGAGGCATGTCGCAGAAAGAGTTTAACCAGTGCCTTCAAAACGACGTGATTCAGAGAGAAATCCTCCGCCAACGGCTCCAAGCGTCAAACGATTTTGCAGTCCGGACGACACCGACTGTGTTTATCAATGGCAACCGTTACGACGGGGGAATATCGCTAGACCAGTTCCGCGCCCTTCTGGAAGTTATGAAAGTAAAATGACCCGATGAGCGGGCGCTAAAATAGGAGTATACGACCGGTGCAGTTTAACCGAATGCGTCTTACTGGCTTCAAATCATTTGTCGAGCCGACCGAAATAGCGATTGATGACGGTCTCACAGGTGTTGTAGGGCCTAATGGATGCGGCAAATCCAACTTGGTTGAGGCGCTGCGTTGGGCCATGGGCGAGACATCTGCAAAGCAGATGCGCGGTGGCGAAATGGATGATGTCATCTTTGCTGGTACCGCCGACCGACCAGCGCGCAACCTTGCAGAGGTTATTCTCTCTCTTGACAATTCCAACCGTCGGGCGCCGGCACAGTTCAACGATTCGGACGAGTTGGACATTGTCCGACGGATCGAGCGCGGCAATGGATCGAGCTATAAAGTCAACGGAATAGACACGAGAGCACGCGACGTTCAGACCCTATTCGCTGATGCATCAACCGGCGCAAGGTCTACCGCTATGGTCAGTCAGGGCCGAATCGGCGCCATTATAAATGCAAAACCAACCCAACGTCGCGGGTTGCTGGAGGAAGCGGCTGGCATCACGGGGCTTCACGCTCGTCGTCATGAAGCGGAACTGCGCCTAAGAGCTGCTGAATCAAATCTCGAGAGACTGGAAGACGTCGTCGGTGCACTAAATGAACAGCATCGTTTGCTTAAACGCCAAGTCCGACAGGCGACACGTTACCGCAATCTGACAGATCATATTAAGCGTTTCGAGGCTATCCTTCTTCATGTGCGCTGGAGTGCAGCACAAATAGAAAAAGTCCACGCAAACCAGGAGCTCAGTGATATTGAAAGTTCAGTTGCGGAACTTACGCAGGCGGTTGCCGCTGCGACCACCGCACAGTCAGACGCCTCCGCGAAAGTTCCAGATTTTCGCCAGAAAGAGGTGGAATCCGCCGCGGCTTTGCAGCGCCTTCTGGTCGCCCGGGATGCGCTAGATTTTGAGGAGCGACGCACTGAAAGTCTGCGCCAAGAGATTCAAAATCGTATTGTACAAATAGATACTGATATACAGCGAGAGAAAACGCTCGGGGGAGATGCGGCAGGAGCAGTCGAAAAACTCGTTCGAGAAACCGCCAGAATTAAAGCGGCACAAATGCGCGAAGCCGACGATCTTGCGTCCGCAAAAGTTCGTTTGGAAGAGTTGGAAGCCGATGTTGAAGAGCGCGAAAACGCACTTACAAAACTCACCCAGTCAGTTGTAGCGGATGAAACTCGTGACGCGACTTTGAGGCGCCAACTAACAGAGTTCGGAATGAAGCGTGAGAGATTCGACGGAAGACTCAAGAGAATCAAACTCGAGCAACAGCAGGTCGCAGAGGCTGCTGATGATAACGGTTCGCTAGACGCCGCTCGCAAAGCATTGGAGGTAGCGCGCCTAGCTGCAGCAGATGCACGGACTACGTTGCAAGAGGCGGAAGGGACTACCGCCGTTGCCCGCGCGGCAGAGAATGACGCCCGCGATATTCACCTAAGCGCGGACTCCGCAGCTACCAAGCTGCGTGCTGAACAAGAAGCGCTTGCTGAACTACTTGCATTCGGCGACCCAGAATTGTGGCCACCGATGATTGATGCGGTTGAAGTTGAGCCAGGATACGAAGTTGCGCTTGGTGCAGCGTTGGGCGACGATCTGATCGCACCGACCGACGAGGCCTCACCAATCCATTGGCGAGCGCTACCTGTTTTTGCCGATCCGCTGCACTTGCCGGAAAAAGCCCGTAGGCTGAGCGATTTTGTTCGTGGCCCTGCCGCGCTTATGCGCCGCCTTTCGCAGATTGGCGTCGTCCAGAATGATGCGCAGGGCCAGCGATTGCACGGCGACCTTAAACAAGGTCAGCGGCTTGTTTCAGCTCAGGGTGCACTTTGGCGCTGGGACGGTTACACTGCTACTGCGGGCGCCCCAACTGCAGCTGCTTCGCGTCTTGCCCAGCGCAATCGGCTAGACGAAATGCGGGAGGAGTTGGAATCAGCTAACAAAACCGCGGCTGAATCTCTCGCGGAACGAGAGCGCGCCGCGGCTGTTGCGCGTCATGCCAGTGACGCAGAAAGAAGAGCTCGAGAAGCAGTCTGGGCAGCTGACGTTGATTCTCAAAAATCTAACGAAATCGCATCTGCTTTATCAGAAAGCTCAGCAGATGCGCGGTCACGTGTTTTAGGCTTTAAAGACGCAATCGACAGTTTAAATAATGATATTTTAGAGCTGACCGCTCAAGAAAAGGACGCTCTCGGGGAGTTAGAAAAACTTGCGGATGTCGGCGATCGACGGCGTAAGGTCGAAGAGAGACAATTAGAACTTGTCAATCGAAGAACATCGCTAGCAGAAATTCGAAGCGCCCATGATCGGCTTGACCAAGAGTCGGAAACTCGCATCTTACGACTGCAAGTGATCGTTAATGATCTTGAATTGTGGAAAGAAAGGTCGGCTAATGCGCTGACACAGCTGGAACAGTTGGGTAAGCGAAGAACACAAGAGGTTGCCGAATTAGAAAAGTTGAAAGCGCGGCCCCAAGAGATAGCCATGGAACGCTCTGCCCTTTTTGACCAGATTCAGAATGCGGAAACAACACGTGACCGGGCTGCCGATAATCTCGCCGCCGCGGAAACCCAGCTGGAGGACAACACCCGAGAGTTGCGCAACCGCGAATCTCAGCTGGCGGAAACTCGTGAAAATAGGGTGCGGCGCGAAGCCGCCGTCGAACAAATCGATCAGACGCTTGCCGTGATCGTCGAACGTATTTCGGAACGTCTAGAATGCACACCGGAACAGGCGCTATCGTCCGTGGGCTTCGATGTGAATCACGATTTGCCAGAGCAGGATGTTGCTGAGGCAAAATTGGAGCGCCTACAGAGGGAACGCGATAATATGGGCCCGGTTAACCTTCGGGCCGAGCAAGAAGCCTCCGAATTAGACGAAAGAATCGGCGGTATGGAGAACGAACGTGAGGATTTGCTCGCTGCGATCGCTCGCCTACGGCAAGGAATTTCTGGCCTAAATCGCGAGGGTCGTGAGCGTCTCCTTGTCGCTTTCAATGAAGTTGATGAGCATTTCGGCGAACTTTTTTCTAAGCTTTTCGGCGGCGGCCGTGCGCATTTGAGACTGACAAAGGGCGAGGATCCGCTGGAAGCAGGCCTCGAAGTTTTTGCCAGTCCGCCCGGCAAACGTCTACAGAGCATGACCCTTTTATCCGGCGGGGAACAGGCTCTCACGGCGCTAGCGTTACTTTTTGCAGTTTTCTTAACCAACCCGGCGCCGATATGCGTTCTAGACGAGGTGGATGCACCGTTAGACGATAATAACGTCGATCGTTTCTGCACGTTACTTGAGGAAATGAGTCGTCAGTCAAGGACACGTTTCCTTTTAGTTACCCATCACCGGTTGACCATGGCGCGAATGGACCGGCTATATGGTGTGACGATGTCAGAGCGAGGCGTATCACAGCTTGTTTCAGTCGATTTACGGACCGCAGAAAGACTACGGGAAATTGCCTAATTCATCCTTATTTTTCCTTTATTTTCAGTTAATTAGAAGATAAGTGTTAGGGTTGACAGGGTCTAGGACAGGCCGTATGGTGCGGTCGCTTTCGTGGGCGTAAAATACGTTCGTGGAAACCATGTCGCATCAATTTTCGATGACGGAGCGAGAACCAAAAGACACTCACACAGATCTGGACGAGCGGTTACGCCGGTTTCGTGACAAACAGGATGTTGCTGCTGGACGAATCGATAATCCAGAGTCTCGAACGGGTGGTATAGGGTTTGCAATGCGCATCGGCACCGAGCTAGTTGCGGCACTGGTAATCGGGGTCGGTGTCGGGCTTCTACTCGATGGCTGGCTGGGTACAAAACCGTGGTTCATGCTGGTGTTCTTTGTTCTGGGTTCAGCGGCTGGAATATTCAATGTCTACCGCGTCGTCCAGAACCAAGGCGGCGCTATTGGATACAGGTCGGGGCAACGGCTTACATCCGAGGACGCTAATATCGATCGGGACGGGGAATAACCGTTGGCTAATAACACAAATGGCGCTGAGAAACACAGCCCACTAGAACAGTTCGAGATTAAAGAGCTGATACCTATAGAGGTTGCTGGTAACGATATCTCCTTTACAAATTCAGCACTTATGATGGTCATCGCCGTGGCCTTAATTTGTCTGCTGATGCTTGCCGGCACACGTAGACGGGCGATAATTCCCAGCCGATGGCAGATGGTAGCAGAAATTTGCTACGAGTTTGTTGCTAATCTGATCCGCGACACAGTGGGTAATGAGGGACGCAAGTACTTCCCTTTCATTTTCACGCTTTTCATGTTCATCCTGTTCGGAAACATGCTTGGCATGGTGCCTTACAGCTTTACTTTCACCAGCCATATCGCCGTAACTTTTGCGATGGCGATGGTTGTATTTACTGGTGTCACTATTCTTGGGCTCTCGAAACACGGCATGCATTTTTTCACGCTTTTCGTTCCGCCTGGTGTCCCTATGTGGATGTGGCCGTTGATGATCCCGATTGAGATTATTTCTTATCTCTCGCGGCCAATCAGCTTAGCTATGCGGCTGTTCGCCAACATGCTGGCCGGGCATACTCTTCTGAAGGTTTTCGCCGGATTTGTGCCATTGCTCGGCGCGGCGGGTGTATTGCCTTTGGCTTTTGTCGGCGCGCTTACGGCCCTTGAACTTTTAATCGCATTTTTACAGGCTTACGTGTTCACAATTCTGACATGCCTGTACATCAACGATGCATTGCATCTCCACTAGGCGTCGGAGAGGTTCTCCGCACGTCACGTAAGAAAATTAGTCAAGAAAGGAACTGACAAATGGAAGAAGCAGCAGCCAAGCTTATCGGTGCCGGCCTCGCCGTTATCGGTGTTATTGGGGCGGGTATTGGTATAGGTAACGTATTCTCCGCCTTCATTACAGCGGTTGGCCGAAATCCGGCCGCGCGTGGCGAAGTCTTCACGATGACGATGCTAGGTTTCGCTCTCGTGGAAGCTATCGCGCTGTTTGCGCTTGTTATCGCCCTGATCATCCTGTTCGGCTGATTTCCCGGGCTAGTATGGATAACTGATGCCTCAACTTGAACAGATCCACACGTATTTAAGCCAGGTCTTCTGGCTGGTCATCACGTTCGGATTTCTCTATTTGGTTCTTTGGAAAACTGCTTTGCCAAGAATTTCTTCCATTCTGCTCGAGCGTCAGGAGCGGATCGACGAGGATGTACGTAAAGCAGAAGACCTCCGAAAAGAGGCAAATGCCGCGGTGGCTGCATACGAAAAACTTCTTGCCGAAGCACGCTCGGCGGCGCAGGATTTGATCCGGACCGCTAACGAAAAAATCGCCGCAGAATCCGTCGCCCGACAGGATGCCTTGACCACAAAGATTAAAGCAGAAGTTTCGGAGGCCGAAAAGCGGATAGAGAGTGCCCGTGCTGATGCAATCGAAAATATCCAATCGGTTGCAGTCGAAGTAGCTCAGGCCGCAAGCTCTCGTCTAATAGGTACGGAAGTCTCTGTAGAAGATGCTGAGGTTGCGGTTATTAACGTGATACAGGGCAAAAGCTAATGCTACAAGATCCGACTTTCTGGGTCGCGATAGGCTTCCTGATACTCTTATTATTAGTGCTGAAATACGTACGTAAACCCATCTTAGATTTGCTGGACTCGAGGGTGCATGAGGTAAGAGAAAGCCTCAACGAGGCTGCAACTCTCCGTGAAGAGGCGCAACAGCTTCTCGCAGAATACCAGAGAAAGCAGCGCGACGCCGTGAAAGAAACCGAGGCTATGGTGGAAAGAGCAAACGATGAAGCCGAGCAGATTGTCCGCGAAGGAACTGGGAATCTCGAAGAGACGCTGAAACGCCGCCAAGAATTGGCAATGGAGAAAATAGCTCAGGCGGAAGCGGATGCCATTCGCGAGGTTCGTGCCATGTCTGTGGAGATTGCGGTTAATGCAACCCGCAACCTGATCGCCGGTAAGCTTGATGACCCGCGCGCCGATGCCTTGGTGAATGACGCCATAAAGGATTTGTCACAGAAACTACATTAGCAGAGCGCGGTTATAAATTTCGCGAGAAATCGGAGTACTCCCCGCTTTTATTCAGTTGACCTGTTGCTCACCGGCTCGGGGCGCCACCGAAGTATAGGATGGCGCGCCGCGGCGGTTTCGTCTAGCCGCCGCCTTGGCGTATTTCTAGGTGAATCGTGGAACTGCTCGACATCGCCCGATTTCGCGCGCCGCGCCAAATCCAAGATCGCGTCAACAAACTGATCCAGAGTCTCCCTACTCTCCGTCTCAGTGGGTTCCATCAGAAGGGCGCCATTTACAACTAACGGGAAATACATGGTCATAGGATGAAATCCTTCATCAATCATAGCCTTGGAGAAATCCAACGTCGTTATGCCAGTTTCCTTCAGGAAACTATCATCGAAGAGGACCTCGTGCATACAAGGGCCTTCGTAGGTAAGGGTAAGTTCTTCACGTAGCCGCGCCAGAAGATAATTAGCATTCAGGACTGCATCCGATGACACTTGGCGGAGGCCATCCGCTCCGTGGCTCATCATGTAGGCAAGTGCTCGGACAAACATGCCCATTTGTCCGTGGAATGCCTTCATTCTCCCAAAGGGCCGCCTATCTCCACTTTCTAGGCTGTTCTCAACTATTTGAAACCCGCCCTCGCCGTGTACCACCCAAGGGAGTGGCGCGTAAGTGGCGAGCGAATCTGAGAGTACTACCGGTCCGCTACCCGGTCCGCCGCCACCGTGAGGCGTTGAGAACGTTTTATGCAGGTTCAAGTGCATGCAATCGATACCGAGATCACCCGGCCGTACGCGTCCAACGATGGCATTGAAATTGGCACCGTCGCAATAGAAAAAAGCGCCCGCATCATGAACCGCCTGCGACTGTTCGAGTATTTCCTCCTCGAAGAGGCCGCAGGTGTTTGGATTGGTGAGCATAAAAGCAGCCACTTCGTCGTCCAGCGCCGCTTTTAGAGCGTTTAGGTCGACTCTTCCCCGATCGTTGAGAGGGATAGCTTCAACTGCATAGCCACAGATCGCTGCGGTCGCTGGGTTAGTGCCGTGGGCAGAGCCAGGTACCAAAACCCGCTTTCGGGGATCACCACGAGCCTCGAGCGCAGCACGAGCGGCCATAAGGCCGCATAGCTCTCCATGTGCACCGGCTGCTGGTGACATTGCGACGGCCGGCATCCCGGTCAATGTCTTGATCCAGTATGCCAACGTGTCAATCAAACGGAGTGCTCCCTGCACGGTGGACTCCGGTTGCAGGGGATGTAAGTCTGTTAGTCCTGACAATCGAGCCACTTTCTCGTTCAGGCGAGGATTGTGTTTCATTGTACAAGATCCCAAAGGATAGAAGCCCGAGTCGATCGCGTAGTTTTTCTGGCTCAACCGCGTGTAATGCCGCACCACCTGCGGCTCGGATAACCCAGGTAGGCCTATCGCATCCTGTCGTTTAAGTCCGCCAAGTCGGTTTGGGACCCCGGGCGGTTCCGGCAGATCAACCCCACATCGCCCGCGCGCATCCTGTTCAAAGATCAGAGGCTCTTCGATCCGAAGCCCTTTGTTACCGGTGAATGTATCGTCAATGGGCATAATGATCTTTAAGCCCTCCTCAGCACCGCTACCAAGCGTTCCATATCCCCGTCCGTAACGGTCTCTGTAACCGCAATTAACAGAAGGTTCTCGACTTCTGGCCGATGAGGCAAAAGGCGCGACAGTGGTACCCCTGCAAGCACCCCTTTTTGAGCTAGCTCATTAACCACCGGCAAAGCCGGCACCTCCAGTTGAACCGTGAATTCGTTGAAGAAAGTATCGTTCAATACATTTATCCCCGCATCAGATATCCGGTCAGCGAGTTGAACTGCCTTACCGTGGTTGAGCATCGCCAATCTGCCAAATCCATCCTCACCTAACAGCGACATATGGCTGGTAAAGGCAAGCGCACAGAGTCCAGAATTCGTACATATATTGCTAGTGGCCTTTTCGCGGCGAATGTGCTGTTCCCGTGTCGACAGGGTCAATACCCAGCCGCGTTTTCCGTCAATATCCACCGTTTCTCCAGCCAATCGGCCGGGCATTTGACGTAAATATTTGTCTTTGGTTGCAAATAATCCAACATAGGGTCCGCCGAAATTGAGCGGATTACCAATAGACCTGCCTTCCGCAGCAACTATATCAGCGCCCATCTGACCGGGCGGCTTAATGGCCCCAAGAGAGACTATCTCGGTCACCGCAACGACCAAAAGCGCGCCAGCGGAGTGGCAAGCATCGGCAATCGGTTGCAGATCCCGTATCCGGCCGAATAAATCTGGATACTGGACAATAACGCAAGCAGTATTATCTCCAATATGGGACATTACATCCTCGTCCCCATTGATATCCGGTGGCAGAACGTCGATTTCCGAATCTAGGTATTTTAGCAGCGTCTCAGTCGTCTCCATGTAATGAGGATGCAAGCCGCCAGACAGAATAACGTCGCCACGTTTGGTAACCCGCCGAGCCATCAGCGCCGCTTCGGCGCAGGCCGTAGCGCCGTCATACATAGACGCATTGGCGACATCCATACTGGTGATCAGTGCGACCTGGGTTTGGAATTCGAAAAGATATTGAAGCGTTCCCTGAGATACCTCTGGTTGATAAGGCGTATAGGAAGTCAAGAATTCTCCGCGCTGAATTATATGGTCCACCGCCGCAGGCACATGGTGCCGGTAGGCGCCAGCACCGAGAAAAAATGGAACGCTGCCTGCGGACACATTTTCTGCCGCCATCTCTCCAATCGCGCGCTCCACCTCCAACTCGCCTTGATGATCGGGGAGGTCAACCGTCTCTTTTAGATGCACGCTTTCTGGTACATCACGGAATAGGTTGTCAATGGAGGATACCCCGATAACACCCAACATATGGTGTCGATCTGCGTCGGTTAGTGGTAGATAACGCATCAGCCCTGACTCGCTACGAAATCGTTATAGGCGAGCTCGTCCATCATGTCTTCCATCTGAGAAGGATCGCTGATACGGAGCTTCACGAACCAGCCATCGCCTGTCGGCGAACGGTTGACTAGCTCTGGATCATCTTCAAGGTCCATATTAACTTCGACCACCGTACCAGAAATAGGCGCGTAGACTTCGCTTGCCGCCTTTACCGACTCAACTATAGCTGCTTCCCCGTTTTGCTCGATTACCTTGCCAATATCTGGCAGTTCGACGAAAACAACATCGCCAAGTTGTTCCTGTGCAAACTGACTGATACCGAGAGTGGCAATATCACCTTCAAGGCATACCCATTCATGCTCTTTCGAATATTTGAGATCACGCATTTGGCCTACTCCTAGCTTCTAAAATATCTATTAGGAACAAAGGTGGTGCCGACTATACAACCCGGGCGCGGCTTGTCCCGGATCATCAAGTTGACCCTAGTATCCTTCGCGGCATGAAGAGATTTCACATATCCCATAGCAATAGGACCGCCGAAGGACGGGCCGAATCCTCCCGATGTTACCATGCCGACGACCTCTCCATCGGCACCTATAATGTCGGTTCCTTCGCGCGCCGGCGCTCTGCCATCCGGCAAAATACCAACGCGTTTCCGCTCGGCGCCACGGGCAATCTGTCGTTGGATAACCTCCGCCCCAGGAAAACCTCCCTCTAAACGGCGCCGTTTTGCAATCGACCATGTCAGCTCTGCTTCTACGGGCGTTATAGTTTCGTCAATATCATGACCATATAGGCAGAGCCCGGCCTCGAGCCTAAGCGAATCCCGAGCACCCAAGCCGGCCGGTTGGACCCCGTCCTCAGAAAGTATAAGTTCGGTGATGCGAACCGCGTCTTCCGAAGGTATGGATATCTCGTACCCGTCCTCGCCGGTATAACCGGACCGGGTCACCGCAACAGGACTGCCGTCAATTTCGAAAGGCAATGCTGTCATGAATGGCATATTTTCCGAGCCTGGTGCGTGTTTGGACAATACAATCGCAGCCGCCGGCCCCTGAAGCGCAATCAAAGCGCGGTCATTAAGCACTTCTACTTCGGTTCCGCCTGGTAGACAGGTTTTAAGGTGCGCCACGTCTGCGTCTTTTCGAGTGGCATTTACCACCAAGAAAAGATAGTCACCAACATTCGTCACGATTAAATCGTCTAGAATGCCACCAGTATCATCTGTGAACTGAGTATAACGCATCCTGCCTTTCGCTAGACCAGAAATATCACCCGGCACTAGATTCTCCAGCGCTTTAGCGGGATTATCACCACGGAGGGCAATTTGCCCCATGTGTGACACATCAAAGACTGAGGTAGCGGAACGGGTATGCTTGTGTTCACAAAGAATACCGGTGGGATAATGGACAGGCATTTGGTACCCAGAAAATGGCACCATTTTCCCGCCCTGTTCAACATGTAGGTCAAATAATGGCGTCTTTTTAAGTTCTTTTGGACCTGTATCAGCGATAGCACGAACCTCCCCACAACGGTTTGGCGGTTGCACGGCTCTAACTGTCCGCAACCAGCGTGCCCCCTCTGTCGGGTTACCTGAGAGATTCACCCGTTGATTTAGACGGGCTTTCGCCTTCGGTGAGACGGCATAGACCGTCTGCTTTCCAGAGTGACATCCCCCTACGGTCCGGTTGCCTGAGAGTTTCCGGGGCGGTTGCTCCTTCGGCGACGAACTGGAATAGCTGTCGTCTCTCCCGCAGGGGTCATCTGCCAATAATTATTATATCTTAACGAGTGTCATAGGCGGCGCAACCACCGCAGCGAATCGTCTAACAAACATCAAATGCAGGATTATTAAAATAAAATGGGATAGGACTAAATTACTGGCGCTGCCCCATACGATTGTAGTTCAGCTCGTCGGGTGTTAATTGAAAGCCAAGTACGATTTGGGCTCGCTTACCTTCATCGGGGTCCTTAAGAGGTATCTTTAGTTTGACCTCATCCTTATAGATTAGTCGTTTCCTGCCCTTCTCAAACTCACCCTCAACCAAGAACACCTGCTTTCCACCAGCGTTACCCTCAAAATTCGGCAGGACTACAAAATATTCGAGCGCGATGGTCGAACCTCGGTTTGCCAGCCCGCGTTCCACATAAATACGAACCAGAAGCTCGACATTAACCTTCCACTGATTGGCCTCGTCCGCATACTCACATTTCCCCTCGAAATCAATTAACTCTGCTTGAAACTGGGTATCTGTTATATCCCGTCCAAGCCCCGGCCTAAAACGAGTCAGAGTCTTAGCGTCCTGAAGGATGTATACTGAAGGACAGTCGTAGGGCTGATCGTTCCCAGACAAGGCACACGCAGACGCAAACAAACATAAAACTATTGTTACGCCGCGGACAACCATACCTTTCATACTGCGCACGAAAGAAACATTCGGCCTGTCGTTCGACGAATCAGGGGTTATTACACGTGCCATCGCACTGGGGAACGTTTTTGGTCATTTTGCAACTGCCGAACCAGTCAAATTTTCTAGTTCTAAGGCCAAACTGTATGGAGATCTTTTCGCGATAATATGTTTCGGCATTTGGTTTTCCCTTTAGGATAAGACATCCCACTCTATATTGGCTTAGGACCAAACCTCACGAAAAAATTGGATTCTAGATAACGCTGCACATTTTCACAAGACATGGTATGGCTTGTCCGGGAAGAAAGATGACCAGACGACAGCTTAAAATAATCCTTGCCGGGCCCCGCGGTTTCTGTGCCGGGGTTGATCGCGCTATTAAGATCGTCGAACTCGCGATAGAGAAGTATGGTGCACCGGTCTATGTCCGGCATGAAATCGTTCATAATCGCTATGTCGTCGACGACCTAAAAGCGAAGGGCGCTGTTTTCGTGGAGGAACTTGAGGAGGTGCCCGTCCATGTACCAGTTGTATTTTCGGCACACGGAGTCGCAAAGTCGGTTTTCGCTGAGGCAAAGGAACGTGACATGCTCTATCTCGACGCCACGTGTCCTCTGGTTACGAAAGTGCATGTCGATGCGGCCCGCCAACACAACGGAGGTAAAGCTCTGATCCTTATTGGCCATGCCGGGCACCCGGAGGTCGTCGGTACTATGGGTCAACTGCGAGACGGAGAGATGTTTCTGGTCGAAAATGCTGAACAGGCGGAAACGATACACGTCCCCGATCCAAACAATCTCGCTTTCATCACCCAGACGACATTGTCCGTCGACGAAACAGTAGAAATAATAGACATCCTTCAACGGCGATTCCCTCAAATCGAGGCTCCACGTACAGAGGATATCTGTTACGCGACCACTAATAGACAAGCAGCAGTTAAAGAACTTGTCGACGAATGCGATGCGCTCCTTGTCCTCGGCGCGCCGAATTCATCGAACTCAAATCGGTTAGCGGAAGTTGCTCTTACGATTGGCTGTCCAAAATCTACTCTCATCGAACGAGCAGCGGATTTGGACGACGGTTGGCTTGACGATGTGTCAACACTCGGTATCACCGCCGGTGCCTCCGCGCCAGAAGTTCTTGTAGAAGAACTAATAGAATTTCTGAGCGGAGAGTATGACGTTACAGTCGAAGAACGGAATGTAATAGACGAAAAGGTGACCTTCAGCCTGCCCGGCGCGCTGAAAACTTAAGCCGCGATTGATCAGTATGGCCGTCTATACCAGCGTTTCGAGAGAGGATCTAGAAAAGTTCCTAAATGGCTTCGACATTGGTGATGCCGTATCGCTGGAAGGAATTGTACAGGGAATAGAGAATTCGAACTTCCGACTAAGGACGACCGATGGTATCTACATTCTTACCCTCTTTGAGAAACGTGTAAATCCAATGGATCTGCCATTTTTCCTTGGTTTGATGCGACATTTGGCTAATTCGGGCTTTCCATGCCCCGCGCCTTTGTCTGACCAAAACGGGGAGGTAATACATCGCCTTTCCGGGCGACCGGCAGCCATTGTGAGTTTCGCAGAGGGCGCCTTCCTTCAACAAATTACGACCGATCATTGCCGTAAAGTAGGCACCATTCTAGCTGAATTACACGAGACAGCAGCAACGTACTCATCGCAGCGTGGGAATGACCTTGGCCTTTCCGCTTGGCGATCTATCTTCTCGTCAGTAGGCCTTTTGGCGGATAAGCTACGTCCCGCCCTTGCTAATTGGATAGAAGCGGAATTGAACGCAATCGAGTCCTGCTGGCCGACCGGACTCCCGACCGGAGTTATCCACGCAGACCTATTTCCCGATAATGTTTTCTTCGATGGCACCAATATATCGGGTGTGATTGACTTCTACTTTTCTTGTAACGATGCATTAGCTTTCGATCTTGCTATCTGCCTAAATGCGTGGTGTTTTTCGTCTGGACAAATAATTGCGCCGCGCGCGAAAGCGCTGATTGCGGGATATGAGGATGTGCGTCCGCTTCACAAATCAGAACGCGATGCACTACCTCTGCTGGCTCGAGGTGCCGCAATGCGGTTTCTGATTACCCGGCTATACGATTGGTTTAACACACCTTCAGATGCACTAATGGACCGTAAGGACCCAACGGAGTTCATCTCTGTTATAGAATTTCATAAAGCGTTGTCCGATTCTACCGCCTACGGGTTAACTTGAACGTATGGGGGAGAAAAAAAATAGAGTAGAGATTTTTACAGACGGTGCCTGTAGTGGCAATCCTGGACCGGGTGGATGGGGCGTGATCCTTCGGTGGAATGATACTGACAAAGAGCTGAAAGGCGGTGAACGCGAAACTACCAATAACCGCATGGAACTTATGGCAGCCATACAAGCTCTTGAAACTCTGACCCGCCCGGTAAAAGCTGACCTATACACTGACAGTACATACGTCCAGAAAGGGATAACAGAATGGATCCATTCCTGGAAAAAACGCGGATGGAAAACATCAGCCAAAAAACCGGTCAAGAATGAAGATCTGTGGCGCCGCCTCGACGAGGCAATTGCCCGCCATAATATCACCTGGCACTGGGTTAAAGGCCATGCCGGCCATCCGGAAAACGAACGGGCAGACGAATTAGCGCGGTCAGGTCTTTTGGAATCTAGTTAGATCGCAAGCTGGGGTCCAGCGTATCCACATGCTGCACATCGCGGTGTCATCTTCCACCTTGCATAAAAGATCATTTTCTCCCGGTACAATCATGAAACATCTGCCGCGCGGATCGTATTTGTCAAAATTTTTTGTTCTTAGTTTTCTGCAATATCTTTGGAACCTAAGATTATTGTCAGGATAGGGCGAGTAGGATATTACTGTGCTCATCATATTTCCTTGGACTGAAAGATATGGCAGACAAAACGCTCAGACTGGGAGTAGCGGGTTTAGGCCAAGGGTTCACCAAGATGCTGCCCGCCCTGTCACACCACCCTAATATCGACGTTGTTGCCGCGGCAGATATCCGACCGGAGGCGCTAGAACGTTTTAAATCAGATTTCGGCGGAACTTCCCACCTTAGCGTAGAATCAATGTGCGCAGAGGCTGATATCGACGTTGTCTATGTCACCACGCCTCACGAGTTTCACGCTGCACACGCAATAATCTCCGCACAAGCAGGGAAACATATACTAGTCGAGAAGCCAATGGCGGTTACGATAGCGGAATGTACCCGAATGATTGACTGTGCGAAATCCGCCGGTGTTCTTCTCTTGGTCGGACATAGCCACAGCTACGATGCACCGATTCTGAAAACCCGCCGATTGATCCAGTCCGGCGATTACGGGCCGCCCAAGTTGATCACGGGTCTTAATTACACCGACTTCATATATCGCCCTCGCAGGCCTGAGGAACTCGATACCGCGAAGGGCGGCGGCGTCGTATTCAGCCAAGGCGCACATCAGGTTGATATTACCCGACTTTTAGGTGGAGGCGAGGTGGAGACGGTATACGCGACGACAGGAGACTTTGACATCTCCCGATCGACAGAAGGTGCGTATTCAGCCCTATTGAAGTTCGCCAACGGAACGGTTGCAAACTTAACCTATTCTGGCTACGCACATTTTGATACTGATGAATTTAACGGTTGGAGAACGGAATCAGGGGCAGCCAAGGACCCGGAAAATTATGGTTCATCCCGCCGGGCGCTGTCTGATCCTTTCGAAGACACGCGCACCGAAGCCGCAATCAAGGCCGACCGTGCCTATGGCGGACGTGCGGGAGCAGTCCGTTCAGACCTAAGGAGACCAGACCACCAACACGAACATTTCGGTCTATTCATCGTGAGTTGTCCGCGAGCCGACATACGCCCGCTACCCAACGGCGTGCGGGTCTATCGCCACACTGATATCGATTTCCATCCCCTACCCAACCCATTTATTCCGCGTGCGGAGGTGATTGACGAATTGTATGCCGCCGTGAATGACGGCGTCCCGCCAATACATACTGGTGAATGGGGCCGTGCTACGCTTGAAGTATGCTGCGCAATAATACAGTCAGCGAACGAGGGCCGGGAAATCCTTTTGAATCACCAGGTCACACCGGGAGATGTCGAGAAATGAACGATAATCTCTTGGATCGAGGGGATCCAACTCTATGTCATTCACAAAGTGGCAGCCCGAATGAACCATTGGCACACCTCATACGGACTGCGGGACGTAGCTACGGTCATAGCCTGACGCACTTACTTTCGGAATACGGAGTTCCGCTCGGACATTGGGCGTTCCTGAAAGTCCTATGGGACCGGGAAGGTTTGACCCAGAAAGAACTGAGTGACGTCGTTGGTTTTACCGAACCAACCACCTTTGCTGCCGTCAAGGCATTGATCGAAAAGGGATACATCATTAAACGGCATAATCCTGGTAATAAGCGAAAATACTATGTCTATCTGACGCCGGAAGGCTCTGCACTGAGGACTATTCTTTTACCCCTCGAGGAAGAGATCGACCGCACCGCTGCACACGGCATATCTCCCCAAAATATAGAGATTATGCGAAAAACTCTCATTCAGATGATCGAAAACTTGGCCCAAAAAGACATAGAACCTTCCTAAACCTCTGATGCGCAGCGGATGGCCTCCCAGATCCGATCGGGGGTCGCCGGCATATCGAGAGCCTTTACGTTGACCTGAGCCAGCGCATCCATAACCGCATTCATGGTTGCCGGTAGTGCGCCAACAGTTCCGGCTTCGCCAGCGCCTTTAACACCCAGCGGATTCCTCTGGGTGGGAACTCCATTTCCTTTTATTTCTATATAAGGGAAATCTTCCGCGCGCGGCATACAGTAATCCATGAAAGAGCCGCTGAGAATCTGACCGCTATCTGGATCATAGGCCACCCTCTCACCCAGAGCCTGACCCACTCCCTGAGCAACTCCACCGTGTATCTGGCCTTTAACAATCACCGGATTAATCATAACCCCGACATCGTCAACGACCCAATATCCTACCAACTTAGTTTGGCCGGTTTCCGGATCAATTTCCACTTCGCAGACATGGCTGCCGTTTGGATATGTATCGTCGTCGGGTACGAAGGTTGCCGTTTCGAATAGGCCGGGTTCGACACCGGGCGGCAATTTCGCAGGTTGAAAAGATGCCTTGGCTATATTGGTTAGGGAAGTCGACCGGTCCGTGCCAACGACAAAAAATGCACCGTCTTCGAACACAACATCTGTGTCCGCGACCTCTAAAACATGTGCGGCTATGACCCTCGCCTTTTCGATCACTTTTTCAGCAGCATAGTAAAGTGCCGAACCCCCGATCACCGTCGAACGAGAGCCCATTGTACCAATGCCAAACGCAATACGGTCAGTATCGCCATCGATCACCCGCATTTGGGATGGGTCCAATCCGAGGCGTTCTCCAACGATCTGTTTATAGACCGTTTCATGCCCCTGGCCCTGACTTTTGGTACCCATAAGAATACTAGCGGTACCGTCGGTAGAAAATCGGATTTCTGCAAAGTCGGGAGATGGAGAGGCAGAACGCTCGATTGGATTGGCGGTGCCGATTCCTCGCAGTTTCCCTCGGTTACGGGCCTCCTTTCGACGAGAAGGGAAACCCGCGTAATCTGCCATCTCAAGAACTTGTTTCTGGTTCTCAGCAAACTCTCCGCAATCGTATACAAGGCCAAGCGCCGTTTTCAATGGCATTGCCTCGGGCCGTATCATGTTTCGAGCTCGTAGCTGCGTCGGGTCGATATGCAACTCCCGTGCCGTCTCGTCGAACATCCGCTCGATTATGTAGGTTGCTTCTGGACGCCCAGCACCCCGATAAGGTGCAGTCGGATTGGAATTCGAATGCACGGTCCTCACCGACGCATGGGCAACCGGTATATTATAAACTCCGATTAGCGTGCCAACATTCGTAAAAGCGGCCAGCAGATTGCGGATTGCAGAGAGATAGGCGCCGATATTGACGATAGTCTGCACTCTAAGTCCGAGGACAATGCCATTTTCATCAAGTGCGAGTTCCGCATCAGTGACATTATCACGGCCATGCTCATCCGCTTGTACCGCTTCCGACCGAGTGCAGGTCCATTTCACCGGACGACCTAATTTACGTGCTGCCCAAAGTACAAGTCGATGTTCGGCGTACTGCCACCCCTTAGTACCAAACCCGCCCCCAACATCTCGCGAAACTACGCGAATATTCTGTTCCGGTACCCTGAATATCTTTTCTGCCAGCAACTGCCTAACTCTATGCGGATACTGCACATCAGCATGCAATAAGAAACGGTCTTCACGATGGTCGTATTCGCCAATTGCACCCCTCGGTTCCATGTAATGGGCAAAGACACGGCTGATCGTAAACCGTCTTTTGACGATTCGGGGAGCACTCTCGAATACGCTGTTAGTCGCAGCCTCATCACCAGCAAGGTAAAGACCAGAGATGTTGTCGGGGTAATCGTCCCATACCAATGGTGCGTCAGCATCGACGGTTTGCGCAGTATCGGTAACAGACGGCAATGGTTCATATTCAACCCTGACTGTTTCCGCCGCATCTGTGGCTTGATCCAAGGTATCCGCGATTATGAGGGCAACTGGATCACCCACATAACGCACCCGATTTCGTGCCAGTGGAGGCTGGGGTCGGTATCTCATGGGCTGACCATCCGGTCTCAGCCATTTGACCGGCATACCGGGCACGCCGAGGCTGTCCGAGGCGATATCTTCGCCAGTATAAATCGCATTAACACCTGGAAGGCAAGATGCGGCGGATACATCTATTGAAAGTATTTCGGCATGGGCATGAGGAGAGCGTAGGACTACTGCATGAGCCTGATTCGGGAGCCCCACGTCATTTACAAATAGACCATTACCCCTCAGAAGACGGGGATCTTCTTCGCGCAGGACCCCTTGTCCGATACCGAATTTTTTCATTGTTAGCAACCGATCTTCAAGTATAGGACCAAAAGAGAATATAGGCCGCTTCCAACGACTTAAATGTGAGAACACCGTGCATATCCATGTGGTCAGATTCACAAGAATAAAAGAGCACGAAATATTTGATGGGTCTTTTGTAAAGTTCCCTTTTGATAGCGTCTGGAGCTCCAACTGTATTCTGCTTTAGCGCCGTCATCGGAGTCCTATCTTTGGCACCAATGGTCATTCTAGCTCCTTTTCAGATTAGAACGCCCCAAATGGCACCCCCAGATATATTGTGGAATAGAGCAGGAAAAGTGGTTTGTCACCCACCCCAAGTATGACATTAATAGCTTACTATCACTTTTTTCCACCAGCCTGCTGGATTGCCTCTATTACGGCAGTTTCGGTGAGTATTTCGGGTAGCGACAAACCTCGCCGCGCGTTAGGTCCGTACACAACGTTGAATGGAATTCCGTAGCGTCCAAAGCTTCTCAAATAATTGTAGATCTCTGGGTCCGGTTTAGTCCAATCTGCCCTCATTGCAATGACATCACTACCGTTGAGAATTTTGGTAATCCGTTCGCGGTTAAGCACCAAGAACTTATTAGCCTTGCAGGTAAGACACCAATCAGCTGTGACATCGACGAAAACGGTTTTACCCTCCGCCACTTCAGAATTAATCGTAGCGAGGTCAAATTCGCGCCATATTTTGTCTTCGACTGAACTCTGATGGTGACTACCGGTATAAGAAAAGCGGCTGGCTCCAACCATCGAAAACGCAGTCAGTAATCCTATCACGATCCAGACGGCAGGGCGAGCCCGTCGGCTTAGGCGTGAGTACTGTGCGACCGTGAACGCGATCGCTAGCATAAAGAGAAAAATTATCGCTATCGCCGGACCACTGACCTGGACCCTCATAACGCTAAGTAACCATAACGCAACACCGATTAAGGCGACAGAAAGTAGGCGTTTCACCGTTATCATCCACGGTCCTGGTTTCGGTAATTGATAGGCCAGAGCTGGAAAAATAGCGACAGCAATCCATGGGACTGCAAGACCAATCCCGAGAGCCAGGAACACCACATAAATCTCTAAGAGACCTCTGGACAACGCAAAGCCGATTGCGGTTCCGAGAAACGGCGCAGTACAGGGCGTAGCAAGAATTGTCGCGAAAATACCCGTCAAAAAATGTTCACCTAGCCTATGGCTTTGGAGAGATGACTTATCGACGGCCGCCTCCGATATAGCGCTTGGCATCCTAAATTCGAAAAATCCCCACATATTGCAGGCGAATAGTGTGAGAATCGTCACCATGAAGGCCAAAAATACCGGTTGCTGGAACTGTATACCCCATCCAACTACCAATCCGGCTCCTCTTAACGATACAACTACTGTGCCAAGACCCAAGAAACAGGTGATTATCCCAGCAGCCGACGCGAGGAAGCCGGCACGAACCTGTGCGGGAGCTCCGCCGCCGTGATTAACAAAAGTTAAAAGCTTGATTGAGAGGACGGGGAGCACACACGGCATGAGGTTTAATATCAAACCGCCAAGAATCGCTAATCCGATTATCGACAGAAACTTGAATCCATCTATCGCTTCTACCCCGGCGGCATCAACCGGCTGAGCGGAGGCGCGTTTGAGGGTGAATTCCCGCTCCACCGCGCGGTTGCCATCTACGAGGGTCAGTGTAACCGTTTCACCATCAAGCTGAGAATTTGAATATTTGGGTGCCCGGATGCCAATACGCATCATCACTTCAGTACCCGGTGATCTGATCTTTACCGAAGGTTTGGAGAACCTGTAATCCGGTGGGCCTTCAACGAATAAATCTGGCGATTCTAAGGGTCTTTCACTAACTCCGCGTATAATCAAGGAGGTATTTTCCCCGCTGCCCGCGAGTTCCGCCTCCTTTATATCTAGTGGACCGACTTCGCCTATAGCCGGCACCCTTTTCCACCACTGATTGATTATACCCGACTGAGGAGTGCTCATATCCACTCCAGCAGGCAGCCGAATCAAAAAATTGGCCTCGTAGGGAACGCAGATATCGTCACAGGTAAGGAACCGCACACTGGCATTCAATGTAACTTCCTTACCCGTTTCTAATACGGAAGCTATTATTGGAAATACGACTTCTTTCTTGTATCCGAGAGTTTCTAGCCCAAGAACGGAGAACCTTTCGGGTATAGGCCAACTCATCTTGGCACTATCAAAATTGATAGAACCGGCCCAATTGATATGAGGTGGAAACCCAGCATCGCCGGGCGATCTCCAGTAAATCTTCCAACCGGGTTTCATACGGAACTGAAGTCCGAGATCTAATGTCTTACCGCTACCCGAAGTCTCCCCACCCGCAATCAGTCGGACTTTGCCGTGTTCAGATTCAAACCATGCCGATGTCATGGCCGAGGAACCATTGGCTGCAACAACCACTGTCAGAGCGGCCAATATCCCACACAAGCTTTTAAAGCTGGGGCGGATCAATTGAAACATGTTCGTATTAACCCCTTTCTGGATTTCCCCTATAATATAAGGAAAGGCATCGCTCAAAAAATCGGCCATAAATCAAACATATTGTCGAACATTTAATTTTTGATTGAGAATCGACCATTGGTGCCTAAGAGATTCCATGAGATATTGTCAGGTGATTACTTGGTACTGGATAAACGATACGTAGGTACGATATGGTATACAACCGCGATGACGATGGATTTCTGACTGGCCATTTACTCGTCGCAATGCCTCAGATGCTAGATGATAGATTCGTTAAAACGGTCATTTACATGTGTGCTCATACAGAGGAGGGCGCCATGGGTTTAGTTGTTAACAAGATCCTTGAGGATATAGACTTCCCAGATCTTTTGGATCAGCTCGATCTCAATACATCTACGAGGGAAAATGACATTCGGATACATTTCGGCGGACCAGTAGAATCCAGCCGTGGTTTTGTGCTTCATTCATCCGATTACCAACAAGACGCTACCGTGGTGATTGATGAAAAAATCGCCCTCACCGCGACTACCGAGATCCTACGTGACATTGCGGAAGGCGAAGGACCTAATAACTATCTTTTGGCACTAGGCTATGCTGGCTGGGGACCAGGCCAGCTGGATTCTGAAATCCAATCAAATGGCTGGCTATCCGTTGATGCCGCTCCTCAGCTCATTTTCAGCAACAAACCCGACGAAGCGTGGAAAGGCGCGCTAGCCACGATCGGAATCGACGTATCTATGCTCTCGGGCCATTCCGGTCACGCGTGAGGGGCATTAGCCGGCAAGCTGTGCTCTTATTAAATCATGCTCGGGCATATCACTCACCGGCCCTATCGCCGCAACCGTAAGCGGCGACGACAACAAACGACCAGCAACTCGCCGAATGTCCTCAGCAGAAACAGAATCGATTCGGTTGGAAAGCTCCTCGACCGTCAGGATTCGGTCATAGATAATGAGGTGCCTAGCAAGCCTCTCAGCCCGGGTGGACGTGCTTTCGAGTGACATCAAAACTCCCGCCTTGATCTGAGCCCGCGACCGAGCCAACTCAATATCATCAAGCAGGTCTTCTGTTACTCGCTTTAATTCCCCGCTGACTGCTTTAATCAACTCGTCTATCTGCCCTTCTCCCGTCCCAGCGTATAGGCCAAACAAACCCCCATCTGTAAAGGCGGATGCGAACGTGTAGATGGAATAGACCAGCCCCCGCTTCTCGCGGATTTCTTGGAAGAGACGGGATGACATCCCGCCGCCCAGAGCCGTCGACAATACTGCTAACGGATAATAATCGTCGTCGCTAAAACCTATTCCCTCAAAACCCAAAAGCAGGTGTGCCTGCTCGAGATCGCGAATATCTCGCCGATTGCCCCCAATATATTGCCCGGCGATAGGCGGTTGAGCTGAGGAAGCTGTAATGTTAGCAAACTTTTTTTGGACGCGGCGAAACAAATCTTCAGGGTCAAGATTTCCCGCAGCGGCGAGAACCATTCGATCGCCTCCATACTGGGTAGCTATATAATCCACTAACATCTGCCGAGGCATTTGGCGGACAACACCAGCGGTCCCGAGTATTGGACGACCCAATGGTTGATCAGGATAAGCCGTTTCCTGAAAAAGATCGAAGATGATATCATCGGGTGTGTCGTTGGCTTGGCCTATTTCTTGGAGCACAACACGTCGTTCGCGGTCTAGCTCCTCTTCATCGAAGACCGAATTGAGAACAATATCGGAAATAATATCGAGCGCCAGATCAATATCTTCTTTAAGAACAGTAGCGTAATAAACCGTCGCTTCTCGAGAGGTATATGCATTCAGATGGCCCCCGACATTCTCGATTTCAGTCGCGATTTCGAGTGAGGTCCGGCGCTCTGTACCCTTGAATGCCATATGTTCAAGAAGGTGTGAAACACCGTTATTCGATTCATTCTCATTCCTTGCGCCGGCATTGACCCATACACCTATGGAAACGCTTTCCACCCACTCCATGCGATCGGAAACAACTCGAATCCCGCCATCTAGGACTGCCGTAGATATGGTCACGCCGCACCTTTCGCGCTAGCGGTACGTCTGATGAAATCTTGTAGTACGGATAGGTCGGCATCAAGAGTTTCGAATTTCTCAGTACGTTCGAGAAGATCGCCGAGGCGAGGCGGTAGCGCCGGTCGGATGCCGGTTGCATCCTCTACAGCGTCAGGAAATTTTGCAGGATGAGCCGTGGCCAGTGATACGACTGGGATCTTGACTTCCCGTTGATACTGGCGGGCGGCCTCAACGCCTATAGCACTGTGCGGATCCAGCAATTCCCCAGTAGCTTGGTAAATCTCCCGGATCACACGACGGGTCTCGTTATTGTTCAGCCGAGCGGCATCAAACTTTTGCCGTGCGCGCCCCAAAGCTGTCTCATCCACAGAAACGGTGCCAGTTTCGCGGAATTTAGCTATCCATCGGCCCACCGCAGCGCCGTCCCCGTCGAGCATATCGAAAAGAAGACGCTCGAAATTACTCGATACCTGGATATCCATGCTGGGGGACAATGTCGGCTTGACCTCAGCTACCTTCATTTCACCCGTTTCGAAAAAACGAAACAGGATATCGTTTGAATTAGTCCCAACTATTAGCCGGTCGACCGACAAACCGCACTTCCAAGCGGCCCAGCCCGCTAGGATATTACCGAAATTACCAGTCGGAACGGCAAAACTGACTGGCCGGTGTGGTGCGCCAAGGCGAACAGCTGAAACGAAGTAATAGACGATCTGGATTAATACACGTGCCCAGTTAATCGAATTTACCGCCGACAATTTTTGTTCCGCACGAAACCGAGAATCGTTGAACATGTTTTTGACGAGGTCTTGGCAGTCATCGAATGTACCACTTACCGCTACCGGGTGAATATTATCAGCGTTAACGGTTGTCATTTGACGCCGCTGCACTTCTGATATCCTGCCCTCTGGGAATACTATATAAACGTCGATGTTCTCACGATCTCTACAAGCTTCGATCGCGGCGGACCCGGTATCACCTGAGGTGGCGCCAACAATCGTGATCCGCTCGCCGCTCGCTGCAAGCACATGATCAAACATTCGGCCGACAAGCTGTAAAGCAAAGTCCTTGAAGGCTAATGTTGGCCCGTGAAAAAGCTCCATGAGCCAATGATTGGCGCCAATCTGTTTCAGTGGCGCAACGGAGCCATGACCGAACCCCCGATAGGTCTCGTTGATCATTTCCTTAAGCGCGCCATCGTAAATAGTTCCACCCACGAATGGTTTTATCACCTCGAAAGCAATGTCTGCATAGGATAGGTCAGCCATTACCTCCAGGTCGGAAAATGCGAATTGCGGCCACGAAGAAGGTACGTATAGACCTCCATCAGTTGCAAGACCCGCCAGCAACACGTCATCAAACGCAAGTTCCGGCGCTTCGCCCCGCGTGGATACGTATTTCACAGTATACTCCCTTAAGATCTGGCGGAATTTAGTGAGGCGGCGAGCGATGTCAAACGGGAATAACCGCCCCTCGGGCTATAGATCTCCGAAGGGTAAAAGAATGGGTTTACCGAGGGAGGCAAGAAGATGCTTACTCGGAATTTTTATACCAAATAATTAGGGCTTCGTCTCTGTAAAGGTACTCAGATACACGCCCGAAAATTCCTAACCTATTTAAGAAGATTGATTTTCAACCGTATCGCGCTTTTAAATGTGCTTTGAAGTCTTCGGTACCGAGTGGTCTCCCGGTGGCTACCTCTAAGAGATCATCCGTAGATGCGGACGACCCCTTGGCATGTAGATTATCCCGCATCCATTTTAACAGTGGTGTGAAATCACCATTTGAAAGTCTCTCGGGAATATTTGGTTCCGCTGCCTTTGCCGATGCGAAAAGCTGCGCCGCAGCCATAGCCCCCATCGTGTATGTAGGGAAATACCCCCAAGCTCCATCATACCAGTGTATATCCTGCAAACAGCCTTGGACGTCATCGGGAGGACGAACTCCCAATAGGTCCTCCATACCGTCATTCCAAGCCTCCGGGAGGTCTCTCAAAGCGAGATCTCCGGCTATAAGAGCCCGTTCCAATCGATACCGCAGGATCACGTGCGCCGGATAAGTCACCTCGTCAGCATCAACGCGGATATAGCTCCTTTTGACACAAGTATATAATCGATAAAGGTTTTCAACTTCCCATTCCGGTCCGGTTCCGCCAAACGCCTCTCGCATCAGGGGTGCGGCAAAAATAAGGTACTCTCTGCTACGGCATGCCTGCATCTCAATCAATAGAGACTGACTTTCGTGCAACGTCATCCCACGCGCTGAACCGACTGGCTGGTAGCGCCAATCCTTTGGCAAACCCATCTCATAAAGTGCATGTCCCGTTTCATGTAAAACACCCATTAGGCTTTGCGTGAAATCATCCTCGGTGTACCGGGTGGTAATTCGGATATCTCCAGGCACTCCACCGCAGAATGGATGCAAACTCACATCGAGCCGCCCGGAATCGAAGTCAAACCCTAACCTACTCATCAGTGTTTGAGCCAATTCACGCTGGCGATCAGTGTCAAAAGGGCCAACTGGCATTATAGCTTCTGCCATCTCTGCCTGCTTGGCCAGTACGGTTTCTAGGAATTCCGGTAGGAACGTTGCGAGATCGGCGAAAAGGCTATCAAGCCTATCTGTACGCGCACCAGCTTCGTACTGATCCAGTAACGCTTCGTACTCAGAACAATCCAACGCTAACGCTTTCGCAGACGCTACCTGCCGCGATAGGGTTAACACTTCTTCTAGATAAGGTAACACTCGGGCATAATCGTCTTCCCGGCGAGCCTCGCGCCAGACCATTTCGCAAGCTGAGCCGGCGCGGGTCATTGCCTCGACCAAATCGGCATCTACCGCGTTCGAGTGAACCCAGCTACGGCGCATCTCATTCAGGTTAGCTCTTTGCCAAGGCTCCTCGAGTTGTTCACCTTCGGCAGCTTCTAAAAGATCCAACAAATCTGGCGCAGTCTTCATCTCGTGTGCCGTCAGCTTCAGCGCGGTCAACTGTTCCGTACGGGCCGCAACCCCACCAGACGGCATCAAAACAGACATGTCCCATTGCAACATCCCTGCTGCCTCACCCAACGCGGCTATACGGTGAAAGCGCCTCTCAAGCTCTATATAGGCCGACAAGGTATCCTCTCTTAACTAATTATACGTCTTCGCCAATGATAAGCGACATAGATAACCACCAGCGTTCCGGCAAGGCCGAACCAAGTCACCGCGTACTCTAAATGTTTGTTACGGATTTTGTCTCTCGCATGCGGAGCCTTTGGATAACTTCGGTCTTCGATATTGGGCTTTACGATTACTAAGTAAGGTTTCGTATCGGTCAAGCCCGCGCTCTTCGCCATCTCGGTGACATCGACGAAGAACCACTCATCGCCTTTGGCGTTGTTATCCGGCACCCATTTCGTAGGCCTACCACTACGCCGCATGACGCCGGTGAGTTTTATAGATCCAACCGGTCTGCTGCGGAAGATCACACCCTCCGACCAGGAAGGGGGCACCCAGCCACGATTTATAAGCACAGAACTTCCACTTTCGAGCAGAAATGGGGTAATAAGATCGAAGCCGTTCTGCCCATGTCGAACTTTATTCCAAATCAGCATCTCCCGATCGTGAAGATATCGGCCTTGTAGCGCTAAACGTCGGTACTCAAACTCCTGCCATTCGTCATTCGGTAAATCGGCAATCGGTATTATGGGCATCGCGCCACGGTATGCTCGTTCATAGATAAGGGCCTCCTTCCACTCCAGCCGATCAAGCTGCCAAAAACCTAGGCCGACGAGAAGCGTTAGCACCGGAAGTGCGCATAAGGTCATACCGAAATTAAGCCTTATCGGCCGGCGTCTAGGTGTCATTGCCGTTTTCATACAGGTGCCCAAGGTTCCTATAGTGCATGGCTATCAGTACAGATTTGAAGAGTCGAAGCATTATGATTGACCCAATGCTAATGACAGGAACCCAGGCAACAAGATGCACCCAGAATGGTGGGCCGAAGGTAGTTTCAAGAAAGATTGCGAGACCAACTACGATAAAACCAAGCACCAGGGTGACAAACACTGTTGCCCCGTCACCAGTATCGTGGGGTGTCAGGTCCAAGTTGCAATGAACACAATGATCGCGAACGTCTAGTATGTTTTTGAGGAGCTTGCCTTGGCTACATCTAGGGCATTTGCATCTTAGCCCAGTCGATAAAGGCGATTTCAGCGGCCAGCTGCTGGGGTCGTTCACAACGCAATCCAGGTCGCTGACAATAGCTCTCTTAACGGCCCCACCAGTAAATACAGATGAATAGGAATAACCACACCACATCAACGAAATGCCAATACCACGCCGCCGCTTCAAATCCGAAATGATGATCGGGACTGAAATGACCCGCGCGCGCCCTAAAGAAACAAACGATCAGGAATATGGTGCCAACTAGGACGTGAAAACCGTGGAAGCCGGTCGCCATATAGAAGGTTGACGGATAGATGCCGTCGCTGAACCCGAATGCCGCATGGCTATACTCAAAAGCTTGGACGAAGCTAAAACAGATTCCTAGAAAAATCGTCAAGGCGAGGCCCTGCATGAAATGTAGGCGATTTCCCTCGCGAAGTGCATGATGCGCCCAGGTTGCGGTGATGCCGGACATCAAAAGGATCAAGGTATTGAGGAACGGCAAATCCCACGTATCAAAGGTCTGTACACCAGGCGGTGGCCACTGGCTTTGTATTTGCTCGCTCGGGAATAGAGCGGCGTTAAAATATGCCCAGAACCAGGCAACGAAGAACATTACCTCAGAGGCAATGAAAAGTGCCATACCGTAGCGCATGCCTACCTGAACTACCGGATTGTGATAGCCACCAAATTCCGCCTCCTTTATCACCTCCCAGAACCATCCTGCCATGGTTCCCATTACCGCGACGGTACCTAAGACCAGAATCCAGCTGATACCTCCATGCATATAGAGCACAGCTCCGATCGCCATTATGAATGCAGACATTGAACCTATGAATGGCCAAGGGCTGGGGTCAACAAGATGATACGGGTGCTTGTGACCATGGAAGTCATATTCTGTGGCGCTAGCGCCTCGATCTGCCGGCGGGACCATATTTAAGCGCTCCGTTGTTTAACCTTCGGTTTTTTCGAAAGCGACCTCCGACCGCGCGGTGCGGTCCGGATCAGCTTTTGTCTCATAAAAAGTGTATGAAAGTGTGATTGCTTTTACATCATTCAGGTTGGGATCCTCTGTAATTGCCGGGTCCACGAAGAAGGAAACCGGCATATCAACCTCGCTACCGGCCTCTAGCCGCTGCTCCGTAAAGCAAAAGCATTCGATCTTGTTGAAATACTGACCGGCTTTTAGCGGGGTAACATTAAAAGTCGCCGTCCCTACGATAGTGCGACTAGAAAAATTGCGGGCTCTATAGAACGCCAGCGCATTTTCACCAACACGGACTTCAATCTTGTCCTGGGCAGCCGCAAACTTCCATTGCAAATCCTTATCTATATCCGCATTAAACCGAATGATCATCTTTCGCTTAAGGACTCTGTTGGGCGCTTCTTCCGCTACCTGCGTAGTGCCGCCATATCCAGTTACCTGGCAAAATATTTCGTAAAGTGGTACCGCCGCATACGAAGCACCAACCATTCCCGCTGCTCCACAAAAAGAAAGTAGTGCGATACGTCGGTTACGGCGAGCAAGATCGCGTCTCATCTTAGCTAGCACCCCCGCTCGACATTCGGACGATCGACATCACATAAAAAAGTCCAACCAGAGCAAAAATAACTAAGGCGAGCGCGATATTTCGTCCGCGGCGTTTCTTGTGCATCTCAGAGGCCTGCTTAGTCATTACCATCAGCCCGCAGTCGCCTGAAATATAATGCTATCGATTATCAGCGCGGCAAAAAGAACCGATAAATAGAGGAGTGAGAAGCGGAACATCCGGCGTGGCGCTCGGGAGGTTGAATCAAACCAGACATTGATAGCCAGAGCGACGAACGAAATCCCCATTACCGCGGCGAGTCCACCCCAGTAGGCACTAGCCATACCGATACAGGAAGGGATTAACGATACTGGGAGCAGTATTAGGGTATAAAGTAAGATTTGCTTTTTAGTTTCTAGTATCCCGGACACTACTGGGAGCATCGGAACTCCGGCCTTTTCGTATTCTTCGCACTTGTATAACGCCAGCGCCCAAAAATGTGGCGGCGTCCACATGAAAATAAGTGCAAACAACGCTATACCACCGATACTTATATCGCCAGTCACCGATGCCCAGCCAATCATGGGCGGGAACGCCCCAGCGGCTCCACCGATAACGATATTCTGCGGCGTCCGGCGTTTAAGCCAAATCGTGTAAATAAAAACATAAAAGCCGATCGCCAACGCTAGTACCGCTGCGGCTGCATAGTTTACCCCGAGCGCCATTACTATTACAGAACCGCCAGCGAGCACTACGCCAAACGTAAGAGCTGTCTCGGGTTCCATGCGGCCGGCGGGAAGTGGGCGATTTTTTGTCCGCTCCATCCGGGCATCTAGATCCTGCTCATACCACATATTGATTGCGCCAGATGCACCTGTAGCCACCGCGATACATAGAACAGCTATTGCGGCGATCACCGGGTGTATTTCTCCCGGGGCAACCATAATCCCCGCGAACCCGGTAAAGACCACTAGTGACATCACCCTCGGTTTCAAAAGTTCAATGAAGTCCGACACTGCCGTATCTTGTGGCAATGGAACTATGGCCGAGCCGCCGGGCGCGTTAAGAGACCGATCAATCATGGCGAACTTAGTGAGCTCCTTCGTCCTGTATTTCTGGTAACTCATCGAATGAGTGGAACGCCGGGGGTGATGGCAGTGTCCATTCCAGAGTGTTTGCACCTTCGCCCCAAGGGTTTTCACCAACCGGTTGTTTCGAAGCAAAACCGCGCCACACCGCATAAAGAAAGAGTAGCACTCCAACACCGCTTACATAGGAACCCCACGACGATATCTCATTCCAGCCAGCCAGAGCGTCCGGATAGTCGGCTATTCGCCTCGGCATTCCGGCAAGCCCCGCAAAATGCATAGGGAAAAATGTCACATTAACGCCAACGAACGTGATCCAAAAATGAAGTTTTCCAAGGCTTTCCGGGATCATACGGCCCGTCATTTTAGGGAACCAATAGTAAAATCCCGCAAAAATTGCGAACACGGCACCCAACGACAAAACGTAGTGGAAGTGCGCGACGACGTAGTAGGTATCATGCATGGAATGATCTATACCGGCGTTAGCAAGAACAACACCAGTCACGCCACCCACAGTGAATAGGAAGATGAAACCGATTGCCCACAGCATCGGCGTAGTAAAGCGGATTGACCCACCCCACATAGTCGCAATCCAGCTGAAGATCTTTATGCCTGTGGGGACCGCGATCACCATCGTAGCCGCTGTAAAATAGGCCTTAGTGTCCACATTCATGCCAACGGTAAACATGTGGTGCGCCCAAACGATAAATCCGACCACACCAATCGATACCATAGCGTAAGCCATGCCGAGATAGCCAAACACCGGCTTCCGCGAAAACGTTGATACGATTTGGCTAACGATGCCGAAAGCCGGGAGAATCAAGATATAAACTTCAGGATGCCCAAAAAACCAGAACAGATGCTGGAAGAGGACAGGATCGCCGCCGCCCGCCGCATCGAAGAATGCTGTCCCGAAATTACGGTCGGTTAATAACATCGTGATCGCGCCGGCGAGAACCGGCAGCGAGAGCAAAAGCAGAAAGGCCGTTACCAAGATGGACCATACGAAAAGCGGCATTTTATGAAGGGTCATGCCAGGGGCGCGCATATTGAAAATTGTAGTGATGAAATTTGCTGCACCGAGGATAGATGAGGCACCCGCTATATGAAGAGAAAAAATTGCTAAGTCTACCGCCGGGCCCGGCTGTCCGGTCGACGATGACAATGGTGGGTATATAGTCCAACCGCCGCCTACGCCCTCACCACCCGGAGGACCTGCCACAAAGGGTGAAGCCAAAAGCAAGAGAAAGGACGGGACCAACAGCCAAAAGCTGATGTTATTCATACGCGGGAATGCCATATCCGGCGCCCCGATCATCAATGGCACAATCCAATTACCAAAGCCTCCAATCATGGCCGGCATCACCATGAAGAAAATCATGATTAAACCATGGGCTGTTACCAGCACATTATACATGTGATAGTCGCCACCAAGAACACCATCACCGGGTGCGGCAAGTTCGGCCCGGAAGACAATGGACATGGCGCCGCCTATGACTCCCGCAATGATAGCGAAGATCAGGTACATCGTACCGATGTCCTTGTGGTTAGTAGAATAGACGAATCTACGCCACCCGGTTGGGTCCGCGTGGTGATCGTGGGCTGTGTGTGAGTCTGACATGGTTCGGTCCCTCGATCCTTATTTCATCTCGTTCTTAGCAAACTTGCGCTGTGGCTTGGCATCGTCCGAGGCAAATTCGTTTTTTGCCCTCTCGACCCAAATAGCAAATTCCTTTTTCGACACCACCTCAACCGCGATTGGCATAAAACTATGCCTTATGCCGCACAATTCGGAACACTGGCCATAATAAACGCCCTCATTTTTAATCGGCCCAAACCAGATTTCATTCAGCCGACCCGGCACTGCGTCGATTTTCTGACCAAACGCAGGAATAGTCCAGGAATGGAGCACATCCGCTGCAGTTACCTGTAATCGGATGACCGAATTAACCGGCACAACCACCCGGTTATCCGTCTCAAGCAATCTTGGTTGGCCCTCCTTAAGGTCCTCTTCAGCGACCATATTGGCATCAAATGAAAACTTGCCGTGGTCAACATATTCGTAATTCCAATACCACTGATGTCCGGTTGCCTTGATCGTCATGTCAACCTTTGGAATTACGTCCGCTTTATAGAGTAGCTTAAAAGACGGCACTGCTATCACTACGAGAATCAATACCGGAATGACCGTCCACAAGACCTCAATCGTGGTGTTGTGGGTGGTCCGGCTTGGTTTAGGATTTGACTTTTCGTTGAACTTGAATGCCACGTACGCAAGCAGAGCTAACACAAACAAAGAGATAAGAGTGATTACAATCAACAGAATATCGTGAAAGCCGACGATTTGCTCCATCAAGGGGGTTGCCGGTTCCTGAAAATCCATTTGCCAAGGTTGCGGTTGGGCAGCCGACGCGAGCCCGGGAATGAAGAACGTTCCGAGCATCGCAAGGAAACCGAGAGATCTTACTGCAATGGGCATTGTCTGAGGTCCGTTCTGGTGAGGTCGGGCTACTTGAAGAAGTTTCTAGGTACCTGCCAAATCTGCAAGCGCGTTGCTAAGTCATTATATCTAAAAATAAACCTCACAACGCAGGAAAACTACCCTATAGCAGTCGCGCTTAACAAGCCGCACTCATTGTCGTAGTCAAAGAAATTCATGCAGCGTAAGGTGATAACTGGCGCAATTTGGCCATATTCTTGGGCTTTAAGGCCTCCTTCATTTGAAGCCATTAATGTTCGCGACCTAATGTCGCATATTTTCGCCAGTTTTCTGTGTTTGTACAAAAACTTCAGGAAAAAGGTGACGACACGCGCCGAACATCTCATATTAGAGGGCAACATTTGGGTGAAAGACAGCTATGAGCGAAATTAATACCACCAACGAACTTTTTTTCGAACGTACCGAGATGGACAGAAATCGAATCGAATCTGTCGTATCACACTCGTTGGATGGAACCGATGACGGTGAACTCTATTTGGAATATTCTCAATCTGAGAGCCTATCTTTCGATGACGGCAGGCTGAAAAGCGCGTCATTCGATACCACCCAAGGCTTCGGTCTGCGCGGTGTGTCGGGGGAAACGACTGGCTATGCTCATGCGTCGGAGCTCTCGGAAGCTGCAGTCACGCGCGCGGGTAACACAGTTCGAGCCGTCCGGTCCGGACACACCGGAACCGCTGACGTCTCACCACAAGCGACCAATACAAAACTATATATGGATACCAATCCGCTCGGCGAGACCGATTTCTCCGAGAAGGTCAAACTATTGGAAGACATGAACGACTATGCGCGGTCCCTCGACGACAGTGTGACCCAATTCTCCGCATCGATTTCGGGGGAATGGCAAGCCGTTGAGATCATCCGCCCCGATGGAGAAAGCCGCGGAGATATCAGGCCCTTAGTCCGGGTTAACGTCTCAGTAGTATGCACCCAGAACGATCGTATGGAAGCGGGGTCATACGGAACCGGCGGACGTACAGGCTATACAGCCTTCATCTCGGAAGACGCCTGGAAAGCCAACATTGATGAAGCTTTCCGCCAAGCACAGGCAAACCTTAATTCGGTACCTGCGCCGGCCGGCGAAATGGACGTTGTCCTCGGGCCTGGTTGGCCCGGTATTTTGCTTCACGAAGCGATCGGTCACGGTCTCGAAGGGGACTTCAACCGCAAGGGAACAAGTGCTTTTGCCGGTCTAATGGGTGAACGGGTAGCCTCGTCAGGAGTCACCGTGGTAGATGACGGGACGATCGCTGAGCGACGTGGATCTATCTCCATAGACGACGAAGGTACACCGACGACGAGCACTGTTCTGATCGAGAACGGCATCCTCACAGGTTACATGCAAGACCGTCTTAACGCACGACTGATGGGCGTCTCTCCCACCGGTAATGGGCGCCGTGAAAGTTTTGCTCATTGTCCAATGCCCCGAATGACGAACACTTACATGCACTCTGGTAATTTTGATCCTGAGGAAATCCTCAAGTCGGTCAAAAAGGGCCTTTACGCCGTCAACTTCGGCGGTGGGCAGGTTGATATAACTTCAGGTAAATTCGTTTTCTCCGCCTCGGAAGCCTATCTGATAGAAGATGGCAAAGTCGGCACAGCGGTCAAGGGTGCAACTATCATAGGAAACGGACCCGATGTGTTAACCCGCGTTAAGATGATTGGGAACGACATGCAACTGGATCCTGGTGTCGGCACCTGCGGCAAGGATGGTCAAGGCGTTCCGGTTGGTGTTGGTCAACCAACCCTAATGGTGGAAAATTTGACCATTGGAGGCACTGCCACTTAGAAGTGGCACCTTCAGACTATTGTTCTAAAACGTGTTTAATCTCGCGTGGAGAATAGCGCTTAGTTGATAACCTTGCGTGAGCGATGCGGCTTTTTTCTTCAGTTTGCAGCCATCTCAGTAGGCAAATTCAGCATAGATTGGATCAACACTCTCCTGCCACTGCGCCTCATATAGGTTTAGTAGTTCTTCTGAGGCGGGATATCCACGTTTCGCGATTTCCCATAAAGTTACTAAAAAACCGGTCTCATCTTCACCGCTCCGGTCAAGAACACCCCGACGTTTCAATCCAGCCTCAGCAATATCGAGTACCTGCAGAGCAACGTCTTGCACTGAGCCACCTCGGAACTCGGTACGCAAACCTTGGCGTGGCACCTCGACGCGGAGATAATTGTGCTCTTCCAACGTCCAGTCTTTTACTAGATCCCAGGCTGCCATCTGGCAGTCCGCATCGTACAATAGCCCGACCCACATAGCCGGTAGGGCACAGAGCCTGCGCCAGGGGCCGCCATCTGCTCCCCGCATCTCAAGGAATCTTTTCAACCGGACTTCTGGGAAAATTGTCGTCAAGTGATCAGACCAGTCGTTTAAAGTGGGCATTTCGCCCGGCCGTCCTGGGAGTTTTCCATCCAAAAAATCTCGAAAAGATTGCCCGGACACATCGATATATTTACCGTCGCGGAAAATGAAATACATCGGGACATCAAGCGCGTATTCGACATAGCGCTCAAACCCCATACCTTCCTCGAATACAAAGGGCAGAATGCCACAGCGATCTGGGTCGGTATCTTCCCACAAGTGACTCCTATATGATTGGTAACCACTGGGTGCTCCGTCAACGAACGGAGAATTCGCAAATAGCGCCGTTGCAACAGGCTGAAGCGCCAGGGAAGAACGAAATTTCTCAACCATGTCGGATTCAGATTCGAAGTCTAGGTTAACTTGAACCGTGCATGAGCGTAGCATCATGTCTAGACCCAGATTGCCCTTCTTGGGCATGTACTCACGCATAATCTTATAACGCCCCTTTGGCATCCAAGAGATTTCCTCGCGTTTCCACTTCGGAATAAAACCTGCGCCTAACATGCCGACACCCAGCTCGCCAGCGATCTTCTTAACCTGGGCTAAATGAGTGTGTACCTCATCGCAGGTTTGATGAATGTCTTCGAGGGGGGCACCAGAGAGTTCTAGTTGGCCTCCCGGTTCGAGCGAGATATTACAATTGTTCATCGTCAATGCGATGGGATTACCGTTCTCCAATATCGGTTCCCAGCCAAACTGTATAAGACCCTCAAGAAATTTTCTTATACCCCAGTCACCTTCATAGGGGACTGGTTCCAGCGTATCGAGCTTGAACACGAATTTTTCGTGCTCCGTTCCGATCCTCCAACTCTCGCGGGGCTTATTTCCCGCTTCAAGGTGTTCTACCAACTGCCGATAGTCGAAAATCGGTTCAGATATTCCTGCCAGTGGTGTCGACATTAGCGTTCGTCCGTCTCTTATTAATTTGGCCTAACAGTCCTTCTTCTCGACATAACCCGAAAAAGATCGGCTGTCGCCACATTCGACCACGTCCTAATCGGACCAATCGCCCAGATGGTTTTGCCAGCATACCAGCGCCGCTGCTGCCGCTGTATCCGCACGGAGAATACGAGCTCCTAAACGGACTGGCGTAACAAAGGGCAGTTTAGCAAGTCCGTCAAGCTCGGATTGGCTGAACCCACCCTCGGGCCCAGTCATCACAGCCCATGCTCCACCGGGTTCTACTTTCGACAGCGTTTCTGGTGCCGGGGATACATCGCCGACCTCAGCGCATAGAATAATTCGCCTTGCCGGGTCCCAGTGTTCTAGCAATTTGGGTAACGATATCGGCTCATCTACGACGGGTACATTCAGACGGGTGGACTGCTCCGACGCCTCAACCGCATACCACCGCAGCCGAGCTGTGTTTACCCGTCGGACCTCGGAACGTTCTGTAAGTACCGGACAAATACGCCCTACGCCAAGCTCTGTTGACATACGCGCGATGTTATTGGTCGCTGCCGACTTTACCGGCGCAAACAATAGCCATACATCTGGTGGCATCCGCTGCGGTCTTAGATGCTGGCCGGCGATCATCATGCTGCGCGATTTTCCTTCATAAGAGAGCTGCGCCAACCATTCGCCATGACGGCCATTGAACAAGGTAACCATGTCACCGTCCTTGCGGCGCATCACCCTTTGCAAGTAGTGATGCTGCTCCGGCGTTGTCGGAACTGCATGATTGACTCTCAGGTCGTATTCCACAAAAAGGCGTACACGAGTCCGATCATCTGTATTTGCCGGATATTTTTTTTCTTCCATCATTGAGATATTGGCACAGAAATAACGAATCCGGGCACAGCTTTCACATAGAAAAAGCTGAGATTGCCGGATGTGGTGATTCAGTTAACAACACTTGTGTTATATTGTTCTTCGATGACTATGCCCTCTCCGAGTGACATTCCCCGCGGCGGCTGGGTCGACAGTTTGATGCCACGATGCAGCCGACCGTTTATCAGACTTTCGAGGTTTGACCGGCCGATCGGTACGTGGCTTCTGCTATTCCCGTGCTGGTGGTCAATTGCGATGGCGTCGATAGAACCATCCCACTGGTATCTGTATACCCTTTTCGGATTTGGCGCATTACTGATGAGAGGCGCTGGTTGCACTTGGAATGATATTCTCGACCGTCACATAGATGCCCAGGTCTCGCGTACCCGCGACCGTCCGCTGCCGGCCGGCGAAATTACGTTAAGATGCGCCTTAATCTGGTTATTTGTCCAACTGACGATTAGCGCCGTAATTCTTTTTTCATTTAATTCCCTCGCGATCTGGATAGGCATCGCATCTCTCTCGCTTCTAGTTATTTATCCATTGGCAAAGAGATTTACGTTCTGGCCACAAGTAGTCCTCGGTCTTGCCTTCAACTGGGGAGCGTTGTTGGCTTGGGCTGCAGTGATAGGGGAAATGCACTTACCGGCTGTGATTATATACCTCGGTGGCATATTCTGGACTCTGGGATACGATACCATTTACGCCCATCAGGATCGCCCGGACGATATGATCGTGGGCGTAAAATCATCTGCGCGCGCGCTCGGACTATTGGCATCAAAACCATGGCTTACAGCTTTCTATTTGATAGCCGCTACGCTTTTTGGGGGAGCGGGCTATCTGGTAGGACTCGGTTTGATCTTCTGGATAGGACTGACCCTCGGGACCCTACAATTGTTATGGCAGATCCTAGATGTTGATCTAGACACACCCAAAGATTGCTTATCTAAGTTCAAATCAAATCGTCTATTCGGATGGGCATTGCTTACTGGCATTATTGGTGGGCAGCTATATTGATACATAGTTGACTGCTTTAACCTTCAGCGGGCTGTCCACTGGCCCTCTTCCTGTGGAAAATAAAAATGGTTCTCTTCAGAGGTTTCCATTTAGCAAAATCATGCATGTTAAAAGGCCATAGAGGGTTATAATTTGGGCATTTTACGGAATTTCCCAGCCTAAATTCTTAGAACCTAGGACTAGGACATTAACCCTTAGCTTTTCACATCTAAATGGTCGGGGTTAAGGAGTTCAGAAAAGGCTTCCATTTCCGTTCTGACGCTACTCAAAGCCTGCTTCTCCATCAAACGATATAGTCTGAGTGCCTCGTGACCATAATCCGTCACACGCGCACCACCGCCGCCGCGCCCGCCACTTGCGGTTTCGACCAATGGTTGGCGGAATGCACCATTCATTGTCTCAACCAGCGTCCACGCGCGGCGGTAGGACATACTCATTTTACGCGCAGCCGCAGAGATCGAGCCGGTCTCCTCTATCAACTGCAGCAATTCAGCCTTGCCTGGACCAATAGTAGTAGTTTTTCCAAGCAGGACTCGAACGTGTGGGGAGGGAATTTGCGGTCTCATGTCAATGTTCTCCTCCCAGAACGGCGCACCATCAGGGCTTCTGCCGCCAGCAGGTCGCTGGGCCGGTTGATATTAAAAAATGGGTCTTCTGGCTCAGCGGCAAATTCGACCCGCGCCTGCTTGTATCTGATTGTCCAATCATCAACTTTGCGAAGCCCTTCCTCTTCCACCGCGAAGCGAAGCTCTGTCGCAAGGCGTACGGGCCATAATGCGAAGACGGGATGATGTCTACCGTCCGATGACGCGCATGCCATATCAGCACCCCGAACCCCAACTTCATTTAGTAATCGTGCCACCAAATCATCCGGTATAAACGGAGCGTCGCAGGCAAAGCTGGCGACCCATGCGCATTCCGGAGCAGACTTTTCTGCCCACTCTAGACCGGTAAGCAACCCAGCCAACGGGCCAGCGTATCCAGGGATCACATCCTTGGCTATAGGTAGTTCTCGGTCAATAAAGAGTGCTGGATTGCTGTTGGTATTAAGAACCATTGGCCCGACCTGATGACGCGCGATCTCGATCACATGCTGTAGCAATGTGTGTCCCGCTAACTTCATCAGGCACTTTTCGCCGCCACCCATACGTCTTGATTTTCCACCAGCAAGTATTACCCCGCAGATATCGTCTTTAGGCTGCATTTTCAGCCAGACTTTCTAGCGTCATTGGATCAGTGCCGAGCAAATTACTTAGCAATTGCCCACCTGCGGCTGTAAGCGCGTCGAAATCATTCTGCCATCGATCAGGTACATCTTCGGGCATAGTTCGAGGCGCAGACACTAAATTTTCAATATCGGTAGTTCGCTGGGTAATCCTGCATTGCAACAGACCCTCCGCGAGGTTCAGATATTCATTGTGGAAATAGTCATTACATAACGCATAAAAGAAACTCACACGTCGGACTTCTTCGGCGGCGAGCGCAGTGAACCGATCTAAATTGCCAAATGCTCTCAGCCTCGCGCCTGCATCGCCGGAGAAGACAAGCGTGCCCGACGCATCGCGCAATGGAGATGCGAGCGCGAGCATTGCCGACAAATGCTGATCAAAACGAGGCAAAAGTGAGACCGACTGCCCTACATAGGCAATAATGCGGTCGCGCTTATATCTCTTGATGCGCAAATACACCCCGGGCTCACAAAGCCTTTCGAATATCAGTGGGTCCGCGGGGATGCATTCCGCTCCAAATGGGCCTTGCCAATTCAGGGAGACGGTCACGTGTCAGCCGCCGCCGCTTTGCGTCGTAGCTGCGCAGGCTCTTCTGCCGCAGCCTCTGAATTGGTGTCATAAATTATACGCTGCTCTCCCGACAGGGCGACGAACCGCTTGCCCCGGGCCCGTCCTATAAGAGTAAGCCCAGCCTTTCTGGCAAGTTCGACCCCCCACGCAGTAAAACCCGACCTCGAGATCAGTATTGGAATGTTCATCTGCACCGTCTTGATTACCATTTCGCTGGTTAGCCGACCGGTGGTGTAGAAAATTTTGCCGTCCGCTGAAATACCGTTGAGATACATATAGCCTGCAATCTTATCAACAGCGTTATGACGGCCCACGTCCTCCATATAGATAAGTGGGCAGTCGGTATCACACAAGACGCACCCGTGGATACCCCCCGCTTCGGTGTATAAACTGGGGGTGCTGTTGATCGCCGCCGTCAGAGCATAGAGCCAAGAGGTATGTACTTTTGCCTCCGGATTGAGAATAGTATCTTCGAAGGTTTCCAAAATATCACCAAATATCGTCCCTAACGCGCATCCAGAAGTTCGCGTCTGCCTAGCCAGTTTCTCCTCAAAATCGGTCTCTTGCTCGGTTCGAACGACCACTGCTTCGGCTATTTCATCGTATTCTATATCGGTGATTCTATCATCAGGCCTCAGCATGTTCTGATTGATCAGGTATCCGACGGCGAGGCATTCGGGAAAATCGCCAACCGTCATGAGGGTCACGATCTCGCGATTGTTCAAGTAAAGCGCCAGCGGTCGTTCGACCGGGACAGAGGTCTCTATTCTCTGTCCACCCTGATCTATCCCAGCGACCTTCTCCGTCAAACTCGGGTTTTTTGGATCCGGGCGGACCAAAAAGTCTGAAATACGTGACATTCACAAAGTATGATAGTGTTCGCGATCTCACACAATATTGTTGAATATCCTTTTTTCTGGTTTTGGGCTAAGCATGTAGAATGAAATAGCTCACGCTGAAAAAGTTATTTTGCATTTCTGTTTCACGTTATTTCACATAGCCGAAATCCGACCTTCTCTGACCCTACCTAACTTATAGGTTTAAATCCGATCATCGATTTAGAACCGGTCCCACATCAGTATTGTCAGTATGAAATTGAAATTATTAAAGCACCGGTTCTCAAATGTTAACGGCCGAGATGGCCGCACTTGCTTTTTCCCTTGTCAGCCAATCAGAATCTTTGACAAGTCTCGCCGGTAAGCTTTGATACCAATCTTCTGCGCCTTTTCTTTCGGGTCAAAGAAGCGTTATAGTCTAGCGTGAATAACGCAATCCGATGTAATATCCGGTTTGGACTCTCCAGAAGATGAAAACAGACCTAAATGTCATAGAAAGACCGTTAGTTGATCCTTATGATCGACACGTTAGTTATTTAAGAGTATCGGTCACTGATCGCTGCGATTTTCGCTGCGTATACTGCATGTCTGAAAATATGTCCTTCTTGCCGAAGACGGACGTTCTTAGCTTAGAAGAGCTGGACCGTCTCTGCAGCGCATTTATCACTCGCGGTGTGCGTAAGCTCCGAATTTCCGGTGGTGAACCGCTCGTCCGGCGCGATATAATGTGGTTGTTCGAACGCCTTGGCCGCAACCTTGACACCGGCGCGCTAGACGAACTTACTCTTACCACAAATGCGAGCCAGCTCGAACGCCACGCAAGGGGACTTTTTGACGCCGGGGTCCGCCGTATTAATGTCTCGTTGGATACCCTGAACCCCCAAACGTTCGAGAAAATAACCCGTTGGGGAAAGCTGGATCAAGTATTAGGCGGTATCGATGCCGCTGTCGACGCCGGTCACCGTATCAAGATAAACGCAGTCGCGTTGAGGGGCGTTAATGACGTTGAAATTCACGATATGGTCTCTTGGTGCGGCGAACGTAACTTTGACCTCACCTTCATCGAAGTTATGCCTTTGGGTGAAATAGGGGGTAACGTCCGGCTCGACCAGTACTGGCCTTTGTCGATGGTTCGTTCCGAACTTAAAAAGCGTTGGACGCTAGAGGATATCGACTATACGACTGGCGGCCCCGCCCGTTACGTGAGGGTCGGGGAAACAGGTGGACGTATCGGTTTCATCACGCCGATGACCCATAATTTCTGCGAAACGTGTAATAGAGTCCGGGTGACCTGCACCGGGACGCTTTTCATGTGCCTTGGTCAGGAAGATGCCACTGATTTGCGTGCACCTCTTCGCGACGAGGATGAAGAGGAATTGATGCGCGCCTTGGACGCTGCTATCGCACGCAAGCCAAAAGGCCACGATTTTATCATTGATCGACGACGCGCCACCCCCGCCGTCTCCAGGCATATGAGCGTCACTGGCGGCTGATACAACCATAGATTTTTGCTGACTGGCTGCCTTCATGAATTTCCCTAACGGACAAAAATATGGGTCCACTCCTAGCGGTGTGAACTCGCTCAGCCGCCGAGGGGCAGAAACGGTTTTTCACCCGTACTCGAACGCCGTCGTAAACCAGTCGGAAGGGCCATTAGTCATGACACGCGGCGAAGGTGTATACGTTTGGGACGAAGACGGAGAAAAATACCTTGAAGGCATGTCTGGCCTCTGGTGCGCATCTCTTGGATTTAGCGAACGGCGGCTCGCAGAAGCAGCGAGCCAACAGATGAGTAAACTGCCATTTTATCATGGATTTAGCCAAAAAAGTCATCCACCGCAGATCGAGCTTGCTGAACGGTTGCTCGCCCTAGCACCGGTACCAATGTCAAAAGTATTCTACTGTAATTCCGGTTCGGAAGCCGCAGATACTGCGGTGAAAATGATCTGGTATATGAACAACGCAATGGGCCGGCCAGAAAAGAAAAAAATAATTAGCCGTTTCAAAGCCTATCACGGCGTTACGATCGCCGCAGCTAGCATTACAGGAGTACCCATTAATCATAAGGCATTTGACACACCACTCGACGGATTTTTGCATACCGAAATGCCACATTTTTATCACTTAGGCGCGGAGGGGGAGTCGGAAGAGGAATTTGCGTCCCGGTGTGCCTACAACCTCGAAAAACTAATCGAGGAGGAAGGGCCTCATACTGTCGCGGCCTTTTTCGCCGAACCGGTGATGGGCGCGGGAGGGGTAATCGTGCCACCAGCGACTTATTTCGAAAAGATCCAACTTGTACTAAAAAAACACGATGTCTTGCTGGTAGCAGATGAAGTGATTTGCGGCTTTGGCCGCACGGGTAAGATGTGGGGTAGCCAAACGCTTGGTTTGAACCCGGATATTCTAACCTGCGCCAAGGCACTTACATCCGGCTATCTGCCAATCTCGGCTTTGATGGTCAACGATCGAGTTTTCGATTCCATTGCGCCCGAGACCGATAATATGGGAGTTTTCGGACACGGTTACACCTATTCCGGTCACCCGGTCCCAGCCGCGGTTGCAATAGAGACACTAAAAATATACGAGGAAATGGACCTGATCTCCCAAGTAAAAGCCCGAAGCACAGCTTTCCTTAAACGCCTACATAGTTTTAAAGACCACCCTCTAGTTGGCGAAACGATGGGTCTGGGGCTTGTCGGCGCAATAGAATTGATCGCTGATAGAGAGACTAGAACTCCCTTTGAGCCGACGGGTAAAGTAGGTCCGTGGCTGGTCGCTCAAGCCCAGAAGAAGGGCCTGATTCTGCGAGCAATGGGCGACCGTGTAGCGTTTTGCCCCCCTCTTATAATTTCCAACGCTGAGATTAACGAAATGTTCGATAGGTTTAGCGAGGCATTGCAAGAGACTTGGATTGCCGCCGATTCTGGTTTTTTCACATAAAATTTCCACTTTACGTATCTTAAGGCGCGACATATCAGCCCAAAAAGCGGAACGTTATCAAAACTGGGGTAGCCATGTATTTCCATTCGGTTTTACCTATATTATTATCTTCTCGCGGTGGGTGATGATTTGTTGTCGACCCTTATTTGACACCCGAAGTGTCTTGGAGAGCGCCGTCGATGAACTACGAACAGTTTTTTGCTGATCGGATTTTGGATCTCAAAAGTGAGGGCCGATATCGGGTGTTTGCTGATCTGGAACGGCAGGTAGGCGCCTTCCCCAGGGCGACGAGTCATTCCGAAGACGGCACCGAAGATGTCACGGTTTGGTGTTCTAACGATTACCTCGGAATGGGACAGAGTGGGCTTGTCCGCAAAGCGATGAAGGAAGCAATTGACAAAGTTGGGGCAGGAGCCGGAGGAACCCGTAATATATCGGGTACAACACATTACCACGTACTTTTGGAGGAGGAACTAGCGGACCTACACCGGACCGAATCCGCCCTTGTTTTTACATCTGGATATGTTGCAAACGAAGCGGCCTTGTCCACCATTGGAGCTCAGATGCCCGATTGTGTGCTTGTTTCAGACGCAGATAATCATGCATCCATGATCGCTGGCATACGCCATAGTATGTCTGAAAAAGTTATCTTCGCACATAATGATATGGAAGACTTGGAGCGAAAACTCCAGTCGATTGACATCCACCGGCCGAAAGTAATCGTTTTTGAGTCCGTTTATTCGATGAATGGTGACATTTCGCCGATTGAGGCAATTTGTGATCTCGCGGATAAATACAATGCGATGACCTATTTGGATGAGGTCCACGCGGTCGGGATGTACGGCCCTCGAGGTGCGGGGGTCGCTGAACGAGACGGTGCGATGGACCGAATAACAGTCATTCAGGGCACCTTGGCGAAGGCTTTTGGTGTGATTGGGGGATATATCGCAGGTTCCGCGTCGATGATCGATTTTATACGCTCCTATGCATCCGGGTTCATATTCACGACTGCACTACCTCCCGCCGTTGCAGCGGGCGCCCTCGCGAGCGTTCGGCATCTGAAAGGCAGCGGTGTAGAGAGGAAGCATCAGCGGGAACGGGCCTCAACCTTGAAAAGGCTCCTTCGGGAAGCGGACCTCCCGGTGATGCAATCAGCGTCGCACATCGTTCCGATTCTTGTTGGCGATCCTGTGCTTTGCAAACAAGTAACCGACGAGCTGATGAACCTACATCGCATTTACGTGCAACCGATCAACTATCCAACGGTTCCAAAAGGCAGCGAGCGCTTACGTTTAACACCTGGACCACTTCACTCTGACGAGGACATGTCGCATCTGGTTAGATCTTTACAGGAAATTTGGGGTCGCCTTGCAATATCCGCAGCGGCATAATTCGAAGTCGAGGGCTTTAGACTTATTAGTTTTATGGTGGTAGATTAGCTTTATGTTCAGCGATAACTCCCTCCTTCCGAAGGAAACAATCAGACTTGTTTTACTCGGCATCCTGTCTGAGACGCCATTGGATTATGCGGGTCTCGCAAATGCGGTTCGTCAGTTCGTTGGCCGCATCGCCGGACCATCTCTGGAGCTGACCGGGCCATCAATCGAGCTTTTACGCTATGAAGGTCTGATTTATTCAGACAGCGATGAACCCGAGGCAGTTCTTTCTCTCACCGAACAGGGGCGAGGAGAGCTATTGACGTTGCTGAAGGCAACGGTACGACCACCACTTACAGATATGTCGAAACTGGTCATCGCCCTTAAAATGCGTTTTCTGGACTTGCTGGATCGAGGTGAACGGCGAGACCAAGTGGATCTTTTAATCGATGCCTGCGAAATCGAACTTGCTCGCCTGAATGATTTGCATAATCCAAAGTCAGAAGAAAAACTTTTCCAAGACTGGCTTGCGCATGATATCGACTTGGTAAAAAGGCGTTTAACTTGGCTTCGGAATCTACAAAAGCGCGTCTGACATTGACAGACATTAAATAACCGCTTTATCAGTGCTACGACTGTCTATCACAGTAATTATTGCATAATCGAAATGCTGCTCTTCTTTTAACGCCGGAAATTGGATCCGAAGGTTTTCCTTGCAGATAGGTTCGGATCAACGGGGAATCACTAAAGGTCTCACTCCGCCGAGTTTATTACCAAAATACCAAGGCTAGTAAGCAACATTTAATGATTCATTTTTAGCCAGTATGCTGGCCTAGGTCATGAGGCCTAAATGGAAGATGCTATTTTTTAAAGAAGATGCTGACCACCGGTAACGAATAGTTCCGTCCCGGTAACATAACCGAAGTCAGAAGTACAGAGCTGTAGGACTGCGCCGGCAACTTCGGCGGCGGATCCCATCCGGTTGAGAGGTATTCGGGGGAGTAGCGATTCGTATTCCGGCCCGATCATTTCGGTTTCAATTTCACCTGGTGCTACAGCGTTTACCCGAACATCCAGCTCAGCGAATTCTACTGCCAACTCCCTAGTTAAAGATGAAAGAGCCGCCTTGGAAACTGAATAGGCTGAGCCTGCATATGGATGTGCACGATGCCCAGCGATAGAAGTGATATTTACCACTGCGCCCTTTCCACGGTGCAAAGCGGCTGCGAATCCCCGACAGAGTTTAAGAGGTACAAAAAAATTAAGATCAAAAACCTCTCTCCAAGCTCCCTCGTCACCATTCAAGCAGCCAAGCCGCTCCTTATACGGCGTCTTTGGGGACATAGCGGCGTTGTTAACCAGCGCAGATAGCCCGCCTTCGCCGATCAGTTGGTTTGCGTGCTCTATAAACGCTGTCAGTTCATCCGCGTTACCCAGATCAGTGGGAATGTGGTGTGCCCAGTTAGGATCGTCGGGGTAGGCCTCCGGTAAATCGTCGCGCGAACATGTAATTATACGCCAGCCCGCTTCACTAAACCGGCGTACCGTCGCATGGCCAATCCCGCGGCTAGCGCCAGTCAAAATCAAAGTTCTTAGTATTTCAGTCATTCAGTATTTATACTGTGTTCATTACTTCGCTAGAAGAGTTGGAATGGTAGTATGATTAAGGATATGGCGTGTACGACCGCCGAGAACCATCTGGCGAAGCCGACTCTGCGAGTATGCGCCCTTAACCAGCAAGTCGGCCCCTATTGCACTGGTTTGCGCGAGGAATGCCGCACCAAGACCTCCCGCCTGAGCATCGAATTCGTGAATCGAGGCGGTAATACCGTGCCAGATCAAACGGTCGACCAAATCTGAGGGTTTTAGAGGCAGAGGTTGTAGCAATTTCGGCGCCAAAATACTTACCTTCTCTGCCAGAGACAGCGACTGAATCGAAACGGCGATAGTGCGGGCGGCCTCCGGGCTCGCCTCCCAAGCGATTGCAATATGCCCGGCGATATCGGTCGGTGTCTCCGGTGGTACCACAAGTATTGGCCGGCCGGTATCATGTAGTGCCGCTTCTAGCGTGATCGGCGACGGGAGTGGTGATGTGGCCAGCGGACGGCCCACGATGATCAAATCATAGAGCCGCCCTTTAAGCGCAACGATCTCATCTTCACGTCCCGTGTCTTCAGACCAAGACACCGTGACCTTGGCCTCAGCTGATGGCGTGTCGCTTATAGTCAGTGTATTTTCGGTACAAAAAGTTTCGAACATGGCTTTGGTTTCGCTAGCGCGAGCATTACCTTCTCGCTGTGTCACGTCCATGATTTCCTCGATCATGGAACCGTCCATACCCTCGCCGGTATACGGGACGAGGCCGCGCGGATCGGCGCGAACGTGTAACGCTTCTATATGGGATCCCCAGCGCTTCGCCACCAGTAATGCAGCATCTAACGTCGATCTGCTTGCTTCCGGCGAACTGATAGGAACCAGAATTGTCTTGAAACTCATCGTGCCTCCCGAGCTATTCTAGCCGGTAGCGCGTTGGCCATACCGACCCACCTAATGGTTACAACCTAAGAATGCTGGGTTTTATCTACATCTTCAAGCGTCAAATTCTAACCACGTATTAACGCTTATCGGAAACTCTCGACAACTATCAGGCGTTTATAGCTATTAGAGGGGGGTTAGGGCGGGAGATACTAAACGCCATATCAGTCATTAAGGAAATAATAATCCGCTTCTTTCCGTTTAAAACTAAACAAAAGGATTAATTCCGGCCCACTGCGCAGGATCTATATCTTTTAGGGAAATATCCTGCCAGTTATCCAATCACCATTTGCCTGGCGGCTATATACAATACGCTCATGTAGACGGAACGGCTTATCCTGCCAGAATTCAATCTCAAGGGGAGTCACCCGATAGCCAGTCCAGAACGGTGGTCGCGGCACTTTGCCGGTACCGAACTTGGCAGCGAAGCGCGCAACCCGCTTCTCTAACTCAAACCGGCCTTCAAGCGGACGTGATTGGTCTGAAGCCCAAGCGCCGATTTGGCTGCCTCTGGGGCGGCTCGCGAAATAGTCGTCAGCTTCGCTGTCGTGTACGCGTTCCGTCGGGCCTGATACCCGCACCTGTCGTCGCAGAGATTTCCAGTGAAAGACCAAAGCCGCCTTACCCGTCGAGTTTAAGTCCACACCCTTTTTACTCTCTGTGTTGGAGTAGAAAACGAAACCTTTCTTGTCCACCTCCTTAAGCAGCACCATTCGTGCCGAGGGCGTACCATCCGGGGAAACCGTCGCCAAGGTCATTGCCGTTGGATCGTTCGGTTCAGTTTCATGCGCCTCATCGAGCCATACCTGAAATAGGGCGGTCGGATCGTTTTGGTCTTCTCCCGTCATATGCTTACCTTTTGCTTGCCGAACTTCGCACATTGCTATAACTCCGACGACAACCTGAACGGATAACTCTCCGTCAAAAAGGCGTAGACTTCAATGGCCGTTGAATACCGGCTGAGACGTAACGATGCAATCCTTCTTGATTAAGAAGGACTGAGGCCATCGGAGTAAAAGGCCTAATAACATCGCAAAAGAGATATCATATATAGTCCTCCACAAACTTCTCTTTTACGTCAAAAATATAGCAGCGAACGGCTTGAGTTTAGAGATTGGTATGCTCTTTGAAGGTAAGATGAATAGGCTATGGAATATGGTTCAGAATTCTATGGAAGATAATCGGGCCGAACTAATTATTAGTACGCACGAACCCGATAACAACAACCGCAACGAGGTCAGCGCGCTAAATCATGGACTTCTTCGCAAATTGACCAGTCGGAACGATGGTGTAGGATGCCAAAATATGTGGTTCGTGCTGTTTCTGTGCGGCCCGCGGTGTGGAACTGTGAGGTAGGGATGTCAGACGCGGCAGCTTTGATGCACGGGAAACGTGGATTAGTGATGGGGGTCGCAAATGATCGCTCCATTGCTTGGGGAATAAGCAAAGCACTGGCGCAACACGGCGCTGAAGTCGCCTTCACATTCCAAGGTGAGGCTCTTGAGAGGCGCGTGCGCCCTTTAGCTGAGTCTATCGATTCCGAGCGTGTCCTACCCTGCGACGTTACCGACCCGGAGAGCATCGATAATGTATTCTCGACGTTGTATGAGGATTGGGGCGATATGGATTTTGTTGTGCACGCGATCGCTTATTCTGACAAGGACCAGTTGAAAGGCCGTTACGTAGACACGACACACGATAATTTTGCCCGTACGATGGAAATCTCTTGTTATTCCTTTACCGCCATCTGCCAGCGCGCAGCACCGGTAATGAGAAACGGAGGTAGCCTGCTGACGCTGACATACGCAGGCGCCGAGCGTGTAGTGCCCCACTATAATGTCATGGGCGTCGCCAAGGCGGCGCTGGAGGCAAGCGTGAAATATTTAGCTGTCGATCTCGGCCGCGACAAAATCCGGGTTAATGCTATTTCTGCTGGCCCGATTAAAACACTGGCGGCATCCGGTATTGGAGATTTCCGCTACATCCTCAAGTGGAACGAATATAATTCGCCTATGAAACGTAATGTTACGATAGACGAGGTAGGCGGTGCGGGCTTGTACTTGCTGTCCGACCTATCGACAGGCGTAACTGGAGAAGTACATCACGTTGACTCTGGCTACCATGTCGTTGGCATGAAAGCTGTTGACTCCCCGGACATATCGGTCGTGCAGGAAAAATAGCCCATGACCGACAATAGTTTTGGTCACCTTTTCCGCGTGTCGACTTGGGGAGAAAGTCACGGACCTGCTATCGGCTGTGTTTTGGATGGCGTACCACCGGGAATCAAGCTGGATACAAAGGATATCCAGGCATGGCTGGACAAACGCAAGCCCGGTTCTTCTCGCTTTGTTACTCAACGCAAGGAACCGGATACCGTGGAAATTCTCTCTGGTGTGTTTCAGGGAAAAACAACAGGCACCGCCCTAAGCCTGATGATCCGTAACCAAGATGCCCGGTCGAGAGATTACACCACAATTAAAGACAAGTTTAGACCAGGCCATGCCGATTACTCCTACTGGAAAAAATATGGTATCCGTGATTACCGGGGTGGTGGTCGGTCTTCGGCCCGCGAAACTGCGTGCCGGGTAGCTGCTGGTGCTGTCGCCCGCAAAATTCTGGGTAGTAAGATCAAGATCCGGGGAGCCATGGTGCAGATGGGCGCAATGGGAATTGATAATAAAAAATGGCACTGGGCCAGTGTAGGTAAGAACCCTTTTTGGTGCCCCGACTCGGCGGCAGCGAAAGAGTGGGAATCATATCTAGACGGCGTTCGCAAACAAGGGTCGTCGGTTGGTTCAGTAATCCAAATTGTGGCGTCGGGCGTTCCGGCCGGGCTTGGTGCGCCGGTATATGGAAAACTTGATGCGGACCTCGCGGCCGCGATAATGAGTATTAATGCCGTCAAGGGGGTTGAAATTGGCGCGGGCTTTGGCGCTGCTGCGCTCTCAGGGGAAGACAACGCCGACGAAATGCGGATGAAGAACGGAGAGGTCGAATTTCAGTCTAATGCTGCTGGCGGCATTTTAGGCGGTATCTCCACCGGGCAGGATATAATTATCCGATTTGCGGTTAAACCGACCAGTTCGATCCTCACCCCAAGGAAAACCGTAACCCGGCAAGGGAAAAACACGGAGATCGAGACTAAGGGGCGCCATGACCCATGTGTCGGAATTCGAGGTGTACCTGTGGGGGAGGCAATGATGGCCTGCATTCTTGCCGATCATTTACTGAGACATCGAGGGCAGGTAGGTTGACGAGCACACTCCTTCAGTTATCCGGTTATTTAGACCGTTTGAAAAATCAGTGATCGGGATCTTTCTCCGATGGCTTACCATTTGACATAATCAAGTTCAGTCATAATACGTTTTCTTATTCCCAAAAAGCGATAATCATTCGTCTCGGGGTGTTGTTAAATACGTTATATAGTTTTCGAGCTATTGGTGATGATTAAAGTATCTGTATCGTTCTCTATGGAAAACTGTTGCAAGTTTGATTTGGCGGGCCAAAGAAATTGGTCGATTGGCTGATCGAGGCCCATTTTAAACCCATTATTAATAAGACCGGAATCCCAGGCAAAAATCATAGCGCTACATCAAAGGCGTGCGACTAGAGGCACCGCGGAGGCCGCTAGTTGGGCGCTATATGAAGCAGCACCAGCGCGTTGTGGATCGATAACTACGGCGTCGAACCACTCGAGTTTCGAAGTCCTGAGTGGTTACCGCTCACGGTCACGTATCTCCGTAGTAATACCGCAATGACCAAGTGCCTCAGAAACATATATCGAGCCGTTTCCAGTCGTTACTGTACCATCTCCAAGACTACCAATACTCTGGATTTTAGCATCCATCAGCTTTCGAAACGAGCGGCAATCAAAAACTCCGTATTGCCCCCCGTCCCTTTAATCGGGCTCTCCTCGACTCCCAAAACAGTCCATCCCGACAAATTTTTCAGCCAGTTCTGAATTCGGTTACAGACCTCCCGATGCAAGCCTGGATCACGCACTATACCACCATGTCCAACATCTTTTTTAGCAACCTCAAATTGAGGTTTAATAAGCGCCACCAAAAATGCACCCGGCGCGACAAAATTCATCGGTACTGGCAGTGCTCTCTCAAGACTGGTGAAACTTACATCGCAAACGACCGCGCCAACTGAGATTGGTATTTGGGCTCGGTTGAGGTCTCGGGCGTTTTGTCGTTCGAGCACTGATACCCGGTTATCTTTCCGTAACCTCCAGTGAAGTTGCCCATACCCTACATCGACAGCGTATACATGGGCCGCGCCACAAGAAAGCAAGACATCGGTGAAACCGCCCGTCGACGCTCCCACATCAATCGCAGTGACGCCGGTAACGCCAATTTCGAAATGGTCGAGCGCGTGGTAGAGCTTAATACCACCGCGTGACACCCACGGATGATCTGGGCGACGAACCTCTATCGGCATTTCAATCGAAATCGGTGTGCCTGGCTTTTCGATCCGCTGTTCGCCGGAGAAAACCTTACCGGACATAATTTCAGCCCTAGCCTGTTCAATATTGTCTACCAGACCTCGCTCCACGAGCAAAATATCGGGTCGCGCTCGGCGGGACGTTGTTCAAGCCCTCTCGTTTTCAAAGGGTAACATTTCGATCCCCAAGGCTGCCATTGCAGTAGCAACAATATCAGTATTAGAAAGTCCGGCAATTTCCACCTGTCGCCTTGGAAGATCCTGATCAAGGAAGAGATCTGGCATCACCATCGGGCGGAATTTAAGTCCGGTGTCAAATACGCCATCCATCGCAAGGAATTGCGCCACCTGCGAGCCGAAGCCACCGACTGACCCCTCTTCGACGGTGACTAGCACTTCGTGAGCCTCCGCCAAGCGCCGAACCATATCCTCATCCAGCGGTTTTGCAAAGCGGGCGTCGGCGACAGTGGTAAAAAGTCCGCGCGCATTCAATTCTTTAGCCGCATCCATACAATCTTGGAGCCTCGTTCCATAGGATAAGAGCGCGATCTTGGTTCCCTCGCACAATATTCGCCCCCTACCGATAGCGAGAATTTCTCCGCGTTCCGGAAGTTCGGCACCGACACCCTCACCACGCGGATAGCGGAAAGCGCAGGGTGCGTTATCGATATCGGCAGCGGTCGCCACCATATGTACGAGTTCGGCTTCGTCAGACGGGGACATGATAATCATGTTGGGCAGGCAACCGAGATACGCAATATCGTATGCACCGCAATGAGTCTGACCGTCTGCACCAACATAGCCGGCTCGGTCCATTGCAAAACGCACGGGCAGATTTTGTAGAGCAACATCGTGTACGATCTGATCAAATGCTCGTTGTAGAAAGGTAGAATAAATAGTCGCGAAGGGCTTCATACCGTCAGCAGCAAGCCCCGCCGCGAAAGTCACCGCGTGCTGTTCCGCCAGTCCAACGTCGAAAGTACGATCAGGAAATTCACTTCCAAACATATCAAGCCCAGTTCCTGATGGCATCGCAGCCGTAATAGCGACGATTTTGTTGTCCTCACGCGCCTCCTTTATGAGGCTCTCGGCAAATACTTTTGTGTAACTAGGCGCGTTGGCTTTACCCCTATCGATAGTACCTGTGCCGACATTAAATTTACTGACGCCGTGGTACTTATCCGCTGACAGTTCGGCTGGTTCATATCCCTTGCCCTTCTGGGTGACAATATGGACCAGTACGGGCCCGTCGGCCTGATCGTCGCGAACGTTCTTTAGAACTGGGATCAAATGTTCCATGTTGTGGCCATCGATAGGGCCAACGTAGTAAAAGCCTAGTTCCTCGAACAGTGTGCCGCCAGTCAACATCCCACGGACGTATTCCTCTGCTCGCTGTGCCGCTCTCTTCATGGGCCGTGGAAATTTATCCGACATGTGTAAGCCGATATCGCGTAATGAACGATAGGACTTGGATGAAATCAGCCGTGAAAGGTAGGCTGAGAGAGCGCCAACAGGAGGCGCAATCGACATATCATTATCGTTTAAAATCACGATAAGCTTATTATCCATTGCGCCCGCATTGTTAAGCGCCTCATAAGCCATTCCTCCCGTCAGGGCACCATCACCGATGACCGCGATAGCCCGATTTTCCGTGCCCTGAAGGTCACTAGAAACCGAGAATCCTAATGCTGCAGAGATCGACGTCGACGCGTGCGCTGCACCGAATGGATCGTAGGTGCTTTCGCTCCGTTTAGTAAATCCGGAGAGGCCTCCACCCTGTCGTAGGGTACGTATTCTGTCCCGCCTGCCAGTTAATATCTTGTGCGGATAAACCTGATGGCCGACGTCCCAAATAATCTTATCTTCCGGAGTGTCAAATAAATAGTGCAGTGCAACTGTCAATTCGACAACCCCTAGACCAGCGCCCAAGTGTCCACCAGTAACAGAAACCGCATCGATTGTTTCCGCGCGCAACTCATCTGCGATCGCCTGTAACTGATCGGGTTCAAATTTTTTCAAGTCTTTGGGAGAGTTTACTTGATCGAGAAGCGGCGTTTCAGGCGCCATTACGTTCCCCTTCGTCTGTTCAATACCTACACAGGAACCGTCAAACCTGGTTCAGTTTTTCCTCGCTAGCACAAATTCCGCGACCGAGCGCATTTCGTCTGCGCGTGCTCCGAACTGATCTAGACGCGCCAAAGCTCGGTCAGTCACTCGCCGGGCCTCCCGTCGCGCGCCATCAACACCTAGGGCGGAGACGAGAGTCGCCTTCCCGGACTCGGCATCCTTGCCAACCTTCTTTCCAAGATCGTATTCATCACCCTCAACGTCAAGTACATCGTCGGTGATCTGAAATGCGAGACCAAGCTCAAAACCAAATGTCTCGAGGGTCTGAACAACGTCAGTACCAGCCTGACCCAGCATCCCGCCTGCGGCGGTTGCAAATGCGATCAACGCGCCGGTCTTCATGGTTTCAAGGCGAGCAATCTGTTCGGCATCCACGTCGGAGTGCTCGCTCGCCAAGTCGATCACCTGCCCTCCAACCATCCCGGTGCCGCCGGCCCGGGCAGCCAACGCTGCAACGAGATCGCTACGTACCTGCGGTTCGGGATGCGTGCTTCCCGTGCTTAGAACTTCGAAAGAAAAGGTTAAAAGAGCGTCGCCAGCTAATATTGCCATAGCTTCCCCAAACGCTTTATGACAGGATGGAGAGCCGCGCCGGATGTCATCATTGTCCATGGCAGGTAGGTCATCGTGGATCAATGAATAAGTATGGACCATCTCCACTGCAGCGGCGACCTGCAAATAGCGTTTTTCTGGTACGTCAAACATCAACGCTGAGGTACGTACTAAGTAAGGCCTCAGGAATTTACCTTTTGCTAGGACCGAATAACGCATCACATCAAACAGCTTACCCTCCGGGCCCGCCGGTTCTGGTAATAGTGCATCCAAAGTCTCGGTCATCATAACGCCGAAACTATCTAACGCGTTTCTTACGGGGTCTATGGAAAGGACCTCACTCAATATCCGCAGGCCTCACATTAGCCTCCCCATTGGCGCCAAGCGCGATTTCATCCACCTTAGCCTGTGCCTCCTTAAGTTTCTTCTCGCAATGAGCCTTGAGCTTCGAGCCACGCTCATAAGCTATTATGGAGTCTTCAAGCCTACCTTTACCGCCCTCGAGGTTTCGTACAATCTCCTCAAGTTCCTGAAGCGCGTCTTCAAATGACATCTCATTAATGTCCGCCATCTTGTCATTATCCGTCATTTCTCTCCCTCCCTTACCAATCAAAGACTAAAATTACGAACCCCTTAGGACAAGCCATGCGCGTAATTGTCGTCCCCTCAAAACGAGTGAAGTCTGGCTGGAACCTATCTGCACCCTCGTAAGCAAAAAAAAAACAAAACTATCCCCACTAGCTCATCAAAGCCGAAACATGTGCCTGGACGCTATTGCCGAGAGCTTCGAGATCATATCCGCCTTCTAGGGTGGAAACTATCTTTCCGCCGGCGAATTCCCCAGCAATATCCTTCAACTGTGCTGTCGCCCACTCGAAATCCTTCTCCTCGAAACAAAGTGAAGCCAGGGGATCTCGGGCATGTGCATCAAAGCCGGCGGAGACAAACAAAATATCCGGGTCAAATTGGCGAACCGCCGGCAAAATGCGTCTTTCCATCACAGCGCGGAATTCATTCCCACCAGAGTATGCGTCGAGTGGGGCGTTGAAAATATTACCAACACCGGTTTCGGCCTCGGCGCCCGTACCAGGATAGTGCGGATACTGGTGGGAGGAGGCGAAAAGCGTATCTGGATCTCTCTCGAACGCTGCCTGCGTTCCGTTCCCATGATGCACGTCAAAATCAACAATCGCCACGCGACGTAGGTCGTGCACAACGCGGGCATGCAAAGCGCCAATCGCGACATTATTGAATAGGCAAAATCCCATCGCGCGCGAGGGTTCGGCGTGGTGACCCGGAGGGCGAACAGCGCAGAACGCGTTGTCAATTTCACCTTCCGCTACAGCGTCGATAGCTCCAATGATAGCCCCTGCAGCATGCAGTACGGCCTCCCCGGACCCGGCAGATACTACGGTGTCTGGATCTAGCCGGACAAAACCCTCCGCCGGGATATTATCTAATACTATATCGATATATCCGCTGCCGTGTATACGGCTCAATTGTTCCTTGGTCGCACGCGGCGCTTCCCTGCGCTCGAGGGCTTTCCAAGAATCGCCCTCAAGTGACGCGTTTACCGTTTCGATGCGGGCGATGCGTTCCGGGTGGCCAGCGCTTGTATCATGATCGAGAAAACTCGGGTGTGTAAATAGCGCAGTAGTCAAATCGAAGTCCCCCCGAAACGGAATAATCATACAGATCGGAAAAAGTGCCAATCTTTGATCGGTTTCTGCTCAGCCGTATCGACCAATTTTATCAATGCTCTATAAGGCCGATGATGCGTGCGATATGTCAAAATATGGAAAAGTCGCAGTTTCGCTCTGTGTCGGTACTTTTTGTAATCAACCTCAGTATAGCCGTAATAGCGTTTAATTAACCTTATTGCTTGGCGAACAGACGGCATATAACTATCGTCAAATACCACCGCACCACCGGTACGCAAAACCTGATTTATGAAATAAATCTCCATGACTAGATGATCAAATGTTTTCCATCCATCCATAAATACAAAATCAAACTTCTCTCCAGCAAGAAACAGTTCTGGGAGAATTCGATTGCTATTATCCTTCAGAAGTCGGTGCCGATCCGCGACACCATTCTCGCGCAATAGCTCTTCACCTCGTGCTGTGTCAGCTTCATTATCGAGGCATACGGAGGTTACATGACCACCGTGGTCTGCAGTCGATGCAGCCATATAGAGTGCTGTACTACCAGTATGGAAGCCCATTTCGAGGCAATCGCGACGTTCGCCCTCCTGCAAAAGCAGATACAGAAGATCCCCCTCTTCTGGGCGGCAATATGGGTATCCATAGAGTCTTCGCGCCTCTATAGCCTCGCGTATCGGGGCAGTTTCCTTGAGTGGCCTGTATTTGAGGAAATTTGTGAGATGACGTTTCAATGTCAAGGCTTTACCAATAGGAATTAGTCTTCTTCGCGGCAATACCCGCCAGGATCACTGACAGATAATCGTCATTGTGATAATAAAATAGCATGATCAAAGAAATAGACATAGAAGCTCCTCGCTCCAATATCGAGTGCGTGCTCGAATACGATGACCTACGTGATTGGATCGCGTCGGTGGAAGCCAAAGGCGATCTTAAAATCGTCACCGGCGCTAACTGGCATACCGACATCGGCCAAGTGGTTGAAGTGATGTGCCACGACGAAGGTACGCCGTCAGTATTATTTGATAAGGTCGAAGGCTGCCCCGACGGCTTCCGTATTCTAATCAATTGGTTCACCGGCACTCGTAAAAACCTCACACTGGGCTTCCCAGAAAGCTTCGATAAGCTTGAACTATCGCGCGGCTACAGCACCCATACAAAGAAAATGGAGCCCATCGCGCACGAACTAATTGATAACGGGCCGGTGTTTGAAAATATTTTAGAAGGCGAAGATATCGACATTACTAAATTCCCCGCGCCTCTCTGGAACCCAGAGGATGGCGGTCGCTATATCGGCACCGGCTGCTTTAACATAACGCGTGATCCTGACAATGGCTGGATCAACTGCGGTACCTACCGCGTGATGATCCACGATTCAAAGCGCGTCGGGCTTTACATATCGCCCGGGAAGCACGGACGCATCCACCGCGAAAAGTACATGGCTAACGGAGAACCAATGCCCGTCTGCATCGTGGTTGGCACAGATCCATTGTCTTTTCTGACATCGTCGACTGAGGTGCCGGAAGGGACGAGCGAACTAGACATGATGGGTGCCTATCGCGGCAAACCGATCCAGTGCGTAACCGGGAAACACACAGGCCTACCTTTTCCGGCTAATTCCGAGGTCGTAATAGAGGGCTTCATTCATCCAGGAAATACTGAACGCGAAGGACCATTCGGGGAGTGGTTGGGATACCAAGGTAGCGCAATGGAGGCAGAACCCTGGGTCGATATTTCTGCCATATACCACCGAAACGACCCCATTCTTCTCGGCGCCGCACATATCCGCCTTCCATACGAATACGCGCGCTACCGAGCAATCAGCAGGTCCGCTATCCTAAAGGAAAATATTTCAAAGGCCGGGATACCCGACGTAACCGAGGTATGGGCGCACGAGGTAGGTGGATCTCGCCTGTTCCTCGCGGTCGCGATCAAACAACGCTATCCCGGACACGCTGTTCAGGCAGGTCATATAGCTGCCATGTGCCACGCCGGTGCCTATCTTGGACGTTTCGTAATTGTTGTCGACGAAGATGTGGATGTCACCAGTCTCGAGGAGGTAATCTGGGCCGCCTGTACGCGCTGCGACCCCGCTACGAACATTGGTTTTATAAAGAACGCATGGTCGTCGGCACTAGACCCAATAATCTCGCCGGAGGACCGAAAGGCAGGTAAACTTTACAATAGTCGCGCCATCATAGATGCCTGCCGCCCCTTCCACTGGAAGGAAAATTTTCAGAAGGTCAATGCTCCGTCTCCGGAAGCGCGGCGGGAGGCCTGGAATCGCTGGTCATATCTTCGGGATTGAAGATAGTATCATATTACAATCGTTCCCTTAGACACAAAGGCGCCAGTAAGCCCCAAGGTGCATCGATGTAATCAAAAAGCTTTTCTCTCGATGATTAGACTTAAAATAACCCCCAGTTCACAGTCTTCAAAAAGCGTTATTCCAACTTCTCCCACGGGCACTAACGCTACTAGTTTTATGAATGACCATGCATGAGAAAAGTTATTAATCGGCTGCAGTCTGTATCGCCTGCCATATCCTATAGGGTGTTGCGGGCATCTCCACATGAATTACCCCGAGCGGCTTAAGCGCATCTACCACGGCGTTGATCGTCGCCGGCAACGCTCCGGTGGGACCAGACTCGCCGCCGCCCTTTGCCCCGATTAAATTCGACTCCGTAATGGTTGGCGCGCTCACAACCTTCATCAAGCAGGTATCGTCTGCTCGCGGTAGAGCGTAATCCAGAAGTGATCCGGAGACCAATTGCCCATCCGTGGAGTAAACAATATCTTCCATGAGCGCCTGTCCAATTCCCTGAACAATGCCGCCGTGCATCTGTGCCTTTAGCAGTAGTGGATTGATAACCCTGCCGACATCGTCAACGCAGACAAAACTCACTATCTCGGTCTCACCCGTCTCGGGATCGATTTCGAGTTCGCAGATTTGCGCCCCAGTGGGCCAGTTCCAGTATTGTGGCACGAACGTCCCCACCTCGCTCAGACCGGGCTCGATTTCCGGCGGTAACATCGAAGGTTGAAACGCGGCAGCGGCGACATCCAAAATAGTAAGGGTTCGGTCAGTTCCGCGTACTGTAAAGATTCCATTATTAAAATCGATATCGTCCTCCGCAGCCTCAAACAAGTGAGCAGCTATCTTAGTTGCCTTTTCGATGGTCTTATCGCACGCGAGTGAAATTGCCGATCCGCCGATCGCGGCGGAGCGCGAATTGAATGTGCCGCGACCATAGGTGACGATATCAGTATCTCCCTGCACATAGCGGATAGTCTTCGGGTCTAGACCCAACCGGTCGCAGACGATCTGCTTGAACACCGTCTCGTGTCCTTGTCCATGGCTAATGGTACCCATGATAAGCGTAACCGTTCCCGAAGGATCAAACCGCACACTTCCAGACTCAGGAAACGGTGACGATGTTTTCTTAACAGTGTTCGACATACCAAGTCCGCGTAATCGCCCGCGGCTTGCTGCCTGAGCGCGACGTCGTTCAAAACCTGCATAGTCGATTGAATTGAGCGCCTTCTCCAAATTACCCGGGAAATCACCGCAGTCATAGGTGAAGCCAAGCGCATTAGTCCACGGCATCTCGGTGGGGGTGACGCTGTTTTTTTGACGAATCTCCGCCGGGTCCATCCCAAGCTCGCGCGCCGCCATATCGATCAGTCGTTCACCCAAATATGCGGCTTCAGGGGCGCCCGCCCCGCGGTAGGGATTGGTCGGAACTGTATTAGTGAATACACCCGTGATAGCCACATGCACCGCAGGTGTGCGGTAGATGCCGGCTAGGGTACCTAGATTGTTGGTAGGTGGTCGGGGCCCACGGATAGCAAGATATGCCCCCATTGCTGCCAACGTTTTCACACGCAAGGCGAGGAAATAACCTTCTGAATCGAGCGCTAATTCAACTTCGCTCACGTTATCGCGACCATGCGTATCAGACATGAAACCTTCAGATCGGTCTGCTCGCCACTTTACCGGCCGACCAACTAATCGCGATGCCCACAGAACCAGTAGAAGTTCGTTGTAGGTTCCGCCTCGCATTCCAAAGCTGCCGCCCACATCCCCCGGGATAACCCGTACAGCGGTCTCGGGAATATCAAAGACTTGGCGGGCGATCTGGTACCGCAGCGGGTGCGGGTTCTGTAGACCAGTATAAATGGTGTATCGGTCCTTGCGCCGGTCATAGTCACCGATACAGCCTCGTGGTTCGATGGCAACGGCTGTTACCCGGTTATTAACGAGCTTTCGTCGCACAATATGATCAGCTTTTTCGAATGCCGCCGCTGCTGCGGCCGCATCACCTTTTTCCTCAAAGAAACAAATATTGTCAGGACAGTCGATCCATACAGGTGGTGCTTCTCCAGAAATGGCTTCTTCTAGGAGGGCCACTGCGGGTAACGGCTTATATTCAACAACTATCAGTTCCGATGCGTCACGAGCTTGCTCTGGAGTTTCCGCAACTACAAATGCTATCGGATCGCCGACCATTTTAGCTTGGGAACTGACTAACGCTGGGTGATACGGGTGGAACATAGACGAGCCGTCTGGGCTCTTTTTAGTCGAATCTTCGCAGGGGAGGCCGCCGTAATTTTCCGCCTCCCACTCCGTGCCGGTAAGAACTCGCAAAACGCCTTTTGCAGACTCAGCGGCAGAGGTATCGACAGATAGGATATCAGCCTTTGCGTACGGAGAGCGAAGTACGTATCCCCAAGCCTGATTTTGCAGATTCAAGTCGTCAAGAAATTCGCCATCACCCTTAAGAAATCTCGGATCTTCCTCTCGCGGCACCGACTGGCCAACTGCGAATTCGCCCATTCTCTGATATGCCCTAATGTAGTTACCGCGTATTTAAACGGAGAAACCCTGCTACGCACAAGGGGACCAACGAAAATGATAGTAAATAGAAAAACCTATGGTGTGAGACCTGCTTAGTCATAGATAGCACCCGAAGCATAAGCAACATAATCAATAGCGATCCCTCAGAAAACGTTCACCGGCTATCATAGTGGCCGGATCGTTGGCGACGTGAAACGCTGAGTTTGGATTTTCATCGAAAAAACATTCAACGCGTGGAGACATAACATTTTCCCTTTTGGGTTCCCCGTCTTAGAATTACACCGTTAGGAAGAAGCGGGGGGCATATATAATATAGGGGCCTCTACGTTTTTCTATATAGCATGGTTTGACCGAACGTGGGTTCTGCCCTAATCCTAGGTTATCTGCGGGGTGCTACCCCGCCCCAATAGACGGATCCGCGAACGCCATGCCTGGCGACTTTTTGACCCCTGAAGAGCGCGTAGAGCTGTCGCCGAAGATTGGCGACGAAACCAAAACCACCACCTGCTACATGTGCGCTTGCAGATGTGGAATCAAGGTACATCTGCGTGATGGGCAGATCCGTTACATCGAGGGCAACAAGGATCATCCGATCAACAAGGGCGTTCTATGTGGCAAAGGCTCCGCCGGAATAATGCAGCATTATTCCCCTGCCCGTCTTACCAAGCCACTTCGACGGGTAGGCGAGCGTGGATCGGGTGAGTTTGAAGAAATCGAATGGGACGAGGCATTAGAGATCGTCTCTGCGCGCCTTGCTAAAATCCGCGCCGAAGATCCCAAAAAACTCGCTTTCTTTACTGGTCGAGACCAGAGTCAGGCACTGACGGGTTGGTGGGCTAGCCAGTTTGGTACGCCTAATCACGCCGCACATGGCGGTTTCTGCTCAGTAAATATGGCGGCCGCTGGACTGTACACTATCGGAGGCTCTTTCTGGGAATTTGGAGAGCCAGATTGGGAGCGGACAGAATACTTTATGATGTTCGGCGTTGCCGAGGACCACGATTCCAACCCTATAAAAATGGGGCTTTCATTATTAAAGGAACGCGGCGCAAAATTCGTTTCTATCAATCCGGTAAAAACCGGGTATTCTGCCATCGCGGACGAATGGATCGGGATTAAGCCGGGCACCGACGGCGCTTTCGTAATGGCGCTAATCCATGAGTTACTGCACGCCGACAAGATCGATCTAGACTACCTAGTACGCTACACTAATGCACCTTGGCTGGTGATCCGAGATCCTGGTACAGGCGATGATGGGTTATTCGCCCGGGGACCAGATGGCGAGCCGCTTTGCTGGGACCACAATACCGGGCAGGTAGCCGATGCACGGCTCGCCGGCGTAGCCCCGAAAGTTGTAGGTGAATTTACGCTTCAAGACGGGCGTAAAGCCGTTCCAGCGTTCCAACTCATGGCCGACCGTTACATGGATGCGACCTACGGGCCGGAGTCCGCCGCCTTGAGGTCCGGCGTGCCAGCACACCATATAAGACGCGTAGCGGCAGAGCTTGCGCAAGCTGCCTTCGACAAAGAAATAGTGCTCGAAGTTGAATGGACCGACTGGGCGGGTCGTAAACAGGATAGAATGATCGGCCGCCCCGTCGCCATGCACGCGATGCGGGGCATCTCGGCTCACTCGAACGGATTTCATACCTGTCGCGCGATTCACGTGCTGCAAATGTTACTCGGCACGATCGATGTTCCGGGCGGATTTCGCTATAAGCCACCCTTCCCTCGTCCCTGCCCTCCACCTCAGAAACCGGCTGGCAAGCCAATGCAGGTTAACTCCGACACCCCGCTACCAGGACCGCCGCTTGGCTTCCCTACTGGCCCAGAAGACCTTCTGGTAGATGATGATGGTACGGCGCAGCGCATCGACAAGGCTTACTCTTGGGAAGCACCGATCTCAGCGCACGGGCTTATGCACATGGTCATCACCAACGCCTGGAAAGGCGACCCTTACCCAATTGACACGCTATTTATGTTCATGGCGAACATGTCGTGGAATTCATCGATGAACACGTCCGGCGTAATGGAGATGCTAACCGACCGCGACCAGGACACTGACGAGTATAAAATTCCCTTCATAGTCTATTCTGATGCATTCTGGTCGGAAACGGTGCCTTATTGCGACATTATCCTGCCAGACACTACTTATTTGGAACGTTGGGACTGCATTTCTCTCCTCGATCGACCAATTTGTTCCGCCGATGGCCCGGCCGATGCTATCCGCCAACCCGTGATACAGCCGGACCGGGACGTGCGCGCATTCCAGTCGGTGATGCTGGACCTTGGCGCTCGGCTCGGACTTCCGGGTATGACCAATGAGGATGGAACAGCCAAATACCCCGGCGGCTATCCCGATTATCTGGTAAACCACGAACGTACACCCGGGATCGGCCCACTGGCCGGTTGGCGCGGGAAGAAGGGAGAAAGCAACGGAACTGGTGCCGTTAACCCGGACCAGTTGAAACGCTATATTGAGAATGGCTGCTTTTGGAGCCATGAGTTCCCGGAAAATCAGCGTTATTACAAACACGCCAACAGAGATTATTTAGAATATGCGGCTGCATCCGGATGGATAAATTCCACAGACCAGATCGTGATGCAGCTATATTCTGAACCACTTCAGAAATTCCGTCTGGCCGCCCAAGGCTACGGGGATATTAACCCACCCGAACAGCATCGGGTGCGCGTCGGCGGCTATTTCGATCCACTGCCGACATGGTACAGGCCCCTAGAATCCCAAGATGGGATAGAGGATGAATACCCATACTATGCGCTGACCCAACGCCCGATGGCGATGTACCATTCTTGGGGTTCCCAAAACGCGTGGCTGCGTCAGATCCATACTAGCAATCGTCTTTATATGAATCGCACCAAGGCGGAGCTGGGGGGTCTGAAAGACGATGACTGGGTATGGGTGATCAGTCGTCATAGTCGGATTAAAGTACAGATTCGGTTGATGGAAGGGACGCAACACGACACGGTGTGGACTTGGAACGCAATCGGCAAACGGTCGGGTTCATGGAATCTCGCCCCGGACGCGCCGGAAGCCAAAAAGGGCTTTCTCCTAAACCACGTTATTTCAGAATTACTGCCGCCAAAGGAAAATGGCTACCGCTACTCGAATTCTGACCCGGTTACAGGCCAGGCTGCATGGTACGATCTCCGGGTCCGTATCGAAAAAGCGGAGGTCGGGCCTGTAGCGAACGAAATAACTTTCCCGCAATTTGATACCTTGCCATGTCGCGGCGGGCACTCCTTGCGCGACAACATCCTGCGCTATGGTGGGCTTTTCAAATCAAACCGCTCTCGACCGGGTAATGAAAACGGCGGTGGGAACAAATGACCCTTCTGCCACCTCGCCCGCAACCCGGCGATAAGCAACTCGGGTTGGTGATAGACCTTGACACCTGTGTCGGTTGTCACGCCTGCGCGGTGAACTGCAAGGAATGGAATACTGGAGGCCATTCCGCTCCGCTGCCCGATCACGATCCCTATGGTAGCGATCCGAATGGCGTGTGGTTTAACCGGATCCATACCTTCGAAGCAGGTCAGGGCACGGAGAGCCGCACAGTCCATTTCCCTCGTTCCTGCCTTCACTGCGAGGATGCCGCCTGCGTTACCGTTTGTCCCACCGGGGCTTCATATAAGCGTGAAGATGACGGTATCGTACTAGTGAACGAGGATGCTTGTATAGGCTGCAAACTTTGTTCTTGGGCATGCCCGTACGGCGCACGCGAATACGATGAGGATGCCGGCGTAATGAAGAAGTGTACGTTGTGCATCGACCGGATTTACAATGAAAACTTGGAGGAGGAAGACCGGGTACCTGCATGCGTTTCGACCTGCCCCGCTAGTGCAAGACATTTCGGCGACCTAGGTGATCCAAACTCGGAAGTCTCGCAGCTTGTTGCTGAACGTTGTGGGCAAGACCTAATGCCGGAGCTGGGCTATAAGCCGGTCAACCGATATTTACCACCCCGAGCAGCAAAGAAAGACCAGGGCCGTTCTGGCGTCGGCGCATCCCTGAAACCACTCTCGGACCTATCGACCAATGGGGACAATAAGTTCCTGCGCTGGGTTGACCGGGTCCTGTCCAGGTAGCGGCGTACTAACATGCATCCGGCTTATTCCGTCATATTCTTTACCACAGCGTCTGGCGCCGGTTACGGATTAATCTTCCTTATGGCAATGTTTGGTGCGTTGAACGGGGTGCCTATAGATCCATGGTTTGGGGCAATTGGTCTTAGTCTTGGCGCCTTGCTTGTAACAGGTGGCCTTCTCTCATCAACTGTCCATCTTGGTCACCCTGAACGGGCATGGCGGGCTTACAGCCAGTGGAAGTCTTCTTGGTTATCCCGCGAGGGTGTTTTGGCGACTGTAACATACTTGCCCTTGATTCTTACTGCGTGGGGCTGGTTAATTGTAGGATCGCTTGATGGAGAATATGGATTCATCGCCGCCGTTCTGGCTATGATGTGTCTGCTCACCGTCCATTCAACGGGCATGATCTATGCAACCCTCCGAACTATCAGCGCCTGGCACAATAGGTTGACTGTGCCCGGCTATCTCTGCTTTGCGCTTCTATCTGGATCTGTGTGGTTCCACGCACTTGTACAGATGTTCGGACATCAGACACCGGAGGTCGCCCTTGTCGTGATCATCGCGTTATTCTTGACCTTTTATGTTAAGCGGAAATATTGGCGGAGTATTGATACGAAAAGCGGCACAGTTACGTTGGAAAGCGCGACAGGTTTGGCTAATCTTGGAAAGGTGCGTTTGCTAGACTCGCCAACCATGACTGAAAATTTTGTTCAGCGAGAAATGGGATTCTCTGTCGCTCGAAAACACGCGCGAAAACTTCGCCGCATCTGCTTTTTCACATATTTCCTGATCCCGATCATCCTCACAGGGCTAACGAGCAATGCGGATTCTTCTATCGCTATTCCCGGCACTTTGCTCGCTGCAATTTCTGTCTCTTTAGGTGTATTGGTCGAACGCTGGCTATTTTTCGCTGAGGCTAAGCATGTTTCCATGCTCTATTATGGGGCTAAGACTACGTAGAGATACTCGTGGTTCACAAACGGCGTGACCTTCACCGGTTTGTCTCCCTACCGGGCCCTATAGTGGAAAAGAAGTATATATGGGTTATTCGGGGGACAGAAATTAGCCTCCTTTGCCTGAGATCGCTGATTTCACCACCAGTTTCTAAACGCATTTGCCGTTTTTATCCGCACCATGGTTTTCGTTGGATATAATCTGGAGTATTAATTTGCTTAATACACTGGGAATTATAAAACTTATGGATGTTTCATAAATTTCCGTTGAGCGCCGCAGCGGCGTATAATAGTAAGACTATAAAGTAAATACGCCGACAACAAAGCAAGGTGGAACATGACAGAGCATTCCTCCGAACGAATTTCGATAGCGGGATGCAATATTGAGGTGCTGAAAGGCGGCGATGGGCCAGCTCTGGTGTTTCTCCATGGAGCAGGGGGAGCACATAACTGGATGCCTTATATGGACCGCCTTTCCGAGCACTATAAGGTCACGGTTCCTAGTCATCCAGGCTGGGGACGTTCTGACACCCCGGAATGGCTGGATGGTATGGGCGACCTAGCCTACTTCTATCTTGATTTCCTGAATACGATCGAAGAAGACAAAGTTCACCTAGTCGGAAATTCTCTGGGGGGGTGGCTTGCACTGGAAATTTGTGTTCGTTCGACAGCAAAAATTGAAACCTTAACCCTTGTTTCTGCCGCAGGAATCCATGTAGACGGCGTTCCGAAAGGTGATATTTTCCTCTGGGATGACGATGAGAGGGTCTACAATACCTTCTTTGATCCCAAATTGGCTGAGGCGAGACTCTCCAAGAACCCGTCAGAGGAAGACACCGATATTGCGCTGAAAAACCATTTCTCAACTGCTAAAATGGCCTGGCACCCAAGATTTTATAACCCGGAGCTCCAGAAATGGCTTCACAGGATAGATATCCCATCTCTTATCCTTTGGGGTGACTCCGACAAAATATTCCCCCCCGCGTACGGAGAAGCAATGCAGAAACTAATCCCGGGCTCAGAGCTAAAAATTATTCCTCAGTGCGGACATCTGCCACAGCAGGAAAAACTAGATGACTTTATCTCTGGCGTGACAGCCCACACGAATGGAGTCGAATCATGAAGTTTTATTTCTTTCACCTCATGCCCTACCAAGCAATCGACCCCGACTACTTAGAAACTAATAAATCGTCGTGGATCAATCTACCGAATTCCTATTACGACCCCAAAAAGGGAGCACAGCTCTATCATCGCTATCTCGACGAATTGGAGATGGCGGAAACACTAGGGTTTGATGGAGTGTGCGTGAATGAACATCACCAAACCGCCTACGGAATGATGCCATCACCTAACGTCTTGGCAGGAGCTCTGTCGCGACGCCTTAAAAAGGCCTCGATCGGTGTCATTGGCCGCGCTTTGCCAATCGTCGAAAACCCTCTAGTCATCGCAGAAGAATTTGCGATGATCGACAATCTAATGGAGGGTCGCTTCATTGCTGGCTTCGTTCGCGGAATTGGGTGCGAGTATCATGCATCGATGACCAATCCGGGCTTCAGCCATGAGCGTTTCCGCGAGGCACACGACTTAATCGTTCGCGCGTGGTCTGAGCCTGGCCCATTCGAATTTTATGGCAAACATTATCATTTTCAATATGTGAATATTTGGCCTCGCCCATATCAAAGCCCGCGGCCACCAATCTGGATTCCATCTCAGGGGTCCACTGAAACCGTGGAATTTGCAGCTCATCCAGACCGTAAATACACGTATATTATTACCTTCAGTCCGGTGGCATCAGTGCGCAAGAATTTGAAAGCTTATCGTGACCAATGCGAGGCATACGGTTACGAGTGTCCTCCAGAACAACTAGGTTGGGCAATGCCAGCATATGTCGCGGAAACCGATGAGATCGCCCGAAAGGAAGCAGCGCCACATATCGAAAGCCTGTTCAACAAGTTTATATCTTCGCCGACACAGTATAAGCTGCCGCCGGGCTACTCATCCTTAAGTAGTTACAAATCGGTAGTAGAAGGAAAGTACAAGGTACGGCAAAGCTACCTCGACTGCGATACTCTAATTGATAATGGTATGTTTCTTTGCGGCAGTGCCGAGACAGTCATCTCAAAGCTAGAGACATATCAGGCTGAGATGGGCTTCGGTAATGTTGCCCCAATGCTACAGTTTGGAACTCTTCCTCGAGAATTAACCGAAAAAAATCTTAGGCTGTTTGGCGAGTGTGTAATCCCGAAGTTGAAACATCTGGGAATAGGCACTGACGCTATTGCAGCGGAATAGTCAGTAGCATTTTATTCCCGCCGCTATAAATCACTCTATCGTCGCCCTTTCCCCCAGCCATTCTGATGCTCGTTCGTAAGCGTCCGCCACGAGAAGTGCGCCCGCTTCGTTCCAACGGCGGGTTATGATTTGTGCACCTACCGGCATGCCACTATCTTGGAAACCGCAGCGTACTGACACAGCCGGATGATCAGTCAGATTGAACGGTACATTGATCATTGGTGCGGCTAAGAATGGGAAGGGTTCGTTCGAGTCCATTGGTGGGGCTGGAGTCAGCATAGCGGGTGCGACTAATGCGTCACATTCTTGAAATACATCGTCAACCGCAGCGGCCAACTCGCGCCGTCGACGCTGCGCCTGCAAGTAGTCGGCGGACGTTACAAATGCACCCAACATCATCCGGTTGCGCGCCAACGGACCGAAGTCCTCCCACCTATTTTGCAGATTCTCTTCATGAATCGCATAGGCTTCTGATGGAAGCATTAGCCGTCCTACGGCGTGAAAATCTAGCAAAGATGGAAGTTGTGTTTCTATTACCAACGCGCCGAGGCTCTCCAGCACAGGTTGAATTGCATCATAGGCAGCCGCTATATCACTCGGCGTGTTAAAATCGTCGCGATAGAAGCTCCGACAAATACCAATCGTTAGACCATCAAGCCGTCCTTCCAACGCCATCACGTAATCTGGAACTGAAACATTAGCGGAAAGTTGGTCAAGTGCTTCGAACCCCGCCATCTCCTGAAGCATATACGCGCAGTCTTCGACCGTTTGCGCCATCGGCCCGACCGTATCAAGTGAAAAGGTCAACGGCACCACACCAGAGGTCGGAACTCGCCCAATAGTCGGCTTTATACCGGCGATACCGCATAGTGCTGCCGGAGTTCGGATCGATCCACCGGCATCGGAGCCCACGGCCCCAAGACATAAGCCGGCCGCGATAGCAGCTCCGCAGCCGGACGACGATCCGCCTGTCGATCTTGTTGAGTCCCAAGGATTACAGGCAGGCTGGAAAAGAGCGTCGAGGGTGGGGCGACCACCAAACGCGAACTCATATGTATCTACAATACCCAAAATAACCGCTCCAGCAGCTCTCAGCCGGCCGATAACTGCCGAGTCGTTATCGGCGATGTTATCCCGTAACACGCGAGAATTAGCGGTACATGCTTGCTTCTCGACTTCGATCACCGCCTTTACAGAAATTGGAATTCCGTCAAGCCGACCTCGTAGGTTACCAGCTAAGCGGCGAGCATCGGACGCCGCTGCTGAATCGAGCGCTTCATCTCTCAGGACCTTATGATATGCGTTGATTACCCCGTCAAAAGATTCGATCCGATCGAGGCACAGTTTGGTGAGATCAACGGCCGTCAAGTTACCTTCCGCCATATCGACTGCCGCCTCGGCAATGGTGGGCGGGAATGCTAGCGTCATGGGTCTTGCTCTTTATTCCTTGGCGTAGCTGAAAATGAAGGCATCGGTTTGGCGGTCCAATCACGATCCGATCGACGCACTCGGTCTGCCAAATCGCATAATGTGCTGTATGCTTTACGCAGTTCGACCCTCTCAGCGTCGGAGACCGGAACGCCAGATGCAGCCAATAGGCCATCGAATTCCCTGTCTTTATCTTTCACTCTTCCTGTCCTATCCAGCTACTTCTTGATCTTTTTACCCGGCAGCGACGTGTCTTTATATCAGTTCTCTGCTCTCGCGCTGCTCTGCTGGGACGAGTAATGGCTCGGTGTTTTGGGCGTTGGGCCGCCTCATCGGTCATTGCAATCAAAAGGTCCAGAGCGGCGCGCCGATTGGCCTGCTGAGACCGCAGCCGATTAGCCGTGATCATTATCTCACCCTCGTTAGTCAACTTACTTCCGGCGATTCGCTCCGGCCTCTGGCGAACAGGTGACGGCAAAGATGGTGAATGGCGCACATTAAAGCGTAGCTGAACTGCGCTCGACACCTTGTTAACATTTTGCCCACCCGGCCCGCATGCACGAATAAAATTCTGAAAAATCTCATTTTCGGATATAAATAGCGTTTCATTTAACTGAATCATCTAGGAACAATACCTGAGGGATGTAGACATCGCAGCATGGATGAAAAATCTTGTTTATACCAGAAGGCTTCTTGGGCCTACAAAGGCAACTACGCCATATTCGTTAAGAGGAATGCCCTAAGACAGAATTGAGGGCTAGCCGAGCGCCCGCAATAGACCCTCGTCGATAACCCTGGCCAGCTCTCGTCCTTCCAGTGATTTGACATTAGCGGGAGCATCAGGCCCGCCGTCAACGCAAGCATCACAGGCATTAATGCTGGTAAATGGTACGGATATTGTCCTCATCGATACCTCTAACCTCTTCAGATCCTCATCGGTTTCCGGGTCAAGAGATTGGTTTCCCGCCAACAATTCCATCGCTTTTACCTCGTCGCCGTCGGCTTTGCGACGTAAAAGGTCGAGCCAAATACCCTGATAATTGGCTGCGCGATCATAATGGGCCCGGACACAACATTCCGGATAGTTTAGCAAACGTGCTTCCTGCTCAACAGTAATCACCTCAGTTTCGCATATTTCTGCCACTTCCTTTGCAACATCACGGGCGCGGCAGATATACCATGCGCGATATTCCGCAAACGCCGCTCTTGTGTGATCAAGGTACCAGCGAGGGAGGAGAGAACCTGCGCCGGAGTCGGCGCTCGCATCCCAAAATGGTCCCTCGACGGTATGTAGTTTCAGTTCTGCAGCAATTTGTAATACACCCTTTATCCATTCCTGCTCATTATAGCCCCTTCCTAAAATCATAACTGGTTTCTTGCCGGCCATCATTGAAAGGAAATCTAATGCCTCCTGGGCGCTGGCATGAGGGTCGTCATCGCCGAGCGCGAGGCTACTAAGCTTCTTTAGTGTGTTACGTAGACGAGATTTGTTCCTAAGAGCCATGATTGAGCTATAATACTACGGGACTGGCAGGAGAAGACCTAACCCTAGACTGTTTCATCTCGATTTTGGCGCGAAAGCAACATCACTAAAGGCACCGATATAAGTGCGCCAATAAAAATCAGTTGAAAATCGTTTAGAAAACCAATCGCCATTGCCTGGCGTGTTACCTCCGAGTCGAGCAACAGCAGGCCGTCGACAGTAAAGATATCCCATTCGGTTGGCAGATGCGGCGGCTGCATAACCTCACTATATGGGCTGGTGCGCTCCGCCAAATAAGCATAGCTAGTAGATTGGGTACGAGACAGAACGCTGATAACGATAGACACGCCAATACCACTGCCGTAATTTCGTAACAGGCTTGTGAAAGTCGATGCCTCCGTCCGCAGGCTTGCGGGCAAGGTCCAAAAAGACACCGCCGTTAGAGGAACGAAGATCATACCGATCCCGATACCGTTGAAAAACGCTGCGAAAATAAACGCCCAAATTCCTACATCGGTTGTAAATGTGGAGAAAAGCCAAGCGGAATAGGCTGTCGAAGCAAACCCGATAGCGATCTGTAGGCGCGGATCCATTCGCCCGCTTAACTTACCAGCCAGCACCAAACCAAACAATGACCCAAGGCCACGGGGCATCATTACTAAGGCTGCCGTCAGAATAGGGTAACCGCGGGCATTTTGTAAAAATAGGGGCATGATCACATTCATAGACAGCACTAGCACACCGAGTAAAAACATAAATAAGAGTCCCAGCATATAATTCCGGTCTATCAATATTCCCGGGCTTATGAAAGGGTTCCTAGTGGTAGCGCTGTGAGCAACGAACAGATATAGCGCCATGAAGATAATCACAAACGTGGCGACAATTAGATCCGATCCAAACCAACCCTCCCCCTCGCCACGATCAAGTAGAAATTGGGTCGCGGCTAAAACGATAGCAAGTGCAGTAAACCCGAACCAATCAAACCTGCGCTCCCGATCTCCCGGAGTTTCATGTATAAAAAAAATAGCCCCTATAATGCCCAGCACCGAAAACGGCATAGAAACATAGAAAACCCATCGCCAACTATATTCATCAGTCAGCCAACCGCCGATAACCGGCCCCATAACAGGTGCAAACATGACACCAACCCCCCAAATTGACATTGCTTGGGCGTGACGTTCGCGGGGATAGGAGTCTAACATTAAGGCTTGGCTGATCGGCACCACCGAAGCGGAAAACATACCCTGGAGACCACGGTATATCATGATCTCTTGGATCGAGTTGGCGTTTCCGGATAATACCGAGCAGATGGCAAAACCGATTAGCGAAACGATAAAGAGATGTTTCCGGCCAATCCTACCTGCCAGCCAACCGGTAGCCGACATTGTGATCGCCTGCGCCATAAAATAAGTTGTCATCACCCAAGAGACTTGGTCTTGGCTAGCGCTAAGTCCGCCCTGCATATGTGGCAGTGCAATAGTGGCAATAGTCATATCGATAATTACGACAGTTGTCGCCATCATTACCGATGCGGTTATCATGTTTCGCTGAAATACTTCAGACCGTCTGCTAGAGTTGGTTACGGTCGTCATATTCTCGCGACTCCCGTCTTATCTTCCGAGTTAACGGTGATGATATTTTTATGACTAACCGATGTGAAATGGGCGTAGGTGCGATATGAAATTTCGCAATCGGAGGTGACCACGGAGATTAATTTCCGACTATGTCTGCCAAGGCGGAGTTCATCATACGAAATAGAGACCGGTCGCGCTCAGTGTCGATAGAGACTGAGACAGTCATCCCGGCGCGCAACGGCAACTTGTTATACACTTCCTGTAACTCCAAACGTACCGGCACTCGCTGAACGACCTTAACCCAATTACCACTGGCATTCTGGGGCGGGAGCACAGACAACTCAGCGCCTGTCGACGGGCTTATGGACATGATCTTTGCCGCCCATTCACGGTCCGGATAGGCGTCAATGATAATCCGAGCCATCTGGCCCGGTCGGACATGGGTTAATTGCGTTTCCTTCAGATTGGCTTCAATCCATTTCTCGCCGGTTTGGACGATTGGGAGGACGGCCCGCCCTTCTTGGACGTATTCACCCGCTTGCAGTGATACCTTCCCAACGATACCGGCTGCCGGCGATACGATTCGGGTCCGCCGCAGGTTAAGTGCCGCCTGTTTTTTCCGAGCGACAGCCTCCATAAACATGGGATGTTTCTCGGCAGGAATATCCAATCGACCGCCCAATTTCGCGCGGACCTGTTGGAGTTTTTGCTCTATAGTGCGAGCAGCCTGCTTAGCATGGGCTAGCTTGCGCTCAGCCTCATCATATTTAGCGCGAGATGCCACTCCACGTTTAATAAGTTTTTTCTGGCGTTCAAAGACACGACGATAATAGTTGGCTTCCTGCCGGGCATCCCGCAGTTCAGCCTCGGCGGTACGGTACTCCGCTCGGAGGGCATTCAACGTGTTGCGGATACCGCTGAGCTCCGCCTCCCACTTGGAGAGGTTAATACGGTGGTGCTCTGGATCAAGTTCGAAAAGGAGGTCTCCTTTTCTAACACGGTCGTTCTCCTTTACCAGAACTCGGATTGCTCGGCCGTCGATGTCAGCACTTATCGCGAGATGATGTGCTTTTACATAAGCATTCTCGGTTGACACAAAGCGGCTGCTCTTGACCCAAAAGTGCCCTCCCACAACAAGCGCAGCGGCTGGAAGAATGAATAATAAGATGAAACGGGAAAAGCCTCGGCGGGTGATGATACGCATCGTTAGGCCTCCACCTTATGGTGTTCGTCGAGCATAATCGAGAGGTTACTCTTTATATGATCCAAAATGGCGTATAAACGTTTTACCTCCTCGGCGCTGACACCGGCAAAAATACCCGTGACAACTTCTTCTGCTTCGTTATGCATTGCTTGCAGTAAAGGAAGTGCCGCCGAGGTCAAATAAACGATCTTCGATCGTGCGTCGCACGGGTCAGATCGACGCCCGACCCAGCCCTTAGCTTCAAGACGCTCTATCAGTTTGCCGAGGGTAGGTTTCTCGATTTCGAGCTCAGTCGCGAGTTCCGTCTGAGTACAGTTTTCCAGACGGTTTAGGCGGGTGATTACTCGCCACTGCGCTCGCGTCAGTCCCATCGGCTCAACCCGACGATCGTAGACAGTGCGGATCATTCGCGATACATCGCCGATCAAGTAGCCTACAGGGTCGATTTGAGATTGCCTATTTGGCGGCAACGTACTGGTATCGATATTATTGAAGGGGTGCATTCTAACCATAATAAATTTTTGTTAGCTAACTTACTGTAAGCTGGCTTACATTACAAATCCTATACAGAGAAAAACTCTATCGTCTATAGTTAGGTATTAAATCAATAGAGAAATGGGCCGGCTTAAGAATGGAAATTCTGCCTCTATCAGACGCCATCGGCGCAGAAATATCGGGCGTAGACCTGTCGAAGCCGCTGCACGACAAAACGATCAGTGACATTAACAACGCTTGGCACGAGTACATCGTACTTCTTTTTCGAGATCAGGATATTGACGCTGACCAGCAGATTAACTTTGCTAAACAGTTTGGTGATGTCGGCGTACGCTCTCGTCCGGTAGAACGTCGGCCCGAAGGAGCAGATTACAACGCGTCGGTCATGCTGGTATCAAACGTCAAGAAAGACGGCAAATACATCGGATCGTTACCGGATGGTGAAATGTGGTTCCACCATGACATGTGTTACGATAAAGCGCCCCACAAAGGCACTTTTTTATATGCTATGGAATTACCATCCACTGGGGGTAACACATTATTTGCCAACATGTACACGGCGTACGACAATCTATCAGATGAGTTGAAGATTCGCGTCGCAGGGAAACATGCCCTACAGATATACGACTTTGCGACGCGTGAAACCGTCGATATATCTGATGATATTTCCAAGTACAAACACGAAGTACAGCCGGTAACCATTGCCCATCCGGTGACTGGACGTCGCGCACTTTACGTTAATCCACTCATCACCGCGCGGATAGAAGGTATGCCGGAGAGCCTGAGCCGCGCCATGCTAAACGAGTTGTTTGCGTTTGCGGATAACCCGTCGATTGCCTATGAGCATGAATGGCGCAAAGGAGACCTTATGATGTGGGATAATTGGTGTTCATGCCATGCACGTACTGATTTTCCAGCCAACGAACGCAGGATGTTGCGCCGCTGTACAATCAAGGGACAGCCGTTACACGAATAGGGAGAGACGAATTGGCTCTGAAGATACGGAAACTATCCGAGCATATCGGCGCTGAAATCCAGAACATCGATCTGAAAAAGGACCAAGGTGCCGATACGATCGCGGAGATCAATCAGGCGTGGTTTGACAACACCATCCTATTGTTTAGAGGACAAATGTTAGATGCGGAACGCCAGTTGACAGTCACCAGTTGGTTCGGAGAAATAGGAAAGGTGGCACGCCCCAAGGAGTTTCATCCCAAAGGATACGACCAGCTCCCGGAGGGAATCATGCTGATTTCTAATATCCGAGAGAATGGTGAGCCTATAGGGGCATTGCCGGATGGCGAGATGATGTTCCACCACGATATGATGCATGCGGAACTACCACATAAGGCCACTATGCTGAATGCCATCGAAATACCGACGCGAGGAGGAAACACTCTGTTCGCGAGTGGATATGCCGCATACGACACCCTGCCCAACGAGTTGCGCATGCCGTTAGAAGGTAAAAAGGCCTTCCACCACTATAATTACGGGTCCGTTAAGAAAGGTGACAATAAAGGAACGCCGGCATTTTCGGAGTCGGTTCACCCTGTATTCCGTACCCACGATAATACAAAAAAGAAGGCGATCTACGTTAATCGGCTCATGACCGAAGGCGTCGTAGATATGGAGCAAGACCAGGCAGACGATTTACTCAATGCAATTTTCGATCATGCTGAGAAATCGGAATTCGTATATGAGCACGAATGGCAGGTCGGTGATCTATTGCTATGGGACAATCGCTGCTCGATGCATGCGCGTACAGACTTTCCCGAAACTGAACGCCGGCTTTTACTACGCACGACAGTGTTGGGCGATGCTAAACCATTTTAGGAAATTGGTAATCCGATGCCGAAATTGCTGAGTAAAAAACAGGTAGAAGACTGGCATTCAGACGGGTGTATCTTCCCGATCCGTGCAGTTGATGCCGACAAGGCAAGGAGAAATTTGACAAAATATCTCGCTCTCCAAGAAAAGATCGGCGAAGAGCCTCAGAACAGATTTAAGATCAAGGCCCACTTACCCTTTCCATGGATGTGGGACATCATCCGGAATGACAATATCTTAGATGCCGTTGAGGATATCATCGGTCCGAATATTCTATGCTGGGGATCATCATTTTTTACCAAGAATGCCCACGACAATCGCTTCGTATCTTGGCATCAGGATTCGACCTATTACGGTTTATCCGAACGTGCCACACTGAGTGTTTGGTATGCGTTCAGTCCGTCAAATGTGCTGTCCGGCTGCATGCGGTTTATCCCCGGAACCCATAATAAGGGTTTGTATGAACATGATGAAACAGGTGATGCCGATAACCTCCTAATGAAAGGCCAGACGATCCTTGGTGTTGAAGAAGATCGTGCGGTTGACGTTATCCTAAAACCAGGCGAGTTTTCTATCCATCACGAAGCTGTCGTCCACGGATCGAACCCCAATAAGGCAGATCACCCACGTATCGGAATCTCAATTCACTATATCGCTCCGCACGTTCATCAGGTTCTACTTAACAATGCCACCGCGACGCTGGTACGCGGCACAGACCCTCATGGTCACTGGTCGGAAGACCCAGAGCCAAAGGAAGATTTTGACCGGGTCTGTCTAGAAGCACTAGATGCCACTTACAGTGAGTACTTAACCGGAGCTGGGAAGTACTAAAAAAATAGAGACAGGAGCTAGATATGCCCAGAGTCTTAAGCGAAGAACAACTGGTCCAATGGGAACGCGATGGAGCCGTATGGCCGATTGACCTGCTTACGACCGATGAGGCGGCGGATTATAATCACCGCTTCCAAACCCTCGAAAAATCCATGGGCACTGAGGCGCAGACCCGTTTCCGAATGAAGGCACATCTCCCATTTCCATGGCTTTGGGATCTCGTAACCCATCCTCACCTTGCTGACACTATCGAGGATCTGATTGGTCCCAATATTGTTTGCTGGGGATCATCTTTCTTTACAAAGAAAGCGAATGACCCCCGGTTCATATCTTGGCATCAGGACTCAACGTACTACGGCCTCGAGCCACCAGAGTCTATCACTGCATGGGTAGCATTCACTCGTGCAAATTCCAAGGCCGGCTGCATGAAGATTCTTCCGGGATCGCACAAAGGCAATGCAATTCTCCCGCACGAGGAAACCTATGATAAGAACAACCTACTTTCCCGCGGGCAGACAATTCGTGATCTAGATACCTCTGGCGCCATGGAAATGGCGCTCGAACCAGGTCAGATCTCGATCCATCACAACAAAACAATCCACTCCTCTGAACCAAACAATGCCGACTGGCCTCGCGTCGGATTCGCAATTCACTTCGCAGACTCTAACGTTCGACAAGCTCAGTTTGACAATCCGCTGGCGATCCATATCCGCGGCGAAGACCCGCTTGGTAATTGGGTAGAGGACCCACGGCCCGAATACGAACTCTCACCAGAAAGTGTCTCCGCCTGTGACGAATACTGGGAACGCTACCGTAGTGCGATGACAGCTCAGACATAAATATTCATATATAAACATCGAGCATTCTAGTCGCCTTCAGATAACTGAATAAGCATTTTTAAGAAAAAGTGTCTCGTATCTAAATAAGGTTAGGTGCATTACAGAAAGTTGAATACTCCCTCAACACACACCGCTGATTCCGTTAGTGTTGGCCATGGTACTTCCAGAACTTATGACGGTCGATGTCGGAGACACGCCAATTGCAATACGCGACACCGTAACCATCAATAATCGAGATAAGCCGGCGCTTGTACTGCTACATGGTTTAGGCGGGTCCTCTCAGACTTGGGCATTCCAATTTCGGGCATTGTCCGATCATTTCCGTCTGATTGCTTGGGATATGCCGGGTTACGGTACATCTGGGAGTTTTATAAGGAAAAACCCAACCGCTGAACATTATGCTCACACACTATCAGCGGTACTCGATACAATTGGCGTTTTTAAGGTACATATCTTGGGTCAATCAATGGGAGCCCTTATCGGTGCTGCGTATGCGGCTGAATATCCCGATCAAACGTTATCGTACACCTTCTGCCAAGGATTGATTGGACTAGCGGGTTTATCAGATAGCGAGCGCTTGCAGCAGCGTAATAAGCTTTTAAAAGAGCTGCGCAATCTCGGGCCGGAGAAATTTGCCGAAGAGCGCGGCCGAAAACTACTTGGACCGGACACGCTTCCGATGATTACAGAGTTGGCCTTGACGATTATGAAACGCGCGCCACTGGGAGCGATGTGCCAGGCAATCGAGATGACCGCGCAAACCGATTTTTTTAATCTTGCGTCACGAATAGATTGTGCCTCTCTGGTAATAGCCGGATCACAGGATCCAGCGTCGCCATTGGGTGCCGGGACAGCAGCCCGTGAAGCGCTAGGCGAAGGACTGATTGAAATTTTCTATCGGTGTGGTCATTACAGCTGCATGGAACAACCAAATGCTTTCAACTCCACGATCAAAAAGTTCATTGGTTTGAGTGACGATTAACGGGTTTCGGTATTTGTCAAATATCTCCAGATCAACGTCATGCTAACGTCCGAGACTTTAATTTTCCTTGAAGATGAAGCCTCTATATTCATCGACGTGGGCTATTTCAGATAAATTATAATTTGTCCTGTCGAAATCATCAGCGTAGCCACCTTCTTGGTTTTTATACCTATACATTCGCAAGGCACTTGTAGCTCCACCCATGGAAACGACAGGTCAGCGTCTTAGACTTACCCTTTTTAAACGGCGTACCAATCGCGCCGCGGTGAGAACACGCGTTCACAAACGCCTTGAACGATCCGTCGTCTTGCCTGTGAACGAAGACTGGCTGGCTACCAACATACGGAGCGTAAAAGTCACCCGCGTTTTGAATCTGGCTCTCATGGCATAGAAATTTCCAAATGCGCTCGAAGCAGAATTCCATTTCGGCGGCATTAATATACTGATATTTAAAGATCGATCGGTGAAGGTGGAATTCGTGATCAGTTTCCGCTCGGTCGTCAATGCGGACGGATAATTGAATTGCTGGCCCTTTGTCGGACATTGTTTGTGTTCCACAAGGGTTCTAATGCTTGATCATAGCATATCTTTTCATACCGCCACCCTAACGGGTCCGGCTCACTATGATTACAGAAACTCTTTCACGGTTCTCTCGGCACAATTAATATCCCGATATGTCAAATCCTACTGTCCCTTCCGCCCCAAACGAAAGTCGCTACGAATCCATTTCTGCATTACTCCACCGTCAAGCTGAGGTGCGCGGGGAAAAAATTTTCCTCGTGGCGCTCGATCAGGATGGCCGCACTATTTCGTTTGACCAAATGTGGAAGATGTCAAACCGACTTTCAAGATTCCTTACGGCACGTGCTGTCGGCGCGGGGGGGCGGATCGCAGTTTTAACCGATAACCGTTTGGAAATGCCCGTCTTATATTTCGCAATCCTGCGTTACGGGGCAGCATTCTGTACCATCAATATCGAGGTCAACGCGGCCAATATGAGAGAGATGCTTCGCCGTATAAATCCTGTGCTCGTCCTATATCATGAACACGTCAATATCGAGGGTTTGAATGGCATCTGTGACTGCGATTGGATACCTTTTGGCGATTGCTCTCCCGACGGTAGGAACGCCACCGATCGTGGCCTTTTCGAAATGCTGAACGCCTATGATGATGGCAGTAATGCCCCTGACGCCGGGGCTGGGCCAGAGGATCTTTGCGTTTTAAGTTTCACGTCAGGTACTTCAGCCTCCCCGAAAGGGGTGATGCACCGATTTGGTAATTATTTCTGGATCTCAGATCAGACTCTCGACATGTGGAAACTAACCGAATCTGACCGTATGCTCGAATTTAGGTCTCTCAGCTGGGCGTCCTCCCACATGCTATGTCTCACACCGGCCCTACGTGCAGGTGCGACGATCCTCTTGGCTAACCGGTTTTCGAGGTCCCGGTTCTTCGACTGGTTGCGATCCTACTCACCGACAATGGTGATTGGCGTTCCAACCGTCATCAATATGTTGCTGGAACATAACCCAACACCTCAAGATATCTCAGCAACTCGTCAGCTTCGCTTCATGTCCTCATCCACTGCACCTTTAATGGTGGAGCAGCACAAACGTTTTGAAGAAATGTACGGCATTGAACTCGTACAACTCTATGGGATGAGCGAAGGCGGAATCGTCGCCAGCAATCACGTCGGGGAACGCCGCATCGGTAGCGTTGGCCCATCAGGATTATACCAAAACCTTCGGATTATTGGGCCAAATGGAACCCGGCTTAAAACCGGGGAGATAGGCGAGATAGAAATCGGGGGCGCACAGCCCGCGGGAGGATACCTACTTGCGGACGGTACTATAGAAGAAATTGTCCGCCTCAAAACAGGCGATCTCGGTTACATCGATAAGGACGGCTTTCTTATGATCACAGGCCGCGCCAAGGACGTCATTATCCGGGGGGGCGTAAATATTGCGCCACTCGAAATTGACAATGCGCTCACCGCTCATCCGGATGTCCGAGAAGCTGCTACCATCGGTGTGTATGACGAAGTCTACGGCGAACGCCCAGTTAGCTTCGCGTCACTGCGCCACGATTCAAAAGTAACTGAGGAAGAGGTTCTTGCCCATTGTTCTATAGCACTCGCAGAATTTAAGATGCCATCGCAACTTATTCTGATCTATGACATCCCAAAAAATAACCGGGGAAAGATTGATCGAAATGCTTTATCTGATCTTTGGGAAAAAACCTATTCTCGCTTATAAATTACAGAGAATTAGCGCTCATGTTCTATACTCAATCGCGATAATATTGTCTCTGCTGGCCTTGAGCATTCGCCTCGCACCTCACTAGGCAAACTATGATTATCGTCCGTCTTTGTATGTGGTTGTTTGTGACTGGCCTCGTGGCATCTCCAGTCATAGCCGGATATGGATTAGAAAATGCCCCGCTGGTAACCGAGAATTCTAAGATCGTTCACCGCAACACCCCATCTACTAAAATACTCCCTAGCTACCTTAATTCTCTGAGGGTATCGAATGGCGATATCGCAACGAATATCACCAAAAACAGAAATGTAGAGACCGCACTCTCTGCTGCTCTGGCAGCTATTCCACATCTTAAGTTGCGGGTTACGAAAAAACCGTTAGGCCTTTTAGTCGAAGCTACCAGCCACGCATCTATCCCAACTAATCTATTTGGACAGTACATCAACGTCAGGGTCTTGCTAATACCGACAATGACAGACCTAAAAGTCGTCTGGTTGAGAATTGGTAGAATCGAAATTCCAGGTCCCATTATAGAACCTATTTATACGATCATAATGAAATAGCTATTAGCCAGCGTTTCCTAACCTGGCTCGCTGTATTTGACAAATGTCGAGCATTTCTTTTGGAAGTTTTGTGAATATGTAGAGCTTTCCTGAAGCCGACAACGACGTTTAAAATTATAAATCTACGGCAGGAAGTGCTTCTTTTCCTAATATCATATCAGAAGCTTTCTCTGCCATCATTATCACAGGCGCGTTAGTGGCTCCACCAATCAGATCCGGCATTACGGAGGCATCGACGACGCGCAGCCCCTCAGCGCCACGAACCCGCAGTTCTGTGTCGACCACGGCCATCGGATCCCCCTCGGTACCCATTTTGCAGGTCCCGACCGGATGATGAACTGTTCCCATTGACGCTCGAATATGAGCATCTATTTCAGCATCGGACTTCTTGTCGGCGCCGGGGGTGATTTCTTGGCCTCCGAACGCCTGTATTTGATGTGATGAAACTAGGTCCCGTGCCATCCTGAGACCGCGCCGCATAGTCTCCCACTCACCCTCCGAACCGAAAAAGTTTTGATTTATCCGAACTACATCCTTCGGGTTGGAGGATGCCAGAGAGATATGACCGCGGCTCGTCGGGTGCATAGGCATAATCCGCACGGAAAACGAGTCCTTGAAAGCCTTTTTGAATGGCGGAAACCAGGGCGACGCCGTAGTCGTCGCACCCATCCAGAAGAGCATCTGGATATCCGGAGCCGGGGCATCGGGCGTCGTCTTTAAAAACGCCGTAATTCCGAAGGGTAGGTCTGATGCAAAACCACCCTTCCCAAGATACGCCCGGATCAGCGACGCGACCACTCGGTCCAGACGCATATTTTCCTGAAAAGGGCCGCCGTCGTGGCGGCTGAATATAAAGGCCGATGAGGTATGATCAGCGAGATTCTGCCCGACTCCGTTCAGCGGCAGAACAACATCGATTCCGTGATCGTGCAAATGATCGGGATGACCGATCCCTGATAGGAGCAATAGATGTGGTGAATTTATTGTTCCTCCTGACAGGATTACTTCATTCGTCGCCTGGGCTGACGTAGACCGGCCACGCCGGCTATACCTAATGCCCGTTGCACGAATGCCCTCCATCTCAATCCGTTCTACAAGGGAATTTGTCCTGACGGTCAGGTTCGGGCGCGCTAACGCGGGCCTCAAATAAGCGGCGGCGGCACTCCAACGCCTACCGTGCCGAAGGGTAGCCTGCATACGGGCGAATCCATCAGGGTTTTCTCCATTATAATCGTCTGTGAAGGAGTACTGAGCATCACTAGCCGCCGACAGAAGTGCCTCGCATAAAGGATCTTCAAATGTCGTTTTACTCACCGTTAGGGGGCCACCACTACCGCGCCAATTATCGGGTCCTCCTTCCCAATCTTCAGAACGCCGGAAATACGGTAGTACCTCTGCGTAAGACCATCCGTTCAGACCTGATGCCGCCCATCGGTCATAGTCCGAGGGATGGCCGTGATAATACGCCATCGCGTTGATTGAAGACGAACCGCCAATCACCTTCCCACGTGCGCATTCGATTCTTCGACCATTCATAGTCTCTGAGGGCTCAGCGAAGTACATCCAATCGTGCATACGCCGCTGCAATATGCGTCCCCATCCTAGCGGAATATGTATCCAAGGATCTCGATCCCAACCACCCGCCTCCAACAGTAGAACATGAACATCGGGATCTTCTGTCAATCGCCCGGCCAAGGTGCAGCCCGCCGATCCGGCACCGACAATAATGTAGTCATAGGTATTTTCTGTGATCATCTCTACGGTCAGCAATCCCGGTTCGGAGCATAAACATTTTACGGAGACTACAGGAAAGACCCATAAACCTGAAAGTAAGCTGTAGGTTGGCGTGACCGCGCTATAGGGTTCTTACTGCGGGGCAGCATCATAGATTTATCTCAGAAGCACATGGATTCAGCTATCAGTTTCGTCAGATGTGCACCTAGATATATTACTCAGCTGCTATTTTAGGAGCACTTTCATTGATTGCGTCCGCTAGCTGGTAACTATCGAGGATAGAGTCTACCAGTTCGGCTGATCGATCCCAGTCATAGGTTCGGAGTGCGTGGTTACGTGTGACAAACTGCGCCCCTGCATAGAACATCTCATACTGAGTATGGCGGCTTGCGAATTCGGATCCGATGGAGTCCCACGCGAGCTTCATAAACTTAACCTTTTCCTCTGATGATCCGATTGCTGATTTTTGTGTCGCTCCTATATATTTTGCAAGCTCAGGGTTAGCGAAATCTTCTGCCGACGACGGCAACATAATTAGCCCGCCACCGGCCAGCTCACGCATCGAGGTAACAAATTCCGGATAGAGCTGCTGGGTTAGTACTTGAGCGGTGTACATCAGGTTACGATCTGGAACATAGTAGCCGTTATACATACCGCCGCCAGATTCCATGCCATAGACCAAACCTTCTACCATGGCCGCTTGCGCCGCTAGATGGCCTAGCTTTTCCGCAACAGGAGGCATGCCATTTGTCCCAATAGTCTCGGTGATCCGACGTGCAACACCCACTTGAAACTGCATTTTGACCATCAGCCGGGTCATCGCCTGATAGTTCTGCATATAATGCGCGTAGGTGTCCTGAAATTGAGCTCGAGCGGTATCGGTGTCCTTATAGATAAAGACCCGTTCCCATGGCACCTTCACGTCGTCACAGTAGACGAGCGCATCATTTTCGTCGAAGCGGGAAGAAAGTGGATAGTCGTATAGGCTCGATGCCGACTCCTCGTAGGAGCGGCGTGACATAATTTTCAGGCCTTTTGTATTCATCGGAATGGCAAAGGAAATCGCATACTTTTCCTCTCCGGGTTTCAACGGTTGAATATTCGCAAAGAGAACTTCGTTCGCCATAATTGAACCAGTACCCAACATCTTGGCACCACGAACAGTAATACCTTCTGAATCCTCATCCACAACTCCGGTCGCAAAGTACTCATTCTGCTGCTCGCCAGTACTTTTGTTTCGATCAGCCTGTGGATTTATGATGACGTAAGTCATGTACGCATCTGTATCGCGGGCAAACTGGAAATAATCTTGCAACGCACCGGCGCGTTCTTTCGAATGCTTCTCAAAAACCGGAAGACCCATCACTTGGCCGACCATCGACGACGCAATGTGGTCAGGAGAACGCCCGAGCCAGCCGCCGGACAGACGCGACCAGCCCTCGATCGCTCGACGACGTGCCACAAGCTCCTCGTATGAGGTCGTGAGCTGCCAGCAGCGATTGACTCGTTCTCCGGAAGTGGGACTCTCAAACGTCATCCATTCGATATTTTCAGGGTCTGCTTGGAAATCATACAAGCGCGCCGCAGCTCCAACAGCATTTTTAAAGGCCGGATGGGTTGTAACATCATCCACTTTCTTTCCGTTGAGAAATACCTCTCGACCGTCCTGAAGGGATGTCAAATGCTGCGCGCCTGTTTTGGCCATGACAAATTTCTCCATTTATACGTTTTTAATATACAAAGAATACTATTTTAGAATACAATGTGATGTCAACGGTCCTTGTCCCCAAGAAAATGGTTGCTTAAAAAAAATGTCAGAAGACTCAGGCACCGTCACAACATCAGATCCTGTCCACACTGCGGCAAAAACGGAGCAGCTCGGGTTACTGTCAACCACACCGCTAACTGTGTCGCGAGAAGAATTATTGGCTGACGGTTCCGACCAGATGTTCCGACAATTGGTCCACGACATTTTTGCATTCAACGCTCGCCATGCTGCCATTCGAGATGGTCATGCTCGGCGTATCGGTTTAGCCGGGATTGAATATACAATCCTCATTTCCGTCTCACGGCTAAGTCGGGACGGCGACGTAAATGTTAAAGCCCTTGCCGATCACCTTCATGTCAGTACTGGGTTCGTAACCAACGTAACACGAAAGCTTCAGGGTCTCGGATTGATTGAAAAGACGACTGATCAGAGGGACCGTCGGCGCACAGTTTTAACAATAACAAAAATAGGCCGCAGCAAACTCGCCGAATTAGCCCCATATCAGCGTCAGGTAAATGACATCGAGTTTAGCTCGCTGGATGCCGAAGATTTCCGGCAGCTTTGTCGCATCGTTGCAACGTTGGTAGACAGCAGTGAACAAGCAGTAAATCTCCAGCAATATCTAGAAAATACAGCGGAGGCGAACTCATTAGGATAATTTCACCAAAATCACATACGTTAACAATTAACTTAAGAAAATGGAGAAAATACGCGCCAGAGAGTCGGCTATGTTTTGCTACGGCTCAAGATTTCTCATAAGCTATACAATTCCCCACTCTGACAGTGTACATTATCTTAAACTTATGACTTCCGCGGGCGCCCCTCCTTCTAATACGGTATCTTCCAGCGTCTTGACCGGTGTTGTTATCGCCGTACTTTCAATGTTCCTTTTCTCTTCGACCCATACCTGTGTGCGTTATCTGACTGATACCATGACAGCGCCACAGATCGTGTTTTGGCGCATGCTTATCAGTATGGCGATACTAATGCCCTACTTCGCTTGGAAAGGGCTCCATCTGCTTAAGACGCAGCGACCGAGCATGCATATGATGCGTGCGATAATTAATTTTGCGGGAATGATTATGTGGTTCTACGCCATAGGCGTAGTGCCGTTGGGAAAAGCAGTCGCGATTCATTTTACGTTGCCACTCTTCGTGATTTTACTCGCCATCGTTTTCCTTGGTGAACGGGTAGGTATTCGTAGAACGGTGGCGACAGTAATAGGATTCAGCGGCACACTGGTGGTTCTTCAACCCGGCAATCTAGAAGTTGGGTGGGCAGAACTAATGATATTAGGGTCAGCGGCGCTCTACGCAGGGACCGTTATTTTTTTAAAATTCATGGTTAAAACTGAAACGCCCTTAGCCCTTACCTTTTATACTAATTTCTTCATTCTGTTTCTAAGCCTACCTCTCACTATATGGCTATGGGTGTCACCGACGATCGATGATATTTTACCTATCCTATTTATCGGAGTGACGGGTACACTGGCGCCCTTCATGTATACCAGCGCCCTCAAAATGGCGGATGCCAGCATTATCGGGCCCACCGACTTTTTGCGTCTTCCGATCACCTCGGGTTTCGCTTTCGCCCTATTCGGCGAAGTACCCACGATTTGGGTATGGATTGGCGGAGGCGTTATTTTCCTTAGCACCTGGTATATTACACTGCGTGAAAGCAGATTAGAAAAACAACGTCGGAAACAGTCGCCAGAGGATAATGCGTGATCGAACATTCCCGGCGCTGGTCGACTAACCTGTCACCTAATCTGCGGGGTTTTATCTGGATCGCACTTTCTACCTTTGCGTTCATGTCTATGGTGATGATCGTGCGACATCTCGCCGAACGATATAATACGGGTGAACTGGCATTTTGGCGTGCCCTGATTGGGTTAGTCCTACTTGCGCCGATCTTCGCGCGAACAAGAAGCAAGCTTTTCCGAACCAATGTTTTTAGGTTGCATTTATTTCGAAATATAATGCATTTCGTAGGCGTTGCCGGCTGGTTCTACGCGATATCGCAGATAAATCTATCCGTCGGTATGTCACTACAGTTTACCGTACCTCTATTTACGATCGTACTCGCCATTATGTTTCTGGGTGAACGAGTCGATTCGGCAAGATGGATAGCAACTGTCCTTGGGTTTGTCGGTGTCCTGATTATCCTTCAGCCTGGTATTGAACCAGTCACTATCGCCGCAATCGCTGCAATTGTCTCCGCAATCGGATATGCGGGTGCGAATATTATAACAAAGATATTGATGCGCGATGGAACCAGCGACACGATCGTTTTCTATATGAATATTATCCATTTGCCTCTCGCGCTGGCGGCGGCTCTCGCAATGGGAGGGCTTTCTATGCCGCCGATCACCGACGTGCCATGGTTAATCGGGCTTGCAGCAACCGCAACACTAGCCCATTGGCTGCTTGCACGAGCACTAGCATTAGCGGATGCTAGCCTGATAATCATAGTAGATTTTACAAAATTACCGTGGGTCACGCTCGGTGCCTTCTTATTCTTTGGAGAGATGCCGGTAATATGGGCATGGATTGGCGGGGCAGTTATTTTTGTATCTACGGTCTATATTGTTCGCCGTGAAACGCGCTCTGCGATAGCAGCAGCGCCGACGCTGGATTGACTCTCGCAACGGACATCGAACCAAATGGCAGACCCCGCCGCGCAAACATCTCAACCGCCCCAGAATGCCATTCTTGCCGCATTCTGGATCTTGGGCACGGCGGCCTCTTTCATTTTGATGATGATTGCGGTGCGAGAATTATCAACCAACATGTCAAGTTTTGAGTTACTGTCATTTCGCTCGATTATCGGAATTCCGGTCATGTGTCTCGTCGCATGGCATTTCGGCTTTTCCAAGGTTAAAACCCGGCGGGTGGCAATGCAGGTTGGCCGAAATTTGGTTCATTTTGGCGGTCAATGGTGCTGGGTTATCGGAATCACGTTGCTACCAATGGCGCATGTCACGGCGTTGGAATTTACGATGCCGATGTGGACTGCCATCATTGCCATTCTGTTTTTAGGTGAACCAGCAAAATCGCATAGACTAATTGCGATTATTATGGGGCTTGCAGGTGTTTTGGTCATCCTGCGTCCCGGATTCGAAATCGTAACTCAAGGTGCTTTGATCGTTCTACTGGGTGCACTTTGCTACGGCACATCGAATGTCATGGTGAAATCACTGACGAGGGACGATGCGCCCTGGGTCATTGTTTTCTGGATGCAAGTTATTCAACTTCCATTCTCTTTTCTCCCGGCTGTTTTATGGTTCGACTGGGTTTGGCCCACATTGGCCGATACCCCATGGCTGCTCGCAATGGGATTGACCGGAATATCGGCTCATTTCTGTCTCGCTCGCGCTCTTCAACTCGCGGATGCCACTGTTTGCATACCCGTTGATTTCGTAAGACTACCGCTAGCAGCTCTCATTGGCTGGCTGATCTATTCGGAGGGTGTAAGTATTTGGGTTTTGGCGGGCGCTATCCTTATCTTCGGTGGCAACTACTACTCCGTTTGGCAAGAAACCCGCGAGGCTAAGAGATAGTGCCACCACTTTTTCAAGCGGTTCTCTGGTTTTGTGGCACCATGGCAGGTTTTGCCGGAATGGCAATTTCGGCACGCGAATTGCATACTACTATGTCGACTTTCGAGATCCTGTTTTTCAGATCCTTGATTGGCGTCATCGCTGTTTTACCCTTTGTGATGCGGAACCAGTTTCACGATCTACGCACCATTAAATTCCGGTTCCATGGTTTTCGGGCATTGGTGCAGTTTTCGGCGCAGCTGTGCTGGATGTACGGGATCCTCCATCTGACTTTGTCAGATCTTACAGCCATCGAATTCTCCGTCCCGGTTTTTACCGCGATACTCGCAGTAATGTTTCTCGGGGAGACCATGTGGAAACACAAGTGGATTTCTACGATCTTAGGATTCTTCGGAGTACTGATCATTCTGCAACCGGAGGGCTCTGCCTTCAGCACGGCGGGCTTCGTAATGCTTCTGGGGTCTTTCCTCTATGCCGGATCCGGGGTCTTGGTTAAGTACCTTACACGCACCGAATCTCCACAAAGCATCATATTTTATATGAACACCCTGCAATTGCCGCTCGGCCTAATTCCAGCAATCTTTATCTTTGATTGGGTGACGCCCGAATTAATAGATATTCCATGGATTCTTGCATGGGGGCTCGCAGGACTAGCAGCTCATTACACCATGGCGAGGGCTTTGAAACTTGCCGACATTACAATTATTTTCCCATTAGATTTTTTACGCCTGCCATTGATGGCAATTCTCGGATACCTGATATACACCGAGGCCATCAATCCTTGGACCGCAGTCGGCGGCATAGTAATATTCGGGGCAAATTACTACAGTGTTCGCGAAGAATCCCGCCGAGGTGGGTCGCCCGGAGGACACTAAGAGGCACAGGTAAACCATCAGAATTATGTTACCTGCTGGCCCTTGCCAAACAGAATGTCACGCGATTTGTGGGTCAGCTCTTTAGATCCACGTTTATCCTTTAAAAGTTCCATGCCCTCCCGTACTGCAGGACGAGCGGCGATCGCATCATACCACCGCTTTACGTGGGGAAATTCGGACTTATCGATCCCTTGCCGCCTCGACGGGCGTGCCCAAGGCCAACAGGCAATATCGGCCACAGAATATTCATCGCCTCCTAGCCACTCCATTTCCGCGAGGCGTTTGTTCATCACATTATAAAGACGACGAACTTCCGCCGTATATCTCTCAACGCCATAGGGCACCTCAACCCCGCCCATCGCTTGGCGGAAATGGTGCGCTTGGCCCGCCATCGGCCCAAGTCCGCCTATTTGCCACATTAACCACTCCAAGACTGATTTAAATTGCCGAATATCACTCTGTTGGGGGAGAAATCGCCCCTCTCTTTGAGCCAGATATAAAAGGATCGCACCAGTCTCGAATACCGACAATGGGCCTATTTGATCGACTGGATCATGATCCACCACCGCCGGAATACGGTTGTTGGGGCTGATTCTAAGAAACGCAGGATTAAACTGCTCACCCTGATTAATGTCGACAGCAATAACTTCAGTCTCAAGTCCCAGCTCGGCAATTAGGATCGCCACCTTATGCCCGTTCGGCGTCGGCCAAGTGTACTGGGTAATCATGTCTTAGCTGCGTTTTCCACGCCTACCTTTTCGTCTGAGAAACGACCTTTTCGCCCGCCAGACCCAATCCCGAAGTCACCGGCCCACGAAAATCTCTCACAGGCACTGTCGCTGGGAATAGATTGACTGCGAGAGGACAAAATCAGTGCACGCCCTTTCGCTCAAAGACGATTACATAGTAACTCGCACAGAAGATAACCAGTGCCCCTAGCCAAGTATATAGATCAGAAATCTCATCGAATACGATCCAACCTATGATTGCCGCTGTTATCAGGCGAGAAAAGTCGAAAGGTTGAACTACGCGCGCATCCGCGACTGCAATTGCCCGGGTAATAGAATACTGACCAAACAGTGCGAACAGACCCACGCCTATGATAGTCGGAACATCGACCGGATCTGGGTCGACCCAATAAAAATAGGCAGGTACAGATGACAAAACTAGCATAAGAACACTCACGTAAGCGACCATTACAGCAGCGGAATCAGTCCTTGAGAGAGTTTTCATACAGGTATTAACACCTGCGAATAAAACGCCGGTTGCTAAGGCCGCGATCATCCCAAGATTTATGTCTTGGAAGCCGGGTCGCAGGATAATAAGCGCCCCTAAAAAGGCTAAGGAAATAGCAACCCAAGTCCTTGGTCCTGCCTTCTCGCCAAGGATAAAAATAGCCAGAAGAATGGTGAAGATAGGCTGAATATAGAGCAACGCGGTATAATCGGAGATTGGAATCACGCTGACTGCGTAAAACCAGCACATCATTCCACCATAAGTGAGGAAGGCCCTCCCGACATGAATTGGGAAAACGTCGGTTTTCATTACGGAAATGCCGTTTCTGAGGATCATCGGCACTATGAAAACGATAGCGATCACAGCGCGCATGAACGCCAGCTGTGCGGTTGAGTAATCCGACGATAATTCCCGAGTACAGACGGAAGCTAACGTATAACCGGTTCCTGCAAGGATCATCCAGACAGGGCCGATAATTATTGGAGGAGGCATTGGAATAGGTACTTTCAATAATCCGTTATTCCGATGAGGTCGGAAACCTCCAGGTGATATAGGAAACGGAATGAAAACCCTGCCGGAATGGTCGTGAGGGGGAAACCACAGCCCTGCTACCCCTTATCCGGTTTGCGCACATCAGTATTTGGCGTGATGTTGATCCGACGCTGCTGGTTGGAGCGTTCGCCGTTAGCGATCCAATCGCCAGCCGCGGCGCGCTTCGCCATCTGGTCCCATTCCACTGACCAATCTCCAAGCTCATAGCCGTGCCACGGAACTTCAGGCTTTAACGCTGGCAAGCCGAGCCGCTCCCAGATCACGCGCGCTTGCTCCATGTACTCCCGCTTGGGCAAAGCCACCGGTGCCATATCCGCTTTAAGCGTCGCATCTATAGCAAGCGTTGCGTCTTCAGTGGCACCTGTTTTGGGACCGTGGCCCAGCGGCCTATGTCGCAGTATTTCGGCATCTTCTGCAAGGTTTGCGCGGTAGCTCATGGCCCAAAATACTGCATCAAGATTAGATGGGTCGATATCTTCATCGACCGCAATCATATATTTACCGACCGGTTCTTGAAATGACATGGCGCCGTAGAGCGCACGCCAGACCTCTGTACGGGTACTGCCACGCGCGAATTGAATGACGACAACTTTACGTAAATTAGTTAGGGGCTCATGCATATAAATTCGCTGAACGGTTTTGATACCAAGATGTTCGCGAAGGTGACTAAGAAACAAAGGTTCATATGCGACCCGTTTGATCACAGAGGACTCGGACGGTGTGACCTGGCTAATAATGGATGTGAATACAGCATTCTTTTTTCGACTAATGGCGGTCACCTGCATAATAAAATTAAACTCCTCTAGATTTATGTAACCGTGACTTTCACCAAACGGACCTTCGGGTTCAAAATTATTTGGATCAACCAATCCTTCTATCACTATCTCTGCATCCGCCGGTACCATAAGATCAGAAGTTCGTGCCTTCGCAATACGCATGGGCGCTCCGGCAATTCCACCGGCAACGCCGATTTCATCAATATTCTCAGGTAATTTCTGCGGGCCACAATAAGCAATCGGTGGTGGGCAACCGACAACTATCGCAATTGGCATTGGCTCACCACGGCTGCGATATTTTTGCCAGTGTGACGCACCACCTTGCCCAAGATTCATGAACATTTTTAACCCGATCCGATCAGGCGCTTTCAGTCCGCCACGATAAGTACCGAGATTCTGAATACCGCTTTCCGGGTCGCGAGTGACGCACGCGGTCGCGGTAAGATAAGGCGCAGAATCGTACCCCGGAGTCGATATCGGTACAGGTAACGCATCTAGACCATGACCAGACCGGAGCTCAACACCTTCAAATATCAGATCTTGACAAGGAGGGCATGCAAACTCCACCGGATCAATAGGATTCGCAATTGCATTGGCCCAACAATTACCAATATCTTCGACAGCGACCCCCATGCCGATAGCATAAATTTTGGAATTTCCTGCCAAGGCTCCTGTCACCACAGGAATGTCGAAGCGTTCTCCGCCCGCTCCATTCACATTCGTAAATAGGAAAGCCTTGCGTTCGGACTCCGGAATCCCACCACGGAACTGCCAACGAACAAGGGGACTAAGTTCGGTATCTTTATCGATCGATGCTTCGACCTTCGTCAATAGACCAGCAGCGTCAAGTGCTGCAAGATGGTCTTGCATATCATTGTAACCACGCAATTTTCGATCGTTCATCTTTCCTCCCTTCGCACCGGTATGATGATGTGGTAGCAAAAGTTGAGCAAGAGCCGAACCTGTTGAAAAGCCAATTATCGAAAACGAAAGTATGAGGGGAAAGGATATATGAAAGCCGCTGTCGTCGGGCCAAATGGGCTTGAAATCAATAATATTTCGGAGCCAATACCTAAAGCGAGCGAAGTTATGATAAGGGTTCGTGCCTGCGGTATAAATCGTGCGGATGCCATGGTTGCCAGCGGTATGGCACATGGTCGCGCAGGAGGACCCGGCACAGTACCGGGAATAGAATATGTTGGAGAAGTGGTTGCTATTGGCAAAGAGGTCCCGAATCTAAAACCTGGAGACCGAGTAATGTGCTCGGGAGCGGCAGGCTGGGCTGAATACGCGGTAGCCGACTGGGGACGCGCCATCCCAATTCCTTCAAATAGCATGACATGGGCACAGGCCTCGACGCTCCCGGTTGCGCTCCAAACGATGCACAACGCTGCAGTTACAGCTGGCCGGTTCAAACGTGGTGAGTCAATAATGATTCAGGGTGCCAGCACTGGCGTTGGATTAATGGGATTACAAATAGCTAGAATCTTGGGCGCTAAACTGATTATCGGTTCTTCGACAAACCCCAATCGTCGAAGTCGATTGATCGAATTCGGTGCCGATCTTGTTGTCGACTCTAGGGATGAAACTTGGGTCGAGCAAGTACTTGACGCAACTAACGGAGAGGGGGTCGATCTGATCGTTGATCAAATTTCAGGCTATTCGGCTAATGCTAACTTAGCTGCGACGAAAATCCTTGGCCGAATAGTTAATGTCGGCAGATTAGGCGGGTTAACGGGCGCCCTTAATTTCGATCTCCATGCCATGCGACGCATCGACTACATCGGCGTAACCTTCCGAACGCGAACAGTGGAAGAGGTCCGCGAGATCATTCGGGCAATGCAAAAAGATTTATGGGACGCAGTTGAGGCTGGTGAACTTGTGATACCAATTGATAGTGAATACGCCATGGAGGATGCTGAACAAGCCGTCACATATATGAAGGCGAACAAACATTTCGGTAAGATTGTCCTTCGGCTGGATTAAAATAGACTTATGGATTTCACTCTTGGCAAACTGTTCACCGGACGTTTGCTATTTCCACTCACTCACGGAGTAGCCTCGTCAAATCAACCCAAGTGCCTTAACAGCACTTTTCAGTGCACTAACATTTTACACCAAATACAGATTATTGGCTGCGCCCGCGCCTCTACCGTTCGATTAAGCCATCGGGGGCTTTACACATATCTGATCCCAGCGATAGCGTTCTTTCAACGTACCGAAATGTTCAAACACATCTAGAATGACCTCGAAGGCGGGCTTTGTGATTTCAACATGCGGGGTCCAAGTTCCAAGATCCTGATAGGCCGCAATGCATTTCGCCAACACGACTTCATCTATGTCGGGAAAATAGGGTTTCTCGGCCCTCGCGATATCCGAGGCAGGGGCATCGTTCATGTATCTCCGCGTTTTAGCGTAAGCGCGCATAAAGGCCTTGGCCATGTCGGTTTCTATCCATTGGCGCGTCGCCGCGAGACTGGAGAAGGCGCAAGGGCCAATCAGAGGTCCGGATTGCGCAATAACATGACCGATGCCATCAGCTTCCAGCTGTTGTGGAAACGGCCCCTGCTGCTGCACATACTGCCCACAACCTTCACGAAATGCCTTGTCTATGTCTGCGGCTCCACCTGGATGGATAAGGTTGATGGCGTTGAAATCGATCCCCGCCTTATGACAAGCATACTTAAACATTGCGAGTGGTTGGCCGCCGGGGAATGTCAGAACGTCTGCCCCCTCTAATTTACTCCATGAAAAATCCGGATCCGCATCGCGCCCGGTTATGAAAAAGCCATCCATCTCATTTATTTGAGCAAAATGAACCACACTCGGGGTTTTGCCTAGACTGAGGGGGGTAAACCCTTGGCTTAGCGCCGATTGGACGACATGGGCCGACCCTTTTTCTAGCGACGAGATGGCAGATACTCCAGGCGGAGATACCGACCATTCCGGATCTAGGCCTTCATCCTTTAAAAAACCTGCAGAAATTGTCGAAATAAGCGGCGAGTAAAATGCCGAAAATAGAGTGAACTGTATGTTAATTTTTTCCACGAACAGTATCCTTTTATACGGATCGAATTTGCGGCCTTGAACCTGTCACAGGCAAGACTTCAAGACAACGTAATGTGCATTGTCGTCATTGAGATAGCTGGCTAATCTTCATTACAACAAGGTAAGGAACCATGTCGGATATCGATATTGCCCCGAGCGAAAGTGGAGTTGGAGCAGAGGTCCTCGGGATCAACCTAGCCCGCCCCCTCTCAGAAGAACTCCTAGAGAGGATACACGATGCCTTCGAAGAATATCGTCTTCTGGTCTTCCGCGACCTATACTGGACAGTCAAACAACAAGTCGCGTTTAGCGAGCATTTCGGAAAACTTGAGGATTTTCCCGACCCTAAAGATCAGGCGGACGGATACAAAACCGTGCTCCGTGTCACCAATATTGACCGCGCCACGAATACCATAAAATCGGTTGATGATCCTGGGCATAAGTCGTTCACGTTGGGCACATCAGCTTGGCACATCGACTCATCCTTTCGAACCGTACCGTCTAAAGCCTCGATTCTTTATGCGATAGAAATGCCGGACGAAGGAGGCGATACAATGTTTGCGGATACCACTCTCGCATACGATTCGCTCTCGGAAGAGCGAAAAAGTGCCCTCGAACATCTTGTAATTATTCATGATTTTGAGGAAACCCGTCGGCGTCACAACCTTCCGCCGCGGCCGCCTGAGGTACAGGCAATAACCCCCCCTGTACGCCAACCGCTTGTCGCTGAGCGCCCTAATGGCCGACGTGCACTATTTATAGGATCGCACGCAGCAGGGATTGAAGGGATGCCGATCGAAAACGCCCGTGGATTAATCGACGAACTAGAGAAAATTTGCAACCAGCCAGACTACACATATCGGCATAAATGGCAGGTCGGTGACATGGTAATGTTCGATAATATTTGCGTAATGCATCAGGCAATGCCCTATGACCTCGTAAACTCGCGCCGCTTACTACACCGGACAACTGTCGCGGGGGACATGCCTCTATCAAAAGTGGGGGGGGTAAGCTTAGTATGACTAAAGATCATTCCTACACCCAGAAACTGGTTGATTTGGCCACGCCTTACTGGGAAACAGAGGCAGAGTTGACCCGCAGATTCTTCAGTTCAAAGCCATCCAAAGAAATATGGATTAGCTATCTCAAAGCTGCTGTCTATAAGGAACTGAACCCTGTTATTGGTTACGGCTCAACGGATGGATACTCGTGCGGTCTCCATATGGAGTTTGCGTCTTTAGTAGATAGATTTAACTCCGTCGACGACGGTATGGACCGACGAAGCTTTCATCATCGTTTAGAGCAGATGATAGAAGAATTTATGCATTTCACGGTTTTGGCGGAAGTATTTGAAGATCTCCTTGGCCGCCCATTACGACGTGGGGATGCCAAACAGCTACCTCAAGACGACAAACTGAACAAACTGCGGAACATTTATGTGAACTCTCCGAATCCTGCAGTGCGCGCTGTCATGGAGCTAACTGAGGGTGGTGGGACTGCGACATTCCGGGAAGGAGCAAAGCTGACCGGCGGTGATTTCGAGACTAAGCTTGCCGCAGCGTTCAAGGTTATCGCCGATGACGAAGATGGCCATGTGGACCATGCCGCTTCCGATCTTAAAGAAAAGGTTAAATCCAACGACGATTTCGAATCAGCAAAAAATGCTCTCTTAGAAGTATCGATGCAGCGCCTCCACATGAGGAATGAGATGTTTTCGCACATCATGTCGTCAGAAGAACTTAATTCCTATCTCACGTTTTGTGGAGGTCAGACTGTTGAGGTTTGAGCCCGGCAGACAAGTCCGGAAGCAGACGAAATGTCGCGATCGGGATCGCTCGGGATCAGAAAAATATCTGTTTATCGCGCAACCTTTGCTATGGCGTAGAACCAAACACTTCTCATTTGCAATTCTATATCTTGGTAAAATGATTATGGCTCCGTCAGTCATTTTTGCTTTGTGAATGGCAATTAGGTTGGGAGACATTATCAGGCTCTTACATTCTTTTTTACCAATCGCGACGATACGGTAATTGAGTTTAGGTGACAGAGTACCCTGTTTAATAGTAAGTAAGCGGAAATCGTATCGGAATTCTCTCCATGCCTGTCATAAATTTCTGGATCGTCGAAGTTGTAGCATCTGATAGGTCAGTGGATTACCTTCCCAAAGACTCAGGCATTTATGTCCCGATTTGTTCAACACGCCGTTATCGGCTGACCTTCGGGACCCGGGAGCGAGAAAGGTTCCATCCTAATGGACATTGAGAGCTACGTCTCCAGAGCGCATTTATCTCTAAACTCCCTGGCAACGGCGGATAATCCCGATCTTCACCGAGCAGAAATTCCCGAGTCCTGCGATCATTACAGATGTAACTTGCGGGGACGTACGCACGAAATGGAATTTTATTTCAGCTGTCCCATGGGTGAAGGTCCACCAACAATCGATGATACGATCCGGTATCTCGGCGCGGTTGCGGCCGAATATGAAGAATTTGACGATATAACCGATTGGGCAAATGAATACGGTTTCAACGCCAAACATCTCGATACCCGGAATGCATTCGATTCTTTAGCCCGCCTAACCCGAGAGCTTTGGCGACTAGTCGGTGACTCACTTTACGATGAACTCCGGGAGGGTATCGTTATAGAGCAGGCAGTAGATATGGCCTGGAGCAGTTTCGAAAGTTCTCAAAATTAGATTCTAGTATTCTCATTCGACTTTAACGTCTGCTGTGTAAGCGGCTTTAACGCTCCGAAATATTGCCGATTTTTATAATATCTTCGACCGCCGCGACGGACGAGGCTACCCCCTCACCGCAGCTAAATCTATCCACCCCTCCGACATTTGTTGCACAGGCGATAGGGTCGGAGCTACCCGAAAGACATACATCTGCAGGACAGCATACACACGTTTCTCCTGAAAAACTTCGAGTGGACTATCGGTTCCCAAGCGATCCGGTGGGTTGATTTTTCCCTAAAAAAGAGCGGAGCGGCAAACCTTTCAGAGGCCTATGTCAGGATAAAGCGTGATCCATAATGAATTCCAGGATATGGACTCCAAGCACATGACCCAGTCATTATATAAATTGAGCTCGACGCTCTAGATATAAAAATTGTTGTTTCTTAACTTTTCTATCAGCAAATTAGGAGGCAATCTGGAAGAACAAATTAGAAGAAATAGATTTCTGTCTTCCCTAATCTGTATTTTAAGAGAAAAACTAACTTTTATGCTCTCGGAACTAACCTCATTGGAAACAAAACGTCACTAACATACTATTAAATCAACCTTTCTGATCAATTTAATCGGGAATCAGACAAGAGCGATTTTATACCACCAAAAATAATTTTATTTATTTCTGATGCTGAAAAGAACTATTCCGTCCTCTGGCGAGAAAATCGCAGCCATCGGCGTCGGAACCTGGCGCGGATTTGATATCGGATCGAAACCATCGGAGCGCGCTCCTAGACGCAGCGTTCTCGAAACGCTGCTGGGTTCGGAAGCATCAGTTATAGACTGTTCACCCATGTACGGTCGGTCCGAAGAAGTCGTGGGGGATATCTTGGCAGATCTTGCACGCGGCCAAAACGCTTTCATTGCCACCAAGGTTTGGGCCCGCGGCCGATCCCATGGAATATCCCAGATGAAAGCTTCTTTCCGCTTATTTAGAACAGATGTAATTGACCTGATGCAGATTCATAACCTAGTTGATTGGCGCACACAGTTAGCCACCATGCGTAGCTGGAAAAACGAAGGCCGCTTCCGATATCTTGGCTATACCCATTATCGCCCCGATGCATTTGATGAACTGATGAACGCTATACGCTCGGAGCCGATAGATTTTCTTCAATTTTGCTACTCGATTATTGACCGCGATGCAGAAAAAGACATCCTGCCTTTCTGCCAAGCTAACGGGATTGCCACATTGATTAACTTACCGTTCGGCGGAGGCAGACTTTTGTCGCGATTGTCTCAGCGCCCACTGCCAGATTTAGCAACCGAGCTGGGATGCTCCAATTGGGCACAGTACTGCCTAAAGTACGTGATTTCCCACCCCGGCGTCACTTGTTCTATACCCGGTACATCTAACCCCATACATATGGCAGATTTTGTTGCGGCTAGCGACGGGCCAATGCCCGAAGAGCCACTTCGTAGGAAGATGGTGGAGGCGTTATAATAGGCCACTGTCTTAAGCGTCGATACATTTAGCGCGTCCTAACGGACGTTAGTTCCGCCGGTTACATGGGCAAGTGCGTCATCGAGATTTTTTACGGTCCGCTCAATATTGTGAAGTTTATCGAGGCCAAACAATCCAACGCGGAACGTTCGAAAATCATCCGGCTCGTCACACATCAAAGGAACACCTGCAGCCGTCTGTAAGCCAGCAGCGGCAAACTTACTGCCGTTCTGTATATCTGGGTCGTCGGTATAGCAGACGACAACGCCCGGCGCTCCGTAATCCGGCGCCGCTAAGCTCTTGAACCCATGAGATGCCATCAAAGCGCGAACTTGGTCTCCTAATTTCTGTTGCTCATCAAAAACCTTATCGAAACCATATTCATCAGTTTCGGTCATCGAGGCATGGAATTCTGAAATCGCGTCAGTCGGCATCGTCGCATGGTATGCGTGACCGCCGCCCTCATAAGCCTCCATAATTTGGAGCCATTTCTTGAGATCGGCTGCAAAACTTGAACTTTTAGTATCCTCGATCCGTTCACGAGCAGTATCCCCGAGCATCACCAGGGCACTGCAAGGTGATGCACTCCATCCCTTCTGAGGGGCGCTGATCAGGACATCGATGCCCACTTTAGCCATATCAACCCAAATCGTACCTGATGCAATACAATCAAGTACGAACAATCCGCCAACGCCGTGAATTGCATCCGCAACCCGACGCATATAATCGTCAGGTAGGATCATACCGGCTGCAGTCTCGACGTGCGGCGCAAAAACTACATCCGGTTTCTCGGACGTTATCGCCGCTTCAACCTCTTCAATTGGTGGAGGAGCGAATGCGGCCTGATTTCCACCCTCAACAGGACGTGCCTTTAGAATGATTTCTTCTGACGGGATACCGCCGGCCTCAAAGATCTGCGACCAGCGAAAGCTAAACCAGCCATTCCTGATAACGAGGCACTTACGCCCCGCACCAAACTGACGCGCAACCGACTCCATGCCATACGTTCCGCCGCCAGGCACCAATATAACAGAATGGGAATTGTAAACGCGTTTTAGGGTCGACGAAATCTCTGTCATTATACCCTGAAAAGTCTGGGACATATGGTTCAGAGATCGGTCAGTAAAAACCACGGAATATTCTAGAAGTCCATCCGGATCTATGTCAGTCAAACCAGGCACTGCGCCCTCCTGTCTTTACGGCTACCAATTAAGTATTTAACAGCTTTGCACCGAAAAGCTACTCAATGGCGGAGGTGTCCTACTCTGCCGCCTGTTGTCCCGGGAAGAAGCGATTTTTGGGACGCGACAGCCCCAGATTTTCTCGCAGGGTCGTTCCTTCGTATTCTGTTCGGAACAGCCCACGACGCCGAATTTCGGGAACAACTCTATCAACTACATCGTCAAGCCCTTGTGGCAAATAAGGAAACATGATCGTAAATCCGTCACTACCCCTGGTTTCCAACCATTGTTCCATATCGTCAGCTATAGACTCGGGTGTCCCAACCATGGCAAGGCCCGAATATCCTCCCAATCGCTGAGCCAGTTGGCGGACACTCAGACCTTCTCTATCCGCTAACAAAACCGCGCGGTCACGGCCAGATTTGGTAGCGTTACTCTCGGGCATCTTGGCCGGTAATGGTCCATCAGGATCAAATTTTGATGCATCTACTCCCAAGGTAATCGAAAGCGAAGCAATGGCGCTTTCCTCATGCACTAGACTATCAAGCTTGGTTCGCTTCGCCTTAGCCTCGTCAAGAGTATCTCCGACAACAACCATACAGCCCGGCATGATTTTCAATTGATCGGGGTCGCGCCCAATTTCCTGCATTCGGCCCTTTACATCGCTATAGAAAGCCTGACCCGCTTCAAGGCTACTTTGAGCCGCGAACACAGCTTCGGCCGTTTCAGCTGCGAGTTGGCGCCCAGCGTCAGATCCACCAGCCTGCACAATAACTGGCCAGCCTTGTATTGGCCGCGCAATATTCAATGGGCCTCGAACATTAAAAAAATCGCCATTATGATCCAACACATGCATTTTCTCGGGATCCATGAAAAACCCGGACTCTTGGTCACGGAGGAACGCGTCTTCTGCCCAGCTATCCCAAAGCCCGGTCACCACATCATAGAATTCCCGTGCTCGCCGATATCGCTCAGCATGTTCAAGGTGATCTTTCTTACCGAAATTCATTGAAGCATCGGGGTTGGAGGTCGTTACAATATTCCAACCGGCACGACCGCCGCTGATATGGTCCAGTGACGCAAAGCGCCGCGCGATATGATAGGGCTCATCATAGGTAGTCGAACCAGTTGCCATAAGGCCCAAATGTTCGGTTACCATGGAGAGGGCGGATAGCAACGTGAAGGGCTCGAACGAGGTAGGTGTTGTTGACCGGCGCAGCGCCTCCACCGGCATGTTAAGTACAGCGAGATGATCAGCCATAAAAAAACTATCGAACTTCGCTTCCTCGAGCCGCTGGGCAAACTTCTTGATATGTCCAAAATTGAAATTCGCGTCTGCATAGGCACCTGGCCAACGCCAGCTGCCGGTATGAATGGTCGTCGGTCGCATAAACGCATTCAATTTGATCTTGCGGTCTCTGCTCATGACTCGGGGTTCTCTGGTTAAATTTTCTAAGCAAGCATACCTTGGCAATTCAAATTTGTCGGTAGCGCTGCGAAACAATCAGTTTTCGTCGCTGTGACAAACTGGAACACCAAAATCTTCCAACTTATGGGCCGAACATCAGCCCTATAGGCAAATACCGACCGTATTTTCAACGCGTTGTTATAATAGGTTGGTTTATTTTAACCGCAATTAAATGTGTCTTACCACAATGATTGGCGCGGGTTCTATGTGTTATACGTTCAGACTTACTTTTATCGATTTGCGTTCGCGATTGTCTCCAGCACACGCCGCGGAGTCATCGGGGTTTCTGTCACTTCGACATCGAGTCCGCTTAGTGCATCGTTAATGGCATTTGCGATTGCCGCGGGGGGCGGAATGGCGCCACCCTCACCTAGACCTTTAACCCCATACTCCGTCAGAGGCGACGGAGTTACAAGGTGATCAAGACGTAGGTTAGGGAGATGCGTCGATCCCGGCATCGTGTAATCCGCAAATGTGGAAGATAGTGGCTGTCCATCTGCGTCGTACCGTGACTCCTCGAACAACGCGGTACCCACACCCTGCAGGGCCCCGCCGATGATCTGACCATCAACAATCATCGGATTAACGATGGTGCCGCAATCCTCTGAAATCACGTAATCTAATATTTCTACCTGCCCGAGTTCTGGATCAACTGATACGACACAGGCATGGGTGGCATAGGAAAATGGGCTTTTGTCCGGTGTTGGTCTAAAACCCGATGTTACTTCAACGCCGGATGGATTAATGTCAGATGGCAAGTCCTCTGGATTACGATGCCAGACGCGGGCGATCTCCTCGAAGGTCACATTACCGGACGGACCGATAACGCTGGCCAACTCTATTCTGGTCTCGTCAAACTCACATTGTAGAAGATGTGCCCCGATATGCCGAATTTGCTCACCGAGCATATCGCAGGTTCTGGCGATAGCCCCCCCGGCCATTACCATGGAACGCGATGCGTACGTCCCTGTTGAATACGGCGAGGTTGCAGTATCGCCGTGACGTACCGCTACCATATCGATATCCATGCCGAAGCGTTCGCAGGCAACCTGCGCTAGAGTAGTCTCCATACCCTGCCCATGGTTCTGAACTCCAACACCAATCTCGAGTCCACCGTCGGGAGTCAACCTGACATGTGCCTGCTCGTATCCGGGAATAGCGGCAAGGCCCGCCAGTGCCGCTGCGGTAGTCTGTAGAGCTGTCATTTCGATATAGCATCCAAACCCAACTCCAAGGAGGCAACCATCCGCCTCTTGTTTTGCCTGCCTCTTACGGACAGACAGCACATCGATAAGTGATCCGGCTCGGCGCAATGCTTCCTGATAATCGCCACTATCAAACTCACCGCCGGTAATGGTTTTGTACGGCATAGCGTCACCGGGAACGAGATTCTGCATCCTCAGGTCGTAGGGTTCACGCCCCAATTCACGCGCCATCGCATCAACCGCGAGTTCCATTGCGAAGCATATTCCTGGGCGGGCGACCCCGCGATACGGCACAATGGGGGGTTTGTTAGTAGCGACGGCCCGCGATCGTACTTTATACGAAGAAAATTTATAGGGTCCATGCAGCGTACGCCCCGCCATGGTCGATTCAAGAATATTGGAATGTGGATAGACGGAATAGGCGCCCGAGTCGACGATGATGTCGGCCTCTACACCGATGAAATTACCCTCCCTATCGGCATGAAGGGTGACCGAATAGTGGTGCTCGCGCGCATTTGCCGCCGTAACAAGGTGCTCTCGACGGTCCTGTATCCAACGCACCGGCCGCTTCACTTGCATCGCAACCCAAGGAATATAGATTTCCTCTGGGATTAGCACACATTTATAGCCGAACCCGCCGCCTACATCCGGTGCGACCACGTGGACCTGGTTCTGTCTCAGTCCTAAGCATTCGCAGAGAGCGTTTTTTAAAACATGAGGGATCTGAGACGCGCTATGAACCACTAGACGCTCATCACGGGGGTCCCATTCTGCTAGTACTGCTGACCCTTCAAGTGGATTGACTGCCTGCCGGTTCATCCGTAATGATCGGGTCACCGAGACCTCTGCCATGTTTATATCGCCGGTATTCTCTTCGAACCGGGAGTCAAGAATAACGTTGTCGACCCAATCATCGTGGACAAGGGCGGGGTGATCTTCGACAGCTTCCAGCATCTGGATGACAGGCGGAAGGGGGTCGAATGAGATTTCGGTCTTTTCAGCCAAGTCTTCAGCGGCTGCTCGGGTATCTGCTAGGCAAACAGCAATCGCTTCACCAACAAAACGTAGCTTCCCAGTCGCGAGATGCGGATAGTCCGAAGCTTTGTGTCCTGGAAACTTCGAAACGACATGGATCGGCTGAACACCCTCTGACGCCATGTCATTCGCAGTGAATACTCTCGACTCTTCACCATGTGGTTTTATGACTTCTAGATTTTTCGCGTGTGCCACTGTGCTGCGGACTATTGCGGCTTCGAGCATACGCGGTCGCGCTATATCGGAAACGTAGCGGCCCTGACCGTTCAGAAATCTTTTGTCCTCCTTGCGCAGAACGTTGGCACCAATACCCTGACTTTTTTCTCCATCCGGCATTTCACCCCTCCCCAGGGTCCGCCACTCAGGTGCGACGCTTTTCCAAAACCGACAGAATTGCCTTCACGATACCCACATATCCTGTACATCGGCAAAGATTACCTGCCAGTTCAAGCCTGACCCGATCCTCTTCAGCATCGGGTAGGCGAGTAACTATATCACGCGCGGCCACTAGCATACCCGGGGTGCAATAGCCGCATTGCAGAGCATGGTTTTCATGAAAAGCCTGACGCAGCTGGGACATCGGTTCGTCGTCATCGAAGCCTTCGATAGTGGTGATTTCGCTACCATTCGAGACCCCGGCGAGAGTTATACAGGATCGCACAGGTTCCCCATCCATCAGCACCGTACAAGCACCACAAACGCCGTGTTCACAGCCCAGATGTGTACCGGTCAGTCGGCGGTGATCACGGATGAAATCTGCCAAAGACAAACGAGATTCGACATCTGTTGCAATTTCTTCACCGTTGATTTTTATGGATATCTCGGTCATACGAAAGCCCTCTGTACAGCTCGGCTCAGCGCGACAGCGTGGATTTGTAATTCGTAATCATCAAATCCAGTATCGTATTTCTCAAGGATTTTCCTCACATCATTCACAGATATCTCGTTAACACCCTCTGCCAGCTTTTGCTCGATCTCCATTACTCGAAATGGCACGGACTCCGTAGCTCCGCAAACGGCGCGCGGTTCTTCGCCGATGGTAACAGCACCAATCGCGTCGGCGAATTCTCCTGGTTTTCGGTTAACTTTGTAGTAGCCCCACATTTCTTCCGGTCTAAGGATAGGCAGCTCAAAACCGATTAGCACCTCGTCCCAGCTGAGGCCTGTTGTAAATGGGCCTATGGTAAATCCGTCCAAAGAAATCGTTCGTGAACCACTGGGGCCCGCGGCAAGGACCTCTCCTCCGAGCGCCAGAAGTGCCGACGGCCAATCTGCCGACGGGTCAGAATGAGCTACGGATCCACCTACGGTACCACGATTACGAACAGACCTATATGAAATACCTGACGCGACGAATTGCATATAGGCCCCGGTCGTACCGGGCACCTCACCGTCCTCTATACGCGCATGCGTAACGCGGGCTCCGATCTTAAGTTTGCCACCTTTTTCATCGATATTATCTAGCCCGTTGACGCTGCTTAGATCTAGAACAAAGTCTGGTTGCGCAAGGCGGAGGTTCATCATCGGCCCGAGTGATTGACCACCACCAAGGATCCGCATTTCACCTTCTGCTTCTCCTAACGCCTTTATCGCATCTTCCAACGAATTCATCCGTTGAAACTCAAATTTCGCGGGTTTCATGCCGCTTCTCCCTGTCGATTCATCCGCGCCTCCTCGATCGCCGCTCGCACCCTGCGCGGAGTAAACGGCGTTTCCTTTACCTCCGCACCGATCTGCTTTAATGCATCATTAATTGCGTTCCCGATCGCGGCAGGCGTCGGGATAGTCCCCCCCTCACCCATACCCTTAATCCCATACTCGGTAAACGGCGAAGGGCTCTCCATGTGATCAATCCGGTAGCGTGGCACGTCAGTCGCGCTGGGCATCATATAGTCGGCGAAAGTCGAAGCGCTGGGGTTGCCCATGTCATCATATGGACTCTCCTCTAGCAACGCTGTGCCTATACCCTGAGTCGCACCACCATATGTTTGGCCCTCAACAATCATCGGGTTTACCATAGTGCCACAGTCCTCGACGATAGCATAATCAAGTACCTTGACCTTTCCAGTTTCTATATCGACGGATACCTTGCAGGCATGGCTAGCGTAAGTAAATGCTCCCGAATCGGGCTCTGGACGATAGCCCATGGTCACTTCAACGCCGCCCTGATCAACATTTTCCGGAAGTTCATCAGGATTCAGGTACCAGACACGACCGATCTCGGCAAAAGACACTTCACCCTTGCCGCTGACTACTTTGCCACCGACTATACTAACCGCGGTCTTCTCACACTGTAGCAGATGTGCACCGATAATTTCCATCCGCTCGGCTAGAACCCGACAAGCCCTCGCCGTTGCGCCGCCAGCCATCACCATTGACCGAGATGCATAGGTACCGGTGGAATAGGGCGTTAGCCCTGTATCACCATGGGTCACCATCACGTTATCGGGATCAATACCCAGTACTTCATAGGCCATCTGGGCCATCGACGTTTCCATCCCTTGTCCATGACTTTGCACACCTATTCGCAACTCAAGCCCTCCGTCGGGTGTTAACCGGACAGTTGCCTGCTCGTAACCAGGTACCATCGCGACACCCCAGCTGGAAAACACTGAGGTGCCATGTGCTGTTTGTTCGACATAGGCACCCATTCCGACCCCAATGAGTCGTCCGTCAGCATCCGTTTTAGCCTGTGCCGTTCTGATTTCTTTCAGACCGATCATATCGGCCGCCATCTCTACACTTCTTGCATAATTTCCACTGTCGAAATGCTTCTTGGCAATCGACATAAATGGCATCGCGCTCTCAGGGACCATATTTTTCATACGAATTTCATGTGCCTCAATCCCAATTTCACGAGCTAGCGCGTCAATTGTCATTTCCATTGCATAGCAGACGCCGGGACGGGCCACGCCCCGATAGGGCATAAGTCCGGGCTTATTGGTAACCATAGTCTGAGTACGGCAGCGATAGACCTTGAGATCGTATGGTCCAGGCAGATTACCGTGTGCCATCGCACCTTCCAGCCCGTTGGTAAAAGGATAAACCGAATAGGCACCAGCATCGACGGTAACATCGCAGTCTAATCCGAGCATACGGCCATCTGGCGTCGCGTGTAGAGTGATATGATAATGATGTTCTCGGCAGTTCGCTCCAGTAACTAAATGTTCGCGCCTATCCTCGATCCAGCGGATGGGGCATTCCAATTTGCGTGTTAACCAGCCTGCAATAAGTTCCTCGGGTTGAAGTAAAGCCTTACAGCCAAACCCACCACCAACATCGGGTGCAATCACCCTTACCTGACGCTGTTCAAGATTGAGGAACTCGGCCAACCCTGTGCGGATCAGATGCGGCACCTGTGTAGAGGTCCACATCATTAGCTGATCTTGTCGATCGTCCCATTCGGCGAAGACAGCTTTGCCCTCCATAGGGTTCATAGCCTGACGGTTCATGCGATACTCGCGCTTTATAACAATAGTCGCCTCGTCCTCGATTTTCGAAAAATCGTCATCGGAGTAAGTTTCGAAAACAATATTGTTATCCCATTCCTCGTGTATCAGGGGCGCATCAAATTCCTTCGCCGCTAACATGTCCGTCACGACGGGTAAAACGTCGTAATCTACCTCTACCATCTGAGCGATGTCTTCCGCCTGAGCACGCGAATCCGCGACGCAGACCGCAACGGGTTCACCCGCGAACCGAACCTTTCCAATAGCAAGTGCCGGGTAGTCGGACGCTTTATACCCGGGCAGTTTGGATGGAGCGCGCATAGGCTTTAGATCGGACATATCCTCCGGCGTAAATACGACGTTTTCAAAACCAGAGGGCTTTGTTATTTTGTTGATCCGAGCATGGGCAACGGGTGCGCGCACGAATGCCATATCTTGCTGTCCGGGGCGCTTAAAATCAGAAGTAAATTTACCTCTGCCTGCCAAGTGGCGGGCATCTTCCTTTCGAAGGACGCGAGCGCCAATACCTTTTCCATCTACCGAGCTGCCATCCATCATAGTTAATATCCCTGCTTAATATCCCTATTCTAGGCCTCTTGGGGCCGCGTCATCCTCATTAATACTCGAAAAGGTAACAGCATTGCGATCGCGACGCACAACTTTGCGGCGAAGTCGCCAACTGCCCAAGTGATCCATGGCAAGCCCAAACCTGCGAATGCAATAGAGAAGAATAACCCTGTATCGATTACGGAGGCCACTCCGGACGACAACAGCGGCGCGGTCCACCATCCTCCCCTCTCTCTCAGGCGTTCAAACAAATGGACATCAACCAACTGGGAAACCAAGAATGCCGCCCCTGACGCAACTGCAATCCGCGGTGTCGCGAACACGACTGACAGGAGAACGGCGAGCGCGAATCCTGCACATACTACCTGCTTTGCCCTCACTGACCCCAACGCCCTATTAGTTAAATCAGTCACCAGAAACGCGACCGGATATGTGAACGCCCCCCAAGTCAGCCAGTCATTGATCGGGAACTGGACCAATACATTCGATACCAAAACAATAAATGACATCGCAAAAATGCCAATCATGACACCTCGGTGAAAAAGTAGTCTCACAGGATCTCCAATACGTTCTCTGGCGGACGGCACAGAACGCATTTCGCACCGATCACTACCACCGGTCGTTCGATAAGTATTGGATGCTCTATCATAGCCTCTATCAATGATCCACGGTCGAGGCTCCTATCCGCAAGGTTGAGTGCCTCGTATTTCTCTTCCTTCTTGCGCATTAGATCTCTCGGTTCCATGCAAAGCTTATCTAGAATGTTGGCTAACTCAATTTTTGACGGTGGCGTCTTGAGATACTCGATGATTTCTAGAGACACACCCTTCTTTTTGAGGAGCGCAAGCGTAGCGCGCGATTTTGAGCATAGAGGATTATGATAGATGATGGCTTCCATAAACAGCTCTGTGTAGTTGGATTTTACCAATTTGAATGCCGCGTCCCGGGGGCCGGGTCAAGACCCGGGAACCAACTTAATATTTATCCGACATCCAATACCTTTCACACTCTACTTGACCCTTTCGCTTATGAATTAAAATGGCCGATACCAGAGGCTTTGCATGCCTGTTTACAGAGTACGGAACATATGAAAGCATCTCCTACGTACGATTAGAAGGCCGCAACGCAAAGTGGATGCTCCCGCCGAACACATACCGCTGGAATAGTATCGTAACCCCGTTCTTGGAAAACCATCTCATGAGCCCATTGCAAGCACATTTGCAGATGCGTCCCTGAGAATTTGACCGTTAGCGCCTGGTCGTGAACCTTTTTCGCTGATATGGCGCCTCCATAGACGAGCGCCTCGGACACCTCGATAAAGTCCAAGAACATGTCGTGCCATCGCATAAAATTGGACGCCTGCCGCCATTTGCTGATCGATATAATCGATATATCCATTTAGCACCGACCCCCGGTCGGTGAATGGGCCCCCTCCAAATACTTCTTTTTCGATACCAGCCAGTAACCAAGGGTTCTCGTAGGCCTCGCGGCCAATCATTACCCCATCCACATGCTTCAAATGGGAGATCGTCTCTGCGATCGTTTTGATTCCCCCATTAATAGAAATCGAAAACTCAGGATACAGTTGTTTAAGTCGGTAAACGATATCGTAACAAAGGGTAGGTATTTCACGGTTTTCCTTGGGACTAAGTCCATGAAGCCATGCCTTTCTAGCGTGTATTATAAATGTTTCGCATCCTCCGTCGGCGACAGTTTCCACAAAATGTATAAAATCCTCCCAGGTATCGCAGTCATCGACCCCGATACGGGTCTTAACTGTAACCGGTATATCCACTGCCCTGCGCATTGCCTTTACACCGGCGGATACAATCTCCGGTTCTTTCATGAGGCAAGCACCGAAACGGGCATTTTGAACTCGGTCGCTGGGGCAGCCGACATTTAAATTTATCTCATCATAGCCATATTTAGCCACTATTTCGGAGCAACGAGCAAGGTCATCCGCATCCGCTCCCCCTAGCTGCAAGGCAACCGGATGTTCTTCAACATTAAATTTTAGGAACCGGTCACGATCCCCGTGAAGGATCGCGCCGGTAGTGATCATCTCTGTGTATAATAGAACGGACGGCGAAATCAGGCGAAGGAAGTACCGATCATGCCGGTCTGTTCTATCCATCATTGGCGCAATCGATATTCTCCGATCAAGGCCTGATAACGATCTTGACTTGAATGTGTTAAAAGACATCTACACCCCTCAGGTGTCAGCATAGAGTCGATAGTTAATCAAATATTCGTTAATTAATAGTTGGAAAATGTATTGTGCCCCATTAGCAAATATCGACCGTACCTAGCGCATACTTAAACCACCTCAGGCCGAATTCATACGTCAGGACAAAACTGTAGGTCGAGTTCTTCTGCTGGTTAAGTTTGATGAATGATACTTAAAGCCCGTTATCCCACTCCAGTAGGACATCAACGTCGGTTTCCATACATGCGTATTTCTCACGAAATTGGGAAAATTCTGTTGTCGTGGCTAACCTGAATAATGCCCAAACCGCCATGCTCCGGACCAGTGGTGACATGTCGGCCAGACTTTTCTCCGTGTCAGCCAGCAGGGCCCTGTCTGCACTATTTCCGACGGCAATCAGTACATTTCGGATGAACCTATTTCGCCCGAGTCGTTTAATAGGAGATCCTGAGAACACTTCACGAAAAGATTCTTCATCAAGGGACATTAGGTCGCGGAGTAATGGTCGTGTCAGATGAATATGCGACCTCAATTCTCCGTGTTGTGTTACTCGAGCGAATTTGTTCCAAGGACAGACTGCGAGACAGTCGTCGCAGCCATATATTCTATTGCCGATAGCGGCGCGGAACTGCAAAGGGATGTGGCCTTTATGTTCGATGGTCAGATAAGAGATACATCGCGTCGCATCGAGTCGATATGGGGCTGGAAACGCGTTAGTCGGACAGACATCTAGACACCGATGACAGGCTCCACATTGGTCTTGGCCGGCTGTATCAGGTGGAATCTTAAGGGTGGTGAACACCTCACCTAAAAATAGCCAAGAGCCAAAGTTCCGGGATACTAGGTTAGTATGCTTTCCCTGCCAGCCGATGCCAGCCACCTGTGCGACTGGCTTTTCCATCACGGGGGCCGTATCGACGAATAGCTTCACCTCGCAGCTGCAATCTTTAGCGATATCCGTAGCTAAGCGGCGAAGTTTTTTTCGCAGAATGTCATGATAGTCTTTCCCCCGGGCATAAACGGAAACCGCACCGCGGTCGGTGAATTTCTTTATTGCCAGTGGATCCTCTGCCGGACCGTAATTGACGCCGACCGCGACGATTGTCTCCACATCAGACCAAAGCTCTCGAGGAGACCGTCGTCTATTTTCTGTAGAAGCCATCCACCCCATATCGCCGTGAAACCCAGATTCAATATAGGATTTGAGATGTCTACCAGCGTCGCCGTTGTCTGCCCCGGAAAAACCGACGACATCAAAGCCAAGCGCCAAGGCACGGTCCCGGATGAAATCTTTTGGGTCGAGTGGTGTTTGCATACTAAATACGCTCGATATCGCCGCGCGCTTGCTCTATATGGAATAATGCAGCAAAGTCATCCATGGCACCCAACTCTATTGCACCCCTGATACCGACCATCAATTCTTGGTAGTAATGGAGATTATGTAGGGTAAGAAGGATCGGTCCGAGCATTTCCTTCGCCTTAAAAAGGTGATGTAGATAGGCCCGACTAACGGTGCTTACGCCGGGATAGTGGCTTTCCGGGTCGATGGGCCGTGGGTCATCAGCATGGCGAGCATTTCGAATATTTAAGACACCGCGCCGAGTGAATGCCCGGCCAGTGCGACCGGAGCGGGTCGGGAGTACGCAATCAAACATATCAATACCACGCCGAACCGCACCAACGATGTCAGCGGGTGTTCCAACACCCATAAGATATCGGGGTTTGCAGTCTGGTAACTCGGGTACTGTGACATCCAACACGGAAAACATTTCGTCCTGTCCTTCGCCAACAGCTAACCCGCCAACCGCATAGCCGTCAAAACCGATATCAGTCAGAACCGCGGCCGACTCAAGACGGAGATCTGGATATATACCACCCTGAACTATACCGAACAGGCCATAACCAGGCCTCTCTATGAAGACATCTCGGCATCTGGAAGCCCAATTCATCGATAATCGCATCGATTCTGCCGCCGAGGCATTATCCACACCAAGGGCGGTACACTCGTCTAGTACCATCGTAATTGTGGCATCGAGTTGATTTTGGACTTTGATCGAACGCTCCGGAGTCAGCATGAATTTAGCGCCATCGATATGCGACCGAAACTCTACACCTTCGTTATCTAGCTTCCGTAGCTCCGTTAACGACATCACTTGGAAACCACCCGAGTCCGTCAGGATGGGCCGCTCCCAGTCCATAAATTGGTGTAAACCACCGAGCCTAGCGACACGCTCTGCACCCGGTCGGAGCATTAAATGATAGGTGTTTGCGAGGACGATCTGCGCGCCAGTACGTTGGATCGCCTCTGAAGTCATTCCCTTTACTGTCCCAGCCGTCCCGACGGGCATAAATACGGGCGTTTCGACCGCTCCATGCGCTGTGGTCAATCGACCCCGCCGGGCTCGGCCATCGTTACCTGTGACAACGTAATTGAACTCAGACATCAAAACTCTCAGACATCGCGGTCGGCCCGATGGATAAAGCTAGAGTCCCCGTATGAATAAAAGCGGTATTCTGAAGAAATCGCATGCGCATAAGCATTTCTCATTCGATTCAGCCCCGCAAATGCTGATACCAACATAAATAATGTAGAACGCGGTAGATGAAAGTTTGTCATAAGGGCATCGACAGTGCGAAACTTGTAGCCTGGCGTGATGAAAATTTCGGTGTCCGCCTCGAATGGTATAATTTCTCCATCTAAATTCGCCGCACTCTCCATCAGACGCAGCGACGTCGTTCCAACGGCAATAGCTCGGCCACCGGCCGCTCGCGCCATATTGATCTCATCCGCGGCCTCAGAACTGATACACCCCCATTCACTGTGCATTTTATGGTCCGCTATACGATCTACGGTGACTGGTAAAAACGTGCCTGCACCAACATGAAGTGTAACGGTAGCGAAACTTACGCCTGTACTACGGATAGTTCTCATCAGCCGTTCGGTAAAATGGAGACCTGCCGTCGGCGCAGCGACCGCGCCCTTATTAACCGCGTAGATCGTCTGGTAGTCTTCGCTATCCTCTATTCTCCCGCCTTCATCGCGTGCAATATAGGGTGGAAGGGGCATTTCTCCATATCGTTCCAGTGCAGCAAAAAGATCGTTACTGCCGGAAAAAGAAAGGAGAATCTCTCCCCTCGCACCTTTACCGTCCACCCGGGCTGTGAATCCATCGGCAAAATCAATCACGTCACCGAGAGCAAGCTTTCTAGCCGGCCTCGCAAGGGCTCGCCATCTTCCATCAGCTTCTACTTTGTGCAGGGTCACCTCCACGCTCGCACCCCGACGAGATCCCTTTAGACGTGCAGGTATCACGCGGGTATCGTTGATGACAAGAATGTCTTTTGGCCCCAGCAAATCTGGCAAGTCCGACACCGTCCTGTCAATTAATGCTTCAGAGATTTCCAGCATTCGTGCAGAATCCCGGGGCCGAACTGGTTCAGGAGCTATCAGGTTAATCGGTAGTTCGAAATTAAAGTCGTCAGTTGTTAAACTCGGGTGTCGACCGGTTTTGTTAGGGACGTTAATCAAGATGACTCCCATCGTTCCAAGACTTCGGCTTCTACCTGCTGATAAAATTCATCATGGTCAAGTGTGGGCTGTGGAGCTGCCTTATCGTCCCGGGTCTGGTTTAAACCCCATTCATACACATACTCGCGTAAACAGTTATCTGTCAGAATGAATTTGAGAATTTGGTTCTGCACGTCTATCGGAGCAGTAGCTTCGCCCGTGGCCTCGTAAATTACTGCCCGTAGGTAGGTGACGGTATCAAGGATAAGCTGAGCTTCCTCCTTGCTCCATTGTCTCTCAGGCGTGAAATCGTTGTTTTTCAACTGCTTTATCTGTTCTCGAGTGATCGTACCGGGCGATCCTAGCCTCGGCATACTGCCAGGATCGTCAAGTGGCCTCTTACTACCTGTCCCTTCCTCTGCTCTTATCCTTTTCTGTTTCTTCATCATCCGTAGCCGCCGCATGAACATGTAAACAGTTAGTGCTATTACAAGTGCGAAGATTAGGCTCTCAGACATTTTTCACCGCATTTCGATGTCAGTACAGAATAATTGATATACCAGATACGCTTCGACAGTGGGTGACGAAATCCCTGACACGATAAAGTAAAATTAACCACCTTCACTGTAAGCTTGCATACCCTCAATATTAGGGATTCTGTGTCAACCCTCCTAGACTGGGAGTATGACAACTACAGAAGAAGCGCCCCCGGAAGGTGGCACCGGCTGGGTGGATATGTTCCGGGGTATGCTCGGAGTTTACACTATTCTGCTCAATGTCGGCATCGGCGTCCACGCTATTGATATATTCGTCATAACCACGGTCATGCCGGCGGTAGTCGCGGAAATCGGCGGTGTGGAGTTCTACGCATGGACAACTATGCTTTATATGGTCGGTACCGTCATGGGGGCCGCAAGCGGACAATACGTTCGGGCGATGCTGGGGCGTCGGAAAGGATATGCAACTGCGGGGTTGATTTTTCTTTTTGGCGCATTGGGGTGTGCCTCATCTCCCAATATGGCAACTCTACTAGCCTTCCGAATGCTCGAAGGTATTGGCGGTGGTCTGATGATGTCGCAGTCGATGACCCTCGTAAACGATCTTTATACTGGACGGCTGCGGACCCGAGTCTTGGCAACCATCACAACGACTTGGAGTATAGCTGCTGTAGTCGGGCCCTTAATCGGTGGCATATGGGGAAATATCGGACTGTGGCGGGGCGCGTTTCTGACCACCAGCCTTTTAACGATACTATTCATTCTCGCAGCTTGGAAAGTCATACCCGACGGCGAGCAGGGGGCAAAACACCGATTACCCTATCGTCGGTTATTGCTCCTTGGCACTTCAGTTGTTTTAGTCGGCGCGTCGGGACAATTTGGTGATTTTGTATCCCGAATCTCCCTCGTTGCCGCGGGCGTCCTCTGCTTAATATTCACTCTGCGCCTCGATCGGGTGAAAGAAAATCTATTTCCCCGGCAAGTGCTTTCTCTCTTCTCACCGGTTGGAACCGCATATTGGGTTTTCTTATTGCTATCAGCCGCTTACACGCCAATAACAATTTTTATGCCGTTAGCGTTAAGTCAGATTTATCTTCTCGATCCGCTATGGATTGGTTATGTGCTGACAGTTTTCTCTATCGCTTGGACTTTCGGTTCTCTCTTTACCGCAGGATGGGGAGAACGCTGGACTAGGATCGCCTGCGCAAGCGGGCTGATGTTTACCTCTTTCGCCATTCTGGGTATAGCAATTACATTAGGTCAGACCTCGATTTGGGTACTTACTGGCTTCATTACCCTTGCCGGGACTGGTGTTGGAATGACCAATGTCCACTCCATCTCTTGGGCGCTTGCTGCTGCAGGCAACACAGAATCTCGGATTACAGCCTCCGCTGCCCCAGCGATGAGATCGATTGGTATCGCCTATGGCGCCGCTATTGCGGGCTTGATTGCAAATGGAGCTGGTCTTGTGGAAGGAACCGAACCCGAGACTGTCAAATATGCCCTCAGTTGGGTATTCGGCCTCGGAGCAATTGTGCCGTTGGCTGGCAGCCTATGCGTTCTCCGAATGTACCAGCTGAAGCCAGGGGTGAAGATATAACCAAAGCATCTGAACCCCTCTTGCTGACGAATGGTCAGAGAATTCCAGTACATATTCGCAGTAGCCAACGCGCCCAGCGGATTTTACTGCATGTAAGCGTTTTCGACGGCAATGTCGAAATCGTTCTTCCGACCGGTGCAATGGCATCCGAAGGATTGAGATTCGCTGCCTCTCAAACTGATTGGATCGCGGAGCAGTTATCGAGGATTGGGTCCGCCGTTCCATTTGCCGATGGGGCAGTTTTTCCACTTTTGGGGAAACAAGTAATCATCCGGCGGATAGATTCCTTCTCCGCACTGCCAAGGTTAGTGAACGGCAAGCTTATAGTCGGCGGGCGGCAAGAGACGCTACCGGGCCGTGTTCGAAGATGGATTCGTTATAGGGCGATGGATGAAATAAGACCCCGTGTCGAGGAAATGGAAAAAAAAATAGGCTGCAGGCATGCAAAGATTTCTTTGCGGGACACGCGGTCCCGCTGGGGTAGTTGCTCTCGAGTCGGTAACCTCAATTTCTCATGGCGCTTAGTAATGGCACCTGAGGATATACTGAACTATGTTGTTGCCCACGAGGTCGCACATCTCCGCGAACTCAATCATAGCGCACCTTTCTGGGCGCTGGTGGATACGCTATGCTCGGACGTGGGTCAGGCTCGCAGTTGGTTAAAGGCTAACGGCGCAGGCTTGCACCGCTTTGGCCGGGACAACTAAAACAATGGCCTCAGACGCTGTAAAATCAGGCGCTAAATTCGTTAAAGTCTTCCCCGGTCTGCCGACACGTAAATATCCTGCGCCGTTAGCCTGCGACGGGTGGTTCCGTTCCTTCCACCTGTATCCTGTAACCCGAACGCACGTGTGGAAGATAATCCGAAATCGCTCGGTGATGAACACAGCGGTTGTCCCAGAAAGCGATGGAATGCGGCTCCCACCGGAACCGGGTGCTCCACTCCGGCCGTTTCTGGTGATCATAGAGAAATTCTAGAATTGCTTTACTCTCCTCACGCGACACCTCGTTAATATAAGCCGTGAAAGCTTCATTCACATATAGCAGTTTTCGGCCGCTTTCAGGATGACTTACGACCACCGGATGGTTGGCTTCAGGAGTACCGGCACCAAACTGACGAGTGCCGTCATGATGCGCCGTTAGTCCATCAAGATAGTCCTTCATATTCTGGGAAAGTGCATCGTAGGCTGCGTACATACTTGCGAAGCCAGTATCGCCGCCACCATTGGGTGGAAGAGTGTGTAGATAGAGAACACTCGCCAATGGCGGTATCGGTGCACAGGACTGATCCGTATGCCAAACATTCCCGGATACCCGGGGTGTCTCGCCGTCGGCATAGAATTTTCGGACACGAATATCATCGGTCGCCTGACTGTTAGTCCTTTTACCAACATGCTGTCCTAAGGTTCCGAAATATTCGCCAAACCGCGCATGATCATCAAAGCTGATTTCTTGATCTCGAAAGAACAGAACCATATGCTCGGTGAATGCGCGTCGGATTTCGTCGAGTTCGAGATCGGTTAGCGGCTTCGTCAGGTCGACATTGCCGATCTCGGCACCGATAGCCGGCGAATAGGGTTTCACGGTGATCGCCTGATAGGCAGCACCCGGTCCGGCTCCGTCCATTTTTCTCTCCTAGGTAGATTCGGAATGTTCTATATGTTTATATCAAATTCTCTTAGCGTGCGCCTAAACACCAATATTACTTAAGATATTCTGAAAGACCGGCTGTTTTGGATTAAATATTTCCCGTCCTACCTCAAAGTGATTCAGGTCCTCGAGGATAAAAGTTTTAACCTGGTGACCCGCAGCCTCCCAAGCCACCGCAAATTCTCGGCTTTGGCGTTGGAATTCATCCAATTCGCCAGTACCCCACGCCATCGTAAGAGGCGGGCCGTAATTTGGAATATGGCGGATAGAACTGTTACGCGCCGCTCCCTGGTCGGTGAGATCGAGGTAGCTGTTTCGGTGACTTAGTCGCACAGGCTCCAGTTCATACATTCCACTACATGCGACGGCACTCTTAATGACATCTGTGGGCAGTCCGTAAAAACCTTCCCAATCCGTTACCTGCATCATGCCGCAAATATGTCCACCCGATGAATGTCCGATACTATGAATTTTATTTCTATCCCAGCCATATTCGCCAGCGTTATGCCACGCCCAGGCTATTGCAGCACGGTTCTGGCGGACAATCTCATCCAAAGATACAGCGGGAGCTAGAGCAAAATCGAGTACTAGCACATTGACACCCGCCGCCACCAGACCGGGGGCAACATATGAACACTGGTCTTTATCTGAGCGTGTCCAAGCACCACCATGGTGATAAATTGCCACCGGCGCCCCAGTCTGGGACACCGGAAATATATCCAAACGTTCGAGTAACGTTGGCCCGTATCGAACGTTAGCGATAATATCGAGTTCATCTCGAATTTTTGCGCTATCAATGGCATTTTGTTGCATAAATTCCCCGACATTAGGCACGAGGGATGATTGATCGTAATTACGATCTAATTCTTTTTGGGTGAAACTTCCCCATACAATCTCATTCATGGCGGTCTTTCGTTATTATTTTGCGGATTCTGCGAAACTTCGCCGACCTGCGCAAGACCATCAGTGTCCCTTGCCTGCTTCTCGAACCAAACGTTCAAGAAAACCCCGATAAACACTATCGAGCCACCGACCCAAATCCAGATTTCGGGAAGTTCGGCGAAAAATATCCAACCAGCGAGGCCGGCAAAAACTAGTTTTGTGAAATCGGCTGGTAAAACGACCGTCGCATCAGCCTCCCGAAATGCTTGGGCTAAACAGATCTGTGTCGTACTTCCAAATATCGCTATTAAAACGATAAAGAACCATTGATATGGGGTCGGCCATGTCCAGAAAAATAGAGCCACAGCTAAGCAAATCGGAACTTGTAGTAGTGATGCATACAGCGCGATAGTCACCGGATTGTCATGCCGAGATAGCACTTTGATCACCACCAGAGCCATGGCCCAAGTGCTGGAGGATAGCAATAGAAGTAGAGAGCCTGCACCGATTTCTACCTCCCAAGGTCGCAGGATAATAAGCGCCCCTACCAAACCAATAATCAGCGCTCCGTAACGGGGTCGCGTAACCCTCTCGCCAAGTATTAATAATGCTCCGACGGTGGCGAGAAGCGGGGCAGTAAAGGTAAGTGCAACCACCTTGGCCAGCGGCTCCATCGTGAGGGCCATAAAATAAGCCAGCATCGCGATCACATTAAATAGAGCCCGCAGCGCATGCAGCGGAAGATGGTTTGTCCGAAGCGGGTTGTGACCGCGACGTAGGATCATCGGCGCAAGAAGACAGACGCCAATAGAATGCCGAAGAAGCGCGATCATGAACGGATGAATCTCGTCAGCGATCTGGCGGATTGAGACGTTCATGGCGACAACGCCCATCGCGGATACCATCATTAACATTACGCCGCGTATCGGTGGGGGAATAGCGTTATAAGAATTAGCTGCGAGGGCAGAAACGACAAGCATTCGATACCTTTCAGGAATACAAGTTTATGGCTTAATGCATTTACTGCCCGCGGCTCATAAAAAGAATCCGAACCAGTTCAATACTGCCTTTCATTCCTCAGATTTAAGGCCGCTCAGGCTAGGAAACTATAGAAAAATACCAAACTGTTGTGGAGTTTACCCATAGACAAATCCTTATACGAACCGAAAGCCCCGATGGCCGACATCAAAGGCTAAAGCTAGACCTTAATACTGAAATTTAGAGTACGCCTTTGCGAATGAGGTTCACAGCCGAAATCAGCAAGAATAGATATACGAATTGCCGAAAACGGCTCTCGGATAGCTGACTACGTAATCGCTGTCCGATTACCATACCGACAAATGCTGGCACGAGGCTAAGTGCGGAAACGATAAGAATATCCTGATTAAATGCCCCTTTCTCAGCCAAGGAAAATAACAAAACCGTCGCACTGATGAGAAACGTTAGCGCGATTGCACGGAGGAAGCTCTCCTTATCAATATCTTTAGCTTGTAGGTATAGGGCTACGGGAATACCGACCGACCCTGTGGTGCCCGTCAATAAACCAGATAGTAGACCGAGCGGTGGCACCACCCAAGGATCAGTTTGTTCTGAAATACGAATGCGAAATCGGGTCGCATTGATAAGAACATAGATCACAACGACGACGCCCAGTATGGTTGTAAGTATTCTGGGACTAACCAAGAATAGGATCTGCGCACCGATAATAGTACCGATGACGGCATAGGAGTTTATGATCCAGTATTTTCGGAGCATTTCGAACCCGCGCCCGCCCTCAAATGCTTGATAAAGATTTGTCACGACAACCGGTATTGCTATGAAAGTGATCGCTGTGCGGAGATCTATAAAGGCACCCATGATTGATATGGCAGTCAGCGGCAGGCCCAACCCCACGACCCCCTTAACCCCGCCAGCAACCAGAAGTGCTACTATGACTATTACTGTAAGGTTGAGGTCCAGGAAAAATCGCCTTCGAAATCATGACCAAATAACACAGTTCCCACTCAACTTTTTGTTTCCTTTAGGAACATGCTCACTTCAGAAATGGTCGTTAGTTAAAAAAACAGGTGCGCTGAAACCGCCGCTAAACGTGGTCCGTTCAAGCCTCTACCTGAGACGTTCTAACGGTCAATATTTGCTCGACATTCTCGTTAACTGGACATGAAAACAACAAGTAATACCGCGCTCAACATATTAAGCCTTTTTACATGGGGCTGGGGCCCTATGGTCCAATCACTGCCGCACAAAAAAGTTCTGCTATCTTTAGCCGCTAATGATCGATCCGCGTTCGATAACGAATGTTTTATCTAGAAGGTCACTAATATGCTTGTCATTGGACTCGGCAACTAGAACTGATTCCCCTTCCTCCTTCAGGTTCGCCATAATCTCGACCATCCGTTGAGCAAATACTGGTGCAATACCCTCAGAGGGCTCATCTAACATCAGCAACTTGGTACCGACCATCAGCGCTCGGGCAAACGCAACGAACTTCTGCTGACCACCAGACAGCTCAGTTGCACCCCGATTTCGGAATTCCTCAACCTCAGGCATAAGCTTGTAGATCCATGCTAGTCGGTCTTGCGCTCCATCTATCTTGGTTGTCCAAGTGGGTAGGAGGATGTTTTCCTCCGCCGTCAATTGAGGAACCAAACGTCGGTCTTCCGGCATGAAGCCAATACCAATGTGCGCACGACGATGAGCCGGCGCCGCAAGCAGGTTTTCCCCGTCGAATTCCATGCCACCCGTTTTGGCATCAAGCGCACCCATAACGGCGCGCATGAACGTAGTTTTTCCAGCCCCATTTCTGCCAATAAGTCCGCACATTGTTCCTGACGGTACTTCAAGCGAAACACTCCGCAAAATTGGAGTTGCACCGATATTGACGTCTATGCCCTGAATATTAAGCATTTGCGTCTCCTTGGAGGTGTGCCGGGTGGTATTCTTGCCCGATGACAAACTCTCGCACTTTTTCGTCAACCATCGCTTTCGCCGTTGGCGCATCGCAAATGATTTCGCCCTGATAAAATGCCCACACCCGATCGACAAAGCGTTCTACGATTTCCATGTCGTGTTCAATGAACATAACTGTCGTAGACTCTTGACGAAGAGCTTCCATAATGATGTCCATTAGGTCAAATTTTTCTTCCACACTAATTCCACTTGTGGGCTCATCGAGCATTACCAGTTTAGGGTTGCGAACAGTTGCCATCGCAATATCCAGAAGTTTCCTGACTCCCTGCGGCAAAGCAGAAGCGGGAGTGTCTCGGTAATCGGAGATCTGGTAACGGCTGAGTTGCTGATCTACCCTATGCTCCCGCTCATCCGTATGTATCGGCCTGAACAAATTCCATCCAACCTGTTCGGCTATCCCATAGGCAACTAACATGTTGTCAAAAACTGTTTCCGACAGGAATACCTGGGGCACCTGGAATGATCGGCAAAGTCCGAGTTTTGTTACGTCACGTGGTTTGAAACCGATTAAGTTTTTTCCCAGAAACTCTACCTGTCCGGACGATGGCGGCAGATATCCAGTCACCATATTAACAAAAGTCGTTTTTCCCGCCCCGTTGGCACCAATAATGCCAATAGTCTCACCTTCGTTAACCTCGACATTAATGTCACGAGCGGCAACAACTCCACCAAAGTTTTTTTCTAAGTCCTGGACTTTTAGTACTGGTGTCATCATTTCACTTCTCCACCGAGGCTCGGGCGCGGTTTGCAGCTCTTATTGCCTTTTTGTGGCGCCACTCGCTGCGGATAGACCAAAGACCGTCGGGCAGGAACATTATTATCAATAATAATGCCCCACCAAGGATTAACTGCCAGATTTCTGGTGCAAATTCGAAGGCATAGGTCCGAAGCAACTCATAGACCAATGCGCCAATGAACGTTGCGCTGACATTGCCAGTCCCAGCCAAAATGGTGATAAACACGAAGTCACCAGAAACCGGCCAGTATACCATTGAGTCTGGATCAACATGGCCGACGGTCACAGCCATTATCACTCCCCCAGCACCAGCCAGTACACCTGAAATGATATATTTTGAGTGGATCGCCTTTTCGGCTGAATATCCGAGGTACTCGACCCGAATTTCGTTTTCTCTAACCGCCATAGTCATCATGCCTAAAGTCGATTTTAGATACCAGTGAGCGGCTAATGCCGAAACATAAGAAAATACAACGGCAAATATGAAGAGAACGAATCTGTAGCTGTCGTCCCCCGGCTGCATACCAAGAAAGGTAACCTGCTCGATACCGATCCCATCGGTAGAACCGAGCGATTCAACTTTAGCCAAGACCCCGTACAAGATCATGGAGAAAGCCATGTTCAACAACGCGAAGAAAATGGCCCGGTACTGTCTAAGCAGAAATCCGAGGAGAAACGCCAACATACCGGCTGTAAAAATGCCGCATATCATGAGGAGGAATACGTCTCTAACACCAACTATCTGGAGCATCGCAACGGTGTAAGCACCAAAGCCAAAAAATAAGGCGTGGCCAAATGATACAAGACCAGCTCTCCATAATATCAACAGACCGATCGCAACTAATCCTCTCGATAGTGTTTGGAGACCAATCGTTCTCATCCACTCTTCAAGAAGAAAATTAAGCGCAAATAACGCAACTAGCCCAATAGTTAGGCCCCAAAAAGTTTTATCGAATAAACGGGTCATATTTTCCTCGCCTTAATCGGGGCAAAAAGACCCTCCGGGCGGAATACTAAGACAAGCGCCATGATCGAGTAGATAACAAAAAGTTCTACCTCTGGGAGCATGTGAACGGCCGCTGCCCTCGATATGCCTACGACGACTGCCCCAATAAGAGCCCCGGGTATCGAGCCCATACCACCAATAACAACCACGGCGAACGCGAGAACGATTACTTCAACGCCAATACCCGGTTGAACGGATATTATTGGGGCGTGGTAAGCGCCGCCCAGCGCACCGAGGAATGTTCCAATAATAAAAGTAATTAAAAATACCTTCGTCACATTTATACCCATAGCCATGCTGACCTCGCGATCAAATATGACGGCGAGTAGGACCCTTCCGAACTGCGTCCTATTTAGTCCGTACCAAAGTACGAACGCGATCACGAATGAGAGGGCAATCATCGTTAGTGCATAATTGTCAAAAATCAGTCCAACGATCTCGCTATTGCCCAATAACGCGAGCGGCTGAAAGGCAAGATATGGATCAGTTCCCCAAATGAGTAGAATCGCGTCCTCAAGAACAAGGAATGCAGCAAAAGTCGCAAGGACAACGATGTGTTCGTCCCTGTCATATAGAAACTTCAGCAGTCCTCTCTCAATTATTATACCTAGGACAACACCAAGGAAAATGGCGCTGACTAGAATAATCAAGAAGCCGCTAGAGTCTGGCCAGCCACCATTCGCCGCCAAACCTATTAAAAAGGCTGTCAAGTAGGCGCCAAAGGCATAAAAAGCGCCGTGCGTAACGTTTAGGACCTTTTGAACGCCAAAAATAACCGTTAAGCCAACCGCTACCAAAAACAGGTAAGAGGAATAAACCAAGCCATCAATAAGGATGACTATCAAAAGTTCAAAATCCACTTTCCGCCCCCCCAAACAAAATACGCGCAGACTTTTTGCGCTTTTGTTTTATACATAAAGTCGGGGGGCGGCCGCCCGCCCCCCTATGCTTAATAGGTCTTCCAGGCTTCTAATGCTTATTCAGCACTTAGCACCCTTCATCCCACCCTTGATCCAGGCAACGCCTTTAACACCAGCAGGCGGCATAACACACTTGGGAGAGAATTTTACAACATCCTTAACGACCATTTCTTTTCGGTCTTTGTCCCAAGTGGTAACACCCCACATGTCATCGGTGACACCCTGATGACCTTTACCAAGTGCCATCTCAACGTTTCCAACAAAGGTTGGGAAAGTTGCACCTGTTAGGGCATTGATGACCTGATCAGTTGTCGGGAATTTACCTGCTGCTTTAGCAGCTTTATCGTAAGCATATTTTGCCCCGAGAAAGCCCTGCGCGTATTGATATGCAGGTTGTGCAGGCGGAGTTCCATAGGCCTTACGAAACTCTTTCTGGAACCACTGATTTAGCGGCGTCGGATCGTCTACGACGTACATCCCATACGGCCCGCGGGTTCCGACAATTATACCTTCTGGGAACTTCTTACCCAGTCGGTATGCAACGGTTTCGCCAACAGTAAATACGAATAGCTTTCTCTTGAATAAGCCACGAGCCCCGGCCTGCCCGATAAAGGCCTCGAGGTCTCCACCCCAGAAACTAGAGTGAACAAGCCCTTCTTTAGCCCTCGAGATGGCTGAGATTTCACTACCGTACTGGCCAGCGAAAATCTTCGGCATCTGATTTTTCTTAGAGCCCTTAGACGACGGCATGAGGTCCGCCATTGCAAGGCTAAAGTCACGCCACGAGTCCTGACCCCAAGCGTAGTTCTGATTAATGCCGGTAAAGCCCTTAGCTGCTTTATCTTTATGCTTTGAAACAATATAACGTGCAGCGGACACATTGTTTGCCGTGCCATGATTCATCGTCCTAAATACATACTTAGGATTGGGATTAATATCTTCGAAAATTCTTGGCGTACCGCAAACAGTTAGAATGGTCAGCACTTTAAGCTCTTCTGCAACCTTGGTGGTTGCCGCGCAAGTCCCCGATGAAATCTGACCAATGATTGCGTCAACTTTATCTTTTTGAACTTTATTTCTTAGTTCAGTAACCTGCTTAGTACCGCCACCGGCTTCATCATAGATCAGAGCCTCAATTTGACGACCCGCCAGACCCTTTGTGTTGTATGGCGCAGGCAGCTCGCCATTATTGATGCCTCTGACGATGAGTTCTACACCCTGTTTACCGGGGATTCCGAAAGCTGGGGCGCCGGCGCCCGTCAGAAAAGTTGGCACACCGATTTTAACAGTTTCGGCAGATACGGCGCCTGTACCTAATGCAAGTGCACCGGTCAAGGCCGCACCAATGAAGCGTGCACCTCTTTTACTTACGATCATAATCTAGACCTCCCTATGGTCAGTTTGTCATTTATTCAATTCTATTTGGGCTATTAGGCCCCGTGCATAAATTAGTGTAAAGAAATCGAATCAAAGGTCCAGCCCGACGTTGTTGAATTTAGAAAGTTTTCAGGGTGAACTTTTCAGAGAATTTATAACCCCGCTCTGATTAAACTCATGCGGTGTGTGTGCGCATCCTGTCCGTAGCGCCGTCGGCAAAGCCCCAAGCATCGCCCTGCAGTTCAGGCGGACGTTCCCAGTCTTTGGGCATACCAACTTTGTAGTTATCGTCGACCTGCTGCACCTCAGCAGTGTATTCTATCACGTAGCCGTTCGGATCAACAAAGTACGCAAATATATTATTTCCTGGGCCGTGCCGACCGACACCCCATTCGGTTGGAAACCCTGTTTGTTTCATCCTGCCAGCGCCGAACATCAGTGCATCATGGCTCGGCATTTCGAACGCGACATGGTTCAGGGTAGGCCGGTCGATGGTAGTATACGCAATCGCGTGGTGATCCGCGCTACAGCGTATAAAATCCATATAACCTGTACGGTCGGTCAGCTTAAATCCTAACAGATCGATAAATTGGCTGCTCTGGGCTTCTCGGTTTGGGGAATTTAGGACCACGTGGCTGATTTTCACCGGTCGGTCTGCTGAATAAAGCTCTTCTTCATGATCAGAGATCTCTGTTGAAATACAGTAACGTCGGTTATGCAGGTCATAAAAAATAAAGCCGTACCCTCCTGCGGGACCGCCTAGTTCCTGAGGCGGCTCTACAGATGCTCCAAGACCCTTTGCCTTTTCGTAAAGTCCATCAACCGACGCCTTTTCGTCCGCCGCAAGATTAACCGTAAGCAATTCTTTTTCACCGCCCTCACGCAATACGAGCGCATGATGCGCCTTTCCGGTACCCCGAAGATATATACTATTCTCATCGGTAGCTGCCACTTCTAGTCCCCAGTTGTCCACATAGAACTTTGTTGCCATCTTCAGATCCGGAACTTGAAATTCAGCGCTGCGAAGGCCGGTGACTATTGGATCGCTCATCGTTTTCTCCCATTCACCCAAGGGTGTCTTTTCAATCCTAAAATTATGCGCCACAAAAGGACAAGACAATCCAACACTTCAAACCCATCGGAGAAAAATGAAAATCTGTAGGTTCGACAATGACCGCCTTGGTGTTATCGTTGAGGGCACCATTCGCGACGTCACTGCCGCGCAGGACCAAATCCGTGCAACACACCCCTATGACGCAAAGTCGGACGCGTTTATAGCAGCTCTGCTAGAATGGCATGACAAGCTTCGAGAAATGGCTATTAGCGCGGATCCCATCTCCATAGAAGACGTGAGACTGCTTCCACCGATCGCTCGCCCCGGGAAACTTATGGCTGCGCCGGTAAACTACGAGGCCCATATCGACGAAACGCTGGCCGATCCGGGTATCCGCCACATCGAACGTACAACAAAGATTAAAGAAGCCGGGATATTTCTAAAATCTAACACGGCGTTGATTGGCGCGGGTGATACAATCCCGATTAGGTTTCCGAACCGACGAAACGATCACGAATTCGAGTTCGCCTTAGTTATTGGAAAAGAGTGTAGCCGGGTCGATAAAGTGAACGCGCTAGACATGATAGCCGGCTACACACTGGGACTGGATATAACGTTACGCGGTCCGGAAGACCGTAGTGCCCGAAAATCCTGCGACGGCTATGCCGTTCTTGGCCCGTGGTTAGTTACTGCCGAAGAAATAGAAGACCCAGACAACGTATCTTTTCATGGATCATTAAACGGGGAAATAAAACAACATGGAAATACTAAGGACCAGGTCCTCAGCATTCGGGAATTAGTCGAATACGCATCGGAATTCTACACGCTTTATCCCGGGGATGTAATGTTCACCGGGTCACCGGCAGGTGTCAGCGAGATAAAATCCGGCGACGAATTAAATTTCGTTTGCGAAGAAGTCGGTGATTTTAGAATAAAGGTCGACAGCTAAAGCTTTGGATCCGGGCATCCGTGACCAAGCAGGACGTTGCCGTAAAGCCCGGTCTGAAGGTCCCACACCAAGCCGATATGCTGAGCGATAGCATGGACATCCCGCCAAGCGCGCTGCATTAGATGCGATGTTTCCAGCCCGCGTCCTCCGGTTAGTGGCAATAACTCGTCAACTGCATCACAGCAGGTGCGGGCCACATGACCGAGATTAAGCCGGTAACGCACCCGATCATGCATCGAGAACTGCCCCCCTGCCCGCCCCTTTGAAATGATTTCCGCGCGGAGCTGGCTTATTACCGCTTCCGCAGAATCTAGAAGAGCTGTAGCCCGACCGACGCGCTGGTGCGCTGTCGCGGACTGGGATAGATCGGCGCCGGTCACTGACTCGCGGTTAGTTAGATCTTGTATGACTGCGTCTAGTGCGCCGCGCGCTGCGCCGATGGACGGGCCAATAATATTGAAGGGAAAAACCGCAAACAGAGGCAAGCGATAAAGATAGCTGTCGTTGGCGCTCGACCTGAGGGTTTCTCCACCACGCATATCCATGATCCGTTTTATCCGGTGCGGCGGTATGTCTACCTCATCGAGGATGATATCGTTACTCCCAGTTGCTGCAAGCCCAGCGCTGTTCCAGGCGTCTTCAATTTTACATTCAGTTAAATCAACTATAGCGAACACCGGGTCGGAGGTAGCGTCTTCTGCCTCGGGCGTAAGGTTTAAGAGTAGGATCGCCCAGCGGCAGTGATCGACCCCACTAGAGAACCGCCACCTTCCACTTATCGTGAGCTCAGCCGCCCTCCGCTCTATTTCCACGGCAACAGGAAGGAAGGACGTTGCGATCGCGGCATTAACGTCGTCACCCCACATCTCACCTTGAGCTTCGTCCGGGAACATCCCGCCGATCCATCCATGGCAAGCAAGCAATCCTGCAACCCAGCCGCTAGACGCACAGACACGTCCCAGTTCTCGAGAGAACGCTGTCTGAGCACCATAATCCAGTTCCAAACCGCCATACCGTGCCGGTTGTAGTGCGCGATAAAAGCCTGCATCACGGAATTCGGAATCAGTTTTGCCAGAGATTCGCCTATCCAGCTCAGCTTTACGAGCCCGATCAGCTAACCTCGGCGCGAGGTGAATAGCTTTCGCGACTAGTTCTGCCTCCACAGCTGCCTTATCGGTGAATTTTGTGCCGCCATCAGGCATCTATTGTCTCCACTACCGGGAAATACTTGCCAAGCCAATCCTTGATAATATTGATCACCCTTGTGTTAGACTCCGCCATCATGAAATGATCAGTATCGGCAGTCAGATGCAGGTCGGTAGGCTCTCCAGCCCTATTGAACATCTCGACTGATTGTTCTGTCGGCGTCACTGAATCCACAGAACTATGAAGTAAAAGAATCGGCCGTGGGGCGATATTTCCGATTACGTCCTCAGCGTTAAATTTCATCATGCCGATAGCAGTATCGGCGGTGAACTCTTGGACCGATCCGGACGGCATGTTAGCTTTTAGATGCTCCGGAATAGGCACTATTTCATACCGATCAACGTACAGTGGCTCACCAGTTGCTTCACGATGTTTTTCGCCTCGCTCCAACATATTTGTAAATTTGTGCCAAGCTTCCTTGCCAGAATGCTGACCGCGGAACTTACGCTCCCCATTGCCCCATCCGCCGGAGGAAATTATAGCCGCTACGCGATCGTCTACCCCACCGGTGTAGACCGCCACCGCGGCACCGAAGCTCGATCCTACGACCGCTATTCTCTCGGGATCGACTTCAGGTATCGTCTGTATAAAAGTGATGGCGGCCCGCGTATCCTCAACCTGCTCGAGACAGATTAGGTGACCGAACAAGCCGTCGCTATCGCCACAACCTCGCATATCGAAGCGCAAAACGATGTATCCCCAGCTCATGAACATATTTGTGGGCCCGGTCACATTTCCGGCATCCTTACGGCTACCGAATCCATGCAACACTAAAACCGCCGGCCGACGTTCTCCGTCGGCCATATCATCGGGACGATGAATGACACCTGATAAGTTCAGGTCGCCAGATTTAAATAAAACCTTTTCTTCCACAATAGTCCCCAAAGTGTTCCACTCGTTATACGCCGGACCGTCCAAAGGCCGCAATGCTGGACCGGAAACTAAGTGATTGATAAATGTGACATTAAGTGATTGATAAATGTGACATATGGAAATTAAATCTCATAGTGTGCCCGAACTCGAGCTTCTGGACTTTTCATTTAAGCTTTTTTCAGCAGCTGGCCTCCCGATAGACGATGCCGCGCTAATTGCGAAAGTCCTAGTTTGGTCAAACCTTCGTGGTGTCGACTCCCATGGTGTTTTAAGGATACCAGGCTATCTCGCTCGGATCGATACCGGAATTAGTAATCCCAATCCTGACATACGTAAGATAATCGATCTCCCAGCAGCCACGGTGCTCGAAGCGAATGGCGCATTCGGTCAGGTGGCGCTCTCAAAAGCTACAGAAATAGCATTGTGTAAGGCGGAAAATGCCGGGATCGGCCTTTGCTTTATACGGCACGCGACCCACATGGGCGCCATTGGGTATTTCACTCTAGAAATTGCCGCCGAGGGTATGGCGGGTATCGCAATCAATACGTCGCGCCCCAATATGGCGTACCCGGGCGCGCGCGCAGCCGGGCTAGCCACCAGCCCAATTGCGATTTCAGTCCCGGGGTCGAACCACGCACCTTTGATGTTGGATATGGCGACCGCTACCCAGTCGATGGGTAAAATTCAACTAGCCCGTGATATGGGTACAGCCTTAGGCGAAGGCTGGGCGATCGATGCCAACGGCGAACCCACGACCGATCCGAACAAAGCCACGATCCCTACCGCACTGGGCGGTCACAAGGGAGGAGGACTCGCCCTTATGTTCGAATGTTTGACCAGTCTCACTGTAGCCAATCCCTTAATCGCGCCTTTTCTCGAGGGTGCGCAGGACGGAACGGTACATATGCAGAACGGACTGGTCATTGCCATCGATATTTCGCAATTCAGTGATATCAGAAACTACACCCGCGAGATCGACCGGCTAGCCGAAGCCATTAAGTTATTGCCGCGCGCCGATGACACTGAAGAAATCCTCGTTCCGGGCGAGCGCGGCGACCGGGTCCTAGAGCGGCGGCGCGCAAAAGGTATTCCGTTGCCCGACGGTACGTGGAAGCGGCTTGAAGAAGTGGCATTGAAACTGGGTATCGCGATGCCGGAAACTATATAAACCGTTCATAAGGCTCTCCCTTGCCATATTCCGGGAAGTTTACTTTTTCCACTCTGTTTCGTCTTCCCAGCCGTCTTCAACATCTCGGACCGAAGTTTCCGGCGTCACATTTGCCGGGACCTGCCTTTGCAGCGTACGCTTCCCGTTTTCTAGCCATTCACTAGCAGCTGCACGTTCGGCGGCTTCTTCCCACACCTGTGACCAATCTCCTAGCGAGTATCCGTGCCACGGGGATTCGGGTCTTAACTCGGGTAAGCCGAGCTTGTCCCACAGGGCCTTACCGACTTCCATGTAAGGTTTAGTGGGCAAGGCCAGCGGCGGCATAGGCGATTTCATCGTAGCATCAATCAGCAGCGTAGAGTCCTCCTCGCCGCCACTCTCACGCTTAGGTCCGTGCCCCTGTCCACGATGGCGCAGCACCTCTACGTCATCGGCCGGGTTAAGTCGATAGCCCATAGCCCAAAGGATAGCGTCTGCGTTATCGGCATCGATATCCTCGTTGACAGCAATCGTGATCTTGCCGCAATCCCCCTTAAAACTCGCAGCGCCGTAGAGCGCTCGCCAGACTTCGGTGCGCGGTGTCTCTGGATCCAGTGTAATAATAGTGACCCGCAGGAGACCTGTCAGCGGCTCATGCAGTTGCACTTTTCTTACTCCCTTGATGCCAAGTTGGTCTCGTAGATGAGCCTTGAATAGCGGTTCGTAAGCAACGCGCTTAATCACTGAACTTTCCGACGGAGCAACCTGGGAGATGTAAGATGGTATCACAGCATTTTCGCGATGGGTGATCGCCGTCACCTTCATTGGAAGATTAAGTTCCTCCAGCGCCACGTGCCCATGACTTTCCCCGAAAGGGCCTTCTGGTTCGAGCATTTCGGTATCAACATAGCCCTCGATAACCACCTCCGCCTCCGCTGGTACCAAAAGATCGACGGTGCGAGCGCGAACCACATTAATTGGCTCACCAGCTAGACCGCCAGCCACATCAAGCTCTTCCATACCAATTGGTAGTTTTTGTGGTCCCATGAAAGCAACATAGGGTGGACAGCCCACTGCTATTGCGCAGGGCAGTTTTTCTCCACACTCCTTATGCTTCTTCCAGTGCATGTAACCCTCGGCACCACCGACCCGGGTCGCCATTCTGACCACAAGGCGGTTAGACGATTTCAGTCCAGCACGGTATGTACCCATGTTTTGGCTGCCCGACACGGGGTTTCTCGTAATGACGTTGGTTGCGGCAAGTGTCGGAGTGGAGTCGAAACCTGGAGTGGATAATGGAACGGGTAACCGAACCAGACCACCGTCCTCAGCAAGAAGATCCTCCCCCTCAATAATGACAGCCTGACAGGGTGCTTCTTTGATTAGGCGTGGTTTCACCGGATTTGCAATCGCGTGTTCCCACTTGGCGGCTATACCTTCAACTGTGGTGCCCATTCCGGCCGCATAAATATCTTGATTGGCCGCCAGCGCCCCGATTACTACAGGTATTGTGTAATCTCGACCTCTTGAATCTGTGACGTTGTTGAATAAAAACGCCTTCCTCTGGTCTTCTCGTAAACCTCCACGGAACTGCCATCGAACCAGTGCCGACATTTCAGTGTCTTTATTAACAGGCTCGTCTATTACATATAACAAGTTTCGGGATTTTAATTCCGCTATATGCTCTTGTAGATCTCGATATGTGCGTTTTCCGGTTGAGTTTTCCATGGGGCGTGACTCCAGTTTCTTTACGCCACCTTATATTCTAAGGGCCCCAGCTAATGCAAAAGCGCTCTTTCACCATCCACTAATAAAGGGATTGAGAATCCTACCAATTTTACCTGTGAGTTGAGGAGGGCCGGTCTGAACCGAGAGGCAAAGGCATGGCCCGTCGGAGTCTGCGACCGGAGCATGTTCAACCGTTCCGTCTAAATGACTAACGTCGCCTGATCTGTAATGGGCGCCGCCATCGTTATAGCCCCCGTCAAGTACCATCGTGAACTCTTCACCCGAATGTGTATGGGGGGGAACTCTCTGATCAGGTCGAATTCGTAAAAGAGATATGCGCCGGCCACCATCATGTTTTAGGGTAACTTCCTGAATACCTCGTCCTGATCTTTTCCAGTTAAGGTCTGTTAGGTCACACTCTATATATTCACGCAGTGGCGCGGGGATTAGTCGAAGCGTAGTCTCGTCAAAAACATTTTTCTTTTTCGGATCCGGATGCTCCTGCCGGTTAATTTTCGTCATTACCGCGTCAAAGTCATCCTCTGAGACAGAGCCGCCGTTAGAGTCCTCAAGCAAAACAGAGCCGAGTGTTTCCAAAGCCTCCACACGAATCCGACATTCACGGCAAAAGGCAAGGTGGGTAGCAGTTATAAGCGACTCTTCTTCCGGCAGACTGCCTGCGGCATATTCGACGAGGTACTCGTCCGCCAAGTGATGTTTGATCATAGCTCTTCTCCATCAAGGTGCTCCCGGAGGCGCCGCATTGCTATTCTTATTCTGGATTTGACCGTCCCGAGCGGCAGTTCAAGTTCTGTGGCTATCTCTTGATGGGTCATTTCCTCGAAAAAGGCCTTCTGGACAATTTCAATTTGATTATCTGGAAGCGTTTTGAGGTACTGCCTCACAATTGCTGCGCGTTCATTTAAAGAAAACGCTTGCTCTCCGTCAGCCTGCTCCGACACTGACTTAAAGAATGGATCCTCCGGATCAAGTTCTGGACGTTTTGCACGTCGAATGAGATCGATACGCCTATTTCGCGCGATGGTATAAATCCAAGTAGATGCCGAGGCCTTCGCCTGATCAAATTGGGCCGCCTTGCGCCAAACGAGCGACATCGCCTCCTGCATTACTTCTTCCGCCTCACCGGGCTTTGCCCCGCGCTTCATAAGAAATGCTCGGAGGCGGGGCGCATAGAACTTAAACAGCTGTCGGAAAGCTTCTCGGTCTTCGAATTCTGCAACCGCGCGGATACAGTCCGCCATTTGTTCCATATCAATATTCTTTCGCCTGTCGGCAGAGGCGTGAATTATCTTGTTAGATATCATGCCTGTGTCGGGAAGTCTCGCCGTTACGGCTGTTGGGTAATGGGAAGAGTAGGAGCCGCATTGGGTGTTGGCTTCAATTTGCATTTTTCATTCTCGATCGTTCGAACCACTTTTCTAATACGTCGCAAGCACTGGTGTGGATCAAAAGAATTTTTGTTTGTCTCCGTCTCCTGCCGATCAGTGAATAAAAAACGATCCGCGAATAATAAAAAAAATATGATCGATAAGCATTCCCGTAGCCGACGTGACCGAGTACAGAAAAAGCGTTTACTTGTATTTTACAACAACGGGGCATCCGTTGTGGCAATTGGCAGTGTGTTTATTATTTGTAGTCAGTTAGTTTGATTCTGCCGAATTAACATTTATACACCGGTTGATTAAGTCTCCATTCCTTTGTTTTAATAGAGTGCTCTCCGTCAAACTTGAAAATAAGTTTAGGCTTCGGAAGTCGATACGATCTTTTAGGGTCTGGGTTACGAAAAGGGATATTACAATGGCAACAGTCACAGAGGCACTCCCCGACCAATACATTGAACCGGCAGTCATGATCGAAAGGGCGAGAGCACTGGTGCCCGTCATTCAGGAAAGCCGAGAAAAAACGGAATTAAATAGACGTGTCGCGGATGATATTTTCGACCAGATTTTAGATGCGGGCCTTTTTCGCATGCTAATGCCGCGCCGTTTCGGGGGGTTTGAGCATGGAATGGACGTATTCGCCGAAGCTGCATATGAAATAGCGCGTGGTTGCGGGTCTGTCGGTTGGGTCCACTCAATATGCAGCATGTATCAGTATCTTCTGGGAATGTATCCGCTTGAAGCGCAGGAGGAAATATGGGCCAACGATCCGAATGGATGTACGTCCGCTTCGTTCACCCCGACCGGTACCGCTATTAAAGTAGACGGAGGCTATAAAATATCCGGCAATTGGGCATTTTGCTCCGGACTAGATAACTGCCCATGGGTTCTGGTTGCAGTGAACCTGATTGAAAACGGAAAAGACGAGTCGGTGCAAAGAGGCTACGCAGTGTCCCGTAGATCAAGTTTCGGTATCGAAGACACTTGGGAAGTTGCGGGCCTTGCGGGAACAGGGTCAAAGACAGTCTTCTGCGAAGATTTATTTATCCCAGAACACTTCTATATGGGGTTGGATCACACAATGTCGGGGGCTCCACCAGGTGCCGAGGTAAACCCCGGCCTGCTATACCGCATCCCTGCTTTTCAGGCGCTTTCGATCAGCGTTGCTGCCCCCATCCTCGGAATGGCGCAGGGCGCTTATGATGAGTTTATAGAAACGACACGCGGTCGCGTAACGCGAGGGGCGGCACTGTCCAGCCCTGCACCGATGGCGCAACTACCGACCATCCAAGTCAAGGTAGGTGAGGCCGCTGCATCGATCGATGCAGCAAAGCTGGTCGTTTTCCGAGATGCGCGCGAACTTATGAATACGATGGCAAAAAAAGGCGAACTTTCGGTTGAGCAGCGAGCCCGGAATAAAGGAAACTTGGGTTTCGCCACGGGACTTGCGCTTAACGCAGTAGATATCCTTTTCGAAGCCAGCGGTGGCAAAGGCCTCCAGCTTAGCAACGCAATGCAGAGATATTGGCGAGACGCTCATGCGGCCGCAATGCACATCAGCGTCAACCGCGATGCCGTACTGGGGCTCTATGGCCGGGTTCACCTCGGGCTGCCAGCTGGACCCGCACAGTTCTGATATTTCGGGTAGTAAAGCCACTTTAGGAAACGGTTTCGAAAACCTAGTTAGAAGAAAGCGATGGTGCGCATTTCGATGCTCTCGCGCGGCGCGGCATTCGGGGGGCTGGTTGGGTCTGAGAAAGCAGAATGCGCAGTGAACCTTGCCCGCCCATCCGTTGCGGAATCGAATACTTTAAATATTATCGCCTCGTCTCGTTTCATGTAAGGAAAATAATACCATTTGTGGTCGGGGTTGTGGGCGATCTGATACGTTTGTCCTATCCGGTTTGGATACCGTCGCTCCGAAACTATGAGGTCTTGTTCGGACAGGGTACGAGCGTCGCATATGGCAAGCGGATCCGAATCAATTGGTTGCCGGATCGCGCGCCATACTTGGACTATCGCAAAACGACGCTTCAAAAGCTTATTTGCCTCGTGAGGCAAAATATCACGGACTCGATTAGGGCCGGACCACTCAGTATAGTCGTTGTGTACTCGCGCGACGGGCTCACGGACGCGATATTCGTTACGAAAATTTTCATCACCTGAACGCAGCGTGTGATCAAAAACATGAACTCTAGTCGCTCCTGTCTTTTCTTTAACTAGCTCTTCGACTTCGTTGTAATAGACGGATTTTAATTCCACCTCGTCGAAAAAATTAATCATCTCAGTCGTATGGTCGACGAATTCAAACCCATGGGTCTCAAGATTAAATCCCTCATTCATGTAACGCCCGTTGAGGACTTGCATGGTCTTTTCCTCGACCATACCAGTGCGCCTCCGGCCCATATCGCCGGGTCCCATCGTTTCATTAATGATTTTTTCTCCGGTATCGACCGCATAAGTGAATACCGCTTTAATCGTTAGTGGGGGGCGGTTAAACATATGTTCCTCAGGGTTAAGTGCCGGCACCACGGTGTATTACATTTTTAAAGGTAAATTAAATCAGAGATCATAGGGGAATTAAAAACGAATGCGCTAGTGTTCTTGATCCTGAGAGGCCCTCCGCCAGTTATTAGATGTGGGCCAATCACCAAATTCGTTCGTAACTGATCCAATAAATCACCGGAATGAACAAAAAATGACTGGTTTGGGCGCCGAGTATATCTCCGAAGACGTGCTTCCGATTATCGATATTACCTCCCTTCGCTCTGGTGATAAGTGGGCCCGTAATGCCGTGGCTTCGGAGATACGTTCCGCGTGCCTCGATCTCGGTTTCATGTATATCGTGGGGCACGGGGTCGATCCCGAGTTGAGGGCAGAGGTTTTCGCTCAGTCCGCTCGATTTTTCGCTCAGCCGCGTGATCTTAAGTTAGTAACTGATATGAAGTTATCCCCCCATAATCGGGGATATGAACCGTTAGGTGCTCAGACACTCGAAGATGGCGCACGACCTGATCTGAAAGAGGGGTTTTATATCGGCGAAGAAATACCGATGGATCATCCACGTCTACAAAACGGTAGCTTTAATCTTGGACCAAACCAATGGCCGGAGGGTCTTCCCGGTTTTGAGGTCACAATGATGAATTACTATGTAGAGATGCTCTCTCTCGGCGAGACATTGATGCGCGGCATCGCGTTATCTCTTGCCCTCGAAGAAAATTACTTTGCCAATTTCTGCCGGGAGCCGCTAACCGCCCTAAAATTGTTACATTACCCACCCCAACCCGCTAACCCAGACCTCAGCGAAAAAGGCTGCGGCGCCCACACGGATTTCGGCGGCATAACCATGCTCATGCAGGATGAAAATGGCGGGCTTCAGGTGCTGGGGAAAAATCAAAAATGGCTTCATGCTCCCCCAATTCAAGATGCCTACGTCGTAAACCTAGCAGACATGATATCCCGTTGGACCAATGACATGTATCGGTCAACCCTGCATAGGGTAATCAATCTTTCCGGAATGGATCGCTATTCAGTGCCTTTCTTTTTTAGCGGACGACCGGCGCATGAGGTGGTGGCACTAGAATGTTGTTTGGCCGACGGTGAAGAACCCAAATATCCTCCGACGACCGTGGAAGAACACATGAGGGAGATGTACGCCAGAACATACTGAGCTAATATAGCTCTCTTTTTTTCTCTGACGGGTAAGCATTTAGAACATATAGTATATAGTGCGGGTTGAGGTAGGATGCGGGTCTGCTCGACCGGCAACCTCATCTCGCTGTCTTAAATGCCCAAATAATAAATTACCGCCAAAAGTTTAAAGTCTCGGAAGACGACACTCAGGGCAAGAGTGTCAAATCAATTTGGCCTATCTGCCCACCGTCGTTTGCGTCTATCAGCATCATTCGTGACGTACCATCGGCAAGGGTTAAACGTAGCAGAATCCTGTCGCCGTCCAGCAGAGTTTCGCTGATTTGCGCACCAGCCGGTAGCACGACCCGGGTGATCCCGAAATCCGCTAAAGGCTCAGACATTTTGCTGTCCAATTCACCGGTTTTATCTATGATCCCGAAAATCAGCACCACCACGCCGGCGACGATTATAACTGCCATACCGATGACCAAGGCCTTGAGAGCACGCATGGAGTGTGACCTTATTCTGTTATGGAACCAACTAAACAATCTGATTCCGACGAATTATCGCCGTTAAGCCGCATCGAAATCTCCGTAGCACCCGGTGCGGAGGGCGAGCGCCTAGACCGTGTTCTGGCTAGCTCTCTCCCCGACCGGTCCAGGTCTTTCCTGAAACGACTGATCGAGGATGGACGCCTTCAGCATAACAATCAAGCCGGTGAAACGATAGTTGAGCCGTCATACAGGGTCAAATCGGGGGAGAAGTACTTGTTGGAAATCCCCGAAGCCATCAAGGCGGAACCCGTCGGGGAAGATATTCCGCTCGACGTGATATTTGAAGACGAAGATTTGATAGTAATCGATAAGCCAGCCGGTTTAGTTGTTCATCCTGCACCGGGAAACCCATCGGGTACACTGGTCAATGCGCTTATTGCCCATTGCGGTGACAGCCTACAGGGCATCGGTGGAGTTCGCCGCCCTGGTATAGTTCATAGGTTAGACAAAGATACGAGCGGCCTTATTGTCGCCGCAAAGACCGGTCCAGCGCACGAAGGCCTGACCACGCAGTTTTCGGACCGTTCAGTCGACCGAGAGTATTCGGCTCTCGTCTGGGGTCTTCCGCGGCCACCATCTGGTGCGATAGACGGTAATATCGGGCGCAGCAGAAGGGACCGCAAAAAAATGTCGGTGCGACGAGAGGGCGGAAAGCTCGCCCGAACCAATTACAAAGTAGAGGCCGTCTACAATGGTGGTGCCGCCTCTCTTCTGAAATGCCGTCTGGAGACGGGCCGGACGCATCAGATCCGGGTTCACTTTGCGAATCTTGGCCACCCCGTTATTGGTGATCCTTTATACGGAGGAGGTGTGACCCAGACCCGATTACGGTCGGTGGGGACGGACGCCGGAAAGGTAATAGAAAAATTAGTTCGCCAAACGCTCCATGCACGACGCTTAGGCTTCGTGCACCCTATAACTGGCAAATACCATTGTTTTGAGAGCAAATTACCGGCAGAAATCTGCGAAATAATCAAAATTCTATGTAAAACTGGAAATTTCAGCTAATGTTGACTATTTATATGGAATAGTGGGTACTTAAATATCCGTAACAAGAGGCGCAATAATGCTTGCGACATTATAGCGAGTTCAGCGCCGATACTTTAATCAGGTGCGATATCCATGACTGGCAATCTACCTTCGGTCCAAAATCTAAACCCAGACAGTAATCTGTCTAGGTATTTACTGGATATTCGAAAATTCCCGCTACTAGAACCAGAAGAGGAATATATGCTCGCCAAGAGGTGGAAAGAGCATGAGGATCAGGACGCCGCTGCCAAGTTGGTTAATAGCCACCTACGGCTAGTCGCAAAAATATCAATGGGCTACAGGGGTTATGGGCTTCCGTTAGGTGAAATCATCTCGGAAGGTAACGTGGGGCTGATGCAAGCAGTTAAACGGTTTGAGCCAGAAAAAGGTTTTCGGCTTGCGACCTATGCTATGTGGTGGATTAGAGCCTCAATCCAAGAATACGTCATCAGGTCTTGGTCACTTGTCAAGATCGGTACTACCGCCGCACAGAAAAAGCTTTTTTTCAATCTGCGTCGTATTAAAGGCGAAATCAAGGCGCTAGAAGAAGGTGATCTGAAGCGAGAAAACTTGGAAAAGATCGCTACCACGCTAGATGTCAGCGAGGAAGAAGTTATCAATATGAACCGCCGCATGTCGGGATCAGATTCGTCGCTTAATGTCCCATTGAGAGCGGACTCGGAAGGAGAATGGCAAGACTGGCTAGTCGACGACTCGGATAATCAGGAAACCGCGCTTGCTAACCGAGAAGAGGCGAACGAACGCCGCAACATGCTTCTAGCCTCTATGGAGGTTTTAAACGAACGCGAGCGTCAAATTCTTATCGCGCGTCGACTTGAGGAGGAGCCAAAAACCCTTGAAGAACTGAGCGTCGAATACGGTGTTTCACGTGAGCGTGTTCGCCAGATTGAAGTGCGGGCATTTGAAAAGATTCAGAAAACTATAAAATTGGCAGCGATGGATAGTTGTATCGAGCAAAAAAAGTTTTTGCCTAATTAGTAATTGCCGAAGACCTAAATGTTAGTCTTTATGCCCGCCGCCGATTGTGTATGGACTCTAGGTGCTTTAATTACGTTATCGTAAGCTTGCAACAACTCCGAACAGTTTAAGGTCAGGATCTTTTTGATTTTTTGTACGTAGAAAGCAGGATCCATGTTGTCTTTGATCCTAAATTCTGTCTAAGCCGTTAGAAATATGACCTAAAAGTCACCGAGTGTTTGGATCATAATTCCCATCAGGAAACAAACGGATCACTGACCAATATGGTGTCTTCTCGCTCTGGGCTAGTCGACAGTAACGCTACTGGAACACCGATCAGTTCTTCTATCCGGCGGACGTACTTAACTGCTTCTGCGGGAAGATCAGCCCAGCTCCTTGCCCCCCGAGTACTACCTTCCCAACCTTCCAGTGTCTCGTATATGGGGTTTATACCAGCCTGAATTTTATGCGAGGCAGGTAGGTAGTCAAAATCGTTTCCGTTAAACTCATAACCAGTGCACACCTGCAGTTCCGGAATACCATCCAAAACATCAAGTTTTGTTAGGGCAATACCTCGGATTCCGCCAACCTTTGCCGACTGCCGCACGAGCACAGCATCAAACCACCCGCACCTCCGCTGGCGGCCAGTGACAGTACCGAATTCGTGTCCGCGTTCACCTAGCAGCTTCCCAATATCATTATCCTGCTCCGTTGGAAAAGGCCCGGAACCAACACGCGTCGTATATGCCTTAGTAATTCCCAGCACGTATCCGATACTGCCTACCGCAACCCCGCTACCCGCAGCAGCCTGACCCGCCAGAGTGTTAGAAGATGTGACGAATGGATAGGTTCCATGATCGACATCTAGCATAAACCCCTGAGCGCCCTCAAAAAGTATTCTCTTGGCGCTTCGGTTTGCTTCTTCGAGTGATTGCCAGACCGGGGCGGCGTATTTTAGAAGCTTGGGCGCGATCTCTCTAAGCATATCGCAAATGTCTGCGGCGTTTATTTCCGGCGCGCCAAGACCTCGCAACAAGGGATTATGATGCGAAAGAGCGTTTTCAATCTTTTCCAGAAGACCATCGGGGTCTTCCAAATCACAAATCCTGATAGCTCGGCGCCCAACCTTGTCTTCGTACGCGGGACCAATTCCCCGCCCGGTTGTTCCGATTTTACTATCTCCGCTAGCCGTCTCACGAGCCCGGTCGAGTGCGCCGTGTAGAGGAAGAATCATAGATGCGTTTTCGGCAATTTTAAGGGTGTCGGGCGTCACGGCGATCCCTTGTGCCCCAATCTTATCAATTTCCTGCAGCAAAGCCCAAGGGTCGATCACGACCCCGTTACCGATAATAGACAATTTTCCACGCACAACCCCAGATGGCAGAAGGCTCAATTTGTAGGTTTCTCCATCTATGACAAGCGTATGACCTGCATTGTGCCCACCCTGGAAACGTACCACCACATCAGCACGCTCGGAAAGCCAATCGACAATTTTCCCTTTACCCTCATCGCCCCACTGAGAGCCTACGACCGCTACATTGGTCATTATCCCCTGTCTCCATCAATGGTCTCTGGTTTACCATCTCTCCAAAGGTGGCTGCATCCCTGACGGTATGCTTCCCCCGCTGGGTCTTTAAAGTGTTCCAACGCGCAAATTGTAATCCACCCTTCGTTTCGCAACGCCGCTAGTGAGTCTTCATTTGCGCCCTGTGGCACGAAAATCCTAGGGGGCAGGCTTGTCTCTGGAACGACCCGTAGGATGGTATCAACAAACAATGTGAAGCCAGTAGCAGGCTCACCCTCGCCGTCGTCTTTGCCAGAATTGGGTGACGTCACGTATCGACCACCTGCCCCGATCTCCCCCCGCTCGCCGCTCGCAAAGAGAGTAAAACCGACCCCGGTATAATACTCGAAGCCCCGGTTCTCAACGGGGTCTACCGTTATATTTAGATCAGGCAAACGACGGCCAAGACCCTCTACTACAGATTTGAGACGTTCTAGTTCCCCCGCCGGGGCAGATGGTAGGGACAATCCCGAAAGCACTTCCAGTGCCTGCTTTGCTTCGCCAGTTGCCTCCATCAGCTGGCATAATTCATCTGTATGGATCTGTCCGCCTTTACGAACTGCAACGACGTCCTTTCGGTCTAGCGCTCCGCGCAGGCTGAAATAATTCTCAGCCGATAATTCCATCCCGTCCATTAGAGCGGAAACTAACGGCGGGATAGTGAGATCCACAGATAATTTTGGAATGCCAACCTGGCGCAACGAATCAACAGCGATGGCGATAATTTCTATATCAGCCGCGGCGCTCTCAGACCCGATCAGTTCTGCGCCGACCTGCGCAAATTGGCGCTCTGGACGCAGCTGCGTCCCCTTAACCCGCAAAACTTCCCCAGTATAGCTTAAACGGAGCGGTCGCGGTGCGCCGGCAAGGCGAGTTGTAGCAATGCGGGCGACCTGCGTTGTCATATCAGCCCTCACGCCCATCATGCGTTGCGACACGGGGTCCATAAGACGAAAAATATCGGCCGAAACAGCCGCACCCGCCCCGCTAGTAAGGCCTCCCTCAAATTCGACAAGCGGCGGTTTTACGCGTTCGTAACCGTGACTGGCAAAGGTACTAGCCAATCTCTCTCGTATTCCCGCCTCGTAACCTGCTTCAGGCGGTAGAATATCTCTTAAGCCCGCCGGTAGCAGCGCCTTGTTATCAAGTTCCATCATTTTACTTACCCCTCAAGCGCGGCTTTGGTAACGGCTTTAGTTGTATTCGGCAAACGGAAAAGACAGCGCCTTAGCTTGGACTACGTGAGGTAGCGCACATAGCTGGTCAAGCACATCGTCTGTCAGTTCCCCATCCACCTGAATCAATGCTAGCGCGTCGCTGCCAGGAGACACCCGCCCAAGCTGGAACGTCGCAATATTCACCCCGGCATCTCCCAGTGTAGTACCCAGACGACCGATGAATCCGGGACGATCCTTGTTCACCATGTACAACATATTTTTAGCCAACTCGGCTTCAAGTTTAATCCCATTAATTTCAACAATCCGAGGCTTGTCCCCGCCGAACAATGTACCGGCAACGGTTCGCGACTGATTTTCCGTTTCAACCGTTAGGCGGATAAGGGTTTGATACTCCCCGCCTCGTTCGTGCCGCACCTCAGATACATCAATGCTTCGGTCTCGAGCCAGTATGGGTGCATTTATCATATTTACTCCGCTCAGCAATGGCGAGAGCAGTCCTTCGAGCAGGCATGCCGATACGGGGCGCGTATTCATATCCAAAACATTACCTTCAAATTCGGTTGTTACTTTCCTGATACCTGATTCTATAACCTGTCCTGCTAGTCCACCGATAAGCCTAGCTAAAGTCATATATGGCTTCAGTCTTGGGGCATCCTCAGCCGATACGGATGGCATATTCAGCGCGTTAACGACGGCGCCGGTATTGAGATAATCCGACATTTGCTCCGCAATCTGCAGTGCGACCTTTTCTTGCGCCTCGGTGGTCGCAGCGCCAAGATGGGGAGTTGCGATTACCTGTTCCATACCGAATAGACTATACTCCTCCGGAGGTTCTTGCGGAAAAACATCCACTGCGAAACCGCCGACTTTGCCGATTTCTATCGCTGCCTTCATGTCCGCCTCAACGACAAGTTCCCCGCGAGCACAATTCACCACAAAAACACCATCACGCATTTGGTGAAAAGCGTCGGCGTTGACCATTCCTCTGGTCGTTTCCGTCGACGGGGTATGAAGAGAAATGATCTCTGCACGAGCATACAGCTCGCCCAATTCAACCTTCTCCACACCAATCTCATCAGCATGGTCCGGCGTCAAATAAGGATCGAATGCAATCACCTTCATTTTTATACCAATCGCCCGCTCGGCGACAATCGAACCAATATTCCCGCAGCCAATAATACCGAGAACTTTACCCGTCAGCTCGACACCCATGAACCTTGATTTTTCCCACTGACCGGACTGTGTCGACTGGTTTGCTAGAGGAATTTGGCGAGCTAGGGCGAACATCATCGCGATGGCATGTTCTGCCGTGGTAATGGAGTTACCGAAGGGCGCATTCATGACGACTATCCCCCGCCCTGAAGCCCCATCAACGTCGATATTGTCGACACCAATGCCGGCGCGACCGATTACCCTTAACTTGATAGCCGCATCAAGTACGTCGTTTGTTACCTTGGTGGCCGAGCGGACGGCGAGACCGTCATATTCACTGATGCAGGCGACCAATTCTTTAGGCTTCATAGCTGTTATTACGTCGGTCTCGATACCACGCTCATTAAAGATTTCAACTGCGCGTGCGCTCAGACTGTCTGAGATGAGTACTTTTGGCATTTGAGTTTCCGGTCTCTTTAAGTCAGGTAAATTCGGCTTTAACACTTAAATATGCCCAGTCGAGCCATGGCATTAGCGCCTCAATATCGGCTGTCTCAACCGTGGACCCGGCCCAAATACGCAAACCCGGCGGTGCGTCCCGATAGCCGTTTATATCGAAAGCTGCTCCGTTTTGTTCAAGTAGCTTATCAATCTTCTTCGGGACCGAAAATTGAATTTCTTGTTCAAGCGCCTCGAACCACGGGTCGACAATTTTTAGACACACTGAGGTAGACGACCGTTCCTCGGGATTTTCAGCGAGAAATCCAACCCATTTGGTGCGCTCGACCCAGTCTGTGATAACGCTGAGATTTGCCTGACTACGGGCGATTAACGCTGCGCGCCCCCCAAGACCTGTAGCCCAGCTGAGACTATCCAATGCATCTTCCACGCAAACCATAGATGGGGTATTGATAGTTTCTCCGCGAAAAATGCCTTCGTTTAGCTTGTCGCCTTTCGTCATCCGAAAAATTTTAGGAAGCGGCCAAGGCGGCACGTAAGTCTCTAGCCGCTCGATGGCTTTGGGTGAAAGGGCAATCATCCCGTGCGCGGCTTCCCCGCCCATGACTTTCTGCCATGACCAAGTCACGACATCGAGTTTCGACCACGGCAGTTCCATCGCAAATACCGCCGACGTAGCGTCACAAATCGTCAGCCCGCGACGGTCACTTGGGATCCAATCACCGTCTGGTACGCGTACTCCGGACGTAGTTCCATTCCAAGTGAAGACGATATCACGGGCAGGGTCCCACTGACTGAGATCGGGTAGAGCACCATATCCTGCTTCGAAGACGCGGATGTCTTCCAACTTCAACTGCTTGGTTATATCGCCGACCCAACCAGCACCAAAACTTTCCCAAGAAAAAATATCTACACCGCGTGCGCCTAACATCGACCAAAGGGACATTTCTATTGCGCCGGTATCAGATGCTGGGACTATACCGACACGATAGTTGCACGGGACGCCAAGAATATCCTTGCTGCGGTCAATTACCGCTTTGAGCTTAGCCTTACCCGGAATTGAACGGTGAGACCTTCCACCCAGCACCTCCTTGAGAACCGAAGGTGCCCAGCCAGGGCGTTTGGCACAAGGGCCCGATGAGAAACATGGATTTTTCGGACGGACGTCCGGTTTGCGAAGTTTATCAGACATTAATTTCTCTCCCTCTCAGAAGAGCAGCACCCCGTTGGGGAGGTGTGGCCCATCCCCAACCTATGTGCGTGGCACAAAAATTGCAACGAGGGAAATATCGATCAGACAGACCTCTCGTTATATAAGAGGACTTGATATCTTGTCATTCGTTCCCTCCAATGTTGAATGGATATGATGACTACAGAACAACTTACTGCTTTCAGCATCCTTATAGTGGCACTAATTTTGTTCGCATGGGGACGTTGGCGTTACGATATCGTTGCGATGTCCGCCCTTATCGTATCGGTTTTTGCGGGAATAGTGCCCGTGGAAGAGGCATTTGATGGTTTTAGCGATGCCGCAGTAGTGACCGTTGCAGCGGTTTTGATAATCAGCCAGTCGCTCCAGCGATCAGGAGCCCTAAACGCCCTATCCGTATCGATCGGCAAACTGCCCGCGAATTCGGTCGTTCAAATTGGTGCTTTGACTCTCACTGTAGCAACCCTCTCGGCCTTCATGAACAATGTCGGCGCCCTTGCCCTTATGCTACCAGTAGCGATTCGTGCGGTACAATCAGCAGGTATTCCGCCCTCATGCGCTCTGATGCCACTGGCTTTTGGATCTCTTCTTGGCGGGCTATCGACCCTTATTGGGACCCCGCCCAATATAATTATTGCCAGCTACAGGGCAGAGATCCTCGGTAAATCATTTGGTGGGAGTAGCGGATTCAGCATGTTCGATTTCGCACCCGTCGGTGCGGCGGTGGCGTTGGCAGGTATCGTCTTTATTGCCCTCGTCGGCTATCGGCTAATTCCGCGGCGAGAAAGCAATAATAACGCGCTGGAGGAACTCCTGCATATCGAAGATTATGTAGCAGAGCTAGCTGTCCCTGATGAATCGCCGCTGATCGGAGAACCAATCAGGGAACTTATCGTTCTCGCGGACGGTGATATTTCCATTGTCGCTATCGTCCGAGACGGAATTAAGGAATTAGCACCGCCTTGGTATACCCGCATTCGTGGCGGCGATCACTTGATAATCGAGGGCGGAACGGATGCGATCGCTGTTGCGACTGAAAATTCACAATTTCACCTTGTCACCGGTAAGAACTTTCACGATTCCGACTTCGCCTCTGACGAGGTTTTGATGGTTGAAGCAGTAATTAACCCGGGCGCCCGATTAGAAGGTCGAACGCTTCGGGGACTTCGCGTCAATTCTCGGTACGGGGTTAACATTCTCGCCGTTGCCAGACGCGGTAAATCTATCCGCGACCGGATCGGACACATCCGTTTCGAGGCTGGTGACGTCATTCTCATACATGGTCCAGAACAGACTATTTATGAGGCCTTAAATTCGTTGGGATGCCTGCCGCTAGCAAACCGAGAAATCGCGCTTGCGAATAGGCGCAGTTATTATCCTCTCGGCGTTTTTGCGGTTGCGATTTTGGCTACCCTGTTAGGCATTGTCCGAATCGATATCGCCTTCGTCACCGCCGTGATAGTACTGGTGGGAACAAGGATGCTTCCATTAAGAGAAATGTACGACAGTGTCGAATGGCCTATCATCATTCTACTGGGCGCTTTTTTGCCGGTTGGTGCCGCCCTACAGTCTACAGGAGCGACGACATTAATATCTGAAGGAATATTCCAGTTGGCGGGTGATATGCCCCTCTGGGTGATTTTACTTATCATTATGATGTTATCGTCGTTATTGAGCGCCGTGATAAACAACGCAGCTACCGCCGTTCTCATGGCGCCCATAGCCGTCACTGTCGCTAACTCTATAAATGCTAATTTTGACTCGTTCCTGATGGCGGTTGCGATCGGCGCATCCTGTGCATTCCTGACACCTATCGGGCATCAGTCCAGCTTGCTGGTTATGGGCCCCGGTGGGTACCGGTTTGGAGACTATTGGCGCCTCGGCTTGCCACTCACCGCCGTTACCTTCGCCGTTGCGATACCAATGATTATAGTCGTATGGTAAACTGCCAACTCGATTGGCTTATACTAACCCAATGGGACAAGCGGCTGGACCTTATACTTGCCGTAGTAAGCGTTACGCAGAACTTCTTCGGTAACACCTTCAACAAATGTATAAGCTGGAGAAATCACCGCAGTCGCTGCAAGAACCTCGATTAAAACCGCTTCATATACGGGAAGTGTCTCTCCATGCTCAGCGGCGACATCTGCTCGCAAGGACTCGTATATTTCATCCCCATCCGAAAATAATTCGGCTTTTCCAGTAAACCGATATCCTCGACGTGAAAATATATCCACACAGTTCAATTCAATTCTAGGATCCCTCCTCAGGTTTGCGATTGTGCCGGGGGAAGCCATGTTCGCAAATATAAGATGGTTATCGTCAAGTACCCTGAGAGAGCTTTTAGGCGATAGGTTTGGACTGCCGTCCTTGTTAATAGTCGCAACAAAGCAAAGCATCGTGCTTGCGACTAAGTTTTTCATATCTTCGTCTAGCATTTCTTGAATCCCACTTTCCATTTTTCATACTTAAAAGCTAGTACATTTATATTTGATTCGTATCCGACAAAGTCTCCTACCTGTTATAGAATTATAATATAAAAATTTTGGGAGACTGAAATGACCATTCAGCTATACGAACTCGTCGGTAAAGACGACAGGCGATTCAGCCCTTATTGTTGGCGTACGCGGATGGCTCTTGAGCACAAAGGTATAGACTATGAAACTATCCCCGTGAGGTTTACCGATAAAGACCTAATTTCCTTTTCCGGACAGGAACGCCTACCGGTCATACGGGATGGTGAAACTTTTGTCTCCGACTCGTGGGCTATTGCGGAATATCTAGAAGGTAAATATCCGGAAAGTAGACCTCTGTTTGGAGGAGACATTGGACACGGACTAGCACGTTTTCTAAATGTTTGGGCGGACAGAGTGCTGCACGCCGCGCTTATACGACTAGTGATTGCCGATATCCTTGACCACGTCGACGCTGCTGACCGGAATTATTTCCTCGAGAGCCGGACAGCCCGGTTCGGCATGACCCCTACGGAGATCCAGACTCGTTCGGAGGACGATATAAAAGCCTTTGGTCACGCCGTTTCCACAATAAAGGCAGCCCTTGGCGAAGAATTATTTTTGGGAGGTGATAATCCTGCTTATGGCGACTATATTATCTTCGGTGCCTTTGCTTGGGCTAGGTCGATCAGCGAATTTTCCCTGCTAAATGCCGATGATCCTGTTTACAACTGGCGTAATCGGATGCTGGATATGTTCGATGGTATATCGCGTAAATCCGTCGGCTATGAAGTCTGATTTGACTAGAACTTTTTCCAAATCGAACTCTATGAGTGATGAACCGCATATACTGGTGGTGGACGATGATGATCGGTTGCGTGAGCTATTGCGCGAATATCTCTCGGAAAACGGCTTCCGAGTAACAACGGCCGAGAATGCCGAAGACGCGAGAGTGCGACTGACAAGACTGCTATTCGACCTACTAGTGATTGATGTAATGATGCCGGGCGAAGACGGCCTGACTCTGACAGCATCACTCCGTGAGATGTCGGGGGTACCAATCCTACTACTAACCGCGATGGGAGAACCCGAAGACCGTGTTGAAGGACTTGAGCGCGGCGCTGACGACTACATGACTAAACCATTCGAGCCGCGCGAACTGGTTCTCCGCATAGAAACTATCCTACGCCGCAACGCGATGTCGGCACCCGAACAAGTTATCTCTCTTGGAAAATTCAAGTTCGATCTCGGTCGGCAAGAACTGAGATGCGATGATACTGTTGTCCGCCTTACAACGATTGAGGCAAATCTGCTATCAGCGCTAGCGCGCAACCAGGGCTCGACTATGACACGAAACGAGCTTATTGCTCAGTGCCAGATCGATGGCGGAGCTCGAACTGTGGACGTTCAAGTCACCCGTCTCAGGCGCAAGATTGAGTCAGATCCGCGCGAACCACGTTTCCTTCATACCGTCAGGGGCCAAGGCTATATCTTGCACCCGGACTGAGACGGAGAGGCCAGACAGATGAAGCTCCCGCGCATTCGACTGAAAAAGGCAATAAAGAGATATCTGCCAAGGTCATTTTTGGGCCGTTCGATTATGATAATAGTAACGCCTCTGATCCTCCTCCAAATCGTGTCGACTTGGATATTTTATGATCGCCACTGGACGTTAATTACTCGGCGGCTCGCCGATTCTGTAGCCGGAGAAATTGGTTTCGTCATTGACGAAATGGGCAGGTTCGAAAACGCTAAACGTACAGTCTGGTTGAGTCGTGCCGCGGAAGATCTGGGCTTCTATTTCAATTTTAAGGCGGGCGAAATTCTCCAGAATGCGCCAGCAGAGATCGGCAGTGGTATCCTTGATACCCGACTGGCCTATTCGATGCGTGAACGAATTAGAAGACCATTTCATATCGATACATGGAGTCATGAAAGATTGGTGCAAATGAAGGTCCAACTGCCTGATGGTGTGATGGAAATATTTGTTCCACGGAAACGCCTTTTCAGCTCTACGACCTATCTTTTTATATTATGGATGGTGGGGACTTCTCTATTACTCTTTGCCATTGCGACAATGTTTATGCGGAACCAAGTACGTCCTATTCGACGCCTATCTGCAGCAGTCGATAATTTTGGGAAGGGACGCGAAGTCCCTAATTTTAAGCCTGAGGGCGCAACGGAAATCCGACGCGCTGCCGCAGCTTTCGAACGTATGCGCGGGCGAATAAATAACGCGCTTACACAACGGACAGAAATGCTCGCTGGCGTTTCGCATGATCTCCGAACTCCGCTGACGCGCATGAAACTGCAGCTTGCTTTATTGGAGGAATCTCCGAGGATTGATGATCTAAAACAGGATCTTCGGCAAATGGAATTTATGGTCGAGGAGTTTCTGGCATTCGCCCGCGGAGAAGGTACGGAAGCCGCTGAAGAATGTGATCTAGCGGAACTTCTGACTAGCGTAACCCGGAGTTCATCCTCGCTGGGGAGGGAAGTCACATTGGATATAAGGGGAGACCTTACCATTCTCGTTCGACCCAACGCTATTCGGCGATGCATCACAAACCTGATTGTAAATGCCTGTACACATGCAGAAAAAGTACATATTCATGCAGAGCGACGCGGAAAACTTGTAGAAATATGTATTGATGATGACGGCCCCGGTATCCCAGAAGCAGAACGCGAATCAGTTTTTAAACCGTTTTACCGGCTGGATTCATCACGCAACCCTCAGACGGGCGGAACCGGTTTAGGGCTATCCATCGCCCGGGATTTGGCGCGGGGTGGGGGAGGCGAAGTGGAACTGCAGGACTCCCCGGCTGGGGGAACACGAGCCCGGGTATTGCTGCCGGTCTAACTACTCCCGAAAGGAACGGAGATTCTCTGTTCGCACCGTAACAATCGAGGGCGGCATAGTGCCTTATTGCCTTTTCATATGCTCCGGCGGCAATTCATTTCAAAAACCCATAATATCTTAAGTTTAGAAGACTAAAATCATAAAACCAGTCTCTCTAGTCTATCTCCCGACTAGGATTTTTACGGTGCGGAAACAAATTTATCAACTTTCCAGCACGGCTCAGATCTCTATCCAAGCATGCCATCGTCGCGCCGAGATCTGGGGAATCGTCGTTTAGCCAGACGCGAGTCGCCGACAAGTAAATAAGCCCAAGACCTTGTATTTTTGCCAAACCCATCGGGCCAGAAGCCCCAATGCCGGAGGCCTCTAGCGACCACGCCATAGAGTTTGCTAATACTGGCAGTGAACAGATCGCGAGAGCAGGATCACTTCCTAGTGACCTTAGAAGAGAATGGATAGCCAACTTATAGCTAGACTGGGCCTCAAAACGACGCATCAATACATCCAACAGACGCTCTCGAGAGGGTTCTGTTGAATCAGCAAAATCATGATCGGAAAGAACGGCCTTATCTATTCGGGCGAACAATCTGGCCAATATTGCCTGCCGCGTCGGGAAGAATTCATAAACTCTTGGAAGTGTTGCACCGGAAGCTTCTGAGATTTCTTCCATTGTAATATCCTGCCACCGCCGCTCGGCGTAAAGCCCCAATGCTATATCGAGTATTCGATCGATACCGGGTTCTCGTGCTCTCGGTTTATTTGCCATAAAAGTCTCCCTACGGGGGTCTACCTTAACATTTTTCGAGGGTCCCGAAAATCCAGAGAAGTACAGTAACTAGTTGATCCAAAGGGCCAGCTATGTCACGATTCATTCTCATCCTTTTAGGGAAAGATAATGCGCTCACCATTGCCCGCAAATCTATCAAGAGCACTTCGAAAAGTTCCGCGGCTTACCGCTACCGAAGAGCGTGATCTGGTGGCTAAATATCGTCGCGGCGACAAGTGGGCTTGCGAGAAATTGGTGCTGAGTCAATTACGCTTCGTAATAAGTATTGCCGGCCGTTATCGTCGTCACGGGTGCCCGCTTGCTGATTTGATCCAAGAAGGCACCGTTGGCCTGCTTGAAGCCGTAAAACGTTTTAATCCAGAACGCGGAACACGTCTCTCAACTTTTGCAATGTGGTGGATCCGCGCAGCAATCCAAGATTACGTCTTGCAATCTGGGTCTTTGGTAAGATCTGTGACCACCCCAAAAGCAAGAACAATGTATTTCAGCTCCGCTCTTCAATCACTGGATTTACAAAACGATCGCGCCGTCCAAACAGCCGCCAGACGTTTCAAAACAACGACCGAGGAACTGCGGGCCTTCGTTCAGCGCTTCACGACACCTGATAAAGTCATTGACCAGTCCCCTGGCAACGATCATCTTTCACAAGCCTTTTCTCAGGCTGATCCGGACCCTGAAGAAAGCCTAGCGAATAAACAACAACGTCTCACCTTTCTCTGGCTGATCCGGGCTGCAATCCCCGGCATGACCCGGCGCGAACGGCATATTTTACGGCGTCGTTTTCTTGGCGATAAGCGAGCAAGCAGAAATAAAATTGGTAAAGAGTTGGGCCTTTCCAAGGAGAGAGTTCGGCAACTCGAACTCCGCGCACTCGAAAAACTGCGGGCGATCACCGCTGCGACGCATCGGCCAACTAGTTCTGGAGGCAAGATGCCTTATAAGCCAAGCCGAGTAGGCGTGGGCTCAATTTCCCGCTCAATGGGAGCAAATCCGGTGATCGTAGGTGAATAACCTTTGTGGATCCGAAAATCGTGACCCCACCGAACAAAGCCAGCCTAGTCGAAACAAACAAAACATAAGGTCGACTATGTATAGCTTACAACTCTCACATTCTAAGAATGGTGAACGCCTATAGAGCCAGATTCTATCTGCCGAGTTCTCGAGACCTCTTGGTCGCGGCTGCGACCGCTCGATCCATCAGGTCACCAAGCCCAGCATCCATCATAAGGACGTCTAGTGCAGCAGCCGTTGTTCCCCCAGGACTGGTCACGTTCATACGGAGTGTTTCTGCCGTCTCGGCTGACAAATGGGCAAGTTCTCCCGACCCGGTGACAGTGGCCCGGGCCAGTTTATCCGCGATTTCAGGTGGGAGCCCTTGGGCTTCACCAGCGCGGGCGAGGCATTCTATCATGTGGAACACATAGGCTGGTCCGCTACCAGATATAGCGGTGACCGCATCGATTAGCGATTCATCCTCTATCCAAACTACCTCCCCGATCGCTTCCAACAATGATTGACATAAAGTGTGTTGGTGAGTTTTTAGGTTTGCGTTAGCAAAGGCCGCCGTAATACCGCGGCCGACTGAAGCGGGTGAGTTAGGCATTGTCCTCACAACGGCTACGCCACTCCCGAGTTGCCGCTCGAAGAAATTCGTGTCGCGTCCAGCGGCAATGGACAGAACCACTGCCGACGCAGTAAGCGCGCCTGCATAGGTTGCAACGATGTCCTCCATACCCTGCGGTTTAACCGCGAATACTATGACATCAGGTATATACCCTTTGTCGAGATCTTCGGCTGAGGACACGACCGGAACCGCGAGCTCCATTCGAAGGTTTGTGGCAACATCGTTGAAAGGCTCTACAACAAGAATTTCATCAGCAGTGATCCCTCGTGCCAGCCAACCCCGCAACATTGCACCTCCCATTTTCCCGCACCCGACAAGAAGGATTCTCTTCGAATTAAGCATGGTTCATACCTCTTCAGGTCGGAACAGAATCCTGTCGAGACTTAGGCTTCGCCTTCGGTCTCCAGTATGGCAGCTGCCATCGCCTCTCTCGGACTTTTTCCACCCCAGATTACGAATTGAAAGGCAGGATAGTATCGCTCGCTTTCGGTGAAGGCGATATCTACAACATCCTCAAGCTGTTCGCGGCTAATTCCCGCGGCACCACGGAGCAATAATGCATGGCGGAATACCGGGAGACCGTCATCCGACCAGAGGTCGAAATGACCCACGAGAAGTCTCTCATTAATGTTGGCAAGGAGTGGATGAATCGCATCGGATTTTTTCTCCGGCACTCGCATATCGAAAGCGCAGGCAAACAACAACGCATGCACATCAGCATGCCAAGATACGAACATCCGATAGTCGCACCAGTGGCCAGTGACCTCAACCGCGATATCCCTGTCGCTTGAACGTTCAAACAGCCAATCGTGGCTGGTAGCGATTTGCTCAATCATATCCAGCGGATTGGGAAAGGATCTCTCGTATTCTTTGCTTAAAGCCGTCATACCACCCCCGGGAACGCATTTGGTACCAGCACCTTTTCGATATACGTAATTGCAGGTATTTTACAAAATACGGGGTCCGATAGGTTTTCTGATACTATATTTAGCGTGCCAGAAGGCAACTACGCGCGCAAGCATAATTGCACTGGTAAGCTGCACTGACCACAAAATGTAGTGGATAAGTAAAAGGCGTGTTTAGCCCTATTTTTTGGCTGCACGTTTCGCCGACGATTTTTTCGCTGGTTTCGTTTTTCGATTCGCTGGTTTCGGCTTTGCCCCTTCAAGCGCCACTAATCGCTCTTCCAGGCGCTCATTTTCGTCACGGGCCTTGGCCGCCATTTGTTTTACAGCATCGAATTCCTCTCGTGTGACCAGATCCATACCAGTCAATAGCCGGTCTATCTGATACTTGACGAGGTTTTCGATTTCGCGTTTTACACCGGAAAACGTACCTATAGCACCGCCAGCGACCCGGGCGGCATCTTCGAAAACTCTATTGGGTTTAGGCATTTTCTGACCCCTACGTGCTTGATACGACCCTTAGGTAGGCGTTAGCGACCAACATGACAAGCAAAGCTGCCGATTGCGGGTTGGCACGGTGAGACCTATAACCACTTTAAAGGAAATATGCAGCGGAATAACTGGATGATCATTGTTACCGGCGGCGCAGGATTTATCGGCTCCCACCTCGTCAAAGAACTTGAGAAACGGGGTACCCCCGACGTTGTCGTATGCGACTTTTTTGGCACCGACGACAAATGGAAAAATATCGCCAAGAGGAGACTAGAGAATATCCTCCCGCCGGGCGATCTTTCAGAGTTTCTGAACGATAACGCAGCCGACATCGAATCCGTTTTTCATATGGGCGCTGTCTCGGCCACCACCGAGCGAGATGTGGATTTAATCATCCGATCTAATATCCGCCTCTCTATAGATCTATGGAACTGGTGCACCGCCAACAACTCCAACCTTATTTATGCATCGTCAGCGGCTACCTTTGGAGATGGTAAAATGGGCTTTGACGATGACAACACACCCAACGCGCTCGCAAGACTCCGGCCGTTGAATGCCTATGGGTGGTCAAAGCATGTCTTTGATCAGCGCGTCGCCCGGATCGTGTCGGAAAATGGCCCGCGTCCCCCGCACTGGGCTGGATTGAAATTCTTTAACGTCTACGGCCCAAACGAGTATCACAAAGACAACATGATCAGCGTTGTCCTTAAGAACTTTCGACAGATTAACGAAACGGGTAAGGCGGTGCTATTCCGGTCCCACAACCCCGACTATCCCGACGGCGGTCAGAAGCGGGATTTTGTATGGGTGGAAGACTGCGTCGATATCGCTCTTTGGGTGTCGGAGGCCTCTTCAGCTCCGGGGATCTTTAACGTAGGCACAGGAAAGAGCCGAACATTCTATGATCTCGCATCCTCTGTATTTGGGGCGATGGGCAAGGTCGAGAATATCGAGTTCATCGACACACCCGCCGCTATCCGCGACCGTTATCAGTATTTCACTCAGGCCAATATGACCCGCCTACGGGATGCCGGTTACGACCGTCCGGGGACTTCTTTGGAAGATGGGGTTCTACAATACATTCGCGATTATCTTTTGGCCGAAGACCCTTATGCCTGACTGCCAATCATGCTTACTCTGACCTATCCGACAATCGACCCGGTCCTTGTCGAGATCGGTCCATTCGCTGTCCGCTGGTACGCGCTATCATATATCGTCGGCATTCTATTGGCATGGCGATATATGATCTGGGTATCGCGTCGTTCTACCTCGGACATCACAAAAGAACACATTGACGATTTTGTCGTCTGGGCAACGCTCGGTATCGTCCTTGGCGGCCGGCTGGGCTACGTTATATTTTATAAGCCCAGCTATTATCTGCAGAATCCAATCGAACTTCTCGCCGTCTGGCAGGGCGGCATGTCATTCCACGGTGGGTTTTTAGGGGTAATTTTCGCCGTCTGGTTATTCTGCCGCCGCCGTGGTTATTCGTGGATCGCAGTTAGCGACGTCATAGCCTGTGCCGCTCCGCTGGGTTTATTCCTTGGCCGGATCGCAAATTTCATCAACGGTGAGCTATACGGCAGAGTTACAGAGTCTCCACTCGGTATGGTTTTTCCAGGCGGCGGTCCGTTACCACGCCACCCCAGCCAGCTTTATGAGGCCGCTCTCGAAGGGCTGGTTCTTTTCTTTGTTCTGTTCTGGCTGGCACTCCGGCCGGTCTCATTCGAGAAACGGGGCCTTCTATCGGGTGTTTTTCTAGCGGGATATTCAATTGGACGTTTCACGGCGGAATTTTTCCGCCAACCGGACGCTCACATCGGCTTTCTCGCGTTTGGTACTACGACAGGCCAGTGGCTTTCGACACCCCTGTTCATTGCTGGCGTAATACTTATTTATCGATCTATTAGGCATGAAGCGGCTTGAAACGTTTATCCGTGAACGGATTGAGGCCGACGGCCCGATCCCAGTCTATGAGTATATGGCTCTCGCGCTAGGTCATACAAACCTCGGATATTATAAAAAAGGTGATCCCATTGGCGCGGATGGTGATTTTATAACTTCGCCGGAGATTTCTCAGGTTTTTGGAGAACTGATCGGTCTCTGGGCGGCGGTTACATGGCAACAGATGAGCTGTCCGGACAAGATAATTCTGATTGAGTGTGGCCCCGGTAGAGGCACCCTTATGAAAGACCTGCTCCGTGCCACTACAAGCGTTCCTATGTTCGAGAAAGCTATTGAAATACATCTTGTAGAAACAAGCGAATTTCTCATGCACCGCCAAGCAGAGACCCTATCTGGTCAACATCCGATCTGGCACAAGACGATCGAAACTATTCCTCCTGGTCCTACTATTTTAATTGCAAACGAATTTATAGATTCGCTACCGATTCGACAGGTAACCAAAGTCCAGAATGGCTGGGCGGAACGATGCGTTGGGTCATTGGGTAATACGCTGCAATTTATGCCCGGAACGATCTGTCAAGATCCACTGAATTTACCTAAAGATGCCCTGCCCGGGGAAGTATACGAATTCCGACCCGCGGCAGTTACTTTTATCAATAAACTCTCCAAGCGCCTAGCGGCCCAACCAGGAGCAGCACTGATAATTGATTACGGCTACAAGCACCAGGCACCCGGCGACACCCTCCAAGCAGTGCGCGAACACCAATTTGCCGACCCACTATCTGATCCGGGCGAGGTTGACCTGACGGCTCACGTAGATTTTGGTGCTCTTAGTGCTCGCGCCTCAGATTGTGGCTCTCAGGTGTTCGGGCCGATAGACCAAGCCTCCTTTCTGAGGTCTCTCGGCATCATTGAACGTACGGCGGCATTATTTAAAAATGCGACACCGGAACAGGCAGAGAGACTATACTCAGCAACTCAGCGCCTAATCGATCCGAATGCAATGGGATCACTTTTCAATGCAATGATAATTACGGACTCAGAAGCACCCGCCCCCGCGGGTTTTGAGATCTACTCGACCGAAAACACCAGTAATGTTGATTGAATCTCATTTATTTTCCGACATGCCTGAGATTCGCCATGGTTTCTTCACTAGAAAAGGCGGTGTAAGCAGCGACATATACGATTCCCTAAATTGCGGTTCCGGCTCTTATGACCGGCCGGAAAACGTTGCCGAAAACAGACGCCGAGCGGCCCGGCGTATTGGTATAGATGAAGAGCGCCTAATCACGATTAACCAAGTTCACAGTGCTGATGTCGTTACCGTTAATGACCCGTCGATGATTATGGTTAAACGGCCCACAGCAGATGGTATGGTGACTGCTATTCCCGGGATAGCCCTTTCTGTTCTGACGGCTGACTGTGCCCCACTACTGTTAGCTGATCAAAAAGCCAAAATCATAGGTGCGGCACATGCGGGATGGAAAGGCATTTTCGCCGGCATAATTGAGAACACGATATCAGCCATGGTGTCCCTTGGTGCCACTCGCGAAAACATTTCGGTATGCGTTGGGCCATGTATTTCACAAGACTCATACCAGGTGGGACCAGATTTCCCCGGTCCATTCATCGCATTGGATCCACATGCCCGCGCGTACTTCGTTCCGGATGCCGAACCCGGCAAATACCAATTTGATCTTCGTGGTATAGTGTTATCACGGATTTTTGGATCAGGCGTCGAGGCACACGATATAATTGATCTAGATACCTACAAACGCGAAGATTTGTTTTTCAGTTATCGCCGGGCCTGTCACCGGGCAGAGAATGACTACGGACGCGGATTGTCGGCGATCATGCTCGAGGAATAGATAGCAAGTGCCCCATATGATTATTTTCATGATGTTTCTTTTACTGGGCCTCCTGGTAAGCTGTCTTGTCTAATGTTTTCCGAAAATTAGGGTTGCTTGTTCTTATTTCTATAGTGGCCGGTTGCCAACCTCCCCCTAAGCCGTTTCAGCCGACGCAAGAAATAAAAGAACGTAATCCATTATTGCAATTAGCCGACGGGGCTGGCGTTTTAGTCCGACCTGTCGTCGGGCTCAATATGGAGATTGCCCGAAAACTCTCTTCCGCCATCGTTTCGTCTCTAATATCGAGGAATATCCCTGCATATATGGACTATGGCAATCGCGGGAGTCTAGTTCTCAGCGGTATGATTAAACCGGAAGGTGACAGACAACAGATCCTCTGGCGCCTCAACCGCACAGACATAAATATTTCCAACTCGGGAAAAATTGTAACGGATGCACCTCCCGCAAATTCTTCACCCGGCGGCAAAAGCGCTTTGCTTTTAATCGCCGATCGAGTTGGCCTCGCCGCCGCTACCCACATACAGAAACATGTGGTCAGCGATCGCTCGGCAGCATGGATAAAGAAAAACCTGCACATTACCTTCATTTCGGGCGCGCCAGAAGCCGCTGCCGCTGTTCTTCGTAACGAACTAGAGGCCGCACTTCGGAGAGAGGGTCTTATTGTTTCTGATACTTTGCGGAACAACTCCCTGCTTGTCAGTGGGACTGTTTCCTTATCTGAGGTTTCCACTGATAAAATACACGTGACGGTCAATTGGATCCTATCACTGAATGACGGGAGTGAACTTGGAAATTTGAACCAAGATAGTGACATCGCACCGATAGAGCTTGACGAGGACTGGCCGAGGATTGCTCGAAACATAGCGGATTCAGCAGCGATAGGCCTTCGCTTGTTGCTTAATACGATACAAGAGAAAAGTATCGAACATGCAATAACGGCAGTTAGCCCCTAAGAATCGGACAGCGTTTACACCCTAAATTACCACTGGTAACTTGGGTTGGCATCAGCATCGGGAATCGAAGCTGAAACTCAATACAACCGGCATCCTGAAAGCTGGTACGGGAACACATCGCCCATGAAAATCATCGCGTGTAACAGCAACCGCCCGATGTCAGAGGCAATAGCCGCCTACCTCAATATACCGCTCACAAAAGCCAGCGTCCGACGATTTTCGGACATGGAGTGTTTTGTTGAAATCCAAGAAAACGTGCGTGGCGAAGACGTGTTTATTATTCAATCTACGTCATACCCCGCAAACGACCATCTAATGGAACTGCTGGTCGCATTGGATGCTGTCCGGCGCGGGTCTGCAAGTCGGATCACAGCTGTGATGCCCTATTTCGGTTATGCGAGACAGGATCGGAAATCTGGACCTCGAACGCCGATCTCGGCGAAGCTGGTCGCAAATCTGATCACTGTTTCCGGCGCAGACAGGGTGCTAACTATGGACCTACACGCAGGTCAGATACAGGGGTTTTTCGATATACCGCTCGACAATCTATTCTCTGCTCCGGTCTTCATCCGGCACATTTCGGAGAATTTCGATAAACAAGATCTAATCATGGTATCGCCGGATGTTGGGGGGGTTGTAAGGGCTCGAGCATTTGCGAAACGTCTAGAAACCGACCTCGCAATTATAGATAAACGACGAGAACACGCAGGCGTGTCTGAGGTCATGCACATCATCGGCGATGTTAAGGACCGGACATGTATACTCGTGGATGACATCGTTGATTCCGGGGGCACACTTTGTAATGCTGCCGAGGCTCTTATAAATGCGGGTGCGAAGGCCGTGCACGCCTACATAACCCACGGTGTTTTATCAGGTGGCGCGGTAAGCCGTGTATCCTCTTCGCCACTTGAATCAATGGTAATCACGGACTCCATCCTTGGTACCGAGGCTGTTCGCGTCGCCGGTAATATTCACCAGATTTCTGTTGCTCCGCTGATCGCAGAGGCTATCGAGCGAATACGGGACGCCCGCTCAGTATCCAGTCTATTCGACTAATCCCGGGTTTCCATTCCTTGCTAGCCCAATCGTTTGACTACTTCGGCATAAGCCGTTAAAAACCGGCTCCCCGCCGGGTTCGGCGGGTTTTTGATGTGACCAGCACCCCTGGAGGCTGGCACGTTTGTCCAAAGGAGATAATCATGGCCGAGGTCGAAATAGTACCCGCCTCGCCGCGAGTGGCCGCAGGTAAGGGGTCCGCGCGCCAGGCTCGCCGCGATGGGCAGGTGCCCGCCGTTATATACGGCAATAAGGAAGAACCGATCACACTTATGCTCGAGGGTCGACTTCTCATACGCGAGCTTACCAACCCACAGTTCTTCATCAAACTTATCGATGTGGAAATAGATGGAAAAAAGCACCGCGTATTGCCGCGCGATGTGCAATTCCACCCGGTTTCGGATGCACCAATGCACGTAGATTTTCTGCGGTTCGATCCCAAAAGAAAAATCTCCGCCAACGTTCCCGTCACATTCGAGGGTGATAACGATAGTCCAGGTCTAAAACAGGGTGGTGTGCTAAACGTAGTCCGCTATGAAGTCGAGGTGCTCTGTACCGCCGATAATATTCCACCGCAACTGGTCCTTCAGCTCGTCGGCCTTGAAGTGGGAGATTCCATCCATGCCAGCAGTGTTACGCTGCCCGAAGGTGTGGAATTCGCAATTTCCGATCGCGACTTTACTATCGCCACAATTGCTGCGCCGACTATCATGGTAGAAGAGACTGTGGAAGATGAAGAAGGTGAGGAAGGTGCCAAAGTCGAAGAACCGATTGAAACCTCAGGTAATGACGCCGAAGGTTCCGACGATGCCGGAGAGAAAAACTAAAGTTAATTGTTCCTTACCGCCTATCTCAGCGGATAAGTCACGATGCTAGTTTTTGCAGGACTGGGCAATCCGGGTCCAAAATTCGCCGGGCAACGCCACAACATTGGGTTTATGGTGGCGGATGAAATTATCCGTCGGTACGGATTGTCTACACGTAAATCGCGTCATCACGCCTACATCGCGGAGGGAAACATCGTAGGTCAGAAGGTTCTGCTACTGAAGCCAAAAACCTTTATGAATGAATCGGGCCGTGCCCTCGGTTCCGCCTTGCGATATCTGAAACTACGACCAGGCGCAGTCACGGTTTTTTACGACGAACTAGACCTTGTTCCCGGTAAGGTACGGGTAAAGATGGGTGGCGGTCACGCCGGTCACAACGGTATCCGAAGTATATCATCCCATATCGGCCAAGATTATCGCCGTATCAGAATTGGTGTCGGTCATCCAGGTAACAAACAAAACGTCCACAGATACGTGCTCTCGGATTTTTCTAAGGCCGAAAAAGCTTGGGTAGACCGGACGATCGAAGCTATCGCGGAGGCACTGCCGATTGCAGTTAACGGAGATGATGCTGGCTTCATGACACGTGTCGCGTATCTGGCACCACCTCCCAGCAAAGACGAGAAGGCATAAGGCTGATGGGTTTTCAATGTGGAATTGTTGGCCTTCCGAATGTGGGGAAATCTACTTTATTTAATGCTTTAACCGCTACTGCGGCAGCAGAAGCGGCAAATTATCCATTTTGTACAGTGGAACCAAATTCCGGCCGCGTCTCGGTACCCGACGATCGACTTCAATTGATCAGTAACCTCGCCAAATCAGGTAGTATCGTGCCGGCACAACTGGAATTTGTTGACATAGCAGGCCTAGTGAAAGGCGCCAGCAAGGGCGAAGGGCTAGGCAACCAATTCCTCGGTCATATCCGTGAGGTCTCGGCTATCGTCCATGTGCTGAGATGTTTCGAAGGTGAAGAAGTCACGCACGTCGCCGGAGCCGTGGACCCGATATCCGACGCAGAGGTCGTCGAAACTGAGCTGATGCTGGCCGATCTACAGAGCCTTGAACGCCGCAAAGAATCGCTCGTTAAAAAGGCTCGCGGCAACGATAAAACAGCCGCAGTACTGCTTAGCCTCGTCGAAAGGGCAATTGGTTTGCTTGAACAAGGAAAACCGGCGCGTACAATGGAGATTGGCAAGGAAGAGTCGCCGCTATTCGGACAGATGCAACTACTGACCGCAAAGCCGGTGATGTATGTATGCAACGTAGATGAAGACTCAGCGTCAACTGGGAACGCGCTTTCGGCAATAATTAGGGAAAAGGCAACGGCTGAAAACGCTGCCTGTGTGATAATATCCGCTGCGATAGAGGCGGAGGTCGGCCAACTCGATGATCCGGAAGAAAAACGGGAATTCCTTGAAAGCCTCGGATTAGAACGAACTGGGCTAGAGAGAATAATCCGGGCGGGATACGAGTTACTGGGGATGATAACCTTCTTTACCGCGGGACCTAGCGAAAGCCGAGCGTGGACAATTCCAGAAATCACTAGAGCTGAGGATGCGGCGAGTGTCATTCACACCGATTTTGCCCGCGGCTTCATTTGCGCTGAAACAATTAGCTATGAAGATTATATAAACTATCAGGGTGAACAGGGTGCAAAAGAATCTGGCCGTATGCGTCAGGAAGGCCGAGATTATATCGTAAAGGATGGCGACGTCATCCTTTACCGTTTCAACATCTGATAAGGAACGCTAAGTTACCTGCATGACGGTCGGGGGCGAACGCTGGTCGGATTAAAGACGGCAGTACCGATATCGGTTAACATTAAGGATCCGGAGAAAGGAAGGAACATGGGAGAAAACATTTTACTTACCTCGGGAGATAGTCATCAGCTTGATGCCTATAAGGCGGACCCCTCGGGTCCACCGAAAGGTGCGCTTGTCGTCATTCAAGAAATTTTCGGAGTTAACAGCCAAATCCGTAGCACCGTCGATCATTTTGCAGGATTGGGATACACGGCCATTGCGCCAGCCTTGTTCGACCGCGTCGATAAAAAAATTGAGCTTGGGTATAATGAGGATGACTTTGCCTTAGGCCGCGAAACTCGAGGAAAAATAACGGATGATTGGATTACCTCTGATATTGGCGCCGCGGTGCAGGAAGTAGCATCCGCCGGCAAGGTCAGCGTGATCGGTTTCTGTTTTGGCGGATATGCAACCTTTGTTGCCGCGTGTACGGTTGATGGAATCTCGGCGGCTATGCCATTTTATGGTGGGGGCATTGCAGCACGGTTGGAAGATATGAAACCCAAATGTCCAATCCAGTTCCATTTCGGCGACAAAGATGCTGCGATCCCTCTCGACGATCTTCAAAAGATCAAGGACTCTCTCCAAGATAGTCCGCTTTACGTGTATGACGATTCAGGTCACGGATTCACATGTGACGATCGGGATTCGTTTAACCCCGGTGCCACTGAACGCGCTTTCGAACGGGCTGTCGCCTGGATGGATGAACACGCCACCTGACCCACAAATCCGATATAAAAACATCTGCCTCAACTGCCGGGAGGAAGATGTTTTTATCGGAGGGCCGCAGCGATATTTCCGCCATCGACTGTCAAAACCGCACCGGTAGTCTTTTTCGAAAGCGCCAAATCGACAAATGCTTGGGCAACATCGTTGGCGGTAACCTCCCTCCCAAGGAGGTTGCCAGACATGTACTCCTCCTCGCTCAGCCCACGGGCCTTTGACCTCTTTTGGATCATCTCGCTAGTCAGAAGGCAAGAGCGGATGCGGTCGGCGTTAACCGCGTTCGCCCTAATGCTATCGACGCCATGATCAAGCGCGTATTGGCGGCATAGGAACAGTGTCGAAGCCTTTGGCAGCCCATAGGGACCAAAATCCGGGCCGGGATTTACAGCCTGTTTAGACGTGTTAAAGAGCAGGACTCCACCTGTCCTTTGGGCCTTCATGATAGCGACCGCTGCCTGCGCACAGCGCTGATGGCCCCAGAAATTGAGTTCGAAGCTCTCTCGTAATATTTTTTCGTCCACGTCACCAATCCGGCCCTCCCATGCAGCACCTGCGTTGGAAACGAGAATATCAAGCCCACCAAATTTCTGACATATTTTGGAGAAAGCCCGTGTAACCGACGCGGCTCGTGTAACATCACATTTTACCGCGATGCCGCCGAGACGATCGGCCAATTCCTGCCCCGCCTCCAAATCGCGATCAAGGATTGCTACTTCTGCACCCTGGCCCGCGAAAGCGGCCGCCGTCGCGGCGCCGATCCCAGATCCACCCCCGGTGACGGCAACCACATGACGTGACAGTGGTTTTTCCGACATCTTGTCAAGTTTAGCCTGCTCCAAGGACCAGTATTCAATCTCAAAGATATCCTTTTCCGGAATGCACTTGTACATTCCAATTCTCTCCGCATCGGCAATCACCCGTGCCGAAGTCTCTGCCAAATCTGCTGCGACCCCAGCATCACTGACCGACTTTCCAAGTCCGAACAAACCCAATCCGGGCATCAATATTACCCGCGGGATCGGATCAAGCATTATTTTCGGGGTTAGCTGCTTTCGGTTGTTCCGCTCAAAGTAGCGCGTGTAATCGACTATGTATTTTCTAATCGCCGATGAGATGGAAATGGTGAATATGCCTAATTCGTTTTCCTTCGGTGCTGGAATTATTAGCGGCTTCGGTTTTGTACGGATTACATGGTCCGGAGTAACCGGCCCGGCCGTCGCGTACCGGACGACGTCGCGGCCGTTGACGAAATTCATCACGTGTGGCGAATCTCGAAAATCGAGCACCATCCGACGCCAGTCAGACCCGTCCTTCTCGGCCAATGCCCCGCGTACTATCGGGGAGATTTCTGCAACTTTAGCTGTTCTGAGAATCTGGCGCCGAGGCGTGAATGATTTTGCCGGTTTACCGCTCTGTAGGTAGTTCTCCGCAACGCTAACGAGATTGATCATACGCTGATAAGATTCACGCGCATCTTCCCCGAAGGTGAAAATCCCGTGCTTTAGAAGTATAAGGCCCTCTACATCGGGGTACTTTTCCCAAATACTGGCGCAGGCCTTAGCTAAATCGAATCCCGGCATTATATACGGAACTAGTGCAACACGATCGGCAAAGATTTCTCGGCAGAGATTCGTACCATCTGGCTGGTCGGTGACAGATAAAATTGCATCTGAATGCGTGTGATCAACAAACTTATGCGGCAGGAAAGCATGAAGAAGTGTCTCTACGGAGGGGTTTGGTGAGTTTGAATTAAGTAAAGCGCCGCGCTGAGCATTTACCATTTCCTCATCGGTAAGTTTTTTCAACCCGCGGAGCTTGCGGATGGATTCGAGCCTAACCGCCGGCAGGCCCGGTGGCTCAATATTCGCCATATCCCAGCCGGACCCCTTCACGCAAAGCACTTCCACTTTATCCCCGACAGTATCAGTCATCATCGTCTTGACAGACGTATTACCTCCGCCATGCAATACTAATTTGGCGTCGTTACCCAGCAGTCGTGAAGTATAGACACGTAATGCAAGATCCTCAGATATACCCTGTCTTTCATAATAGCTGACGGTATCCCGTGCAGCCTCTGCCGACCATTTACTTCTCATCGAAAATATCCCGTATTTTCATTATCAGCGTGCACAGTCTTATCTTGGTCGGTCTCTAGGGAAGGGACCGCCAAGCCCCTTTTAAAGTGTTTCTATTTAACCTGCGAATTCTGGATACAATTCCGCTAACCCCAACTTTGACGCGGTGCTAACGCCGCGTTCGGTGATAAGACCCGTAACAAGACGAGAGGGTGTTACATCGAACGCATAGTTTTTTGCGAAACTTCCACCCGGAACGATGCTTACCGTCAAAATCTCTCCAGATAATGATTTACCAGTGACCTCTGTAACCTCCGAGGAATTACGTTGTTCGATTGGGATATCGCGGAAGCCATCATCAATCGTCCAGTCAATCGTGGGGCCGGGTAGTCCAACATAAAATGGAACGTCATTATCGTATGCCGCCAGCGCTTTCAGATAAGTACCGATCTTGTTGCAAACATCGCCTGCTGAAGTTGTTCGATCAGTACCGGTAATAACTAGATCCACAAGTCCGTGCTGCATCAAATGTCCACCGGCATTGTCGACGATGACGGTATGCGGTACCCCGTGCTTCCCCAATTCCCAGGCCGTCAGGTTAGAGCCCTGATTACGTGGCCGGGTCTCATCGACCCATACATGGACAGGAATACCCGCATCGTGAGCCTTGTAAACCGGAGCCAGAGCTGTACCCCAGTCGACCGTAGCTAGCCATCCCGCGTTACAATGGGTCAACACGTTAACTTGATCTGGCTTCCCCCGGGCTTCCCAGGCCCGATAGATTAGAGGCATGCCGTGATCGCCGATTGACGAACAGATCGCCACATCTTCATCACAGATTTCTTCAGCGCGAATATAGGCTGCCTTCACACGAGCATTGGGGGCGAGTGGTAATAGTAAATTCTTCATCTCATCCACCGCCCAGCGGAGATTAACCGCTGTGGGTCGTGTCGCCATTAACTGATCCGCTGCGAGAAAAAGGTTTTCGTTTGATGGATCATCGCGCATCGCGAGTGCCATACCGAAGGCAGCTGTCGCCCCAATCAGCGGCGCACCCCGTATCCACATATCACTTATCGCAGTTGACGCATCCGAAACGTCTCGCAGTTGGATAATTACGAATTCAAATGGGAGTCGCGTCTGATCGATAATTTCAACAGTCTCACCGTCATCGCCAACCCAGATAGTCCTAAAGGGTTTACCGTCAACATTCATACGCCCAGCACCCGGCCTGCGACCGCATCCAGCTTTGAAACGGCTTCCGGATCGCGAGCCTCGGGTGCGGTTACGATAGCGTGTTCCAGTGCCGTGTGACATCCAGAATCGCAGAATCTATCCCGGCCAGATAACTTTGGCACAACCGCCTTAATCAGTGTCCGCGCCTTGTCAGCGTTTTCATGCATGATCTTGATAACGCCTTCTATCGCGACGTCGTCATGATCCTCATGCCAACAATCGTAATCGGTGATCATGCCAACCGTTGCGTAACACATCTCCGCTTCTCGGGCGAGTTTTGCCTCTGGCATATTAGTCATACCGATAACATCGCATCCCCAGGATCGGTATAAATGGCTTTCGGCACGAGAAGAGAACTGTGGGCCTTCAATGACCAGATAGACGCCCCCGAGAGCATATTTGATTCCAGTATCTTCGAGCGCATTAGCGAGATTTCGGGAGAGTCGACTGCAGATCGGATCAGCCATAGAAATATGAGCCACACACCCCTCGTCGAAAAATGTTTTCTTACGGTCAAATGTACGGTCAATGAACTGATCTACTAAGACAAAATGGCCAGGGGAATATTCCTCCCTTAGCGACCCAACGGCGCTAATCGAGAGGATTTCGGTAACACCTGCACGTTTGAAGGCGTCAATATTAGCACGAAAATTCACCCCACTTGGTGGCACACGGTGGCCGCGCCCATGCCTCGGCAGGAAAACGATCTGTTGACCATCAAGTTCACCAAACAAGAATTCGTCCGAAGGCATACCAAAAGGCGAAGGAATCTGCCGCCACTCTTTATTGATCAGCCCGTCGATCTCGTAAACGCCGCTACCCCCGATGATACCAATAACGGGGATATTACCTAGATCAGTCATAAATCTCTCCCAAACACCGACCACCCACTCGCGGGAAGCTAATGGGGTCAATTAACCATTACAAATGATTCGAGACTTCAAGATACAGTAAATTGTTCAGGGCCATGATACTCGGTCTGCAGTTTTTTCCTTCAAGTTCGCACCAGATTCCCGAATAGCCGCACACGGCATCAAAAATATCCGGAGCTTTCTCTATGTTATTGGTCCCGATGGAGACATGACTGAAAGTACTTTATTCACCCTTAGAAAACGAGTCATCCTCGGTAGATCTGCCTGCCGGGGGTAGCGGACACTCTCAAGGTTTTAGTGGGCGTCGGCCCAAACACGGCGTTTTACGACATAAAGAAGCCCGGTTAAAATAAGCAGAAAAAGGATCACTTTTATTCCCATGCGCTTACGCTCTTCCAGTTCTGGTTCAGCTGCCCATGCGAGAAAAACAGTTACATCTTCCGACATTTGCTCAACGGAAGCCTTGGTGCCATCGGCATATTCCACGCCATCTTCCGCCAACGGGGAGGCCATCGCTATCATATTGCCCGCGTAATACTCGTTGTAGTTCATGCCCTCTGGTACCTCGATACCGGCTGGTGCTTCCTCCTTGTATCCGGTGAGTAGTGCGTGGATGTAATCCGCACCGCCGGGCCGGGCTTTTACGATCAGCGACAAATCAGGTGGCAATGCCCCGCCATTAGCAGCGCGCGCAGCGTTATCATTTGGAAACGGCGACACGAATCGATCCGACGGAATAGCTGGCCGCATTTCAATCTCTCCATCATCGTTAGGTTCGGCTGGCACTTCCCTCTCAGCAGCGATCGCCTTTATTTCGCGTTCGGCGAATCCAATATCCAGAAGGTTACGGTATGCTACTAGACGCAATCCATGGCAGGCGGAGCAAACTTCATTATAAACTTTCGCCCCCCGGCGTAGCGCCCCCCTATCAAACGTCCCGAAGATACCCGAATGCGCCCAAGGGTGCGCGGGAGGTGCCACTCCTCCCCCGGCCGCGTGCACCGCGGACCCTAAAATTATTGCTAGGACACCGACAACGACACCGGTGAAAAACCGTTTCATCAAGCTTTCTCCATTGGCTTGGCAGCAGCACTGACAGCAACCCCGCCTCCCCCTCGCAGAACCGGTTCAGAAATACTTTTAGGTAATTCTTTTGTTGTCTCGAACTTCGCCAAGAGGGGAATGATTACCAAAAAGTGGGCAAAATAATAGACGGTCGCAACGCGGCTGATAACGACGTAGATTCCCTCAGCTGGGAGTGCGCCCATATAACCTAGCACAAGACAATCGATCGCAAATATCCAGAAAAACCACTTGTACAATGGCCTAAAGCGTGACGAACGCACTGGTGACCGATCAAGCCAGGGCAAAATAAATAATACCGCGATTGCTCCGAACATCGCGAGTACTCCAGCCAGCTTGGCTTCAAAGATGATGAAGCCTAGCCACTCGGTGGTCCAGCCGCCGATGAAATTATCCGGCACCGCGCGGAGGATCGCGTAGAAAGGTAGAAAATACCATTCCGGCACAATATGCGCTGGCGTCGACAGAGAATTGGCCGGTATGTAGTTATCCGGGTGGCCCAAGTAATTAGGGGCGAAGAATATGAACAGGGCAAATATAATTAAGAAAACTCCCAGCCCAAACATATCCTTGACCGTATAATAGGGATGGAACGGGACAACATCCTGTTCCCCCTTGGTATCGATCCCGATCGGATTATTCGAACCGTGCACGTGCAGCGCCCAGATATGCAATACTACGACGCCAACAATTACAAACGGTAAAAGATAGTGCAGGCTGAAAAACCTATTGAGAGTAGCATTGTCAACCGAAAACCCACCCCACAGTAGGGTTACGATATAGTCTCCGATACCCCAAGGAATAGCTGAAAATAAGTTAGTAATCACCGTAGCACCCCAGAAGCTCATCTGACCCCAAGGAAGCACATATCCCATAAATGCCGTAGCCATCATCAGAAGCAGGATTACGACACCCAGCATCCAAAGGATTTCGCGCGGGGCCTTGTAGGAGCCAAAATACAGTCCTCGGAAAATATGAATGTACACTATGATGAAGAACATCGACGCACCGTTCATATGTATATAACGGATTAGCCAGCCGTAGTTCACGTCACGCATAACGCGTTCAACCGAATCGAAAGCCATCGCTGTATGGGGGGTATAGTGCATAGCCAGAGTAATACCCGTGACGATCATGATCACTAACACAATCCCCGCCAAAGAGCCGAAATTCCACCAATAATTCAGGTTTCGGGGCGTTGGGTATTCATAGAGCTCATGGCTCACGAACGAAAAAATCGGAAGACGGTGATCAACCCAGCGAACAGCGCTGTTATCGAGCCAGGCAGGTTTCTGGAATTTGGACATATTTCTTCTACCTCACCCGATCTTGACGACGTTATCGCTGATAAAGGTGTATTCAGGTATTGGAAGGTTACGAGGTGCCGGGCCCTTCCGGATGCGACCGGATGTGTCATAGTGTGACCCATGGCACGGGCAGAACCACCCATTGAACTCGCCCTTGGTTTCACCCTGTGAAGTGCCCAGCGGAATGCATCCCAAGTGGGTACAGACCCCGACCAAAATCAGCCACTCTGGCTTTTGAGCGCGGGCACTGTCTTCTTCCGGGTCGATTAAATCAGTAGACCTTACAGAATTTGCAGCGGCGACCTCGGCTTTTGTACGATGGCGAATAAAAACTGGTACCCCCCGCCATTTTACTTTGATAGCTTGACCTATTTCGACTGCGGAGACATCAACCTCGACAGTGGCTAGGGCCAGCGTATCCGCAGCCGGATTCATTTGCTGGATGAAAGGCCAAGCCACTGCAGCGCCACCAACGGCCGCAAAAGCACCAGTCGCCAGTTGTAGAAAATCACGCCGGGTTTCCCCTTTGTGGCCGTTTTCGGGCGACCGGGCGCCTCCGGTATCAGCCATGCTTCACACCTTATTTCCGTTCATTTGCTGACATTTCACGTCCCGTGAAAATCCGCCAAAAATACGAACTTAAAATATTTCCCCCAATACGCCACTTTTACCTAGTTTATAGGTAGCACGACGTTAGATTCGATACATGCGGCGCGTCGCCGCACACTTCTCTTATCATGGGCCGCCGTTAATAGGCTCTAAAAGCCGGTATAGTCCAATTAGTGGCCGCTGGAAACCCTGCCCCAGTTGGGTTAGCAGTCGGTATAGGTAAGGTGAAGTGTCTAAAAATTCTAACGATTGCGCCTCCTACCGATCATCGGTATGGCTTTGATATGAGAATAGCAATGTTTCAACCTGACATCCCTCAGAATGCGGGAGCGGTTTTCCGCCTTGGCGCCTGCCTGAACATCCCAGTGGATATCATCGAACCCTGCGGCTTCCTATTGGACGACCGACGATTAAAGCGCGTTTTAATGGATTATGGGGCCCACGCGGACATAGACCGCCATGCATCATGGGAGGCATGGAAAACGGCTCGGCTTCCATCCCGTGTATTGCTTCTAACCACACAAGGAACAGATACTTACACTGATTTTAAGTATCTGGACACAGATATATTATTACTCGGCCGCGAAAGCGCCGGGGTCCCCGCTAGCGTACACGCTGAAGCCAATGCTCGTTTGTCTATTCCGATGGCGCGCGGCGCTCGGTCGCTCAATGTTGTTACGGCGGCAGCGATAGTCGTTGGCGAGGCGATGCGACAGACCGGCGCCTTTGATGGAGTATTTGCGTAAGTTAGGTGGAGAGATGACCGAGAAGACCTTAGACGAAAAAAAGATAGCTGCCAGTACCTGGTTTTCAGAACTGCGCGACAGGATATGCCGATCGCTCGAGAATATAGAGGATACGGTTATCGGACCGAATGAGACAATCGGCAGCGGTAAACCGGGACGCTTCGAGCAAATGGCATGGGATCGGCCGGGCGGTGGTGGCGGAATAATGTCTGTGATGAAAGGCCGTGTCTTCGAAAAAGTTGGCGTAAACATCTCAACCGTTTACGGCGAGTTCTCAGAAGAGTTTCGGAAAAACGTTCCTGGTGCGGAGGAAGACCCCCGGTTCTGGGCGTCAGGTATTTCATTGGTTTCGCACATGCACTCACCGCTGGTGCCAGCCGCACATATGAACACCCGTTTTATTATTACGTCAAAAGCATGGTTCGGCGGCGGGAGCGACCTTACACCCATTTATCCAGACGAAGAAGATACCGAGATGTTCCATGGAGCTTTGCGCCGAGCGTGCGAAAAGCACAACAATGAGTACTATCCAAAATTCAAGCAATGGTGCGACGAGTATTTTTTTCTTCCACATCGGAACGAACCCCGCGGCGTTGGAGGTATTTTTTTCGATTACGTTGATACCGGCGACTGGGAGAAGGATTTTGCCTTCACTCAAGAGGTTGGCCTTGCTTTTCTCGGTATTTATCCAGAGATCATTTCTAATCACATGAATAATACGTGGACGCCGGAGCAAAGAGAATACCAGCTGCGCCGGCGTGGTCGGTATGTAGAGTTCAATCTACTCCATGACAGGGGCACGATCTTCGGCCTAAAAACTGGGGGAAATGTGGAGGCTATTCTCATGTCCATGCCTCCAGAAGTTAAATGGCCTTAAAGGAATTAAAAACAGTAAACAAAACGTAGTGAATGAAAGAGCTTGGAGCGAAGACCGCAGCGATTTTTTTTGAGTCGGCACAATTCTCCGAAATCATACTTCAAGCAACCTGCTGGAAGCGATGAGAGTTCTGAGTTTTGACTTCGGTAGGTGCATCACGAAGAAGACGTCTTAAATCTTTATTGGCCGCATTGCGCCGAAGGTGATCGGCGAAATTATAGTCTAATGAACATTTGAAGTTGGCAAGTAACGAGTTTTTCAGTGAATATTGATAGCGGCGGCGCGCCTCGCGATATCGCCACCCCGCCCTTTGACGCATGCGATTACCACAGGACCCCGCCTCGAGTCAGGAATACCGACTGCGCTAACTTTGCAAATGTCTTCAAACGTTTCCATAGTCGGCGCTCGGATTCGACACTAGCCGATATACTCATATTAACAATAGAATTGGGGGCACTATAAAATGAAAAGTTAATCAAATTGCTTTGTTCGAACGACTAAATATTCCATCGTCGTACGTAGAAAAATATTCACAAAGAATTTGTTGGGGAGGGTAAACTCTGCTTCAGAGATTGGGGATAACCTGCCTCAATTGGTCGAGGCACGCATCTCGGTCAGGCAGAAAGGAATGTTCTACCCACCATTCTTCGATATGCTCAAGAATTTCTCCGACTCTAGGGCCTTCTTGGATACCCATTTCCATGACGTCTTCACCATTTATGGGAAATTCCGGAAACTGCCAGGATGAAGCGGTATCCCATATTTCCCTCCAGCCCTTCATCGAGCTAACTGATCCCAGTGAATTGGCGGCGAGATCGTCTGCCCAGTCGAGAAGAATCTGATCAAGAAATCGGTCGCGGCCGACCGCATAAAGCGTCTTACGCAACTCATGAATACTCATCGCTGCACTGGATTCACCCCGCATAGAATTCAACCTTTTAAGCCGGGAGTTATCTCTCCGTGACAACCGTAACCGAACTGCGGTCTCGGACTCTTGACCATCGCTGGGTCTTATCAATGCCGCCAAACGCCTAATCGGTTCCGGTTCAATTGATAAGATACTCTCCACCTTCGCCAAGGCTTCAATATGCATCACGGATCCGCCAACCGGCAGCAAAAGGCCGAGCAACCCAATATCCTCCATCATCCGAAGCACGGCTCCAGGTGCTGGAGCGGTAAGCGTCTGCGACATTTCGCTCCAGATACGCTCTCCGGACACGGTTTCGACATTCCCAGCCGCTGCCCGGCAAGCCGCCAAAGAATCTTGATCCGGCACAGTTTTACCGTAATTCGCCTGAAACCGGAAAAACCGCATCACTCTCAAATAGTCCTCGGCGACGCGTTCTTGGGCGCGGCCGATAAAACGAACCCGACCAGCGTTGAGATCTTCTATTCCGGTGAAATAATCATAGATTGTCCCGTCGGGATCAGCCGAAAGGGCGTTGAAAGTAAAGTCCCGACGCGACGCATCCTCCATCCAATCTTCAGTGAATTCTACAGTCGCGTGTCGGCCATCGGTTTCAACGTCTCTGCGCAGCGTTGTGATTTCGAATGGGCGTGTTTCCGGAATTGCGGTGACCGTGCCATGTTCGATACCGGTCGGTAGTACCTTGATCTTAGCGCCGGTCAAAACCTTTAAAACGAATTCGGGGTTTGCGTCGGTCGCTAGGTCAATGTCCTTAACTGTGCGGCGAGCGATCGTATCACGGACGCACCCTCCGACGAACCGTACCTTGTGGCCCGCCATCTTCAATATATCAAAGATTTTTTCCAAGTCGGGGTCCACCATCCAGTCTGGCGGTGAGATTCTGTCCGCCACGCTCAACGCGGTGCATTAGGTCTGTCGGGTGCGATACCGCGCTCTAGTCTCTTCCCAGCATCTTCGACGTTTATTGCGGAATATGGATCATTCGCAATTTGGTCATGGAAAAGAAGAAATGCACCTAACGTGAGCATTGACAGGACTGTCCCGATAAAGAATAGCATTTTCAGTGGCGCAGATTTTAACTTAGGCGGCTCCTGTTCACCCGTAACAGGATCGATCACCGGCTTCTCCCCGAATACATCCCATGCGTACCAAGCAGCGAATGGCAGAATCAGTGGTATAAGTGTCAACAGCAATAGCCGGATCATGTAACCTCCAAGGTGTCTTTCAACGCAATAAGCAGACGCGCCGTTAAACCCCAGATATAGAAGTTTTCAAAGGGGAGAACGTAGAATTGGTGATCTACACCTCGGATATATCGGGTTTCAGTTTTCTGATTTTCAGGGTCAAGGACAAAACTCAGCGGCACCTCGAAGACTGTCTCGACTTCGCCGGGGTTTGGAAACGTCTCAAATGGTGGCCGGATAAGGCCAACAACAGGCGTAACCTTGAAACCGCTACCCGTGGTTCGCTGACCTAGCCGGCCAACCAGATCGATTTGTTCGGGCTCTAGGCCGATTTCTTCCTTGGTTTCGCGCAGAGCGGTATCTTCGGCGGTTTGATCATCCGGTTCGCATTTGCCGCCCGGGAACGAAACCTGCCCCGGATGACTTTTGAGGTGGCTGGGACGCTCTGTTAAAAGGATGGTTATTCCGTCATGTCGGTCAATAAGCGGAACTAAAATCGCGGCGGGAGTGATATTCTGCGGGAACGATTCTCGTTCCTGGGAAATCCAGCCGTAGCCGTCACCTCGGTTATCCAGTGACGGTGGATCGATTCCGGGACCTTCGAACGCGCTCATAATGTGATCTCGGCCAATGCGCAAACCATCATTAGGCATCATCGATGTCCCCGAGTTTGAAGAAAACGCCGCCGCTACGAACGCCAAGCATGGTTTTTCCATTCACCTCTCGTTCTTCACTGATTTCCACCAAATCATAAAAAACGGATCGAACAATTAACGCCTCTAGACCATCTCTTATCATAATATAAGGCGACGGCTCACCGGTTTCCGGTTCAATTTCGATTCGGATAGGGTGATCCGGTCCAGCCGTAACGGTTTCGCCGATATTCGAGCGAAAATTAAGGACTTGTCCATTTTTTCCATGGCTTACAATCATCTCAACAGCATTGAACGGCGCATCATCCACCTTAATCCGACATAATTCGGCAGGCGTTACTAACCAGAAATCTCCAGCCTCATCACGATTTAGTACTGATGCGAACAACTTTACCAGCGATTCGCGGCCGATCGGAGAACCGAGATAGTGCCAAGTACCATCCCGCGCGATCCTTATATCGATATCGCCGCACATCTGCGGCCCATCGGTAGGAACCTGGCCCTCTTTCGCTTCGCCTCGCGTCAAGACGCGTCCAAGATTAACTAGAGAAAAGGCCGACATATAGCCATTAACCCCTCCCATAAGGCGATAGAGCCCGACCTCCAAACAACTGAACGATCAGAGCCCGTGAAAGCCGTCCGATAGACCTTATCATTTCCAAGATAGAAGCATGTTGTATCATTTCCAAGATCGAAGCGTGTGATCCGCGTATACCGTCAGTTTGCAAACATATCAGCGGCATGATTCTAGGTCATTATGACATTATCAGTCAGACGCTTATCACATTATTTTCGGGCGGACACGCTTTGCTTGTTGAGGACAAATGTCTTTGCAAGGTCTCGCTCATCTATAAGCCTCGGAAAGGCGGCGATTTTTCATTTGGTTGCTCGGTTAAGGGATATCGTAATTGATCTCGAAACGAGAAAATAAAATCGGGAAAAAACGAAGAAGAAGGATGATCAGGGAAACACCGATCATAGAAACCGCGAAGGACCCAGCGCTAAACCTGAGTGTCTCGTCACCCGGTGCGTTGGGATCGTAAGGTTTGGGAGCTGCGCCAGAGTTGTATACCAAGTTCCCCCGCCAAGGGCGTCGTTCGCACGAACCCGAGTTTTCTTATTATTCGGCTCGGTATCGTAAACGTTATTGCCGTGGTCGAAAAAAGGTTCGTCGAGGAGAAAGATACCTCCATGCTAAACCACATAGGCGTAGGCATAGGTAGGTAATAGGAGATTTATCAAGAATATAAAACGTAACGGATCAGCGGTGGAAATGTGGCACCATCCCATTGGTCGCCGCGGGTCAACGCCCCGTCTTTAAAGCCCTAGACCCGTGCAGATGGAAAGAACAAAAGACTGAAGTAGGTAAACATTCTGCATAGCCGGCACAGAAATAGCTCCAATCAGCAGAAGAAAGCCGATTAACCAATACTCTGGTTTCACTAGTTTCTTCCTATCAAGGGAGATCTGCTTATCAGATTTACTCATCAAGGCAATTTAGCGCGGTATGAGTTTTGTTCAATAGGCGATCATATAATCGGGATCCCGGCACCTCGCCGGTTGAAAAATTATGCAAAAGAAGATACTGTCCGATCAGTATGTCGATCAATGGTGTTATGAACACGCGAATTCAAAAACTGGATGAAACGTCTGATCGGGAACGTCCGACGACCAAGCGCGAACAGCGTGCGGCGAGTATAGAGGCGTTACTTGGCAAGGCGCTGACGTTGTTTATAACTCAGGGCTATCATGCGACGACAGTAGAGGTAATTGCGCAAGCCGCTGGTTTGACAAAAGGCGCGGTATATTTTTATTTTAAGAGTAAAGCCAATGTTCTCAAGGCTTTACTAGATCGCACTGAAGAACTTACTGTCGAGCCGACTATTGCAGCGATGAATGCATCCGGTGAGGACCCAAAAGACCGCCTTAACGCTTTCGTGCGATCCCAATCCGTTATTGGCGCAGAGAAAACGGAATATATGTTGCTAGCGATCTTGATGAGTGCCGAGTTCAACGGATCAGGAGACGAGATTGAGCAACGTTTGATCGAACTGATGGCACGAATGGAGGGTGCCCTTCGGGAAACAGTTAAGTCCGGCCAAAAAAGTGGTATATTCCGAAAGGCAATCGGAGCGGAAGAATTAGCCAGCATTATAATGGCGATTAACAAGGGGTGTTACGTTGAGTGGTATATGCGGGGTAACGACCTCAAGGGTCAGGATTTTGCGCGGGCTTTCCGAGATTTCGTATTTGATGGGGTCGCGGCCTAGCCCAGACGATGTTCACGTTCTAAATTAGTAATAATAATTCACTAAATCATCCGACAAGAAGAGAGGGTTAAGAGAAATGGCAACTGCGATCAAAGAGGTTCAGGAAGATCCGCGGGAACGCGCGCTTCAGGAAAAGATTGCCACCGGTTACCAACTCGAAGATGTTGAGGAAATGACGGACCGATACAAAGATGTCTTGGTCAATACTGTTCACATCGCCGCGGATCTTGAGGTGGTTACGCTACCGACATATTCACCGGCAATCAAAACCTCTCCAACTTTAGAAGACAAGATTGCGATTGCTGCTGCCTGTCAGGACGAGCTAGGGCACGCCCAGATGATGTACCGTATCTTGGAAGACTTTGGATATGATACGCATAAGTTCCTATTTGAACGAGACCCTGAAGAATGGCGGACCTTTCAGATGCTGGAATTTCCGCATGAGGACTACATAGAGTCTGTGGTTTCAATGTGTTATGGTGACCGCGCTGGATACATTACCACTGTCGATCTAGAAGAAAATTGTTCTTACGGGCCACTTGCCCGATCTTTGCGTAAGGTCAATTACGAGGAAACCTTCCACGTTAGTCACGGCGAGCGCTGGACAAAATTCTTTTGGAATCAGTCGGAGGAAAGTCGCCGGCGCGTTCAGGAAATGATTGATTTCTATTTTCCCCTTTGTGCGTCTTGGTTTGGGATGCCGGACAACCGGAAAACTCGGACTGATCAACTTTCCTACCGTATCCGCGGTGCGTCGAATGACGAAATGCGCCAGAAGTGGCTATCGCGTGTGGTTCCATTCTCGGAGAGTGTCGGCATCAAAGTTCCAGCGTATTTCGATGAAGAGACCGGTAAATATGTTCTAGATTACGAACCTCCAATCTATCTGGACGAAGAAAAGCGTCAGTGGGATTATGAACGCCAAATTACTTGGGAAGAACAGCTCAAGATCTGGAAGAAAGGCTCTAAGCATAAGGTGCCGTCGATTGCCCGCGTTATTTCCGAAGAATGGGGAAAAGACCTCTGGTAAGTTCTGCACAGTAACCGAACCATCGCGATGAGTGATCTAATGATCCCGCCTTCGAAAAAGGATGTGGTGCAAGCTCTAGAGAGCGTGCATGACCCTCACGTACCTGTCAGTCTGCGTCGCATGGGAATGTTGCGCGAGATAGATATCACCGATGATGGCGTAGTGTCCGTACAGGTCTGTATTCCCTGTATGGGGTGCCCCGGTGCAGGAATGTTACGCGAAAACGTTCGAGAGGCGGTGCAGGCACTTCCCGGGGTGACCGAGGTTTTGGTTGAACAAGGTTGGCACCTACCTTGGTCACGCGACATGATCGAGCCGGAGGTTCAAGAAATGATGCGCGCCAACGGTATTCAAGTTTGAAATACGGAAATAAAAATGGCAACTAAACTAAAATCTAGGAAAAAAATTGACCAAAAACGAGAACGAGGCGGGAAAGAGCCAAAATACTACGAGGTATTTGCTCGTAAGGATTCGCACTCGGAACTGGCACATGTGGGATCAGTAGAGGCTCCCAATGATCAACTCGCTCAGGTACGTGCTTGGTACATTTACGATCAGCACAAATGGAGAGAAATGTGCGTGGTGCCGCTAGAAGCGATCATCACAGTCACCGAAGAGGGAAAGTCGGCCAAGATCAAGATGGCTTGACCGAGGTCAGATCATAGGAAAAATTAAAATGGTATATACACCAGGTAGCCCAGGCTCCAAATTAGATCAAAATTTTGAAAACGATCTCCTAGCAATCGCCGACACCAAATTAGTGTTAGGAAATTGGTATGCTGAATGTACCATGAATGGAAGATCACTTCCTGATTTTGCGGCAATCCTAGGCATGTGCACAGCGAATTACGGCCACACAAGGGCTATTTATCAGTTCCTCGCTGCGCACGGTCACGATTATGAATATATAGAACGAGGCCGCGGACCGAAGGAAATCTGCTCGTCCAACCTATTGGATGAAGCGCCTTCCGGATGGGAAGATTTTATCGTCTCCACATGGCTAGCAGAACTGGCGACTTGGATGCTTGCGTCCGGATTCTTGAAGCACGAGGATCGCGCAGTTGCTGGTATTGCAAAGAAAATTGGCCAAGAAACATACTTTCACCTGAAATATGCGCAGGGTTGGTTCCAAATTATTGGCGAGGGCAAGACACAATCGAAGTTATTCCAAAGAGCTTTCGCCCGTCGCTACCCATTGTCGCTGCAATGGTACGGTCCTGCCCGTGGCAAAGACCCGCTTCACGCAGCCGGCATTCGCGACGTTCCCCTGAAAAAATTGCGCGACGCGTTTATCAAGGAAGTCGCCAAAGCGGAAGCTTTACTCGGTTCTGACCTAATACAGGACAAGTCTATCCAATTTGCCAAGGACTGGCGCTCAGATGCGCGCCGCTTTGGCCCAATGCCGGACAGTTTGTTCGAAATTGTACGTTTTAAGGACGCCGGACTTGCCCACTGATGGGCCTTCCCATGGTGGCTTCACCCGGGTTGTTAGAGACCCGGGCGGATATGCTGCCCGACAGCGCGATTTACATACAGGCGACCCTGACTTTGACGGAGTAACCTGTCCGGAATGCGGTTCCAGTGATCTTGAAGTCATATCATTATTCGGTGGTGCTACATCCGAGGTTATGTTCGGCTGCCGGAGCTGCGATACGAGCTTTAACTGGATCAAATGGCGGGGAAAATTGCCACCCGCACCTTCCGTCGATAATTAATACCGAGTAATACCCTATGTCTAAAAACCCTCGCCCGTCGCTGATGTCGGCGGAAGACTCCTTACGCCAGCGAAAAAGAGAAATGACCGATCCCGGCATGCCTCGTCCAGATATGCACGCTGAAGATGCGCTGGTTTCAAGGCGTTCTATCCGCGCATTCCAGAACAAACCTGTGCCGAGAGATCTGATGCGGCGTATTTTGGAAGCTGCCCGCTGGGCCCCGTCCGGTTCAAATATCCAGCCGTGGAAGGTACACGTCCTCAACGGAAACGCGCGGCGTAAATATACGGATGCAATGATCGCAGCTGAAAAAAGCGGCGAACCGCGCGATATGCAATATCACTATTATCCGAGAGAGTTCCGCGAGGAATTTCTATTCCGTCGGCGCGCCTGTGGATTCGGACTTTATGGGGCATTGGAGATTGCCCGAGAAGACCGCGAATCTCGCCGCGACGCCTTTGTAAGTAACTACAGATTCTTTGGAGCTGCCACCGGGCTAATCTTCTGGATTCCATCAGAGTTGGAGCATGGCTCATGGCTAGACTATGGAACCTTCATACAGTCTATCTCTGTGGCAGCACGTGGCTGGGGACTATCGACTATCGCTCAGGGAGCGCTTGGAGAATTTCCCCACATCGCTCACGAAATGTTCGAGGTGGGAGACGACTTCACCCTGATAGGTGGCATGAGCATTGGTTGGCCAGCTAAGGGCTCTTCGGTCAACTTGTTCCAGCCTGACCGCATTGATGTCGACGACTTCACTACCTGGCTGGATTAAGAGGGACGATTAATGGACTACAGCAAATACAAAACACTTTTATTCGAGAAACATGAGCGCGTTTTGACCGTCACCCTGAACCGGCCCGAGAAGCTTAATGCTATCAATGGACCAATGCATGTTGAGCTATCCCAAGTCTTTGAAGATATAAATCGTGACCGATCCGTGGACGTCGTTATCCTGACAGGAGCTGGGCGCGCTTTCTGCGCTGGTGGAGATGCCGAGTGGCTGCAAGAACTAATCGACGAACCGTGGGGGTGGGAAACACTGTCTGAAGAAGGCAAGCGTTCCATGATATCAATCTTAGATTGCCGACAACCAGTCATTGCCAAGCTTAACGGCGCGGCTGCGGGGTTAGGCGCGACTCTAGCACTATACTGCGATGTCATTATGGCGGCAGACACCGCGCGGATCGGCGATCCCCACGTTAAGGTCGGTCTGACCGCCGGTGACGGTGGCTCAGGGATTTGGCCCTATTTAATCGGTTTCGCCCGTGCCCGAGAGTTTCTTTATACCGGCGAGATGCTGACGGCGGAGCGCGCTGCTAATATGGGATTAATTAATCGCTGCGTACCCGCTGAGGAACTGGATAAAGTCGTTAACGATTTTTCTCACGAGCTCGCCAATGGCGCGATACGCGCAATCCAATGGACCAAACAGGCCATCAATGCTCCGCTCAAACAGATTGTGTCCGCCAATTTGGATTATTCGCTATCACTGGAATCGAAGTCCAACATTACCGAGGATCACCAAGAAGGTATCAATGCACTGCGCGAAAAACGCAAGCCTGTCTTCAAAGGAAAATAATATGTAAATTACAGAATAAGAAAAGGGGCCGGCGAATGCCGGCCCCTTTTCTTATTTCTTAGAAAAGCTACTTCCGTGTCTTAGCCGCAGTTGCCTTAATCAGCTTGTACATAGGCGCGATCTTGGGATCTTTTAGAAAGATATTTTCCAACGGACGCAGCTTGGCGAGGGCGGTTTTTCTCTCATCCTCGTTCAAACGAATTACCGTACCGCCTTCGTCGCCCCATTTCTTCTCCCAAGCCTTCGTATCGTCTTCAGACCACTTGTTCGCGGTTGCCGTAACTTCCTTGCCGACTTGGTCGAGAATTTCCCGCTGCTTTTGAGACAATTTGGCAAGCCATTTAGCACTAGTCCACATAGCAGTCGGTATATAGGTAAAGTGGGTTGGGGTCAGGTACTTTGCCGCCGTATAAAATTTCGACGGTCCCATAACAACAACCGCGGAACTGGCACCATCAATCACACGACGCTGTATTGCAGGCAGAACTTCAGAATAGGGCATCGGCGTACCCGCTGCACCCAGTTCCCGCATAATCGCTACTTCCATCGGAGAGGCGAGGACTCTGATCTTCTTACCTTTGGCATCGCTAAGTGAGCGAACTGGGTTTCGCATAGCAAAGGCGGATGCGCCTGCACACACGATATACTTACCCGTCACTCCCTTTGAAGTGGCAAGGTTTAGAAACTTTTCGCGCACGTCGGGGTGATTCAATGTGTTGGTCTGATGCGCGAAGCTATCAAAAAGACCGGGTGCGTCAGGCGCGGCAAATGCTGGGTTCAGGCCTTTAAAGAAACCGGGAGGTGAGATAAAGGCCTCCTGCGTTCCCAAAAGTACGCCTTCAATCTGGCGCGGAATTTTACCGAGTTGAGCTGCCGGAAATACCTTTACGTCAATGGATCCGCCTGTCCGTTTATTCACTTCTTTCTGGATCCATTTAGCCGATTTATGTTGGCCATCATTGATCGTTACAAAACCAATTTTCATAACAGTTGCCGCGGCAACAAAGGTAGGTGTTAACGCCACTGCGGCGCCAAGCGCAACGGTGGACATAATTATTCTATTGAACTTCATTTAATCCTCCCTTGGAAACACACAAACTAAATTTACAATACACAGAAATATAATAAGCTAGAGAAATCACTGAACGCAAATCGATCCTGGCATTTCAGTTTTCTTCGACCAATCCCATAAAGGCGGATTTAGAGATTAAAAGCCGCTCGTGTTGACCCCGGGCTATCTCTGTAACCCCTGATCGCACGAAAACATTGAAAATAATACGTTTCCTATCTATTCCTGAAATGACCGCATCAGCCTCGAGATATGAGCCCTGTTCCGCATCACCCCAAAACCAAATATCGTTTCGTATGCCAACGCTGGCATCATCGTTGTCGTAACGGGCAGCGAGTATATTATGGCACGCCATTTCGCAAGCGAGGTGGAGGGTTTTGACCGAAACGCCTGACTTGTCAAAATGCGCGTTTGACAGAGGCACTAATTGCCTTGCCATCAGACCCGTTCGGTACTCAGGCATCAGGCAAAGGACCGGCTGACGTGACCATTCACTATTTCACGCATCGAATCTTTCCCATCAATACGACATACAACGAGGGTCTCAGTCACCGCGATGATTTTGGCAGTAATCCGAACAGTGTCCCCGATCGAGGTGGCTGCGACATGACGGATATCGACCCGCATCCGGCGCGTCGAAATCTCACTACACGCTTTGGCGGCGGCATCATCACATAGTGCCGCGAGGCAGGGTGTCGCCAACACGTTAACACCAGGATTCCCAAGAGTTTCAGCGGATAGCGCTTCAGTGACCTCGGTCGGAATTTGAACCGACTTTCCTATTTCTAAAAGCATAGTTTAGGCTACACGTCGATATCGGATAATATCGTCTTCGTCGCGTCGGCGAGTAAGTGAGCCATTATCCACTAGGTAGTTCAGGTGCGCGAGAGTTTCACCTATAGCGAACCCGAATTCAAAAACGCCGATTTTGCGACTAAAAAGCGAGGGGATCACTTCGGCTGCTGTTTGCGGCTCTGCACAAACCTTGAGGGCAGCGTCTAGCCGCAACTGGTGGTGCGACCTGAGGTCATCCAACCGGTCATGCAAACCCCGGAAGGGATAGTCGTGCGAGGGAAGCACCAGCACATCTCGCGGAAGGTGGCGATACTTTTTAAAACTCTCGAAATAATGGCGAAGGGGGTTACCATCTGGCTCGGTATACCAGAGGCTGATATTCGAGCTTATCCGGGGTAAAATCTGATCACCAGAGATAAGCACGTTAAGGTCCTCACACCATAGTGATGCGTGTTCATGGCTATGACCTCCACCAGTGATGATCTGCCAAGTGCGGCCGCCGATATTGATCCTCTCGTTATCCTGAATTCGTTTGACTGTTTCTGGCAATCGGTACCATGGGTCCTGGAACGCGGCACGGACCTCTTTAAAGCCGGCAGTCATCTCATCGGGTGCCCCATTATCTCTATAGAACTCGATCCAGCGATCGAAGTTGTGGGTTACTGTCTCTGAAACCGCAACATGACCCTGCAGCCATTCGGCATAGGTCATCCAAAGCGTTGCACCGTACTTTTCTTCAAACCACCCCGCTAGGCCCAGATGATCGGGATGAAAATGCGTCACGATAGTCCGTTTTATAGGTGCAGCAGGAGCAATGTCGTTGATCGCACTGCTCCAGATTCTCTTGATTTCGTCGACGTTATAACCCGTGTCAATAACAGTCCATCCATTTCCATCCTCAAGTAGCCAGAGATTGACATGATCTAGAGCAAACGGCAGAGGCATACGCACCCAGTAGATTCCGGGCGCTACGTTGAGAGTTTCGCCGTATTCCAGTTTTGGAAAGGGATAATCAGGAATATAGGACATGGCGGGTTTTATAGGGGTGCCGTTTATCAGCGGCAATAAGGATCAAGGAAGTCTTTGATGTACCCGACTATTCGGGGCCGATCCTCTAACTGAGGGAAGTGGCCTAACCCTTCGATCATCTCGGTCTCGGCATGTTTAACTGCCCTTCCAATACTCTTGAGTTGGCTCGGTAAACCATAGGCATCTTCTGACCCTTGTAGAGACATAAGCGGGACTTCGATCGCAGAAATTTCTCTGGAAATATCCCAAGTGTCATAAAGCGTTTTCTGCCAGACTTCAGTCCAACATTTTAGAAGATGGGCCGCATTCTCCCCGTGAAAACGGGGCATCCACTCGGGGATATTGCCATCTTGGTACATTTCTTTGTGACGCAGGACCTGATCATAAGTTAGTCTATCCCGCCGTACATGAGCAGCGATTGTAACAATAGCCCTCACCCGCCCACGATAACGGGCCCCATGAAGTAATGCAATTGTTCCGCCGTCCGAATGCCCTACGAGACAGCAATCTTCTATCCCGGCAACCGCTAGTACTTCTTCGAGAGTGTCAGCGGCATGACTCATGAAATTGACGGGAAACTCGGGTTCGGGATCTGATCGGCCATACCCGAAGCGATCAAACACGAAAGTGGGAAGTCCGAGTTCAGTCCCCGCATGCCCCGGGAATTCCCGCATAGTTCCGACACTTCCAAGACCGTCATGAAGAAATACCAGCGCTGGTTTACCAACCTCAGGCGGCGTCCGCCAAACGCCAAATATTTGGCGCCCTCTAACCGTCAGCCATGTCGCTCCGGCAACGCCCTCAGGAGGATCTGAAATAGCCGGAAAAGAGGAGATCGGGGTGACCATTAAGACGGGACGTTATCAGCCACACAGTGCTTTGTTAACCCGGAAGGGTTCTGGCAGGGGAAATGAAAAACTGACCTCGCGGGACTTCTTTTTATTTGCTCTTGGCCCTTTTCGCCGGCGTCGTCTGGATTAGTAACAGCCTGCCACCCGAGCACGCTGGCGAACTAACGCCAGAACTGCATTGATGTAAGGAGTTTCAACCCCAACCATCTTCCCCATTTCCTGCACCGCAGTCACAAGCGCGTCGATTTCCATCGGTCTACCACGTTCCAAATCTTGGAGCATCGAAGTCTTGTGCTCTCCTACTTCGACTGCACCGTTTATACGCTTGTCGACATCGATCGCAAATCTAACACCGAGCGCTTCCCCAATTTCCTGCCCCTCGAGCATCATGCGCCTTGCAATTTCACGGGTTCCACGATCTGTACCTATCGTTTCTAACGTCGCATGGGTCAAAGCGCTAATTGGGTTGAAGGATAGGTTCCCCCATAGCTTAATCCACAGCTCATTGCGGATCTTCGGTCGGATCGGCGCCTTGAAACCAGCCGCTATCAATGCGTCAGACAAGGCAACGACTCTATCAGTTTTCTCGCCTGAAGGCTCGCCTAGAGAGAAGCGATCTCCCTCCACATGCTTGATAACGCCTGGCTCGGTTACTTCGGCAGCGGGGTAAACCACACATCCAATCATGCGTTCGACACCCAGGGTTTTCAAAAGCACATTTCCGGGATCGAGACATTCGATACGCCGTCCGGAGTATTCACCATCAAGGTTGTGGAAATACCACCAAGGTATGCCGTTCACGCCCCAAACAACCGCTGTATTATCATTGAGCAGCGGTGCGAACCCATCAGCTATGGGTAGCACAGAGTGTGCCTTCAGCGTTACAATCACATAATCCTGAGGTCCGGCGTCTGCCGGGTTCTCATAGGCTTGGACATCAGCAACTCGCCTCTTGCCGTCCTTTATCAATGTGAGACCATTCTCCTGCATCGCAGTAAGGTGAGGTCCTCGGGCGATCAAAGTGACATCTACTCCCTGTATCGCTAGCCCCGCGCCGAGGTAACCCCCGATGGCGCCGGCACCGTATATGCAGATTTTCATGGCCAAAACCTATGATCAGGGGTCACCAGTCATCCAAGTCCCAGCTTTTCAGCGAGACCAATACGTTGAAGTTTTCCAGTCGCCCCCTTCGGAATCTCCTCGAGGATCAGTACACGGCGCGGAACCTTAAAGTCGGCGAGGCGCTCGGATACGAAATTGCGTACTTCGCCCTCCTCTGTAGATTCGCCCTCCCGTAAAACGACGGCGGCCGCCACTTCCTCGCCGAGTTTCTCATGGGGCATGGAAAACGTAACGGCCTGCTCCACAGCTGGATGATCCATGAGGACTTCATCCACTTCCCGAGGAGAAATCTTCTCACCACCACGATTGATGATTTCCTTTAGCCTACCGGTAATCGAAATATAACCCTCTTGGTCTATCACCCCCTGATCCCCGGTCCGAAACCAGCCATCAGTGAAGGCGCTAGCATTCGCATCAGGGTTATTCTCATAACCAGGTGTGACATTGGGGCCACGTATTACTATCTCTCCCACCTGTCCAACCTCCAATAAACTGCTGTCGGCTTCATCCATTATTGCCACCTCGGGACCAGCAGCAATGCCAACGGAACCAGGCTTACGTACCGCCGGCGGCAGGGGATTGCAGGCCATTTGATGGGCGGCCTCTGTCATACCGTAGGCCTCAACAACAGGCACATCGAAGGTGGCCTCAAGTTCTTTCATCACCTGCGGTGGCAGAGAGGACGAAGAAGAACGGACAAGCCGCAAGTTCCTACGGGCACGCTCCACACTGTCAGCGTTGCGGCCAGCTCTGGACAGCAGTGCCTGATGCATGGTGGGGACCGCCGTGTACCAACTGGGCTCAATTTCATCAAGCCAGCTATAGACTCGGAGAGCATTAAATCCGGGTGCGCAGTAAACACTCGCCCCGGCGCCCAAAGAAGACAGCACAGCGGCAATCAAGCCATGAATGTGAAATAGTGGCATGATGTTCATGCATCGGTCGCCTGACACCAAGTTAAGTGATGTACTTATGTGACGGGCCGATGCTGTAACGTTCTGCTGGGTTAATGGCACAATCTTGGGACGCGATGTCGTTCCCGACGTATGCAGTACAAGTGCGATGTCTCCCGCCTCCGCCATACCGCTATTCGAGGGAACTCCCACATTTTCGCCCTCTAAATGGAAATTGCCGGCGAGCCCACTTTTATCTGGAACCAGTTTAAGGATCGGTATACCTCGCTCGGCCGCTGCTATAAGTGCGGGTGAATCTGATCCTTCTTCCACCACAAGCGCCTTAGCCTTTAGATCGGTGAGGTAAAAATCGAACTCCTCTTGGCGATAAGCGGGGTTGAGCGGTGCCGTGGTAGCGCCGCAGCCGATAGAAATAAACGCGGCTGCCATTTCGGCACTGTTAGGCAATACTATAGCGACCCGATCATTATTCCCGATACCTAGTTTATTCAGACGGACAACCGTTTTATCAGCCAGCGAGCGGAGACCCGCGTAATTTAGGGCTTCGCGTTCCGGGGCACCAATTGCCGGCGAGGGGCCGTCACCAACATCAAGTAAATCTCTGATCGTAGTGTGTTCTGCCATTGTCCTTTTTCCGTTCTTTAAACACCATATCCAACCTTCGCCTCTGCTCGGCGTCGATGGAGCACCGGTTCTGTGTAACCGCTCGGTTGCTCGCGACCTTTAAAGACTAGATCTCTCGCGGCCTGGAATGCAAAACTTTCGTCGAAGTCAGGCGCCATTTTACGATAGGCTGGATCGGCAGCGTTTTGTTCATCAACTACCATCGCCATCCGCTCCATGGTCTCACGGACCTGGCCCTCAGTACAAACACCGTGATGAAGCCAGTTAGCAATATGCTGACTAGAAATACGTAAGGTGGCGCGATCCTCCATTAAACCAACATTATTAATATCAGGGACCTTGGAACAGCCAATTCCCTGATCCACCCAGCGAACTACATAACCGAGAATACTCTGAGCGTTATTGTCGAGCTCCGATTGAACGTCATTCTTCGACCAATTCGCTCGGTCAGCAATAGGAAGGGTCAGAATATCATCGAGGCTGGCCCGGCGACGCAACTTAAGCTCATCCTGGCGAGCAAAAACGTTTACCTTATGGTAGTGCATTGCGTGGAGTGTTGCTGCAGTAGGAGATGGCACCCAGGCAGTATTTGCCCCTGCCAAAGGATGAGAAATTTTTTGTTCCAGCATAGCCGCCATAAGATCCGGCATAGCCCACATGCCCTTTCCGATCTGTGCATTACCCTGAAGACCACATTCAAGGCCGACATCAACATTCCAGTCCTCGTAGGCGCTAATCCAGGTGGACTCTTTCATCTCACCTTTCCGGATCATTGGTCCTGCTTCCATTGAAGTATGCATCTCGTCGCCAGTACGGTCCAGGAATCCCGTGTTGATGAAAACTACGCGTTCCTTTGCCGCACGGATACATTCTCTAAGGTTTACAGTGGTCCGACGTTCCTCATCCATAATTCCCATTTTCAGGGTATTATGATCCAGGCCGAGTGCATCCTCCACTCTTCCGAAAATCTCCGATGCAAAGGCCACCTCTTCAGGTCCGTGCATCTTGGGTTTTACTATATAGACCGATCCTGCACGGGAATTACGATACTGGCTATTGCCCTTTAGGTCATGAACGGCGATCAGTGAAGTGAAAATCGCATCCAGTATGCCTTCAGGCATTTCGTTGCCGTCTGCGTCGAGGATCGCGTTAATCGTCATAAGATGCCCAACATTTCGGATTAGCATCAGACTACGGCCCGGAACCGTTTTTTGGCCGCTGCCATCGGGCATCTCATAAACACGGTCCGGGTTTAGTTCACGAGAAATAGTTTTGCCGCCCTTTTCAAAGGTTTCAGTTAGATTGCCGCGCATCAACCCGAGCCAGTTCCGGTAGACAATAACCTTGTCTTCCGCATCAACAGCGGTAATTGAGTCTTCGCAGTCCATAATCGTAGTAATGGCAGATTCAATAATTACGTCGGCAATCTTCGCATCATCACCCTTGCCAATGGGGTCGTTTCGATCGATACAAATTTCGAAATGAATCCCGTTATTTACGAATGCCAAAGTACTCGGGGCCGAAGCGTCGCCAACAAAACCTGCAAAGTGTGCATCATTCACTAATCCTACAACAGACCCACTCTTTTGAACGACAAGAAGCCTTCCGTTTTCCACCGAATAACCGATCGCCTCGGCGTGGCTACCCCCAGATAGAGGTGCAGACTCATCAAGAAACTTGCGAGCAGAAGCTATAACTTTTTCACCCCGAATCGGGTTGTACACCTCGCCCATCTCGGCGCCATCATCCTCTGGGATCGCGTCTGTTCCGTACATTGCGTCGTATAGACTACCCCAGCGCGCATTAGCAGCGTTGAGAGCGTACCGGGCGTTCATGACGGGCACTACAAGTTGCGGTCCAGCTATACGAGAAATTTCCGGGTCGACCCGATCGGTCTCAACCTTGAATGGTTTGCCCTCATCCACCAGATAACCGATGTCTTTCAGGAATTTCTTGTATGCAGAGGGATCAAAATCCTGACCCTTGCGATCACGGTGCCAGCTATCGATGCTGACCTGAAGTTCTTCCCGACGCCTTAGAAGCAGTCTGTTTTTGGGTGCGAGGTCTTGAAGGATCTCGCTCACAGATTCCCAAAAAGACGCCTGGTCAATACCGGTTGCGGGGAGCGCCTCGTCATTTATGAAGTTGTAAAGACAGTTTGCGATCCTGAGGCCGCCCACATTAGTACGATCAGTCACTGGGTTATCTCCCTTTTGCTTTTAATTTTCTGCCTTGTGGACAGGCCGAATTTCTTCCGACTTTCTCCATAGGTGATCCAATTATTTTTTACGTGAGTCAAATCTGGAGTTAAATATAGAAATAAAAATCCGAAATGCACACGCGGCATTTTATAATTACATTCGGCGGGCGAAATACGACAAGTGTTAGATCGATTCTAGCTTTTCTCGTTATTCGTTAGCGTATCCAGCTGCTTTTGCATCCCCTCAAGTTGAGCCTTCATGGCTTTTAGTGCTTCCTCGGAATCTCGGTTGCGTCCCTCTTGAGATGGTACACCATCGGATACCTCATTATTATCTGATGGATTTAACGGCATAATCATATTCATTGCCTGCTCGAACATCGCCATGTTTTTTCGACCAACTTCCTCAAAGGAGGAAAACGGATATATCCCACCGACGGTATTATCCATGTAACTCCGCATCTGTCTCTGATTACGCGCGAATGCCTGCATGGTCATATCGAGATACTGGGGAACGAATCCCTGCAGATTATCACCGTAGAGGCTTATAAGCTGACGAAGAAAGCCCGTTGGCAGCAGGTTGTTCCCCTTTGCTTCCTGTTCAACAATGATCTGTGTTAGAACCGCTCGGGTGATATCTTCGGCAGTCTTTGCGTCGTAAACTGTGAAATCAATCCCGTCTCGCACCATGTTTGCGAGGTCTTCCAGAGTCACGTAGCTACTGGTTGCGGTGTTGTAAAGTCGGCGATTAGCGTATTTTTTTATCGTGACTGCGTCAGGGGCATCCCTGTCCATTTTGCTCGCCTTGCGGGCCATGGCGCTGACCTCCTGAAAGTCATTCTTTATTATTGGTTATGGATTCTCGCATTTTTGCTGCATTGCATCAATCACTTGATGCAATGCCGACGATTTCCGTATTCTATCGAACGTGAACGACCTCCATTATAGTACAGTATATCTGACGCTCCAGATCCCCAGCGAACTTGCCTATCGGCACATAGATCGATAGCAACAACACCTTTCCCTGTCGGCCACCGACCCCAGAGTCGCATGGGAATTCGCTATAACCAGTAGAGACCCAGCCATATAAAATAAACCTAAAATTGGTGGTTTGCGGGCGAATGATGATGTCATGCCGCGAGCCCCTTGCGTAGCCTTAGTCGATTGCATACTAACTGCCGATCGCTTAACTACGGTAGCCGGGTAGATCGGAATGGTCGCAAACGACATCGTCTGCAATCGGGTGTAGAAGCTAGTAGAAGATTGGATCGATGATCTATGAATGCGATGCAGCAATTAAGTATCGAATTCATAACAAATACATAGTCATATAAATAATGCGACGCAGCACTCTTCGTTGAAAGCATGAACAATTAGTTCTATATCATCGAAAATGCGAGTCGAAATGGTTGGGACTTTGTACCGGCCAGATAACAAGTTAAGGGAAATCCGATGACCAATGTCGTAATTGCAAGCGCCGCGCGTACGCCGGTAGGATCGTTCAACGGATCCCTTAGCTCTCTGTCCGCATCCGATCTTGGCAGGGTAGCGATCGAAGCCGCCCTCGAACGAGCTGGTGTCGGGCCCGACGATGTATCTGAAGTCATCATGGGTCAGATCCTGACTGCAGCCCAAGGTCAGAATCCGGCCCGTCAAGCATCCATTGGCGCAGGACTACCTGTTGAAGTACCAGCCTATGGCGTCAACCAGCTGTGTGGATCCGGACTGAAATCAGTCGCCATGGGCTTACAAGCCATCCAGAATGGTGACTCCGGTATCGTTGTCGCGGGAGGTCAAGAATCGATGAGTATGGCACCACATGCCTCTAACCTCCGCAGCGGCACAAAGATGGGTAGCACAGAATTTGTTGATACTATGATAAAGGACGGCCTATGGGATTCTTTCAACGGCTATCATATGGGTGTAACTGCGGAAAACGTTGCAGAAAAATGGCAGATCACTCGTGAACAGCAGGATGAATTCGCAGCATCGTCGCAGAACAAGGCAGAAGCAGCTAAAAAAACTGGCAAATTTAAAGATGAGATTATCCCGGTTACAGTCAAAACCCGAAAGGGTGAAGTAACGGTCGAGGAAGATGAATATCCCAAGCCTGGTGTTACCGCCGAAGCCCTTGGGGCTCTGCGTCCCGCTTTTGATAAAGAGGGTACTGTCACGGCCGGGAATGCGTCAGGTATCAATGATGGAGCCGCAGCCCTCGTACTGATGTCTGAAGAAGAGGCGCGAAGCCGCAATATCAAGCCGATGGCTCGGATTGTTTCCTGGGCGCAGGTCGGCGTCGAGCCCGCTATCATGGGATCAGGGCCAATCCCTGCAAGTCGGTCGGCACTTAAGAAAGCAGGTTGGTCGGCCGCCGACTTAGATCTTATAGAGGCAAACGAGGCATTTGCGGCGCAGGCCTGCGCGGTAAACAAGGATCTCGGCTGGGATGCGAACAAAGTAAATGTCAACGGCGGCGCAATCGCGATTGGACATCCAATCGGCGCATCCGGCGCCCGCGTCCTGACTACTCTTTTGTACGAAATGCAGAAACGTGACTCCAAGAAGGGTCTCGCTACGCTTTGTATCGGTGGTGGCATGGGGATCGCCATGTGCGTAGAGCGCGACTAACATAAAACAACTGGGGCCGTTATTACGGATAATCCGTAGGGCAGCCTCTCACCGCCACTCCATCTCTTCCGGGAAGGCGCAGAGAACTTGGAAAAACGGCAGTGGTTTAAATATCGAGATTTTCATTTATTTCCGCAGTCACACACAGAATTGTCTCCACCTAGGTGAAAGAAGATTGCTAATCTGTGGCAACGGAGTGTGACGCAAGCGTTTCCGTTGCCAGATTCGCTACCAGCCCGTATTTGTCAACTAATAGCGAACAACAAATCTACTTAGCCGTTCCACTGGCTAGGTAATTCTTCGTCTGAAGTAATTAGATCCTGCTGGCGGGCTTTTATGGCTGGAGCACAAATTGTGTTGGTATAATGGCAGCCTTAAATCGATATATTGCGAGTTCCGCATGCCAAGAAACAACCCGGTGACCAAGGGCACATTTTCAGATTTCTTGTGAATATAGATTTGTTATTCTGGGAGAGTTGCGAAAAGGGGCAAATTTCATGGACACCATCGGCGAAAGCCTATCCGTCATCGCCGAAGATTGGCTAAATCGACTTGGTTTAGCACTTTCGAAAAGTGACCCCGGAGAGATTAGTGCACTATTCTTAAAAGACAGCCACTGGCGCGACCTGCTTGCTCTTACATGGAATATCACAACAGTCAGCGGTTCTGAATCGATAGTTGACCTTCTCAGGCAATGCCAGCCAGATGCCGCTGCGACTGGATTCCGCCTAGACGAAACCGATGTACCAGCACGCGTTGTGATAAGAGGTGGCAAGGAAGATGTGATTGAAGCAATTTATGCTTTCAGTACTACAAACGGAGATGCTCGTGGTGTCTTACGTTTGTTGCCAGATAAGAGTGACGGCGGCAAGCTGAAGGCTTGGACGCTTCTAACTTCCCTTGACTCCATTGCGGGGCACAGAGAAACAGTCGGCGCCGCTCGCCCCACAGGCGAAGTGTACTCTCGAGATTTCGCCGGACCTAATTGGCAAGATCGGCGGAATATTGCAGCCGCATATGAAGATCACGATCCAGATGTGTTAATAGTCGGGGGCGGCCAGGCGGGTGTATCGACAGCGGCCAGACTTACTCAACTTGGCGTTGACACTCTGATCGTGGATACGCACAAGCGCATTGGCGATAACTGGCGCAAACGCTACCATGCGCTAGTTCTGCACAATCAAGTGCACGTCAACCACTTCCCCTATCTCGAATTTCCGCCCAATTGGCCAACCTACATCCCAAAGGATAAATTGGCGGGTTGGTTTGAGGCCTACGTCGATCTTATGGAACTGAATTACTGGACTAATGCGACCTTTACTGGTGGGAAATACCACAAAACTGACGGACGCTGGAATGCTGAGCTCACATTAGCGGGCGACACTAAACGAAAATTACGTCCAAAGCATATCGTGATGGCAACTAGCATCAGCGGCATTCCGAATATACCGAATATCCCCACCCTTGATGCATTCCGAGGGGAGATAATGCATTCGAGTAGCTATAAAAGTTCGAAGGATCGCGCAGGAACAAACATCCTAATCATCGGCACAGGTACTAGTGGACACGATATTGCCCAAGATCTCCACTCAAACCTAGTTCATGCAACACTAGTGCAACGCAGCCCGACCCTTATTCTTAACGTGGAACCCGCCGCCCAACTGCCCTACACGTTGTATGAGGAACCTATCTCTCTTGATACCAAAGATTTGATTGCCTCTTCACTGCCGTTACAACCGCTAAAGGCGGCCCATAAATGGATGGCAGAGGAAGCGGCCCGGCTGGATTCCGACCTGATCGGAAGGCTTGAAAACGCGGGTTTCCGGATCGATCACGACGATGTCTACGGTTGGCAATTCAAGTTCATGAACCGCGGCGGCGGATACTATTTCAATGTTGGATGCTCTGATCTAATCGCGAATGGCGAGATTGGTCTTATACAATATGATGATATTGATAGCTTTGTTGCAGACGGCGTTCGCCTGAAGAATGGGACGGTTCAGCCTGTGGACACGGTAATCCTCTCCACAGGCTATAAGGGCCCGGAAGCCATGGTCCAACAACTGATGGGTGAAGATGTAGCAGAGCGAGTGGGCCAGATTTGGGGTTGGGATGAAGACGAACAGGAAATGTCCAACATGTGGATGCGGACGGGTCAACCGGGATTATGGTTCATTGCCGGCAGCTTCGCGCAGTGCAGGATCTACTCAAAATACATAGGTATGCAGATAAAAGCGTGTCTTGAGGGTTTGATTTCCCCTGTCAAACCCGGTCGATAAGTGCCGGTTGAACTTCATGATAGACTTTATTTAAATTCTCGAGCATCGATCAAGGCCGACTCGGTCATGGACGGTCGTTGGTTGAACTCATCAAACCACTCGGCTAGTGATTGACAATCTGCACGCCAGTCATCATCGGGAAACGTTTGATCGGCAAATGCTAACGCAACAGCCACTGAAATCGTCCCTACGTCAATGTTGCCGGCAAAACCGCTAATATCTTTTTCTAGCTCAGAAATGCCTTTGAATACTATGTTTTTATTATGAGCCATAATACTAGGGGACTGACGTTCTGGTTTTTTCAGGCTTTCGACAAAACACACGACCATAGAACCTATCATCCCGTCAGCTAGTGCCTGTCGGATCAGAATAGTCCATCTGTCTTTTCCATCGCGAGGTAACATTTCCGGCCCAGAGCACTCCACATCCAAGAACTCCAAAATGACTGGCGAATCATAGATTGATAGGCCATCATCCGTAATAAGGCAGGGAATCTGTCCAAGCGGGCTAGGTGTAGCAGCGCGATCTTCTCGGCTTAATGGATTCGACTTTTCCTTTTCGACGGCGTCCTCAATACCTTTTTCTTTCATAAACACGATAACCTTGCGCACGAATGGAGAGGTCGGCGACCAACGAAGTTTCATTTCTATTATTCCTTTCTCGCCCGAGAGAGCCGGTCCAACAGGGTTTGATACCTTAGAAATTATCCTTACGCGCTCGTATTTCGGCGAAAACGTCGACTGGAGCTTTTCCTTCCATACCGATAATGGCAGCGAGTGCCGGGTCATCGGCGCGAAGAAATGGATTTGTTCGCCGTTCCACACCCATAAGTGAAGGCACGGTGGAGACCCCAGCCTCCCGTCGGGCCTCAATTTGTCTAGCATATGCCTGCAAATGGACATTGTCTGGATCAACGTGCAGCGCAAACTTTGCGTTACCGATAGTGTATTCATGTGCGCAATACACCCAAGTTTCGTCGGGAACTTCCTTGAACTTAGAGATTGAGCCATACATTTGCTCGTAAGTGCCCTCAAAAACACGGCCACAGCCGAGAGCGAAAAGTGTATCCCCGCAGAATAGTGCCTGACTCTCGGCGAACCAGTAGGCGATATGACCTGACGTATGCCCAGGCACATCCCACACCTTAGCTTCGGCTTCGTGAAGCGTGAAGGTATCACCATCCTCTATTTCAATATCTATCATCGGGATACGCTCTCGGTCCGCCTTGGGGCCAACGACGGTACAACCGGTTACTTCCTTTATCTCTGGCACGCCACCGACATGGTCATCATGATGGTGGGTAGCCAGAACATGCGTCAGGTTCCAACCAAACATATCGAGGGTCTCGAGGACGGGGGTAGCGTCCGAAGGGTCAACCACCGCCGCGTTACCAGTCGAACTCTCGCGCAGCAAATAAACATAATTGTCGGAACGGGTCGGAATCTGGTGGATTTCGAGCATAGACATATTTGCGGCTCTCCCGAGAATGATTGAAAATCATCCTGAAATCTATCAAACCGCGGTCCCACGGCCAACCGCAGCGAGTGGTATTTCTTTTCCGAACCGCAAAGGAGGGGCATATTGGCAATATGTATAACGATGTTATAGATCTGCGAGATTTTTATAAGTCTCCGCTAGGGCATACGGCACAACGTATCATTCGACGACACATCCGCGGGGTTTGGCCGAACACCCATGGGATGAGTGTTGCAGGGATAGGTTATCCGATTCCCTATTTACGTCCGTTCGTAGATGAATCAGAGCGTGTTGTGGCGCTTATGCCTCCGCAACAAGGCTGCATGCGATGGCCAACGGAAGGCAGTAATATTGTCTCATTGGCATCCGAAGACGAATTGCCCCTGCCCGACGTCTCGATGGATAGAATTCTTGTAATCCATGCTCTTGAATGTTCGGAACATCTCCGCAAATTACTTCGCGAAATTTGGCGGATTATGACCGAGGGCGGACGGGTTCTGATCGTCGTGCCCAACCGACGGGGCATATGGGCGCGAGTTGACAATACACCGTTTGGTCACGGACACCCATACACTTCTGGTCAAGTATCTCGCCTTCTGCGCGACAATTTGTTTCAACCAGAGGGGTCGTCAGCAGGTTTGTTCGTACCACCGACCAAATCACGGATGGCTCTTGCTTCAGCAAGCCCTATAGAAAGGTTAGGCTTTAAATGGTTCAAAACAGTTGGCGGTGTCTTGTTCTTAGAAGCACAGAAACAGATCTACGCCGGGTCAGCAACCACAGTTGATTCGGCCACAAAGGAGCAGAAGGGTAGATACGTAAGAGCCGTAGGCGGGAGAGGTACCGAGAGCGGCACGACGCAAACCCGAAATTGCCGATCTAGCTTATTCCCGCGTCAATAGAAAGATCGCTTCTTCTCCCCGGATGTTCGCGACTGCACCAGCAGAGTTTAACTCCCTGGCCGATCCGACTCGAGAGAGCGAAAGAGCCCGTTGAACCTTCAGACCGAGATCGTCGCACAAGGCCGAAAAATCCCGGATTGTACAAAGATGGATATTTGAGGTGTCGTACCAATACGCCCCTTCATCACCCACGACCGGCATACATCCCTTTAAAAGTATCTGTAGCCGCACACGCCAATGACCGAAATTAGAGAATGAAACGATGGCATGATGGCCTATTCGCACTAAATGCGAGACCACGTCACGCGGATTGCGGGTTGCCTGAAGTGTCCTCGTCAGGACGACATAATCGAAGGCATCGTCGGGATAGTGTTCTAAGTCAGTATCGGCGTTTCCCTGGATTACCGACAATCCATGAGCAACACAAGCATTCACGCCTGTCTGACTGAGCTCGATACCGCGACCATCAACCGCCTTGGTTCGCCCAAGATAATCTAACAATGCCCCATTTCCACAGCCGATATCCAGTACCCTGCAACCCTCGTCGATCATTTCGGCGATGATTTCTAGATCTCGTCGGGGTAGCGACGTTGCGCGAGTTGCTTCGAGGCATACCTTTCTCCCTTGTACATTCATTCTGTTATCAGGCCGCGATGTTCGGCGGCCCCCTCTAGAAAGCCCGACACTGTGGCATAAAATTCAGGTTCTTCTAGTAGAAAAGCGTCGTGCCCCTTGTCGGTATCAATCTCTACAAAACTGACATTCGCGGCGACCGCGTTGAGAGCTCGCACCACTTCTCGGCTTTCCTCAGTCGGGAAAAGCCAGTCACTGGTGAACGAAATGACACAGAACCTGACCGAAGTGTTCTCGAATGCTGCAGCCAATACGCCGTCGTATTCCGCTGCTAGGTCAAAATAATCCATTGCGCGGGTGATATAGAGATACGAATTTGCGTCAAAGCGTTCGACGAAAGTACTCCCTTGGTGACGAAGATAGCTCTCCACTTGGAAATCTGCGTCGAAACCGAAACTGAGTGCATCGCGCGCTTGAAGCCGGCGGCCAAATTTACGATGTAGGGCAGTTTCGGATAGATACGTAATATGAGCGGCCATTCTCGCAACTGATAAACCACCCTTGGGGTTTGCTCCTTCGCGAAGATAGTTGCCCTTACGCCAATCAGGGTCCGCCATAATTGCCTGTCGGCCCACTTCGTGAAACGCAATGTTCTGGGCAGAATGACGTGCCGCGCCGGCGATAGGAACCGCTGAAAACACTCGTTCCGGGTATCTCGACGCCCATTCCAGTACCTGCATAGCACCCATTGACCCACCGATGACGCAGAACAGCTGATCGATTCCAAGATAATCCAGCAAGAGAGCTTGGGCTCCGACCATATCAGCAATCGTTATGACCGGGAAATCGAGTCCCCACGGTTCCCCTGTATCAGGATTATTATCGCGAGGTCCTGTAGATCCCATACACCCACCTAGGACGTTGATACAGATTATGAAATACCGTTCTGTATCAAGGGGTTTACCCGGTCCGACCATCAATCCCCACCAACCCGACTTATCAGTCACGGGATTGTTGTCCCGCACATACTGATCGCCTGTGAGAGCATGGCAAACCAGAATAGCATTAGATTTATCGGAATTTAGTTCACCACAAGTGGTAAAGGCCGCAGTAAACGGACCTATAACATCCCCGGAAACCAGACGCATCGGCTCGTCTATAGCAAGTTCTACCCGATTCTCGGGTAATTCTGCGTCTGTGTCCCGAGGAACGGGGGGAATATCGCGGGTCGCAGTCATTCTTGCAAACCGTCCTAACGGTCAAGGAAACGGGTCCGAATAGCTATGATTGCGCACCATCTATGTCAATGTTTTCTTTGCATTTGTTGGTCACGACGACTAAACATTGCGCCCTTCGAGGCGAAATTCTCTCGTGAAAACGAGATACGGAATTCAGCCCCATCTAGTATTTTTAAACGACTGGACCATGTCTGAAGGTAAACCGAAACTTACCGCTCTCCGCGAAGAACTCGATAGTATCGATGATACTCTGCATGATCTTCTAATGCAGCGTGCTGCTATCGCAGCCGGGGTACGCGCGGCGAAAGGGGAAGTACCTGTATGGCGACCCGCCCGTGAAGCGCAGATCCTACGCCGCTTGATCTCACGGCATTCGGGACCGTTCCCGAAAGCCACAATCATCCAGCTGTGGCGCGAAATCATCTCCGCAATGGTACACCTGCAGGGTAAATTCTCGATCGCCGTACACTCGCCAGGGGGTGACCGGTTATGTCGAGATTTGGCGAGGGACCATTTTGGCGTGGGAACAACGTTATCTGCTCATTCCTCCGCTCGCTCCGTACTGACCGCAGTGCAGGAGGGGATAGCGACGGTCGGCGTTTTACCGATCCCCGAAGATAGCGAGGAAGAAGCTTGGTGGCCCGCGTTGGCCGGGATATCTAGTCGGAAAAATATGTCGATCTGCGCACGTCTACCCTTCTCCCCGTCAACTATAGGTAATGATGAAGCCGCGCTCTGCGTAGCATCTATTGAACCAGCGGAAAGCGGTGATGACAGGACCTTTTTTTTCTTTCAAACCCCTCCGGAAATCAGCAGAGCACGCCTTAATGATTCAATCTCCGCCGCAGGTATTAAACCAATACGACTGATCGGTCTCGACTCTCCGATTGACGGGATGTCGGCGTTTCTCTCTGAAGTAAAAGGGTTCGTGTGCCCTGATGATCCCAGGATCGCGCGGCTTGTTGATAAAGAAATAGGTCTCGCGGAGAGTGCCTTCTTCCTTGGTGTCTACGCGACACCTCTCACTATTGATGATGTTGCTGACGGGGAAGAGGTCTGATGTCGCTATCCCCGCGTCCAGGTATCATGGAAATGGCACCTTATGTTCCGGGTGCATCAAAAGTTGATGGTGTCAAACGGATTATTAAGCTCTCTTCTAACGAAGGTGCGCTGGGCCCCAGCCCAGCTGCCATAGTAGCCTACGAATCGCTCGGACCGGATCTACACCGATACCCCGATGGCGGTTCAGCAGATTTACGCACAGCTATTGGTGCCAGAAATGGCCTTGACCCGGACCGAATTGTCTGCGGCGCCGGGTCTGATGAGCTGTTGGCTTTACTAGCGCGTGCCTATGCGGGTCCCGGCGACGAGGTACTTTTCGGCGAGCACGCATTCGTGATGTACCCGCTTTTTGCCTTATCGGTTGGCGCAACCCCGGTGAAGGCGCCAGAGGTCGATTTTACCGTTACCCCCGACGCTATACTCAGTAAAGTTACAGAGCGAACACGTATCGTTTATGTCGCCAATCCAAACAACCCGACTGGCACAATGATCACGTCAGACGAAATGGTGCGGCTTCGTGCGGGCCTGCGCGACGATATCCTGCTTGTGATCGACGCAGCCTACGCCGAATATGTTACCCGAAACGACTATTCACCTGGGGTAGAGTTAGTAGATGAAGGTGATAACGTAGTCATGACACGAACATTTTCAAAAATATACGCGATGGGCGGAGCCCGATTAGGGTGGGCCTACTGCCAGAATTCAGTAGTTGAGGTCCTTAACCGTATCCGCCCACCTTTTAACGTCACCAGCGGTGCGCAGGCAGCAGGAATCGCCGCCATCAACGATGTCGAATTTCTGACCCGGTCGCGCGATCATAACACCACCTGGCTGCCATGGTTATCAGATCAATTACAGGGTATGGGACTCGATGTGGTACCAAGTGCAGGAAATTTTCTACTCGTGAGATTCCCTGAAAGTGGCGCCCAGACAGCCGATAAAGCTATGGCGTTCCTCGCATCTCAGGGAATAATCCCACGCAGCACCCGCAGTGCGGGCATACCCGAAGGAATCCGGATAACCATCGGCCTAGAACAAGAAATGCGTACGACAGCCGATGCTATTTCGGATTTCCTAGAAATATCATGAGAACTCCCATGTTTAATCGCGTCGCCTTGATTGGTATAGGGTTAATCGGCTCGTCTATCGCCCGAGTGATGCGACGCGACAGGCTCGCTGGCTCGATTATTGCTTGCGCGCGCACTGATGAAACCCTAGAAGCGGTAAAGCGCCTCGATATTGCCGACGACACGACCAAAAACATTGCTGAAGCAGTGCGAGGTGCAGACTTGGTGATGATCTGTACACCGGTCTCGACGTACGAAGAAATCTCGAAGGCTATGGCCCCGGCGCTCATGGCCGGTGCGATTGTTACAGATGTGGGCTCGGTCAAAGAATCAGCGATAAAAACTGTAATGCCTCATCTACCAGATGGCGTGCACTTCGTACCCGGGCACCCGATAGCAGGAACGGAAAATTCGGGCCCCGAGGCCGGGTTTGATACGCTCTTCGAAGGGCGTTGGTTTTTAATAACTCCGCCACGGGGGACAGATCAAACCGCAATCGACAAGGTAGCGTCTCTTTGGCAAAGAGCCGGTAGTCAGATCGATTTTCTCGAGCCCGAGCATCATGACCAAGTATTAGCGATTACGTCCCATCTACCACACCTAATTGCGTACACCATTGTTGGCACTGCCACCGACCTGGAGGAGGATATAAAATCCGAAGTCGTTAAGTACTCGGCCTCCGGCTTCAGGGACTTTACCCGGATAGCCGCATCCGACCCAGTTATGTGGCGTGATATATTCATTGCAAACCGGGCCGCGGTACTGGAAATGCTCGGTCGACTGTCCGAAGATCTAGCCGGACTACAACGAGCAATCCGAATCGGCGACGGTGAGACCCTCGAAAGACTTTTCCGTCGTACTCAGGAAATTCGTCGTGGCGTCGTAAAAGCGGGTCAACACATTCCCCCAGCTCCTGAAAAATCGGACAGAGATACCTGATGGAACATTACTTCCAGCGAATCTTTTTTAGACGGAAAAGCGGGACCGGCCCGAGATAAAGTCTCTGATTCTTTAGGCTGACGGGCAAACGCACAGCTCGCCCCCCGATCGACAGAGCTCGATTCGCAACCTTCGCGGCGAACGCCGTTCGCGCGTCGATCACTCCACTCGCCATGAGAGTATCGAGTATCTCCTTAATGCCTCTGATCTCCACCGTGATAGCACCTTGAGGCTGTAATTTATCATCCAATGAGAGGGCTCCGTCGCCGCGAAGTGACAAAGCCTCCCAGTTCAACGTAAAGCTCTTAAACTCAATTGCGCCTCCGGCATCATTCCATCGAGAAAGTGCCTCCGGCAGCAGCCCGCTTAGCTCTAACGGACCTATAACTGATGCATCGAATGACAGCCTATCTAGACCAGAGCCGACCGGTGGCTTCCATACCTTCGGCAAAACCACTTTACGGGCGTCAACTGCGATCACTTTCCCGGTCATCGGATTGCCTGACCGCGGGTTTATCGAAACCGCATCTTCAGCTCGGAGCGTTAACCTATCGATGCTGGTTGTGATACCGCCCGGCTGCATCCAGTTCACTCCGGCTAATCGCAAGAGGAGAAGCCGGGCTTTACCTGATCGGATTTTAAGGTCTCCATCGGCGTGGGCCAGATTTAATACGGCCATCATCCCATTGATTTCTAGCCTATGACTGCCAGGGAAAGATATCCTGATATCAGTCAGAGCCCAGGGCCGCGCTGAAGCCACAAAATTAGGGATCTCCCACCGCCACTTGTTTCCACGACCTGCAATGATTGGGGCGTGGACGGAGAGATCTAGACGCAGCGGGAAACCCGTAACCGATGGTTTTCCCAGCTCGACAGCCCAACCGTCGACCCGTCGTTCTTCCGCCCACAGGTGCAATCTAGCGCTGGCCTCTCGGGCGGCGGAGTACCAGTACGTCGTATAACCGACGCAGGCTACTGCTAGGGCGCCGGCCGCTATTAGTGCTATTCGCATTGGTCGTCGCATCATAGACATGATATAGCGGGATCAAATGACAAAATCGATCATATGGATACGACTTTCAAAAAAGGGTTCAGCTCTAATCTTCGGGCACTCCAGCCCGAAGCTGTAACCCACCGACTAGATGCCCACCCCCCCACCTTTCCCAAAAAGCGCTCTCAACCCCGTGGTATTTACCAGTTTAGCGGCACTATTCATTTTTCTTTGGGCAAGTGGATTCGTTGCCGCTAAGTACGGCCTGCCGTTCGCCGAGCCCTTCACCCTGATGGCAGCACGGTTCTTTGTCGGATCTGTGATTATGGTACCGGCCTGTTTCTGCCTCAATGCGTCGTGGCCAAAAACACTCCGGGGAACACTACATATTCTTGTCGCAGGGTTTGGTGTCCAGACTGTCTATTTGATCGGGGTTTATTATGCTATCTGGTTGGGTATCTCGACAGGGATTACGGCGTTAATCGTTGGATTACAACCGTTACTAACGGGCGTGTTGGCTGGGTTCGTCCTTCGAGAAACGGTTACACCGCGAAACTGGTTAGGTCTCCTCCTTGGGTTCGTGGGATTAGGACTGATTGTTTGGGATCGAGTGCTGGCGCCAACGGATGCAATTGGGGGCCTAATGATGCTTATGTTAGGGCTCGCAGGCATTACACTAGGGACATTATATCAAAAAAAGTATTGCGGACCGTTCGATGTTCGCACCGGTGTGGCACTTCAGAACGTAATGTCATGTGTTATGATGGTAGTACTCGCGGTAATATTTGAATCGATGGTCATTGACTGGACAAGCGAATTCGTCTTTGCCGTTGTCTGGTCTGCAATAGGCCTATCGGTTTTTGCGATCTGCCTGTACTACTGGCTAATTCAACGTGGTGCTGCAACTAAGATTACCAGCTTAATATATCTCAGTCCGCCGACAACCGCCATCATGGGCTGGGTAGTGTTCGGTGAAATTCTCTCTTGGCAAGCAATAGCAGGGATGATTGTCGCTACGACCGGCGTCGCGATGGCGGTACGCAATCGATGACGGTTACAAATTCCATGCTACTCAAGGCAGCACCATTTCTTTTCATTCTAGGCTGGGCATCCGGTTTTCCGATCACTCGGTTCGGGCTCGAATTCAGCGAGCCTTATACATTACTATGGATTAGGTCCGCCATCGTTGTGGTTATCGTAGGGCTATACGCGTTGATCGTCGGCGTCCCTCGTCCCAAAGGGCGGGAAATAGCGCATATAGCCGTGGTCGGTATCACGCTGCAATGCTTGTATTTAGGCGCTATGTTCAGTGCACTGGATGAGGGCATCAGCCAAGGTGTTGCCGCTCTGGTTGCAGGGATGCAACCACTTCTAACCGCAGTTGTTGTGGGGGTCACCTTGGGCGAGAAGGTCACTCGGACCCAATGGGTCGGATTTACACTCGGTTTTGCAGGGCTATTTATCGTACTTTCGGAGCGGCTGGGAATCGGTGCTGCGACTACTGCTGGCTTCATCTTTTCGGGGCTAACTCCGATTTTCATCACCGGTGCGTCTCTTTACCAGAAAAAATATTGTGCCCACTCTGATCTTCGTATCGTTATGATTGTGCAGCAGACGGCAGCCGGTATCTGTAATTTCTGCATTGCTATGGCAGTGGAGAATGGAAGCATAGCGTGGGGCGCGGAAGTTGTTTTCGTATGGGTCTGGCTTGTGGTGATACTGACCATCGGCGCCACGAACCTGCTATATTTGATGCTGCGGCACGGGGAAGCGGCACGCGTAGCCAGTCTATTTTACCTAACGCCCCCGACCACGGTTCTTCTCGGGTGGATTACCTATGGCGAAACCATGGGAATAATATCAATGGGCGGTTTTCTGGTGGCTGTTGTCGGAGTATTTCTAGTCACACGTTCCGCAAGGGATGCTGGATGACAGCGATTAGCAAGGGATAATTCAAAAACCGAGAAAATACCGCTTTTTCGGATACGACCCACTTAGCTTGACCCTATCCCATCTAGTAGAAACGCAGCAGACTCGTTTTCTCACTATCTACTGTTGTTTACATCAATTCAAAGGCCTACCGCGACACACAAGTTAGGATAATCTGTCGTCAGCTCTTGATAATATTGGGTCTTACGCCGGCGTCGCATAGCGTTTTAGTATCCGGATACGACAACGCCAGCTGCGAAAAACGCGCCCTTGAGATAGAGGACGGCTATGTCATACGATTGCAACCGTATAACCTTTTATTTGGCCCACAATGTTCGATAAAAAGGTTGGTGTGTTGGCAGAAGCATCCCGACGCATTAAGAAAGCGACAACAAACAAAAATGGAAGATCCACGATGAAAATCATCAGCTATCGGCAGGGGGGACGAGAGGCATATGGAGTCGTCAAAGACGGCGGTATTGTCGACATGACCGAACGCCTTAGCCACCCCAGTTTGAAACACGCCATCGCCGGATTGTCGATCAGCGAGATGGAGAAACTTGCTGCCTCCGCCGCCCCGGACGTTGGGATTGATGATATTGATTATATGTTTCCTGTGACTTCGCCAGAAAAGATTTTCTGTATCGGCCGTAACTACCGCGCCTATCATGAAGTTTTAGAAGACGGTGGGCCGAAATGGCCAAGCATTTTTCCCCGCTTTGCATCCAGCTTTGCGTCACACGGCGAAGCTATTATCCGTCCAACTGTCTCCGAACAACTGGATTATGAAGGTGAGATCGGGGTAATTATCGGCAAGTCTGGACGACACATTCCGGAGACAAAGGCGCTTGATTATGTAGCTGGGTATACAATTATCAACGAGGGTAGCGTGCGTGACTGGCAGCGCCAAGGTACACAGAATTGCCCCGGTAAGAACTTCCACAAATCCGGTTCGATCGGACCCTGGATGATAACGCGAGATGAAATTGAAGATTTGGATGGGTTGCAGATTAAGACTTCCGTTGATGGAAGTCTTCGACAGGACGGTAGTAGCGATATGATGATTTTCAAGATTCCATTTGTAATCTCATACATCTCGAAGTTCACATGGTTGGAGCCAGGCGACATGATCGCAACGGGTTCTCCTGGCGGCAGTGCGATTGAGGGCGATCCACCCCAATGGCTCAGGCCTAGTGAGCAGATAAGTGTTAATATTGAGCCAATTGGTACACTTAAAAACCCGATAGTGGCTGAATAACTATCGGTTCCAGGGATTAGAGACGTGAAATTGGCAAGTTTCTGCGTTGGCGAAAATGAAGGCTTTGGAGTCGTTACCGACGACGGAATTATCGAGTTGACGAACCGAATGTCGGGTGGCCATCGAACTCTTCGCGGCGTGCTTGAAGCTGGTGCGCTAAAAGAGGTCGAGCAGATTACCGCCAGTTCTAAACCCGACTATGCACATTCTGATATCGCATGGCAGCTGCCGGTCACGTATCCGGAAAAAATTTATTGTGTTGGGCAGAACTATGCTGCGCACATTACGGAAATGGGCTATGATCTTCCCGAATATCCTAGTGTATTCGTCCGTTTCCCGCGGACCTTCGTACCCCATAAAGCCAGCATGATTATGCCTTCGCATTCGGACAACTTCGACTATGAAGGTGAAATGGCCATCGTTATCGGGACCGAAGCGCGGCACGTAACCGAGGCGGACGCCCTAAACTTTGTTGCGGGTTATACCATCTGTAATGACGGAAGCGTGCGCGACTGGCAGAAGCGCGGCCCTCAGGTCGCGCCTGGAAAAAACTGGGAAAATTCTGGAATGCTGGGCCCGTGGATTACTACCAGTGAAGAGGCTGGCAACCCCGGCAACCTAGATTTGACCACCCGGATTAATGGCGAGGTGCGACAGCAAGGGAATACCAGCGATCTCGTATTCTCCGCCGCTTACCTTATCAGCTATATTTCGACCTTCATCACTCTGATGCCCGGCGACATTATTACTACCGGCTCTCCCTCTGGTGTAGCGGTCGGATTCGATCCACCCAAATGGCTGAAACCCGGAGATCGCATCGACATCGAGATTGAAAACTTAGGTACCTTATCAGGCGATGTGACTAGGACAAATTCGCCATCGGAATGAACCAGTAGTGATAGGACCGCTCGGCAAGCGATTTACGTAGAATCCGATGGTCTATTGGTATCAGCGACGTCAAATTCTTGGAAAATGTAGTGGGTCATTTTAACAATGTTTAAAGAGCGGTTACCCGCACTTTGAATAATCGCAAGCCGTGCAAGTGTCGCAGCCTTCCTGGCGAAAAAGAGCGGCCTGACCACATTTGGGGCATTGACGCGGGCGCGGAAACGGACTTTCTTCGGGGCTTATCAATTTTCGTTCTGCAACCGATGGCCACCTTTCAGTCGCGGGCGGCTTCGGCATAAAGCCGATATCGATCATGTGGCGTTCAATAACGTCGCCTACAGCCGCCAGTAGAGATGGCACGTAGCGTCCCTGCACCCATTGGCCCCCGCGGGGATCAAATACAGCTTTCAGCTCATCTACAACAAAGGACACGTCGCCGCCACGCCGGAACACTGCAGATATTAGACGAGTCAACGCCACCGTCGACGCATAGTGTTCGGTGTCCTTAGAGTTCACAAATACTTCGAAGGGCCTGCGACGCCCATCTTTTAGTACGTCGTTGATAGTTATATAAATCGCATGATCAGTTTCAGGCCAGTTAAGCTTATAGGTCTGTCCAGGCAACTCCTCAGGCCGCAACAGAGGCTGGGTCATATAAACGACCCCAGACTCAATTTCACTTTCCAGCACCGGCGGCGCGGGCTGAAGCAGCGGCAGTTCAGGCTGTGCTGGGTCGGGCTGATCACGTAATGTCAGGACGGAACCGGTAATATCATTTGGTCGATAAGTGGTACAGCCTTTGCAGCCTGTGTCCCATGCCTCCTGATACACGTCTCTGAATTCATCAAAAGATATCTCGGCGGGTACATTGATCGTTTTTGATATTGAAGAGTCGATATATTTCTGAGCGGCTGCCTGCATCACCAAGTGGTCGCTGGGTGAAATTGTCTGTGCACTGACGAAGCTATCCGGCAAGGGTGTATCACCTTTTAAATAAAGCCACTGACGATAGGCATAGTCAGAAACATCCTCTTCTCTCTGTGTACCGTCCGGCATCAGCACATTTCGGGTATAGGTATAACTAAACACCGGCTCGATTCCGGACGAAACGTTATCGGCGAACAATGATATTGTTCCCGTCGGAGCAATAGAAGTTAGCAGTGCATTACGAATGCCGTACTTTCGGATACTATCCTGAATATCTGGGGGTAATCTGGCAACGATTTTGCCTGCAAGGTAAGCTTCCGCGTCGAAGAGAGGGAAGGCACCTTTTTGTATCGCAAGGTTTACAGATGAGCGGTAAGCATGATCGCGGATTAATCCCATCCATCTCTCGGTTAGCCCAATAGCCTCCACCGAACCATAGCGCACATCGCACATTATTAAGGCGTCGGCCAGACCGGTAACGCCCAATCCGATCCTCCTCTTTGCTTTTGCTTCTGCCAATTGCGCATCAAGCGGAAAACTGGACACTTCGATAACATTATCCAGCATGCGTACTGCTATAGGTATAAGTTCGGCCAACGCGTCCTCGTCCAAGTGCGCCGAACTCTTAAATGGATCGATCACAAGGCGCGCGAGATTAATCGATCCCAAAAGACATGCGCCGTATGGGGGCAGAGGTTGCTCTCCGCAGGGATTTGTCGCAGCAATAGTTTCGCAATAGCCTAGGTTGTTAGCTTGATTAATTCGATCGATGAAAATTACGCCGGGCTCGGCATACTCGTACGTGGCCTCCATGATCCGATCCCATAGGACACGGGCGGAAACAGTTTTGTAGATCTTACCATCGAAAGATAAATCCCAGTCTCTATCTTCACGCACCGCACCCATGAAATTGTCCGTTATGAGAACGGACAAATTAAACATCCGTAGGCGATCGGGTTCATGTTTGGCGGCGATAAACGCCTCAATATCCGGGTGGTCGGCTCGCAAAGCTGCCATCATGGCACCGCGACGATATCCCGCCGACATAATTGTTCGACACATAGAATCCCAAACGTCCATGAACGATAGGGGGCCCGAAGCATCAGTACCAGCGCCTCGCACGTTTGCACCCGTGGGCCTTAGAGTTGAGAAATCGTATCCAATACCACCACCCTTTTGCATCGTCAGCGCTGCTTCGCGTAGGTGATCGAAAATGCCGCTCATATCATCAGGAATGGTCCCCATGACAAAACAATTAAACAAGGTCACATCACGGTTGGTTCCGGCGCCGGCAACAATACGCCCCGCAGGTATAAAACGGAAATCGGACATAACCGCTTGGAACTTTTCTGCCCAAGCCTGCCGTTCTGCTGGACCTTCCGGTTTGGCTAAGGCAATTGCAATCCTTTTCCAAGTGTCTTCAATAGACTTGTCAACTGGATCACCATCAGCAGTCTTAAGGCGATATTTCATATCCCATATCTGATGCGAAATGGCTGAAATCATCGTCATTTAGGAGCCTCAATCAGGAGGAGAAAGAAAATAATTTAAGAAATTCATACCGTCAATGTTCATGTTTTGTTTTTTTCGGAAATTAGTTTCGTGGCAGCCATATGATTAAAATATCTATATGTAAGTTTCGGTCCACCATATCCGGATTCAGAAATTTCCGGATATGGTGGACCGGCTTCAAGCCAGCAGCAAACAAATTTATCGATTCGATTTAACCTAAACCCGCTTCTTTAAAAAGTTCCCGGTTGCCGGCATGGATCCGTCTCGATAATAAAGTTCCAAACGCCGCGGAGTTCAACCCTGGAGGAATTGGTTCCTGGAATGCTGCAACGATGCAACCAGATTTTTTACAAAAGCTGCGACGTCCCCAGAAATAACCCGAATTTAGTGACACTGGCACGACCGGAACGTTGGTCCGCCTGTACAGCGTAGTGACACCCGGTTTTAACTGCACGATCTCGTTAGGTGCCGAGCGAGTTCCACCTGGAAATATCACCACCTTACGACCGTGCGATAACCGGTCGACAACATTTTGGATCATATGGCGCGCCTCGACAACGCCTCCCGATCGATCTATCGCAATCATTTTCAGCTTACGCGCGTAAGGACCAAACAATGGTACGCGATAAAGTTCCTGCTTCATTACGAATGCGGGATCATCAACCACCGCATAGAATGCAATTGTGTCCCACGCAGACTGATGGGCGGACGCTATAATACAAGGACCTTCGGGCAAATTATCTAAGCCACGAAATTCGAATTCGAGCGACAGTATCGTTCGCTGAAATTTAAAAATACCGGCAGTCCAGAGACGGATGGCAGCTAGCATTCCACTTTTGGGAAGGGCTAAGAGTGGGATATAGATTAACATCAATGCAAACGTCCAGGTGAACAAGGCGACATTGAAAATAAGCGACCGTAGAAAGGTCATGCGAATGCGGCCGTCATAAAAGTTCCCACTCAAAAAGTCCCAGTAGGTATTTATGGTATTCGGAGATCGCCAAACGAAGCGCACCGATTTCTCGCCACCAGCTTTCGTCCGGGAACCCGTCAGGGAAAACTGGGTGAGGTACTATCACAATGTTAGCAGGTAGAATATGGCGGAACTCCAGAAGGCTTCGCGGCATATGGTAACTGGCGGTAACAATCCTCAACGATCTGATGTTTTCTCGACGTATCCAGTCATAGGTTTCCATGGCATTACCGCGAGTGTTATCCGCAGCATAACCAAGAGCTATGCAACATTGGAGATTATCCGGCGCTCGGCGAGCGAGTTTTAGTAACTCTCGAACATCTACACCCCGATAGACGCCGGAAACAAAAAGTTTTTTTGCCAGACCCCGACCCAAAAGAGAAAGTCCTTCACCAACTCGTCCGGCTCCACCCGTAAGAACTACGATGGCATCCGTTACCTCCCCGTTATTAGTAGCCGGATTCGGGATAAGCTGAGAGAAACGATAAAGTCCTAAAGCCCATGCTAGAAAGGCGAATGACACGATTAAACCTAAACGGAAAACCGGTGACCGGCAGGTTCCGCCTCGACGGGTCACATCATCCGTCCTAAAATGCGTCTTACGGTTATACCAGAGGTCGCAATTACGAGCAGGACTGCCACAATAGGCAGAATGCAAAGCACACCCCATCGAATGTCACCAAGATCGATATACGGCAAAAGACCCCCTGTTAAACGTTCACCATATAATTGGAAGAGCATGATTGCGCCGGCACCGAACGTAAAGCCGAAAGCCGCACCGATACCTGAAAGCCATAGGGCGTGTATCTGAAATTGACGCGCAATATAGGAATCCTGCGCACCGATAAGATGCAGGACTTCTATAACCTCGCCATGAATTGCTAGGCCTGTCCGAGTCGTAAACACTACCGTCATCACTGCAGATAGTAGCAGGAACACCAAAACGGATAATAATATCCTCTCGGCAATGTCGGTCAGATCTATCAGTCGTTGCAGCCACATGGCATGATCATCCACCGTAGTTCCTGTTGCAATACTTGAAAGACGAGCACCTAGTACTTCGATATCGACGGATAGGCCATCGACAATGGTAACATCGATCACTGATGGCATGGGAAGATCCAGCGTAGGCGTCATTTTCCCCAACCAGGGTTCTATCAACTTCGCGATTTCGCTTTCGGGTATCTGCCTTGCGTTGCGAATTTCTGGCATCCCCCGTAGCAACTGTAATATAGCACTGCTGGAGGCCTGCTGTTCAGGGCCGGCAGGCACCTGGATAGTAAGCGTACCGGACAGGCTGCGTCGCCAGTTGTCACCCGCAGAAGCCAGAAACATTCCCAACGCGAGACAGAGGGTTGCTAGAAAAACCAGCAGGCCGACCGTCCACGGCAAAAGGCGGCTCGCTGGATCTCTGCCAAATGGAAGATCCATTGACGGAAGCATCATTTCTAAGTCACTTCGTTTGTTAGGTCGAACATATCATTTGGTCCGACAAGAACACCGTTTTCAATTCGGATTCTCGGATGCGGAAAACTTCGTAGCAACTCCTCATTATGAGTTGCTACGACAACCGTCGTGCCAATTTTATTCAGCTCTTCCAAGAGATACATTAATCGAATTGCAATTTCGCCATCGACATTTCCTGTGGGCTCGTCGGCTAACAGAATCTGAGGCCGAGCAATCACAGCTCGAGCAATGGCGACACGCTGCTTTTCTCCACCGGAGAGTGTGGTTGGTTTAGCATCAATCTGTTCATCAAGCCCGACCCAGCGCAATAGTTCCGCTACATGATCGCGAATCTTCCCCTCCCTCCCGCCAGCGATACGTAGAGGCAGCGCCACATTATCCAAGGCAGTCAAATGATCCAAAAGACGAAAATCTTGGAATACAACGCCGATCCGTCGTCTTAAAGACGCTAGTTCCGGACGGGATACAGTGGATACGTCTTGACCGAATATGGAAATTGACCCCCGCGATGGCCGGTGCGCTAGATACATCAGGCGCATTAGAGAAGATTTTCCCGCACCGCTGGGACCCGTCAGAAAATGAAATGATCCAGCAGAAAGAGAAAACGAAATATCGTGCAAGACCTCCGCGCCGAAACGATACCTCATACCTACGCTCTCAAAACGGACAATGTCGCCAGGGGCTACCACGGAATTTCCTTTCCAATTGTGCTAGGCCTCAGAATCGCATAGCCATTGGCCCGTCGTCTAGAATCAGAACCACTTAAAAGTGGTGGCACCATGCGCTATTAAGATCGCATGTTTGTCTCCTGTCCCTCATGTTCGACTCGATACCTCGTCGATCCCACGAAGATTGGACCAAACGGTCGAGCGGTAAAGTGCGCGAAATGCAGTCATTCTTGGGCTGAGCCCGCACCTCCCCCGAACGGAACAATCGGTGAGGCGCGAACAGCGTTAAAAGAAAATGCGGCGAAACTCCATGTTGTATCCGCCGAAGCGGAGAAAGAGCGTGAAAAAAGCGATAAAAGAGGGAGTGTTCGTCATGAAAATACTTGGCTCGGTGAACCACCAGACGCGAGAAATGACGGTGGGCGGAACTTTCTTACGGCCTCGTCACAGCTACTAGAATCGGGCAGCTTACGCGAACTAAGGCCCGGAAATAGTGCCCCAATTCGCCGCGCGCAGTATCCTTGGGGAACACGCTTCGCGTGGCTGCTGCTTTTTGCCGTTGTATTGGGTACACTCGGTGGTGGAATTATGTTTCGGGATATGATCGCCACGACTTGGCCAGTGGCAAATAGAATCTTCGAGCGTATCGGATATACACCGAAATCCGTAAAGCCGCACTTCAGGCTCCAACATGTCAATCCGACGTATTCCAGCGACGGGGTTCTTCAGGTAGCCGGCGAATTAATTAATCTGTCATCATCTACACAAGACAAGCCAAATTTAAGGGTGCTTTTCCTAAATAAATTGGGCAAAACCGTCAAGATTTGGACTTTTAAAATGCAACAGGGCCCTATGTTGCCGAACGAAGTGGCCAGGTTTTCTATCCAAATTCCTAACTACCCAACTGAGTCAGAACGAATAGAAGTTGGGCTAGCCTCTGAATGAGGTAAACGAAAGGCTCCAAATGATGAATGACTTGCCTGAAATTGAAGTCGTATTCGATGCGGATGCACTTGCTGACCGAATTGAGACTCTGGCAATAGAAATAGCCAATAATCTGCCGAGCGATTTACTCATAGTGGTGGTTCTAAAAGGTAGTTTCGTATTCGCAGCGGATCTACTGCGGGCACTCGACCGCGCCGGCATGCGTCCTCGTGTGGATTTCATCACGCTTTCCAGCTATGGCGCCCAAATCGAAAGTTCCGGAACTGTGGAACTGACCCGAGATATTTCGGAGGATGTGAAAGGCCGAAGCGTCATGATCGTTGATGATATACTCGACAGCGGCCGCACACTTGCCTTCGCAACAGACTTGATGATAGCCCGAGGTGCAGATGCAGTTCATACCTGTGTGTTACTAGATAAGTATGCAAAACGCGAGGTTTCTATCGAAGCCGACTATGTTGGTTTCCCTGTAGAAGATTTGTTCGTTGTGGGATATGGCATTGATATGGCTCACTTATTTCGCAGTCTACCTTTTATCGGAGTGGTTCGTCAGGACTAATGCCGTAATTCTAAGGAGCCCTTTGCCACCTCATTCGGTTGCGATCCAATCCGGAACAATATCCATGCCTATTAGCGTATCAAAGTCTGACCGAGGTCGGATTACAGTGTATAGATCCCCCTTTACCATGACCTCCGGGACCAATTGTCTGGAATTATATGTCGACGACATCACTGCGCCGTAGGCACCAGCTGAGCGTAAGACAAATAAATCACCGACCCTAGTCTCGGGCATCTGCCGCTGGACTGCGAAAACGTCCCCCGTTTCGCAGACAGGTCCCACGATATCAAGCGGAGATACCGGACCACCGTTTTCAGGTTCAACCACAGGCTCGATCTCATGCCATGCGTCATAAAGCGTCGGTCGGATCAAGTCGTTCATTGCGGCGTCTACGATTGCGAAACGACGGCCACCACTTTCCTTCATATGAAGGACCTCGGTAACGAGTATACCCGCCTCCCCCGTGAGCCGCCGTCCGGGTTCAAAAGTTATTTTTAAGCCCATTTGTCCAAAAACATTACGGACGATGTCAGCATAATCGCTCAAGTTCGGCAGAATTTCGTCCCGATAAACGATGCCGAGCCCACCGCCGAGATCGAGGCGTTCTATAACATGCCCCTTGGCACGCAGTTCTCTGACGAGGCCGGCAATCTTTTCAAAGGCACCTCGAAACGGATCAAGACGCGTTAGCTGCGAACCGATATGTACCGCCAGACCTCGAGGATCGATCCCGTCAAGGATCCGCGCACGATCATATGCCTCGGCAACACGCTCAAACTGGATGCCGAACTTATCACCGGCACGTCCCGTGGATATTTTGTGGTGCGTATCCGCATCGACATCCGGATTGACACGAAAAACGATCGTGGCCGTCTTTCCCATATCAGACGCAACTTCTGAAAGGAGGTTGAGCTCCGACTCAGACTCTACGTTGAATTGGCCGCATCCGTACTCTAGCGCAACCGCCAACTCTGTTGCCGATTTCCCAACACCAGAGAACACGATCTTTTCTCCGGATATGCCGGCTGCTACGGAACGTCGAAGTTCTCCTTCCGATACAACATCAGCCCCAGCTCCCATACCGGCAAACAGACTAATTACCGCCTGATTGCTATTTGCTTTCACAGCATAGCAAATTTCTGCGTTTAAACCTTGGAAAGCCGAAGCGAACCGGCGATAGTTATCCTCCAGTATAGACGCTGAATAACAATAGAATGGTGTACCGATAAAACTAGAGATTTCGGTAATTGGCACGTCCTCAGCAAACAACTTCCCACCACGATAAGAAAAATCCGTCATGGAAAAGCCCTTAACTCGAGGTCGGGTATTGGGTCGGAAATTTAGGCGACCCGGGCGGTGAGTCAACGTCACTAGGCTTCTTGCCACAGGCCCCAACTGAAATTCCAAGGACCAAACCCATTAGGACCGTCAATATGTACCGATCTGCCATCACAAAAACCGAGCTCGCGCGGCAGCGATCTGAGCCCGCACATTTTCGGGTGCGGTTCCGCCATAGCTGGTCCGGCTGCGGACCGAATTATCCACACCCAACACATTAAAAATGTCGTCAGTAATCCTGCCATCAACTGACGTAAGATCTTCCAACGAAAGGGATTCCAACCCACAGCTCCTGTTCTCGGCCAAAGCGACAATCTGGCCAGCAATGTGATGTGCCTCTCGAAACGGGACATCGGCTTCTCGAACTAACCAGTCGGCGAGATCGGTCGCCGTCGTGTATCCGTCACCCGCTGCGGCCGCAAGGCGGTCACGATCAAAGGTGACATTCGCCATCATCCCCGCCGCCGCCGCAAGGCACAACATCAACGTCTCCGCCGCGTCGAAGACGGGTTCTTTATCTTCTTGCATATCTTTGGAATAGGCTAGTGGAAGCCCCTTCATAACCGTGGTCAAGGTAACGAATGCGCCCATTATCCGCCCAGTCTTTCCACGAACAAGCTCTGCTGCATCAGGATTGCGTTTCTGCGGCATCATCGATGATCCAGTAGAGAACGAATCCGATAACTGCACGAACCTAAATTGCGCCGAAGACCATATCACCAATTCTTCGCCCAACCTAGACAAGTGACCGGCACAGATCGCCGCGACCGCCAAGAACTCAAGAACGAAGTCGCGGTCAGAGACTGTGTCAAGAGAATTGGCAGTCGGCCGGTCGAAGCCCAGCGTCTTCGCCGTCGCCTCACGGTCAATCGGGAAAGACGTCCCTGCGAGCGCACCAGCACCAAGCGGACTCTCATTCAGTCTCCGCCGAGCATCTTCAAACCGCGACCGATCACGCCCAAACATCTCGACATAAGCAAGGAGATGGTGACCCACAGTCACCGGCTGGGCAGCTTGCAGGTGAGTGAATCCGGGCATAACCCAATCCGCATGGGCGTCAGCCTGATCAATCAGCATTTCTTGAACCGCCCTCAGGGAATCGTCAGCCGCATCAATAGCGTCCCTTACCCAAAGCTTAAAATCGGTCGCCACTTGGTCATTTCGCGACCGTGCGGTATGGAGGCGACCAGCAGTCTCGCCAATCATTTCGACAAGGCGCGCCTCCACGTTCATGTGGATATCCTCAAGATCAGCGCGGAAATCGAAGTTTCCGGAAACGATCTCTTCTCGAACATTCTCCAGACCTGTACAAATAGCCTCGACCTCGTCAACAGACAAAATTCCCGACGCGCCCAGCATACGAACGTGTGCTAATGATCCAGAAATGTCCTGATCATAAAGCCCCTTGTCAAAGCCGATAGAGGCATTAATTTTTCTCATAAGTGCGTCGGGACCGGCAGTAAAACGCCCACCCCACATCTGGCTAGGATTGCCGTCGGTACTCTCGGTACTCTCAAGGGTAGGTTTTTCGCTCATGGTTTGTTTCGATCTCAGATCCAGAATTTTCAAAAACGTCACGGTCATCGCGAGTCTAACCGCCTGCGTGTCGATAATGGCGATAATTGGCACGGATTCAAGCTCATACGCCAAAGAGAATTTGGTTTCCGCGCCCCCACTTAAGGGCTGGATGAAGAAATTTAAGCCCTCAAATCAACGTCCCGCTCCGTTGGAAACAATTTTCACGGATAAAAACGGGACCCAACTGACCCTAGCGAACTTTCGTGGCCGTATTGTACTGGTCAATTTCTGGGCCACTTGGTGCGGACCGTGCGTACGCGAGATGCCGTCTCTGATGCATCTGCACAACAAACTGAAAGATCGTGATTTCCTCGTGATCGCACTTTCGGAGGACCGAGAGGGCTGGGAGAAAATCGGACCATTCCGTGATAAGCTCGGGCTTCGAGGGTTGCCCCTCTATCACGACGTAGACTCAAAAATGATGTTTGCCGCGAAGGCCCGTGGAATTCCCACGACTATCCTTATCGACCGCGATGGAAGGGAATTAGGCCGGCTGATCGGTGTAGCCGAGTGGAACTCACCCGAGGCAACAGCGCTGATGCAATACTATATAGGGGGAAAATAGGCGTTGTCTTTATAGATGGGACGCTCCTTACCTGCAGGGTTAGAATCCACACCCGAATTAATTTAAAAATCCAGAACGATGTCTTCTTTTTCGATTACCTATCGAGCCTCATTTTTTAAAAATCAATATGATGAAGGCCGCAGATTCTTTTATCAACTGAGGGACTAGCTTAAGATTCCCGGTGATCAGCCCCTACAGCGTCCTTAACTGATGAAAACCCATCACCCTTGATCAACTTAGCAAGATCTTGCTTGATACGTGGGACAATTACTGGTCCGCAGAACACCAGTGCTGTATAGATTTGAATGAGTGATGCGCCAGCGCGGATCATCCTGTAGGCATCATTCCCACTTGCAACCCCGCCGCAGCCGATGATCGGTACACGACCGCCCGTCCGCCTGTACATATCGCCTATGATTTCTAGAGCAATGGGAAATAAAGGGGCGCCGCTTAGACCGCCGGCTTCGTGTGTCCGAGGGTCAGTCATTTCAGATGGACGTTGGACGGTTGTATTTGCAACCGTTATACCGTCGACACCTGACTCTAGGATCACGGTCGCTATGTCAGTTCGCTCGATATCGTTGAGATCGGGAGCGATTTTCATAATCAACGGCGGACGTTTTTCTTCCTCAGGGATAGCTCGCGCCCGGGCCTTAAGTGATCGATTAATCATGTCGGCCATTATGGCACGCCCTTGCATTGCCCGTAGACCAGGTGTATTTGGCGACGATATATTGCATACGAGATAATCTGCGTAGCGTGCTACAGCCTCGATACCGATTTCGTAATCGGCAGCCCCGTCCTCGGTCAATTTGTTTTTTCCGACATTAGCCCCGAAAGGCCCAAGCCCCGGTTCACGCCGCGAGATTTTTTTTAGAAAAGGTCCAAGCCCTTGACCATTGAATCCGAGCCTATTAATCGCCGCATTATCCATAGACAATCGGAACATTCGCGGCTTAGGATTTCCTGGCTGCGGCAATGGCGTCACCGTACCGGCCTCCGCAAATCCGAATCCTGCACGCATCATCGCGTCAGGAACCTTTGCACCCTTGTCGAAGCCAGCTGATAGACCCACAGGGTTCCTGAATTTTAACCCCCAGACCTCTGTCTCTAACACTGGGTCGTCAGGCACCCTGTCGCTCGGACCCAACCCCATCTCTAGCGCCCAGATCGTCAGATTGTGTACGGGCTCCGACGGGAACAAACGAAGCAAAGGCAAAATTAATGAATGAATATCGATCAAGTATCTTCTCTCACGTTATGGAACCTAATATTTAACGCGAATCGCAACGGTCGGAAAATCAACATGCGTTGATAAGACGCAGAAACCGGATTATATCGAAAGCATGACATCGCACTCTGATATCAGCGCTACCACACAAGAAATTGTTCAAGAATTCGCGTTTTTCGACGACTGGATGCAACGCTACGAATATATTATCGAGATGGGGAAAGGGTTGGAAGGGCTCACGGATGATAAGAAAGATGATTCTCACAAAGTGCCGGGCTGCCAGTCGCAAGTATGGTTCCATGCAAAACAAATAGATGGACGAATTCATTTCGAGGCCGACTCCGATGCAATGATTGTTAGAGGCCTAATTGCCGTCCTGCTGCGGGTCTATTCCGATCGGACGCCGGAGGACATAATCGAAACTCCGCCAGAATTTTTCGAAGTTCTAGGGCTGGGCTCTCACCTCAGCGGGAGCCGCGCAAACGGCCTTCACGCAATGGTCACGCGTATCCATGCGTATGCGAGAGCCTTCCGCGATGAACGTTCTACCGACGGTGTCGATCCTAAGACACTCGCATGACCGACCGTAGTTCTTTTACATGGAAAGACGGTGAGTGGTTCGAGGGAAACCAACCCATGCTAGGACCGATGAGTCATGCTTGGTGGATGGCGTCCTCTGTTTTCGATGGAGCTCGGTGTTTTCAGCGGCTAGCTCCCGACCTAGATCGCCATTGTTCGCGGCTAGTCGAGTCAGGGAACGCGTTCAACATGGTATGCCCTGTCCCCACGGAAGAGATAGTTGCGCTCTCATGGGATGGGATAGAAAAATTTCCCGAAGACGCGGAACTCTATATAAGACCTATGATGTATTTCGAGGATGGGTTTGTCGCGCCTGATACAGGATCTACCAACTTCATCCTAACAGTATTCGAAGCCCCAATGCCGCCCTGGGGCGGTGTAACGACTATGCTATCCTCTTTTCGCCGACCGACACCGGAAGCAGCGCCAACAAACGCGAAAGCATCTTGTCTTTATCCCAACGTTGGACGTGCTCTAGCGGAAGCTCGTGGACGAGGATACGGAACCGCTATAGTGCTAGATGCCTTGGGTAACGTGGCGGAATTCGCCACTAACAACTTGTTTATCGGTACAGGATCCTTGGTAGAAACGCCGGTACCGAACGGATCATTTCTGTGTGGCTTAACACGAAAACGTATAATTGAATTACTATTAAGCGACGGATATGAAGTTGAAGAGCGTACAATGACGATGGACGACGTCTATGCAGCAGACGAGGTTTTCCTGACCGGTAACTACTCGAAGATCCAGCCGGTGGTACAGGTCGAGGATGCTCGCTACCAGATAGGCCCTGTGGCAACTCGGGCACGCGAGTTATATTTCGATTTTGCCAAACAAAAAGGTGGCAAGAAAATCTGATGGAAGACCTGAATCAGGTCGGCCGAAATCACTGGAAGGAACGCAGTGTAGCTTGGACCGCCACCGCCTCTGAAGGCCTCTCTGCCGATGACACCCTGAATCAGTTTCTTATAGAAAATCTGTGTATCAAATCCGGCGAAGAAATCCTCGATATAGGTTCTGGTACGGGCGACCCAGCTATCAGTATATGCGTTTCTCTGAATGGCTTAGGGACCGTTACAGCGTGTGACTTAACACCCGAAATGTTGATAACCGCGCGCGGTAGGGCCGACAAACTAGGCCTATCGAACATCCGTTTTGCCGCTTCAGACATGGGAGACCTTTCGTTCGCGGACGATGTCTTCGATTGTATCACATGTCGCTTCGGCTTGATGTTTCCCGAAAACAGGACCGTCGCAGCTAAGGAAGCTCTCCGAGTCCTAAAACCGGGAGGCCGGGTAGGCTACATGGTTTGGGGACCCTATGATGAAAATCCAGCTTTCTTCGTGATCCGCCGTGCAATGGCAAAAGCGCTCGGCGAAGATGAAGGCCCGCCGCCGCAACGTAATAGCCTCGGAGAACGAGGGCTTTTAACCGCCATACTTGAAGGAGCCGGTTTCAAACGTGTCGAAGAGCGTAGCATTTGTTATAATCGTCCGGTTGATGACCTTGAAGATTACATCAATCGTGCCCTGATCCGCGGTTATTTAGACAAGGTCCGAATACTGGATGACCTCACTCGCAAAATTTTAAAAAGAGACCTGAACGAGGCTTTCGAGCTTTTTCGCGATGACGGCAAGGTATATTTACCAAATTCGATACGGCTGGGGGTCGGGTGGAAACAAAAGTAGTGATCACTCAACCACTGAGCTTTCGCCGGCTAGCACGCCGCGTATCAAATCTATGCTCTCGATCTTTCCGTAGAGTGCGACAAAGGATCCGAAACGAGGCCCGTCGCTTTGTCCAAGCAGCACCTCATAAAGCGTCTTAAACCAGTCTCGCAAGCTCTCGAATTCGTGACGTTTACCAACCGCGTAAACCTCGGTCTGTATCGTTTCCGCGGAAACATCGGGCGGGAGAGCGTTCAAAGCAATTACAAGATCTTCCAGCGCGGCGCATTCCATTTTGGTCGGAGTGCGATAGCTCTTTTCCGGTTTTACGAAATCACGGTAGTATGCGATTGCATACAAGACGAGTCTGTCAAGGATTGGTGCGGTTTCCGGCGTCGCAGTCGAGGCGTAGCGGGTAATGAAACCCCACAAAACACCAGGGTCTTCAGTATTACAAACACTGACGAGGTTCAGTAATAATCCAAAAGTAACATGACCTTCGGGTTTTGGCGGCAAGCCATTATGGATATGCCAGGTTGGATTTTCGAGCTGCGCCGCTTCTTCCTGCTGGTAGTATTTTCCCAGATGTACCAAATAATCATCAACGTGTCGTGGAATTGCATCAAAAAAGAGCCTCTTCGCCTTTTTCGGCGAATTATACATGTAAAGTGATAAGCTTTCTGGGGTCGCGTATTCGAGCCATTCCTCGACAGAAATTCCATTTCCGCGCGATTTGGAAATTTTTTCGCCGTTTTCGTCCAAAAAAAGTTCATAAGTAAATCCTTCTGGCGGTTTTCCACCTAAAAGACGGCAAATATTGCCTGACAAACGTACTGAATCGATCAAATCCTTACCCGACATCTCATAATCAACGTTTAAAGCTGTCCATCGCATCGCCCAATCAGCTTTCCACTGCAGCTTGCAATGGCCACCTGTGACGGGTGTCTCTACTAGCAACCCATCCTCATCCTTGTAAACGATAGTGCCGGAATCCGGCTTCGTTTCGACAATTTCGGCTAGCAGTACACGTCCCGTTTTTCGGCACACCGGTAAAAATGGGCTGTAGGTTGCTCGCCGTTCTTCACCAAGCGTTGGCTTAATAACATCGTTGATATCGTCATGATGTTTGAGGATTTGAAGTAAAGTCCCGTCGAACTGGCCTGTCTTATAGCATTCGGTTGCGCTTTTGAATTCATAATCGAAGTCGAAGGTATTGAGAAAGGCCTTGAGCCGCGCGTTGTTATGAGCTCCGAAGCTTTCATGGGAACCGAAAGGGTCTGGTACTCCGGTCAACGGCTTACCTAGGTGCTCCGCCATCATTTCTTTCTGGGGAACGTTATCCGGAACCTTGCGAAGCCCGTCCATGTCATCAGAAAATACGAAGAGCTTAGTAGGTATATCTGAGACAGCCTCGAAGGCTTGTCTCACCATCGTTGTTCGTACAACTTCGGCGAACGTACCAATATGCGGAAGGCCAGATGGGCCGTAACCTGTTTCAAATAATACGTATCCCTTCTTGGGCGTAGTTTCGCCTACACGTTTCAAGAGGCTGCGGGCTTCCGCAAACGGCCATGCCTTGGCGTCTACGCCTAGTTTTTTGAGATCGGGCACCAACCGGATCCTTCTGCCTGTTTTAGAGCGAGCGGAACGTAAGGGTCGAAGTTGAAAGCGTCAATCAGTTCGATACGTATACAGGATATTTGACGAAACCACGGAACCGCGCACGGGGATGATGTGCAGCCGTTCCTGAGGGGTTTATGTTAGCGAACCGCTGAACAAAACGCAGTAAAGCGATACGAGCTTCCATCCGGCCTAGCGAAATTCCGGCACAAGAATGTATTCCCGAACCGAATGCAAAGTGCCGGTTCTTCTCTCGCATGATATTCGGGGTATCGGGCTGTGAAAATATCTCTGGATCCCGATTCGCAGCGCCTATACATAGCCAGATATAGTCTCCTTTTTTCATAGAGACGCCGCCGATTTCTGCATTGTCGACAAGTCTCCGATTGTTCAATTGTACCGGGCTCTCGAATCTGAGAACCTCCTCAATAGCGGAAACGATAAGACTAGGATCTTTTCTTAGACGTTCCATCTCGGTGGGATAGCGCAATAGGATGTCGATCCCGTTCGTGACAGTGTTGGCTGTTGTTTCATGTCCGGCATTCAGTAGAAAAATGCAGTTATGGAGTAATTCTAGTTCATTCAGAGACTCCCCGTTAACGTCTGGGCCAATCAGCTTAGAAAGCACCTCACCATTTTCATCAGAAAGTGGTTTTCTTTCGCGTTCTGCAATCAGCCAGCGAAGATATTCCTTGAATTCGTCGACAGACTGCGCCGCCGCATCCCGTTTATCCACCGTCAGATCGGCTTCTAGCCCGCCGAGGATCGACACCGCCCAGGGCGATAATTTGTACCGGTCATTCCTCGGCACGCCCAACATGTCGCCTATTAGTTCGATTGGCAGCTTCATTGCGTAATCCTGAAGGAGATCAAACGTCCCCATTTCTTGTACGGCATCAAGAGACGCATCAACCACCTCAATGACTCGCGATTCGAGCGCTCTTAAAGCCCGCGGCGTGAACGCCGGTGCCAAACGCTTGCGGACTCGCGTGTGGCCTGGCGGGTCGTTGAATACGAGGCTAGTTGTGTGGTGTTCATAAAGAGACGTGTCTCCCATCTTCTCCTTAAAATCCAATTTCTTGTCCGATGAAAAAAGCGTCGGGTTTTGATAAACGGAGTCAAGATCCGGATGCCGGGTCAGAAACCACGCGCCCGAGGGCATTTTATGAACTGGCGCATACCGCCGTAGCGCATGGAAAACTGGATACGGATTTTCGTAAAAATCACGGTCAAGTGATACTATATCGAACGCGGCTATCTCTTTTTCTCCGACTTCCACGATACCGTGGTATAAATCTGCGTTCATCCAGCATGATCCAGCTTGATCATCTCCGCGGCCTTCTCTGCGATCATTATGGTCGGTGAATTTGTATTGCCAGACGTGATCGTGGGCATGATCGATGCATCCGCAATACGGAGACCCGCCAATCCACGGAGGCGTAGCCGCTCATCTACCACGGCCATACTGTCTGAGCCCATCTTACAAGTTCCAACTGGGTGAAATATTGTCGTTGCTATATCGCCAGCGGCACGAGAAAGATCCTCATCAGTCTCCACCTGCGGACCCGGAAGATACTCCTCCGGCTGATACTTTTCCATCGCCGACGCCGCAACAATTTTCCGAGTTAGCTTGAGTGCATTGGCCGCAATCTCCTGATCAGACTTTGCGCTCAGATAGTTGGGCCTTATCGAGGGCTTAGCCCGGGGATCAGGGCTTGTGATACGAATGTGACCCCTACTATCCGGGCGCAGATTGCATACCGACGCAGTGATCGCTGGGAATCGATGCAGCGGCTCGCCAAATTTTTCAAGGGACAGCGGCTGAACGTGATATTGCAGATTGGGCATCTCTAGGCGCGGGTCGGATTTGGTAAAGACTCCGAGCTGGCTGGGTGCCATGGTCATTGGTCCCCGCTTAAATAGGGCGTATTCTAGTCCCATTATCGCTTTTCCTATTAAGCTACTAGCACACTCGTTCAAGGTTTTCGCGTTTTGAACCTTGTAGACGGCACGGATCTGAAGATGGTCCTGTAAGTTTTCGCCCACACCCGGGAGGTGGTGCACTACGTCCACCCCTCTATCACGTAATACCCTGCCCTGACCAATCCCCGAAAGCTGTAATATCTGAGGCGAACCTACGGCGCCGGACGCCAGCACTACTTCCCGAGCAGCAGCAGCATGGGCATCCGCATTGTCGAGCCAGAAATCGACACCTGTTACTCTGCCATCGGTAATCGTCAGATTTTTTGCGTGTGCCTTAGTCAGCACGGTCAGGTTTTTACGGTGTTTGATCGGATGGAGAAAGGCGTGCGCAGCGCTCCACCGAACACCACGCCTTTGGTTGACATGAAAATATCCTACGCCATCGTTAGTACCAAGGTTAAAGTCCTCGGTCTTGGGAATGCCTACTTCCACACAGGCCTCTCGGAATGCGTCCAGAACCTCCCACGACAAACGTTGATGTTCCACGCGCCATTCGCCGTCCACACCGTGCAGGTCACTCTCTCCTCCCGCGAAATTCTCTGATTTTTGAAATAGCGGTAACACGTCTTCCCAGCCCCAGCCGGTATTACCCATTTGGCGCCACTGATCGTAGTCGCGCTCGTGGCCACGCATATAAATCATGCCGTTGATCGCCGAACAACCACCTAACGTCTTACCGCGCGGGTATGCCAGCGCACGGCCATTCAGACCCGGTTCTTGCTCTGTCTGGTAGCACCAGTCAGTGCGTGGGTTGTTAATTGTATAAAGATAACCGACCGGGATTTTGATCCAGAAATAGTTATCCCTGCCGCCGGCTTCTAGTAGCAGAACATTCACTTCGGGATCGGCACTCAGCCGATTTGCGATCACGCAGCCCGCTGTACCGGCGCCGACAATGACATAATCGAACTTATCGAATTTCTTGATGCCAGATTCCGGCATTGAGCAGGTCTCCCGTTTCTGAAATCATCTTCTCTGGATGCCTGCCATCGCGCAAGTCACGCCTTAACGTCGTTATCTCTGTCTTCCAAATTAGACTTCGCGAATTCCTCCTTGGACATGCCAGGTCTCTGGTACGACCAGCCCGGAACAGCTGGCCATCGTTTTGGGATATTTATTGACGGGTCAAGTGATTACGCTGCCGACAGCCCCATTGTGGTCACCGACGGAATCGTTATGCACAATAGTTCCGTTGTAACGGCGGGCATAAAGCTCGCTGCCTCTCCCGATTTGAATTCGATCGCCGTATGCCGCTTGTAATTCCTAATCCCGCATCTCCCCTGCCCCTTCATAACGAATACAATGCGTAGATGTTCCACATCTTGGAGGATACGATGCCCACCCCGATCAAGCCTCACGATAGTCACCTCCATCCCGCGATCGGAAAATCGGCCAAGATTCTTCAGGTAAACACCTGATTCACGACCGGCACGCCAGGCAAAATTGCCTGGCTTCATGATTACTGGCGCGCTATAGCGCGGTCGCGGAAACACCAGCGGTGCCCCAGTCAAATGCTGCCAAATGGCTTCATACCCATCGAGATTTCTTTTCCCCTTTCCCCGTGAGCGTCGGAAGACACCCTTATCGAAGCTGCCGACTTCGCTCAACTCCTCATAGGCGCGGTTCACTTCATCCCGATTCAGATACCCATTCCCACTGGCCCCGCCGAACTGCAGCACCATCACAGTCCGTTCCGGGCCTTCCTGCGGACCATAGTGAAGTCCCTCAGGAAAATAGCCGATCTCGCCGGCTTCGATAGTCTTGCCAGGTCCAATCGGTACGCTACCGGAAATACAGTACCGGATCTGATCCCATGGATGGCGGTGCCGAGGCGAGAAGAATTCGGCACTCTCTCGTCCGATATGCAACCCGTAATTTTCGGGACTTCCCATCTCACCTTCGATAAGACGCTTAAGCAGGATTTTACCCTTTCGATGACGTAGCTGATTGCCCCGCCATCGTTTTTCCGATTCCAGAACCAGTTTCATCGGCATTCCCCTGGAGCCAAGCTAGAACCTTAACAGGGCAGAAAAAATAATCACATAGCTTTGTCGACATTAAAAAAATCCCGGTTTAACTGTCAAATAATAGGTCCGAGAATTTGTTCAAGCCGAGCAGGATTTACGAAAACACCTCGATCAACGCATCCAAAGTCTCGTCGGGACGTTCAACCATCATTATATGCCCACAGTTCTTCAGAACGATGACCTTGACGTCGAGGATTTCTTCGGCGAGGGATGCAGCTGCCTTTCTCGGGGTCATCATATCACAATCCCCCGCGATAATCAGCGTTGGACAGGTAACCCTGGCCGCAGCTTCAGGCGCAGATGCATAGGTATCACATGCAGCCATATCTATTCCAAGAACGTCATCAGGCACACGAGCGAGCAAAGATCTCCCTCCGCCCTGCATCCACATACCGGGTGCCTTATTAAGACCGAAATGCGCCGGCTTCCCAAAGCCCCAAGAGACAATCAGATCCCAAGCAACTGGATCATTCAATCTAGTTGCTGCAAGTAATTCGGGGTGCACCGGCATCGCAGCACCGACGCCAAGTAACGCTAGCCGGGAAATCTTATCTCCAGATTCCGCTGCGGCAGCTAGCGCGATAAGGGAGCCCATAGAATGGCCTACCAGAGAGATGTGTTCTGCCCCACATGCATTGATGAGGCGGTTTATCCAAGCTGCTTGCTCTTCGATACTTTCTAGTGCAGGCCCAGCCGATTTTCCATGACCCGGCAGGTCGATTGCCAATACTCCATAGCCGTGCCAGGCAAACCAGCGGGTCTGTAATGCCCAGATAGTATGGTCCATCCCCGCGCCGTGGATAAAGATTACCGCAGGCAGTTGAGGATTAAACGGTTTACCACCTGTCGCTGCAAAGACGTTTTTATCGTCTACGTAAAAGTCCATCAATTGTCAGCCTTCGCCTTGGTCCTGCGCTGTACATAATGTAATGCCTGATCGAGATCGGAAACCAGATCGTCTGGATCTTCCAGCCCCACCGACAGACGTACAAGCTCTTCGCCGATACCGGCTGCCTCCAGCGAAGCAGAATCCATTTGTTGATGGGTGGTTGATGCGGGGTGAATCACTAGCGACTTAGCATCGCCGACATTAGCAAGGTGTGAGAAAAGCCTTAACCGTTCGATGAACAAACGCCCTGCCTCGCGTCCGCCTTTGATACCGAAAGAGAAAATAGCACCCGGTCCTTTGGGTAGAAGCTCAGACGCCAGCGCCTTATCCGGATGATCATTGCGCTCTGGCCAAGTGACCCAGTCGACACCGTCGTGGCCACTCAGAAAATCAACGACTTTCCGTGCGTTTTTTACGTGACGTTCCATACGAACATGCAGAGTTTCTACACCCTGAAGGATGAAAAAAGCATTAGTCGGGCTTAGCGCCGCACCAAAGTCCCGTAGCCCCTCTGTTCGAGCCCTCATGATGAAAGCGGCAGGACCAAACTCCTCTGCGAAATCGAGACCGTGATACCCTTCGTAAGGTTCTGTCAGGGTAGAGAACTTGCCAGAGGCCTCCCAGTCGAAATTACCCGAATCGATGATAGCCCCGGCAATCGACGTGCCGTGGCCCCCGAGAAACTTAGTCGCCGAATGCATGACGATATCGACACCGTGCTCGAACGGGCGACATAGATATGGTGTCGCAAATGTATTGTCGATCATCAATGGGATACCTCTGTCGTGAGCAATTTCAGCGATCTTCGGCAGATCCATGATCTCCAACCCCGGATTGCCAAGAGTTTCGCCGAAAACAAGACGGGTAGCGGGCGTGATCGCCTCAGCGAATGCATCCGGCTCACGCGGGTCGACAAAGGTCGTGGTAATCCCGAAGCGCGGTAACGTGTGTGCGAACATGTTGTGACTTCCGCCGTAGATCGATGCCGACGATACAATGTGCCCCCCTTGCCCCATCAGCGTGACGACGGCGAGATGAAGCGCTGCCTGCCCGGACGCAGTCGCCACCGAGCCCAGCCCGCCTTCCAACGCCGCGAGGCGTTCTTCCAAAACCGCAACGGTCGGATTCGAAATTCGAGAATAAATATGTCCGGTACGTTCGAGGTTGAACAAAGCCGCCGCGTGATCGGTGTCTTGAAATACGTAAGAAGTGGTCTGGTAAATCGGCTGCGCGCGTGCGCCGGTCGCCGGGTCCGGCTGCTGGCCGGCATGTAGCCCGAGCGTGTCAAACTTAAAGAGCTTAGGATCAATCATAGGTCTGCCTATACCGCGTGGATTAAGTTTGACGCAACGGGTAACGCAGTTAGCAAAATAAATAAAACTTTCAGCAGTCTCATAAAACGTCTCCCAAATTCTTTACAAAGGCCAATTTACGGGGGTTTACGGCCTGCTGCAAAGCATGCCATGAGTGGCGACTAGAACAAACATCTGGGAGGCCTTAATGGGAAAGCTAGACGGAAAAGTCGCAATCGTCACCGGTGCAGCACAGGGTATCGGCGCAGCTTATGCCAAGGCGCTGGCCGAAGAGGGCGCGAAGGTAGCTATCGTCGATATTTTAGACGGTACTAAAACCATGGAACGTATCGCGTCAGAAGTTGCGGGCGCGGAACTCGCCGCGTTCGAGTGCGATATCAGTGACGAAAAGGCAACACTTGCATTGGTCGACGACGTGCTAGGAAAATTTGGCAGCCTCCATGTTCTTATCAACAATGCCGCCCTGTTCGGCACGCTGAAACCGCAACCCTTCGACGAAATTGATATTGATCTGTGGGATAAGGTGCAGTCAGTTAACGTGCGTGGCATGCTATTGATGTGTCGTGCTGCAATGAAAGCTTTTCAGCCACAGAAATACGGAAAGATTGTAAATGTTGGCTCTGATACGATCCTGAAGGGTGTGCCCTTCATGCTGCACTATGTGACTTCGAAGGGCGGCGTCTATGCCATGACTCGCTGCCTTGCGAAAGAACTCGGCGCATACAACATTTCCATTAATACGCTAGCGCCCGGCCTTACGATGAGCGAGGCGGTCCTTGGCTGGGGGCCAGAGGGAGACCACGACAAGAACCTAGTCATTCAGTCACGGGCGCTCAAGCGCGAACAGTTGCCGGACGATCTGATTGGTGCCTGTGTTTTCTTGTCATCGCCAGAAAGCGATTTTATGACCGGACAGTACGTCGCGGTAAACGGCGGCGACTGTTTCAGCTAAATAACAGAGCACAGTTGGGAACCAGTTAGTTGATCTCAAACCGGAATATTTCTTTCCATCGCTCGCCGTGCTTAGATTTTTTTCGACATCAGGGGAAAAATATTATGGATGTACATCCGACGGGGGAATTTGCAAACCAAGCCAAAGACTATAAACACATCGTCGCTGTGCCATTGAGCGCGGCGATGGGCGCTGAAATACGGGACGTAGATGTCAGGAATCTGACCGAATCGGCATTCGCGGAGATAAAGGACGCGCTTTACCGGCACAAGATGATCTATTTCCGAGACCAGGAAATTTCCCATTCCGATCAGGAAAATTTTACCGAGTTTTTCGGAGACTTTGGCAGGGATGCATATACGCCCGGCCTAGCCGACCACCCGGAAATACAACTTGTTCTGAAAGAGGCGGATACCAAGGCGCACATGATTTTCGGAAGTGCTTGGCACACTGATTCGCCATTTCTGGAACGTCCGCCTGCGATTACCATCCTTTTCGGCAAGGATATCCCGCCATTTGGTGGCGATACGATTTGGGCAAATTCCGCCCTCGCCTATGCTTTCCTTAGCGATACGATGAAGAAGACACTCTCAAATATCAGGGTGCATATGTCGGCCCGTAAGGTATTTTCTGAAATGGAAAAAGGCGCAAAAAAATACGGTAAGAAGGCCCTTGGTAGTACGCCACTCAAATTCGACGCGGAACCGATGATCATCGGCGCTACGCACCCGGTAATCCGAACCCATCCAGAAACAGGTGAAAAAGCAATATACGTAGACGACGCTTATTCGGTATCGATCGCCGGCATGACAGAACCGGAGTCCAACATGATACTAACATTCTTGCGCAACCACATCACACAACCGGCTTTTACCTGCCGCCTACGCTGGGCACCACACACGCTAGCAGTTTGGGATAACCGACTATGCTTGCATCATGCATTCAACGACCACGATGGTTATCGTCGCGAGATGTACCGAACCACTGTGCTAGGCGAAGTGCCAGCGTAGCGCTTTTCGGTCCGGCGGACCTCAGGATTTTAACCAGGAGGATGGTACGGGCGGGGAGACTCGAACTCCCAAGGTGTTGCCACCGGTGGATTTTGAATCCACTGCGTCTACCAATTCCGCCACGCCCGCAATCAGTCCCGCATACCCCGGGGCGAGAGTACGGGTCAAGTATTCCGTTTTCTAGAGGACTAAACATAATTAGTAATATTTCTCAAATACGATCACTATCGCTCAAATAGCCTCTATTATTTATCTTGATTATTCTGAGATGTGGGACCTAAAACGCACGAGATACAGTATCGTTAATCAGATAGAAAAGTTATTTAAATAAAAAATGACTATTCGTATTCACCGTTACCTCATGCGCCAGCTCTGGGTGACCGTCAGTGCAGTAACCCTTTTTGTCATACTGATAGTGATCGGCGAGGAATCGGATGGCTGGGTCAGCATCACTTACCTGTGTTTTGCATTGGCAACAGTAGCCTTGTGGCTAACAGTTAGCGCGGTTTACACAACATACATAATCATATGTTGGGCGTTCATAAATCGAGACAACCAGCCATAGAGGTATAAATTTGGCGGTCCTCGCGGCTTTAGCTTTCAACTTGTGGGAGGGTGGTTAAAGAATATCTGACCCTGGATCAAGACCGAGGATCGTTCGGCCATAGATCTCTGCATTTGTCTGTAATTGCAACAATGCATGCTGATTAATGGCATGGAGATCTCTCCAAGCCCTTTGAATCGGGTTGGTATCGGCAAGCCCAGATCCACCGGTTGCTAAAAAAATCATCTCTCCTGCGTTCATACAAAGTCGCACCGCATAGGCGCAGTCCATGCGGATACGGGTGCGGACTTCTATTCGCATCTCTCCGCCATTGCCGGCTGCTAACTCAATATCGTCGGCCGCACGATGCAGTAGCATCCGTGCAGCATCTACTGAAGCTTTTGCCTCTGCCACGGTCTTATGGGTTAAGGGTGATTCTATCTGCGCAGCGCCACGTAGTTGAGGGTTAGAACGACCCGGAACGTGACCTATGAAATCGCGGATAGCTCCCTCGGCAATTCCGACGGCCGGTCCACAAAGGGCAATCGATAGACAAGGGGTCAGTGGTGACTGAAAAAGCGTTCCCTCATGTAGATGGGCACCGGGAGTTTTGCCGAGCCGTCCCTCCACCGTGGACAAATACCTGTGAATAGGCACTTTAACGTCGGTCGCGACTAAACTGCAGCTTCCCGTCCCACGGAGGCCAGCCACATACCAATCATCATTTATCTCAATTTCCGAAGTGGGCATGAGAAAAACACCCTGGTCTATTTCATTGCCATTTTTATCCTCGACGCTCGCCCCCAGTATAACCCAATCGGAATGCTCCGACCCGGATCCAAATGGCCAGAATCCTGAAATGCAATACCCGTCCGAATTTTGCGTTGCTGTGCCTCGTGCGACGAGCACCGCTGCAATCAGAGCATTTGAATCATCACTATAAACCTCATCCTGCGCCTGTTGGCTCATTAATCCCGCCAACCAAGAATGGATTTGTAGTACTCCCAAACACCAGCCAGATGCCCCGCAAGCCGACGCAACTTCCTCAACAACGTCAAGATGGGTATGGAAATCTAGTTGCCAGCCACCGTTACGGCTTGCCTGGAGTATCCGGAAAAGACCGGAAGCTTTCATATCGACAATATTTTCTTTGGGCAAACGCCGCAGGTTATCTGTCTCTACGGCACGTCTCCGCAAACTCGGTGATAGTTGCCGTGCGGCGGTTATGGCCGACAAAGAAGCGTTGATCTTAGATTGCGAGAGCTGCACCGTTTGTGTTTTCATACCTCTAGCCTAGGGCATAGAAAAAATAAATAAAGAGATAACAAACTTCTATACCACGCCAAATACTTGCCGTTTAAGGAGACCGCTGGTACACCGCAGTGCACCGGAAAGGACGCTTATTTGTTACGCTCCCTTTACGATTGGACGATGGTCCTGGCCGCCCGCAGAAATACTGTCTGGGTTCTGGCTGCTGTTGCATTTGTTGAAAGCTCAATTTTTCCGATACCGCCAGACGTTTTATTGATCCCAATGGTTCTAGCAGCTCGCCATAAGGCATGGCGTTACGCTGCCACCTGTACCATCGCTTCAGTGTTAGGCGGGATGTTTGGCTATACGATCGGTGCCGGCTTATACGAGGGCGTAGGCCGCCCGATCCTGGATTTTTATAGCTACGGCGCGAAATTCACTGACTTTACGGCCCGGTATAACGAATACGGAGGCTGGGTTGTATTTATGGCCGGCGTGACACCATTTCCTTATAAAGTAATCACGATTGCTAGTGGGGTAACTAATTTAGACTTTGCCACCTTTACCATTGCTTCAGTATTATCGCGGGGATTAAGATTTTTTATAGTCGCCACCCTTCTCTACTACATCGGACAGCCCGTTAGAGAATTAATTGAAAAACGTCTTGGCCTTATATTCACTTTATTTTGTCTTATCTTAATAGGTGGATTCTTAGTACTTAAAATTCTTCATTAGGGCTTGGATCAAGGACAACATGAAAATCGGTGGTATCACTATAGACGATCGGGACGTGCCGCTGTGGGCAATGGCAGCCTCGGCAATAGCGCTTTTGTTAGCTCTCGGTTCCCAATATCTCGGCGGTCTTGCACCCTGTAATCTCTGTGTTTGGCAGCGGGTCCCTCACGGGGTAGTTATTCTTATAGGGATTGGTGCACTCCTTTGGTTCAGGGGCCCTCGCGAGAGATTGCTTCTAACCTGGGCGTCGATGGTCGCGCTTACGATCGGTGCAGGCATCGCACTTTATCATTCTGGTGTGGAACAGCACTGGATCGCGGGACCGCCATCATGTTCTGGCGAAGGTGGCGTCAACAGTACCCAATCACTCGATGAGCTACGTAAGATGCTCCTAGCGACGCCAGTTGTGCGCTGCGATGAGATTCCTTGGTCTTTATTTGGCTTGTCAATCGCCGCCTGGAACGCGGTTACCAGTTTCGTACTCGCTGCATTTTGTAGCGTGGCGGGCTGGCGCCAATTAAAGGATAAAAACGCATGAAAAAAAGTATTCCCGCCACCAAGAAGCGAACGGAACACGGTATCCTGCCTGGCGATCCGCCAGTGAATAAAATGCTCGATAGGATCGTCCGCGTCGATCATGCTGGCGAATACGGCGCAGTCCGAATCTATCAAGGCCAGCTTGCGGTTCTGGGCAAAAGTGAAAAGGCGAATGTGATTCGTCACATGGCGAAACAGGAAAGCGAACATTTGAAAAAATTCAACGAACTAATCGGAGATCGTCGAATTCGCCCAACCGCCCTTATGCCGGTATGGCACGCGGCCGGGTTCGTACTCGGTGCCACCACAGCTTTAATGGGTGAACGTGCGGCCATGGCCTGCACCGCAGCAGTCGAAGAAGTTATCGACGAACACTACGCGGAACAGGCGGCGCAACTCGGCGACGACGAAGCCGATTTGCGGAATACTATCGAGAAATTCCGTGCAGAGGAACTTGAGCATCACGACACTGCACTTCATCACGGAGCCCAGAAAACTCCGGGTTACGAAGCCCTGTCGGCCGTTATCAAAAAAGGTTCAAGGCTCGCCATTTGGCTTTCGGAGAGGGTTTAGGGTCGGTGCAACCCTTTACCGTGTGCCCTTCATCCTTGAGTGGTCGGAAACCCCCGTAGTCGTATCAAGTCCCCACTTCAACCGAAACACGCCCAAAGAAAGCTATGATAACTTCTTCAGAGGTCAGAGGAAATAACCATGCCCATAAATAACCGTATCGCTGAATTCACTAGAGAGATGACGGAGTGGCGGCACTATATCCATCAGCATCCGGAGAAAGCATTTGAGGAACATAAGACGTCTGACTTCGTGGCGCTCCGTCTACACGAATTTGGTATCGATGTGCATCGTGGACTAGCAGGCACCGGTGTCGTTGGAACACTGAAAGGAGATAAGGGAGACGGGCCGGCCATCGGGCTCCGCGCCGATATGGACGCCCTCGATATCGAAGAAGCCAACGACGTTAATTATAAATCTCAGAACCCGGGCAAGATGCACGCCTGTGGCCATGACGGCCACACCGCTATGCTGCTAGGCGCCGCCAAGTACTTATCGGAAACTAGAAATTTTGCTGGGACTGTGCATTTCATCTTCCAACCGGCAGAGGAAAACGAGGGCGGTGGCCGCGTTATGATCGAGGACGGCCTCTTTGAAAAATTCCCGGTTGAGTCGGTTTACGGCTTGCATAACATTCCAGGGATACCGGTCGGGGAATTCGCCATTCGGTCAGGGCCGATCATGGCCTCTTTCGATATATTCGAAATTACATTGAAAGGCGTTGGTACGCATGCTGCTTTGCCCGACCTTGGACGTGATACGATAGTGGCAGGCTCCCAACTTATATCTGCGTTACAGACCGTCACGAGCCGCACTATCAGCCCGTTTGATTCAGCCGTCGTCACTGTTACACAAATGCACGCTGGCGACACTTGGAACGTCATTCCAGAAGAGGTCACTATTCGAGGCACCACTCGCGCTTTTAAGGAAGATGTCCAAAACCATATGGAAAGGGAGATCCGCCGTATCGCCGATGGTATAGCGGCTACTTTCTCGGTCACTTCTGATCTGCGTTACGAACGTCGCTATCCGCCGACTATAAATGACGCTACTGAGACGGATATTACAGCTGCCGTCGCTCGAAAGGTTGCCGGTGAAGGATGTGTATCTCGCGACGAGGATCCGATGATGGGTGCAGAAGATTTTTCTTTTATGCTTAACGAAAAGCCAGGAGCCTATATTTGGATCGGCAATGGTCCCCGCGAAGGCGGGTGCATGCTCCACAACCCCAATTATGATTTCAATGACGAAATCCTGCCTCTGGGAGCTAGCTACTGGGCAGAATTAGTTGAGACGCGCCTATATGGTTGACCGCGAACCCTAAATTATAATTTTTCCGGGTGGCGTTTTTGCACCGGCGCTGTCGGGAAAGATTGAAGTTTCTACATCCACATGGGAGATGCCAAAGTGGTCTCGTAGAACTGCCTTAAAAAGCCCCCGAATATCGGTCGTCGCCGCCAAATCACGGTTTTTATAGAGACGATTAGGAGCAAGGCCGGGCCAATAGCTGGCGACGCGGCCACCCGCAACCGAACCACCCAAAATGAACGCAGCCGATCCTGTGCCGTGATCAGTTCCCTTTGTTCCATTAGTGTGAACCGTCCGACCGAACTCAGTTGCCACCACCACGACTGTATCTCTCCACGCGGAACCGAGCGAGTCGGGAATTGTAGCAAGGCCATTGCCAAGTAGTTTTAGATTACGCTTCAGGCGGTTCACTTGGTTAGTGTGAGTATCCCAGCCACCCATTTCAATTACCGCCAGTCGTGCTCCATCAGGTGCAGCAAGAAGACGCCCGGCTGCTTTTGTTAGCGTGCCAAACTGACGCTCGCGGCGTAAATTACCGCTTCTCATCATATCTTTACCCCCAATAATGCGGTTTGACATTTCTCGAGCATATCGCCCTTCGGCAAGGGCCTTTGAGAGTAACGGATCGTCCTGATATATATCGGCAAGTTTATCGAGTAGATCGGGCCTTGTTTCAGGTAGCCAAGACGGTGCCCAAGACGCGACCGGATTATTACCCCTTAAAACGTTCGGAATTTCATAGCCCACCGAGAGGCCAAGCCGGGTGTCAGTGACCGGAAAATAAGATAGTGCTCGGTTCAACCAACCTTGCCGAAGGGGCTCCCCCTTAGGGGCACCAGTCTCAAGTAAATCCTGAGCCACAAAATGTGAACGAGTCGGAGCAGGTATAGAAATCGCGTGCATAATCAACAACTCACCCCTGCGGTATAACGGCATTAGACGCTCCAATGCGGGGTGCAAACCAAAACGATTATCTAGATCGATTGCACCATCTCGCTCGCCAGGAGGAGGGACCGCGAGCGCGCCGCGCGCTGGCCGATAGTGCGGATCGGCGTAGGGCGGCACTGCTGTCAGTCCATCCAGACCGCCGCGCAGAATCACAAAAAGAAGCCTCTTCTCAGTCGCAACGCGGCCGACGGCCAGATTTGGAAATCCAGCCACAGCAGAAAGTCCAATTGCAGCAGCGGAATTCTGCAGGAATACTCTGCGGGACGACATAGGTTTCACTTTCATCGACGCTGGAATTCTGGAGCTGAGAGAAGAATCGCCAATGCGCTTTTCCGACTCTCAGCGCGTTCGACTGAAAGTCGGGTGTTTTCCGAAATGACCGGCCCGAAGCTATCTCTGGCTAGCGCACGCGGATCGATATCAGTTTGGAGACGGTTAACCAATAGCTGCATCAGTTGGATCCTTCGGATCATGGACTCAGGGCTAATCCAATCCTCCGCAGTATCTGGCCAACCCGCGGGTGACGGAGCCGAAAAAGGCATCTGTCCTAACAGTCGGAACGGGGCCATTGCCTGTTTTTGTCTCCCCGGTACGCCAAGTAGCCGAAAAGCGGAGATAGACAATTCCGCGGGCGTCTTTATTTTAATAAAAGGTTCCTTCCAAGCATAGGGCAATACGACAAGTGCTTGCGACAGTGCCGTTAGATCCCCATCAGACTCTATGAATATCTGGCTCAACTTCTCCACCGCCTCAGCAGGCGGTGTATCAGATATGAAATGGCGCGCAAGTTTGGTTGCAACAAACTTTGCTGTGGCCGGGTGGCGAGCAATAACTTGCAAAGCTTGAATGCCCTCATTTACGCCATTTTCAAGGTAGGTTTTTCCCAACAAGGTCTTGGGTCCGGGTTCATGCATAAATTTAGCGAAGGCGAAATTGCCGGCGTCATCAAATTTAGAACTACGGAACCGCCAACCAGTTAAAATTTTTGCAAACTCCGTCACGTCCTTCTGAGTATACCCACCACCGGCCCCGAGCGTATGGAGTTCGAGTATCTCCCGCGCCAAGTTCTCGTTCAAGCCGCGTCGGCGGCGTCGCCCAAAAGACGAATTTGGTCCTGTAGATTGAACATTGTCGAGATAAATCAGCATGGTCGGGTGGCGCGTCACCGCCGTCAACAAATCAACGAAACGGCCAGTTACGTGAGGGCGGATCGCCTCGCGCTCATATGCACCGGCGATCGACCTAAGCCGGCTAACAGTTATCGAAATTGTGAAATGATTACTCCAAAATCGGACTAAACGTTCTCGGAACGGTGTTTCTGTCTTAACAGCGGCCACCGTTCGACGATAAATTTCGGTGCGGTAAAGAGGGGCGGCGCGCTCTTTGTTAAACTTTTGTCGTCTGTTGGCATCTCTTCGCACCCTCAGAAACTCAGAAATCATGTGTGAGGAGGCAGGAAGACCGTTCAGGTAATTCAAAGCATCGTCCTCGGAATGAAGTTGATTGATCAACCAACCGCGAGCATCTCGACCTATTTTATCAAGGATTTCCGGGTCCGATCCAAGCCCAAATCTATTCGCGGCTATGAATGCTTCTTTTTCTGTCATTCCCATTAACCAAAATCACCATATTTTCTGATCTGATTTTTCGTATCGTCTATACCGACCTATTATTTTTTGAGCATATCTCGAGGATAAGCGAAGGAGTAAAGGAAATTTCTCTCAACGAAAGTCCGCTAGCCAGAACGATACCCGGGTTTCCAAGTAATACGAAAGCCAATTTTCTAAATACCAAGCTCATAACCAAATAAAAATTAACGTTACTCCAATTAAATCAAATTTTTCCATTGTTCATAACCATATCCGCTGAGGTTAGGACCTCGAACGTATCATTGCCAATTCGCCTGGTAGATTCGGACATACTGAAAACAGCACATTGACACCCCGTCGACCATTGCCGACATTCCACAAATCAACTGGGAGGATTTCAATGGCGACGGATGTATTTGCTGGAGTAAGACTGGCCCGCTCCCCAGTCTACGGTACCAAGGGGATGGTTGTATCCGGACACTCATTGGCCTCAATGGCAGGCTTGCGCACCCTGGATCGGGGAGGAACTCTGGTTGATGCTATGATTTCGACTTCCGCGACACTGTCTGTGGTTTTGCAACAGGCAACCTCACTGGGAGGAGACGCATTTTTCCTTTATCACGATGCCGCGAAGGGAAATACTATTGGGCTCAATGCGACCGGTCATGCACCCGACGGTGCAACATCGGAATACTTTAAAAACGGTATCCCCGATCGCGGGCCTACCGCGGTTTCGGTTCCTGGAATGGTTAGAGGATGGGAGCGCCTACATGAACGCTATGGAAAAATGCCGTGGGAGGAACTCTTCGAGGACGCGATAGATGCGGCAAAAGCGCACCCCAGTTCACGTGTTATGACAGCCGGCCTTGATCTCTTCCGCAATGATGTAATGGCCGACCCCGCATGCCGTAAGCTTTATTTTGACGATGGGGGTAACCGAATCCAAGAAGGTGAAATACTACGGCAGCCGGCCCTCGCAGATACTCTCTGTAAAATTGCATCTAACAAAAGTGCGGTGTTTTACGAGGGCAATATTGCGAAATCGATAGGCGACTATATAGTTTCTAATGGTGGTCTACTCTCCGCTGATCAGTTTGCGGGATATGAACCTGAATGGGTAGATCCGCTGTCGACCGATTATCGTGGTTATACGGTACAGGTGATGCCACCTAATTCATACGGCATGCTGATGTTGTTGCAGCTCAATGGGCTCTCGGCACTGTCTTCGGAAGAAATTTCAGATAACGATACCGACCGTCTAGATTATCTGATCCGCGCCATGCAAGGGGCATTCACCCTTGGACAGCCCTACATATCCGATCCGCGGGTTGTTGACATACCAATCAAAAGCCTAATGGGAGAGGTTACCACGAAAAATCTTCAGAACATCGTCGTCAATGGTACCGATCCTAAGACCTTCGAAAACAAGGGCGGTACGTCCTGTATCGTCATTGCCGATTGCGATGGCAACGCAATGTCGGTTGTGCAGTCAGTATTTCACGTGTTTGGCAGCGCCTTCATGGATCCGGGCACCGGAATCCTGATGAATAATCGGATGACCGGATTTTGCGTCGACGAAGATGATCCGCGTAACGTCGCTCCTCGTAAACGACCGTCGCACACGCTGAATCCCGTCATAGTGCTGAAGGACGGTAAGCCGAAATACCTGATGACCACGCCAGGCGGGCCCGGCCAGACGCTGTCGATGGTCCAAGTGCTGACTAACCTCGTCGACCGCGGCATGGAACTGACAACCGCCATCGAAAGTCCTCGCTGGTCGGTCGGCCTTGATGGCTCTTTCATGCTGGAAGACGGGTATCCAGAGGAAATTGCCGAGGAACTGGGTCGCCGCGGCCACGAGGTTAAGCACGGCTCCGGTGCATCGTATTTCGGATCTGCCAAGACGATCGAAGTCCTAGACAACGGCGTACTGACCGGGGCAGCGGATACGCGGCGCGAAGCGTCAGCAGTCGGCAGATAACACACTAGCCCGCTTCCCGAAGTCGCCTACGGTATCAGGCTTTAAGGTGGTTGAAGGGGGTGATGGGCCGGAACAGGAGAAGAAATGTGCCTGAATTTCATCCCGATGTGATCGTCACAAACGGTAAAATCGCCACCGTCGATGCGTCGAACTCCATCGCCGAAGCAGTCGCCATGAAAGGCGATAATATCGTCGCGGTCGGCGGGGCAGGGGAGGTTTCGGCACTGACCGGGCCCCACACCCATGTCGTCGATGCAGGCGGTCGCACCGTGATTCCCGGACTGATAGACGGCCACGCGCATATGGATCGCGAAGGGCTGAAGGACGTGTTTCCATCACTGGGAGGCTGTAAAACCGTCGGCGACGTAATCGACCGGATACGCACACTGGCAGCGAACGCCGCACCTGGCGAATGGATCGTGACCATGCCGGTCGGCGATCCCCCATATTACTGGAACGTACCGGGGTGCCTTGTTGAAAACCGATTTCCGACGCGACAGGAGTTGGACGAAGCAGCTCCGGACAATCCAGTTTATATCCGACCGATCTGGGGCTTCTGGCGTCACCAGCTACCGCTGGAGTCGGTTGTCAATACGCAGGCATTTGACCTCGCCGGCATTTCGAAAAATACCGATCCGGCGACATCGACCATCGAATTCGAAAAAGATTCCGCGGGCGAACTGACCGGGTTGATCCGCGAACAGCATTTTATGCCGGTGGCGGAACTTGGATATTTCCATATGGCCCCGCGTTTCACACATTCCGACCGGGTCGCAGGGCTAAAAAAAGCCATGATGATATACAATTCCACTGGCACCACTAGCACCCTAGAAGAACACGGTGCGGCACAAGAACTGATCAATACCTATCAAGCGGTTCACGCTGCAGGCGAAGCCACAGTGCGCGCGCATCTCGTCTACAGCCCAGCTTGGGGTGGAGCCAATGACATAAAATACTCCACCGTCATGCAGAACTGGGCATCGTGGCTGGGGCAGCGTGGCCTCGGAGACGACTGGCTGCGTGTCGGTGGCATGTTCACGGATACTGGGATGGATGCAGACGCGATCTTCCGTGCCACCGCCGCCCCCTATACCGGCTGGTCGGGGTTCAATTATGACAACGGCGTGCCACAAAACCGCATGGTCGAATTCATGATTGATGCGGCGCGCAACGGAATCCGACTGGCCGTCATTGGCCCCCGGTTCCTCGACATGTTCGAAGAGGTTAATCGCGCGGTGGATATCACTGCTAAACGCTGGGTGATCGGTCATCTGGACGTCCTAAATACCGAACAAATTCAGAAGGCCGCTGACCTCGGCGTCGTCATGACGACCCACACCAACCGCTATATATACAAGCACGGCCACATCCTGCGCGAAGAGCTTGGCCGGGAACGGCTGAACGATATTGCACCGATGCGCCGCCTACTGGATGCCGGCGTAAATATCGGGCTCGCCACAGATAACGTACCGACCACTCTCTTCTATCCTATGTGGCACGTCGTTTCGCGCTGGAACATGATTTCCGAGGACCGTATCGCACCTGATCAGGCCCTGAGCCGCGAAGACGCGCTGCGCTGTGGCACCATGGGCGGCGCCCATCTGACGTTCGAGGAAGACAAGAAGGGCTCGATAGAGGAAGGTAAGCTTGGCGATATGGCCGTCCTGTCGGACGATCCGTTGACCTGTGCAGAGGAAAAAATCAAAGACATCGTGGCTGAAACGACCATTGTTGGCGGCAAGATCGTCTACGAGCGGGAGGTGTCAACGTGAAAGCCGAAGACCTTGATACGCCCGTCCTAACCATCGATGCGGACGCACTTGAACGCAACATCGCGCGTATGAAGAACATGACGGAAGCAGCGGGTATTTCCTATCGCCCACACGCTAAGACACATAAGTCCGCGACCGTAGCCCGTATGCAGATCGACGCCGGTGCCACTGGGGTATGCTGCGCCAAGCTTGGCGAGGCCGAAGTCTTGGTCAGCAAAGGCATCGACGATATTCTGATCACCACACCAGTGGTCGGCGAAAGCAAGATCGGCCGCCTACTGGCTGCCCGCAATCAGGCGCGGATCTCGGTCGTCGCGGACAACGAGGAAAATATCAACATGCTGGGGAGGATCGCACAACTGGGAGGCGTGGCGCTGGACGTGTTAGTCGAGGTCGATATCGGTCAGGGCCGCTGCGGCGTTGCGCCCGGACCGGAAGCAGCGCGGCTGGCGCAGATCATTTCCGGGCACCCGTGCCTAAACTTCGCCGGCCTACAGGGTTATCAGGGCAAGATCCAGATGACGGTCGACCCGGCAGAGCGCGCTACGCAGACCGAAACTGGCCTAGACAAACTGGCGGCCACCATCGCCGAGGTAGAGAACGCCGGCCTTCAGGTCGGTATCCGCACCGGTGGCGGCACCGGCACGTCGCCGTTCGATCTCGATCGTGGCCTTCTAACGGAAATTCAGACAGGGTCATACGTATTCATGGATTCGCGCTATGGCAGCATCGGCTGGCCCGACGCCAACGCACCGCCCTTTGAAAACGCACTATTCATCCTAACCGCCGTCGTCAGCAAGCCCGAAACGGGTCGCGTTATCATCGACGTCGGCCTGAAATCCGCCAGCAATGATCATGGCGTACCTGTCGTTCATGGGATCGAGGGCTGTGTATTCGAATATGGCGGAGATGAACACGGAATCTTAAGAATGAAAGACGGCGCGGACGTTCCGCTAAACATCGGCGATAAGATTCAGCTGACCCCGAGCCATTGCGACACCACCACTAACCTTTACGATACCTATATAGTACTTAAGGGAGACGAAGTGGTAGACGTGTGGCCGGTCGATGCGCGTGGCAAGGTCCAGTAAATTCGGCTGTTAACCAGACAATATCTAGACTATTTCCTAAACCAAACACATTCCGATCGGTTTTTGAATTTGACTTGGATCGGTTCTCACGCATATGCGGAAATGCTGTCCAGATGATTTCTTTCGGTCATAACACGGCCATACGAATTTACTTCTTTTCGATCAAAGTGCCAGTCTTGAAGGGCTCAAAGGTTGGTTTATAGCTTTTCTCATCGAGGAACTGGCGAAGTCCCGTATTGTAGGAGTCCTCCTGATCTCCAACCTTAATCGCCTGTCCTTTTTCGGCGAGATAATCATAAGACTGGCCGAAATCCATGGTTCTCACATTTCGCACAGCCTGTTTGGTTGCACGCAGAACTCGGGGACTTTTTGCCATCAGCTTGTGAGCCAGCTCTTCAACCTTGGATTCAAGTTCGGTGGCCGGCACCGCAAAATTGATCATTCCGATGCGTTCAGCTTCAGGCCCGTTGAAGGGCTCTCCTAGGCAACAGTAATACAACGCATGACGTGGCAGGACAGCATCGGATACAACCTTGGAAACCAGCGCACCGGGGAGAATCCCCCAATTAACCTCTGACAGGGAGAACGTAGCGTCTTCAGCAGCAACCGCAAAATCGGTCGCCAAGAGCTGCATGAACGCGCCGCCTACGCAATAGCCCTCTACCATAGAAATAGTCGGCTTGTCGTAATTATAGAGAATTTCCCAGCGCCATCGGTTAGCGGCACGCTGGGCAGTCTTTCGCCCCAGAGGGTTCTTTTCGTTTTCGCGGAAAAACATCTTCAGATCTTGACCAGCGGAGAAATTACCGCCGGCGCCGCATATTACTATCACCTTGGCGTCGGGATCGACTTCCAGATGGGTTAGCGCCTCTTCCATCTCATCGTGGAGTTGCGGATTCATGGCGTTTCGTTTTTCAGGCCGGTTCATCCGCACATAGGCGATGCCGTCTTGAATCTCTACCTTCACGCATTCGAAATGGTCGAACATTGTCTCTCCCCTTATTAGGCGTCATGGTCTTAAACGTTTGATTGGTCAGAAGAAATGATGTCGCAAACAACATATCGAGTCAAAACTACCCTCAAAAAGGACATGTGCCGCAAACCGCCGTTTTATTTCTCAGAAACGAGACCTCTTGGGGCACTCAATGAAGGTTTTACCTAATTTTTACCGGAGTGATATCATTAAGAGGTTTATACTGTTTAATCGCCGTACTGCCGTAACACATGCCTAGCTAGTGCCATTTTCAGAATTTCGGTCGGGCCTTCGGTGATTATGAAACTACGCTGGTCGCGCCACATCCGTTCAATAGGCAAATCCGTGGTTAGCCCCATTCCTCCGTGTATCTGCATGCAACGATCAGCAGCTTCAAACGATTTTGTATCGCCCAGATACTTGCACATATAGGCATCGTATCGGATGTCCTCTCCCGCATCATGTTTTGCTGCGGCTGTGTGTACCATCAATCTCAGCATGTGCAGATCGGCATAGGAATCCACCAGCATCCATTGTACCGACTGGCGCTCGGCAAGCTTTTTGCCGAATGTCTCACGCTGTTTAGCGTACGAGGCGCCAAGCTCTAAGCACCGCTCGATAACGCCAATGCCCCTCGCTCCATGGCGGATACGACCAGCGCTGATCCAATTCTGGGCAAATTTAAACCCGTCCCCTTCCTCGCCAATCATATTCTCTGGAGGCACGCGCACGTCCTCGAATGCAATTTCCCAAGGGCGGTCATTCATCATCGTTTCCTGCGCCCTAATCAGTTTGACGCCGGGACTATCCATGTCGACAAGGAAAGCAGAAATACCGCCACGCGATCCCTTTTCCCGATCAGTAGCAGCGATTACCTGCGCGAAATCTGCCTCCCCTGCCCCGGTAATAAAGCGTTTCATTCCGTTGATGACATAATGATTTCCGTCACGCACCGCGGTCGTCCGCATCCCACCAGGGTCGCCGCCGGCCTCGGGCTCAGTCTGGGCGAAGCAGTGCCGCAGCTTTCCCTCAAGTACCGGAAACAGGTATTTTTCTTTCTGGGTTTCGTTCAGATAGTAAAGGATCGGACTGACAATCGGGCCGAAAATATTAACGTTCCTAGTTGGCAGCGCGATAGTCCGAGCCAGCTCTGTCCAGACGATCGACCGCGCAAGCAAACCAAGCCCCTGCCCGCCATATTCTTCCGGCACGTCGAACAACCAAAGACCGATCGCTTTAGCTTTTTCTTCCAGAGACCCCTGAACTTCGGTCTTCAGCTTGGGCCCATCCATGCTGTCCTGTTCGATAGGGATTAGTTCACGGTCGACAAACCGGCGTACCGTTTCCTGCAGCATCCGTAGTTCTTCAGGAAGCTGGAAGTCCATATCCGTATCCTCTCAGTGTTTTTTACGTTCGATGTAGCGGATATCAACTGCGACGACACCATCGCCCTCCGCGCCCACCATGATTGGGTTGATCTCAATATCTGAGACCCGACCCTGCAAGGTCGGCCATGAATTCGATAGGCTGACGATAGAATCGGAAAGGGCATCCACATCACGCGGGGCAGCACCTCGAAACGCACCAAATACAGCCTTAGACCGCAATTCTCCGATCATACCAGATACGTCTTCCTTGGTGATGGGTAAAAGACGAAACGCAACATCTCGCGTCGCTTCCACCATAACACCGCCGATACCTAGCGCGACCATGGCACCAAATTGCGGATCATCCCGAACACCGACGATAACTTCCAGCCCTTCCACCATTTTCTGGATCAAAAATCCCTCAATAATAGCAGCCGGTTCGGTCGCCAGTAACCTATCTGACATTTTCTGCGCCTCCTCAATTACTTGCCCTGCCGACGCCATATTCAGCGCAACACCGCCAACCTCTGTCTTGTGAACCGCCTGGGGTGAAACGATTTTGACCACAACAGGAAAACCGAGTTCGGACGCTTTGTCACCAACCTCCGCCGCCGAAAGCGCGAAAGCAGATTTCGGTCCCAAAATCCCGTGGTTCGCAAGTACCTCCTCGATCGGAATATCGAGATCGGCAGAAACCGGATCAGTCTCATAAATAGTAATTCCTCGGTCGCGGCGCTCTGCATAGTCGGCAAGCCCTTTTAACGTAGTGGCAACCTCTGGCAGTCGCTGCAGAAACGGTATTCCAGCTGCTTCTTGAAACGCGCGCCCAGCGTCGTCCATATTCTGAGACATTCGGTTATGTGCTACCACGGGTTTGCCGGTACTTTCACGGATCTGACGAAACAGATCTGGATCCCCCGAAGAGCCCTCGACTAGAGGTAACTGCCCCTGGACTGAGATCATGTCGATATTTGGGTCCTCGGCCACCACTTTTGCGACCTCCGAGAAATCTTCGAAACGTCGCGCGAGGCGAGCGCCGGTATCTAAGGGGTTGCTAGCGGGAACGCCAGGATCGATATACTTGCGAAGTATCTTCTGGGTTTCTGCCGAAAATTCAGGCAAGCATAGGCCGACCTGTTCGGCGATATCAAGGAACAGCCCCTTTGCGCCGCCCGAATATCCAACCATCGCCACTCGTTTACCTCTTGGTAGGCGGCCGGCAGAAAAAGCGAGGCTCATCTCGATTAACGCATCTAAAGTATCTACGACCACTACTCCGTATTTATGGCACATCGCAGTGAAAACATGATCATCGGTCGCGAGTGCCCCGGTATGGCTCTCGGCTGCGGCTTGTCCCGCAATGCTTTTTCCCACCTTAAGCATCAGTATTGGCTTGCCAGCTTCGAAAGCCCGAGCCGCAGCTTTCATGAGTGCATCGGGCCGCCGCACCCCCTCCGCCATACATGAGATCACGCGGGTATGATCATCATCGACTAGAAAATTGATAAAATCAGCCATATCAAGATCGAGTTCATTTCCGCTAGACACCGCATATGAATAGCCGAGTCCGCGTGTTGCACCCTGCTCCAGCCAAAATTGGAAAGTACCACCCGACTGGAATACAACCCCTACCGGCCCGGTCGGCAACCCACGGACTCGCGATGTGGGATAAAAAAGAAGACGTTCCGGTAGAGAAATTGTCCCCATACAATTAGGTCCAGCGACACGTAGGCCCGTCTGCGAACATATTTTTCGGATAGCCGCGGCACGTTCCGCACCGACTTCATCACCACCTTCGCCGAACCGAGATGCATAGATCAACGCGTTACGTGTCCCGGCCTCTGCAGCTTCCACCAATAAATTGGGGATCGCTTCGGCCGGGATGATGACGATAGCGAGATCTATCACTTCGGGGAGCGACGCAAAATCGGGATATACCTTATGGCCCCATAGTTCCTGTCGACGCGGATTGACCAAATAAACACGCGCTGGGAACCCTTCATACGCCAAGTTCTCATAAAGCCCCTTTGGCCAGCCAGCCCCGCCCGTTTCCGATGCCCCAACTATCGCTATAGTCATAGGACGGAGTAAGCTATCAACCGAACGAAACAAGTTTCTTCTCCCAAGGGATGGTTTCTTAATCGGCTTAGAAAATATTTAGACCCAGCGGTTCAGGTCAAGCCTCGCCACTACAAAGACCCTAGGAAGGGCATAACTACATATTAATAATCAAAGGAAAGACGTTGATAATGAACGTTTTATAGACATCTGGAGAATGAATCTTTAAGGTTAAATAACGTCATCTTAATCTCTGTTTTGACCTTGTCGGAAAACTCGAGTGTCGTTTTTCTCGTTGCAACGCACACGCCCAGAATCATTTTCTTACATTGGGCGCAAAGGATTTGGACCCGTTAAGATCGCCATGGCTATTCTGGTCATCGGCCTATTTATTGGGGCTATCGGAGAGCCTGATGGAAATAGCGTTTCGGCTTTAACGAGCCCAAATCTCCCAGTCGACAAAATAGAATCCAAGCCACAGAGCACTGCAGAGAAGCCTTTGGATCTAACACTGGCCACTGCTATTGTGGAAACCGCCGATCTCGATCACACCCTCCACAAAGAAAATATCCCAGACGAAAAAAAGCGGGTCCTCACGGTGCGTAACGGCGACACCCTGATGTCCATAATGCTTTCAACGGGAATCGTCCGCGATGAGGCTTATTACGCAATCAGCGCACTCCGCACTCTATATGATCCCAAAGATCTGCGTGTAGGGCAGCGAATTCATATAACATTGTCGTCAGATGACAAACTCAGGGGAATGATGCTAGGGCCTAGCGTTTTCCGTCAGATTTTTGTCCGACGGAACAAAGCCGGTTCATTTAGGGCATTCGAAACTGAACGAAAGCTAACTAGAAAAATCACCTTTGCTCGCGGAACGATCAGTTCTAGCCTCTACAAATCTGCAGTGCGCGAAGAGGTACCGCCGTCTGTCCTCGCAGAATTAGTACGAATATATAGCTGGGATGTAGACTTCCAACGTGAGATCCAGAAAGGCGACGGGTTTGAGGTCGCCTACGAAAAATTAATCGACGGTCTTGGCGATGAGGTACAACACGGAGAGGTAATCTTTGCCCGAATGGTCCTGTCGGGTGTATCGAAGCCTTTGTACCGGTTTGAAGTACGCCCGGGAAAAATAGAGTATTTCGATCGTGCTGGCCGCAGCGCCAAGCGACCGTTGCTTCGCACGCCAATCGATGGAGCGCGGCTTTCTTCTCGTTATGGAAAAAGGCGCCATCCAGTGCTTGGCTATACGAAAATGCATCGCGGCGTAGACTTTGCTGCGCCACCCGGCACCCCAATTTATGCCGCCGGCGACGGCATCGTTTCGTTTCGCGGGCGCAAAGGCGCATTCGGCAAATACATCAGAATTCGCCACGCCGGTGGCTTTAGTTCCGCATACGCGCATATGAGCCGCTACAAAAAAGGTGTGGCACTCGGCACTCGTGTTAAACAAGGAGAGATAATTGGTTTTGTCGGTAGTACCGGCCGTTCGACTGGACCTCATCTTCACTACGAAATTCTCACCGGCGGGCGACAGGTAAATCCGTTAACGATCAAAATGCCATCCGGTGTTAAGCTAGATCAAAAAGATCTAATACGATTCCAGGTGAAGCGGGCTAAAATCGCTAATCTCATCACGGAACTCCAGAGAACAACGACAATCACCCGACGCTAGAGGTAGGCAATAATTTTTCTCAGCAGAGATGAGGGGCACGTTGCATTGTAGCTAGTCTTTGGCCCAAATTTGGTACTAAATGGGGTAGACACCAGCTTCTGTTTTAGGCTGCGGAAAAATACGATATTTTCTGAGGTCGCAGTCAGGCGCTAGCGTTTTCGCTCGTTTCTTCCTCCACCGTCGCCTCTGAACTAGCTGCCTCCTCGTCCGTCCCTGGTCCGTCGCTCTCGGCCGCCTCTTTAGCCCCGCCGTTACTTCGGCCATTTCCACGCCCGTTACGCCGGCGTCGACCGACTTGCCCACCATCGTTTTCAGAGACTTCGGCGTTCTCAGAGACCTCACCTCTATGTTGGGTCTCACCCTCCGCCTCCGTACTCTGCTGCTGCTGTTGTTGCTGGCGCTGCTGCTCGCTGGCCGCGTTCATCACACGGTAATAATGTTCAGCGAACTGGTAGTAACTTTCAGCATTTATACGATCACCAGCTGATGTCGCATCGCGAGCGAGAGTAAGGTATTTTTCAACGATCTGTTGCGGATTACCACGAACTCTGACATCCGGACCATTGCTTTCAAATGACTGGTTACGCGAATTTCCGCCTTTGCGGCCGTTGCCCCTGCCTCTCATACGATTTTTGTTCGGGCCCTGTCTCATGGCGCCTTCATATCCATATCCATTCTGAGTTTTCTACCCCTCACATTTCCTAAAACGACTTACCCAATCCATCTGCTAGAAAGCGAAATTTGGAGATTGGAATTGTGCTACAGGGTATTTTCAAATCGACGGTTAAAACGTTTTAATTTCCCTCGCCGACACCTACAATCTAGTAGGGAATCGCTCGTATTCCAACCTTTTTTTACTCAACCATTAACCTTATGGTTATCTGTTCGGGAGTAGGATCAATACTCTCTCGTTTCCGGCAAGATCTTGACGCGACCCGCCAAGATAATAACCAGCTAGAGCGAAAATCTGGGCGACGGGGCTCGCCTGCCTATCGCCAACTTCAAGCACCGCAGCACCGGCCCGCGAGATAATCTGCCCAATACACTCAGCGAGCGAGCGATAGGCTTCCAGCCCATCAACCCCTCCATCGAGCGCAACTAATGGATCGTACTTACTTACTTCCGGCGCCAACCCAAGTATATCATTAGAGGGAATATAGGGTGGGTTAGACACCACAATATCAAACACTGGTTTAACTCGGGTAACCCAGCTTGTGTGAAGGAATTCTGATCGATTAGATAATCCAAGTGCTGAAGCATTGCGCCTGGCGCAGGCGACCGCCCCCGGATCGATATCGGTCCCTACCCCTCGAGCATCGGGCAACTCACGCAATATCGATAACAGAAGGCACCCAGTTCCCGTACCTATATCTAGTATTCTGAGATCATTAGACATCTCTTTCGCTACGTCGAGCGCCGCCTCCACGAGGTTTTCGCTATCCGATCGTGGGTCCAGTGTTGTTTGGGCGATCTCGAATTCCAGACTTCGGAATTCGCGTTTTCCCAAGATACGGGAAACCGGCTCTCGTGCTCGGCGCCGCGCGATCATTCCCCAAAAAATAGCTACCCTCTCGGTTGCGAGCGGCGCATTTGGGTCGCGAAGCATGTCTTCCCTACTTAAATCGAATGCTGCGGAAGCTAGAATACGCCCGTCGACAGCTGCGTCTTTGACCCCCGCCTCATTTAACATCCAGATTGCTTTCCTTAAAACCTCACTTAGGCCGGTTTCCAAGATAGTCACGTTACCTCAGCTAGCTTCTGCGCCTGATCCTCGGCCGTTAATGCATCTACGATCTCATCAAGTGCTTCTCCCTCCAGTACACGATCAAGCTTATGGAGCGTAAGATTGATTCTGTGGTCTGATACTCGGCCCTGAGGAAAGTTATAGGTCCGGATTCGCTCAGACCGATCGCCTGACCCTATCTGGCTGCGTCTATCCTCCGCGCGGGCATTTGCCTTAGCCTCTCGTTCGGCATCATAGATCCGCGCCCGGAGAATCTTCAGTGCTTTAGCCCGGTTCTTGTGCTGGGATTTCTCGTCCTGCTGCTGGACCACTATTCCTGTGGGAAGGTGGGTAATCCTTACGGCACTGTCCGTCGTGTTAACATGCTGTCCCCCCGCCCCCTGCGCCCGGTAGGTATCAATTCGCAGGTCGATCTCGTTGATCTTAACATCAACTTCTTCGGCTTCCGGCAGAACGGCAACCGTTGCGGCCGATGTGTGGATACGTCCGCCGGACTCCGTTTCTGGCACGCGTTGTACCCGATGTACTCCGGATTCGAACTTAAGACGAGAAAAAACACCATTACCGCTTATCTCAATAGCCGCTTCTTTAATACCTCCAATGCCGGTATCGGAGGAATTAATAATCGCGAATCTCCACCGGTGTTTGTCAGCATATCGCTGATACATGCGTAATAGATCGGCAGCAAAAAGTGCAGCCTCCTCTCCGCCAGTTCCAGCGCGGATTTCTAGAATAGCGTTTTTATCATCAGCGATGTCACGGGGAAGCAACATAATTTTAAGGCTCTTCTCAAGCTGAGGAATCCGGGTCGTCAACTCTTTGAATTCCTCCTGGGCTAAGATTTTCATTTCGGCATCAGTTTCCGGGTCGGCGATCAGTCCCGCGAGATCACCGGCTTCGTGATGAGAGTTGCGAAGTTCTCTGATCGCAGCAACGACAGGCTCAAGCTCGGCGAACTCCCTAGACATACGAACGAATTCCTCCGGCTCACCCCCATCGGTATTAGACATCAGGTTCGAGAGTTCCTGGTGGCGTGACACGATTTGATCCAGTCTTTCATCAAGGCTCACTATTTTTACTCCACAGATTTATCATCTTCATCCGTCAGACCAAAAAGAAGCCGGACAAGCCCCTCCGCATTCAAGCCATTATCAGACTGTGTCGCCGCCAAATTACGAAGGGTTTCCGACGGATCATGTAATAGCCGGTTTGTAAGGCGACGGGTAACTTCCTCAATCAACGGGTCATGACCGCTATCGGAGAGAACCTCTAGCCGGATGCACTCAAAATGTTGACGAAGCGCGGTAACCACGGGCACTGCATCGCGTGCAGCGATATCCCGGAGGAAATCCTGAATTTCCGCCTCGATAATGGATTCTGCTTCAGCTAATATCTCCTTCCTCTGTATTCGACCCTCCAAAACAATACGTTCGAGATCGTCAAGTGAATATAAGAACGCGCCATCGAGATCGTTAACTTCCGGGTCTATATCAGAAGGGATTGCTGCATCCAAAAATAACATGGGGCGACGCCTCCGTTTGAAGAGTGCTGCCGATACATTTTCCCTGTCAAACAAGTATCTTCCGGCGCCCATAGATGTGATAACGATGTCGGCGAGTGGCAGTACACGAGGCAACTCTTCAAGGGCTGCAAAATGGCAGTTGTACCGGCGTGCAGAAATCTCAGCCCGGGCACGACTCCGGGCCACTACTGTAATATGCGAAAGACCGGCGTCACGTATCTGATCCGCTATCATCTCACCCATTTCGCCACCGGTGACAAGTACCGCCTTGGCCCGCTCCAGAGCGCCATGAACATCACCTGCGACCTGCGCAGCGCAAGTCGCCATAGAAACAGGCCGCTGGCCAATTGCCGTCTCGTTTCTGACGCGCTTCGACGTTCTGTTAGCAGCCTGAACAATGTTGTTGAGCTCAGAACTCAGGAACCCACTCACCTCGGCGGCGCGCACCGCCTCACGAAACTGTCCCGTCACCATCGGCTCACCAATAATTGGACTATCGAGAGCAGCACAAACACGAAAAAGATGCCGGAGCGCCTCCTCGGACTCGTAAAAATAAGTCTGAGGTTGAATTTCAGCGACATCGAATCCACCTAGCTGCGCGATAGCTGCTACCGCACTTGACTGTGCGGAGGCGCGGTCCGATGCGAGCCCAAAAATTTCTGTCCGTGCACAGGTGGACATTACTACAGCATCAACGAATCCGGCTTCACACACACCAGCCAGAAACCCTGGAATATCGTGTTCCGCTATGAAAAGCCTGTCGCGCGTCGTTTCGGAGCTTGTTCGGTGACTAGCACCAACGACGACGAGACGGCTGAGGGTCCGCTCGTCTGGCATCGGCTCGCTAAAGAAATTGTTCAAGACGGGCTTGGAGATCTTCCAATAGAACCAATTCCTGCTCGCCAGAATCGAGATTCCGTATAGTTACAGAATTTTGGTCCAGTTCCTCGTCACCAATTATTACGGCTGCGCAGGACTCAAGAGTATTGGCACGCTTCATACGCTGCTTGATTTTTCCGCGATAGCCAATATCCACAGTCATACCTAACCGCCGTAGCCTCTCGGCAAGTTTCATACCGATCCTCTCGGCAGCATCACCTAGCGGGATTATAGAAATGGGACGCTTATTTTCAGGGCCAGTGTCAATCAGCATGGACAGACGTTCGACACCTGAGGCCCAGCCGACACCTGGTGTTGGCGGCCCTCCCATCTGTTCTACAAGACCGTCATAGCGGCCACCCGCGAGAACCGCATTTTGGGTTCCGAGCGAATCAGAAGTGAATTCAAATGCTGTATGGCAGTAATAATCAAGTCCCCGAACTAAGCGCGAATTCCGCTGCCAAGAAATTTTCAACAAATCTAGACCCGCACAGACCTCGGCAAAGAAATCATAGGATTCAGAATCCAAGCTCTCGTCGAAATCCGGTGCAGCGTTCACGATATCGCGGTCCTTTTCACTTTTAGAGTCCAGAATGCGGAGTGGATTGCGTTCAAGTCTGTTCTGGCTATCAGCCGACAAATCATCTCGGTGGTCATCGAAATACTCTTTCAGTATCTTTCGATAGGTGGCGCGACTCTCGGCGTTGCCCAGAGTGTTTAGTTCAAGAGTGATGTTACCCCCGACACCCAATTCGTTGAGGATTGCCGAACCCAGCGCAATAATCTCTATATCACCAATTGGTTCGGCAACACCAAGCAGTTCAACTCCGATCTGGTGAAATTGTCGTAAACGCCCCTTCTGTGGGCGCTCATATCTAAACATCGGGCCCGAGTAGAAGAATTTTTGTGGCAATTTTTGGCTGAGCCCCCCCGAAATCAGGGCCCGAGCGATACCAGCCGTTCCCTCTGGACGGAGAGTAATACTATCGCCTCCTTTGTCCACAAACGTATACATCTCCTTCGAGACGATATCTGAAGTTTCTCCCAAGGTCCTTGCAAACACGTCGCTAAATTCGAAGATTGGGGTCTCTGCCTCCTCATAACCATACCGGCCCGCAATACATCTCCCGATGTCAGTAACATGGCGAAACCTCCGTGCTTCGCCGTGGAGAAGGTCGCGTGTGCCGCGGACAGGTTGAAGAGAAGCCATTTTACAATCTAAAGTGATAAGAATGGTAACCGAAAAACGATATGTCTTGCCTTATAGCCCATTACGAAGCCACGCCAAAGAACGCAAAAAGACCTTTAATTAACACCGCGAAGAAGGCTTTTAGCCTCAAGCAGGATGTTACGCCTTATTTCACCGACGGGTCCAAGAGAATGCGTTGGTTTCCCGTCGACAGTAATTTGTAGCCCTCCGGCATTTCCAGTTTCAAGTAGGAGACCAGAATCCGATGGCACCTCGTAACTGTCGCCGGAACGCATTAGCTGTGAGAACAAAACTTTATTATCCTTGTTTCTGATCACCACATAACTGTCTTCGGTGGCTCGCACCACGATAAGTAATGTGTGAGGTGAACCATCCGGCAAAATTCGGCTAGCTGGAGTCTCCACCATCGGTGATACCGACTCAGTATCTGGCGACTTGTCCGAATCTGATCCTATCTGGGTGGGTTCCGAGTCGACTTTCACACTCTTCGTTTTTGGTGTTTTCAGTTTGGGGAGAGACTGTATCTGTAACGGCGAAGATTTTGATGTGCGATCCTCCGTGTTCGTCGCCATTTGTGAGAGTTTTTTGGGAGGCTTGCCGACAATCTCGATCTGGTGATCACCGTGCGAGGAAATATAACCCCAGCCGAGGTAAGAACCGACGGCGATCGCAGCGGCAGCCAGCAAGAAAAAAGTGCTGGGTAGCCGTCCCTCCTCGACGGGCGACGGCATTTGCAGTTCAGTCTTATTTGTGATCTCCACACCCGCCATCCTGAATTGGCGGACGATTTCTTCGCCATCTAAACCCAAGTAATTTGAATAGGCCCGCAAAAATCCGCTAACGTAGACACTGCCGGGCAGGTCACCAAGACGCCCGTTTTCTATAGCGTCAAGATATACTAATCTTATGCGCAAATCCTCTGCGACATCTCCTAAGTCGCGCCCGAGATTTTCGCGCATTTCGCGCATAGTAGCACCCAGTTCAGCGGCGTGGAGTCCTTCTTTTTCTTCGGGAGTCGTCGCATTCATGATAGTGCGTCCCCAATGCGCAATGGACCGGGCGCGAAGCTCTAATTCGTACCCGTGACGGTAGGAATCGGTCCCATCACCATAACGAATTTTGGCTTATCCTGACCCTACCCAATGAAACCAAGAGAGAAATAACAAAGAAATCAATTGGATATCAACTTCAAACTGTTTTTGTTTAATAACACACCAAGGTTCCAGTAAGATACCATGATCTAGTATACGGACTCAATTTCCGCCCAAAGCGTTGGTATCGGGGCAGTAAAAAGCATCTCGACATAAGCGCTCACTGCTCCCGTATCGACGGTTAGAGCTAGTGGATTCGCGGCGCCAAACCGGGAATGAGAGTAATATAAGCACATAAGTCCGAAGTTCGGGAAACCCATCCCCTTAATCGATCGATCTGCGATTTCCGCCTTAATCACCCTGATCATGGCTGTCAGACGTTATTCCACGGCCCAGATCCCACAGCCGATATTCGAAGACGGTAGCACCTTGCGATGATCGGAAATACGAGGTGTTTTTCTCAGTCGGGTTATGGCTTTCGGCTAATCAACGCATCTACCGCTTCCGCTAAAAGGCACGCGATAATATCGGCGACAGGCTTCTCTTCCGTGACCATGCCAACGCTTTGGCCGGCCATTAGTGAGCCGGTGTCAATATCGCCAGTTACTACGGCCCGACGCAATGCTCCGGCCCAGAAATGTTCAATTTTAAGCTGAGCTTCGCTTTGGTCCAGTTCACCTCGATCAAAGGCATCTATCACATCACGTTGGATTTTCTGAAATTCCTTGGTGGCTTCATTTTGAAGTGCGCGCACTGGAATAACAGAAAATTGCGGATCAAGTTGTACCGAAGGTGCGGCATCACGTGCTGAAGCACGGATGAACGCCTTCTTGAAATTTTGATGGGCGATCGATTCCGTCGCACAAACGAATAACGTACCAAGCTGGCAACCTGACGCACCCATCTCCAGATATGCTAGGATCGCGTCACCTCGGCCTATACCGCCGGCGATGAAGACGGGTACATCTTCGACATGAGGCAGGATTTCTTGCGCGAGGATACTGGTAGAAACCGGACCAATATGTCCCCCCGCCTCCGATCCTTCGATCACCAGCGCGTCAGCTCCTTGCCTTATCAGGCGTTTTGCAAGGCCGAGTGTCGGAGCAAAACATACCACCTTCGCATCGCCCTTCTTGGCCCGATCAATTGCGTGTTTGCTAGGCAAACCACCCGCGAGGATGATATGGCCCACCTTTTGCTTTAGACAAATATCAATCAGCTCATCAAGCTGCGGATGGATCGTAATCAGATTCACACCGAAGGGCTTGTCGGTAAGCACCGCAGTCGCCTGAATTTCCGCGTCTAACAAATCGGGCGTCATAGCTCCACAGGCAATTACCCCGAAACCGCCAGCATTAGACAATGATGATACGAGGTTGCGCTCAGACACCCAAGTCATAGCTCCTCCCAGAACAGCATATTCCGTTCCGAGAAATTCCTTACCCCGTCGCCACAGAGCATCCAACTGTTTGAGCGGCGTAACCATATAGTCTTCGCCTCCTAAACCCCGTCCAAATCGTAGACAGTATGTAGAGACCTAAGCGCTAGTTCGGTATAAGCGTCTGACACCAGCACACTGATCTTGATTTCAGAGGTCGAAATCACCTGGATGTTGATTCCCTTGTCAGCTAACGCTTGGAACATGCGCATCGCGACGCCCGGATGACTACGCATGCCTACACCGACAACTGAAATCTTAACGACATTTGGATCGCCCTCGACGCGTTTGAACCCGAGAGTTTCCCTCCGATCCTCGAGAACTTCCAATGTCCGAACAAGATCATCCTTCTGGACCGTGAAGGTCAGATCGGTCGCCTTTCCATCCTCGGAAACGTTTTGGACGATCATATCAACATTGATGCTAGATTCAGCTAATGGTCCAAATATTGCAGCGGCAATGCCCGGGTTATCAGGCACCTGAACCAAAGTAATCTTTGCTTCATTACCGCTATGAGTGATTCCACTGACGATTTCTTGTTCCACAATTTCTTCCTCATCTACAACTAGTGTGCCAGGTCCCTCGACAAAACTCGATAAGACTTGAACCCGGACGCGCTGATTCATTGCCAGTTCCACTGACCGGGTATGCAACACCTTGGCCCCGAGCGACGCCATTTCTAGCATTTCCTCGTACGTAACTTTATCTAGCTTCCGCGCTCGATTAACAATTCGCGGATCACTTGTATAAATTCCGTCGACATCAGTGAAGATATCACATCGGTCTGCATCGATTGCAGCAGCAAGAGCCACCGCAGAGGTATCAGATCCACCACGCCCAAGGGTTGTTATACGATTGTCTGAGGCAATACCTTGGAATCCCGCCATTATCGCAACTTGACCACAGCCCAACCTTTTGACGATTTCCCTCGCTTGAACATCTAGAATGCGGGCTCGTCCATGGACATCGTCAGTGGCTATCGGAATTTGCCAGCCTAGCCATGAGCGGGCATCTACCCCTATATTCTGAAGCGCCATAGCCATCAACCCGACAGTTATCTGCTCTCCCGCGGAGACAACCACATCGTACTCCCTAGCGTCGTGCATGGGCGAGATTTCGCAGGTCCAGTCAATGAGTTGGTTCGTTGTACCGGCCATTGCCGAGACAACAACAGCCACCTCATCGCCGGCATCAACAGACTTCTTGACAAGATTCGCAACCGCCCGAATACGTTCTATGTCGGCTACGGACGTGCCGCCGAATTTCTGCACAATACGGGCCATAACAGCTCCTCGACGTTTTCCTCGCCGCACCTTCGCACTATTCCTGAAATTTTCAGGGTGTTTAAAGGTCTGGCATGCTTGCCCTATGCGACGCGGGCGCATACATACTCGGAAGACCCCTCACAGGCAAGGACAGGCCCATGAGCGCCTCAGATACTACAACCATTGACCCGAAAGACGTCGCCCGGTTTTCCGCGATTGCTGACGAGTGGTGGGATCCCGATGGTAAATTTAAGCCTTTGCACCGATTTAACCCGATACGCCTGCAGTATATTCGCGACCAGATGTGCATTAAATTCGACCGCGACCCTCGATCCCTGACACCTTTCAACGGACTAAGGTTTTTAGATGTAGGCTGCGGCGGCGGCCTGATTTCTGAACCCTTGGCCCGAATGGGAGCGGAAGTCACCGGGATCGACGCCTCAGATCGAAACATTAGTGTAGCTCAAATCCATGCCAATCAAAACGGGTTAGACATCGACTATCGGTCCACGACGGTGGAAGATCTTACTATTACCGGTGAAACTTTTGATGCTGTCATTTCACTTGAAGTAGTAGAGCATGTTGCCAATGTTGATCTATTTTTAGCTGGGTGTGCCGCGTTGATGTCGGAAAATGGAGTGATATTCCTCGCTACTCTTAACCGAACGGTAAAATCCTTCACCTTTGGCATCATCGGTGCAGAATACATATTGCGGTGGCTACCGCGTGGCACTCATAACTGGAAAAAATTCATTCGTCCGTCGGAAATAGTCCGGGGTCTCCGCCGAAACCGAGTTGCTGTGAAGGACATATCGGGACTAAGTCTAAACCCTATAACTGGAGAATGGCGCATCAGCGGCGACGTCTCCGTTAACTACGTTCTGTTCGGAGCCCGTATTTAGTTGATATTCCCCGGTCTAGCCTCCTAATTTATCGCTATATCATGAAAAAATTTTGACGCAACTCGACTGTTATACGCCTTAACCTCTTTTGCCAAATTCGAAAGTTCTCGGATCTCTCTGCCGAAGGCTAACTACCGCTCAAGTCATACTATCCGCCAGCAAACAAGTTATAGTATCACTGGACCGCTCGTCCAATTGACGGACCTATTTGGGCGTGACCACGGGGTTGTGGAGTTTAAGCATCAGGCTTAGGCCATGGAATTCGTTGGAAATCAACGCCTTCTTCTAAAAGATCCTCTGCTTCTTCTGGGGTTGCCTCACCATGAATAGAGCGTGCTTCCTCCTCACCGTAGTGAATTTTGCGGGCCTCTTCTGGAAATTTGTCGCCAACGTAATCGCTGTTTTCCTCGACATGCTTTTTAAGTTCGTAAAGGGCCTCAACATATTCGTTAAGTGCGGTGTCTCCGGGCGTCATAACAGCATTCGCCGGGGCATCGTCTTTACCTTTACGAATACCGCCGAGGTTAGGCGCCATCAAGGCGCGCGACGTTTTTGTATCACCGCATACCGGACAGGAGACTGCTCCAGCCTCGACTTGCTCATCAAACGATTCATTGTCCTTAAACCAGCCTTCGAACACGTGATCGTTGCTACACTTCACATCAATTAAAATCATATATAGGAAAGTAAGGTAGAATTGAGGATTTCCAAGCTCTATTTTTCTATTTTATTCGAAAAAGTTATGCTTATGCTATGACAGAGAGGCCAAAATCTCCGGAACCATCTTCTTGGGTAGTTCGTTTCTTACCTATGATCCGCGCAAATGGCGATGTCCTGGATCTCGCATGCGGAAACGGTCGCCACTCGTTGCCATTAGCAACGGCGGGATTTCATGTAACAGCTCTTGACAGAGACGTAACGGAACTCCCTATTAACAACTTTATTAAACCGGTCGAGGCAAATCTAGAAGATGGCAGCCCCTGGCCTCTGTCAGGTCAAGACTTTGATGGCATTGTAGTTACCAATTATCTGCACCGACCGCTTTTTCCAATCCTGATTGAGAGCCTCCGGCCGGGCGCCATTCTGATATATGAAACCTTCAGTATTGGGAATGAGTTGATAGGTCGCCCACGGAACCCAGATTTTCTGCTGCAGGACGGAGAGTTGTTGCAAGCGGTCTCTGGCAAACTGAGGGTAGTGGCATACGAGGCGGGTTCAGTAGACAAACCCGCGCCCGCTGTCGTCCAGCGCATTTCGGCAATAAAACCTTCAGAATCGCATGATTTTATACAACTACCCATTTGAAACTATCTCGGGTGATGCGTAACGTCGAATGTTGGCCAGAGATGGGATCGACTTTCGCGCGGTCATTACCTGGGTTGGGTCTATATCAGCGAAGATCACACCCGGCTCTTCACCCGCTTCAGAAACAATTTCACCCCACGGGTTGACGACAAGCGAGTGGCCGTAAGTCTGCCTTCCTCCTACATGGTCGCCACATTGCGCTGCAGCAAATACCCAGCAGCCAGTTTCAATCGCGCGGGCACGCATTAAGACATGCCAGTGCGCACATCCCGTGGTTCGGGTGAAAGCAGACGGGATACCGATAAAGTCAGCACCGCCATTGGCAAGATGCGTGTATAAGGCAGGAAAACGAACATCATAACAAATCGTAAGACCGGCACCACCCCACGGCAAATCAGCAATTACGGCGGACCCACCCGGTTTATAGGTTGCCGACTCTCTGTACTCTTGACCGTCTCCCAGATCCACATCAAACATATGTATTTTGTCATACCTCGCGACAACTATGCCGAAAGGATCGATCAAAAAGGTTCGATTGACAATCTGGTTATCATCAGAAAAGACGGCCAGAGACCCAACGTGGAGCCAAATTTTAAAATGAGATGCCAAATCACTGAACGCCAATAACGCTGGGTGGCGCTCCTCCCTATAAGATTTCTCATAGAGTGCAATCGTGTCGGGCTCCATCAGGGCGACGCACTCGGGTAACGACACGAAGACTGCTCCCTTTGATACTGCTTCTCTCACTAAAGCCGAGGTTACTTCCACGTTGGAAACAATATCATTACAGGCATTAACCTGGACACAGGCGAGCCTGAAAACTTCACCCATCAGTTGAGACCAAGAATCCTGTCGAGTTTACCTTCCCGTTCGAGCGCCGCTAGATCATCCGAACCGCCGACATGAGAATTATTGATGAATATTTGGGGGACAGTGTATCTGCCGTTTGCGCGCTCTATCATTTCGGTGCGTCGACTAGGACTGCTATCAACATCAATTTCTTGGAACGCTACACCCTTTTGGCTCAAAAGATGTTTTGCTCGCACACAAAACGGACATAGGTTACTTGAGTAAATTTCGACTTTAACCACGGTAATGGTCTCTCTTTTATAAGCTTTCGAAAGTTTAATATGAATTCGAACACATACTTTGTCATCTGTCCGGAGTAAAATCTCTTAAATTGACGCAAAAAAGAAAGAAATCTGTATACCTCAGGCTACAATGGGAGAAATATGACTGCCTGCACGATGGCCTCAAACTCGCGCTACTAGGTACTATCAAGCAACTAAAGGTGTGGAGGTATCGAGATCTTTATGATCTTGCCAATAACTCATAGTAAATTTTTAAGTTCAGGATGGTTCCTATATTATTTAGCACCTATGCCAGTTCATTTTTTCGACAATTAAAGGCGGCCTAGTGTAAAGGTATGACAAACGATATTGCCTTATTCGACCGTCGCGCCGTACGCAAACACCGCCAACGAGCCGCGAGAAGTATCGCCGAACATAATTTTCTTTACCGGGAAGTTGCGAACCGGATTTCCGATCGCTTGGAGGACATCAATCGTCGCTTTGAGACCGTAATCGACATCGGGGGCGGCCATGGCACAACTATTTTGCCATACTCAACAGCCGACCTTGTCACTGGCGATTTATCCGATGGGTTACTTCGTGAATCTAACCGAAAAAGGGCGGTGGTAATGGATGAGGAGTTTCTACCCTTTGCACCCAACACCTTCGACCTTGCTATATCGTGTCTGTCACTACATTGGGTCAACGATCTGCCGGGTGCGCTTCTGCAAATCCGGAAAACGCTAAAGCCTGATGGCCTATTCCTAGCAGCAATCCTTGGCGGAGATACTTTGATCGAATTACGCCGCGTCTTTTTGGAAGCAGAGGCGGAAACGACCGGTGGCACTAGCCCTCATACATCGCCTGTAGCTGATATTTCGCAGTCAGGAGCTTTGCTTCAGCGGGCAGGGTTCTCATTACCTGTCGTCGATACCGACACACTTACCGTAACTTATAGTGATATGTTTGCATTGATGCGGGATCTACGGGGTATGGGTGGAACAAACGCCGTCGCGGCGCGCGACAAGAACTTCCTCCGGCGCGATACTCTGCTCGCCGCTGCCGCCCGGTATCAGGAACTCTACACTGACACAGACGGTCGGATCACGGCTACATTTCAAATAATCTGGCTTACAGGATGGTCTCCGGCAGACAATCAGCAGCAGCCCCTGCGCCCTGGCAGCGCTCAATCCCGGTTGGCGGACGCGCTGAACACCAACGAAAACATCGCTGACGAAAAGACTAGTTCGAAAAAAAACTAGGCGAACCCTATGCCATTGATGTCGATTCGTTCGATTCCAGCGTCGGGTTTTCTTTAACCAGAATGGCAAACACCCCAGCCAGCCCGGCAAGTCCGACGGATAGCCACCATACGAAATCGTATTTCGCAAAACTATCAAACATCGAGCCGCCTATTACGACACCGATAGCAGCGCCCAAAGAATGTCCACCAAACAGTAAGCCGAGCGTCAGACCGATGATCCGAACACCGATGTGAGTTGCTACGATATTGGCGATGACAGGAAAGGTCGCGAAGTTAAGAATTCCAAAAATCGCAGCGAATAAAAACATTACGCTAATATCGGCCGAAATAAACAGCAACAAAATAAATGTCATTGCGCGAAGGAAAAACATACTGGCCAACAATCGTGGTCGATTAACATGATCGGCGACCCACGAAAAGAAAATCACGCCGGCCAGGTTACCCAACCCGTGTACACCATAGGCTGCGGAGCCCTCCACCAAAGTAAAACCGCAAGAAATCGCGTAGGGGATAAAATAGACGTCGATTACGCCAGCCGTCGTAAAACCACAAAGTGAAAACGCGCTGAGAAGAAGCAAGAATGTGCGATTGGCGATCAAAAATTTTAGCCGATCGATCAGGGCATCGTTATCAGGCACTACCTGCGTCTGAAGCTGGTCCTCCGAATCTACGAGCGGCGGCTTGAAGCGCAGAAGTACAAGGACGGCCATCGCCACCATCACAATGGCGACGATTTGATAGGAATGGCGCCAGCCAAGGGTAGCGATTGCGACCCCGAGTAATGTTAGGATGGGCAGTTGTCCCCCAGATGCACCGGAAACGCCGATGCCAATCGCGAGGCCACGAAACTTGATGAAATAACCTGAAATCGCCGCCGTCACCATTGGTATGGATACGGATGCCCACCCGATTCCACCAACGATACCAAACATAATGTGGTAATAGGTTGCCTCGGTGACATAAGACGTCCCACCCACACCAAGTGATAGTGCCAGCAAGCCGCATGCTATAACTATACGCGCACCAAACCTGTCCATGAGATTACCGGCGATCGGTGATCCCAGTGCCATCATTACTAACACCAACGACGCCCCAGTTGAGACCTGCGTGGTTGACCATCCCAGTTCCTTCACCCAAAGCGGCAGCACCATACTGACAGACGACCGTGTGCCGAAAGTGAAGCTGAGAGCGACAAAACATATTGAGACGACGATCCATCCTCGACGGCGGTTAGTTTCGACGATTCTTGTCATGTAGCAGCCGGCAGCGTCGCTGTTTCCTCGGCACGTGTCTCACGGATCAACCACGTCAGAACCGCTGCTAGGAATGCCAGCCCAATGGAAACAATCCAGACCCATTCATAGCTTTTAAAATTGTCGAAGAAATACCCCCCCATGAACGCGCCCGCCGCCGCGCCGGCGGAATGTCCAGCAAACAGTAGACCTAACGTAAGCCCCATCACCCCTACCCCGATATGCGTACTGACTAGGCTTGCGAGTACAGGCATCGCCGAATAGTCAAAAATGCCAAATAGAACAGCGAACAGAAAAAGCAGTTGGGGACTACCAGTGATTTCCATCAGGATCAGAAACGTCAGCGCCCGAAAGAAATAGATACTACCCAGCAACAACGGCCGGTTCACCTTATCGGCCAGATACCCCGCAAGGATCATGCCACACATATTGAACGCGGATAATACCCCGAGGGCGGCCGCACTTTCAAACCGGGGAAAACCGCATGACATTGCGTATGGGATTAAATGTACTTCGATCACACCTGACGTAGTAAAACCGCAAATTACGAATCCGGAAAACAGTAGCCAGAAGGTCGAATTGCTGAAAATCAATCGGAGGCGGACCATTAGAGCCGATTCAATTATTCCGCCGACATTGTGCGCCGTCCGGCTGGACGGCGTTATTAAAAACCAAGCGGCCGGCGCAAGCGCCATTATGAAAATACCAAATCCAGCAAAACTGGCGCGCCAGCCCGCCCATTCCACCAGTGCCGCCAAAAGTGGGATCATAATCAATAGCCCACCAGAGGCTCCGGATGTGGCGATTCCAGTAGCGAGTCCTCGGTGCTCGTCAAAAATCTGTGCAATTGTGGCTGATGCTTGGGGTGCCGCTAGAGATCCATAGCCTAGGCCACCGATGATGCAAAACAGTATGATAAACTGCCACTGCTGGGTCATCAGCGAGGTTGACGCAATCGACGCTCCGACACAGATTAACGCGCCCGCAACCACAGGTCGCGGGCCAATCCGGTCGAGCAGGTTGCCGGCCAGAGGTGAAATTAACGTCATAAAAACAAGCACGATAGAGCCGCCGCTTGAAATAAACGTCCGGTCCCATCCGAGATCTTGCTCCCAAGTGGGCATGATCAGACCCAGAGCAGAACGGGCGGAAAAGACCATCCCAAGCGCCAAGAAAATAAACAGGACTATCACCCAGCCGCGAGGATTAGTGCGATACATGGAGACTAATGAATCGGATCTAGACGACATTGCCTTATGCGGTCCCACTGATAGAATACAAATTCACGTCACAAATGATCCCGCAGCATGGCTATCAACGGCTTGTCGGCGGGCGGCATTTCATAGTCACCTAGGTACATCGGTCTCACCCATTTGATACGCTGGTTTTCCAGTGGTGTGACTTTTCCACTCCACTTGCGGCATACATAAAGAGGCATAAGCAGGTGAAATTCCTCATAAGCATGGGACGCAAAAGTGAATGGAGCAAGACAACTCTCAACGGTATTCACCCCCAACTCTTCCTGGAGTTCACGGATCAGGGCAACCTCAGGTGTCTCATCATCCTCCACCTTCCCCCCGGGAAACTCCCACAGGCCGGCCATCGCCTTGTCTGGCGGGCGCTGCGCAATCAATACTCTTCCGTCAACGTCGAATAGGGCAGCTGCCGCCACTAGAATTATCGGAAGTTTCGACATTCGGGGGATCAGATCCGTAGTTCTGACTCAGGATCTATAGTCGGCGTTGATCGAGATATAGCCGTGCGTAAGATCACACGTCCAGACCTTGGCCGCCCCCCGGCCAATATTCAGGTCAACATTTATATCAATTTCAGATCCTTTCATGTGTTTAGTAACTGGTGCTTCTTTGTAGCCCTTTACTACTTCGCCACGATCGGCTACCGCAACGCCACCGATACTAATCGTCAACCTGTCTCGATCGGCCTCCTCGCCGGATTTGCCGACGGCCATGACGATCCGGCCCCAGTTCGCGTCTTCCCCTGCAATAGCCGTTTTAACTAGCGGAGAATTGGCGATTGCGAGACCAATTTTCTTCGCTGATTTGCCTGAGCGGGCCCCCGTTACATTGATGGTAACAAACTTGGTTGCCCCCTCCCCATCGCGGACGATCTGATGCGCTAGGTCGGTCATAACTTCTTCTAGTGCGCCGCGAAATGCGCGCAGTTTCATATCTCCAGGCTTCGATATCTTTTCATGTTTTGTGGCTCCGGTAGCGAAGACCAGCACCGTATCACTGGTAGAGGTGTCACCATCTACAGTTATAGCGTTGAACGACCGGTCGGCGGCATGTGCCGTCAGGGTCTGTAAAACACTCGCCGGTATTTTTGCATCGGTGAAAACGAAGGCCAGCATTGTTGCCATGTCGGGTGCGATCATACCAGAGCCCTTGGCGATCCCACCAATAGTGACTTTAGTTTCGCCTATATTCACCCGACGCCAAGCGCCCTTAGGAAAGGTATCAGTGGTCATGATAGCGGAAGCGGCGTCAACCCAACTATGGGCCGAAAGTGATCTTATCATCCCTTTCAATGATTTGGTGATCTTACCGTCGGGGAGGGTTTCGCCGATCACACCAGTCGAAGCGACGAAAACATTCGATTTTGGAACCTTGAGTACTGATGCTACGCCCTCCACCGTTCGCTGCAACGAATTTTCACCCGCCCTGCCCGTGAAGGCATTTGCGTTACCGGCGTTGACGATCAACGCACGCGCTTGGCCACCAATAACCCGGCGTTTACACCAATTGACCGGGGCCGCAGCGGTTTTTGATCGGGTAAACACCCCGCCAACTTTGGTGCCTCTGTCGAGAGCGGCAAGAAATAGGTCTTTACGACCCCTGTCTTTTAAACCACACGAGGCACTTCCGACCCTTACGCCGGGAATCGCGGGCATATCCGGAAAGCTGGAGGGCGCCAAGGGTGATTTCTTAGGCATCTTGTATTTGATCACTTTCTGTAAAATTCAATTATGAGTCTAACGCGAATCCGAATGCAGCGGAAACTTTGCGAGGACTAATTTTCCGGCTCTTGATTTATCCGTCGCCCAATTGATAAGGAAATTAATATAATTGTCACAAGGAAATTAATGCGTCGAGCCGTCAGTGCGGCATACGCACCACCCCGACCTTTTCCAAGGACAATGTATCTTACCTCTTTGCATCACAGAGTTTATTGCACAGTTCAGCAACACCGAAAAGTTGGGGAAGATACCCCATGGACCCCTGAGAAACATTCTTCGATAGGGCGGTAGTACAAGGAATGTGCCTCAATACTATTTTTCAATTGAAATTGTCGAGAAGATAAAAACAACTATAACGATTTTGTGAAATTAGCGGCATACTCTTATTGCCTGTCTATAGCACCGGGCGTAGGCTGCGGATCAATTCTGAAGCTAAAAAAAGGTTGTGCGTCATGTCGATAATTGCACAGCGTCTGTCACGGATTAAACCGTCACCTACAAATGTTCTAACCGGCAAGGTTGCTGAACTGAAACGCGAAGGTCGAGATATCATCGGCTTAGGAGCGGGTGAGCCAGACTTTGATACCCCTGACAACATAAAATTGGCAGCTAAAACGGCGATTGAGTTAGGACAGACCAAATATACACCTATACCGGGTACCCTCGCGCTGCGGGAGGCAGTCTGTGCCAAATTCACACGCGACAACGGGCTCGAGTACACCCCGGATCAGGTTATCGTCAGCTGTGGTGGCAAACAGGTTATCTATAACGCGTTCATGGCCACACTAGATCCTGGGGACGAAGTTATCGTGCCGACACCTTACTGGGTATCTTATCCCGATATGGTGCTACTAGCTGAGGGTACGCCTGTCTTTGTCAATGGGTTGGAGGCTAACGGGTTTAAAATCACGCCGGAAGATCTCGAAGCAGCTATCACAAGCAGGACCAAATGGGTATTGCTGAATTCTCCGAGCAACCCGACCGGCGCCGCCTATACACGCGAAGAATTGAGGGGGCTGACCGATGTACTGCTGCGCTATGAACATGTCTGGGTAATGACCGACGATATGTATGAGCATGTCGTCTATGACGATTTTGGGTTTTCCACTGTGGCCGAGGTAGAGCCAGAGCTATTTGACCGCACCCTAACTCTTAACGGCCATTCAAAAGCCTATGCCATGACAGGCTGGCGCGTCGGTTATGGAGCGGGGCCCGTAGAGCTGATTAAGGCAATGGTGGCAGTGCAGTCACAGTCCTCGACCCACACCTCTTCGATCAGCCAAGCAGCGGCAGTCGAAGCCCTGAATGGTCCACAGGGTTTCATTGAACCACATAACCAAATTTTCAAGAAGCGCCGCGATCTTGTGGTTTCAATGCTGAATCAAGCCGACGGCATAACATGCCGGACTCCGGAAGGGGCATTCTATGTTTATCCGTCCTGCGCCGGGACGATTGGCAAAACCACGCCGGATGACATAAAGATCACGAACGACGCCGATTTCTGTAATTATCTGCTTCAGTCGGAGGGCGTGGCCGTGGTTCCAGGTGTAGCGTTCGGGCTGGAACCCTATTTCCGGATTTCCTATGCAACTTCCGATGAAGCGCTTGAGGATGCATGCGAGCGAATCCAGCGAGCCTGCGAGATCCTTAGTTGATTTAGTCGAGCCGAAAATATTCCAAGCTTGCAAATTAAATTACTTGATAAGAATTGTATCATTACGATTAGATATGTGGTTACTGGAATTTTGGGGTTTTGTCTCAATCCAAAAGGCATCAGCCCGATTAAAACAATCTTCGATTCGTATCACTATTTAGTCTAACAATAAGGAAGAAAATTCCATGGGAGGCTATTCATTCGCCGTCGATATCGGCGGAACCTTTACCGACATCGTCCTACGTTGCGAGGACGGCCGCACATGGGTAGACAAGACATTGACCACTCATGAGAACCTTTTGGACGGTTTCTTTACTGCGGTTGACGCCACCATTTCTAAGGCCAGAATCTCACCGTCGGATGTCGACGATGTCATCGTGCATGCTACCACGGTGGTAACAAACGCCGTGCTCACGCGGTCGGGGCGACCGACGGCCTTATTCGTGACCGAAGGATTTAAAGACATTCTCCATATCCGTGATGAACACCGCTACGACATGTTCGACCCTCAGATTGAGTACGCCGACCCAATAGTACCGCGGGAGCTAACATGGGGAATCAAAGAACGAACGCTAGCGAACGGGACAGTCTCATTAGACATCGACAAAAACCAGATCACGCACATTATCGCAGAGATAAAAAAGAAAAAAGTTGAGGCTGTCGGCATATGCTTACTTAATGCCTATGTTAACGGGACTAATGAACGCTCCCTTCGCGATTCGCTACTTAACGAGTGTCCCGAACTATATGTGTCAGTATCTTCAGAGGTCGCACCACAGATCCGAGAATATCCACGCGCTGCAACAACTGCATTAAACGCGTATACACGCCCTATCACCGAGCCCTACCTTACCCGACTTTCGCATGAGATAGAAAAACGCGGCTTCGCTAGCCGGCCGTTAATCATGATGTCAAACGGCGGTGTGCTGGGCACCGAGACCGCAAGCCGTTTCCCTGTTAGAATGATGGAGTCCGGACCTGCCGCCGGCGCCTTGGTTGCCAGCTACTACGCTGATCGCCTTGGGCTTAATCGGCTGATGTCATTTGATATGGGCGGAACCACCGCCAAAGCATGCCTAATCGAGGACCGCAAGCCACTCGTGACAGGGCTTTTCGAGGTCGACCGAATGTACCGGTTCAAATCAGGTAGCGGCATGCCGGTAATTATCCCCGCTATAGATATGATTGAGGTTGGTGCGGGGGGTGGCTCGATTGCCAGTATTGACTCCCTCGGTCTTCTGAAAGTGGGGCCGCGTAGCGCCGGGTCGGAGCCGGGACCAGCCTGTTATGGGCTTGGCGGCAAGAGCCCCGCTGTCACCGACGCGGATGTCTTGATTGGGATTTTGGACCCGGATAACTTTTTAGGCGGCGAAATGCAGCTCGATAAAAACGCTGCGGAAACAGCCATACAGCCGCTTGCTGATCAGCTAAACACATCTGTACAAAAAGCGGCGCGAGGTATTTTTCAGGTCGTTAACGAATCTATGGCTGCCGCAGCCAGAGCGCATGCCACCGACCGTGGAATTGACTATCGCGGTATTCCGGTGCTGGCCTTTGGAGGTGCAGGTCCGGTTCATGCCTGCCACGTAGCGGAGTTGCTGGAGTCGACTAGGGTAATTTATCCTCCATTGGCCAGCGTATTGTCGGCCTTTGGTACGCTAGTGACCCCATTAAGGTTCGACCTTGCACGGGGCACCCGCGGCGGCATCGATTTGGCGTCAGCAGCAAGAATTTACAGCGACATGGTCACCGAAGCTGGTGCCGCGCTCGAATCTGCAGGGGCGCCGGCCGGCGTTATACGCTACGTCTATGGTGCAGACATGCGATATGTCGGGCAACAGAATGAAGTGACAGTGAGCTTCGCAGCCGATCCGTCGGCCGACTACGAAATCGATGATATGCGTGAGGCTTTCGAAACTGCCTATGAAGTACAATACGGACTACGACTCCCCGACATACCGATTGAGGTCGTTGCTTGGCGCATCAGTGCTCATGGGCCGCCGGTGGAGCGACATGGCGCACCAGAACTTACCGACGTGGTGGGCGTACCGAAGGGGCATCGTGAAGTATTAATTGGTGACAAACCCGAGTTAGTTGCAGTTTATGATCGGTTTTCTATCGCCGCCAGACAGCAAATTCAGGGACCGGTTATTATTGAGGAACGCGAAACAACTATATTTGTACTGCCGAAGTGGCACGTGAGTGTAGCAGAAGATGGGTGTATCATCGCCGAGAAAGGAGCATAGCATTAAAGCGTTGGCGCAAGGGGTGTTCTTGGCTAGTGGTTAAGAATATGTTCTCGCGGGTAACCGATGCGAACACCGGTCCAGAAGTGGCACAAAAGGAGACCAGCATCCAGATGGACGGAATCGAGCTAGAAATCCTGTGGAGTAACCTCATCAGTGCTGCCAGTGAGCAGGCGCAGGCCTTGCGACGGATAGCGTTCAGCCCGGTGGTGCGCGAAGCAGGCGATCTGGCCTGTGCACTACTTGACCGAAAAGGGAGGATGATTGCTCAGGCGGTAACCGGAACGCCAGGCCATATCAATACACTCGCTGCAGCAGGTAAGCATTTCGTCGACAAATTCCCTCCGGATAGCTTGGTCGAGGGCGACATTCTAATTACTAATGACCCATGGCTGTCGGCGGGACATTTCTTCGACATCTCCGTCATCACCCCGGTTTTTCGTAAAGGTAAAGTAATCGCATTCTTCGGTTCAACGATCCATCACACCGACATCGGTGGATACGGCGTCGGAGCCGGGGCGCGCGATGTTCATGAGGAGGGCCTTTGGATTCCTCGTGCAAAGCTCTACGAAGCCGGCAAGCCGAATGAACTCCTTTTCGACATGATACGCCACAATGTCCGTACCCCCGACGAGGTACTGGGAGACCTCGCGGCACAGGTATCATCAGGCCGTGTCGGCGTGGAACGACTTCAGCTTCTGTGCGACAGACATAATCTTGACGATATTGAGCAACTAGCTGAAGAAATCATCACTCGGTCCGAGACAGCGACGCGAGAGTCAATTCGCAAGCTAGAGTCTGGGACCTATCACGGCGAGAGTCGATTCGACATTCCGGGTGGACAGGAAATTTTGCTGAAATGCGCATTAATTATTAATGCCGACGAAGGCTCTGTGCACATTGATTTTACCGGCTCGTCTGGAGCAAGCCCGCACGGCGTTAATGTGGTCTTGAATTATACTCACGCCTATTCGACGTTTGCCCTGAGATCTACCCTTGATCCCGATTTACCGAATAACTACGGCAGCCTAAAACCCATCACCGTCAGCGCTCCGGATGGCTGTATCGTCAATGCCAAGTACCCTTCCCCAGTCGCCGCGCGCCATGTGGTTGGTATGTATGTACCGATGCCAATCCTAAAGGCACTTTATCAGGTCACCCCGGGCCAAGTGTTAGCAGAGGGTGCTGGCGCGGTATGGACGTTTCAGATACAGGGTAAAGACGAACAGGGGGACCCATTCACTAGCGCTATGTTCAACTATTCAGGCGGCATGGGGGCTCGCCGCGAAAAACCTGGCCTGGGCGCCACTTGCTATCCAACTGGTGTGGCGGCGGTACCGGTAGAAGTATTGGAAGCGGCCATGCCGATCGAATTTACACAGAAGGAACTGATCGACGGGTCTGGCGGTGAAGGCGCGACTAAAGGCGGCGACGGGCAGGTCATTGCCTTCCACCTTCGCACAGAAGAAGACTGGCTGCTCAATGCCGTTCCTAGTCGCGTGAAAATTGGCGCAGAGGGACTAGATGGTGGCGAGCATGGTAAGGCCGGTCGTTTCATGATCAATGGCAAAGATGCTGCTCAAGCCAATAAAATTGTTATGCGACCGGACGATAAGGTCTTATTGGAAACACCGGGCGGAGGTGGTTACGGTAAGATGAAATGACACAAAAAATCGCTATATTAGTTAACTCGGATTCTTAAAGAACCGGACCCTGAAGGTAGTTTGAGATCTTGACGACGCAGAGTAAAGTGACCAACCCGACTAGCACTTAAGTCCTCTCAGAACCTGAATAATGACGGCTTAGCTGAACCGCAAAACGAGGGAGTATTGGAAGATGGTAGATGGAAATCCAGTTGGAACCCTGCAGACCACCAGCTTCGCAAATTGGGACGAATTGGACCGGGAATGGGTCCGGGAAGGGATAGAGCGGGTCGGCTTTCGTGGCGAGGACACACTTCTAGTAATGAACTGGATGCAACCAGGCATGGAACCCGGCCCTCACAGTCACCCGTTCGAACAGATCGCTGTAATCGTTCAGGGCACAGTTCGGTTCCACGTTGGCGATAAGGTATACGACGCAGCACCTGGCTCCATGATCCGCATCCCACCGAACGTGGAGCACTGGGGGGAGGTGATAGGCGACGAACCAGCCATGAACTTAGATGTCTTCAACCCAATTCGCGCTGATTATCGGCACCTAGTTGAACATCAAGCTGAAGATTTCGGGGAGAATTAGAGAGAAACCGGAACCTCAAACAGATATTCCAGAAACGAATGAGAATTTTACCGGACGAGGTCTTAAGTCAGTTTAAGTAAATTTTCCTGTATTCCCACCTACCGGGGCTATGCAGTCGTGTTGATCTTTAAAGAATCCTCACTTTTCTCTGATTTTCGATTTAGCTAAGGGGGGGTATTAATCATCAAGTTAAACCTTGTGATTTAATTAAGCCTTGGTTCGGTCCCGATATCAAAGCGAGGTAAAAACTATGCTTACTCTTTACACCTTTCACAACTCTATCTGCACCCAAAAGGTGTTCATTACATTGGCTGAGAAAGGGATGGAGTGCGAAGAGGAGACGGTCAATTTGTTTGCTGCAGAGCAATACAGCCCGGCATACCTTAAAATCAATCCGAAGGGCGTTGTGCCAACGCTGGTACATGAGGGGCGGACGATTCCAGAGTCGTCTCTTATCTGCGAATATATTGACGAAACGTGGCCAGACAGCGGCCCAGGGGGAAAACTAATACCATATGGCCCGTTCCTGAAATCACGTATGCGTCTGTTTTCCAAACTGGTGGACGAGACCATTTTCGAGTCTACACGCGAGCTATCGTTTTCTGCCATGTTCCGGGAGAAGATGAAGAAAATGCCGGAAGAGCAGCGCCGAAAGCGATTCGCTAACGTAGGCGATCCGAGCAAGCGAGCACGACTGATCTCGACGTATGAACAAGGGATAGAGAGCCCATATGTGTTTCAGGCTATTGGTAATTGGGAAAAGGCGTTCAGCGCAATTGATGCATCGATAGCCGAGTTCGGAGGACCCTGGCTCCTAGGCACGCGCTTTACCCTCGCCGATATAAATATGATCCCTTATCTTTGGCGAATAGAGTACCTTGATCTGATAGATATCTGGCTCGATGACCATGATGCCGCGGCCGCATGGTGGGAGCGGGCCAAAACTCGGCCAAGTGCAGTTTCCTGTATCCCCGACCGGCTGAACGAAGATGATATCAATGCCATGAAAGAACACGGCGGCAAGCTGCGGGACGCCACGCTTAAGAAACGTAAAGAATACTTAGGTTTAAAGCCTAAATGACACCGGGCCTCGGCGGCGATTTCTAGAGGTCGGCACTGTCGGAGAATTGGTGACCGGACATCTACCTAAATCGCGGCACAAAATATCAAAACCCAGGTCGCCGGTATGTTCCAATTATTAGAATATACTAGGGTTCATCCCCTATCGCACGGTAGTTGGCTTAATTCTTCTAAGCCGTGGGGCGCTACCATCTACCTCAAACCGCTCTATTTTGGCATTTTTTATCAGACCATCGACAAGTTCGGTGATTATTTTCTGTGTTAAATCTTGTCGGAGCTTTCCTCGGATTTCTTCGAAAGTCGGGGGTTTTGATTGACGTTTATCCTCGATCTTTATTACATGCCAGCCGAACGGGGACTGCACGGGCACCTTTGTGTACTCGCCTTTCCTTAGCGCGAAGGCTGCCTTTTCAAAAGGCGGTACCATCTGACCACGACCGAAATATTTTAAATCGCCGCCCTGGGATTTTGAGGGGCCTATAGAATTATCGAATGCCAATTTCGCAAAATCGGCGCCTCCATCCAGCTTCTTAACCAGTAATTTTGCCTCTGACTCAGTCTTAACCAAAATATGTCGCGCTCTTATCTCTTCCTTGGAAGGAAGATTCTCAAACGCATCCTCATATTTTGCTCGAAGCATCTTATCAGTCAATCGTGCATTTATCACCTTCGCGAGCAGCGCTTCTTCGAGCAGTCGGTCTTTGATAAGGCGCAACCGGTCTTGATAAGCGGCAGACTCATGCAGATTTTCTTCCCTCGCCTTAGCGACCAGCAGCTTGGAACGCACCAATTGATTAACCAGCGGCAAAAATACTTGGTCCATTGGCAGCTCGCGATACTGTTCTGGTAGTTGGGTTCGAGCAGCATAAACATCGGATCGAAAAATGTTGGCACCGTCAACAGTGGCGACAACCGGATCGCTCCCTGATCCCGTACCCTGAATTTTATCTTCCGCGCTTACCGGCAGACAGACCGCAATTTCTATACTAAACGCGGCTGCAAGTGTTCGGAGTTTCATGAGTTTTTCCTTATACTCGGCTCTCTTAGTTCCAAATCAGCGCTATATAATTTATCCAGCACTCTATCTTGGACTATAGTTTCAGTACGTAAATAGCGGGTTTTTTGAGAGATTACATTAATTCTGGCACCGTTTACGTTGACTTGGTTGATTTTGGTGCATATTTGTTCGCACTTTCCCCATTTGTGGTAGTGTCCAGCCGCTCAGCTCCGGCATTTTTATGGGCGGTATAGTCGAGGAACCCGAATGTTAAAGTCGATCGCGCAACGCTTTTTTGGCAGTGCCAATGATCGCGAAGTCAAACGCCTCTTAGGTATCGTGGACCAGATCAATGCACTCGAACCGGAGGTTGAAAAACTCTCGGACCATGAGCTCAAAGCTCGGACTGGCGAATTTCGCAGCAAGCATGAGGACGGCGTCGATCTCGACGAACTTCTACCCGATGTCTTTGCGACCGTTCGCGAGGCCGCTAAGCGTACATTGGGCCAACGCCACTACGATGTGCAACTGCTGGGTGGTATGGTTTTACACCAAGGTAAAATCGCCGAAATGCGCACCGGTGAGGGTAAGACGCTAGTTGCCACCCTACCAGTTTATCTCAATGCTATTGCGGGTAAGGGCGTCCACGTAGTTACCGTCAACGACTACTTAGCATCCCGCGATGCGGACTGGATGGGTGAAATATACAAATTTCTCGGCCTCACGGTTGGCTGCATCACCCACGGGTTGGAAGACGATGAAAGACAGCAAGCGTACGCTTGCGATGTTACATACGGCACTAACAATGAATTTGGTTTCGATTATCTCCGCGACAACATGAAGTTTCAAATAGAAGAAATGGTCCAGCGGGAATTTAATTTCGCGATCGTCGATGAAGTCGACAATATCTTTATCGATGAAGCCCGAACGCCTCTGATTATTTCCGGGCCCGCAGAAGATGCAGCTGAACTTTACGCCGCAATTGACCAAATCATCCCCAGGCTTGGGCCCGATGATTACGAAAAGGACGAGAAGCAGCGGACAGTCGTACTTACAGAGATAGGAACCGAAAACGTCGAACAAATCCTAAGCGATATGGATATGCTCAACGGCGCAACACTCTATGACATTACGAATGTGTCGCTCGTTCATCACGTGCAGCAAGCGCTGCGTGCACACACGCTTTTTCAGCGCGACACCGACTATATTGTTAAAGATGATGCGATTATCATCATCGACGAATTCACTGGGCGAATGATGGAGGGCCGGCGGTTCTCGGAAGGCTTACACCAGGCCTTAGAGGCAAAAGAGGGCGTGACGGTCCAGAATGAGAACCAGACACTCGCATCGATCACATTCCAAAACTATTTTCGGGCCTACCCAAAGCTCGCAGGCATGACCGGTACAGCCATGACAGAGGCCGGTGAATTTGCAGAAATCTACGGGCTAGAGGTCGTCGATATTCCGACTAATATGCCTCAAGTTCGGATTGACGAAGACGATGAGGTGTATCGCACAGCAGAGGAAAAATATAACGCTATTCTAGAAGAAATACGGGTATGTCGCGAGAAAAACCAGCCGATTCTAGTTGGTACAGTCTCCATTGAGAAGTCCGAACTTCTGTCAGAGATTCTCAGCGAAAATAAAATCGACCATAAAGTTCTCAACGCTCGATTCCACGAGCAGGAAGCCCACATAATCGCGCAAGCTGGGCAGCCTGGCGCGGTTACCATTGCAACTAATATGGCGGGTCGGGGTACCGACATTCAACTCGGCGGAAATCTCGAGATGCAAATCGAGCGTCAGGTCGCTGATCTGCCTGCAGATAAGCGCGAAAAACAGCGTGGCGACTTAGCCAAAGCAATAGAAGCTGAGATCGCTGAAGCTAGAGAAATTGTGCTGGAAGCAGGCGGTTTATACGTTATCGGTACAGAACGCCACGAAGCCCGGCGCATCGATAACCAATTGCGTGGGCGATCAGGTCGCCAAGGCGACCCCGGACGTTCAAAATTTTATCTATCCCTAGACGACGATTTAATGCGTATCTTCGGATCGGAGCGTATCGATACAATGCTGCGCAAACTTGGTCTCGAAGAGGGCGAAGCGATTATCCACCCCTGGATCAACAAGGCGCTCGAAAAAGCACAGAGGAAAGTTGAAGAACGCAACTACGAAATTCGCAAGAATCTCTTAAAGTATGATGATGTTATGAACGATCAACGTAAAGTGATCTATGAACAGCGAAAGGAGCTGATGATCACTGAAGACGTGTCGGAAACGGTTGTCGAAATGCGCGAACAGGCTATAGAAGACGCTGTTGCGCGCTGTATTCCAGAGAAAGCCTACGCCGAACAATGGGATACGGCCGGTCTCCACGAAGAAACCATGCGTCTTTTAGGTCTTGATCTACCCGTTACAGAATGGGCGGCGGAGGAGGGTATCGCCGACGAAGAGATTACCGATCGATTAAAAAAGCAGTCAGCTAGCAAAATGGCTTCCAAGACAGCGAATTATGGCGCTGAGTTAATGCGTCTGGCCGAGAAGAGCCTTCTATTGCAGTTGCTTGATCAGACCTGGAAAGAACATCTGCTAGCTCTTGATCATCTTCGACAGGGTATTGGACTCCGAGCCTACGGCCAGAAAGACCCACTCAACGAATATAAACGTGAAGCTTTCGATATGTTTGAGGGCATGCTTGATAATCTGCGCGAGACGGTGACTTCGGTGATGTGCCACCTCGAACTATCGATCGACGCCGACGAACTAGCCGAAATGGAAAGGGCACAAGCGGAAATAGAAATGCAGGAAACTCGCATGGATCCTGCATTTGCAGAAAACGAAATGACAACAGCCCTAGGGCATGAATTACACCCTGCCGCGAAGATTCAGTCCCAAGGTTCTTCGACCCCATTGCTGTCGGCCGATATCGACCCGTCGGAGGCTCCAGACGGCTGGGAGCTTAATTCGGTGTTAGGAAGATGGGTCAACCCAAACGACCGAGATACTTGGGGTAAAGTACCACGCAATGCCTCTTGCCCCTGTGGGTCAGGCAAGAAATACAAGCACTGCCATGGACGAGTTTAGCAACTGCCGAGAGCGTTCTAATCGGGCTTTCAGCTAGGCGTAACGCTATCAAATACCGTTGGTGTCACCCATTTTTAGGAACTTCTCTCGGCGTTGCCGACGCAGCACCGGTCCATCAATGTTTATTAGCTCCGAGAGATTCTCAGAAATCGCCGCACCAGCCGCCCGAATCGTCGCTTCCCGGTTGCGGTGGGCAGCACCCAAGGGCTCGTCTACGATATCATCAATTACATCTAGTGCCAGTAAATCTTGGGCGGTCAATTTTAAAGCCTGTGCCGCCTCGGTCGCGTGGGCTCCGTCGCGCCACAAAATCGATGCACATCCTTCCGGGGATATCACTGAATAGACAGAATGCTCCAGCATTAGAATGCGATCTGCTACCGCTATAGCAATTGCACCACCCGACCCCCCCTCACCGATCACCAGGCTAACAATTGGAACCTCGAGTCTGAGACAAGCTTCAATCGATCGGGCTATAGCTTCCGCCTGACCGCGTTCCTCAGCGCCAATGCCGGGATACGCACCGGCGGTATCGACGAACGTGATTACGGGCAAACCAAAACGGTCGGCAAGTCTCATCAACCGCTGGGCTTTACGATACCCTTCCGGCCGTGCCATACCAAAATTATGTTTCACTCGCGATTCTGTATCATTGCCCTTTTCCTGACCGATAATAACGACAGAATTGCCATCTAAGCGGCCAATTCCACCAATCACCGCTTGATCCTCGGCATAGGACCGATCCCCAGCCAACGGCGTAAAATCGGTAATAAGTATATCGATGTAATCAAGACAGTGCGGTCGGTTGGGATGACGGGCAACCTGTACTTTTTGCCAAGCGTTGAGTTTTGAATAGGTCTGCATCAATTGCTTGTCGACCCGTGACTGCAGACGTTCGACCTCATCAACAATACTAATTTCTCCATCGTCGCTCAGATGTCGTAGCTCCTCGATTTTCCCCTCTAGCTCAGCTATCGGTTTTTCGAAATCGAGAAATGAAGGTAGTCGTGTTTCTGCCATTATCAGATCCGGATGCCTGCTAGCGGGTGAACGTCCTGCACCAACGATTTTAGCCGCTCGTCGAGAACATGGGTATATATCTGAGTGGTCGAGATATCGGCATGGCCGAGCATTTTCTGAACACTCCTGAGGTCTGCGCCGTTTGCGAGCAGATGCGTGGCGAAGGCATGGCGTAAAAGATGTGGTGTTATCCGAAGAGGATCGATGCCAGCGGACACTGCAAGCTTGTCAAGCTGTTTGGCGAATGCATCCCGGGTCAGGTGTCCACCCGCTGCCCGCGATGGAAACAGCCACGGTTCCGGTTTAGTGGTGTCCTGAACTAATTTCTCGCGAAACGGTAGCCAATTTTGGATAGCAATACGGGCTGCTTCTCCCAAGGGTACCAACCGCTCCTTGCCCCCTTTACCTCGCACGGTAACCACCCTTCCGTCGCGCGATAGAGACGACAGTCTTAGACTGACGAGTTCTGAGACTCGGAGACCTGTTGCGTACAAAATCTCAATAAGCGCTGTCAACCTTGCGCCGCGCCACCCTTCAACTTGCGAGGCCTCTACCATTAACGCATCGACCTCAAGAAACCCTGGAACCTTGGGTAGGGATCGCCCCAAGCGCGGGGAGTCAATTTTGGTAGTCGGATCATCATCGCGCAGTTTTTCCAGTATAAGGAACCTGTGGAACTGACGTATCGCTGACAGCTTTCGCGCCTGTGTGCGGGCGGTGATATCAGATTCCGAGAGTTTTATCACAAAGTCACGCACATGTGTGGACTCGGCGATAATGCCGTCTACTCCGGCCCGCTTGAGATATTGCAGATACTGCTCGATATCGCGGCGATAGGCGTCGATGGTATTAGCAGATGCACCTCTTTCGGCTAACATCATCTCAATAAAAAGAGTGAGATTATTATCAGAGTTGGCCTCAGCGGACGATATTTTTCTCACTAGATCGCTTCTCATAATCCGTGAAAAATCGCGGTTTCGATCGCAAGTAGCTGCGCGTCCCGTTCGAGCCCAATGGTTCGAAGGGCGGTAATAACCTTAAGTGCGTCACCAAGCTTAAGCCTACCTCCAGGGCTATCAGCGGCGCCAACAGTCGCGAGGAGAACGGTCTCGCCTACTAGGACATTCGCAGTAGCTGCATCAACCCCCCTATGCCAGGCAATGTTCAATCCAGTATCGTCGCCGCCAAATGATTTATTCTTCAGTGATTTCCAAACAGCTGCCGAAATGGATCGCCCGAGAGATTCCATCAGTCCGAAAAATACTCGTGCCTGTTTCTCTGCGGCCTGCGGGGCGGCTTGCTGTTTACGGTTGTACCATTCGATCAGTAGTTCGTCGGTTAGTGGGACGGTATTGTCGGTATCGGCAAGAACTGCGAGAGGCCAAATGGCCGCCTCAGCTTCGCGTGCTTCATCGGAGATTTCTCTTTCACCGGCGGCAATACGATACCAAGCCATTGCCTCTTCGACCCGGCCGCCGGTGAACAGTACCCGTGCCGCATCACCTGAGAACCAGTTCAATTCAACAACAGGCTTCAGCTCGGCCGTAAGTTGGATACTCGGACCAACGATTTCCGTGTAGCTATCGCGTTCGCGCCCAATCTGCCAAGCACGCCGAAGCACCTCTGCTCTCGCCAAAGGTAATTTTTGTACTGCAGCGGATCTCAGGATTAACGCCCGGTTTCTAGGTCCCCAAGTTTGCTCCGCTGCAGAGATCGGCGCGTTCATTTCTTCTTGCGAAAAGGGTATTCCGAGATACATCCGCAATATCTGGTCGCTGGTCAGTGCACCCGCCCGGTAGGCCTTTTCTGCCGCAATCAGGCGTACGACCAACGGTGCATTTGGCGAAAACGCCACCGCTCTAATCACAGAAATGGCACCGTCTTGAACGATTTCTGCCGGGACCTGAAGCTTCGCAGCGCGCATCATCGCAAGATGCAGGGCGGTTGGGGATTTAAGTACAGGAGGACCTTCGTTCCGGGCGGCAGCAAGCGCATCTATAGCGGTAAAAAAGACAGGTTCTATCTCGTCCTCTCGCTCGAGCATTAGGTCAGCGATCAATGCCGCACGCGGATGGTCCCCCGATAGTGCCAAACAGAAGGCCTGTGTTTGTGACCAGTAAAGCCCAGAGTATTTATCTCGTGAATTCTTTACGGCGGTACAAGCGCCAGCGTTATCGTTGTTAAAGAATAGGGCCTCAATCCGCGTACGCGCCAGGCTTTCGTCCAAACGTTCATCGGCAGCCACTTTTAGCAAACCGAGCGCCTGACCGACTCTCCCCATCGCGAGAAGACGCTCGACTCGAAGTGCAACGAAATTAGCATCGGCCGGCTTATTAGCCGGAACATCGGCGCGAGATATAAGCAGCCGGACCGCAAGGCTCCGTAATACCGCGCTGGAAGAGGCGGCTGGCATTCGCGGCATCAGGGAGCTTACTTGAGACCAATCGGTACCCCGCCAAAAATTCTCCGCGAAACCACCTTGATTTTCTGATAGAAGACCGTTTGCATCCGGATCTAGCGAATCCAGCGTGTTTACGACTATACCGGACACCTCCATAGGGCGGGGCGGTAGTGTTTCCGGGACTGATGATCTAACGGCAGACTCTCCCTGATCTGCGTCTAGCTGCCCGGAAAGAGGTACAGCAAGCTGTTTATCAATTTGGTTCGACGGCTGGTTGAGCTTAAGTTGGGCGTCAACAGAAAATGGGAGAAGGAGGGCGACCGCAAGATAAGTGCAAGCCAAATATCTATTTAGTGAACCGTTCATTTGGGATTGTACGCTCAATATCATTTGCCGGTACTGGAATTTCCCAAGTCGCAAGAAAAAGCCCCCCGCCAAACAACAAAAGGAGCGCTAACACGATGATCACAGAAGCCATTTTCCTCATTTCTGTAAACCCTGTCTTGTTTTGCGATTCGCCGCCAGCGTAAAACGCTCGAATGGCCCATGTTACAGGTCTCCTAACCGCAGTCGATGATAGCGTTATCAATGGCGACACAGACAAAAAATCGTCGTATATTTGTAATATAATGAATCTTTGTGGCGATTTCAGGGCAGTGTATCGGCTGCCGAGGGAGCTTTCAACGTCCCGGGGGGCAAAAATCCGCCCTAGAGCTATTTTGTGAGCACCTACCGCCCTTAATCGAATGTCTCAGCAAAAACCACTCTCTTCGACAGAAATATTCACAGCCTTAAGTTGTAGATCCGTGGTTCTCGTCGGCCTTATGGGGTCGGGAAAAACATGCATCGGCAACCGTCTCGCGCAATGGCTGGATATGGATTTCGTGGACGCCGATACCGAAATTGAGGTAGCAGCCGATCGAACAGTTTCGGAGATTTTCGCAGAATTTGGTGAGCAGGCCTTCCGGGACGGTGAACGCCGGGTAATCGCGCGACTATTGTCTCAGCAACCACGCGTGATCGCAACGGGTGGCGGCGCATTCATGGATGAGGAAACTCGATCCAACATACGACAAATGGGCGTGTCAGTTTGGTTGAAGGCGGACGTGGAGATATTGCTTCAGAGGGTCTCCCGGAATAACAGCCGGCCTCTGCTCGAAGGCGGTGACAAACGACGGAAGCTAGAAGACCTGATGTCTCAGCGCCACTCGACTTATGCCGAGGCTGATTTGACAGTTGAGACCGGCAATGAATCGCCGGATTTGACTGTTAAGAAGGTATATGATGCGTTGCACGCATTCGCGTCCATCAGCAAAAGCGATTCGGTAGCCGAATGATGTCTCCTGTTGAATCGCTTGACTTAGATTTGGGAGAACGTTCCTACAAGATCTTCATTGGAGAAAACCTACTAAAAAAAACGGGTAATTATTTGCGGGATGTGCTCAGCGGTGGCATGTGCTGGATAGTTACGGATGAAAATGTTGCGCCATATTATCTAGAAACGGTGGCTGGGTCTCTGAAGGAGTGTGGTTTTGGCGTAAAAGATATTATTTTGCCCGCTGGAGAAGACACCAAGAACTTCCAGACCATCGAGGCTGTAGTCAATGGCGTACTTGATGGAGCGCCCGAGCGAGGCTCAACGCTTGTTGCACTCGGCGGGGGGGTTGTCGGAGATATTACTGGGTTTGCCGCTAGCCAGATCCTTAGAGGCCTTAATTTTGTCCAAATCCCAACGACGCTACTAGCGCAGGTGGACAGTTCGGTTGGCGGAAAAACAGGTATCAATACGCCGCACGGTAAAAATCTTGCGGGAGCATTTTATCAACCACGTTTAGTTCTGGCCGATACCGGAGTACTCGAAACACTGCCGAAGCGAGAGTTTCTTGCCGGCTACGCTGAGATCATAAAATACGGCCTGATCCGGGACAGGAAATTCTTTACGTGGCTCGAAGAAAATGGATTATCCATCCTCGAAGGCAATCGGGAGGCATTGCAATACGCTGTGAAATTAAGCTGCGCCGCAAAAGCGTCTGTTGTCATGGAGGATGAATACGAAAATGGTGCTCGCGCACTACTCAATTTTGGCCACACGTTCGGGCACGCGCTAGAGGTGGAAACAGGTTTCGGATCTGATATCCTGCACGGTGAAGCCGTTGCTATAGGCATGATCATGGCGCTTGATCTCTCAGTCAGAATGGGTGTCTGCCCAGCGGGAGATCTAAATCGCACGATCGCCCATTTTAATCGTATGGGTCTACCTGTATCAGTTTCGGCGGACGGTAATCGGCAATGGAACCCGGCTACCCTAATAGGACATATGTGTCACGATAAGAAAGTAGAAAATGGTCGGATTACGTTTATTCTCGCCCGCGCTATCGGAGAGGCATTTATTGCGCGCGATGTAGAGCTCGATATAGTCGAGCGTATGCTAACGCATGCAGTCGACACATGACCTATTCTATCTTTCAATTAACATTACAAAACAGTCGGTCCACAGTCGTATGGAAATAGCAACCCTTGCAACAATTGGCGGGATTGCCGTTCTTTTGATACTTTCCGGTTTTTTTTCCAGCTCGGAAACCGCGCTGACTGCGGCGTCTCGGCCTCGAATGCATCAAATGGAAGCCAGAGGAAATCGGAGAGCTGGCTTGGTTAATCGCCTCCGTGCCGATCAAGATCACATGATTGGTACGATTCTGCTCGGTAATAATTTAGTAAATATACTGGCCTCGGCACTTGCTACTAGCATATTGATCAGTTCGTTTGGCGAAACCGGCGTGATCTATGCAACTGTGGCAATGACTTTGTTGGTGCTGATATTTGGAGAAATCCTCCCGAAAACCTATGCCCTTCGGAATGCGGACCGGCTAGCGCTTACAATCGCACCAACCTTCCTGCTACTTGTCCGACTTCTCGGTCCAGTAATGTCCGCGATTCAATACGTCACCCGGGCTGTACAGCGGTTGTTTGGCGTAAAATCCCAGGATAGCCGGGATTGGAGCGCGACAATGGAAGAACTGCGCGGCGCTATCGAACTTCATCGCGGACATGGAGCTATGTCGCGTCATGAGCGCGCTATGCTGCATAGCGTTCTAGACCTTGCAGACGTAGATGTTGAAATGGTGATGCAGCACCGTCGCGAAATTTTCATGATTGATGCATCCCTACCGACTAGTCAGATCGTTGAGGAGGCACTCGCCAGTCCATTTACGCGTGTACCCCTTTGGCGGAATTCGCCGGACAATATCATTGGTGTCATGCACGCCAAGGCGATGCTGCGCGAAGTCCACAATCATACCGGTGATATCGACGCACTGGATATCGACAACGTGGCGACGCCTCCATGGTTCATCCCCGAGTCGACAACACTACTGGACCAACTTAACGCCTTCCGGCGACGACGAGAACATTTTGCGCTGGTAGTCGACGAATATGGGGCTCTGATGGGTGTCGTGACTTTAGAAGACATTCTGGAAGAAATCGTTGGAGACATTTCCGACGAACACGATGTCGTACCGATTGGGGTCCGCCCGCAACGCGATGGATCTTACCTAATCGCTGGCGGAGTGACGTTAAGAGATCTTAACCGTCGATTTGGCTGGGATCTCCCTGACCAAGATGTCGCCACGCTGGCGGGTTTGATAATATACGAGGCTAAGGTTATCCCAAATATTGGTCAGATATTCCACTTCCATGGCTTTCGGTTCGAGATCGTGCGACGTCAGCGTAACCGGATCACCTCAATCCGGCTCAGCCGGGTAGAGGAACTGCCTAGCGAGAATGTCGCCAAGTAATCACTAAAAACGGAAATTAATATTCGCCGTTATTGACTGTAAAATTTTCACGAGAACATATAAAATCTGACCCTCAGAAAGCTTCAGCTTTCGATGCACCGATGGTTTGTGGGTTAATGAGAGCTATCTAAACGATGCTGAGGTCAATTAACCAATTTTCTGATTGGTCGAAACTTTCATCAAATCGCAAACCTAAGACTTGACCGTATTGCAAAACGGAATTTCAAATACTGAATTCACGGTGCGTTAGCGAAGACTGACAGAGCGTGTACCGGGCCAGCTAGCTCCGACGCTAGCACTGCATAGACCATTCGTTGTCGTTCGAGTCGCGTCCTGTTTGAAAATGCATTGGCGACTATTTCTACCCGGAAATGTGTCTCGCCCTCTGGCCTAGCACCAATATGGCCGGCATGAAGAGAAGATTCGTCGATAACGGTCAATGAAACCGGCTCGAACGCCTCAGTCAGTTTAGTTTCAATATCTTGCAGCACTGTCATTATACCCTCTACGCGGTACCTAGTTCGGGCGATATCGCCACCGTCTATGCGTGCAGGGATTATACCTGTCCACGCTTGCACCGCCAAATTGTGGCGACCATACTCCCACCATGCCGTTATCTCGCCCGAAATATCCTAAGAGCGAAGCCAACTTTGAGGGCAAAATCTGCGCACACCCCGATTGCAGCCTAGACGGAAAATATCGCGCGCCCCAGTCCAGAGACACATTGGACCAATACTACTGGTTTTGCCTTGAACACGTCCGCGATTACAATTCCGCTTGGAATTACTATGCGGATATGGATGACGCTACTGTTGAGGCCGAAATGCGGAATGATGTTGTCTGGCGCCGACCAACCTGGCCGCTTGGCTCTCGTACAACTAAATACGGGGACCGGATATCGGATCCGCTAAACATTTTCGGCCAAGGTCTTACATATGGACCGCTAACCCGGGAGGCGGAGACCCAACTTCAATCTTTTTCATCTGAGGAACGAGAAGCAGTCTCAGTACTGGGACTGGTTGCGCCAGTGACGAAAGCCGATGTAAAACTGCGCTATAAAACTCTCGCCAAGATGCTGCACCCCGATGCCAACGGGGGCGACAAAAGGGCGGAAGACCAGCTAAAGTTGGTAAATTATGCATACACTACGTTACGGGACAGCGACCGCCTAATATAGGTTGGTTCGTTAAAATCTTTATACTCTTAAGGAACACAGTTGAATGGCTTCCAAAGACCAGAGCGCGATTTTTGAGATCAGCGAAATCGATACGCCGGACACGACCACGTCGGCCAAAGAGGCCTTTGACCTCGACATCGAAATGGAGATGCCGGCTTTTTCCAAAAAAACCGAACATGTACCAGATCTTGACGACACCTATTGTTTCGATCACGACACAACCCTCGCGATTATGATGGCGTTTGCTCATAATCGCCGGCTGCTTATCCAAGGTTATCACGGCACCGGCAAGTCGACCCATGTCGAACAAGTTGCCGCGAGGCTAAACTGGCCATGTATCCGTATAAACCTTGATAGCCATATCAGCAGGATAGATCTCATCGGAAAGGACGCCATTGTCCTCAAAGATGGTAAGCAGGTTACAGAGTTTCGTGATGGAATTCTTCCTTGGGCACTACAGAGCCCGATGGCACTCGTGTTTGACGAATATGATGCTGGGCGACCGGATGTAATGTTCGTCATTCAACGTGTTTTGGAAGTCGATGGTAAAATGACTCTTCTTGATCAGAATCGCGTTCTAAGGCCTCACCCCGCTTTCCGCCTTCTGGCCACGGCTAACACGGTCGGATTAGGCGACACGACGGGCCTTTATCACGGCACCCAACAGATCAACCAAGGACAACTCGACCGCTGGAACCTTGTCACTACGCTGAACTACCTTCCACATGACAAAGAAACAGCTATCATTCTTTCTAAGTGCCCGGATTACAACAAAGATGCCGAAGGACAACAGAAAATCAGCTCCATGGTACGCGTTGCTGATTTATCGCGTGCCGGATTTATGGCCGGCGATATTTCAACCGTCATGTCGCCGCGAACGGTTATTACTTGGGCAGAAAATAATTTGATCTTGGGGGACATTGGAACAGCTTTTCGGATGACTTTCTTGAATAAGTGCGATGAACTAGAGCGAACGACCGTGGCTGAATACTATCAACGCTGCTTCGGCGAGGAACTGCCGGAACTGAACGCAACGCAGACAGCCGCCTGATCAGAAAATGAGCGACGACCAGCCGGCAGAAGAATTTAGACGCGTCACCGCAGCAGCAATGCGGGCGATTTCCGAGCGTGAGGACATCACACTCGTTTATGGTTCAGAGGCAAGGCTAGTTGATAATCAAGCCCGTCTGCCAATTCCGTCTCGCGATTTCACAGAAAAGGAGATTGCAGCGCTCCGCGGCGAGGCGGACGCAATGGCGCTACGCCTCCGATTTCACGACGAAACGGTCCATGCGACGCGGGCCCCGCAGGGAGAGAATGCACGAGCGGTATTCGAATCTCTCGAAGGGGTACGCTGCGAGGTTCTCGGAGGTCGAATTATGGCCGGAGTCGCGAATAACCTTCGCGCTTCTCTCGAAGCAAAATGCGATTCGTTTGGGTACACCCGCGTTAACGTGCGCGAAGACGCTCCCTTGTCAGAAGCAATTGGGCTTATGGTCCGCGAAAAACTGACAGGTGAAAAACTCCCCGAGGGTGGTGAGCAATTGGTTGGACTCTGGCGAGACTGGGTTAACGATAAGATCGACACTGACTTCGACAGTCTAGCTGACCGAATTGATGACCAAGAAGCATACGCGGAGGCGCTCACTGATCTTTTGGTGGAACTAGAGCTTATTGATGAGGAATCAGAAGCTACAGACCAGCAGGAAGGCGAACAGGGCGAGGAATCTGAAGAGCAGGATGCCGAAGACGCAGATGCCGACGACGCGGATACGGAAGGCGTATCGGCCGAGATGTCAGGCGACGAATCTTCGGAAATGGAGGATATGGATGTCGAGGAGGGCGACGAATCCATGTCTGAGCAGGGCCAAGACGAAATGATGCCAGGCACCGGTGACGAAGATGGGGAACAATCTGAGCACCAGCAACGCCAAGAAGGTGGTCCCGGCCGTGAACGTGAACCCATCTATCAGCCTTATACGATCGAATACGACGAAGTCGTCGAAGCGGAGGATTTGTGCGATGCCGACGAACTTAATCGACTTCGGCAACATCTTGACCAGCAACTTGCCAATTTGCAGGGAATAATCGGACGACTCGCAAATCGCCTGCAACGTCGGCTATTGGCGCAGCAATCACGTTCGTGGGAGTTCGACCTAGAAGAGGGTCTGCTCGACGCGGGTAGATTGTCACGGGTAGTCATCAACCCGATGCACCCACTATCTTACAAGATTGAGAAGGAAACCGAATTCCGAGACACAGTTGTAACCCTATTAATTGATAATTCAGGATCCATGCGAGGCCGACCAATCACCGTGGCGGCGATGAGCGCGGATATCCTCGCCCGAACGCTTGAGCGCTGCGGGGTGAAGGTTGAAATCCTTGGTTTCACTACACGGGCATGGAAGGGTGGACAGGCGCGGGAGCGCTGGCTAGCGGACGGAAAACCGGCCAACCCGGGCCGGCTGAACGACCTCCGTCATATTGTTTATAAACCCGCAGACGCACCATGGCGCCGCGCACGCAAATCGTTAGGTCTTATGCTGCGTGAGGGCCTCCTGAAGGAGAATATCGACGGCGAGGCATTACTGTGGGCGCACAGCCGTATGGTGAATCGTCACGAACAGCGCAAGATCTTGATGGTAATATCCGATGGAGCTCCGGTCGACGACTCTACCCTCTCGGTTAATCCAGGAAACTATCTTGAGCGCCATCTGAGGGAAGTGATCAAGACACTAGAAATGCGACCAGACGTCGAGTTGACGGCCATCGGTATCGGCCATGACGTCACTCGTTATTATAGCCGTGCCGTGACTATCATGGACGCAGAGCAATTAGGTGGAACAATGATGGACCGGCTGGCAGAGCTTTTCGACGATGGACCCAAGCAGCGTAGCCGACGATTCGACAGCGCTGCCTAATGCCCCGACAATACAAAAAAGGGTCGGACTAAATCCGACCCTTTTTCTATTACTTCAAAATGATTTAAGGATTTTAGCTCCCAAAGATCAATTTCGTAGCGTGCTTTACAACATCTGGCGATGCGTTATTGACCGAGTCAATGACGATCTTCTGGATCTTGGCTCCCGAAGAAGGGATTAATCTCAGCTTGCGCTTTTTCAACTCCGCTGCAAATGCCGGGTCTGCATTCATCTTGTCATAAGCAGAACGCAAAAGATCAATGTTATCTTTTCCAACACCCGGGGGTAACGCAAGACCACGGCCAAGAAGACCCGCGACACTTAGGAAGCCAACGGCTTTCTTATCCATTTCTTTAGTAACAAGTTCACTAATCATTGGCACCGACTTGGGTAAGTCAGGATCTCGGAAAACGCCAATCTGAGCAATTGGACGGGCAAATGGTTTATCACCCTTAAACCAATGCGGCACCTTTGACGCCCATGCCAGCCAGTTGAATGCTGCCATCTGAGACTCACCTTGCTCCATTGCAAAGATGGATTTTGAAGATCCCTTGTAACCAGTAACCATTTTAATTTTGTAGCCGAAAAGGCCATTTATAAGCATCGGGTTGATATATCCGGAAGAACCCTTACCGCTAGTGCTTCCAATCACCTGCTTCTTTTTCATATCCGATAGCTTATTTATACCGCTATCAGATCGTACAACCATTACTACATTGGTTTGGTTTGAAGAACCGATCCAGTTAAAGTGTCGAGCGTCGTAGCGCATCTTCTCAGGCCTCATGAGTTGATTCGTCACACCATTATCAAGTGGTACGATCAGGGTGAGTCCATCTTTTGGCGCAACGTTATAGAACCAGTTCATGGCCTTGGCGCCACCGGCACCTGGCATGTGTTGCAGAATTATATTGGGATTACCGGGAATATGCTTCCCAAGATGGTTCGAAAACGCCACACCATATTTGTCATAGGTACCACCCGGGCCATATGGAATGATGATTTTCATCGTCTTGCCAGCATAGTTCATGGCGGCGGATACAGTTGTCGCCGCACCCGCGACCATGGCGCTCGCCGCGATGCCGGCAAAAAATAATTTCGTAAATGATTTCATTTATCTTTCCCTGCTATGTCTTTTTAAAAAAATATTTTCGTTCTTGACCATTGTCACATGACAACGCCGAACGTGCAAATGTTCGGAACGAGCAGTATGCTCACGCAAACGATTTAACATAAAGAATCTTGAGCAAGGAGTTACCAAATGCCCGAAGAAAAAGCACTTTCCGACGCTCGCGCGCGAATCTCGGAATATCGCAATCGTATCCAGCATCTCAACAACAACGAAATAGACTTATTGTTTCGCGAGGCCCGGAACCACAACTGGTGGCAAGACAAAGAGGTCTCGGACGGCCAACTTCGAGAAATCTGGGAAATAATGAAATTCGGCTCGACGAGCTCTAATACCCAGCCTGCACGGATAATCTTCATTCGGTCCCAAGAGGCTAAAGAAAAACTTGCGCCTTGCCTCATGCCGGCGAACCTAGAAAAGACCATGGCCGCTCCAGTCACAGCGTTACTCGCTTACGATTTAGAATTCCACAAGGATTTTGCGCGGAACTATCCAGTTCGACCGGAATTAGGCGAGCGTTTCCGTAACGATGAATCAGTGGCCGAAAAATTTGCATTTCAGCAATGCACCCTCCAAGGTGCCTATCTAATCATGGCAATCCGTGCTGTAGGGCTGGACGCTGGTGCGATGGGAGGTTTCAATACCGAATTAGCAGATGAGGTCTTCTTTGCCGGAAAAAACTGGAAATCGAATTTCCTCTGCAATATTGGTTACGGCGACCTAGAGGGCATCAAGGGCCCTCGGCTGTATCGCTATGATTTCGACGAAGTCTGTGAAGTGATCTGACCGACATTCAGGCGCTTGGAGAAACGGGAGAACAGCCAAGAAGCCAGCACCAAGAGGTGCGCGAATTCTTTAGAAAGGAGAATCCAGAATATTAGCCGGCAGGGGCGAGAGCCTTTTTGACCTTTCGTTTTAGCGCCAGGGCTTCCTCTGTTAACTTTGAGTTAGCGGTTCCGAGCAGAAACGCGTCGAGGCCCCCTTTATGTTCAATGGTGCGGATTGCGCGAGCCGATAAGCGCAGTCGCACGGTCTTGCCAAGTACGTCGGAGAGCAGCGACGTATCTTGGAGATTGGGAAGGAACCGCCGGCGTGTTTTATTATGGGCGTGACTTACATTGTTTCCGGCTTGCACACCCTTCCCGGTCATAGCGCATCGTCTGGACATCGTCTGGCTCCTAGGCACCATATAAAACACAAAACGGGCAGACTGCTACCCGTAAGGCGCGAATAACTAATCTCCCATAAATCTGAAGTCAAGGATCCTCAGACGCAATATCGGAGGCGCGCTTAACAAGAATAAAACGGCTACCTAGTGCCATAATCACCATAGTAGCCGCTCCAAAATAGAAGGGCCAATCGATTCCAACCGACGCGAAAACGAAGCCCGCCAGCGCAGGACCAACAATGCGGCCGGATCCGGCGAAGGCCTGACCTAGTCCTAATACACTGCCGCGGCTGGCCGGGTCCGCATATTGCGACAGTAAGCTGCTGAGAGGCGAAGCGCAGCTAGATGTCCCGAAGATCATGAGAAAGGCGGCAAAGTACAAAAGGATTTGGTCTCCTGCCAAAGGCATCAAAAGAACGCCCATTCCCAAGGAAAAGGCGCCAAACGTGATCAAGATTTTTTCTCCCATCCATCGCGCCAACGGTCCAATTAATACCCATTGGATAACCACGTGGCAGGCGCCCATCCAAGCGTAGAAATATCCATTCTGCAGTGGGCCCCAGCCCCAAGCTCGCTCAGACCAAAGAACGATTATCACTTCTATTCCGGCGAAGACGAAGGGCGGTAACAAACTTAGAAAAAGAATCAGCCGCGTCTGCCCATGCGCAAGTGCGCTTCGCCACGTGTCGAGGCCATAAGATACTCGAGCCCTTTCTTTTCGGTCCGACGTAACCGACTCACGAATCAGGATCAGGGTAAGGATAAGTGCGATAGCTGAGAAAACTGCAGCAGCCAGATATGGCAGTAGAAACACTGACCCGCCGGCGTCTACACCCGCCAGCAACCCGCCAATCGCCGGTCCAGCTACAAAGCCGAGACCAGCCGCCCCACTCAGTCGTGCGATATTACGGGTGCGGTCCTCTGCGCGGGTTATGTCTGCGACTAACGCATGAGCCACACTCATATTTGCCGCCATAGCACCGGCTAGGAATCGGACGATGAAAAGAATCACGAGTGAGCTTGAGAATGCCAAAAGAATATAAGCGCACAACGTGCCAGTTATAGTCAGCAATAGCACCGGCTTCCGCCCCAGACGATCGCTAATCCAACCCCAGAAAGGTCCGAAGACAGCCTGACCGAACGTGAAACTGACAGCCACCAAAGTAACCATCTCTGGTGATGCGCCAAATTTTTGAGCATAAAGCGGTAGTAATGGCAGCACGATACCAAAGCCAACCGTATCGACGAAGACGATCAATATTAGGGCGTACAAAAACTTTATCCCCTTATTTACAGCGACCGTCTTAGACGGCTTCTTAGGATGGCAAAGCGATTGCTAGAATTCGTTTCTCGCGTTTCTTCACAGTGTACTACCAGGAAAAACCGGGAATAGAGCCGACGGGTCGCACTTGCCATTTTTCGACAAGCAGCGCCAGCGCGCTCGGGTCAGGAGGGTAGCCGCCAAGTTCTTCGGCATGAATGCCACCGGCTACAAAAACAGGTGAAATCCCGGCCTTAGTTGCACCTGCGAGATCAGTTCGGAAAGAATCTCCTATCGCCGCAATCTGCGATTTATCGAACTTTTTTAATTCCCGAAAACAATAATCATAGATTTCCAACCGCGGTTTTCCGAACCAACGTACAGTGCCACCGAGTTCCTCGTAGCGGAGCGCGAGAGAACCAGCGCAGATGATCTCTCGTCCACCGCGGACTACAACGAGGTCCGGATTGGCACAGATCATCGGCAGGCCTAATGAAGCGCCCTGTTGCAGCAGGTCTTCATAATCAGCCACTATCTCACCGTCCTCCCAGGGACCGGTATTTATAATTAGATCGCAATCTCCGACCCGCATTACCTCTTCCCAGTCTAACCCGACAAATAAATTACGGTCACGATCAGGGCCGACATGCAAGAATCGACTCCCAAGGGGGTCATAGAATGCGTCTACACGCTCTTTTAAATCTAAGAAGGTGGCTTCCCCCGAAGAAAGGATTTTCCCGCAAAATTCGCTAGGCATCCCCATAGAGATCATAGAATCGGCAACGGCGCTGCTCCTGCGCGGTGCATTAGTCAGCATTACAAATGGTTTACCCGCCGCGGTCAGCCTTTCGAGGACATCGACTACTCCAGGGTACAACGTGACCCCGTCGTGAAGGACACCCCAGACATCAAGGATAAACGCATCGTAGAGATCAGCAATCGCCTGCATACCATCATACGAGGGAATATCGTGATTTTGAATCATAACTGCGCTCTAAACCTTCGTATCGGCCGTTAGAAACCGATCAGGGACCGGATAGGCATAAAATCGAACAAGTAAGGCGTTAGTGGCGGGCACTCCGCCGCATAATTTTTCCGCGGTCAACGGTTATAATAGACAACTCGATCATCTTCCGGTCACGTAGTACCGCCAAATCTATAGGTACTCCGGCTTCGCCGGATCCCCAGATTTCTCGGTATAAACCAGCCAAGGTTTTCACTTCCTGCCCATTCACTGATAGTAAAACGTCTCCGGGTTCTACCCCCGCATCAACCGCAGGACCTTGCTCCGAGACCGACGTAATTAGCAGGTGGCCCATCGCCTCTACTGTATAAATTCCCAACCATGGGCGCGGGGGATGCTCCGGCTTACCTTTTTCGATGAGAATCTCGAATATCGGTCTCAGCAAATCAACCGGCACGAACATATTCCCCGGCTGTTTATCGATGTTTTCTTCCTCCGCATCTTGTACGAATAGGGAACCTATCCCGACCAACTTGCCGTGGACGTCGAGTAGTGCGGCACCAGACCAAATTGGATGTGGTGGTTCAGTAAAAATCGCTCCAGAAATCAAATATTCCCAGTATCCTGCAAATTCGCGAACCGACGACACTTTGGCGGCTAGTGCTTGTGCCGCTCCGCCATGTGCGCCCACGGTTAGGTTGTCGCCCTCTCGAACGGCCGCCGAATGACCAAGCTCAAGCGGCTTAACACCAAGATCTTCATATGTGCGAATCAGGCCGAAGCCAGTTTCATAGTCATATGCGACAATATGCGCTTGGGCTACACCACCAATGCGGGTTCCGACGGTGATCAAATCACACTCATTGATCAGGTAACCAATCGTAAGAAGCAACCCGTCCTCGGAAATCAGGACCGCATTACCTTCTCTCTCAGTTCCCAGATAGGAAGCGGAGAAAGCGTCGTCCGGCGCTCGCGCCTGCAACGGTACTACCGCTGAAAGCGCTTCGTTCAAATCATAGGCAAGTTCGGCGGGATCTGGACGCGGCGCATCTGCCAACGCAGGATGATATAATGGAGAAATACTGGCCGGTTTATGGCCGTTCGCGCGATCGATGCCAGTCATGGCAAATTAAAACTCCTCAAGCTTCTTCTGAGTTTAGAGCAATTTCGGGCAATGGGGAAACCCACCTTTCTCTGCGGGACTAGTATGAATTCACCAAAAAAGGCCTGCGCTTGGTGGATTGCTCAAACAAGTGATCAAGACCCTCGACTTCCTAGACATAAATCGCGGAAGTCGTTTCGAGAGCGACCCTCACTCAGGCTTTTCAGAACTCGGCTGAACTGAAGTGTCCAGACTTTTTTTTCGTCCGAATATATACCGCAATCGCAATTTAGTATGCACGCACACCCCACTCTTTCCGCCAACAACCTAACCTTTTCCGTATATCGGGAACCAACGCTATACTTGTCGCGCGGCATTTGACTAAAGCGTTGTTGGTCCGATACGTGACCGACCTCACCCAGGTTCGATAGAGAATGACATACTCCGATATGGCTCCACAAACTTTGACTGTCCTAAACCCTTTCGATTTGACCCCAGTCGATAGCATTTCAGAACAAACTGCCGATGATATCGACGCCCTCCTCGAGGCGTCGTACGCGTTATTCCGGCAGCGTGATACTTGGTTACCACTACACCAACGCATTGATATTCTGGAACATTGTGCCCTGCTTATGGAAAAACGGTTCGATCAACTTACTAAAGTTGCCGTGCTTGAGGGGGGTAAGCCCTTGATCGATACAAGGGTCGAAGTAGTTCGCTCGATTGATACGATAAAAAGCGTTATCGCCGCGCTACGTAGTCATCATGGCCAATCAATGCCGGCCGGCCTGACTCCGGCTACAGAGCATCATACAGCATTTACCCGGACGGAACCCCTTGGAGTCGTGGTTGCGATCAGTGCATTTAATCACCCAATTAATCTTATCGTGCATCAGGTCGCACCGGCGGTGGCCGCGGGATGTCCGGTAATCGTCAAACCAGCAGCCTCGACACCGCTATCATGCCTAGCCTTTTTAGAAATACTGTATGACGCCGGATTGCCAAAAGATTGGGCACAAGCAATCGTAACTTCAGACCACGGATTGACGGAAAGGCTAGCGACGGACCATCGCGTCGGCTTCCTTAGCTTTGTTGGCAGCGCTGGTGTGGGCTGGTCTCTACGTTCCAAACTCACGCCTGGCGCCCGATGTGCGCTAAAACACGGCGGTGCGGCCCCAGTTATTATGACCGGCGACACCGACATTTACGAGGTTAGTGAGGCAATCTTGAAGGGATGCTTTTACCATGCCGGTCAGGCGGGTGAATCCGTTCAGCGTATATTCGCTCATACCAACGTCGCCACACGATTTTCTACCCAGCTCGCAATGAAAGCGGCGGGACTTCGGCTCGGCAATCCGATGAACCCGGAAACGGAGGTCGGCCCACTGATCCACCCGGAGGAGGTGAGCAGAATACATGAATGGGTAACGGAGGCGGTCAACGGAGGCGGACAGCTATTGACCGGTGGCGAGCAATTATCGGAGACAATTTATGCACCGACCGTAATCTTCAACCCTCCAAGCGATTGCCGTCTCATGACCGAAGAGGCATTCGGGCCCGTTGTCTGTATCGACCCATGGTTTAATACTGAAGATGCTGTTAACCGGGCTAATGCCCTTCCAACAGCATTTCAGGCCGCTGTATTTACTCGAGACGTCAAATTGGCGATGGAGATAAGTAATCAACTCGATGCATCGGCGGTGATGATAAACGACCACTCAGCGTTCCGTGCTGACTGGATGCCTCTCGCGGGATTGCGACAGTCAGGTCTGGGAATGGGAAATGTTCCATGCACGCTGTGGGAAATGACCGCAAATAAGACGATAGCAATCAGAACAGGATCCCCGGTCGCGTCCCCCGACATAGAGCCGGATTAAGAAAACTCAAATCTGCTACCATGATATGAGGGAAACAGCATAGGCGGGTTGGGCCCAATACAGAGACTGACGAAACTTCAGACGATAACCGGTCCATCGAGCTGGTATTTCCGGTCCCTATCCTCAATCTCAAGGACCCATATATCAGGATCGACGTTCGCTTCGCGCTCGATAAATGTGAGAGCGGCTTTTTCATCCATGGGGTTTCCGCCAGTTACGCTTCGCCAAGCCGGCGTACCGTCGAGAGTCGAAGTTCTGGCAAATAGCTCAAACGTACCGTTGAGACGGTTAAGATTTATCAAAACCTGCCCTGCGTCGCTGTCTCCCCGACGAGTTACAACCGCAGGAATAAAATTGATATCACACAAGCGAATTTGCGCTCGTATCCATATATCGGTCTTAAGACGCGGCTCGCTCATCATGAACATAAGATATCACAGAGTAAGCAGGCGAGGGTTGATCTATTCCTAGGCTTATAGCGTATGATCGGACATGGTTGGAGACGCTGATTTTAACGTAGTATGGATCACGGGCGCGAGCACGGGGATTGGTCGCGCCTTGGCGCTTCGTCTAGCCAAGTCAGGGTCCGTCGTTTTCGCTAGTGCCCGGGGGGAAAGAAAATTAGCCACTCTAGCAAATGAGGTGAAGGACTATCCCGGTAGCATCATTCCGCTTCCTCTCGACGTCACCGATACCGCCGGGGTTAATAAGGCGTACAAAAATTTAGTCGCCAATAAAGGCGAGCCTGATCTTTGCGTTCTTAATGCTGGTACCTACATTCCGATAGACGGCTCTATCTTTTCCAAGGAAGTATTTTCGAAACAGATCGACATTAACTGGATGGGTGTGATTCGTGTTCTAGATGCCGTGATTCCCAGTATGGTAGACCGTGGATCAGGGCATATTGCAGTCGTCGGATCCGTTTCCGGGTATCGAGGCTTGAGGACTGCGTCAGCATATGGCGCGACCAAGGCGGCGCTGATCAATATGTGCGAAGCGCTCCACATGGAACTCGGAGATTACGGTGTGAAAGTTCAGGTCGTTAATCCGGGCTTCATCGAAACGCCTCTAACAGACAAGAACGATTTCCGAATGCCGGCGCTAATGCCTGTCGACAAAGCTGCAGAGGCATTTTACCAAGGCCTCAAAAGTGGACGTTTTGAAGTAACATTTCCCAAGCGGTTCACTTGGGCGGTTAAGTTATTACGCCACCTTCCCTACGCCTTGTACTTGCCCTTAATGGATCGGCTTACAAAAAAGAAAAGCTAATGAGAGCCAATAATTTTGGAACCCCTAACCAAGGCTACTTGGAGTACATCTATATTTCCAGCCCGGAACCCGCCTTCACAATAGGACAAATAAAATGACCAACAACGCTGGAACCTGTCATCAAATCCGAGAGCTGCAACTTTTTCTGAGGCATCCTCGAAGCGTCTTCGCCAGTGGCTCAGGGTAGTAGCGTAATCTAATCCATACCCTCTAGAGGTTCTCCACGAGAACCCTGCGGAAGTAGCCCTATCCTTCATCACATCAGGGCTCAACAAAGCCCCGCCCGGAAATATATGCTTCTGTAAAAAATCCGCGCTTTTACGATAGGCATCAAAACGGTTGTGATCAATCACGATTGCCTGTAGAGCAAAGGTCCCGCCAAGTTTAACGCTGGCGGCTACCCGCTCAAAGTATGTATCCCAATATTTTTCGCCAACGGCTTCGATCATTTCGATGGAAACCGCGTGGTCCCATTCGCCATTAAGATCACGATAGTCACACAGCTGAATATCAATACGCTCGGTCAAACCTGCAATCTGAACGCGCCGACGGGCCTCTTCAAACTGGGCCCTGCTAGCAGTGATTCCAGTGACGTGCACTCCCCGATCCCGGGCCGCCTGAATAGCAAAACCACCCCACCCACAGCCGAGTTCAAGCACCCGATCTCCTGATTTTACCATCGCGAGATCGAGCAGTCGCCGGTTCTTTTCTGTCTGGGCATTCTCCAGATCTGCATTCTCATCTTTAAAAATTGCAGATGAATAGGTCATACTGGGATCGAGCCATTCGGCATAGAAATCATTGCCGAGGTCGTAATGCGCGGCGACGTTTTCTCGAGATCCCTCCGGGGTATTTGGTCGTACCACGTGTTTAATTCGATCCCCTATGCGCCACGGTGATAGAGAACGAAACATCATTGGTTTGCTCGGAAGATTGCGCGCTGCGAGTTCGATCACATTAGCCAGATTCGGAGATTCCCAGTCACCGTCCATAAAGGCTTCGCCGAATGAAACCGTCCCACCACTGAGAAACCTAGTCAGGGCACGCCAACGATTTAGCTTAAGACGTGCTATCGGACCATCTTCCTTACCGGTCAAGCAGACAAATATACTGTTCGGGAGCTCAATCTCAAGAGAACCCACACGCAACCGGCCGTCCAGTCGGATACTTGTCCCCATTAAACAATATCTCTTCGGGAGGGTGGCAGAGATACATCCTGTGCTGGCGGTTCTGGCCTTTTTGTATACTTCACACCCCGCAACATCAGCCGAATAGCCTCGAAATGAATCGCAAGAATTATCTTGAATGTCAGCAAAGGAATTTTGAAAAACCAACTCAGCATAGCTCCGTCGGTCATATCCCGCCGTTCCCCTGTCAGGGAGGCCACCAGAAATTCACCCGCCTCATCCGACTCCTGGATAAGTACAGCAAGCTTATCATCTGGCAACTGTGTTCGAAGCTGATAACGTGCGTTCATGGAGATTAATGGCGACACGTGCAAAACCTTATTAGCGACATGTTTCTGAGGAACCTTGATACTGTTATCCACCCCAAACAGATATCCGTGCTGGTCGCCGAACGTATTTTTTACCTCATACAAAATGGCCGCGAGTTGACCGGCATCATCGCTGCAGTAGTAGATTGAGAGAGGGTCGAACCCGTAACCGAGCACCCGGGGCATGCACAGCAATCTGATATTTGCAGATGCGTGGCTCAAACCTGCGGCAGCCAGATGATTCTCTACCCAAGGGCGTAGTGTCGATCCGTCTCGGGCGCCATGATCACGGTCGAAGAAAGAAAATAGGTTGAACCGATTATATGAAAAGAGGCGCCGCGCTCGCGCGTCCTTTTCCAAGGTGTCTATATCCACTAAAATATTAAAGACTCGATAGACGAAGGTGTATGCCTTCGGCCGTGATCGCCGATGCATTACTTCGCCGACATATAGATCGGCGGCCATAGCCTCCTCTCCCCGTTATACAATTATGACGATTTATAGAAGCGAATACGGTGCCCGACCTAGAACAGATTTTCTATTACTGGGATTTGTTTTTATTGAGATACTCAACATAGACCCTCACCGCCTCCTGCATGGTCCGTGTTTTATCTATTGTCTCCCGGCTCTCCCGGGCAAACGGCGTTAAGTCCAGCAAACGATACATTTCCGCCGCTCCCTTGTGGTAATTTGGCGTTACCCCAACAGAGGCAAAGGTCTCTGAAATCTGTTCCATTTCACCTATCCAGCGCGCAGCATCAGCCGGTAAAACAGGAATTCGGCGACCCATCCGAGCAAGAGCATCCGGCTGACTTTTTTCCCATTCGTCCTCCAAAATTTCTCGGACACCCAGCGCCTCTGCCGCTGTGTATGCGGCTGTCAACAAAGAGTCCGTACCTTTCGTGATGGACGCGTAGACCATCTTAACCGCCGAGGCGTGACCAATCTTATCTCCAAGCTGTATCACGGCCTTGCCGTTTCCATCGAGTTCATCGAGCAGCGACGCTTCGGGGCCGGATACATATAATTTAGTGGGTGTGCCACTCTTTAGCGGTGGCAAACCTATAATACCGCCGTCTATGAAGTTAGCGCCCACATTTTTCATAGCGGCAGCGATGCGCTTCGATGTCGTCGGGGCAATAGCGTTCATGTCGGCAAAAGGAGGTGTTTTTCTGGTCCGCCTCATTGCAGAAGCCACATCGGACGCAGTCGCCTCCGCATATTCTGGCGGCATTATAGACATCACCAGATCCGCTGCCGTTACAAGGGCGTCTAGATCGACAATATCCTGGAAGCCAGCCCTCGCTGACCTCTTACGAGTTTCCTCGCTACGCCCAGTCAGGACGGTAATGACATTTACATTTTGTTCTTTAATCGAAGCCCCTACACCTTCACCCATATCGCCGGGACTGAGGATAGCAACCGTTTTCAATGACATATCTTCTCCCCTTTTTGGGCCCAAAAATTACTTATAAAATACCGTGAGGGCTATTTTAATGGTTCAAGGTTAAATCTCCCTGGAAAAAAGTTACGTTGGGGATCTTGAGCATTGGTTTCACCACGTACGGGTTAACAGATCAAATCAGGTGTCTTGCAGTGGGGGCGCGAAATAGCGGTCCTTTTCCATACGTTGAACGAGAAGAAGAATCATTGTTGTTTGTCGTTTCTGTGCCTCTGCAATCGGCGCATCAAGTAGACCGTATGATTCTGAAGGGACAGAGGACTCGTCGCCATCAATGCGGCGTAATACATCACCCGGTCGGATACCAGTCGCTGCTGTAAAGCTGTCTGAATCATCCACGTTAACGATGACGCTATCTACGTCCTGACCGACATTACGGCGTGCTCGCAGGCTCTCACTGATCGCCGTAAGCGTCATACCAAGCTCCGGCTTTCCAGATTCCCCCGGTTGACGGATGCAATCTTTTTGGTGGTAGGCATTCTGCCAATGATCACCTTTATTATGCGTTCTTTACCATCGCGAAATATCCCGAATTTGGTGATCCTCCCATTTATCAGGCCGGCAATCCGCCTCGGTAGCTCGCGCATTTTTTCGATCCGCTCGTCATTCACCGCGACTATCACGTCCCCGACGTTCAACCCAGCACGCTCGGCCGGGCTTCCCTTACTCACATTAGAAATGAGAGCACCTTCAGGCTTTTTCATTCTGAGGCCTGCGGCCAGATCTTCTGTGACCTGTTGGATTTCCACACCCAGCCAGCCGCGCGAAACAGCGCCTTTTTCCCTCAGCTGCGCAATCACTGATTTAGCCATGTCCGAAGGTACCGCAAAACCGATCCCCGCACTCACCCCGGTGGGCGAAATAATCGCGGTATTCACACCAATCACCTCACCGCTAACATTAAAGGTAGGGCCTCCGGAATTTCCCCTGTTTATTGGAGCATCAATCTGAAGGAAGTCGTCATAGGGGCCAGAACCAATATCACGCCCTCTCGCTGAGACAATACCAGTCGTCGCCGTGTGGCCAAGTCCGAACGGGCTACCAAGAGCAATTACCCAATCCCCAACCTTTGTTTTTGCCGATATTCCAAACCTGACAAACGGAAACTTTTTTCGTGCATCAACTTTTAATAAAGCAAGGTCGGTCTTGCGATCGCGGCCTACAAGTTTTGCTTGGTAGGTTTTACCGTCTTTTAGAGTGACTTCAATTTTCTCAGCATCTCCGACAACATGATTATTTGTCACAATATGTCCGTCATCATCGATAAAAAATCCCGATCCTATGCCTTGGACGCTAGGTAACGGATGCGGCCTGAGCTGCCCAGGTTTACCGAATTGGAAACCGAAATTGTCACCAAAAAAGCGTTTAAATGGCTCCGGTATCTCTGTAGTCTGAGGCACCTTACGGGTTACTCGGATAGAAACGACCGCCGGGCCGACCCTGTCGATTATCACAGAGAAGCTGCCCGGTAGGGCAATCGTTGAGATATTGTTTGTGCGCTCTTTAACCGTATTTGAGGCGGACAGGCCTTTACTCGCAAACACACCAATAGCAGCTGCGGTCATTGCCACAGCAAATATTATAATTAGTGATTTTAAGGATATAAGTCTTCTGGATTGCGGCATCTCTAAACTCCTGTAGGCGGTTACCTTATGTGTCCAATATATGGATGACAGCGTTACGGCCTAATGTCCGCAAGGTTACAAATTCTTAATCTTGAATACCGGTTCCGAAGAGAAGGTTCAGTTCTGGTCTAATTCGCTGTCCCAATAAAGGAAATCACGCCAGCTTTCATGCAGGTAATTCGGAGGAAATGACCGACCATTAGTCTGGAGTTGATAATTGGTTGGCTCCATTGGCGGGGCCGCCGGAGTCATCCCGCAGTCTCTCGGCATCTTATTTCCCTTTACTAAATTACATTCGGAACATGCAGCGACTACGTTATCCCACGCAGTATGACCGCCACGTGACTTCGGTATCACGTGATCGAATGTTAGCTCAGATGTGCCCGGAGCATAACCACAGTACTGGCACAAAAAATGGTCGCGTAGAAAGACATTGAACCGGGTGAACGCTGGTCGCCGCGACAGCGGTACATATTGCTTCAGTGCGATCACACTTGGAAGACGAATTGAAAGTGTCGGAGAATGAACTTCGTCTTCATATTCTGAAACGATATTTACTCGATCAAGAAAGACTGCCTTTATAGTGTCCTGCCAGCACCAAATTGAAAGAGGAAAATAACTGAGTGGCCGGAAATCAGCGTTAAGAACTAGGGCGGGCGACTCCCCCCTCACGCGGCTTTTCTCCACCGGTCCAGCCTGCATTGTGCACTAGAAGTTCGATAATCGCTCACAATCAGAATAGCCTATCCCTCCATGATTCTCGGAGCAACCGGCATAATGTAAAGGTTTTGTGAAATCTGATTATGGCCCAAATGTTTGTAGTCCTTGTATATCAACTACCTAACACATTCTTCACAAATTCCACACCAATCTGAATACCCTCCTCGTCGATCCCGTGGCCGAGACCGGGCCGCACATATGTATCAATCGACACGCCATTCTCCCGGAGCGTCGCCGCCGCGGTTTCCATTTCCGAGACCGCTAGTAGTTCGTCGGAGTCACCGTGCACCATAACCACCGGCGGTTTTGAACAGATCTCAGCCTCCATTAGCTCCGGTGCTTCCATTCGCCCCGAGTAGCCAATCAAACCCGCCACTGGGTTTGCACGGCGTGGCGCTGTGAACAGCGAAATCATCGTACCCTGCGAAAAACCGATCAGCACAAGGTCTTTTTCCGCAAGTTCGTGTCGCTTGAGTTGCTCATCGATAAAATTATCAAAAATCGCAGCAGTCGACCGGATTGCCCTTAGTCTCTCATCGCTGTCTTGCATCCAAACGTCATACCATTGATATCCGAAAGGTGACCCATCACAGCGATAAGGAGCGTTTGGTGAGATGAACGCCGCGTCGGGCACGACATGGCCAAAATGTTGGCTAAGCGCAATCAAATCATTTCCGTCGGCGCCATAACCGTGAACAAATATAATTAGCTTTTTTGCGGAGCCGCCGGAGAGGGGTGGGGTTTCAGGGCCAGAAAGCTCAGGAAGTTTGGTCATAACGAATTCCGTATCTATTTCACTATAAGTCTCGATATCGCTTAGTACGCGGTTTACTCAGTCTCGGAGAATTCAGATAGTGATGCCAGAGAATTCTTGCAGCTACGCCACGCCAAGGACGCCAACGGTCACCTATATTCATCAACTCTTGAGGACCAGGCCGCATCTGAAGGCCTTTGATTTCATGTGCCGCAGCCTGTAAAGCTATATCACCGACCGGCCACACGTCTGGACGTTGTAGGCACATAAGTAGATAAACTTCGGCAGTCCAAGACCCGATCCCTTTTACCTGCGTGAGTTGTTCGCGAACGCTATCATCGTCTAGATAGGGCAGTCTCTGGATGCGTAAAGTCTTATCAAGAAGGCAATGTGAAAGGTGCCGAATATACCGAGTTTTCTGGCGACTAATCCCGGATCCACGAAACTCCTCATCACTCAGTTCTATCGCCCGACGAGGTGTCAACTTGCCAGCAATCATAATTAATCGATCAAAAGTAGCGCGGGCAGATGATACCGAAACCTGCTGCTCGAGGATCAATAAAACCAGCGTTCGGAAACCACCGGACCGACGCAACATTGGTGGATTATCAAATTCTTTGATAATCTTTCCAAGATCTGCGTCACGCTGTGCAAGTATAATCAACGCTTCATTAAAGGCCTCGGTTGTAAGTCGTTTCGTCATAGGAGCCCTATCGGAACAGCCAACGTAAATTTATCGATTAGCACGTCAGCTGGTTTGAAACCCTGTCTCTATCTCACAGGAGTGATTGCATGGTAAAGTCTAGAACAGGTGGGCAGATCACTCGATTTGCACCAAGCCCCACGGGGTACCTTCATGTGGGGCATGCTTTTTCTGCCCTGACGGCATTTAATGCGCGGGGAATAAACGGCACCTTTCACCTGCGGATCGAAGACATTGATCCATTGCGATGCAAACCGGAGTTCACTGACGCCATTTTTGAAGACCTAAAATGGCTGGGACTCGGCTGGGAAACGCCAGTCCGAAAACAATCTGAACACATGGGCGATTATGATAACGCCCTGCACAGAATTGAAATGCAGGGGCTGCTGTATCCTTGCTTTTGCACTCGCTCTGAAATAAAGACCGAGATTGAAAAATCTAGCTGTGCGCCGCACGGCCCCGACGGACCAATTTACCCCGGCACCTGTAGACATCTATCCAACGAAAACCGCCTAAACCGCATGCAATTAGGCGATCCCCATGTATATCGCCTCGATATGCACGGCGCGGCTACAAACGCTGGTCCAATAGATTGGAATGATGAAAATCAGAGCCTCGTAAACGCAAAGCCCGAGCTTTTTGGTGATATCGTCTTGGCGCGGAAAGATATAAGGACCAGCTATCACCTCGCGGTCACGGTGGACGATCATATACAAGGCATCACGATGGTAACTCGCGGTGTAGATCTGGCACCCTCTACGGACATACACCGCCTGTTACAAGAGCTACTCGGCTACAGTTCTCCGACATATAACCATCATCACTTAATTCGCGATATGAAGGGGCGTCGCCTGGCAAAACGCGACCAAGACATGACTATCCGTTCACTTCGCGAGCGCGGCTACAGTCCGGAAGACGTGATCGCCCTAACCGGATTTGAGGGGATATAGAGTTTTTAGGTTTCTTTAAGCCGCCCTCTTGCGATTTCTGCCGCCCCGCTTGCCACCACGTCGACGAGGTTTACCGTTGGCGTTAGCAGGTTTGCGACCTTGCCGGTTTCTGCCCTGGTTATCACTTCGACCTTTACCGCCTTGACGCTTTTTTGGGGCTGTCTCCTCGCCCTTTGGGCCATCGCCCACAATCGTGAGCGACATTTTTAAAAGCCGCTCTATGTCACGTAGTTTTTTGCGTTCAGAGGGATCACAGAGGGCGATAGCTATTCCGCTGGCACCAGCCCTCGCCGTGCGTCCGATCCGATGTACGTAGCTTTCGGCCTCGTCAGGCAGTTCGTAGTTAATGACGTGTGTGACAGCCTCGATATCGATGCCACGTGCCGCAATATCGGTCGCCACTAGAACACGGCATTCACCAGCCCGAAACTGCCTCAACGCCCTTTGGCGCGCAGGTTGAGATTTATTTCCATGAATAGCAGCTGCAGCGATGCCCATTCTTTCAAGCTGCTCGGCTACGCGGTTAGCTCGGTGCTTGGTCCGGGTGAATACAATCACCTTGGACAAATCGGGATCAGCGAATATGTCGCGAAGCGCATTCGTCTTACCGCCTCCGGCAGTGACGTGGCGCACGCTTTGTTGGACCCGTTTTACCGGGGTTGCCCGGGGTGTTACTTCCACGCGGAGCGGTTTTTTCAGTATCTCCTCTGCCAAATTCGCTATCTGGTCAGGCATCGTAGCAGAGAACAATAAGGACTGACGATCTGCCGGTAGAGCGGCGACGATTTTTCTAACATCGCGTACAAACCCCATATCGAGCATGCGGTCGGCCTCATCAAGGACGAAATACTCTATGCCCGATAGATCAACAAACTTACGCCCATAAAGATCGAGCAGGCGGCCAGGCGTCGCAATTACGACATCCAGCCCTCGTTTCAGAGCACTGATCTGGCGGTTCTCTTTCACACCGCCGAAGATAACGGTTTGGCGAAGTTTCATTTGTGCGGCATAGGCGGTGAATTCCTCGCCAATCTGAATTGCAAGTTCTCGCGTGGGTGCCAGAACCAACGCCTGTGGCCTCCCCCTCTTCAACGTATCGCCGGAATTGCAAAATCTTTGGAGGATAGGCAGAGCGAATGCACCGGTCTTTCCAGTGCCGGTCTGGGCTATACCTAACATGTCATTTCCCTTCATCAGGCCGGGAATTGCTTGGGCTTGAACCGGGGTGGGTGTCACGTGGTTGCGGGCCTCCAGCGCACGTAGGATCGGGTCGGCTAGGCCGAGGTCCATGAATTTATTAGTGATCACTAAGTTACTTCTTTCTGCTGTGCGTAAAATACATTGGGCATCTCACCCGCCTCTCGACACAGGCTGTTTCCGGGTATCGGGCGCGGCCGACACGGGGGTGTTCTTAATTATTTGTTCCCGGGAAAATGCCGCCTAATAATCGGCCTTTCGCGCAATCGCGAGACAATTATAAACGGGTGTATGGGCCTCCACAAAAGCGAGGTCAATAAAATACTTATATTTTCTGGTCTTGGCCGTCTCGAATATCGAGGCTTTATTGCCCTAGGCCTTTTATTAATTTTTCATAGTCGGGATGCGATGGTGGTAGAAGACCATGGCGAATAAAGAAGTCGATATTGACTAGGTTGCAGTTAAATTTGAAGTCGAAACTAACGTCTACGATCTCCATAACCTCCGCCGCGGGTAGGAGGAAAAATTCAGAGATCTCGCCATCGACACTCGAGGGGATAAAGTCAGTCGGCAATTCAAGGTCCCAGCAGAATATAGTGTCCTGCTTCAAGCCAGTTTCGTTTTCCATACGATAGGTTATGGCACCTGTAGAAATGGCGGTTGCGGCCAAATCAGATGGCACGCCTGCCTCTTCACCCGCTTCTTTGATGACATTATCCTGCAAGCTCAGCGTTACCGGTTGTCCGCCGGCTATCATGTTGTCCAGTTCACCTGGACAGACTGGCCTATCTTCAGCGCGGCGGCCGATCCACATGTAGATCCCATCTTCCTTGTGAACAAATCCGTTGATGTGCACTCCGTAGGCCCGACTACCAAAGAATGGTGCCGCCGCACGTTCGATTTCGAAAGCGTGAGGCCCGCCCCACGGTCCTCCGACGGGATAAGGTTCACCCCTCCAGCCATTCAGCACTCCATTCTCGAACAACTTATGGATCACTAGGCTAAAGGCATCAGTACGATCCGAATAGGAATTAAGCCCTTTAGCGAGGCCAATAAACGTATCGGAAAGATCAAAAACGTCAGGGAATTTTTCTAAAAGGCTGATGTGATCTCTGCGGATATTTCCTACCGTTTCGTTATCAACAACAAACGGCAGAAATTTTTTCATGTCGTGGTTGTTACAGCGGGCAATATGATCGAGAAAACTCAAACTGATATGCGCCATGGATAGTAAAATATCAAATTATGGGACTCTAATATGAAACGATTTGGAATCCCAAAACCAATATCTAAACGTTTTCGAGAGAGAATTCCAACAACCGATGTGTGGGAAGGAAGAGCTAAAAATATACTTAGCCTCAACCTCTAGGATATTTTCATCCCCTCACGTCTCAAGAGAGGGGTGACTTAATACCCATCGAAAAAAGATACTGTAGTCGGCAGAATAATAGACAAGGACCACAAAAACTTGATTTGCCTCACAAGACAGTTTGGTAGTGGACCAGATATGGCAAACACTGACGAACCAGCCCATTAAAAACTTACATTGCCACTCCAAGTCATTGGTACCATATTCGCCAAGTGAGCACTGTATTACCAATCCTTATCGTCGTCGCGATGATAGCCACCCTTTTCGCCCTAGCGCTGGGGCTGTTCGCGATGGTCCGTGGCGGAGACTTCAATGCCAAACATTCAAATAAATTTATGCGGGCGAGGGTGATCTTGCAATTCGCTGCTATTATTTTTCTGGCTCTTTTGTTCCTGTTCTCATCGAAATAAATACGCCATGCATCTATTTTCTGCACTTTCTCGTTTTCCGAGCGATTTGCGTTACAAGTGGCCTCAAGTATTCGTTACAAGGTCCGAGGTGGAAAAGCTCTTCGCGTTGCAACATACCTGCCCGAAACTTGACATCGGGCGTGACTCGGGTAGGTTTCGCAACCGCAAGATTTGTTCTCTCCCAAAGCATCCAGAATGGCAGCCTCGCGTGCTCGGAGAGGATTTACATCATGTGGCTGCCCCCAGAATGAGAGAGTCCGACCGATGAAGCTACTCGTCGCCGTCAAAAGGGTGATAGATTATAACGTCAAGGTTCGCGTCAAGGGAGATGAAACTGGCGTCGAAACTGCCAACGTCAAGATGTCTATGAACCCATTTGACGAAATTGCCGTTGAAGAGGCAGTGCGCCTTTTAGAAGCTGGTACAGCGACCGAGGTTGTCGCCGTATCGCTTGGCGTTCAGCAGTGCCAAGAAACAATTCGCACCGCTCTGGCCATGGGGGTGGACCGGGGCATCCACATAAAATCTGATGAAGAACTCCAGCCGCTTGCGGTCGCAAAACTCTTAGCCAAGATCGTAAAAAAAGAATCACCTGATATGGTTATTTTAGGGAAACAGGCCATTGATGACGACTCGAATCAGACCGGTCAAATGTTGGCGGGCCTGTTGGGTTGGTCACAGGGCACATTTGCCTCGGAAATTGCTCTGGCCGAAGGTAAAGTAAACGTCACCCGAGAAATCGACGGCGGGCTGCAGACTATCGCTATAGACCTCCCTGCGATCATCACCACTGACCTTCGCCTGAACGAGCCACGCTACGCATCACTTCCAAACATAATGAAGGCAAAAAAGAAAGAAATCGTTGAGATGACGCCAGAGGAACTTGACGTCGATATTACGCCTCGTCTTACTACTCTGAAGGTATCTGAGCCAGCAAAACGCGAAGGGGGCATAAAGGTAGAAACCGTTACAGAACTTATCTCCAAACTTAAAAGCGAAGCGGGGGTCATCTGATGCCTGTTCTCGTCGTTGCCGATCACGACAATTCGGCTCTTGCCCCCATCACCTTCAACACGGTTACCGCTGCGGCCGAGATCACCGCAGATGTACACGTCTTAGTTGCCGGTAATAATTCCGCTGGTGTTGCGGAGGCCGCAAGTATGATTTCTGGCGTCGCCAAAGTACTACATGCGGAGGGTGCGGCGTACGAACATCAGCTTGCAGAAGCGCTCGCGCCAGTCGTCATTGCCCAAGGCAAAAATTACAGCCATATTCTCTTTCCTTCAAATACCACCGGGAAAAACGTCGCACCACGAGTAGCGGCCCTTTTGGATGTGGCACAGATTTCCGACATCGTCGAAGTCGTCTCTGATAACACGTTCGTGCGACCTATATACGCCGGTAATGCAATAGCTACAGTTCAGTCATCTGACCCGGTTAAGGTAATTACAGTTCGCGGCACTGCGTTTGCCGCCGCAGAGACCCAAGACGTATCGGGTATAGTCGAATCCGTAGAAACAGCCGAAAACCCCAGTATTTCCGCCTTTGTCGGCGATGAGCTAACCAAATCCGAACGCCCTGAACTCACAGCCGCACGGGTCATCATTTCTGGTGGACGAGGAATGCAGTCCGGTGAAAACTTTGAGATGATTGAGAAAATCGCAGACAAGCTCGGTGCTGCCGTTGGAGCATCTCGCGCGGCCGTCGACGCCGGCTATAAACCCAACGACTACCAGGTCGGACAAACCGGTAAGGTGGTAGCCCCCGAATTATACATTGCAGTCGGCATTTCAGGCGCAATCCAACATCTCGCCGGCATGAAAGATTCCAAGGTTATAGTTGCGATCAATAAGGATGAAGAAGCTCCAATCTTTTCGGTTGCCGACTACGGCATCGTCGGGGATCTATTTAAAATTATTCCGGAACTCGACGAGGAATTGGAACAACAGGAAATCAAGCCGCGTTGATCGCGACTCGGCGCGGCGCTACGGGCCAAGTCGATATTTTTAAGGAGTTTTTGAGTGACTGACATCCAAGATCCGGGCGCGACCCCCGAAGCACTAGGTATAAAGAAAATTGGGGTTATTGGCGCAGGACAAATGGGATCAGGGATTGCCCACGTTGCCGCTACAACAGGTATCAGCGTAGTACTCAACGATATCGGCCAAGAGCAGCTTAATAAAGCTATAACCTCAATCGACAAGAATCTGGAGCGTCAGGTAAACCGCGAGAAAATAAGCACAACTGACAGACAGGGTGCGCTGGACCGGCTAACCACGTCAACAGACCATGCTGCGTTGGGCGATTGTGACATCGTTATAGAAGCTGCGACAGAAGACGAAGATATCAAACGGCAAATTTACAAGGTCGTTATTCCTTGTCTTCGCCCGGATGCCATTATCGCGTCGAATACTTCATCGATTTCGATCACCCGGCTCGGCGCAACCACTGATAGGCCGGAAAAGTTCATGGGCATGCACTTTATGAACCCTGTTCCGATTATGCAGCTGGTTGAACTTATCCCGGGGATTGCGACCGACGATGCCACCCATAGGGTGGTCGAGGGCCTGACCTATCGCATGGGGAAAACGCCCGTAATCTCGGAGGATTTCCCGGCGTTCATTGTTAACCGAATTTTACTCCCAATGATCAATGAAGCTGTATACACGCTACACGAAGGTATCGGATCAGTGAATGACATCGATACCGCCATGAAGCTAGGCGCCAATCACCCTATGGGTCCACTCGAGCTAGCTGACTTCATTGGATTAGATACCTGCCTCGCCGTCATGCAGGTGCTGTATGACGGTCTTGCCGACACCAAGTACCGGCCCTGCCCGCTGCTAGTAAAATACGTCGAAGCGGGCTGGTTAGGTCGCAAGGCCGGCAAAGGGTTCTACGACTACTCGGGCGAAACACCGCTCCCGACGCGCTAATATCTGAAATACCCTTCACCTGAGAAGGCTGTTTTCCAACGCAAAAAAGGTGAGCGGAAAATACAGAATCATTACCCACGATCATTCCGCCGCCTGGCTCGGCACCTCTTCTGAATTAGGCTCCCACTGGCCGGCACCTTCCAAATCCATAGCGGCCGGCATAACTTCCTCGGCAAAACGTCTCATAGAAGCCGTAGCCAAATCATGAGACATGCTTGCAATCTGGAACATCCCAAGGAAATATCCAAGGCCAACCTGTTCGTGACATTCTGAAAGTTTTTTGCGGACAGTATCCGGGCTACCAACAATGATAACTCCCCGCTCCATCAGAGACTCCACTGTGTGGGTGGAGACCAAACTCGATTTTGTTTTCAGAACACGTTTATATGACTCAACAGACATGTAGCCTGGCGGCAAGAGCATTGAGATTGAGTACCGCAGTAGCTTATTGAAAAAAAGCTCCACGTGTGGCCTGACTTCTTCAATAGCCTTTTTATCTGTCTCACCAACATAGACCGGTGCCGCCCATCCGAGCTGTTCAGAATTTGCGGCGTACCCATGCCTGTGCGCTACGTCTCGATAAGCGTTATGAAAACGCACAACGTTTTGAAACGGCGAATACGTTTGCAGGTAGGTGTATTTACGGTCGGGATGGGCTGACCATTCGATCGTCTCGGTGGACCCTTGGCTGGGTACCCAAATCGGTGGATGCGGGTCTTGGAATGGACGCGGCCAGGTGTTTACATAATCGAAGTGATAATGCTTACCTTCAAATGGGAATGGTCCCTCCTCGGTCCATGCGCGGATAACTAGATCGTGAGCCTCATGAAATCGCTCATGGCTAAATGCAGGGTTGGAACCAAGCGAATAATATTCCGCTCCCAAGCCTCGTACCATGCCGCTTATCAGCCGGCCACCGGTGATACAGTCAATCATCGCGTGTTCTTCAGCCAAGGTCTGAGGATGGTCCCGGATCCCGAACGCATTACCGAGGATTGCTATTTTTACTCGCTCTGTCTTGGTCGCCAGCGCAGACGCCATCACAACGGGCGACGGCATCAGTCCGTATGCATTCTGATGATGCTCGTTAACGCAAACGCCGTCGAAGCCAAGTTCTTCGGCGTATTCCAGTTCGTCCAAATACCTATTATAGAGCTCGTGACCTTTTTCAGGGTCAAATTTACTATTCGGGTAAGTTACCCAGCAGGTATCGTATTCCTTGTCGTATTCTGGGTCGACATAAGCATAGGGCATAAGGTGAAAAAGAAAGATTTTCATGGGTTCTCCTGCCGGGTATAATGCCTTTACTCAGCCGCAATCCTGTCACCAACCGCTCCAAATTGCTTTGCGGCCGGCATTACATCTTCTGCGAAACGTCTCATGCTGTTAACCGTCATCTCATGCGGCATAGATGCTATCTGGAACATCCCGAGGAAAGTGCCGAAACCCGCTTCGCGGTGGCAGTATTCCAGACGCTCACGAACGGTGTCTGGACCGCCGCAAATAACAATCCCCGTTTCCATCAGTTCTTCTATTGAGCGCACCTTAGACAAACCGCCTTTATGCTTCATCACATTCTTGTAGGAACGGAGACTTAAGTAACCCGGCGGTAACAACATTTCCGGTGTCATTCGCAGAAATTTGTTGAAGAACGCTTCCATATGCGGACCCGCCTCTTCTATAGCCTTTTTGTCAGTCTCGCCGACATAAATAGGAGCGGCCCATCCTACTTGAGAATCAGCCGCCTCATAACCGTGCATGTCTCGCGCAATCTCTCGATAAAGATTCAGAAACTTCTTTACTGCCTCGAAAGGGCTATAAGTTTGCAGATAGGTATACTTGCGATCGGCGTGTGATGCCCATTCAATGGTTTCCAGAGATCCCTGAGAGGGACACCAAATAGGTGGATGCGGTTTCTGGAACGGACGTGGCCACACGTTCACATACTCAAAGTGATAATGTTTGCCTTCAAAAGCAAAGGGACCTTCGTCAGTCCAAGCCCGAACAACTAAATCATGGGCTTCGTTAAATCTCTCATGACTAAAGGCTGGGTTAGCGCCCATAGAATAATATTCCGCCCCAATGCCCCGAACCATGCCGCTGATCAGGCGGCCGCCGGTAATGCAATCAATCATCGCGTGTTCCTCCGCAAGGGTCAGAGGGTGTTCGCGTATACCAAATGCGTTACCAAGAACTGCTATTTTCGCTTTTGACGTTCGTCGTGCTAATGCGGCAGCCGGCACAATCGGTGATGGCATCAACCCATAAGCATTTTGATGATGTTCATTGACTACGAGCCCATCAAAGCCCAGCTCATCGCCCATCTCTAGCTCATCAAGGTAAGTATTATAGAGATAGTGCCCAACCTTCGGGTCAAAATTAGAATTGGGATAGACTACCCAAGAGGCTTTGTATTCCTTGTCGTAGTCCAGATCCAAGCTGGCGTAGGGCATTAGATGGAATAGGAAGCACTGCATTGCCGTTCCCCATTTCTGTTTGGTTACTAATAATTATAGCGTGCTGTTCGAAGAGCGAAACCTCTTCAATGGGTACTATTTCCGCTGTGCCAATAAAATTTAGCCAAAAAACTTATTTTTTAGACTATTATAGTTAGCTTATTTTGAAAAATGAGTTGTCGTAATGAGCGCTCACGAGCATATCGTACTTACATCGCACCCTTCCACGCGCGGTAACGACCAACCCGTAATTAATTGGGGTGCCACCGATCCGACCAAACGCGGCCCGGTTATCGGCACTGTAACAGACCCGGCGATGCGGAATACCATCGGCACCCATTCGGGTAGTTACTCAGTCTATCTCGCGGCTTCCGTCGCCGCGGGACGGCTAGACCCTGATTTCCGACCCGATTTACACAACACTATGCCGGTCGCAAAAATTGGTCCCTATCCACAATGGTCGGATCATGGAAAGATCGTCTCGTTAGATCCGTTCGGACACATGATTACCGAGTGCTTTAGCGAACAGCTAGAGGCGGGACTTAATATTAGACCTACCATTGCAGTCACGCAGGCACGTCTCTCAATGCTTGAGCTTCGCGAAGCTATTGAGCTCGGGCGACTCAAGGCCGATGGCAAAATTCTGATGGGAAATGGGGACGTACATGTTACTAAGATAGCGGTCGATCCGGTATGGCACCTGCCTGGAATGGCTACACGCCTGGGTTGCGATATAGCGACCCTGCGCCAGGCTTTATTCACATACACGGGTGGCATGTACCCAGAACTCGTTACCCGAAGCGACCTTGAGGTTTTCCTACCCCCCATAGGCGGTCTGTCGGCCTATATTTTCGGTATTCCCACCACGCTATCGGATAGATCCATTCCGTTAGCCTGTCGGGTCCACGATGAATGTAATGGTTCGGATGTTTTCGGATCCGACATCTGTACTTGCCGACCCTATCTAACACACGGTATCGAGATTTGTGTCGAGATGGCGCAGGCAGGCGGTAACGGCCTCGTCATTTACAATCGTAAGGAAGGTCGGGCTCTCGGCGAGGTCACCAAGTTTTTGGTCTACAATGCCCGAAAACGGCAAGAAGAGGGTGACAACGCGGCAAAATATTTTGAACGCACAGAATGCGTCGCTGGGGTTCAGGATGCGCGATTCCAGGAACTGATGCCCGATATATTCCACTGGCTAGGAGTCGAACGAATTGACCGGTTCGCCTCAATGAGCGACATGAAACATGACGCTCTTGCCGGACAAGGGATCGAGATCGGTGAGCGCATAGATCTGCCCGAGGAGCTGATCCCCGACGACGCGAAAGTGGAGATGGAGGCCAAAAAAGCGGCGGGCTATTTCACGAGCACCAAAATAAAGGACGAAAAGGGGCTGAAAGCCACAAAAGGACGCGCGTTGTTTTGACGTTGGCGGTACCTACCCCTAATCCTGTAAACGGACTACTGACGCCGGAGGCCGTGCGTGAGCGCTGTAATGATCTATTCCGTATCGGGTTAGATGGCGGCCTGCCCTGGTTCCAGGTGGACATAGCGAACTTACATAATCCAACATCCCGTGTTGTCGGAGAAATAGAGTCAAATTATCCAACCCTCGAAATCCCCCTTCATAGCCGCTGGCGGCACTTCGAACTCGGCGGGACTGATCTTTGGGAAGACCTTTCAATGTCGTTTGGGTTGTCAGGAGACCGTTTAGCAATCGCTGCCGGCGATCTTGCTGTCGTCTCAGTATTGCTGGATGCCGGAGCCGGTCCGGATTGGGTTTATGCCGATGACTCTACCGGCCTGAAAATCGGCAGGTCAGAAGGGCTGGCGTTAGCCAGTCTAAGGTTGTTTGAATCTGGTATGCTCAGCGATTATGGAGATGACCCGCTTCGAGCGGACGCGGCGGCGCTCACGAAGATATCGGCACGAATGCTAGCTGACGCATTTCAAGTAACTGGTACTAATCCCCTTGTTGGTCTCCAACAGCGGGCTGGGTTACTTCAAAAACTCGGGTACGCGATAGAAAAACATTCTTCTTTTTATGCCCGTGACAATGAGATCCGTCCCGGCAACCTGATACTGAAATTGGCCGCACGTCCGAATCTAGAGGCTCGCGATATACTCGTCGCCGTACTTGGATCTCTTATGGATATCTGGCCATCGCCAGTGAGGATAGCTGGCAACGCGCTTGGTGATGTCGGTCATCACCGTGCGTTATCGCGCGAGGATGAGACAGATTGTATTGTGCCGTTCCATAAGTTGTCACAATGGCTCTCTTATTCCCTAGTCGAACCTCTTGAACAGATGGAAGCAACAGTCTCAAACTTGGATGGGCTGACTGGCCTCGCAGAATATCGAAATGGTGGGCTTTTTATCGATACTGGGGTTTTGCGTCTAAAAGATGAATCCCTACTCTCTGTAGCGCATAAGCCTGAAAGCGAACTAATCGTTGAGTGGAGAGCTTTGACTGTTGCACTTTTAGACTTACTAGCGGAAGAGGTTCGAAAGTCACTGAATTTGGACATCGGGGGTCTAACACTCGGTCATATTCTGCAGGGGGGTACATGGTCGGCCGGACGCAAAATCGCATGGGAACTTAGGTCGGATGGCAGTCCCCCGATCCGCTTAGATAGCGACGCTACAGTTTTTTAAGGAGGAATCAACTTGGAAAAAAAAACAAATGCCTCTGTAGAGGTAGTTGATCACCCGCTAATACAGCACAAGCTGACGATGATACGCGATCAAGGAACCGGTGCAGCTGACTTTCGTCAGCTCCTTCGCGAGATAAGCCATCTACTCGCTTACGAAGTTTGCCGTGACTTTGAAACCGAAACAGTCACAATCGAAACTCCGCTGGAGGTTACCACCGGTCCAAAGCTGGAAGGGCGAAAACTCTGCATCATTTCGATTCTCCGTGCGGGTAACGGTTTGCTCGATGGCATGTTGGATCTAATCCCGGCGGCTCGGGTAGGGCATATCGGGTTGTATCGTGATCCAGATACGAAAGTACCGGTGGAATACTACTTAAAATTACCAGATAATCTGAACGAGAGACGATGTATCGTCGTGGATCCAATGCTCGCAACCGGGGGTTCCGCTATAGCTGCAGTCCACCGTCTCAAACAGTGCGGAGCGGAGCGAATAAAATTCGTTTGCGTCGTGGCGGCCCCTGAGGGTTTGAAGGCGTTTACCCAGGCGCATCCTGATGTTCAGGTAATCACCAGCGCGATCGACCGAGAGTTAGATGATGATTCATATATTCGACCTGGTCTGGGAGATGCCGGCGACAGGATGTTCGGCACCAAATAAAATCTTCTCAAGCGTAAGAACCATTTCCTATTAATGACACGGCCGGTTCGTTATGTTGCATAGTATGAGCAAGAATGAACGTGTGATCATTTGCGGTGGTGGGCCGGTCGGTATGGTTGCGGCCCTTTCCCTCGTCCGCCAAGGCGTTCCCGTAACTGTGTTAGAGGCTTTCAAAGAGCCCCCCCGGGACCCTCGAGCCGCAACGATTCACGCGTCAACGCTAGAAATGCTCGACTCCCTGGATCTTGCTGATGGACTTAAAAGTCGGGGTTTAATGGCACCTGCCTTCCAGTTTCGTGACCGCAATTCTCAAGAAATCATCGCAGTTTTTGATATGAAACACATCAGTGACGAAACCGATTTCCCTTTCGCGATTCAGTATGAACAGTGGAAGCTGACCCGCGACGCGCTAGTAGCGGTAAAGACCCATGATATCGCTGACGTGCGCTTAGGGTCGGAAGTAATCGCATTTTCTCAAGACTACGACGGCGTCACTGTCATCTACAAGGACCCAGAGAGCGACATACAAAAGGTCGAAGGCCGTTACCTTTTGGCCTGCGATGGTGGCCGGTCCACCATCCGTATTGGATTGGGTGTGTTCATGTCAGGGTTCACATGGGACGAACGTTTCCTAGTTCTGACCTCGGAACATGATTTCGCTACAAGTGATGGATACCTACATAGAAATTACGTTATGGATCCAGATGAGTGGTTTGCTGTTTTTAAAGTTCCGGGCGACGAAGACGAGGGAATATGGCGAACGCTGTTCCCGACGGAGGGACACGAAGAGGATGAAGACCTGCTCTCTGATAATGGTGTCACTAAGCGTATTCGCGGACTACGAGAAGACATGGATTACAATGACATCCTGCATCGCAATCTTTACACGGTAAACCAAAGAGTGGCCGACAGATTCCGGGTTGAACGCATCTTCCTGGCCGGCGACGCGGCGCATCTGAATAACCCGCTCGGCGGTCTTGGCCTGAATACCGGCATCCACGACTGCATGAATATTACAAAAAAAATAGGAGACGTGTGGTTCGGACGCGCAAACGACGATATTTTCGAACGCTACCATCGTCAGCGGCATCAGCTAGCTACCGAGTTTCTTCAAAGCGTGACTATTGAAAACAAAAAACGCATCGAGGAAAAAGACCCAGAAGCCATCCGCTCCAACCAAATACAGCTACGGGCTGCCGCGGAAGACCCAGTTAAAGCCAAGGCTTGGCTCATGCGGTCTTCCCTACTCGATAGTGTCCGAAAGGAAGAAGCTATCAAATAAGATATTTTCAGGATACCCGATTTTAAAGCAACTGAGGACGCTGCGGATGATGCGCTCCAATTCCTTGCCTCTTGCAGTGCCTTGAACCGGTGAACAACATTGTGTTTTTTTTGCACGGGCTATGTTCGCTGTAAACCAAACGGTCTTCATAAACGATAACGAACCGAGCTTGTACAAAACCATAGTTTTTCAAGGCCTAATACTAAAAGCATAGGATCCTGTCCCTTTTCCAGCTTCGATGGGGGCTTGCAACATGCACGATAGCGGCGCTAACAAGTTTTAAGGTGATTTCACGCTACGGTGCGTGAATATGCAGGACCGAATGAAATTGTTAATATAAAAAAAGGGATATTGGCCCCGTTATACATTCTGTTTGGATGTGAAGGTTCTTGAAGATGGAAGTCCAGAGGAAAAGGCGTCAATCGACTGAATTTTTGAAAACTACTCTCAGAGGTCAGGATCCAAACTGGCCGGAAATCGCCTAAGAGTCTCCACCGCGGAACTGCATGCCGCATTATGAAAGAGAGGATCAAATGACAGCACTGAATCGGATCAGTGGGCTGCACCATTACGCTTATCGTTGCCGCAACGCCGAAGAAACGCGAAGCTTTTACGAAGACCTTCTTTGCCTCCCTCTTGCTCATGTGATCCAAGCTAACGAGGTGCCATCCACAGGGGCGTCCGACCCGTATGTGCATCTGTTTTTCGAATTCGCTAACGGTAGCTATATAGCGTTTTTCGATCTTGGCGACGAAACCGCATCTATCCCGGACCCGCAGACCCCGTCTTGGGTCAACCACTTCGCTATGCATGTGGATACGGTTGACGAGGTAGAGACCTGGAAGGTGAGACTTGAAGATGCAGATATCAAAGTCGTAGGTGTCACAGATCACGGTTTCGTCAAATCGATATATTTCTTTGATCCAAACGGCATTCGCCTTGAAATTACCTGTGAGACAATCGGCGAATCGAAACGCCAAGAGCATCGGAACGATGCGCATGCCGCGTTAAAGTCTTGGACCGACACCCGGCCAGCCCCACCAACCGAATTCTATCGGTTCAGAAAAGAAACGGTGGGCGCCTAGGAGAGGCTCGAGTAGCCGATTTGAGACGGCAAAATTACGAATATAGATAACACGGTGTATCCGAGCTCAAATCAGAAATCACAAATGGAAAATCTCTATCCCTAATCGGGGAGACAAGCAGTGACCTGCCGTACCCATTCATCGGAAGCACCGGTAGTTTTTAGTTCGGCTTCCGCCTCTGTTTTAGTTTGGAGGACGGAACCCACAACGTTGGGGCTATCGCCCTCTTCCGGCTGGCAACAAGCTTCCATTCGGACACCGTTCGGGTCTTTGAAATACATTGATACCAGCCCCGGCAAAATGTCTACAGGCCCATCGTATTCTACGCCAGCAGCACCCAGTCGTTGCCGCAGAGATTCGAGTTGCTTGGGCGTTACTGAAAATGCGCAATGTTGCATGCCGCCAATATCATCTCGGTCCGATTGATTTTTCTTCCCTTTTGGTATTTCGAAGTAGGCGAGGAGACTGTCATTACCCATGTCGAAGAAATAATGGCGAATTTCCTCATAAGGTGGATTACCGCGATTTCCTGGCCCCGTCCCAACGCCCGGCGGTACCTTCATTGCATGAATGAGCGGCATGCCTACCACATTGACCAGAAAATCAGTTGTCATCTGCATGTCTTCAGTGGTTAGAGCGAGATGATGAATACCGCGCAACGGCAAGGCTGTCGCAGTGGACCGAGTAACGGGCTTGGTTCCTGTATCCGGCATTTGATCCCTCCCTATATTGGAAACTTTTTATCACTTTCATGAAGAAACGTGAATTATGAAGGACGGGACCCTCACCAAGGCAACATACTGTAACGTGACACAAAAGCTTTTCTACTGCACACTGAAAGAAATTTCGGATAAAACTATGATGTTTAGGGAGAATCCCATGATTTATGAAGTAAGAACCTACCGACTAATACCACGTGGCGTCCCGGAGTTTATTGATAAGTTTGGAAAAGCTTATAAGAACCGCCAGAACCTCTCGAAGATTGCCGCTTTTTTTCATACCGAAATCGGGCCACTGAACGAAGTTATCCATATATGGCCATACAAAAATGCCGACGAACGTGACAAGAAACGTGTACGATCGGTCAAAGAAAAGAAATACACTTGGCCGCCGAAAGTAGCCCACCTTCAGGAATATATGCAGTCGGAGCTTTTTGTTCCGTCACCTTTTACACCGACTTTTGCAAAGGGTAACAAAGGGCCTATCTTTGAATGGCGGGAATACCAAATTATTCCAGGAATGATCCCGGAACTATACAAAAGCTGGGAAAAAGCGATAGGCAAGCGCACTGAAATGTCAGAGCTGGTTATGGCAATGCATACAGATGCGGGTGATTTGAACAAGTTCGTCCATATCTGGTCATACGAGAGCCTTCAGCACCGCGCCGAGGTCCGGGCGGAGGCGGTAAACAAGGGACTTTGGCCTCCGAAGGGACGTAAGGAGACGCTCCAGACCCAAGCGAACAAGATTATTCTGGCCGCACCATTTTCTCCGTTAAAATAGCTATGCCAGAGAATTTTTAAAAAGATCTGCATAAGGGCGGTCGTCAGTTGGAGACCGCCCGAACTTATTCCGACAAGATAATTTTGGCCCTCGGACTTGATGGCAAACGCGCGTTGCTTCGTGCTTTTAACGGGGGACCAGAATTTACGTCACGTTAGCGCTGGTGTGAGAAAGCACACGAATATGTTCGAACGGATCGGATAGGAGTTGGGGTCAAAAGGCGGTTGCTCGCCTGACGGGGAAGACTAACTTACCGGCCACCGGGTTTTCCTTTTATCAGAAACCACATCTTATCCCTTATCTTCCGAAGTATTGGGGGAAAGTAGCCTCTTAGGAACCATCACAGACCCCTGCATGATCAAACGAGCCGTGCGGACGATACCCGCTGCCTCCAGTTTGACGCCTTCATCGGTTCGCTTCAGTGTCAGTGACAGATGTAACTGACCCGCCGGATGTTCAATTGAAAAATGCGGACCGGGTTTATCTGGAGACATATTGACCATAGGTTCGGCGATCGTACCGGGGGTGATCGACGCATAAGCCACTGCGATGCCGCCAGTAATCGCGTGGGTTTGGTGTGTTTTGTCGGGTACAAAATATCGTGAGGTGATAGCGCCGCCGTCGCGCGGTGGGGAGAGAATAATTATCTTGGGTTGAACCTGTCCCGTCACATCACCCAGGCCCATCCGGCGGCCTGCTTTAATCCGCTTGTCCTCGATGAATTCGAAGAACGAGGTGTCGGCGTCGAGTTCCGCGGCGGACTCGTAGCCAGTTTTTCCAACATCGGAAGCACGCATGATCAGGCAAGGCATAGCCGCATCGATAATAGTCGCTTCAACGTCGTCGATGGTTTCTATTTTCTTTCCAGTCGGGAATAACTGTCCTGTCCGAGCCCCCACAACATTCATGAAATTAAGAAGAATGGGTGCTGCTACCCCTGGCACACCATCAATCGCAACCTCACCTTCGTACTCGACCTGCCCAGCCGGCGTAGGAACTACGGCCTCTACTAAACCGCCCGTATTGACCTGGTGAATACGTACCCGGGTCTCACCAACCTGAGCAGTAATCATTCCCGTCTCGATGGCATAAGGCCCGACGCCCGCTAGCATATTTCCGCAAGACGGGGTATAATCTACTTTTGCCTCTTCAACTGAAAGCTGGGCAAAGAAATAGTCGATATCACAATCTTCGCGGTCTGATAGAGACAAGATACAACTTTTACTTGTGACAGACGTCGTGCCGCCAACCCCGTCTACTTGTCGCGGATCGGGCGAACCGAATGCCTTCAGCAAAATATCGTCCCACAGACTTTGATCGTCTGGTAAATCAGTGCGGTTAAAATACAGGCCGCGCGACGTGCCCCCGCGCATGAGAATCGCGGGAATAGATGTTTGCATAGAATTTATCTCTCGAGTTTTTCTAATGGATACCATTGATATGGAGATTAAGTCACACTTGATTAGTTCTTAATATCGCCAAGTGAATTTCAAGCTGATAAAACGTGTAGAAATATTCATAGAACGGGACGGTAATCATGAGCCAGTCGAACTGGGATGTAGTTGTAGTAGGCGGCGGAAACGCAGCGTTCTGCGCCGCGTTAGCCGCACAGGAGCAAGGCGCATCTGTAGTAATGTTGGAAGCAGCACCAGAGGATGAAGCCGGTGGGAATAGTGCGTTCACTGCAGGAGCTATGCGGGTAGCCTATAATGGAGTTGAGGATATTAAGAGGCTGGTTCCAGATCTATCAGAGACAGAAATTGAAACGACGGATTTTGGTACGTATACGGAGGAGCAGTTTTTCGACGATATGGCGCGCGTTACCCAATATCGAGCGGATCCTGATTTGGTAGAAACTCTGGTAACACAGAGCTTGGATACATTGGTTTGGATGAGAGAAAAGGGTGTCCGGTTCGTTCCAATATATGGTCGACAAGCATTCAAAATTGACGGGAAATTCAAATTCTGGGGCGGTCTAACACTGGAAACTGTTGGTGGAGGCCCCGGCTTAATTGAAATGTGGACAGAAATCGCTAAGCGCGAAGGAATTGAAGTACGATATGAGACCCGTGCGCTGGACCTGATCGCAGAAAATAACCGTATTACTGGCGTTAAAGTTAGAGATAATGACGGAGAATATGAGTTAGCCGGAAAAACGGTTATCCTCGCTTGCGGGGGATTCCAGGCTAACTCAGAAATGCGAACCCGGTACTTGGGCCCGAGTTGGGACCTTGCGAAGGTGCGCGGCACCCGATTCAATACGGGCGAGGGTATTCGTATGGCCATGAATATCGGTGCTAGCCCCTACGGAAATTGGTCCGGCTGCCACGCTGTCGGATGGGAGATGAATGCTCCGGAATTCGGCGACCTTGCCGTCGGGGACCAATTTCAGAAACACTCTTATCCATTCGCCATAATGGTCAACTCTACCGGACGACGTTTTGTCGATGAAGGAGCAGACTTCCGGAACTATACTTATGCCAAGTATGGCCGAGTAATACTCGAACAGCCCGGTCAATTTGCGTGGCAAATATTCGATCAAAAAACAAAGCACCTGCAGCGGGATGAGTATAATATCCGCCAGATCACGAAGGTAACCGCGAATACAATTGAGGAACTAGCCGGCAAGCTTGAGGGGGTAGACCCTGATGCGTTCATCGCCGAAATTGAGGATTATAATGCTGCGGTTAATCAAGATACCGAATTTAATCCGAACATAAAGGATGGACGCTGCACCGAGGGCCTTGCGGTTGATAAGACCAACTGGGCGAATACCATCGATGAGCCTCCGTATGAAGGTTATGCGGTTACCTGCGGTGTCACATTCACGTTTGGCGGATTGCGCATCAACGACGAAGGCGAAGTTTTAAACAATGATATGAAACCCATTAGGGGCTTGTTCGCGGCCGGTGAACTCGTCGGTGGTATCTTTTACTTTAACTATCCGGGCGGATCTGGGCTTACTTCAGGATCGGTTTTCGGGAAGCAAGCAGGAACAGCGGCGGGTCGGCGCGCATCAGGTAATTGATGTTTCGCATACAGTGGCGAAGATTCTAAAATTTCTCATTCCGTCAGGTTGAAAACTATCGGGTACTTTCTTTAGTAAAGAATCCGGGCGTGATGACGTGAGTATTAGGACCTCTAAGCTGATGGGTACAAAGAGCCAAATCGGTTGAAAATTTCATACGACGACGTCGACAGGATTCAACTATAATACTGACCTATGGACTTATCTGTGACCCAATACCGGTCGGTTCCAAGACATCGAAACGACCGGTACGCTTAAGATGAGGTCCGTCTCCTCCGCTCCCTCACAAGTCGAGATAAAAATGTCTATGATTTTATCATGAACCTTGCAAAAGCACTCGATACTAATGCCTTAAGACGGCCGGATCAGCCCGCCGTCATTACTCACGAAATTGTCATCTCGCATAAAGAATTTCGCGAAATTGTATGTCGCCGGGCAACTCATCTCGCCGAAATTGGGGTCACCCGAGGAGATATCGTTGGCATTAATTTAAAGGACAATCCCGAGCATCTAGCGGCCCTCTTCGCGCTTGCTAGAATTGGTGCCGCGGCGTTACCAATGGACTGGCGCTGGACAATTGAGGAAAAATCGCGTTTGACGGACTTTTTCTCCCCCAAGTTGGTTCTTTCAGAGCCTAAAGACCTTTTCGCGGATGTACACGGTAACTGGCAATCGATCAAAATCGATGAGGCTTGGCAGCACAAAGTCAATGATTCCGATCCCGATTTCACCTCCCTCGAGGAAGGTGATCCTCCACTACTTTTGGCACTTTCATCGGGTACCACAGGTATCCCGAAGGGGCCTCTAATAACTCACAAACAGTTCTTCGCCCGTTTCATGATCTATTTCGCGACCCTCGGGTTTACCGAACGAACTAAATATCTATGCGCGACACCTTTATATTTTGGGGGCTCTAGAGGATACTCGATGTGCTCGGTATTTGCAGGGGGAGCCGCTTTACTTTTTCCGCCACCATATGAAATGTCGGACCTGTTAGAGTTTGCAGATCGTCATGGCGCTACAAAGATGTTCTTAGTTCCGACGCTTCTGCGCCGCATTTTGGAAATACCGCCACGCAACGATGACCAGCTCCTGATGCCAAGCCTAGATATGCTTTTTTCAACTGGATCAATACTGCATCCAGAGGAGCGGAAAGCGGTAATGCGCAACGTGTGCCCTCGGTATCTAAACTTTTACGGATCGACTGATGGTGGGGGAGCGACGGCGCTATTTTGGCACGACCCACCGGAAGTATCTGGTTCCGTGGGTCGACCGGTGTTTGGAGCAGAAATTGAAATTGCCGATGACGACGGCTGTTTACTCCCGCCAGGAGAAATCGGAAACATCCGTTACAAGCACCCTGGCACGGCTACTGGCTATTATAATGATCCGAAGGCAAGCCGCGAGGCGTTTCGAGACGGTTGGTACTACCCTGGCGACCTAGGTTGGCGTGATGAAGCGGGGTATTTATTTATCGCGGGGCGCGCGAAGGATATGATTATCCGCGGCGGCGTGAACATTTATCCGGCAGAGATCGAATACGTTCTTAGCCAGCACAGTGGTATTAGAGAGGCTGCAGTAGTTGCGTGGCCGTCTCGGGAGTTTGGAGAGGAGGTCGCCGCCTTTATTATCCTCCGCGATGAGAATGTGGATTTGGATGACATTAAGGACTGGTGCGCCCAACAGCTTACCAAATACAAGTTGCCCCGTGAGATTTTCCCAGTTGAAAAATTGCCGAAGAGTGGCGTGGGCAAGATCCTCAAAAAGGAGTTAGAAGACAAGCTTGTACCGATCGATTAATTCGAATTATTCTATCACTAAAATCTGACGCTTTGATCAAGAGAGATTGGGAGGAGTAGACTTGGGTATTTTTCGAAAGGTTTGCATATTTCTCCTATTTATATGGTTCTGTATTGCCGTAATCATGACGGTCTTTGGCACAGAGTTATTTTTTCCTTTTGACATGCGAATAGACCAAGATGAGCAGCTATTCAGATTTAAAACTTGTCGGTTAGCAGTCGGATGCCTCTTAGCATACGCGGTATTCAGATATCTTTTTGTTTTTAAGGCAATATCATCCCTAGGTATCGTCCTCTACTACGGCATATTTTACCTGATCGGTGGATTGATAATCGGTTATAGAGAAAATATTGAAGTAGAAAAATTGTACCACCTGTCACTGGTTGCTATTTTTATAGGGCTGCTTTCTCTAGAAATTCGGCAGAAGATACGAGATGAGGCCGGTAGATTTAAGAGAAACTACTTTTAAGAAGGAGATTGAGCCAGCTTACCAGCCTGGGAATTAATCTCCGTCAATTGGTGCGGACGGCGGGACTTGAACCCGCATGGCCTTGCGACCGACAGATTTTAAGTCTGTTGTGTATACCAATTCCACCACGTCCGCGTTGACACTAAGAATACGCACCACGGCCGACAGATAAAAGGGTTTAGATAAGGTTATTCACCTCAAAAGATCCGGTTTCTTCATAGTACTATCCCTATCCGGCACCAGGACGTTATGCTCTTCGATATAAATAGCTAGGTTCGGTGAAGCGCTGGAATTGGCTTCTCGGGTCGGCGAGGTGGCCAATACAAAGATGAGAGAAACGCCGATGTAAAGCGGTGATGCAGTTTGCATCCCAGACGATGGGAGAACCATAAACATCTCAGATTCTGAGGCCAACGGAGCACTAGTAAATGCTAGCCTACTAGAAAATCTTAAAAGCCTCGCAAAATAATTGGATATTCCTCCACTTATCTGAAGGTGCCGAATTTGGAAATAAGCGCGTCCGCTAAATAATTCATCCGGCCGCTCGCACGATGTTCACGATCGATGAGGGCATAACCGGATAATCGGTAATCCGTGCTCCAAATGGCTCTAGCGCATTTTCAACAGCTGACACGATGGCAGCAGCAGCCGGCACCGTCCCAGTCTCTCCCACACCCTTCACGCCAAGCGGGTTCAACGGTGTCGGCGAATGCTGATACTGTAAATCTAGTTCGATAAGCTCAGTAGCGGTAGGCATGGTGTACTCACCAAAATTTGTGGTAAGCGGTTGCCCACTATCATCATAACCCATCCATTCGAACAACGCGTTACCTATTCCATGGACCACCCCGCCGGCGATCTGTCCATCAACTATCATGGGGTTGATCAACGTCCCGCAATCGCTAACTACGACGTAATTCAAAAACCTGACCTCGCCGGTACCAATGTCCACTTCAACCTCGACCGCCTGTACTCCGTTACTATAGGTCAAAGCTGGCGGCTTGAAGTTTTCCGATGCCTCAAGACCTGGTTCGATACCGCCAGGCATAGAATATCCTGGTGCACCAGAGCTAGCTTCCGCTATTTCCCGGACCGATATATTTACATCTGAGCCGATTACCCGAACAACGCTGTCGGAAATCTCTAGATCTTCTTCGGCAGCTTCCAATAAATGCGCTGCCATTTTTAGTAGCTTTCCGCGGACCTCTTTAGCTGCACCATGGACTGATGATCCAGCCGTGACGGTCTGGCGGCTAGCAAATCCGCCAAGCCCAAGTGCAATCGTGCCGGTATCTCCGGCTATAACTTCTATTTCGTCTGCCGGAATACCGAGCTGCTCAGATGTCACCTGCGCAAGCATGGTTTTTAGCCCCTGCCCCATCGCAAGCGCGCCGGTAAATACCCGCACTTTTCCAGACCGCTCAATCCGGACAGCTCCGGACTCGAAAGGTCCGCGCCCTGTTCCTTTCAGGCTGTTTGCAAGACCAATACCGAGATACCTTCCCTCCATACGCGCCGCTATCTGGCGTTTTGAAAATCCAGCATAGTCAATGCGATCTAACGCGATCTGTTGGCATTTCAAAAAATCGCCACTGTCAGCCATCACCGGCGACCCGGCACGGGTCTTTAGAGGTGTTTCGTAAGGCATCTTCTCCGCAGGGATTAGATTACGCCGCCTGATTTCTGCTCGATCAAGGTCAAGCCCTTGTGCTACACGGTCCAGAAGGCGCTCCATCGTATAATTACCCTCAGGATAGCCAGCGCCTCTTACCGGCGCCGCCGCGACCGCGTTAGTCTCAATAACATGCACATCAATTTCGTAGTTTGGCACTATGTAGGGGCCAGGCACCCCAGTCGACGCATTATACGCCATATTTACACCTTGTGGGGTATACGCGCCTTGGTCTGACAGCATGGAACCGCGTACGCCGAGAATACGGCCTTCATCATCAACGGCGATTTCCATCGTCCAGTCCTGTTCACGCTCTTGGATCGCTGATGTAAAATGTTCACGCCTGTCCTCAATCCATTTTATTGGGGTGTCCAGAAGGCGAGCGGCCAGCGCAATCAAGACTTCTTCCGAATAAGCAATAAATTTTGACCCGAAACCACCGCCGACATCCGGTGCAACAACTCGGATACGCCCTTCATCTACCCCAAACATTTGGACTATTGCCGACCTTACTTCATGCGACATCTGGGTTGACGACCACAATGTTGTGGAATCATTCAAGACATCGTAGCGCGCCACCGCGCCGCGTCCCTCTATCGGATGAGCAGCGCCCCGGTGCTGTATAAAGCGTTCGCAAAAGACATGAGGTGCATTTGCGAATGCCGCGCTAGCATTACCGTAGGATTGCCCGAACCGCAGCAAAACATTGTCATCCTGATCATCATGCACCCGTGGGGCATCTTCCAAGAACGCCGCTGCACAGCCTGCGACGGACGGTAGCGGGTCGTAGTCCACCTCAATCACTGTTACCGCGTCTTCCGCAATGTAACGTGTATCGGCAACAACCATAGCGATGGCCTCTCCAACATGGCACACCTCTTCACCCGCCAGTACCCAGGGGGTTACATCAGGGCGGAATGCTGTTGTTGGGAATTGGAGGGGAAGACGATCCATTTGCAAATGCGGCGATAAGTCGGCCAGCGTATATACTGCTTTAACACCGGACATTGCATTCGCCGCCCTTGCATCGATCGATTGGATCTTTGCATGCGGATGGGGGCTACGCAGGAATGCTACGTGCAGCATTCCCGGTAAATGTATGTCGTCCACGAAAATAGCTGCACCGCGCAATAGCGCTGGATCTTCGATGCGTTTTATCCGTTCTCCGATCATATAGATCCCCATTGTTCGATGGCGCAAAGACTAACATACAGGTGAGCACTACCCCATAACCGGTAGATAAGAATTTTCCTAAGGGCTCATCCATGAACATCATCTTGTTTGAACATGCGAATATCACCCAAACCGCCAAATTCGAGAGGAGTCAGAAAATAAAATCGTACCCCATAAGTTTCTCCGTCGTCGGGCCGAGAAATATCGTCAAGGTTTTCGGCAAGGAAAACCGCGCCGCGGCGCTACGCTTCAAGATCCCGTTAGGGAAAACATACGCTGCGCTACCGGTAGGCCATTCGTCCAGTCGATCTTCGGCTCAAGACAACGAGCGCCCGGTGTTCACGAAAGTCATCGACGACGTTTCCTAACACCAGGTGTCTTCGGAAGGTGAAGTGCGGAGCATACGAAACCAAAGAGATGGGGTGATTGTCGCGGTGGGTGTCACCGGGAGCCGACAGAATGTCGACGAAGATATGACTGCTCAAATTATGCACGCCGCCGGGTTAAAAACCGAGGAAGATTGTTCCAGCGTGGGACAACTCATCCGAGTGTACAATAAAAAATCTAAGCACCCTCAATTAATCCGCGGCAATCGCCGAATCCGATTCGCCGCGACCCCTCGGCCTCGCACCAGGCCCGCATGATCACCTCATCGCCATCGGCAAGGAATTTGCGCTCCTCGCCGGATGGTAAAGGCACCGGCTCAGAACCACGCTTGGTGATTTCCAAGATCGATCCAAGAGAATCCTTATTCGGCCCCGATATCGTTCCGGTCCCCATCATGTCACCGGGCCGCGTGTTGCATCCGTTAGAGGTATGGTGAACTAACATTTGGAAAACATTCCAATAAAGATGACGCATGTTGGTCTTCGCCAAAAGATGGGGACTCATGCCGGCATCCCGCATCTGTTCCGATGCGATCGATACTTCGATGTGGACATCGAATCCACCTTTAGTCTCATTCTCTGCTGACGATAGGTAAGGTAACGGGTTGGGGTCGGATTCCGGACGCTCATAAGCAGCACAACGGAACGGCGATAAGGCCTCCATCGTCACCACCCAAGGCGATATATGCGACGAGAAGCTTTTGGCAAGAAATGGCCCTAGAGGCTGGTATTCCCATGCTTGTATGTCTCGAGCGGACCAATCGTTCAAGATACATAGGCCGAAAATATGATCTTCTGCCTCGGATATATCGATAGGCTGGCCCAGCGGATTGCCAGGGCCGATGAAAAACCCGATCTCAGTCTCGTAATCGATCGCCCTCGAAGGGCCAAAGGAAGGTGCATCCAAATCCGCCGCCTTGGTTTGACCTACTGGGCGCTTACATACTTCGCCGCTTGGAACAATCGACGACGCCCGGCTATGGTAAGCAACAGGGATATATTTATAATTCGGCATTAACGGATTATCCGGCCGGAGCATTTTTCCGACATTAGTCGCATGAAAGATCGATGAATAGAAATCGGTATAATCTCCTATCCGAGCCGGTAGTTGCATTGCAACATCGGACTGAGAAACAAGAATATCCTCGGCGACCGTTCTAGCGATCTCGCCCTCATCCGTATCGTTTCGCAATACTTTAGATGCGGCCGCGCGCAGCGCCGACCAGTGCCGACCACCCAGCGCCATCAAATGGTTAAGGGTATCGCCGGCACAGGCCCCCGCAGCATCATCTGCAGCGCCGCTGATTAGGCCCTCTATCCGGGCGGCCGTTACATCTAAAATCATATCGCCAATGGCAATACCTATTTTGCCCGCATCAGTTTGAGGGTCCGTGTACACGCCAAAGGGTAGATTCTGTACTGGAAAGTCGGAGCCATTCTCATTTGCGCTATTAACCCAGCTATTAAGCGCAGGGTCGTGGGTTTCATTAAGAATCGTCATTATTATCTTTTCCCGTCGAAGTTTTTACTTAGTCCTTGCCAGCAATCTTGATAATCCGGTTGGATCTGGGGGACATTCGCACCCCATTCCGTCAACTTGATCGGATAGCGGGTCTCAAACATAAAAGCCATCGTGTCTGCTAAATGCATCGGTTTCAAATCAGACTTTGTCGCCTTTTCATAGGTCTCTCGATCAGGTCCGTGAGCGGAATGCATATTGTGTAAGCTGGCCCCCCCAGGCACAAAGCCCTCCTCTTTGGCGTCGTAATGACCGTGCACCAATCCCATGAATTCCGACATAAAGTTGCGGTGATACCAGGGTGGCCGGAAGGTATTTTCCGCAACCAGCCACCGTGGCGGAAAAATGACGAAGTCTACATTGGCCAGCCCTGCCGGGCCAGATGGAGACGTAAGCACAGTGAAGATAGACGGGTCTGGGTGATCGAAGGATATAGACCCGATAGACATGAAATTATCGAGATCATACTTATATGGTGTCAAATTTCCGTGCCATGCAACGACATCTAAAGGCGAATGGTCGATATCAGAAGCCCAGAGATCTCCCCCAAATTTTACGACAAGTTCAAAATCACCATCAAGATCTTCAAACGACGCTACCGGTGCAAGAAAATCCCGGGGATTGGCAAGACCATTAGATCCGATAGGTCCGAGATCGGGTAGTCGTAGGGGCGCTCCAAAGTTTTCGCATACATAACCGCGCGATGGCCCATTTGGTAGGCCGACGCAGAATCTTATCCCTCGGGGCACCACTGCAATCTGGCCTGGCACCACCTCAACTACACCCATTTCTGTTACGAGTCGCAAGCAGCCCTGCTGGGGAACGAACAGCATCTCCCCATCGGCATTGTAGAAATAGCGATCACTCATCGAGACGTTTGCGCAATAAACGTGGATACCGATCCCCGATTGGATTTTAGAATCTCCATTACCCGCCAAGGTCTTTATGCCGGCGATCAAATCTGTTGCTTCCGCCGGGATAGGTATTGGATCCCAACGTATTTGCTGTGGCGTCAACACTCCTTCATCAAAGGTAGGGGTGCGCCATAATTTTTTATCAATCTTCTTGAATTTTCCGTGCTGAGACGATGGCCGTATCCGGTAGAGCCAAGTCCGTAGATTATCGTTACGAGGCTGTGTAAAGGCTGTACCGCTGATCAGTTCCGTATAAAGGCCGTACGGCGTTTTCTGTGGAGAATTCCGACCCTCCGGTAATGCACCGGGTAGTGCTTCGGTCGCAAATTCATTTCCGAAACCAGACTGGTAACCAACCTTGGTGGCGGTCTGCATTTCCATCGACCCGCCCTCCCTATTTTTGCCATCCTTCCCACCTATCCTAAACGCCAGAGATTAGCATGGCGACAGGCAAGCTGTACTGGAATTACGATAAAACAGCCTTATATTGCATCGAGTCGGCGCGGATAGTGCTAAAAAGTTTTTTGGACTCATCAATGGGCATAAACAGCGGCGAAATTGCCGCCCGGCGAACATTCGCCATTATCTCCCACCCGGATGCGGGTAAAACGACTCTGACCGAGAAACTTTTGTTGTTCGGTGGAGCAATTCAGACTGCCGGTGCCGTTAAGGCGCGGGGCGAGGCTAGGCGCGCACATTCCGACTGGATGAAAGTCGAGGCAGAAAGGGGCATCTCGGTAGCATCATCTGTTATGACATATGAATTTGGCGGCTGCACCTTCAACCTACTGGATACACCTGGTCACGAAGACTTTTCGGAAGATACATACCGGACACTTTCAGCTGTCGACTCGGCAGTAATGGTGATAGATGCAGCACGTGGGATCGAAGCACAGACTCGGAAACTGTTCGAAGTCTGTCGCTTGAGGGATATGCCGATCATCACCTTTATTAATAAGATGGATCGAGAGGCACAGGAACCATTCGAACTGTTACAAGAAATCGAGGAAACACTCGCCCTTGATGTAACGCCTGCAAGCTGGCCGATCGGTATGGGACGGGATTTTCTCGGCTGTTACGACGTGATTGACGGCAGGGTGGTGCTGATGAAAAAAGGTCACGCTAGCGGCAAGATCTCGAATGATCCTGGTGAGGATATTATATGTGAGGGCGTCGACGATCCAAAACTCGACGCTCTATTACCCGGTCATGCAGTAGAAAAGCTTCGCGAAGAGGTACCGATGGCGACCGGCCTTTGCCCACCACTCGATTTACAGTCCTATCGTGACGGCTCGCTCAGCCCAGTATTCTTCGGCAGTGCTATTAATAATTTTGGTGTCCGAGAATTGCTGAAAGGTCTTGTGTCCCTCGCACCACCCCCACGTCCACAAAATGCAAAAGAGCGTGTCGTCGACCCTGAGGAAAACAAAGTCAGTGGTTTCGTATTCAAGATTCAGGCGAACATGGATCCAAAGCATCGCGACCGAATTGCATTCTTTCGACTATCATCGGGACATTTCAAGAGAGGCATGAAGCTGCGTCATATTCGAAGTGGTAAACAAATAAATTTGCACAACCCGATGTTATTCCTCGCGCAGGATCGGGAGACCGCTGAAGATGCATATGCAGGTGACATCATTGGCATCCCAAATCATGGAAATCTGCGGATCGGTGATGCTTTGACAGATGGTGAAGAATTGCGCTTCACAGGCATCCCAAGCTTCGCACCTGAAATACTGCGCTCGGTACATCCGGCGGATCCGATGCGTGCCAAACATCTTGGCCGAGCGCTACAACAATTGGCAGAAGAAGGCGTGGCCCGGGTATTTAAGCCACGCATCGGAACGGACTGGATCGTCGGTGTCTTAGGAGCGCTTCAATTTGATGTTATGGCAGACCGTATACGTTCGGAATACGATGTACCGGTAAAGTTTGAGGCAACCTCTCTCCATACTGCGCGCTGGGTTGAAGCAAACGATACCAGTCTTCTGAAAAAATTCCTAGATAACAATGGCAGTTCCATCGCAGATGATCATGACTCAATGCCGGTTTTCCTCGCCCGAAACACGTGGCATTTAGACAACGCTGTGAAAGAGTGGCCTGACATCAAATTTCTGAAGACCAAGGAACAGACACAATAGGGTGTTTGGTATTCTCCCTGCTACCACGTTTCAACAAGACATTTCCCAACACCGTTTCAAGCAGTATTGTCTCACGGTCATGCCAAAGAAAACCTCTTCGCCTCTTGCGGGCCTGTCGTCTGTTGATCGCCTGTTGAATTCGGATAATGCCGTGAAGCTGATTTCGGAATATGGCCGCAAATTAGTAACGGATTGCATCCGAAAGACGCTAGAAGAAATTCGCGGTTCTGTGCTTTCCGGTAACAAGATACCGCACGAAACAGAGATATTGTATGCAGTGGCGGAGTGTCTGGCGCAGGAGAATTTGCCGTCTCTCCGACCAGTCTATAATCTAACAGGAACGGTCATTCATACGAACTTGGGTCGCGCGGCGCTTCCGGAGGAAGCTATTGAAGCCATCTCCCGGGCGGCGCGCAGCGCAACCAACCTCGAGTATAGTTTGGAAGAAGGAAAGCGCGGAGACCGGGATGACCATGTCGAGGCACAGCTTTGTGAAATCACCGGTGCTGAGGCGGCAACCGTCGTCAATAATAATGCCGCGGCAGTTATGTTGATCCTCAATACCTTCGCACTTGGTAAGGAAACACCTACATCTCGAGGAGAGTTAATAGAGATCGGGGGTTCGTTCCGTATGCCGGATATTATGGCACAGTCAGGATGTGAACTGGTCGAGGTTGGCACCACCAACCGGACCCATTTAAAGGATTATGCCGCAGCTATCGGACCGAATACCGGAATGATCATGAAGGTCCATACCAGTAACTATGTAGTAGAAGGATTCACCGCGGAGGTGCCGGAAACTGATCTCGCCAAGCTGTGTCATGAGACTGGAATTCCATTTGCCATCGATCTGGGCAGCGGCACTCTGACGGAACTAAAGCGGCTTGGACTTCCACATGAACCAACTCCAATGGAAGCCCTAAAGCACGGTGCCGATATGGTATCATTTTCGGGTGACAAGCTATTGGGTGGACCGCAGGCAGGTATCATCGTTGGTACCAAAGACTGCATCACTCGTTTAAAGAGCAACCCCATAAAACGAGCACTACGCTGTGACAAAATGACTATCGCAGCGTTATCCGCCGTGCTTCGTCTTTATTCCGATCCAGATAGTCTATCCGACCGATTGCCCACGCTGCGTGCGCTTACCCGGTCAGTGACTGATATTCAGGAAACAGCCTCCCGGATTCGGCCTGCAATCTCTAGAGCCGTAAAAGGGTTTGCCAAAGTCGAAGAGGTGGACTGCGACAGCCAAGTCGGTTCGGGTACATTACCGACCCGCAAACTTCCTAGCGCGGGCCTCGCAATCACTCCTGAAACTAAGAACGGTGCGGCAGTTGAACGACTCGTACGGGCCTTTCGCGGTCTGCCAGTGCCAGTTATTGGACGCGTTCAGGGAGGTGCCTTCATCGTTGATCTACGCTGTATGGCAGATGAACCCGGATTCCTTTCACAACTTTCAACTCTTGAAATTCTCGAATGATTGTTGCTACAGCCGGCCACGTTGATCACGGTAAAACCCTCCTAATAAAATCGTTGACCGGGGTTGATACCGATCGGCTGCCTGAAGAAAAGAAACGTAATCTGACCATCGATCTTGGCTTCGCCTATCTTCCGATAGATGGAGCGGAAACTATCGGGTTTATAGACGTCCCCGGACACGAAAAATTTATTCGTAATATGTTATGTGGCGTAGTCGGTATCGACTTCGCGTTACTCACTGTCGCCGCTGACGACGGACCGATGCCGCAAACCAGAGAACACCTAGCAATCCTCGACTTGCTCGGCGTTTCAGATGGCGCGGTAGCCCTAACCAAAATCGACCGGGTTGATGATATGCGCGCCGTCGAGGTATCCGAGCAGATTGACGAGCTTTTACTCGGTACATCGCTAGATGGAGCTCCCGTTTTCCCGCTATCTGGACTAACTGGCGAAGGGATCAGTGATTTAAAACAACACCTCATCGATGCAGCAGCCCAGATGCCACCACGCGCGTCGACAGGAAATTTCCGGCTCGCCATCGACCGATGCTTTGCGGTTACCGGCGCAGGGCTTGTGGTTACTGGCACCGCCTTTTCCGGTCATCTGAAAACCGGCGCAGGCGCCCGGGTCTTGGGTGCAGAGATCGACGTTAGAGTGCGCGGCCTTCATGCGCAAAATGCAAAAACCGACGCCGGACACGCAGGTCAACGCTGTGCGCTAAATCTTACAGGGCCGGATCTCGACAGTCGGCTGATACAGCGCGGCGACTGGATCGTTACCGGCCATCCGCCTCCGGCAGTAAGAAAAATAGATGTAAGGCTTCAGGTTCTTCAGTCAGAAGCTCGGCCGCTTGCTCACTGGACCCCGGTTCATGTCCATCTCGGCGCATCAGAGTCCACCGGACGGGTCGCTATTCTTGGAGAGCAAAGTATAGCGGCGGGCGAAAATAAGCTCGCGCAACTTGTACTCGATCATCCTATGGCCGCGGTTCATAGTGACGGGTTAATAATTCGTGATCAGTCTGCGCAACGAACGATAGGTGGCGGCCGCGTCATAGACGTCTACCCACCTGCGCGAGGACGGGCCAGACCTGAGCGTATAGCTTTCTTAAAAGCGATGGAGGAGGGAGACGATGGTATCGCACTGACTGCCTTGCTGGAAACCTCACCCGAAGGTCTCTTCCTCGACCGCTTCGCTTCAGCACGCAATCTAACCGACTCCGACATGGAGGCTCTACAAGAGCTTGTTCCAATTAAATCGATATCAACCGAGAAAGGCTTGCTAGGTTTCTCCCATAACCGCTGGGACATCCTCCGTACCGCGGTTTTAGAGGCTCTTGGCGCCTGGCATAAAAAATCTCCCGACACGGTTGGACCTGGCGAGAACCGTATCCTGGTGGGCACAGGTCTTCGTCTACCCGGCAACGCGACGGCTTCTATTTGTGCTGAGCTGGTGCGTGAAGGTGTCATAGTCAAAGAAGGTATGGGCGTGCGGCTACTGTCGCATAAGCCAAAACTGCAAGGGGCCGACGCCTCGAATTGGAATAAAATAAAACCGCTTCTAGTCAATGGGGGACTGCGACCGCCAGTTATTGTTGAGATCGCGCAAGCAATCGACAAAGAGCCTAGTAAAATCGAGTCTCTGCTGGTTCGAGCAGGACGTCACGGTCTCGTTATTCGAATAGCAAAAAACCGATTTTATCAGCCAGATGCCCTGCGCCAGCTAGGCGAGATCGCGGAAAAAGTGGCAGCATCCGCAGACGAAGGCATGGTGACCGCAGCAAATTTTCGCGACGCGTCGGGAATAGGCCGGAACCTATCTATCGAGGTTTTAGAATTCTTTGACAAGGTCAAATTCACCCGCCGCGTAGGCGACGGGCATGAGATAATCCGTCCTGCAGAGGAGGCTTTCAACAAAGACTGAAGCCAAACTTCAGAGATTGGTAAAAGTCGTTTCTTTAGAAGAAAATGAATTTGGTACAATAGGCATGTCACCCAACATAGGAATTTGCTATGCATGTATACCGTCGGAAGAGATTCGTTCCCCGGTGGGGCGCCCGGTCTTCAAAACCGGTGAGGGGCGTTAGACGTCCCTGGTGGGTTCGACTCCCACTCTTTTCCGCCATAAATCAGGCTGTTTTCGAATACGAAAATTCATAGAAGAAATTCACTTTGGAGACAGCTCTGGACGTCAGTCTTCCAATCATAAAGTCTGTATACAAGCGTATTAGTCGGGTACGCTCATACAACAAAAATAGGAGTGCACGAGTTTGCCTAGGCTTGAAAGCATCGACGGAACATCACTGTATTATGAGGATGTCGGGTCGGGCGACGCCGTCCTTTTCATGCACGAATTCGCGGGCAATCATCGAACTTGGTCGAAGCAGGTCGCTGCACTGAGCGATGTCTACCGATGTATTACATACGCCGCGCGCGGCTACCCCCCGTCCGATGTACCTGAAAGCGAAGAGAGCTATGGTCAGTATGTTGCTCTCGACGATGCAATCGCAGTTATGAATACGCTTGATATCGAGAAGGCACACATCGTCGGCCATTCAATGGGTGCATATACTGCGCTCCATGTGGGTATCAGGTATCCTGACCGTTGCCTTTCAGTCTCCGCTCTTGGTTGTGGCTGGGGGTCGCATCCCGACGAGCGTCAGACCTCGCGTCAGTTGTGCGAAGACATTGCGAAAATGTTTATAGAATTACCGATCTCGGAGTCCGCAGCCAAATACGCTCGATTTCCCATGCGTCACACTTTCGAAGTAAAAGACCCTGAGGGATTTACCGCGTTTGAAAAAATCCTCGCTGGGCTATCACCAAAAGGTGCCGCTCACACAATGCGGAAACTTCAGCGAGACCGCCCCACCTTGTGGGATATGGAGGCAGACCTCCGTAGCTTTAGCCTGCCCCTGCTAGTAATTGTCGGGGACGAGGATCAGCCTTGTTTGGATGGCAGCCTTTTTCTCAAACGGACAGTCCCCTCTGCGGCCCTTCAGACTGTGCCGCGGACCGGACATACCATCATAATGGAGGAACCGGACATCGTTAACACGGCGCTTCGAGAATATTTTTCTGCGACAACCGACGGAAATTGGATGAACCACAAAAGCCCTAGACATTGAATTAGAAAAACAGAAATGGAAGAGACAAAATGGATTTACAACTGAGTGGAAAAACCGCGCTCATCACCGGCGGAAGCGAAGGCATCGGCAAAGGTATAGCCTGGGGCCTTGCAAAAGAGGGCGTCGACATAGCGATCTGCGCTCGGCGCCCTGAGCCTTTGGAAACGACAGCACAAGAAATTCGCGACGCAACCAGCGTTAAGGTCGTCGCAATTCCGACTGATCTAACTAATAATGACCAGGCTAAAAAATTTATCGAAGAAAGTGCGAAACAGCTCGGTCGGGTCGATATTATGGTCAACAATGCCGGCTCATCGCCGGGTGGAGTAATAGAGCATCTCTCTGAAGATGATTGGGAACAGTCCCTACAACTTAAGTTCATGGGGTACGTCCGTTGCTTGCGCTACGTTTTACCAATCATGGTTGAACAGGGGGGGGGGCGCGTCGTAAACTTGATAGGTAATGACGGTGTAAAACCATCTTATTGGGAAATAGCGCCGGGTGCCGCCAATGCCGCCGGGCAAAATCTGACTATGTCGCTTTCGGGACAATACGGCAAAAACAATATCAGCTTTGTCGCTGTTAATCCGGGGCCTGTCCGTACCGAACGTTGGACCGGCCTCGTGAACGCGATGGCGCGGGACATGGACCTATCATTTGAGGAAGCTGACAAGCTCGCACCGTCCTCCATTCCTTTGGGACGTATCGCCGAGACAGAAGAGGTTTCTAATTTATGCGTAATGCTTGCATCGCCGCTGATGCATTTCGTCAATGGTACTCAGATCGAGATCGATGGTGGTCAAGAAAAGTCTTTGATGGATAGGCTGCGAGACCAATAGCGGGGTCGGTACGTTCCTCATCATGCCTCCAAAGGAAGACCGTTGGAACGCGTTCGTTGAAAAGACGCGTATTGAGCCCACTGCTGCGGGCGAGCTTGATGGACTGACTTTTGCGGTAAAGGATAACGTAGCGATTGATGGTCGAGCATTCACCGCCGGCCACCCATTACTAGCGGACAGACGAGCCTCGGCAACGGCACCAAGCGTGGCATCTCTTTTTGCAGCCGGCGCTGACTTTGTCGGCATGACACAAACTGACGCGGGGGGCTTCGGCGCATCAACGCAGCAGACTTCCAACCCAATCGCCCCCGATCTTATTATCGGCGGATCCTCTGGTGGATCGGCGGCCGCCGTGGCAGCAGGGTTTTGCGACTTTGCCGTGGGTACGGATACCGGCGGTAGCGTGCGCATACCTGCTGCCTGTACTGGTCTTACTTCATTCAAACCGACATACGGGCGTGTTTCCAACGACGGTGTATGGCCGTTGACACCCCAGTTCGACCATGTAGGTCTGATTGCGCGAAATTTGGAAATTTTGACCCGGGCCAGCATCGTTCTTATCGACGGAATTGAAGAATCGGCCGAGATCACAGAGGGGCTTTGCATCGCTATCGAAGAAGACCGAGCCGGTCTGTTCACTGAATCAATCGCAACCGAACTTGATGAGATAGCTCACCAGTTAAAGATCTCGGGACACAACATTACGAGAGTAACCATACCTGCCAGGCAACAGATCGCAGAGGCGCATGCCGTTATCGTTCTATCAGAAGCGGGGAAAATATATATGGAATTGACGGAAGCCGAGCGTAACCGTCTCGGTACGGCTGCTATTGCGGGCCTTCGTCATGCTGAGAATCTGTCGGTAGAAAGCGTCGATGCAGCTTGGGAATGGGCCCGCGCTGCCTCCGACCACTTACAAAAAACCCTAGAGACAATCGACCTATTGTTGTCGCCCACCCTGCCGATCGCTCCACCACATCGTGAGGCTCGTAGAGCCCTGCTCGGTGGTCAAGAAGTACCAGTCGTTGTTGCGATGACTATCCTGACATGCCTTGCAAATATTACCGGAAATCCAGTTGTCAGCATACCAAATCCCTTGTCGCACTTTACGATCCCAACGGGGGTTCAATTAATGGGCTCACCTGACGGAGATGAGATTCTTTTGAAGCAGGCTGCTCAAATCGAGCGCGCCCTCATAACCACCACTGGAGAGAAGAGGTGAGTGCCCACATCAAAACAAAGTCTGCTTCCAAAATTTTTCTCGGCGAACAGATAAATGGCCACGAATAGTGAGCCCGACCATTTTGGGGCTAGAAAAGATAGAAACCGCTATTGGGCCGGCGCAGCAATCAAGCGAGGAAACCTTGCCTCGCCGATCAGAGGTGACCAGAGGACTTTTACATCTCTTTTAGCTACACTGGGCGTACACCTGATGGCCGGTGACCGGTAATGAAACCATCTAAGTTCAACTACTTTGCTGCAGATAGTGTCGATGGCGCAATCGCTATGATGCGGGAGAATGGTGAGGACGCCCGATATCTTGCGGGCGGACAAAGCCTCGTACCGATGATGAACTTTCGTGTCGCTTCACCGTCCGCGCTTATTGACCTTAACGGTGTTTCCGAGCTCGCAGATATCCGGATAAGCCCAGATGGCGGCCTAGAAATCGGCCCCATGGTACGTACCCGCCGGCTTGAAACAGATCCTGACATCGAAAAGAACAATCCCTTGCTGGCCGCAGCCGCAGCCCATATTGCTCATTTCCAAATCCGAAACCGAGGCACATTGGGTGGCAGTGTCGCTCACGCGGATCCAGCAGCCGAATTGCCGGGAATTACTTTAGTTTGTGAAGCAAAAATTCACCTACGCGGACCGGCCGGCCCTCGGGTTGTTCCTGCAGTCGACTTTTTTCAAGGCGTTTTTACGACAGCCGCTGACAGTAGTGAGTTGATCGAAAAAATCTGTTTTCCACCCTGGCCGACACAACGTCACTGGGGATTCAAAGAAATCTCCCGCCGGGAAGGCGACTTTGCCCTAGTGGGCGTCGCAGCTTGGTTTGACATCAATGACGGCGGCGCCATATCCAACTGCGCATGCGTAGCAATAGGGGCAGGTGATACACCGCTTCGTCTTCACAGAGCGGAAAACACCCTAATGGGATCTGAACCCTCCCTCGGCCTATTCAAAGAATCCGCAGATACCATTGATGCCGATATTGATCCATTCGACGATATCCATGCCTCTATCGCATATCGGCGCGAAGTTTCCGCAGTCCTCCTAAAGCGAACTCTCTCTGAAGCCTGGAAACGTAATCTGTGACAAACCGCCATGCCATATCTCTAAAAGTAAACGGCACCTCGTATAGCTGCGATGTCGACGCCCGCATGTCACTGGCCGATTGCCTGCGCGAACAACTAGATCTTACGGGCACACACCTGGGATGCGAACACGGCGTGTGTGGCGCCTGCACCGTAATAGCTGATGGAGCGGCAATACGGTCTTGTCTGATTTTTGCGGTCCAAGCCCACAAAATGGATATCACAACAGTAGAAGGTCTCGCCGAAGGTGAGAACCTGTCTCCACTTCAAGAGGCGTTTCGCGACAACCATGCGCTGCAGTGCGGTTTCTGCACTCCAGGGATGTTAACGACTGCGGAAGCTTTCCTAGGCGAGAACCCGACACCAACCCGTGCCGAAGTCGAAAGTGCGATTTCTGGGAATATTTGCCGATGTACGGGGTACGTATCAATTGTTGACGCAATTATGGACGCGGCGGCACGCCGCAGCGGCGGGGTATCAATTTGAGCCGGAGATATATAGGAAAGTCCGTTTCGCGGCTGGAAGATCAACGCTTACTAACTGGAGAGGGTATCTATATTGACGACGTCAAACTGCCTGGTATGGCAATTATGGCAGTGTTACGCAGTCCCCATGCTCACGCTCTTATAAAGACTATCAATCTCGATACGGCGCGTGCGCTTGAAGGGGTAATCGACGTATTCTGCGCTGCGGATATGGAGAATGATTTGCCGACTATTCCTCTTAGGCTAGCTCCATTTGACGGCTTCGAGAGATTTCTGCAATGTCCGATTGCGGTCAACAAAGTGCGATATGTAGGTGAGCCAATTGCCGTCGTAATTGCTGAGGACCGCTATGTTGCAGAAGATGCTCTAGAACTGATCGAGATCGAGTTTGACCCGCTGTCAGCTGTGACCACCGTTGATCAAGCTTTCGATGGACAAATATTGATCCACGAAGCAGCGGGCGAAAATATGGGAACCCGTTACACCGTTAGCCGCGGCAACACCAAAGAGGCGTTCGACGGGGCTGCCTATACCCGGCATGAACGCTTCATCACCAACCGTCACGGCGCCGTACCGATGGAGACACGCGGCCTGATCGCGGAATTCGATATCTCTAAACCCTTATTACGATTGCATGGTGCCACAAAGGTTAATTTCTTCAATCGCCGGCATCTGGCAGAAGCGTTTGACATGCCTGAAAGTTCCGTCGAGCTAATCGAGACGGATGTAGGCGGCGGCTTCGGTGCTCGCGGCGAACTGTATCCGGAGGACTATCTGGTTCCTCTTGCAAGTAGGCGTACAGAACGTCCAGTAAAATGGATCGAGGATCGGCGAGAAAACCTGACCGCAACCAACCATTCGCGCGATATCATCTGCGATCTTGAAATAGCCGCGACGGCGACAGGCGAAATCCTCGGTATGCGGGGAACAGTTCGGGGCGACATGGGAGCCTATGTTCGAACCAATGGCGGTGTAGTACCGTCGAAGGCCGCACAGTTTCTTCCAGGCCCATATCGGGTACCTTCTTTTAGCTGCGATGTGCAGTTTTTGATCACCAACAAAACCCCAGTGGGCACATTCCGCGGTCCGGGTCGCTTTGAAGCTAATTTCTGCCGCGAACGTCTCTTAGACCTGATGGCGGATGATCTAGACCTCGATCCAGCAGAACTGCGCCGACGCAATCTGATGACCCCGGCGGATCTGCCATACAAAATAGGTGAGCTCGTTCCGGGAGACACTGAGGCAACGTTGGATAAGGGCGATTATCCTGCTGCTCTAGACCGGCTTTTGAAGGAATGCCGATACACGGACTGGCCCACCAACGTCCCAGACTCGGATGGTCGGGCTCGCGCCCTCGGTATTGCATGTTTTATCGAAAGTAGTGCCGCCGGACCACCGGAGTCAGCAAACATAACCGCAACGTCAGACGGCACAGTGACCATTCGTACCGGTGCTTCATCAGTTGGTCAGGGAACCGAGACAGGGCTTGCACAGATTTGCGCTGATTACCTAGATATTGATATCGCCCGTGTTCAGGTTCTCCACGGCAGCACGACGCTGGTGAAAACAGGCGGTGGCACTTTCCACAGCCGTAATACTGTAATGGCCGGCAATGCAACGCGTATCGCTGCCGATTTACTGAAAGACCATGCTGTAGGCATTGCAGCGCTGCGCTGGAACTGCGACCCGGAAAACCTGCGTTATAGCGATGGTGCAGTGTATAGATATAACGAAAGACTGAGCTTGCAGGAACTAGCGTCTTTCTCGGAACACCGGGGCGAAACCCTGGCCGCCGATGCTATTTTTGATAATGAAAAACGTATCTCATATTCATACGGCGCCCATGCGGCACAGGTCGCGGTAGATATTGAAACCGGTGTCGTTGAGGTCGAACGGTACTGGCTAACTGAAGAGATTGGACGGGCACTCAATCCCGCTTTGGTGCAGGGTCAGGCGGTTGGCGGCGTAGTCCAGGGCTTGGGTGGTACGTTCCTCGATCATTTTATCTATGACACTGACGGTCAGCTTCTGACCGGTAGCTTTGCAGACTACCTATTGCCAACCACGTCTGAATTACCGGAGATCACAGCTATCGCGCTAGAGGATTCACCATCAGAGTTCAATCCGATGGGGTTCAAGGGAGCAGGTGAAGGCGGGATCGTCGCCGTTGCCGCCGCCGTTAGCAATGCGGTTTCCCGGGCGCTTCGTCCGCACGGTATCTCCATAAAAGAGTTGCCTATTACACCTGATCGACTCCGCAATGCATTGCGGGATAACGGAAATTGAAACTAGGAGACGTCCGATCATGAACGTAATTGACGTACACGCGCACTTAGTCCCCCCGGACGTGATAGAGACGCTCTCCGCCCGAGGAAAAGACTTCGGTATTGATCTGCTTGAGACAGAACCCGGGTGCCATTGTTGTCGTTTCGAAAGTGGTATGCAGGTCCGTCCTTTCTTCGATACTCTGACGAACGCAGATCACCGGCTCGAAGAAATGGACCTACAGGGCGTAGATCGTGAGATACTCAGTATCTGGACAGACATCTTTGGATACGATTTACCTGCCGAAAAGGGCATACTCTGGCACGCCGCGTTAAATGATAGCATGACACGGCTTTGCAATACTTATCCAGACCATTTCTCTTGGCTGGCTTCCGGCGCGCTACAGGATGCAGCCGCAGCCTCACGCGAGTTAGAACGCGGTATTAAAGCCGGCGCGGTCGGTGCGATTATCGCAGCCCATGTTGATGGAAAAAACTTAGGCGAGTGCGAACTTGATGAATATTGGGCTACTTGCGTCGAGCTTAAGGCTCCGGTTTTTATCCACCCTGCCCAGCCAATCGCACCTGCGCGAGCAGGGAAATTTGCCCTTAATCAAATTGTCGCATACACCAATGATACGACACTTACCGTTGGCTCAATGATAGCCGCAGGCGTATTAGATCGTTTTCCAGAACTAGAAATTATCCTGTCACATGGGGGCGGCTCAATACCATTTCTTATCGGCCGTTTTGATCGCATGCATCATGCGTCAGACGGACGGATCACCGGCAATGTAGCGATTAAACCACCTTCTCAATACCTGAAGCATTTCCACTACGACACCATCTTGCATGATGGACGAGCGCTTAACTATCTAGGTGATTTAGTGGGTTTAGACCGCATCCTCCTCGGTAGCGACCTCCCCTTCCCACCCGGCGACCCACATCCGATGAAGACCCTGCGCGATGCAGGCTTCAGTAATAGAGATATAGAAATTATCGTCGAGAAAAACCCAAGTGCGTTATTCGGGCTATAGAGTATCTTAGGATCACGTTTGACCCTAGAGGTCGACCAAAATAAGGTACGTTTCCGAAGTGGAGATACGTCATGTCAAACATCAATTACGATGACTCGCCTTATTCCGTTCGAGAAGACATTGTCGAAGCCCATCAACGCGCTTGGGATAGATTATCTAAAGCGGGAAATTGGCTAACAGGCGAGGAGCGTCTCAAAGTGATGGCGGAGGCGCGCCACGCTCGGGACTGTCCCGGCTACGCAAAAATCAGGGAAGCACTATCACCATTTTCTATTACCGAACCCTTCGATTCCGGGACTGACCTACCCCAAAATTGGGTAAATATGATCCATCTGATCGTTGCGGACCCAGGTCGTTTGACACAAACGTGGTACAAGAAAACCATCGATAGCGGTATTCTGGAAACGCACTTCGTCGAAATCGTCAGCATAGTGGCTCATACTACCGCGATCGATACCTTCGCTAATGGGATCGGTGTGCCAGTCCGCGCTTTGCCAGAAGCCCAGAGCGGTGAACCTTCGTACTATCGCCCGGCTGAGGCACGTCAGCACCAAGCGTGGTCACCTAACATAGCTTGGGACGAATATGGCCCGAATGAGGCAGATTACTTTGTAGGGCCGGAGTCTAATATTCGTCGAGCCCTTACCTTAGTACCTGATGAGGCGCGTGGGTTCTTTGACGTGGTCGCAGCGCAGTATCTAAGCGGCCCCGAGATGCGAGATTTTACTCAGGAGTTTCGCGCAATCACACATCTGCAGATCGAATTGCTGGCAGCGCGAGTATCGGCGCTCAATCAATGTACTTATTGAACGACTAGCCACTCGGTACTGCTCCGTGCGGGCAGCGAATACTCTGGAAACAATCTCGACTATAATGCCATCACCGGCGGCGCCGATGCGGGAAATACCGGAATTGAATACGGCGAACTTATGATTGAATTCGCCGAGGCCATCCTCGGCGAAGATAGGCCTCGCCTTACCAATGCCCGGCAGGAAATCCTTAAGGCCCTTGGTCCCGACGCAGTAGTTGACTCTGCGGGCGTAGCCGCTCTTTTCAACGCCATCGATCGTGTGGCCGATGCTACAGGTGCGCCATTGGAAGCCGACAAAGCGGAGATGAGTGCCGATCTTCGAAAAGAAATTGGTATTGATGAATTTGGCCGGCAGAAGGAGATACTGGACAGTATTGGGATAAACTCGGCAGCTGAGTAATATCCCGCATTAAGAAAAATTAACTGGCGACATCCAGCTATGTCGTTGCTTTGGAAAACACCACCATGCATAGTTTGGCTATTAAAGTATAAACTTGCCGCGATTATTTGACAAAAAGGAGGACGTATGCCCGATAAACTTGGTATAGGCGACGCATTCCCCGACATGACGCTCGGTCTTGTCGGGGGTGGTTCGATGGACCTTCCAAGAGGCCTCGATACAAAATATAAGGTTATTCTATTTTACCGGGGTCATTGGTGACCCTACTGTCGCCGACAGTTAGTCGGCTTTTCAGACCAAAAGGCAGAACTAGATAAGATTGGTGTATCTGTCGTCGCAGCAAGTATCGACACGGGAGAAGAATCGAGTCAGGTCGCTGACGAAGTTAACTTCCCTGTTGGCGAAGGTGTAAGTCGTGATATGGCGGACGCTTTGGGATCTTGGTGGGAGGACCGCCGTCAGATCATCCAGCCGTCCGAATTTATACTCGGCCCTGATAACAATGTTATCGCATCTAGCTACTGTGACGGCCCATTGGGTCGTATGCAGGCTGAAGACGTGGTCAAACTTATCAATTTCTACGAATCCCGCTGATTCTGATCCGGCGGGCGGCATAAAAATGCCAGCCCGCCGTATTGGGCCATACCGGGATTTCGATCGCTGTAATTTCTCTTCTTGGCCATAAAGGCCCAAGTGTGAACAAAGGACAACGCATGAATGTAGACGCCGGAACGTTAAACAATATCGTCGTCGCCAATCACATACTTGCGCACGAAGAAGTAGTTGACGCATACGGCCACATTAGCTTTCGACACCCCGGCGATCGGGAGAAATATCTCCTGTCGCGTGCCCGGGCGCCGGAACTAATAGAGACAGACGATATAGTCACTTATCGGCTAGACGGCGAAGCCATCGATGCCGGCGACCGACGGCCTTATAGCGAGCGAATGATCCATGGGGCAATTTATGAGCAGCGGCCAGATGTAAACGTGGTAATTCATAATCATTCGTACGAAGTGATCCCCTTTGCCTCAACTGGCACGCCGCTCCGCCCGGTCACACACACTTGCGCCCCCATCGGAAAGAACATCCCGGTATGGGATATGCGCGATAAATTCGGTGAAACCAACCATCTTGTCGTAACCATGGAACAGGGCCGAGACCTGGCGGCTTCACTAGGAAGCGGTATGATCGCATTGATGAAACGCCACGGCTGTGTCGTGACGGGAGCCACTGTAGAAGAGACAGTGATGAAGGCAATTTATCTGCAGGTAAACGCTAAACTACAACTTCAAACCATGATGATTGGCGAGCCTGACTTCCTTACGGATATCGAAATCGAGGAGTGTACGAGTATGCAGCAGGCGCCGATTAGTCTTGATCGGGCTTGGGAAGTCTGGTGCCGTCGCGCTACTAAGAATTCGTAATTTGGAGAGCAAGAAGATGTCATCAATGGGACCCGAGACAATTAAGGCGCGAACTCGCGGTGGTAGTGGACAAGGGTTGTCATTAAGTATTGCCCTAACACCAAATCTCCGAACACGGCCGATACTCGACGGAATGTTTAATGCCGAGGGGATCGATCTAGCACCCGTGGAACTTCACCCGTCTGAACTTTTTTGGCGGCAGCTTAAGTTCTCTGAATTCGACATATCGGAAATGTCGATGTCGTCGCTTCTGATGGCAATTGCGAGCGGCGACGACCGTTTCATTGGCCTGCCGATCTTCTCGACGCATTATTTTTTCCAGAATTGGATTTTGATCCGGAAGGATTCCGGGATCCAAAGACCTGAAGATCTCGCCGGCAAAAGAGTTGGCGTACCGGAGTACCAGCAGACTGCAGCGCTTTGGTCTCGCGGTATTCTCGAACATGAATTTGGGGTTGCTCCGAAGGACATGGAATTCTGGATGGAACGTACACCAGATATAAGTCACGGAGGTTCTACAGGTTTCGAGCCGCCCGATGGCGTCAAGGTGCACCGCATACCCGCTGAGACTAACATGGGCGAGATGCTTCTTGCCAAAGAACTAGATGCGACACTGCTCTATCTACCAGGTGGAAACCTTGTCGACCGGAGTACCGCCGATCTCCACAATCACCCGGATTTCGCACCACTCTTCCCTGACCCTTATGCCGAAGGAAAACGCTACTACGCTAAAAATAACCTTTATCCCATAAATCACGGAATGGTGATTAAGCGAAAATTTGCGGAGGAACATCCTTGGGTAATCCTAAACATATTCAAGGCGTTCGAGGAAGCAACTGAATATGTGGAGAATCAGCGCATGTCCATGGTTATGGACCACCTTGAAACTGGGCTCTTGCCTCGGGAGGCGGAGGCCGCCTTGCGTACCCCGTTGGTCCGGCAGGGTGTTATTGCCAACCGCGAAGAACTCGAAGCCATTACACTTTATTCTTATGAACAGGGTCTAACTCCGCGGAAACTTGATCTCAGCGAAGTATTCTCACCAAACACATTGGATAGATAATACCACAGGCTTAGGTCAATCCTCGCACCCGCGCCATCTGCTGCACAGTAACAATTGCTTTGGAAGTCGGTACCGGTGTTTACGTCACCGGTCCAAGTTCGACTAAGGCACCCAGCTTCACCAGATGCATTCCCTTGAATGGCATTAATAGTCTAGGCCACCAACAAAAAGAAAGGTCCTAAATGGCGATCACAAAAACACCAAAAACCAAGGATATACCGCTGAAAGGTTTATATGTCATCTTCACTCGGCCGACCGCGCCAAAAGACAAAATAATGGAGCTTTTGCCACAACATCTAGAACGTCAGGTGGAACTAGAACGACAAGGAATCCTGTTTGCCGCTGGGCCAATGGAAACGCAGGATGAAGATAAGGTGCGTACCGGCATGATCATAGTTCGTGCGGACTCGTTCGAACACGCGCATGAAATCGCGATGAAGGATCCCCTCCATGCCGCCGGCCTACGCGAATTCGACATTTGGAATTGGTCTATGAACGAAGGAAGCTTTAATGTCAGGATAAACTATTCGGATCAATCCGCTACGATTATTTAGAAGTGAGGTTCAGTCCCCCTGCACTACCGGATTGACCAACTTTCCGATTCCGCCAATTTCTATCGTCACCGTATCGCCTGGTTTCAAACGCCCCCCATAGGGGGCCCCTACACCGGATGGCGTTCCAGTGGCAATTATATCGCCAGGGCGCATAGTCATACGAGCAGAAATGTATTCGATCTGCTCGAAGATATTGAAGAACAAGTATTTTGAGTTTGAGTCCTGCTTCAGTTCATCGTTCAACCAAAGCTTGATATCTAAATTATGTGGATCGGGAATATCCGAGGCGGGCACCATCCATGGACCCATCGGACCAGAACCATCAAAATTCTTGTGGGCAAACCAGTGCACGTTGAATGTCCGCCCAACGGGTTTCATGTCACGCGCCGACAGGTCGTTGAAGATGGTATAACCGGCAATGTATTGTGAGGCATTTTTCGCCTTAATATTCCGGGCGGGCTTTCCAATCACGACCGCTAGTTCCGCCTCCCAATCAATAAAATCTGATACAGCCGGCAATCGGATATCGGCTCCTGGGCCTATAATGCAATGCGGCCCGGCTTTAAGAAAAAAATAGGGATGGGTATCTTCCTTTACGAGCTGCTTCCCGCCTGACATTTCCTTTTGGTGATCAATGTAATTGGCAGCGGCATTGTATACGATCGGCGGATATAGAATGGGGGCAAGAAGGTCAGTATCCGATAGAGGATACTGCTCGTGCAACTCGGCATCACCAGCGATTTTCACCAATTTCTCGTGATTGGCATCCCAATTCTGAAGCATTTCATATGTGGATCCACTCATACCTGCGGAACTAAGATCGATGACTGAATCGCCGACTACAATCCCGGGGCGAGGCTCACCCTCAATACCCGCATAATTCAGCAACCTGAAACTCGTCATAGGCTTGATCCCTTTGTGTGTATTCGGTTTGTCTTCAAATTCCCTTTTGACAGGGATCATCTTGCCGGTACATAGTTTTCTACAATGTCTTCAACGATAAATATTAAACCTCTGAGTAACATAGTCGGTTCGGTGGTAGAAGGCGTGGATCTAACAAGACCAGTGGATGATGACACTGCGGGATTGATTAGAGAAACTTTCTACAAGAACTCAATTCTATGCATTCGAGGTCAAAAGCTGACGGCGTCCGATCAGATCAGGTTTGGTGACCTTTTCGGGCCGGTAGATTCAGGATATCGAGTTCGATCCGGTTATGGGGGGGGAGAAGTCAGAAATCGTGGTGTAATGCTGGTCAGTAATATCCGGAAAAACGGTGAGCCTATCGGGTCTTTGCCGGACGGCGAAATGCAATTTCATTCCGATGGCGCACACAGGGATACGCCCTATGCCGCGACCACACTTTACGCAATAAAATTGCCATCCCGCGGCGGGGATACATTGTTTGCCAACCTAGCCATGGCTTACGACGCGTTAGATGAAGATCTAAAAAGCCGTATTGACCAATTACAGGTCAGAAACCTCTACGGCTACGACGACACCTTTCGCGAGGAAACCACCGAGGAAACTGAACCAGACACATCTGCTGCGACCCACGGCCTTGTTAAGTTGCACCCGGTGACCAACCGTAAATCATTATATCTGAGCCGTTTAATGACGCGCCACGTCATCGGTATGAAGCGAGATGAGAGCGATGATCTACTTAACATTTTGTTCGATCACGCTGAAAATCCTGATTTTGTATACTCCCACAAATGGAAAGCCCGAGATCTCTTAATCTGGGATAATCGATGCCTGAACCATGCTCGCACAGATTTTCCAGAGGGAGAGGAGAGGCTTTTGCGTCGTCTTACCATAACCGATTGGCATACCTGATTAACACGCCTTGACCGCAGGCTCTGAAGATTCAATTGTCTGGTAAGATGACAGCGCTAAGCGTAGGGAGACTAGACGTGGCAAATAAAGATCTTCGTAATTTTCTCGATGAAATCGATAAAATTGGCGAGTTAGAGAGAATAAGTGGTGCCGAAACCGAAGAGGATATTGGCGGCCTCGTTGATATTTTTATGCGCGACCTTGATAATCCGGCGCTGTTATTCGACGACGTTCCCGGCTTCCCCAATGGCCACCGTGTCCTTGCCAATATCATCATGTCTCGCCCGCGTTGTGCGATAGCGCTGGGCCTTCCTCCTGAAGCAACCGAAGAAGACTTGATCAGGTGGTGGCGCCACTACCTAGGTGAGGCGCCAGCTCATCGGCCGGTAGAAGTTAACGGAGGACCGCTCGTCGAGAACGTCACAGAAGGAGAAGCTGTTAATATCCAGAGCCTACCGTCGCCCAAATGGCATGAACACGATGGCGGAAACTTCATTGGTACTGGCTGCATAGTGGCTATGCGAGACCCAGATACTGGATGGGTAAATTACGGTACTTATCGAGTTCAGGCGCATGAACCTCGCGTCGCTACCGTGATGATGTCTCCCGGTAAACATGCCCGTCTCCTCATGAAAAAATATCATGATAGAGGCGAGAAATGTCCGGTCGCTGTGGTGGCGGGTGTCCACCCAGTGATGTTTATGATCGGGGGGTTTGAAGTACCCTATGAAACTAACGAATTGGATGTAGTGGGCGGCATCTTCGGAGAGAGCGTAGAAGTTATAAACATGCCAACTACAGGGCTTCCGGTTCCCGCCAGTGCCGAGATCGCGTTCGAGGGCTTCATCGACGTCGATGACGAGATTCTTGAAGGCCCGCTTGGCGAATGGACTGGATATTATGCTGGCGGTCAGCGACCAGAACCAGCGATCCGAATCGAAACACTTATGCACCGGGACAATCCGGTTATTACCGGCGCGATTCCGGCAGTTCCACCTAATGACAACACTTACTATATGGGAGCATACCGTGCTGCCGCCGTCTGGAACCAGCTGGAAGCCGCCGGTATTCCCGGCGTCCAGGGTGTCTACGCGCATGAAGCAGGCGGTAGCCGTATGTGGCTAACAGTTTCGATCAAACAGATGTATGGTGGCCATTCGAAACAGGTAGGACTAGTCGCATCGCAATGCCACGCTGGCGCCTACGCAAACCGCTGGGTAGTGGTGGTGGATGACGATATAGATCCAGCGAATATGAATGACGTGGTCTGGGCAATGTGCACACGCCATGACCCGCGAGAAGGAATAGATATTATAAACGGTTGCTGGAGCACCCACCTGGATCCGATGTGCTACGACGATGATCACGACCGCCGTAATTCACGTGTCGTCGTTGATGCTTGCATCCCTTTCCGAAAACGCGATGATTTCCCGGCTGTTGCGCGATCTTCGCAAGAACTCGACGATCGTATCCGTGCCAAGTATGCAAAGCACCTGCCGGAAAAGTATCGGTAGAGTTCTTATCCCGCTCATAGGCAATATCTTGCTGCGGTGAATTTATAATAGTGCATAGCTGTAAACGACTGGATTTGTCCAATTGGCGCCACCGCTTCTACTACTACGCGATATTCACCTAACTTTCGGCGGAACACCGCTGCTTGAGGGCGCGGAATTATCCATCTCAGACGGGGAACGGCTGTGCCTGGTCGGACGAAACGGCTCGGGTAAGTCGACGCTACTGAAAATAGCCACCGGCGAGATAGAGGCAGACGATGGAGAACGATTCGTTCAGCCAGGTGCAACCCTGCGTTACCTGCCGCAGGAACCAGACCCATCCGGTTTCGAGACCATCGCCGATTATGTTCGTAGCGGATTAGAAGGTGGTGACGATCCGAATCGCGCAAATATGTTGGTCGACCGGCTCGGGCTTTTGCGCTCTGCCAACACCGCCAACCTGTCAGGCGGCGAAGTGCGTCGGGCAGCACTGGCGCGCGCGCTTGCACCGCAACCCGATATACTGCTTCTGGATGAACCAACCAACCATCTAGATCTGCCAGTCATTGAATGGTTAGAAGAGGAACTTTCAAGAATCCGATCCGCATTAGTCCTAATCAGCCATGATAGACGGTTCCTCGAAAAACTCTCCAACTCCACGTTATGGATCAATCAGGGCCGGACACACCGGATTGATAGGGGGTTTAGAGATTTCGAATCCTGGCGCGAAAAATTTCTCGAAAGCGAAGCGCTAGAACGACATAAACTTGACCGAAAGATCGCGGCTGAAACCGATTGGCTGCATAAGGGCGTTACGGCAAGGCGGAAGCGAAATATGGGACGCCTGCGCGCGCTAATCGACCTGCGCACCAAACGCCGCAGCGATCATGGCCCGACTGGTGTTGGCAACATGGTTGTATCAGAAGCAGAGATTTCGGGGAAACGGGTTGGCCAAGCTAAAGAAGTCTCTAAATCTTTCGGTGACCGAGTCATTGTTGACCGCTTTTCTACACTGATAGCCCGAGGCGACCGGGTTGGAATAGTTGGCCCTAATGGAGCAGGAAAGACTACGTTACTAAAACTTCTAACGGGTGAGCTGGAGCCGGATGCAGGGAATATTCGACTGGGTAAGAACCTCGAAATCGAAAATCTCGATCAGCAACGAAAAAAACTCAACCCGACTGACACATTGGCATATGCGATGACCGGGGGTGGCGACAAGGTTACCATTAATGGTCAATCGCGCCACGTAATCGGTTATATGAAGGATTTTCTTTTCACGCCAAACCAGGCGCGGTCACCGGTTTCCGTTCTATCAGGTGGAGAACGCGGTCGAATTATGTTGGCCCGGGCCTTTGCCAGACCGTCCAACCTACTGGTCCTGGATGAACCGACCAACGACCTTGATCTCGAAACCTTGGACCTGCTTCAGGAACTTCTAGCAGAGTATACAGGTACAGTTTTACTAGTGAGCCATGACCGTGATTTTCTTGACCGGGTAGTCACGTCGATCATCGCCGGAGAAGGAAACGGGAAATGGACGGAATATGCTGGTGGCTACAGCGACATGCTAAGCCAGCGGGGTAGTGATCTAACAGCTGAGAAACCTGATAGTGAATCGCCACGAAAAAAAATTAAGCCAGTGGCATCGACCTGCCTAAATCCCACAGCGTCAACGGCCAAAAAACTGACCTTCAAGGACAAGCATGAACTCGAAAACCTACCCGGGAAAATTGATGAATTACAGTCACAAATTGACACTCACCGTAGCATACTGGCCGATCCCCAACTATTTTCAAAAGATCCCGAAAAGTTCGATTCCACTGCGAAAACATTACAGAAGACCGAATGCGATCTAGCGGCCGCCGAAGAGAAATGGCTCGAATTAGAGCTGAAACGGGAAGCACTGGAATCTGAATAAACTTTTGACGATGTCCATCGCCCGAATCAGGCTACCCACCTAAACTGTAGATATGCAATCCGTCATCGAAATCCCCCAACAGAATGCAAAACACAGTATCCTGAGAGAGGTATTCGGCTTTGAATCATTCCGACCAGGGCAGGAGCAAGTCGTTGACGCCCTCTTAACAGGGCGCAACGTGCTGACCGTGATGCCTACTGGTGCGGGCAAATCTCTCTGCTTCCAGATTCCAGCGCTGGTCGCCGGCGGCCTGACGATTGTCATTTCGCCCCTTGTAGCCCTGATGGAAGATCAAGTCGCGGCGCTAAAACTCGTAGGCGTCGCCGCCGACACAATCAATTCATCCCGCACACGCGATGAGAACGTTGCCGCCTGGCGCCGAGCGTCGGCAGGTGAAACACGCCTTTTGTATATGGCCCCAGAACGGCTGATGACCGAACGCATGCTGGCGGCACTGGGGAACCTGAATATCCGAATGTTCGCGATTGACGAAGCCCACTGCATCTCGCAATGGGGGCCTGCATTTCGCCCGGAATATGAACAACTGTCACAACTACGAGGCATATTCCCAAATGTGCCTATTGCCGCCCTTACCGCCACTGCGGATGCAGTCACTCGTAACGATATTGTTGCCCAACTCTTCGAAGGAAAAGCTGAGTCTGTTGTGTTGGGCTTTGACCGCCCCAACATCCACCTTTCGGTGGAGATGAAGAAGGATTGGAAACGTCAGATGATTGACTTCTTGTTGCGGCATAAGAGCCAAAGCGGCATAGTCTATTGCCTTTCTCGCAAGAAGACAGAAGAAATCTCCCACTACTTGCAGGACCGCGGAATAAAAGCTCTACCTTACCACGCGGGTATGGACCAGTTTAATCGCCAGGCACACCAGAATGCCTTTATGACCGACCCCGGCGTCGTTATCGTTGCTACGATTGCGTTCGGAATGGGTATAGACAAGTCGGATGTGCGTTTTGTTCTTCACGTAGATCTACCGGGTAGCGTGGAGGCCTATTATCAGGAAATCGGCCGTGCGGGCCGAGACGGTACCGTAGCTCATGCGCACATGATATACGGGTTGCAGGATATCCGAATGCGCCGCCTCTTTATCGAGGGTGAAAATGCCGGCCTGGACCGCAAACGGCGAGAACACAAACGCCTTGATGCCTTGGTAGCATATTGCGAAGCCCCGGAATGCCGGCGCCGATCTCTGCTAGAGTATTTTGGCGAGAAGATTAATGTCTGCGATAATTGCGATGTATGTACCGATCCCGTCGCACTCGTGAACGGCACGGAACACGGCCAAAAGGTTTTAGCCGCAATCGACCAGTCGGGACGAATCTACGGCGCCGCGCATGTCATAGACATTCTGCGCGGCGTACCGACCGAAAAAATTTCGAAGGCTGGGCACGACCAACGCGCTGCATTTGGTATTGGTTCGGACCTGAGAAAGCAGGAGTGGCAGTCCATTATCCGCCAGCTTGTTGCGACAGGTTTTCTGCAATTAGACGTTCAGGGGTACGGTGGGTTAACTATTACTAACAAGGGCGAGAGCCTCATGCAGGGTCTGGAGAGTTTCCGATACCGGCAGGACACATTGAAAAAATCCCGCGCCGCAAAACGTCGGCTTCAGGACCTAGCCGCGGACGCTGATTTACATGAAGCGGATTCAGAAATTCTAAGCCGCTTGCGCGCGTTACGGCTTCAACTCTCGAAGGCAAAGGGTGTCCCAGCCTACGTAGTTTTCTCCGATCGTTCCCTGATCGATATGGCACGCCGGAAACCAAAATCCGCCAACGAGTTCGCTAAAGTCCACGGTGTGGGTGCTGTCAAGCTCCGAGATTTCGCTGAAACGTTTTTGGCAGCAATTAACGAACCTAAATAAGAATTTTCAATAAAGAGAGTGACTCTAATTTTTGTATACTTTGTGCAAGAGATAAGTGGAGAAATATGAATGAAAGTTAGCGTTGGCGATTTCGAAGTGAACTGCGAGGTTGAGGGGAAGGAAGGCGCGCCTTGGGTAACCTTTAGCCATGCATTGGGTAATAATCTGTCGCTTTGGGACGATCAGGTAGCGTTGTTGGAAAACGACTACCGGATTTTGCGCTATGACCATCGCGGGCATGGCGGGTCCGACGCTCCGCTAGGGCCATATTTCTTCGATGATCTGATGAACGACGCTTGCGCATTGCTGGATCATTTCGATATCGAAAAAACCCATTGGGTCGGCCTGTCTATTGGTGGCATGCTTGGATATGGTATGGCACAGAATCACGGAGACCGCCTAATGTCGCTGACCGCATGCGACTCCCGGCCTGATGCACCACCCGATTATGCTGCCTATTTCCAATACCGTATCGACACCGCTCGAGAAAAAGGCATGGAGGGTGTAGTGGAACCAACTATCACCCGCTGGTTTACACCGGAAACGGTGGAAGCCAACCCCCCGTCTTTAGACAAAGTGCGCAACATGTTGCGCTCGACTAACCCAGTCGGTCACGAAGGTTGCTGTGAAGCGCTGAAACGGCTGGCGTTCGGGCCTGGCCTCGGAAAAATAAAGGTGCCGACCTTGATCATTGGCGGCGCCCAAGACAAAGGCGCACCGCCGGAAATACTAGCCGAGGCAGCTGACGCAATCCCTAATTGCAGACATGTTGTGATCGACGGCGCCGGGCATATCGCTAACGTCGAAAACCCAGAAGCGGTAAATGCCGCATTGTCTACATTCCTGACCGAACTTTCGGTCTCGGTGTAATCCAGTGCCAGACCCGGCAGGTCCCAGCGGCTCAGAGCTGATTACGGCTCTGAAAATTTCAGGAGTCCGACACATCGCAGCCCTACCGGATATCACAACCAGTGACGGACTTCTTTGGCCGTTGTCCAAAGACCCGGAGCTGACCCTAATCCGGCTCTCAAAGGAGGATGAGGGCGTGTCAATCTGCGCAGCGCTTTCATACTGTGAAAAGCGGGCTGTGCTGCTCATGCAACAAACGGGGTTGATGGACTCCCTAAACAACGTTCGGGCTGTAGGCTGCGAATATGAACAGCCGGTCTGTATGCTAGTGGGGCTACTCGGTAAGGAGGTGGACAAAGCACCAATCGAGTCCGCCAGCTTCGGCGTGCGCATAATCGAACCTGTACTGGACGCGATGGAGATCGACCATATTCTTATTGATGGCCCGGGAGACGTCGCGCACCTGCCGGCGGCGATAGACCGGGCCTACGAAACATCACGTCCGATGGTTGCGCTACTAGGACGACAGGTTCAGCCATGATGCAGCGAATGGCCTGTTTTGAGAGGATCCGCGATCACCGCGACGGCGCCATCGTAGTATCGACCTACACATCGGCATTTGAATGGCACCGTGTCGATCCGGACCCACTCAATTTCGTCAGCGTGGGCGCTATGGGCCAAGCTTCCTCACATGCGCTCGGGCTTTCTATTGGCCTGCCGGATCAGAAAATAATATTGCTCGATGGAGATGGAAGTCTTCTGATGAATCTATCCACCTTGACTACCATCGCAAACGCAGCGCCCAAGAACCTTGTTCATTTTGTGGCGGAAAATGGAACATATGAAGCAAATGGCGGCCATCCAACCCCGGCGAAGGGAACAGCCGATCTTGCCGGCCTTGCATCAGCGGCGGGCTATCTAGGTTCACATACGTATGAAGAGTTGAGCCAGTTTGCAGTAGACCTGCCAGACCTTTTGGCCAGGCCGGGACCAGTTTTTGCGGCGCTGAAAGTGGAGGCGGGAGATGCGCCGCCACTGCAATACGATTACCACTGGCTTCACCACGCCGACCGCCGCCGTGAATTTAGGGAAGCTGTAAAACCGTTGCTGAAATAATTATTTAGGATCCTGAGCGGGGTCGGCGAGAAATACTCCTGGTACGGGCACCATATTAAGCGGGGTCGCATCGTGCTCAGCTACATGATAGCAGTAGAAACCAAGATGATCAGCCCCAGTTACATAATCTATGCGCTGCGCAAACTGTTCCACAAGCGGCCGACCGGATCGAGTATCACCTGCAAAAACCGTAGTATTTTTTCGTCCTGAACAACAATGGTACTCATGTGATCGAACCCCCCACCGCGGTAAGCTCGCGGCTTATCATATACCTATGAAAATGGAAGCTCACATGGCTCGCATACCTTTCTTGAAACCTGAAGATTTATCGGAATACAGAGATCTTGTTACCCAGATCACCGGCCGGCGGCGCGGTAAGTTAATAAATGTATACCGGACGCTACTACACAGCCCACCTCTGGCGGAAAGCTGGTTTAATCATATTAATAATATTCGTTGGGGTACGGAGCTAAATGGAAGACTGCGTGAAATAGTGATCGTTCGGGTGGGGTATTTGGTTTCTTCTGCGTACGTTCTGCGTCAACACGTACCTAATTTGGCGATTCAGGAAGGGATGACAGAGGAAGAGTGCGATGCACTCGCCGACTGGACGAAGTCTGATCTTTTTACTGAAGCAGAGAGATCAGTGCTTAAATATGTCGATGCTATGACAAAGAATATAGTAGTATCCGATAGTATCTTCGCACCACTTAAAGACTTTTTTTCAGATCGTCAGATCGTAGAATTGACGCTGATGATTGGCGCATATATCTCGCATTCTCGGGTATTACAGGCGTTGGAAGTCGACTTGGAACCTGATCAAAACGCCGGCATATAGACATCAAGTTTACTAGGTTAGCCAGTGTTCGTCGGTCGTATCCCCCAGCTAACCTTTGCATAGGTTTCGGATATCACACGGCGGTCCGTATAGAGTTCTCTCCCGAATTCGATCAGGGCTACATCGGTTGAGTCTAGTTCCTTTATGGATTTTCGGTGCCTAACAATTTCGATAATTTCCTGCGATGTACCGTGTCGTAACGCCTCCGCTTCATGGGCATATCATTCAAAATGACAATTATACTCCCTTGCAGTCACCAAGATCACAAGCTCTCGCGTTCCGGCCTCTATAACCTTTGGCTGCTAAGATAAAGATTTACGGGTCTCAATCCATTGGACAATTCGGGGCTGTGAATTCTTATACCTCCCAGCCCTGTAGGTCTGTAAGGGAGCCACCGCTAGAATCCGCAAGCGCAACATAGGTCTGACGGCTTACATCATCCAGTAATTCGGGTTGGGGCAAGGGAAGCCTACAACATGATTCGGGGTCCACATCGGCTAGGAATTTTATATAGCTCATTATCGGCTCTGAATTATTCGGTTAGCCGCAGTTCAATCCCCGGAGCGGGCAAGACACGAGGTCATCCCATTGGCCGTCTGACGCATCAGCTCAAAATATAGGTCAGGTCCCTGCGTGAGATTTGCACCTACAGGATCAAGGATCCCTATTTTCGCGTTTGTACCGCGCACCGCAACTTTTACCAATGCTGCGGGAAACTGAGGCTCGGCAAATAAACATTTAGCATTAGTCTTATGAATAATTGCGCGTACTTCCGCTATCCTTCGGGCACCAGGTTCCTTCCCCATGTTAAGAGTAAGCGCACCGACGTATTTCATACCGAACTCTGCAGTAAAATACTGCCACGCATCATGAAAAGTCATAAACGGAAGATTGCGAACCGGCTGAAGTGTCCCTTCTAACTCTCTTTTAAGAGAACGGAGCCGAACCGAAGCGCGATCCGCATTCGCGTTGTACCGCCCGCTATTCGCAGCATCTTTCTCCGAAAGAATGCCTGCGATCATTTTGACAATGGCCACTGCGTTCTCTGTATGTAGCCATATGTGAATATCGTGCTTGCCGCCATGATCATGGTGGCCATGCTCCTTGTGATCGTC